>CAWUIB010000021.1:0-2441 GCA_963922335.1 uncultured Chromatiales bacterium | reverse complement strand
GCGGCGCAGCGGGCAATGGCCCAGGCGGCCTCGACGATCTCGATGAGATTTTCGATAAATCCCTCGGAGATTTCGAAGACGTTATTTCTGAAGAGCAAGAAACGGTCGGGCAGGTCGAGCGCGATACCTCCACAGTCGGTGGCGATGGTTCTGCCGGAGGATCGGGCGGCGGTGTTGTGGTGGCCAATCGCGGTGGTAAAGGTGCGGGCAGCGGCTCTGGCAGCGGTGGCGGTGGCGAAAAAGGCGGCACGATCAGCGGCAGCGCGGATAGAGGCGTCCCGACCATTCAGACGATCCCTGATGACGTCATCAAGGAGCGCACGCCAGGCGATATCCCGTCCGCAACTTCTGATGATGTTGTTGCAAGACAGCTCAGGGAAGCGGCCCAGGCCGAGGAAGATCCGCTCATCCGTGAACGTCTCTGGGACGAATACCGAAATTACATGGGACTGAAGAAGCGATAGACGAACGAATGGAGTTTGTACATGCCTGAAAGACGAATTTCGACACCTCTGGCTTTGCGGAAACTGACGATCGCATCGCTCTTGTTGCTGCTTGCTGGCTGTGCCACACGCAGCTATGAAGCGCCGGATGTCGAACTGGTTGGGCAGGATACGGTGGTCGCCGAATCGAGATTGCTCGATCTTGGCTTGATCGTGTTTGACCCAGGCTTGCCGGAGGATGTGGAAGAGACTCCGGATGAGGTCGACGTCGATATTCGTCAGGCCGAGAGTCGCTTCTTCGCCTACCACATGAAAACAACACTTCAGGACACAGGCCACTGGGGCGCCATCCGAGTGATCCCTAATGAGTCAGTCGTTTCTGATGTGCAGGTGAGCGGTGTCGTGCGCCACTCCGACGGTAATAAAGTCAAGATCGAAGTCTGGGCGCGCGACTCTCGCGGAAAGCGCTGGTTTTCCAAACGCTACTCGACGCGAACAGATCGAAAAGACTTCAGTAAGCGCCGAGATAGGATGGCCGATCCGTATCAGAACGTGTTTAACGAAGTAGCCAACGATTTATATCAGGCCTTGAACAAGCTCTCGGATGAGGAAATCCAGGACATACGTACGGTCTCGCGGATGCGTTTCTACGCGGACATGGCGCCGGAAGTTTTCGGCGAATACGTAGAGCAAGATCGCAAAGGGCGGTACGAGGTTGTGAGGTTGCCCGCGGACTCCGATCCGATGGCGCAACGGCTGGATAAAATCCGCAACCACGATGCGCTCTTTCAGGACACGCTGAACGAGCATTACGCGAACTTCTATTTCGGTATCGCGTTGCCCTACGAGAGCTGGCGCCAGTCCTCTCGCGAGGCCGAACTCGAATACCAGCGGTTACGAAAGTCGGCGCTGTTGCGCGGTCTTGCCGGCATCGCGATGGTCGCAGCGGCGACCCAGACGACGACCGGCAATCGCAACGACAGCAATCTGGTCAGGCGCACGCGGGGCTCGCTGCGCAACTACGCTTACATCAGCGGCATTAACGTCTTCTTTTCGAGTTTCGGGCGTCTCGCCGAAGCGCGTATGCAGCGGCAGACGATTAAGGAGTTGTCAGATTCCTTCGGTGATGAGGCAGCACCAATGGTCGTTGAGGTCGAAGGGCAGAGCCAGCGATTGACTGGGACTGCATCGTCGCAGTACGACCAGTGGCGTGATCTTCTGCGACAGATGAATGAGGTCGAAACCGGTTTCTCATCATCGCCGGACATCGGCATTAATGGCAGAACCAGCGACAGCGCAGACAACGGTGGCTGATGCAGGAAACCGTATTCACCCCACAGGCGCGTTTCGCAGCGCGCTTTGTGCTGCTCGAACAAATCCACGCAGGTGCACACACCGAAGTCTGGCTCGCTGAAGATACACGCGCCCAAATTCCGGTCGCGCTGAAGATTCTTTGCCCGTCCTCTGCGGAGCGCTTGGAAGCACGAACAGCGTTCGAGAACGAATGGCATATCGCTCGCGGACTTAACCATCCGCACACCGTACGCGCACTCTCGTGGCACGAAGACGGCTGTCCCGCGTACGCGATGCAGTACATCGACGGCACAGACGCGAGTGACCTGGTCAGCAGAGGATTCAACGTCTGGGGCAGCGTCGTGCGCGTGGTCGCCGAGTCTCTCGACTATTGGCACCGGAAGGGCGTGGTTCACGGTGATATAAAACCCAGCAATATTTTGCTCGATCGTCGCGGCACTACCTATTTGGGAGACTTCGGCAGCGCTACGCTGATCGATTCCGATATCGAGTACTCACGGCGCGGCGGCACGGCCGCCTATGCAAGCCCGGAACAAGCAGCGGGTGATCCGCCGTATCCCGCCGATGATGTCTACGCACTGGCGCAGGTGGTCGCGGAACTCGCGACAGGGGATCCTGCGGCGGATTATCCGGATGCCGCGCCGCCCGCGGTGCGTGCGCTACTTACCGCGGCGCGCGGCCCAC
>CAWUIB010000020.1:0-12467 GCA_963922335.1 uncultured Chromatiales bacterium | reverse complement strand
TCGTGATCGTGCTCTTCGTGATCGTGCTCTTCGTGATCGTGCTCTTCGTGATCGTCATGATCATGTTCTTCGTCTTCGTGCGGCCCCTCGTGCTCCTCGCCATCATGATCATCATGGCCATGCTCTTCATCGTGCAGCAGCCAAACGCTCTCTACTGACGTCAGGATCAAACGATCCAACACGCTTCCGGTCGGTTCGAGGACACCGACCACTCGGTAGGGTTCTGTCTCATGCTCGTGGCCACCCTCGCCAAGTCCATGCGCGCTCTCGAAACTCGCGCCCACGGACAACCCTGACGTCGCTGCTGCCGCTGAACCGACAACCGCCTCGAGCGGCGCATCCCACCAATCGCCAGCACTCAAACTTGCATCGTAAATATTCGCGTACTCAGGCGTCGTGCCGACGATCCTGTAGCCACGAAAACTGTCGCCGAGTGCTAAGGGGATTGCCTTCGCGACGCGGCGGTCCTCGCCCCAGCGTGTCGCCGCCTCAAGCGGGATGTTTCCCGTGGGTGAGTCAGCGTGGTAGACCGTCGCCAGCACCAGCTGGAGTGGGCTACCTTTAGCGCCAATCACAAGATCGATGCCCTTGGCATCGCGCGACATCGTGTCTGAGAACTGGGCACCAACCAACAACAGCGCGACGATACTTGCAGTCCCAAGCGCCATTAAAAGGATGTTGACGATCGAGGTCAGGCGCGAAACGTTCAGATTCGCAATGGCAAGGCGCAGCCAGCTCATGACGATGTCGGGAAATCAAAGTCGTGGTCAAGCGCGCCACGAACTCGCTGGTCATGTGTTACCACCAGCAGGGCAGCACCGGAGTCTGCGACGACTGCTTTGAGCAGTGCGATGGCCTCCGCGGCGTTGGCATCGTCGAGCGCCGAGGTGGGTTCATCGGCGAGCACGATGCGCGGCGAGTTAACCAGGGCTCTTGCGATGGCAGTGCGTTGCGCCTGGCCCTGACTCAGGGTTGAAGGTTTTTGCTGTGCAACGTTGGCGAGGTCGAGTCGCTCAAGCAGCGCATCGATCGTCGATGCGGGGGCGTTCGATCTGCCGAGCTTAATGGCGAGCTGGATATTCTCGCGCACCGTTAGCGCCTTGATGAGATGCAGGCGTTGCATGACCAATCCGAGATTTGCGCCCCGAAACCGATCGACGGCAGCGGCGTTCATCGAGGCCAGATCTTGATCCAGCAGTCGGATAGCTCCAGCCTTTGGTGACAGTAGCCCGGCCAATAAATGCAGGAATGTGCTCTTGCCGCATCCCGATGGACCGAGTACCGCAACGCTTTCGCCAACCTCAAGACTAAACTGATCAACCGCCACGCCCGGCTCATCGGCGTATTGGAAACGAACGTTTTCGACCTGAATCGCGTGCATGTGGGTATCTGGAGATGATGGAGACTACGTCTTTTGTGTTGCTGCCTTCGCAGAGCCACGTGTGGCTCTCCAAAGGTGCGCCGCGACAAGCAATATTGACCCCGCTGTCGTCAGAAGTTCCTCGTGGGCTTCCATAGGTTCGAGAAACGCTGCCCCCAATAACAATGCGAGACCTGCTGTTGCGGTCACGATGAACGCAATCCGGCCGCCGTGCTTGGCGTCTGCAAAAATGGCGTACAGGCTGATCGGCAGGGCGATCATCACAAGCACCTTATGGGTGAGTTCGCTCTCCACAAAGGGAATCGACAAAGACACCGCCGAAATCAGCAGCGGCAGCGCGAGGCAATGCAAGATGCATAGGGTCGCGACACCGATTGCGAAAAAATCGAGCGTGCCCTGTGAGCTTTTTTCGCGCGCCAGGGTTCTGTCTTCCATAGGGCTTGGTCGCCTGTTCCATCTTTTGCAACAGTATTACATCTGTGTCCCGTGGTCGCGACCCAGCATTGATGGACTTGACGTCTTACCGATCGGTAAGCGATGATCACTTACCGATCGGTAAGTGGAGGGGGAGCTATGGATCGTGTGACCGAAATTGCCTTGGCTGAAGAATTGCTCGGATTACAGGCGAGCAGATCTGCGTTTCTTGATCCCGAGGTCAAGACAAGTCCCGTTGAGCACTACTTCGATCAATCGCGGTTCGAGCAGGAACACACGCATATCTTCCGCACAACGACACAGCCCATCGTGCATTCGAGCGAGCTGCCCGCGCCCGGCGCATTCGTCCGTCGAAACCTGGCTGGCCTGCCCATCCTGTTCACGAGGGATGCTGAGGGAGTAGCGCATGCCTTTCTTAACGTCTGTCGGCACCGCGGTACTCGACTGGTGGACGCGCACAGCGGGTGCAAGCGTCGTTTCTCCTGTCCCTATCACGCGTGGACCTGGGACAACCAGGGCAAGCTGGTTGGTGTGCCGCACGAGGCGCAGGGGTTTCCGGGAATCGACAAAGAAGCGATGGGTCTGAAACGCATCGCTTGTGTTGAACGCAATGGGTGGCTGTGGGCAAATGCATCGGAGACCGAATCACCGGATGTTGCGTCATGGTTGGCGGGGCTCGACGATGATCTCGTCTGGTTCTCATCTGCGGATCACCGAGTGGTGCATTCCGACGAGCTGCTGTGTGACGCCAACTGGAAAATCCTGGTCGAGGGTGGCATCGAGGCTTATCACTTTCGAGTCGCGCACCGCGATACGATCGCGCCGTTCTTCTTCGATAACCTGTCGTCGTACCAACAGTTCGGTCCGCATCTTCGCTCGATCCTCGCCAAGCGCACACTGACCGAGCTAAGAGACCAGCCACAAGACAGCTGGCAGATTCGCGACCACGCGCAAGTCCTCTACGGGATCTTTCCACTCAACCAGTGGCTGGTGCAGTCCGACCATTTTGTCTGGGTGCAATCCGAGCCATTAAATGCACAGCAGACGCGGCTGCGAATCAGTACGCTGGCGCCCGCTGACAAGACGGAGTCGGATGAGGATCTCGAGCACTGGCGCAAGAATCACGAAATCACTATGAACACGCTTACCGAAGATTTTACGATCGGTGAGAGTATTCAGTCGGGTCTACAGACAGGTGCAAACGACGAGCTCACGTTCGGGCGGTTTGAGGGCGCGTTAGCAGCGTTCAATCAATGCATCGACGAGACATTGTCTCGTTCAAACGAAGGCGAGTGACGGGAGGTAAAGACCATGGTGAAGATTATTGATCGACAATCCTATGGGGATGCGGATCACGCGGGCACGCACAAACAGTTAGAGCCCAATCCTGAGCGTCAAAGCCCCGAAATCGACGCGGACTTCGAGCGCTTAATGCAAGACGGCTACGTGATTATCGAACGGCTGATTCCAGAGTCGTTGTGTGACGCGATCAAACAGGCGGGGAGTGCATTGTTCGGTCATACGGGTCGCAACAGCTTTGAAGGACACCAGACGCAGCGGGTCTACAACGTGTTATCGAAAACGCGAGCACTGGACGCTATCGCAACGCATCCGCGCATACTGGGTTTGATGGATAAATTGTTCCGCCCGGGTTTCTTACTCTCGCAAAGCCAGATCATCAATATCTTGCCCGGAGAGGCGCCGCAGGCATTGCACACCGACGACAACTTCTATCGTTTGCCAAGGCCGCGGCAAGCACTCGGCGCTGCCACCGTCTGGGCGATCGATGAGTTTACCGAGCAAAACGGTGCGACGGTCGTGATCCCGGGTAGTCATCGATGGGGCGACGACCGGTTCCCGGCCGAGGGTGAGGCAATACCGGCCGTAATGCCGCGTGGGTCGGTCGTGTTCTTCCTCGGCACAACCTGGCACGGCGGTGGCCAGAATTGTTCGGAAAACGCCCGGTTTGCGGTCACACACCAATACTGCGAGGGCTACCTTCGCCAACAGGAAAATTATCTGCTGGAGCTGTCGAAAGACACCGTGCGAGCACTGTCGCCGGAGCTGCAGGCGTTGGTAGGCTATTCCATCTACCCACCGTTTATGGGTATGGTCGAAGGCATGCATCCCTTGCGGACGCTGGATCACGACTAGGTAACCGAGAGTCCTTTTTAATGGAGCTCAACGAATACAATGAAGGTGGGGCAGAGCTGTTGCCCGGTTTGCTCGGGATCGAGCTCACACATGTGGAACCAGGTGAAGCGCGAGCGCACATCGACGTTCAGAAAAAACACCTCGCCTTGAACGGCTACCTGCATGCCGGTGCCGTGATCACGCTGGCCGACACGGCGGCGGGTTATGGGTGTATGGCTACGTTGCCGGAGGGGGCGACAGGGTTTACGACCATCGAGCTCAAGTCCAACCACCTGTCGACGGCTACCGAGGGCGTTGTGTCATGCGTTTCCGAATGTGTACACCGCGGGCGCACCACGCAGGTCTGGACCTCGGAGGTACGTTCAGAATTGACCGGTCGAACGATTGCAAGATTCACCTGCACTCAGATGATCCTTTATCCCAGGTAGCCACACAAAACCGCCTACAAAACACGGTTTTGAGTGCGTACACTCGGTGACAGGCAGATCGCGGGGCTGTTGCAAAACGCCATGCTGGGAATTGTTCGAGAACTCAAACGCCGCAATGTGACGCGGGTAGCCGGTGCTTATGCCGTCGTGGGTTGGTTGGTGGCTCAGGTCGCCGTCACCCTTGAAGAATCGCTGGAGTTGCCGGGCTGGTTCGATGCGACCGTCGTCTTGCTCCTGTTGATCGGGTTCCCGGTCGCGTTGGTGCTGTCATGGGCGTTCGACCTCACGCCCGAAGGCGTTAAACGAACACCCGATGCGGCGTCCGAGGCCGAGTTACCACGAGCGGGTGCCGCGGACGTTGCGGTGGTCGTTGCGCTGGTGGCGGTTGTGGGTCTTGTCGGGTACCAGTTGCTCTCGTTTATACGGGGTGATCAGCCGTCCGAGAATGCGCCCATCGAAACAGCGTCTATCGCGGTTCTCCCGTTTTCCGATATGTCGGATACCGGTGATCAGGAGTATTTTTCGGAAGGGCTTTCTGAAGAGATTCTGAACGTATTGGCCAAAGTCGATGGCATGAAAGTCGCCAGTCGCACCTCCTCCTTCTCGTTCAAGGGTAGTGATGCGGATGTCACGAAGATCGGCGAGCTGCTCGGTGTGCAGCACGTGCTCGAGGGCTCTGTGCGCAAAGCCGACAAGCGGTTGCGTATTACCGCGCAGCTCATCCGGGCAGAGGATGGATTTCATGTCTGGTCGGAGACCTACGAGAAAGAGCTAGACGACGTATTCGCGATTCAGGACGACATCGCTAACCAGATCCTGACTGAGCTCAGGGGAAGAATCATGGGCGACTCACCCGTTGTCGCGGTAGCACGGGCTGAGGTAACCGCTTATGACCTCGTGTTGCGTGCCCAGAAGGTGAGTGAAACGTATTCCATCCCGGGACTTGAGGCGGGTGGGGAGTTGTACCGACAGGCGATTGATATCGACCCGACTTATGCGCGTGCATACGCGGGTTTGGCTGCCGTTGAAATGCTCAATTCAAACGCTACTGGTGCGCTGGGCGAGCGGCCGATCGCTGATGTGCTTCCAGTGGTCCGAGAGTTACTGGATCGTGCAATGGAGCTTGCACCGGACGACGCGTCGGTTTGGTCGCGCGTGGGTCTGATGCGACAGTTCGCTGGAGATTTAGCAGGCGCCGAGGAAGCCTATGTGAAGGCGCGTGAGCTGCAGCCCAACGTCAATCTGAACAATTACGCGATCATGCTCGGTCAGCAGGATCGCGCGATCGATGCAGCCGCACTCCTTGCGCAGCAAAAGGAGGTGAATCCTCGAGATGAGGCGATCCGAGGCAATTTGATCGCGTCCTATGCGCTGCTGGGTCGATTCGACGATGCGGAGCGTGAGCTCGCGGAGTTCAAAGAGCAGTTCCCGGACGTTAAGGGTCAATTTGCCCCGGTGCACGTGGAATCCATTCTTAGGATGCGTGGGGGCGAGTGGGCTCGCTCGGTGGAAATCGCGCAAGCGGCATATGATAAGACCCCCAGTGTGCTGCCGGTGGCCATGCAGGTTGGTTTTTCCAGTTTGGTGGTTCGCGATTACGATCGCGCAATGTCGGTCGGCAACCCGATGCTCTCCGTGTTCGTGAATGGCTTCGCTAATGATGCGGGGGTGGCGCTCAGCTTCCTGCAACCATATCTCGAATCCGGAAATATGCCGCCCATGATCCACAGCGCGGCCATTCTGATGGCAGGCACTGCATCTGACTATGAGCGCATCGCCGATCGCCTGTTACCCTTGTGGCCAAAGGTGGGAGATGCGCTTGCGTGTGAAAACATCCAATACCCACACGGCTATGTGGCGCTCGCGTATCTGGAGTTGGAGCGTCAACCGGAATTTAACGCCGCAATGTCATGCTGGGACAAGATTCTCCAAGCGAGAGTGGCGCGCGGTAGGACCGACGGGAACATGCATTTCAGTCTGGGTTTTTACAAGGCGCTGGACGGTGATGTTGAGGGTGCGCTTGACGAGATGGAAATCGCCTTGTCCGACGGGCAGTACGATCATCCGTTCCTGGACACTACGCTGATCAATCTCGGACTCGATCGAGACCCGCGTGGGCGCAAGTTGATCCAGGATTACCTCGAGAAGCTGAATCGCGAGCGTGCCAAGCTCGATCTACCACCGATCGAATCCCCCATCGCGATCTAATTCGCACCGAAGCACGGGTTTGTCCACCTCGTGTTAAGTCCTGGCCGTCTCGGCCGCTACCCTAGTCAGGTTCGAAATGACATAACGCAGCGTCTGTGCACGAGGCGCGGCTGAAACTCGAGGTGAACAAGGAGCGATCACCATGGAAATCAATGACCTGACCAATGGATTGATCTTGCGCAAGCCGCCGACCAGCAGCTTGCAAAGCGCGCCGAAACTGGCGTCCACAACGCCAGAACCTCGTCCAGTTGCGGATACTCAAAGTCGAGCGGTCGACGTGCTCCGGCAAGAGTTGCGAGCGGCACTCGATCTGAGGTTCTCCTCGAAGCCCAGCAGAACGCAACCGGTTGTGCCTGGCTACACGGTCCCTGCGACAGCTGACGGGATTCAATCGGAGACGCTCGGTCGCGCACGCGGGTTGGCCGACGAGCAACCCGGTCGCGCGCCATCAATTGTCGTGCGATTTCGGGCACAGGTATCCGAGACCGCATCGCTCCTGCGAAACACACTGTCAACGCGGTCCGATGTCGGCCAGATCGACAGTATTGCCGGCCTCATTGATGCCGGCCTGAGGGCGCTCGGATCCGAGGTCGAAAACAACCGCGTCTCCACCGCGGAAGTACTGAACGTCGAAAGGCGTACGCGTTCTTCATCCAACATTCAGATTCGAACGCAAGCGGGCGACGTTGTGCGTATCAACGTCGTGGACGCTGCCAAATTCAAGGCTGAAGACGCGTTTTCCAACAATGAGTTTGGCGAGATACGGGAGACCAGCGTCTCGCTGAAAGAACGTTCGGGGCTCCGGATTACCGTCAAGGGAGATCTGAATGACGAGGAACTTGCTGCGATCGAGGACGTCTTCGAACAAGCGTCGGAAATCGCTGAGGATTTCTTCGACGGAGATATCGAAGCTGCGCTCGCCGAAGCGCAGGACTTTGGGTTTGATTCCGATCAGCTGCGCAACGTGCGACTGAGATTTCGCGAGTTCGAAAGTCAGACAGTGACCTTTGCTCGCGAGCGTGTAGAGACCGGTTTACCGGCTACGCCGCAACCCGCATTCTCACCCGTGAACCCCACCGATTTTGCGCCATTCGTCAATCGACCCGTTATCGAGGTGGGCGGCGATGTCGAGCCGAAAGCGGTAGCGCAGCCAGAACCAGTGGCACCCAAGTCGCCTGAGCCGGAAACCGAGGTGGTGCCCGATGACGATGCCGACGATCCGTCTGTCGCCGCAACGCCTGGGGCGCCGGAGGTCGATGCCGCTGTAGATCCGCGCGAAAAATTCCTGAGTCTGATCGGCGATTTCCTAAGCTCGGTCCGAGAGGGATTCAACGGATCCGAGGCTGGCGAGCCGCGTCGCTTTTTCTTCTCGGAGACCTTCAAACTGAAGTTGCTTGCCGAAACTGTCCGCGTACAAGCCCCTGTGGCTGACGATGCTGCCGCAACGCTCGTCGGTGATGCGATCGACGAGGTCGCCGCGAGTCTGGATGTAGAGCCAAAGTCAGCCGCTGACTAACGCAACCGCTACTCCAACAAGCGCCACAGGTACCAGCACCCGACCGAACGGTACGGACGCCAGACTTCCGCGCGGGCAAGAAACTCTGCGACGGTCGGCTTCTCAGCGAGGCCTTCGAGTACCTGCATACCTTTGAGCAAACCGAGGTCGCCGGGCGCGGCGATGTCAGCGCGCTTCAAGCCGAACATCAGAAACATCTGTGCGGTCCATTCTCCAATACCCGGTAATTGCGTCAAAGTTTCGATGACGCGGTCATCGGATTGGCGAGCGAGGCTGCGAAAATTCAGACTGCCATCTTGCACCGCTGCAGCCAGTCCGGTCAGGTAGCGCGTCTTGGCCTCGGACAGACCGGCGGACCGCAGTGTCTGCGCATCTGTTCGTAGCACAGCGTCGAACCGCAGCGGTCGGCTACTGGTTGCCGATTCGACGCGACTCTGGATCGTGCGCGCAGCCGCGGTAGAGAGTTGCTGGCCAACGATCGCATTGGCGAGGCTTGCGAACAGCGGCGTGCGACCCGAGTGAATATCGCATCGGCGCAGGCGGGGTAAGTGTTGCGCGAATACCGGGTCACTCTGGCGCAAATGGCGATGTGCTTTGCGCATGACCACATCGGTCAATTTCATAAGAATGCTGCCTCCGTTGAGGTCGAATATACAGGACTTGCTTTTGCCTACTTGGCTACCCACAATCCCGGGCCGCCCTAATCCCAGTCGACAGCCATGTGGTTCAAAAATCTTCGCGTTTACCGTCTGACCTACGATACCGGCCTCGATCCGGACAAGCTCGAGGAGGCGCTCTCGGAGAACGAATTTGCCCCCTGCGGCAAGGTCGATAAGGAGCGCGCGGGTTGGGTCCCGCCGATTGCTGCGGGTGGCACGATGCTCACCCACACGGTCGGCGATTGCACCATGATTTGTTTGCGCAAGCAGGAGAAAGTGCTTCCTCCGGCAGCCATCAACGAACAGCTGGAAGATCGCGTCACGGAGCTTGAGTCACGCGAAGGCCGAAAGGCTGCGCGACGGGAGAAGTTGTCGCTAAAGGACGAGGTGATGCTGGATCTGCTGCCGCGAGCGCTTACCCGATCCGAGCGGATCTACGCCTACTTTGATTTCCGCCGGCAGTACCTGCTGATCGATGCGGCGAGCGCGGGCAAGGCCGAGATGTTGATCGACTACCTGCGCGCTGTAGTGAAGGTGTTGCCCGTCGTGCCGTTGGATGCGCATGGTGATGTGGCGGATATCTTGACCCGCTGGATCAAGAGCCGGATGCCCGACGGGTTCATGCTCGACCTCGATGTGGAGCTGCAGAATCCGCAGGAGTCGCGCAATGTGATTCGCTGTCGGCATCAGGAGATCGATAGCAAAGAGGTGCTCGGTCATATCGATGCCGGCAAGCGTGTGACCGCTGTTGGGCTGAATTGGCGCGATGCCATACACTTCCTGATGCATGCTGACTTTGCGATCAAACGGCTGCGTTTTGATGATCGTATCGTCGATCACGGTGACGCATCCTCGGATGACGCGGCAGAGTCCTTCGATCAGGACTTCGCGGTAATGATCGTGCAGCTCGGCAGGCTTCTCGACGAGTTGCTCGAAGCCTGCGGTGGCCCGGAGAAGATCTGACATGGGCAAGCGGGTTGTGTTCCTCTCGCAGGACTCAATGGATGGCTTTGTCTCAGACGACGCACTCGCGATCCAACCGTTCGCGGATCAGGGGCTGGAAGTCGAGACGGTCAGCTGGCGCGCGGATGTGGATTGGTCTGTGTACGACGCCGTGATCGTTCGAACACCCTGGGACTACATGCACGCGCCGGATGCATTTCTGACGACGATAGATCGAATCTCGGATGCCACGCGGCTGGCCAATCCAGCCGCGCTCATGCGTTGGAATCTCGACAAGCGATATCTGTCCGAGCTCAAGGAGCAGGGCGTTCCGGTAGTGCCTACTGAGTACGGGACCGCACTAACCGCCGATCGGCTGGATGCACTGTTGTCCGATTATCCGGATGGTGCCGTCATCAAGCCTGTGATCAGTGCGGGCTCGAAGGATACCTTTGCGCTCAAGCCGCCCGTCGACGCGCAGACGCGACAACAGGTGCTCGAGGCGCATCGCGAGTCTGCTTACATGTGGCAACCGTTCGTTCGATCGGTGGTGGAAGAGGGCGAGTACTCGCTGTTCTTTTTTTCTGGTGCGTTCAGTCATTGCATTGTCAAACGTCCGAAGCAGGGAGACTTTCGGGTTCAGGAAGAGTTCGGTGGCGATATCGTCGCGATTGAGGCGACGCCTGAGCAGCTGGGAGTTGCCCAAAAGGTCCTCGGCGCCTTACCGGAGACGTTGCTTTACGCCCGCGTCGATCTTGTTCGAGGTCAGCAAGACGAGTGGTGGTTGATTGAGCTTGAGATCATCGAGCCGTCGCTGTACCTCAGGACCGATGAGGCGGCGCCTGCACGATTCGCTCGCGCTGCGGCGGCATGGCTTCTGGACTAACGCACCAGATGCCACTCGGTTTGTCGGCCGGCGAGATAGATCACCTCGTCGCCGTCAAAATAGGCGCTCTGCTCTAGCTTCATTTGAATCGGCTGGTCGTCGAACTCCGGGATCTCGACGGTGACATTTCCCTCGATGGCGTAGCCGGTCATCGGATAAAGCGGCCAATTCCCTCGTACTGGCGTCGGCCCCTGGTTGTCCCACATTCCGATCGTCGGTCCCGGTGCATGTCCGTACACACCCAGAGGGTGGGTGTAGATGCTGTCTTTGAGTCTCGCCTTGTCCGTTGCCTTATGTGCAGCCGCGAGGATTTCATTGCCTGTTCGCCCCGTTTTGAATTCACCGGTCAGAAGGTCTTGCCACCGGTTTCCGACCGCCATCGCGTCGAGAAGACCTTCTGGCGGTGCTTGTTCATTGACCTTCAGGACGTATCCCATCTCCTGCGTGTCGGTGCACAAACCGAGGTAACAGAGTCCGACGTCGGTGTGCAGAATATCGCCGCGCTCGATCACCATCTCCTGGTCGTACTGACCCAGGAAGGGCGCGTCCGGCTCATAGGTCACGCCCTCGCGTTGCAGATTTACGTCCGGATGAAACCAGGGTTCTAGTCCGAAGCGCTCGAACTCGCTGCGAATAAACCACGCGACATCGCCAAGCGTGGTCACACCCGGCGTGATGACCTCGCTCGAGAAAGCCGTTGCGATCGTTTGACGCGCGAGTCCGACAGCGCGCTGCCAAACGTCGACCTCAGCCTGCGTGCGTGTCTCCATCCAGCGGATGACGAGCGGTGCTGATGAGACCAGTCGGTCACGCTGTGACGCATCGAGTACGCCTGTGAGTCTCTGGTACAACCCGTGACTGAGTCCGTCCGCTACCGGCCAGTCGTCACTAACGTTGATCGCAATTTTCTTCGGATCCAGTTCGCCGATGAGCTGACCGAGCCGCGCCCACTGTGCGTCGAGATCCCCACCTTCCCAAACGGGTTCGTAGAGCGAGCCCAACGGGTAGCGGCTTACTGTCATACGTTCCACGCCGGCTTCACCGGCTCGATCGAAAAACACGAGTACAGTCGTGCGCCTGGCTGTGAACCGTGGTTTGGGAACCAGTGACAGAAACACGGGGTCGTCGTTGTACTCGCGCGCTATGACGAGCCACATGTCGATTTCCTGCTCGCGCATCAGTCTCGGCAATAACGTCTCGAGACGCGTCTCCAACAGACGATTCATGACATCGGGTCGGTCTCGATAGTCCGCTACGATCAGTGAGTCAGATTTGGCGATCGGGCTGAGCAGCAGAGCGATGATGGTGAGCAATGAGCGCATGATGATGTTCCTGAGTGTTCCGCGTCCGAGTTTACCGATTGGCGTTAGCCGGGGGTAATGCGCGCTATACTCGATCGCATGGTTATCGGTTTATCAGGTCAGTCGGCGACAGTCACCCCGCCGACACAGGTGGGTTCATGAAATTGGCATTTCTGGGTCTCGGCGTCATGGGTTACCCGATGGCGGGGCACCTGACGACCGCAGGCCATTCGGTGACGGTCTATAACCGAACGCGCGAGAAAGCGGAGCGCTGGTGTAATGAGTTCGGCGGTACGCACGCCGAGACTCCTGCGGCGGCCGCAGCGGGAGCCGAGATCGTGTTTGCCTGTGTTGGCAATGATCAGGACATCGATGCGGTTGCACTCGGTGTTGACGGTGCCATTGCCGCCATGTCACCCGACAGCATCTTCGTTGATCACACCACGACTTCGGCCGATCAGGCTCGCAAGATGGCGAAGGCAGCGCAGCAGGCGGGAGTCGGGTTTGTGGATGCGCCAGTGTCCGGTGGGCAGTCGGGCGCGGAGGCGGGCCGCCTG
>CAWUIB010000019.1:0-13287 GCA_963922335.1 uncultured Chromatiales bacterium | reverse complement strand
GCCGCCACCGCCGCCGCCACCGCCGCCAGAACCGCCGCCGCCACCGGAACCACCGCCACCACCACCGCCAGGGGGCATCGCGGATTCGGCTGTCACAGTTCGGGGTGCACCGGCATCACCTGTCGCGTTGAATAATCGCAGCACGACCGAATTGGTGTCATCGGTTAGGAGCAATCCAACGTCTCCGTCCGATTCGTTGAGAAGCGCGCGGTACGATTCCGCGACCGCGTCGAATTGTCGACGGCTCTCTTCGGCGCCCGATACTGGCGTCAGGACCGATACTTCACGGACACCTCCGGAAGACAAAGCAGCCACCGTAAGGAAAGTGTCGCCAGCCACGCGGGTGGTGCCTGCCGACAACAAGCCGTACGTGGTGTCGAACACATCGTAACTGGCAATCGCCGTGTCTGCGGCATCCCACACCGTGACCTCGATACGACCGTCGAGACCTTGGCCAATTACCGCCACATCGGTCGGCACCACGGCGATCTCCGCGCTTAGCCACTCGTTGCCGCCAACGCGGAGTTCATGGTCAGCGAGTGACGTCGTTCCATCGCGACGCTGCAACCACCAATCGCCGGTCTCGTCATCGACGCTCAGCACTATCGCAACGTTGCTATTTGAGGCGCCGCCAACGTCGACGACACGATAGCGCGAGTTCAGCGGCCACGGATCGAGCGATGCGCCCGAATCGACATCGAAGCGATACAACATAGAGTCACCGCTCTGCTCGTTCACGGCGATCTGAATCTCAGCCGGTGTCGCACGCATGACTGCATCACTAACACTGCTGCCGGAAACGCTAACGTCGAATGACCGGGCGCCGGTTTGGCCATCGATGCGCACCAACCTCAAGCGTGCATCCGCGTTCTGCAGCAGTGCGACGATATCGCCGTCCGCCGCGGCGATCGCGCGCACTTGCTGATTCCCTGTGATTGCCAAGTCGATACGATCCGCGCCGACGGACTCGTCGTTATCGCCATTTTTGATGAAGGCGGAGATCATCGCCCCATCCGGTTTGACCAACGCGAAGGTGGATCCGCCTGCACCCGCGGCGTTATCGAGCGTCAGTACCCCGGCAAAATAGTCCGGATCGCAAGGATCACCCACGCCATCGCCGTCCAGATCGATCTGCACCCGATTGCTTCTGCGTGAGCAGTTATCCGGACCGTCCTCGATCCCGTCGAGATCACTGTCCGGTGTGTCCGGACGGGACCCGGCAGCGAACTCCTCGGCGTTTGTGAGTGCGTCACCGTCGCTATTCTGGTTGGCGTCAGCCGCGTCGCGCCCGTCCAACCCGAAGCGGGTCTCCCAGGTGTCGGGCAGTGAGTCGTTGTCGTCATCCAGATCCGCATTGTCACCGACGCCGTCGCTATCGAAGTCTGCCGATTCGCTCGGATCGCCAGGGAACGCATCGTCCTGGTTGGCAACGCCATCGCCGTCAGCATCGCCTGTCGGATTCACGAGGATTCGATAGCTGCGAGAAGAACCGGTCATCTCGTTGTGATCGATTTCTGCGGAGGTCATCATCGCGACAATCGCCACGTCACGATCTTCGCTTGTTGTGCCATCACCGCGCACGCGCACCACAATCCGGTGCCTCCCGGCGACCGGCAGCCGCGCAACAGTGCAATCGAGTGTGCGCCGCGAAGTCGAGCAATTCACGCCTTCTGCGTCGCCGGAAGTGCCGAGAATACCGTCCGCGCCCACCTCAAGCCCCTCACCCAGCATCGCGGTGAACTCGATGTCGGTCGCATCGAGTGACGCGCCTGTGTCGTTCGGTTCCACGTTATACAAATCGAACACCGCCGCAAACTGCTCGCCATCGACGATGGGTGCGGTGTACTCGTTGCCGAGCTCGTCCTGTTCAGTGGGCGCCGTGTCGGTGATGGCGATGGCTTTCAACACCGTTGTATCGATCACAAGGTTACGCTGGATTCTTGCGGTGACCCGAGGGTCGTCGCAGCTTGATAAGGCGGTCACTCCCTCGGCATCGCTGACACAGACCGTGAGTGTTTTGATCCCGTTGTCGAAATAGGTCGCCTCGTGAATCAGTGCGGCCACACCATCGGCGGCTTGGATGAACGTCGGTTCCTCGGGGCCAGCGATTTGACCCGGTGGCAGTGCGCGTCCGGTTCGGAAGGGCTCGCCCGGGCCCCACTCGATCCCGTAGACGTGGCGGTCCGTCAGATCAACATCCCGGATAATCGCTTCCATCTTGATTTCGAACCCGGCGCCGTAGCGATCTTGCATCTCGCCGAAGGTAATGGTCGGTGCATCGTTGACCGGTGCAACCACCATCTCGGCGGCAACGATCTCGGATGACAGGCCAGCCGGGTCGGTGGCGCGGAATTGGAAGGTGTCCGTTCCGAAGAAGTCTCGATCAGGTGTGTATGTGAATTCCGGTCCGGTGCCGGAAATCGTGCCATTCAATGGTTGCTCTTCGATCGTGTAGACGAGGTTTGGTTGATCCTCGGCATCCGGGTCGAATGCACGCAGCGTGATCGCGGTCTCGGTGTCTTCCTGTCCCTCGAAACGTTGTCCGGCGTTTGCAACAGGCGCACGGAAGTTCCGCGTCACATTGACTGAGACTGTTGCCTCAGCGCTGGTTGCCAACCCGTCGTTAACGCTAAACCCGAATGTATCGGTACCCTGGAATCCATCGTCGGATTGATAGGTCACACGCGCCGTTTGCAGCGGCGTCTGTGTCTCGTCATCAATGTCGGTAATCGGTGTCGTCTCGAACACGTGCAAGAGATCGCGTTCCTTGTCGAGCACATAGAAGAAATCGAGGTTGGCCGAGACATCTTCGGGGCGTCCAAAGTCGCCCAACACGAAGCAACTCCCGTCGCACTCAGACTCCGCTTCGCCGGCGAAGTATCCTTCAGGCGTGAATCGCTGAACCCGCAGGTTCTCGAAGTCGGTCACATACAGCACATCGCGTGCATTGATCGCAATGCCTCGCGGTGAGTCGAATTGACCGGGCGCATTGCCCGAACGCGTGCTCACACTGCAGAGCGCATCGGTACACGCGTAGCCAAGACTTGTCTGATCAATCTCGTCGCAGGCGCGCTCGTTCGTCAGGTTCTGCTCACAGCGTCCGTTCCAGCCGATCAACTCTCCCGGCGTGAAGTCGACGCTACCGTCCTCGTTCCGGACGATCGTGCTCGGCGCATACTTGTAGACTCGATCGTGCTCGCCGTCAGACAAGTACAGATTGCCCTCCGAATCCATCGCCAGATCCTTGCGTGGGGATCCGCCGGCGAGCAGTTCGCCGGCCTGGGCGATCGTGCCAACGAAGGCAGGAAAATTGTTTTCGACATTTCGAAGGTCATAGACGGCCAGCGACTGACGTCCGTCGGTCAGGATCAGGAAATCGTCGGCCGTCGCAGTCATGGAGACCGGTTCAGCCGTCGGTCGCGTACGGTCAAGATTGTTGATCGAGGTATCGATGGCGATCCGGAAGACTTCGCAGTTGTTCAGGTCCGCATCGCATCCGCGAACAACGCCGGTCGATGCGTCCACCCGTGTGCCTTGAAAGTACACGTTGCCGTTTGCGCCAATGTCGAGTGAGTCCGGCCGGTTGTTACCAGTCGCCAGTTGCGAATCCCACTGCAATACCCCGTCCGCATCTGTGATGAACTTGGCGATCCGATTTTGGCTCTCGATCCTGCCAGTAGAGTTCCGGCAGATACGAAAACTATCGATGACATACATCACGCCGTCGTCGTCCACATCCATGTAAACCGGATCGGCAACATAGTCGACGTCTGGCTCGAAGTTTCCAGGGTCAGCAGCGCATCGACTGTCGAGCTCATCCAGCAGCTCGGGCTTCGTTAAGCCAAATTCATTCTCGATCCGATAGTCTTCAATGAAGTACGGGAATAGCGGTGCGACGAAGAATCCGTGGTCGGGTTGATCGGTGATCGCGAAATTGAGCTGATCAAAACGACCCGACAGGAAATCATTGTCGATTCCGATCAACTCGATGGTGACCGACTCAAAGGTACGCGCTGCGGCAGTGGCGCTATTGGCGATCGGGGTCGTATTCGTGCCCGGTGTCTTCAAAGTGATCCACTGGTTACGCGTTGTCGTATTGCCCGATGCGTCTTCCGCCGTCCACGAGACGAGCGTTCGTGTGTTGGGCTCGAAGGTGCTCGGTGCATCGCTCGTCACGGTGGGTCGCACATCCGCGAGATCGAATACCGCCGGATAGCCGATATCGAGCGCTGTTGCCGTGTTCGATTCGACCACCCTCGCTGGCGGCGCTAAGACGATCGGCGGCAAGGTGTCCTGCACCATTACTCGCTGGATGAACTGCTCGCTATTGAACCCACCATTGATGTTGGTCGGTCCATTGTCCCTGGCTGTCCAACGAACTTCGGTGACCTCGCCAACCGGCATGAACGAGCGTCCGCTGTAGTTCACGATCGGACGAACGCCGCACGTGTCAGTGACGGTGAAGCCGTCGCGCAAGGTGCCGATATGGTCGCGCAGATATTCACCGCCGACCTGTGTCGCCTCGACGGTGATCTCGTCAACCTGCACGTTGAACACCGGTGTCGTCAGGTCGAAGATTTTTACATTCTGGAAGGCATTGTTATTGATGCCGTCCGGGTTGGTGGTCGGGCTCGGCACACCGTCCAATACGAACCAGTCGAGTCCGAACGTCGCGCCTTCGATGCTCAGTTCGATGAACAGCTCCACGACGGCTTGCATGACGGCGCGTCTAGCCACGGGCGTGTTGAGTCCAATGACGATGCGGCGCGAACTGGCCTCTACGGCCTTTGCCAGCAGGATATACCACGGTGGAAAATCAAGGATCGGGGTGACGAGTGTCTCTCCTTGCCACCGAATGCTATGGCTGCCGATGGGCAACGTCACCGTACCCTCAAGCAGGGTATCGCCACGGAACGCCGACAAGCGGACGTCGGTATTCCAATGATAGGCATCCGGTCGACCTAGCAGTGACCAGTCAAAATCGTCTTCGTAGTCCTGCAAGACGGCGAGAAAATCCTGCCGCGTCTTTTGCGCCGCGCCAGGGATAGTGAACACATAACTACAGTTGTCTGCCGTGTTGGGTGCAACGCCGACGCCTGCAGGCGGTAGCACGAGCGGTGGGACGTATTTGAGACCAAAGTTGGTCGAGTACGCCACCGTGCCGGCCGAAAACGCGGTAATGGGTTCCGGAGATAACGATGGCGCGAACGCCACGTTGTGGGCCGCCCCAAGGACGTCGATTTGCGTGCGTAGCTCATCGTTGTCGTATTGAGGGTACTCTGTCGATTGTCCCATTAGCGGCACACTGATCGTTGTCGCAATCGTGACCAGCAGCAGGCTTTGTAGTGTTTTTCTCATGATCCGGGTCCTCGCGCCTGAAGGCGCTGTTTGTTCTCTACCCGGTAATGCGACATCGCCGAGAAAACTGTAAAGCGACGTGCTTGCGGGCTGCTAGTATTTGCGTGGCGAGGGGTTCATGGCAGCAGGAGTTATGTCGAACGACGAGATCACCGCCTTGCTGGGGCAGTGGCAGGCAGGCGATGCATCAGCATTCGCCGATGTCCTGCCGCACGTGCATGGCGAGTTGCGCCAGCTCGCCGCGTATTACCTATCGTCCGAGCGCGCAGGCCACACGCTGCAGTCCACCGCATTGGTTAACGAAGCGTACTTGCGTCTGATTAACGTCGACTTGCCCCTGAACAGTCGCAATCATTTTCTTGCGATCGCGGCTCGTGTAATGCGGCAGATTCTTGTCGATCACGCCCGAGGTAAACAGCGACAAAAGCGAGGCGACGGCGTTGAAGCGCTGTCGCTCGATGAGTCTGTCATGCTCGCCGAGCAACCCGATCCTCGAATCCTCGAAGTAGACGAAGCGCTTTACAAATTGGCGGCATTCGACGCAAGAATGGCCAAGGCTGTTGAATTAGTGTTCTTCGGTGGTCTGACGACGCAACAGGCGGCGGACGTGTTGGAGATCTCGCGGATGACTTTGTCGAAAGATCTCAAGCTCGCCAAGGCCTGGCTGCATAACGAACTGCGCTGATCAGGGGTTACGACTATGGACACAGCACGTTGGCAACGGATTAAGGCGCTTTTCGAGGCAGCGGGTGCGTTGCCTGCCGCTGAGCGTGTCGACTTTGTCCGACGCGAGTGCGCCGACGATGCGTCGATCGCTGAAGAAGTGTTGCAACTGCTCGATGTGCCGACCGAAAGCGGCGATGCGCTGCAGGACGAAATGCTGCGTGCCGGGCGGTCAGCTGCCGATGCTTTTGAGCAGCGAAATCTTGGTCCGTACCGCTTACTGCGGTCGATCGGTCGTGGCGGTATGGGCCAGGTGTTTCTGGCAGAACGCAATGACGCGGAGTTCGAACAACAGGTTGCCATCAAACTCGCACACTGGCTTGGCAGCGACGATGAGACTGCAATTCGCTTCAAACAAGAGCGACAGATTCTCGCTGATCTCGATCACCCAAATATCGCGAGACTACTCGATGGGGGTCGAACCGAGTCTGGGCAACCATACATCGTCATGGAGTACATCGACGGCGAGTCGATCGCGAGTTTCTCGCAACGTGAATCGCTCTCGATACGGCAAAGACTGGACTTGTTCATCGCGGTTTGCGAGGCGGTTCAATACGCTCACAGCCAGTTGGTGATTCATCGTGATATCAAGCCGTCAAATGTACTCGTAACGCACAACGGGCAACCGAAGCTGCTCGACTTCGGTATCGCAAAACTGCTTGATGATCCGGCCCAAGCGGGGCTGACCCGTGCCGATATGCGACCGATGACGCCAGAGTATGCGAGTCCCGAGCAACTGACCGGTGCGCCTGTGACCACCGCCACCGACGTGTACGGGCTCGGTGTGTTGCTGTATCAAATTCTGAGCGGAGAGCTGCCGTTCGATATGCGCAGCAAAACCTCACCGCAAATCGTCGAGATGGTTTGCAAGACGGAGCCGACCGCGCCGAGCGCGGCTGCGAGGCGCGCAGGTTTTCGACAGCGCGCCAGCAAAATTGTGGGAGATCTCGACAACATTGTCCTGATGGCGATGCGCAAGGACCCGCGGCGCCGGTATGCCACAGTCAAAGATCTTGCAGATGATGTCCGTGCGTATCTCGACAACAAACCGGTCTCTGCTCGCGGTGACTCATGGGCCTATCGAAGTGGAAAGTTCATTCGACGTCATCGAACCGCCGCAATCGCCGCCGTCGCCGTGTTGGCGGTGGGTACGATTCAAACCGTTTTTTACGCGCAGCAACTGACCAAGGAAAGGGACCTCGCACTGCAAGAGCGCGAGGTTGCCGAGTCGACCACGGATTTCCTCGTCGATTTGTTTAATGTCTCTCGTCCGGGCGAGTCGTTTGGCGAAACGATCACTGCACGCGAAGTGCTCGATCAGGGGGCAGCACGGATACGCAATGAGCTGACCGAAGACGATCGAATTCGTGCCCGCATGCTGCAAACCATCGGCGCGGTATATCAGCGTCTTGGCCTCTACAAAGATGCGCAGTCGCTGATGGAAGAGGCGGTCATGCTCAATCGGCAACATCGGGCTGCAGACGACCCATTGTTCATCGATTCGCTCGACGAGCTGGCGTGGCTGCACTATCGCAGTGAGAACTGGCAAGCGGCATTGGAAACGGCGCAGGAGTCGCTCGAATTACAACGGAACGCTAATGGCGGCAATGACGGACCGGAGATGGCGAGAACGCTCAATCATCTCGGGACAATCACCTACTACCTCGACGACTACGACGCTTCCCTCAACTACTACCAACGCGCACTCAATGCGTTAGCCGATGAGCAGTGGCGTGATAGCGAAGACCGTGGCACCACGCTAAACCATCTCGGTATCGTGTACGCGACGCTATCGAGATTTGAGGAATCGGAAGCTGCGTATCTTGAATCGCTTGATATTCGCCTGCGCACGCTTGGTGACGATCATCCGGATACCGCGACCGCGTACGCGAATTTGGGCGCGTTCTACGCCAATACTGAGCAATGGGAAAAAGCCCGAGAAGTTGGCCTCAAAGGTCTTGCGATCGATCGCAAAACCAAAGGCGACGAACATGTCGATGTCGCATTTGATCTCGGTCTTCTGGGTGCGATTGAACTTGGGGTGAACCAACCCGAAGCTGCGCTACCCTATCTCACGCAAGCTGCCGAAGTCTGGCGTGTTGCTGCAGGGCCGACACACTCGCGCTACGCACGCGCGCTCGACAAGCTGGCCAATGCCCATCGACAGCTCGATCAGTTTGATGAGGCGCGCACGCATGGTGAAGCGGCGTTACGCATTCTTCGCGAACACTACGGAGATGCGCATACGCTGACTGCGGATGCGCACTACACGCTCGGCAGGCTTGCGTACGACACTGAGGATTTCGATGTTGCCGAACAGCACTTTAGCCAGGCGCTTGAGATTCGGGAGAATGCATTCGGCGAGCGCAACCAGGAGGTCTGGAAAGTGGAGCATCAAATCGCTCGAATCGAACGCAAGACGGGCCGCTCGCCGGCGGCGCTCAGCAGAATCCGCAGAGTTGTGGCCGTCATTGAATCCGCCGGCATGACTGGGGCTCAAACCTACCGCTGGTTGCGTGAGATGCAGTCGGATCTCGAAGCCGGGTCGTAATAGAGTAAGTGCTATCCCGCATTAAAAGGTCTTCGACTCGCGATCTCACGGCTTGAATTTGCATTTCCTGTCGTACTCCTTCAATCGATCTCGAAACCATTTGCCATGGAGCGTCTGCACCTGTTTGTAGTCGGGATTTCCAAAGAAGGTGGCGAACGCTTCCCGGCGTGGCGTGTAGGAATACTGGCAGACGCTCTTCACGCCAAGCGTGCGCGACTTTGCCCGATAATTGGCAAATTCAGCATGCATTTGATTGACGTGTCCGCGAGCCTCGTCGAACGTCGCCGCGGCTTTAGCGGCTTGCGTGTACAACAACGAAGCACCAGCAGATGAAAGTTTTTCATTGGCGCGAGCTGCTTGTCCCTCCAGGTATCCCGTCGCTTCGTGTGCATCGGATACCAGCGGGAGCGCGTAGGCATACGCCAAAGCTGCGTTGGCGTAGGGGAGGCGCAGTCGAGTGATCAGTGCAAATAGTCGGTCCGGATCGATCGGCGCACCGCGAACCTCGACCTCCCAAACATTGCCGGATAGGTCAGAGTATTCGTAGCTGTAAGGGACGAAGTTGATGATCTCCCGGAGCTGGTCACGACTGCGTTCGTCAGCGATACCGTCCTCCGCGAGAATCTGATCGACCGCTAATAGGTAAGCGTCCCCGGAAAAACGCGACAATGGCCCCGACCAATCGAACCGACCCAGCCGATGCGAGATAAAGCTTGCTGCCATGAAAAGGTCACCCGCGCGTTGAAAACGAATCGCGCGCGGAGTGCCAGCAAGGTAAAAACGCGCGAGCCCGACCAGCGCGCGTACACTCGCCTCATGGTCACTCCGAACGACAGCATCAGACAATGCGGACGCTAGTGATAATGCGATTTCCAGGCTGGGCTCTAAACCCTGCTCCAGCGCGTTGCGAATCTCGTATTCGTAGGTCGCTTCCGCGGTTAGGCTGTCCATCGAGTCGACGAGCGCTTTTTGTGCCGCTACTCCTTGGTCAAGTTGCGCCAACCATGGCTCCGAACGGAATTCGAGCTTCCCTAGCGTTTGCTCGCTGCCCCAACCCTGCTTTGCGACACCGATGGCACCATTATTCGGGGCGTGTTGACTGAGTGGAAACGTGGCTGGGGTCGATGTCGGCAGATCGAAGTCGCGAACCGCCTGTGCCTGGGCAAGGTTTTTGGATTCGATCAATCGATCGTAGAGTGCATTCAGCACGACGGGGTGAATTTCAGCGCGTAACTCCGCATCGGCGTTTGAAGCAAGGCACCGTTGTGCGAGATCTCTCACCTTAGGTATCCGACGTGCGTTGAGATCATGTTGGAGTGCGCCGTAGACCAGCGAAAAATCGCGATCCGCGCGTGCAAGCAAACGGCCGCGTGCTGCGATGCGCTGGTACGCCAGCCGCTCAAGCTCGGCAACTCGCTCGCTCGAAGGCAATGCGTCATCCAACCGAAACTCTTTGATGTGACCTTCATACCAACGCGCGGCGGCGTAGCAATACAGATCGGCGAAGTATTCATCGTCAAAGGAGATTGCATCATCGCGCTCAAGCGCGTTGAGCGGATCGCCTACGAGGTCTTGGTGATATCGTGTGGCAACAAAGGTTTGCGGCGCAAAGAACTTCGGGTCCACATCGACCATCATGAACCAGTAGTTGCGCTGGGCACTTTGATCGCTCGCGACCGCGAACGCCTCTCTCACGTCGTTGTCACATGCCATCGCCAGATTAATCGGCACACGATCAGCGCAGATCGCCGTCCCATCCGGGTTGAACACGGCAGCCAGTCGCTTGCTTGTCGCATTACCGATCTGGTCGTCGATGCCAAGTGTCATCACATACGCCGCGGCCGACACAAACTTCCAGCCTGCGCTATCGAATGCGTTGTTGTACTCGAAATAGGCGGCCTTTCTGCCATCGGCCAGTGTGTGGGTCCAGACGGGCTCTTCGTAGACTTCGAGAAACTTGGCTTCGTCCCACGATTTCACGGGCGAGTCGGCTTTGTAACCAACACCGCTCACGCCCGGTATACCTGCACACCCCGACAGCCAAATCGTACAAAACCCGAACAATACTGAACGCCACTGTCGTTTCATGCCCTACCTCCGTTGGTTGCCTGCCGCAGTTTTACGGAGGAGGCCGCTGTGTTCCTTACCGAGACCTTACGGTCTCATTCCGAGTTCAAAAAAGCGCGCTTTTAGTGACAGCGTTAGATCGCTAAAGTACTTCCAGGAGCGTGTACGGGTCTCGTCGCGAAGGATTTCCACTCCGGTAACCCGATCGTCATCGTCAGGTAATACGCTTCGGTCCGCTCTGAACAGGGTGCGTACGAGGAGTACGTGCTGGAGTCTAACGGCGCAGAGTCGGGAGCAACCGGTGCAAAAGAGATAGGTTGTGGTTACCCGCAGTTGAATTCCAGCCACAGGACAGGCCTTTCTTCTAGGTAGCTTTGTTATTCTTCGAAAGTTCCAGGAGTTTTCGCAATTCTCGAGACTTCTGCCGCCACAGACGGAATCCAAACACCACTGGTACACCGATGAGGATAAGTGCAGGAATGAGCACGCCTAAAGGAGGATCGAAGCTCGCAGCATCTCCTGGACTCTCGTCTAACAGATAGCCGAGAAGATAGCCGCAAGCGACACTTGCGGGGGTTAGCAGAAAGAGGCAAGCACCCATGTTTCGGGCCGCCCGTGTCCGACCAACAAGGAACGGGAGCAATTTTCCGGGCTCCTCCGAATAGGCTGCAATAAGCCGACGCTTATCACGACAATACTTCCACACCGACCATACGAAACCTAATGTTCCAAAAACGCTCAGTAGGCCACGAGTTGGAAGATGGCCGGAGAGTTCAAAAATCAGAATAACGACGAGGCTCGCGGCGCTTATACCGAAGCTGACTAGATTCACTCGGCGAAGTAACCGGTTCTGACGTTTCAAACGGCCAATCAATGCTTCTGCATCAATCGCAGGAGCTGTACTTTGCCACAGAGTTTGCAGCTCACTCATGTTCCAGTCTCCATAATATTCTTCAACGCTTCCCGCGCGCGGTGTATTCGGACGCGAACGTTCCCAGGTGTATGTCCCAGTGTCTGACCGATTTCTCCTGCCTCAAATCCTTCCAAGTGAAGGGAGATAACTTGACGATGAGCGACGGGAAGGTTGCGGACCGCTTCCAACAACCTGTCGCGCGCAAGCGCTTTATCGGCGTGCATCTCCGGTCCATCTGCGTCATCCGGGATTTCAACTAAGACGTCACTATCTGTCTCAACGGGGCGCCGCGTTGCTTGGCGTACATGATCGACGCAGACGTTGTGAGCGATACGAGCCACGAAGGTTCGCAAAGAGGCGTCACCTCTGAATCCAGGCAACGAGCGATAGAGTGCGAGGAAAACCTCTTGTGTCAGTTCCTCAATCAGTGCAGGCCTTCTTTCATAGGTTGAGGCGATGCGCGCAACGAGGGGTGCGTGCGTTTGCACAAGCTCTTCGAATTTCTGGGCACTCGTCATGTTTGTTTAGTCGTTGAGAATCGCGAGATGTTACAAAAAGGTTTCTTGAAAAATTTTGTAACACCTATCCCCTTCCGTCCGACTGTTCGTCTGTCAGAACACAAGAGGACATCAACATGAATGCAAATCAGCAATCCCCCAGACAGAGCGCCGCGCGCGCTCTTCGTGCTGCGGTAGCAGGCGTCGTCGCTGGATACGCCGTAATACTCGGCGTACTGCTTGCTCTCCATCCAGACGCCATGACGGTTATCAGCGACATGGCACCATTCTTCGTTATCGGCGGTGTCGGTATCGCTCTTTCCGTCGGCCCGCTTGCGCTGCCCGGTTTGCAAGCCAGGATGCCGATCACGGGTCAAGGACTGGGTGATGTCTGCGCTCAGCAATCGCTGGCGCCGCAGCGAGTGCTCGGTCTCATGGCGATGGGCATGATGTTTGGGGCCCTGCTGCACCAACTCGTCAAGCTCATCGTAGCGTGACCCACCTTCCCAAAACCAAGTGAATTTAGTACGTGTCCCTTTCGAACCGAGACGGCTTTTATCTGATGAAGCCGTCAAGGTTCGGTTGAACTCGATGGCTAGCATTTAAGCTGACCGAGCTGAGAACGCTAGTCGAAATCTTCATTGCCATCGGACGGCTCTTCGCTTACCTCCGCAACACAGTCATACACGCGAGCGCCTGCATTCACGCCTTTTCGATCGTCCTTGGTCAAGAGGAAGGTATTCACATAACTCGAAACCAATTTGTTTGTGGCGAGATTTAGGGCGTAGGTGATGATCGTCATCGTGTGATCCGACGACAAGTCAACGGAGTGCTCGTCTAGCATCAATGCTGAGGTTTTGTTCCGAGTCTGTAGTGTGATTTTACGTCCGTTGATCCAAGCATCGGACTCATCAAGCTCGATTCGGAGCGTCTTGTTCGGGTCTCTAATCGAGTCCTCCGCGTACCAAGTCTCTGACGTAGCGCGCGTACTCAAGGCCTGTGACCCAGAGAATACGTATCCACTCTTGGTTTCGCAGATTAGGACCGTTGTTTCGTCGGAAGCTGCCGCAGCACACGCCCCCCCCCCTGATAATGCAAATAGAAGCGGGTTAGGGGGGGGAGGTGGGGGGTTGGGCAGGTTACGTTCCCTTGTATTGAGGTCGCGGGGTGGATGTGGG
>CAWUIB010000018.1:0-26877 GCA_963922335.1 uncultured Chromatiales bacterium | reverse complement strand
ATGGTCTTCTACAATTATTACCATGAAAAGTGTCTAGGGTTCTCAGGCCGTATCAAACCACAACAACTTGGGAAGCAGTATGTTGCACGTCTTGGGGTGAACCCTACCTGGAGGAAGTGACTACAACGGAGTGGGTGACCGATAAGGAGGTGACGTTCACCTACGACGCTCTGGGGCGTATCGAGACCTATACCGATGGCGTCGGGAACACGTCCGAATTCCGACACAACAAAAACAATCTTCCTCGTTGGTTCAAGAACCCACGGGGGTATCAAACGACGACCACGTATGACCCTCTGAACCGTATTCTCACTCGTTCAAGCCCGGATGGCGGCGTGACAGGTTACGGATATGATTCAGCCGGATTCCTAGATTCAGTAAACGATCCAATAAGCGTCGTCACATCATTTTCTGTGGATGGTTTTGGGGATGTCGTCGCAGAGTCCAGCCCTGATATAGGCACCACGACATATGAGTACGATCTAGCCGGGAATTTCGAGTCCTATACCGATGCTCGAACGTTCACGACACAGTTTGCTGACTACGATGCGTTAAACCGGATTACACGCATCGACCATCCGAGCGGTATTGATACGGTCTTTGTGTGGGACACAGATCAGCCAGGATACCTGCATCAGGTAACGGACGACTCGGGTACCACAACATTCGAACGTAATGAAGCCGGAGAGATCACCAAGACTACTGTTCAGGTATCTGGAGTCACGTTCGGCTGGATATCTGACACCATGGTTTACCGGGCTGAGTTTGATGTTGGCGGCCGGTTTAGGAAGCGGGCGCTTCCCGGTGGAACAACGCTTCACTACGGCTACGATCCAGCGGGTAGGGTGAATGAGATCACCGCAGACCATAGCTCTTGGTCGAGCACGAAGGGTGTCGCTACAAACATCACGTACCTTCCCTATGGCCCGCTCAATTTTGTAGAGCTCGGAGCTGGGCAGAATAGGATCCTCGACTACGACAGCAACTACCGACTCGAGCAGATAGTCAGTGGATCTAGTACGCAGCGATCCTACACGTACGATCAGAACAGCAATATTGCTCGTATCTACTATGGGACAACGGGTGGTTATACGCAGCATTACTACGACTCGATGGATCGGCTGACTTACGTATCCGGACCTGCAGAGTATGGGACCTATCGATACGACGACAACGGCAACCGTATCGCGAAGAACAACTACACCTCGGACAACTATTTCTACAACACTGGAACTAACCGGTTGGGCTACTACACGGGTGGTTTCCGCGCTTACGATGCCAATGGGAACACGACCTCAGCCAATGGGTATACGCTGAACTACGACGCGAGGAATCGACTCAGCAACGTAGTAAGTAGTGGCACGACGATGATGTCCTACAACTACAATGCATTCGGCGAACGAGTCCGTAAACACTCGTCAAGTTTTGAACAGCTATTCTTCTACGGCGATGGTGCGAGGCTCCTCCATGAGCGGGGCTCTCAAGGCACGGTTGATTACATTTATCTCAATGGCGAGCCGATTGCGCTTGTTCGAAATGGCACGCTGCGCGTCATACATACGGACCATCTTGGCCGACCATTATCTGTCAAGAATGAATCAGGATCGTTTGCGGTTTGGCAGGCAGATGGTGATGCTTGGGAGTCAGTGGAGAACTTCGCCTACATCGAGGTAAACCTGAGATTCCCAGGTCAATATTGGGACTCAGAAACCGGCTTCTACTACAACTACAATCGCTATTACGATCCGGGAACGGGTAGGTACCTGTCGACTGATCCGATTGGTCTCGCTGGCGGTCTTAACAGGTATACATACGCAAGCAATAATCCGAGGAGTTTCATCGATCCATTTGGTCTTGATTCCATCACAATGAATCCGCCAATTGGAGGGGATTCGATCTGGGATACGGTCAAGAGAGGCGCTAGGCGAGCGCGGGATTTCTGCCGGGCTGGAAGGGGAACATTATCTGTTGGGCGTGGCGTGATCGCTGGCGGCCCTTGGGTTGTAGGCGTAGTCGGAGTCCTGATTCCAAACAATATCGCGGAAGAACCACTGACAGCTGAAGAATGGGAAGAGTTCCATCGGATGCACAATCAAATCGGTAAACCAGAAGACTCTTCTGAAGATGGAGAGGAGGATGCTTCAGATAGCGGAGATGGAACTGGCTCGGATACCGCCACAGAGAATGAACCCCTCGCGCCCGAAAAGGGAAAAAGAGCTCGTTCATCTGATGATCATCTAGGGCACCTAGAAGAAATTGAGCGTGCCCAACGTGACTATCGCAGGGGGAGAAGCGGCCAGATTATTGATAACATCGAAAAAAGTGAACAAAGAGCCAGGCACGCACTAGACCCCGGGTTCTGGGACCTGGACGACCTAGATCCTGACGATTGACGGAATACCTTGACTGATGAAGTCCATTGATAAATTCAAGTACAAGCGTTTGCAGTGGTATGTAAGAAATGGCCAGCCAGACAAAGCAGTTGTCTTGCTCGAGGAGCTCGCAGCGTCATATCCGTATAGAGGGGATTTCTTGGCTATGCTTGCGAAACTGGAATGGGATGCTGGGGATTTAGAAGGCGCAGAGCGGCGCTTTGCCAAGGCAGTTAGGTTCTCACCGAACTCAGAAAGAATTTCTATCGGTTTCTTCCATCTTTTACTCAGGCTAGGAAGGGAGGGGGAAGCGTTTGATGAGGCCCGCCGCTTCTTGAGCCGCAATTGTTCTGACGAGTACATGCGTGTCCTCAGTGCGATCAAAAAGCCAGAGGCTTAGTCAACTCTTGGGTCAAACTACGACCAAGTGTTCGCTGGCACGGTGCGCTGTATGAGACTTAGCCGCTCGGACGGATCCTCAATATCGAGTTTCACAGGTGCCAGGCTAGCTGGAAGTTAAGGCTGCTTACGGCGCACCACTTCAGAAAAAGCACTCAGCCGACAACTGCGAGGGGCGCGCTGCCTCATAGCGATAAACAGGTACCCGGCCAACTACTTGGATTATTACGCTAATGTCGAGACAAGCGTTTGAGATAAGCGTCTAGCTAGTTTTCGATGCACCAAATCGATCTTTTGAAGTAGTGATCCGTACAAATCTCAAAAACACTCTCGAAGAATACGGACTCCGAAGCGAAAGCAGTCAGCAAAAACTGCAAGGCGTTAGTGCTTGCGCTTCTGGTCCTACATAGGCAAGAAACTTGTCGATAGAGACCAGTTCTGGCATGTCCGCCAAACACCTTAGGATCTATGCCTCTTCATAATTCCTTAGGATCACCTTGTAGCGACCTTTCGTCATCCGACGCACAGGGAATCTGTCAGCACGCTCGGTTGGTCCAGATACATCACCTTTCCACCACTCGCCGAAGCGCTTGAGTAGCGAACAATCACGTCTGTGCTCATTTGGCAGCTTCCTGACGCCACTGGGTCTTCAGTTCCTCCACTGCTTCTGCGTCCTTACGAACCTCAGGCGCCCATTCGTCCGCCCAAGTCACGTCATGCTCGTCGAACTGCTTTTCCAAGATTATTGTGGAACTGCGTACGCAGCACTGAATGGCATTGAGCAGTCCCTCTCTGATGCCGACCGGTAAGACGATAAAGGCCTGCGCATCGAGCGGGATATTCCCGTCATTGGATAGATGCTCATACAGCAAATCTGCGCAAGCGCTGATCCCGCTGTTGTTTTTCGCCAGCTGACGGATGGCTTCTTTGTTGGCGTCGTCGATTCCAGCTTTTTCACTCATTTCGATCTCCTGAGTTGAGTTCCAGTAAACGAAAATGCGGGTACCAGAGCGGGTATGAATTACCAAAAGCAAATAAAAAAACCATGTAAAACATTAACTTGTCGGTATTAAAGTGATTGTGCGCGACTATCAAAGCCGCCGCGTTTCGGCGAAGCGCTTCTTTGACCACTTCGCGCGGGTACACGGAAGTGCCATCGATCGTGCCGCGGAACAGAATCTGGAAGTCGAGCACCCGATGGCGGTTATCGAGATACAAACAACAAAACACCTCGTGTTCCAGGTCGCGCAACTTGGCACGCAGAAACCGGTACGTATCACCGGGGCTGCGTATCGCGTGTCGGTCCGGTAGGCGTGCGGTTTGGTAACGTGCTGCGAGCTCCGCGATGCACCGCACCCGTCGGGCGCGCACAGGTCCGATGTTGGGCAAGCGCTCCAGATCGTCGATATCGGAGCATAGTAACCCCCGCAACCCGCCGGTCTGCGTGAGCCAAACCTCGGCCATATCCGTGCCGCTGCCGTCCGGCAACAACAGCAGCGCCAGCAACTCTGCGGTAGAACGCTCGTCGGCGGTGGAAATCGACATGGTGCACATCCCTTGCAGCTCTTTTCTGTCATTCAGGATGCACTTGCCGGGTCTTCTCAGCAGGGCGCCATTGTGCGCAAGGTGCCCGGATTAGCTAGACTGCGCACGTTTTCTAACGGGCAGGCGTATGACCCATGTATTGCTCGGCGTTACCGGTGGTATCGCTGTATATAAGAGTCCGGACCTTACGCGGCGGCTGATCGACCGAGGCGCCAGTGTGCAGGTCGTGATGACCGAAGGTGCGCAGGCATTCGTGACGCCACTGACGTTCCAGGCGGTTTCCGGTCGACTGGTGCGCACCGATTTGTTCGATACCGAGGCCGAGGCGGCTATGGGCCATATCGAACTTGCGCGCTGGGCGGACCGTGTCGTGATCGCGCCCGCGAGCGCCGATTTCATTGCGCGCTTTGCGGCGGGTATGGGCGACGACTTGTTGACCACCGTATGCCTCGCTACCGAAGCGCAGATCTACATCGCACCAGCGATGAACCGTCAGATGTGGTCGAGCCCCGCGGTTCAGGACAACATGCAAACGCTTCGTGATCGCGGTGTCATCGTGCTGGGTCCGGGTGAGGGTGATCAGGCCTGTGGTGAGGTGGGTGCAGGGCGCATGCTCGAACCTGCAGTGATCGCGGATGGCGTGATGCATCCGCAGGATGGCCCACTGGCGGGCAAACGCGTGGTGATCACCGCCGGTCCGACGCGTGAGCCGATCGATCCGGTGCGCTACCTGACCAACCGCAGCTCCGGAAAAATGGGCTACGCCATCGCTGCAGCGGCGCGCGAAGCGGGTGCCCAGGTAACGCTGGTGAGCGGCCCCGTGGCGCTCTCGCCGCTTGAGGGCGTCGACCTGATCAGCGTGGAGACCGCCGAGGAAATGGCGGAAGCCGTTGATGCCGCCGTCGCAGGTGCCGATGTCTTCATCAGCTCCGCGGCGGTCTCCGATTATCGACCGGCGACTTGCACTGACGAGAAGATTAAGAAAAAGCACGACAGCATGTCGCTGGAGTTAACGCGCAACCCGGACATTCTCGCGGCAGTTTCTGCGCGCGATGATCGGCCGTTTACCGTCGGCTTCGCCGCCGAAACGCACTCGGTGCTCGAGAACGCGCGCGGCAAGCTCGAGCGCAAGAAGCTCGACCTGATCATTGCGAATCAGGTCGGCCGAAACCTCGCCTTCGACCGCGACGATAATGCCGCCACCGCACTTTGGGCAGACGGTGAGCGCGTGTTCGTACAACAACCGAAGACCACACTGGCGCGCGAGCTGATCAGCTGCATCGCCGAACGATTCAAGGACAGCGACCGTGATTGATTTGCAGGTGAAGATTCTCGACCCGCGCGTGGGTGACTCAATCGAGTTGCCGAGTTACGCCACCGAGGGTTCGGCAGGAATGGATATTCGTGCCTGCATCGACGCGCCGCTGGAGGTAGCACCTGGGGAAACACACCTCGTGCCGAGCGGTATGGCGGTCTATGTAGGTGACCCGTCTTATGCGGCGGTGCTGTTGCCGCGCTCCGGGCTCGGCCATAAGCACGGGCTGGTGCTCGGTAACCTCACTGGGCTGATCGATTCTGATTATCAGGGTCAGTTGTTCGTCTCGATCTGGAATCGTGGCAGTAAGACCTACACGATCGAAGTAGGCGAGCGGATTGCACAGATGGTGATCGTGCCGGTCGCGCAGGCGCGCATGAATGTCGTGGATGAGTTCGAACAGAGCGACCGAGGCGCGGGCGGCTTCGGGTCGTCAGGCCGTAGTTAGTTCGAGGCCGTCAATTCCGAGTAGCGCTGAATTGCGACCTGGAATTCTTCTCGCAGGTTCTCCGCGCTGCGCTTGTAATCGGCAACCCGACTCTCGTAACGCAGAATCCCGTCTTTTGTTTCCTTGATATCGTTGGCAAGCGCCGGACGAATCATCGGCGCGTCAGGATCGATGTTGTAGGGCTTGAAAGCCGCCGCTTCGTCGAGCAGCGACACGAGCCGTTTGCGCAGGTTGGTCAGGTACAGCTCAGAAACCCGTGACTGCGCTTCCACCAACTCGACGCGTCGGTCGCGATGGCGTTCGATTTCATTCACAGAAAGATAGGTGGCGAGCAGCGCGCGGTCAGCCCGTCGGGCGCGCTCGAGTTCCGCCTGAGCCTCTTCAGCCGCCGCAATCGCGGCCAACTCTTCTTCCGTAATCTTGCCGCGGATGTTGCCGACGGTGACACCGTGCTCGTTCAGGACCTCTTTTTCCTGATCCGCGTATTCCGCGGGGATCGAATCCCCAACGTGCACTACGCCGTTTTCATCGACCCACTTGTAGAGCTGCGGTGCGCGGTCTGTCGCGGCCCAGAGTGGACCGGCGGAAACCAGCATTCCCAGCAAAAGCGTTGTCGTGCGCATTCGGAACATCCCCAAGATTTTACCTAATCGGCCGGGCCGATTAGAGAGCTGTGTCACGATTTATTCCTCGAAATTCGTCATAAAACACCGTATTTGGTCCGGTATTGCTTTACGGCCGCCAGGGTTTCGGGTTCTCCGCCCCCTTGCTCGAGTACTGTCACGAGATCATCGAGAGTCGCAAGTGCGCTCACGGTGACGCCCAATGATTGTTCGACCTCCTGCACTGCAGAAAGTGTCCCGGTGCCCCGCTCGCGCCGATCCAGCGCGATGACGATGCCAGCCACCTCGGCACCGGCTTCCCGGATCATCTCGACGCTTTCGCGAATGGCGGTGCCGGCGGTAATCACGTCATCGACAATCACTACTTTGCCGGAGAGCGGACCGCCCACGATATTGCCGCCCTCGCCATGGTCTTTCGCTTCCTTGCGATTGAACGCGTAGGGCACGTCGCGGTCGTGTCGATCCGCCAACGCGGCTGCGGCCAACGCGGCAAGCGGAATGCCCTTGTAGGCCGGTCCGAAAATAACGTCGCAGTCGGGATGGTGTTCCCGGATGGTGTCGGCGTACCCGCGCGCGAGCGCGGCCGCCGCACGGCCACTCGAGAGAGAGCCGGCGTTGAAGAAGTAGGGGCTGACTCGCCCGGATTTCAGGGTGAAGGAACCGAAGCGCAGCGCGCCTGCAGCGCGCGCCATTGCGACAAACTCCAGTGTCGGTTCCGGCATGAGTCCCCTTCAGCGCCATCCCTTACAGTTTTGATAATATGCCATTTTCGGCGCGACTCCCATGTTTCGAATCATTACTTTGAACGCCAACGGCATCCGTGCCGCTGCCCGCAAGGGTGTGTACGACTGGCTGGCAAAACAAAACGCCGATGTCGTGTGCATTCAAGAGACCAAGGCGCAGGTTCATCAGCTCGAAGACCCGATGTTCAGCCCCGAGGGCTATCACTCGGTGTACGTCGATGCGGAGAAAAAGGGCTATAGCGGTGTCGCCATTTATTCGCGTCACAAGCCCGACAAGATCGTGCGCGGGCTCGGCATCGAAGCGATCGATAACGAAGGCCGCTACGTTGAGGTGCAGCTGCCCGGCATCGCGGTCGCGTCGGTGTATCTGCCGTCCGGCACCTCAGGCGATGAGCGCCAGGCGTTTAAAATGGACGTGCTCGCGCAATTCCACGAACACCTCAAAAAGGTGAAGCGCCGACGTCGCGAGTACGTCATCTGCGGCGACTTCAACATCGCGCATACCAAAGAAGACATCCGCAACTGGCGCGGCAACCAGAAGAACTCGGGATTCCTGCCTGAAGAGCGCGAGTGGATGGATGTCTTGTTTAACGAGACGAAATACGTCGATAGCTTTCGCGAACTCGAGCAAGAGCCGCATCAGTACACGTGGTGGTCGAATCGTGGTCAGGCATGGGCGAACAACACGGGTTGGCGCATCGATTACCAGGTAACGACCCCGGGGCTGGCCGGCAAAGTGCTCGCCACCGACATCTACCGCGATGAGCGATTCTCTGACCACGCGCCGTTTACCGTTGACTACGACTTCACTCTCTAAGTGGCGCGACACGTGGCTTAGGCCCACGATTGTCACCAATTTCTTTCTGGGATTCTCGGGCGGTCTGCCCTTCCCCCTGGTCTACGCGACCCTGACCGCGTGGCTGGAAGACGCGAGTATTGCGCGCAGCACGATCTCGACCTTCGCGTGGATCGGGTTCGCGTACTCGTTCAAGTATCTTTGGGCGCCGCTGGTCGATGCAGTGCGCATTCCCGTTCTCACTACCTTGTTGGGTCGGCGTCGCGCTTGGTTGGTGGTTGCCCAACTCGGCATTGCGTTGTCGCTGGTTAGCATGGCGGTGTCCGATCCCGCCGAGGCGATGTTGCCCTTCACTTTCTCTGCAATCGCGGTTGCCCTGTTGTCGGCGACGCAGGACATCGTGATTGATGCGTATCGTATTGAGTCTGATGACGCGGGTATGCAGGGCGTGCTTGCCGCCGCCTATCAATACGGCTACCGCATCGCGCTGATTGCATCGACGGCGGGTGCGTTGCTGCTTGCTGATACGCGCGGCTGGGAGACCGCCTATTTCGTCATGGCGCTGTTGATGGGTGTTGGTTTGTTGGCGGTTTTGATGTCACCCGAGCCTGAATCCGTCTCAAAGCCGAGCGGTGGGACTGCGCTAGGACGGCTTAAGGAATACCTCGCCGACCCCTTCATCGATTTCTTTTTGCGCGCCGGGTGGGTCTCATTGCTGATCCTCGCCTACATCCTGTTCTATCGTGTGAGCGACTATGTGCTCGGGATTCTCGCGAATCCGTTCTACCTCGATATCGGGTTTACGAAGTCGGACGTTGCGTACATCGCCAAAGGCTACGGCGTATTTGTGTCGCTAGCTGGAATCGCGGCGGGTGGTGTGGCGGTGTTGAAGCTCGGCATTCATCGCAGCCTGATCGTGGCAAGTGTGCTGATCGCAGCCACCAACCTCGGATTCATCTATCTGGCCTTCCAGGGCCCTAAGCTCTCCGCGTTGGCGGTCACAATCAGTGGCGACAACTTCGCTCAGGGGTTCTCAGGCACTGTGTTGATCGCTTACCTGGCGAGTCTCACCAACACGAAGTTCACTGCGACGCAGTACGCGCTGTTCAGCTCGCTAAGTGTGCTGCTCGGCAAATTCCTCGCGAAATACTCGGGCAACGTGCAGGAATGGTCGGGCTGGGCGAGTGTGTTCTCCGACTTCATGACCTCGCCGGCGCGCGACGCTGATTGGGCGGGTTGGATCGGGTTTTTCGGCTACGCAGCGCTTTGCGGCTTGCCCTCGATCGTGCTCGCGTGTGTGGTTGCGATCCCGGCGCTCAGGCCACCGCCCACAGTCCAGGACGAAGCGGCCGCTAAGTCCTAACGCGCGGCATTGGCTTTGTCATGGACGACACCTATACTCCGCGCTTTCGCCAGTCCTGACTGAAGGTTAGCGCGTCGTGCTCGAACAACTTATCCGACATTTTGTGGTGCTGTTTGTCGTGATCGAACCGATCACGCTCGTGCCCCTGTTCGGCGCCCTGACACGCGGCGGCGAGCCGACCTATCGTCGCAAGATGGCGATCAAGTCGGTTGTGCTGTCCGCCATCATCTTCTGGGTATTCGCACTTGCGGGTCAGTCGCTGTTGGAAACGCTCGGCATCAACGTGGCGTCATTCAAGATCGCCGGTGGTCTGTTGCTGTTCCTGATCGCGGTCGACATGGTGTTTGCGCGCCAGTCGGGTCTGCGCTCGACCACGGTGCGCGAGCAGGATGAGGCACGCTACCGTGAAGACATTTCGGTATTTCCGTTGGCGTTCCCTCTGATCGCCGGACCGGGTGCGCTTGCGACGCTGCTCTTGTTGCTCGTGGAGCTGCAGGACAACTGGATCGAGTTTTTGGGCCTTATGGCCATGGCGATGCTGGTGCTCGCTATTGCGTTGGTCATGATGCTGCTGACCTCACCGATTATCCGCGTGATGGGTGAGACGGGCGCCAACGTGGTCAGTCGCCTCACCGGCGTAATACTGGTGGCGCTCGCTGTGCAATACGTGGTGGATGGCGTCAACACGTTGTTCTTCGTCGGATGACGTTCCTTACGCTTCTGCTGCTGATCAAGATCGCGGGTACATTGGTCACAGTTGGCCTGCCGCTGTTGCTCTTACCCATCAAGACGTTGGACCGATTCGCAGGGCTTCGCTCAGAGCACGGCACGCTCTACAGGCTTTATGGCATCGCGATCATGGCGTTGTTGGTGGGTTATAGCGGCGGGGTGTTTCTGGCGCAGGCGGGCCAATTTCCATCCGGTGTCGTGCACATGGGTCTGGTATCCAACGCTGGTGCAACAGCCATCCTGCTATTGTCCAAGGTGCCGGGACGGGTCAAATCCTCGGCCGCGTTTTTTGGATTGATTTCGCTGGGGTTGCTGGCCGCTTTGCTCTATCCCGAAGCGGCGATGCGAACGCTTTAGGAAGACTGCCTAGTCCGCTCGACGGATTTCCCAGTCGACAATTTCATGACCGAGACGTAGCCCACGTCGTTCAAACTTGGTTTGCGGTCGCACGTGCGGTGAATCACCGACATGTGTGCGGCGCAGTGTCACCTTGAAGCGAGCATCCGCGTTCAGTATCTCGTCGATGTGCTCGGCATACGGCGCCCAGTCAGTGGCGATATGCAGCGCGCCGTCGTCGGTCAGGCTGGTAGCCGCGAGATCCATGAACGGCGGATTCACGAGTCGCCGCTTGTGGTGGCGTTTCTTCGGCCACGGATCGGGAAAGTAGAGGTTGAGTCGGTCGATACGTCGCTCACCGATCTGGTCCCGTAACACCGCAACCGCGTCTTCAGCGATCACGCGCAGATTCTTGGCGCCTGCTTCTTCTGCTTTCAACAGGCAGTGTCCGACGCCGGGCTCATGCACCTCGATGCCGATGACATTCCAGTCCGGCATGCTCGCGGCGAGCGCCACGAGGCTGTCGCCGTTGCCGAACCCGATCTCAACCATGAGCGGTGCGCTGCGCCCGAAGGTTGCAGCGAGATCGAGTTGCTCCGGTGTGTAGTCGATGCAATAGCGAGGGGCGAGCTCGGCAAGCGCACGCTTTTGTGCGGGTGTCATGCGTCCGGGCCGACGGACGAAGCTCTGGATGTCGCGGTACTGGACCATGCGGTCCGCGTCAGGCGGCGCTGTTTTGCGAGAGCAGCTTCTGGCCGAGCGATTCGGTATGCAGCAGGGCATCGACTTTTTGTCGTTCCATCGGACGGCTGATGAAGAAACCCTGTGCTGCGGTGCACTGGTTGTCGCGCAGGAACTCGAGCTGCTCATGCGTCTCGACCCCTTCAGCGGCGATCTCGATTTGTAGCCCATCGGCCATCGCAATGGCGGCTCGCACGATGCGCTGATGCGCTTCGTTGTCAGCGAGGTCTTGCACGAGCGACTGATGCAGTACAAACGTGCTGATCATCGTGCTGTCGAGTGCACTGAACGAGATATCGTGGGTACCAAAATGATCGAGCGAGACGCCGACACCCAGTTTGCGCAGCGCCTGCAACGTCTGCAGCGAACGCGGTCGGCGCAGGCTTTCGGCACCGTCGCCGAGTTCAAACTCAAGGCACCCTGGGTCGAGCTGATAGTCTTCGATCGCCTTCTCTACGACCGCGGTGAGCCGACCGTCTTCGAGTTGTAGCGGCGACAGGTTGATGGTGACCGTGAGGTCTGGCACCGAGTAGCGTTGTTGCCAGGCGTGCAGCTGCGCGCAGACGGTTCGTACAACCCACTCGCCAACCGAGTGGATCAGCCCGCTCGACTCGAGCAGCGACAAGAAACGTGCCGGTGGCAGGAGCCCGTAGCGCGGATGCTGCCAGCGCAGCAAAGCCTCGAGTCCCATCAGTCGCCCGTCGCCCAATCCCACACGCGGCTGGTAGCGCAGCGTCAGCTCCCGACGCAACAACGCGTGTCGAATGCCGAGTTCGAGCTCGGCGCTGTCGGCGCTCGCACCGTGTCCCGACTGTGCGTAGAACTGGAGCCGGGCACCGCCCTGGCGTTTCGCCTGGCCCAGTGCGAGGCCGGCGGCTCGGATCAGCGATGCTTCGTCTTCGCCAGCTTCGGGATACAGCGCGATCCCGACGGAGGCGCCGATGTAGATTTCGTTGCCGTCGCACTCGAAGCGCTCGGCGAGGCCACGCACGACTTTCTGCGCGACTGCCGCCGCATCACGCGGGCTCGCGAGATTCTCGACGGTGACCATGAACCGATCACCGCCCCATCGCGCCAGCAGATCACCCTGCCGGAGTAGCGTTTGCAAGCGCTCAACAACCGCGTCGAGCAGACGATCGCCGGTGTCGTGTCCGAGCGATTCGTTAACCGCGGCAAAGCGATCAAGGTCGACGCACAACACGCCGAGCGTACGTTGACTACGACGCGCTCGCGAGAGCGCCTGCTGTAGCTGCTCTTTATAAAGGTGTCGATTCGCGACGCCGGTCACCGGGTCGAACAGCGCCAAATGCGCTTGCTCACGAGTCCGTCGGAACTGATCGGTGATGTCGCGGAACAGGAGCATGCCGCCGAGCAATCGATCGCCGCCGTCGTACAGCCCATGACCACTCACCGACAACACGAGCGTGTTGCCGTCGGGATCGTCGTGCTGGAATACCTGCTCGGTGAATCGATCTCCGCGCGCAGCCCGCGCGACCGGTCGCTCCTCCGGCGCCAGCTCGGCGTTCGTGTTGGCATCCCAGGCACAGAACGTCTTGCCCCATGCGAGCACCGGTTGTGCATCGCGGGACAGACCAAGCAGGGCGCGCGCGGTCGCGTTCGATCGCAAAATGCGTCCCTCGCGATCGCATAGCAGTGCACCGTCTGGCAGGCCTTCGACCAGCATGGCAAGCAACTCGCTGCGCCCGTTTACGGTGCTGGTGAAGTCGAAATGCTGCTTGGTTTGGTCGATGGCCCGCTGCATGTCGATGCCGTCGAGCACGCCGTCCGCGATGAGGTAGTGCTGTGCGCCATGCAACACGGCTCTGAGTCCGCGCTGCTCGCGCTCGGCGCTCGTTAGCGCCAACGTCGGATAGCCATCCAGCACCTGCATCAATTCCGCCGTGCGGTATCGCTCGGCCGAGGTGTTGGTGATGCCGACATCGACGAGCACAAGATCTGGCTGCCAGGCGGCGAGGTGTTGTGGAAGCAACTCGGGGTCGGTTAGCTCGGCCACCGTCTCGACGTTGTCGAGGCCGCCGATGGCACGCAACGCGGTTCGCGCCGGTACCGAAGTCTCTCCGATGTAGAGCAATCGAAGGCGTTGGTCAGATTGCGGTTCGATCATAACCGCGACATGCCATGTAGGCGCATGCTATTCGGTGTCCCCTTCCGGTTTGCCGGATCATAACAGAACACTACATAAAGTGAGGAACCTGACATTTGCCGCTTCGGACTAAACGCTTTCGCCGGGACCTGCGTCTTAGTTCCGAATGCAGGCCAATGCACACCGCGAAAGGGCCGCAAGTGATGGATCAGAGGATAGGATATGCTGCTGTCAATGAGCGCAGAAGCAACAGCGAAGAGCGGCAGCGCTGCGGTTGATCCGGCAGATTTGGTGGCGAGAGCGGCCGCCGGCGATCGAAAAGCCTACGAAATCCTCTATCACCGGCATTGCGGTCAGATTTATGCGCTGTGTCTGCGGATGACGGCCAACTCGGCGGAAGCCGAAGACGCCACTCAGGATGCGTTCATCCAGGCGTGGCGCAAGCTCGAAGCCTTTCGAGGCGATAGCGCTTTCTCAAGTTGGCTGCACCGGATTGCGGTAAACGTGGTGCTGACCCGGATGCGCAAGTCCAAGCGCGAGAGCGAGAAGCTCAAGCTGGTGACGAACGAGGACGAGGGCGTGACAATCGATCAGCACGATATGCCGGATCTGGAGCGCGCGATCGCTGAGCTTCCGGAACGCGCAAGACAGGTTTTTGTATTGGCCGGGGTGTACGGATACACCCATGAGCAGGTCGCCGAGACGCTGGATGTGGCGGTCGGTACCTGCAAGGCCCATTTGCACAGGGCGCGCCAGCTTTTGGCGGCGCAGCTCGGTTAGAAAGAGACGGATCATGAGCGAAGAGCAATTCGACAAACTGGATGCGGCCATCGCCGGACTCGATCGGGACATCAAACCCGAGCGTGACCTGTGGCCTGCGATCGAAGCACAGATCAAGCCGCAGGAGTCCTTCTGGCAATGGCGGGTCGCCGCGAGTGTGTTTGCTACCTCGCTGCTGATCGGCTTGCTGTTGTTCCCCGAGGGTGAGAACACGCCACCGATGGCGAATGCAACGATCGACTTCAGCCTGCCGGAGCAGGACATACAAACCGCGCGCTACTCAGGACTCGATGCTGAGTTCATGCAGGTGCGTGAGGACTCGCTGGAAATGTTGGCAGATCGCCTGAGCGAGCTGTCGCCCGCGACCCAAGGTGTGATTCTGGGCAACCTGAACATCATCCGCGAATCGATCGATGAAATTAACCGGGCGATCGAAGCTGAGCCCGACAATCTTGAATTGCAGCAACTGCTGCAGATTGCGTACCGCCAGGAAATGGCGATTGTGTCGACGGTTACCGAAAGCGCGATGACCGTGGATGAACTGAGGACCGAAATATGAACCGCATCATCATTGGCTGTGTAATCGCAGCATTGCCTGGACTGGCAACCGCAGGCGAGAAGATCAAGCGTACGCTTGAGGTGGGCAGTGCGCCCGAAGTGCACGTCATCAACGCTCGCGGCGACATCGATATTGTGGGCAAAGGTTCGGGCGAGGTCCGAGTCGACGCGAAGCTCGTAGATGCGGTGGAGCGACTCGACATCAAAGAGAAGGGCGACATCGTCTACATCGAAGTTGTCTACAAGAAAAAGAAGAAGAACTCCGGCTGGAACAGCGGTGGAACCACACTCTATGTGCAGGTGCCGACCGACACGACCCTACACGCGAAAGGCGTGAGCTCCGACCTCGATATCCAGAATGTGCGTGGCCGGCTTTACCTGACCACGGTCAGCGGCGACATCGACACCGAGTCCTGGACAGACAAACTGAAAGTGTCGACCACCAGTGGCGATATTGATGTCGTCGGACATGACATTGGGGGCTATAACAGCCTCGAAACGGTCAGTGGTGATATCGACATGTCCGGACTGCGCGGTGAGCTGCGCGCCAGTACGGTCAGCGGCAGCATCGATGCATCAGACTGCATGTTCAACTCGGTATCGGTGGGTGTTACCTCCGGCGATATTGACCTCGCGGATTCCCTTTCGGCGAGCGCCGATGTTGATGCGGAGTCGGTGAGTGGTGATGTCAGTATGTCGATGCAGGCAGGCTGGGCCGGCAGGGTCGACATCAAGACGCTCAACGGCAGCATCGACAACTGCTTTGGTCCGAAACCGCAGCGCGTTAGCCGCTACGGACCGGGCCGTACCCTTAACTTCGAGCACGGTGATGGCTCCGGGCGCATTCAAATCGAAACGCTCAACGGCGACATCGATATCTGCACAGATTAAATTTACGTTGCGCCCGGGGCTCCCCGGGCGCGAACTTTTCCCGCCTTTGCTACCCTAACGGGTATGCGCGCTATCCTAAAACTCATGCTGGTCGCGGCCGGCCTGCTCGCCACGATTTTGCTGCTTGCGGTCGGGGCCGTGTACTTCTTTTTCGACCCTAACGAGTTCCGCGATGAACTCGCGCTCGAGCTCTCCGAGGCAACTGGTCGGGACGTACGATTCGAAGGGGACTTGTCACTCAGCGTATTCCCTCGGCTGGCGATCAGCACCGAGGATGTCTCGGTGGGCAATGCGCCCGCGTTTGGGCCAGAGCCAATGTTGCGCTTCGACCGGGTATCGGCGGGCGTCGACCTGATGCCGCTGTTCCGCAATGAGGTGAATATCCAGACCGTCGAGGTCATTGGCCTCACGGTAAACCTCGCCGTGCGTGGCGACGGACTAAACAATTGGTCGGACATTGTCGACGCGATGGCGGACGACGAGAGCATCGATGTTGAAGATCTCGGCGTCGATGAGATCGAGCGCGAAATCGAACGTGCGATTGAGTCGGGCGTAGACGCCGAGAATGCCACTGTCGAGATCGACACAGGTTCGGATGTGAAGGTGAACTTCGGTGGGGTGGTCATTCGCGATGCCGCGGTGACCTACGAAGATGGCAGCAGCGAGACGATCTATCGCCTTGAGGATCTCGACCTGACTTTACGCGGCGATGATCTGTCGAAACCGCTCGATTTGACCATGGCGTTTGTGGCGAGCGCAGAGCCCGGCGCCATGCGACTGAACATGGAACTTGAAACCACGGTGCAAAACAGTGAGGACCTGCTGCGCATTACCGATCTGGTGGTGGAGGGTGCGCTCGCGAGCGCGGACTTGCCCGACCCCGCGGAATTCTCCATGGATGCGCCAGCGATGACGCTCGACTTTGCCAACAATACTTTGCTGGTCGAGACGACCAATTTCACAGTCGCCGACGTCAATGGTGCACTGACCGTCTCTGGTAGTGGCCCCGCTGCGCCGCTGGACGTCTCCGGCAATCTGAGCGTGGATTCGTTCTCGCCGCGCGAGGTGCTGCCAAAGCTCGGCATCGAAGCACCGGTCACGGCCGATGCCGACGCGTTACGCAAAGTCAGTTTCGACGCGGCGTTTACAACAACTTTTGAGATGGCGGTGTTGCGTGAGCTGCAGCTCAAGGTAGACGACACCACGTTGAACGGCGAGATTGCAATTCAGAACTTCGCCAGCATGGCACTGCGCTTTGACCTTGCGGGTGACAGCATGCTGCTCGATCGCTACCTGCCGCCTGCAGACGAGAGCGAGGTCGCCGAGAGTGCTGACGTGACCACCGCCGATGCTGCATTGCCGGTCGATATGATCCAGGGGCTCGATGCGGCCGGCAACTTCCGCTTTGGCCGTCTGGAGTTGGGCGGGCTGCCATTCGAAGACCTCGACTTGCAGTTGCAGGTGAAAGACAGCCGCGCGCGGCTCTCGCCGATGCGTGCTCGAGTGCTCGAGGGCACTTACGAAGGCGATGTGCGTATCGACGCTAGCGGTGCCGTACCGCGTCTGTCGCTGAATGAACGCGTTGAGAATCTGAACCTCGGCACGTTAGCCAGTCTGCTGTTTGAGCGCGACAACGTCGAAGGTCGATTGGACGGAAAGTTCGAGCTGGCCGGGCGTGGGGTGATGCTATCCGAGTTGCGCTCTTCGTTGGACGGCAGTGTCGCGATGACCCTTTCTGATGGCGCGCTCGTCGGCACGGATCTCTGGTATGAAATCCGTCGTGCTCGTGCCACGTTCGAACGCGAAACGCCGCCACCTGCGCCTGCGGATCCGCGCACCGAGTTCTCAACGCTGCGGGGCACCGCTGTGGTGAGCGATGGTGTGGCCAGGAACGATGATTTTTTTGCGGAGCTGCCGTTTTTGCAGATGAATGGGACTGGCACGGTGAATCTCGCAGAAGGGACCGTCGACTATGATCTTGATGCGCGCGTGCTTGAGCGCCCCGAGTTTCTGAGCGGTGCGACGCCCGAGGAGCTCGATGCCTACACCGAAGCGGTGATTCCGCTGGAAATCAAAGGCAACCTGACAGACCCGACGATCCGTCCGGATATCGAACGCCTTGCGCGTAACGCTGTGAAAGAGAAGGTCGACGAAGAAGTCGATCGCCTGAAAGATCGCCTGCTCGATCGGTTGAGACGGAACTAGGGCACGGACCGGCAATGCGCGGATTGTTGTTCTCGCTCGCGCTACTCGCCGCAGGCGCGCACGCGGCTGAGCTGAAGTCGGTCGATGTCACTCATGAGAAGGGCGTCTACCGGATGACCTCGGTGACGGTGTTGGACGCGCCGTTGGCGGGCGTGTTCGACGTGCTGACTGACTATGACGATTTCGAACGCATCTCCAGTGTCTATGACGACGCCCATTTCCTGCCGCGCCTCGGCGATGACCCGGTTCGCGTGTATACGCGGGTGAAAGGTTGCGTCTGGTTCTACTGCCAGACCCTCGAGCGGGTAGAGATTCTGACCAACGAGGGACTCACGTGCCTGCGCACCGAAGCGATACCGGATGCATCGGACTTTAAGAGCAGCGTGTCGACATGGACTTTGCGCGAGGTAGAGGGTGGCACCGAGGTGACCTACTCGATTTTGATGGAGCCGGATTTTTTTGTGCCACCGTTGATCGGGCCGTATGTGTTGAAGCGTCGGCTGCGCAGCGGCGGTACCGATGCCATCGCACGCATGGAGCGATTCGCGAATGCATCGGATCGCACGCCGAAAGATTTCGCCGCGCGCGGTCTCGTCATGCGAGAAGAGCAACCGCAGCCGTGCGCTGAGTGGTTCGCCGCGAGTGCATCGTGAGCCAAACTTTCTCGGATCGCCTGCTCGACTGGTACGACGTGCATGGCCGCAAGGACCTGCCCTGGCAGGATCCGCGCACGCGCTACCGGGTGTGGGTGTCGGAGATCATGCTGCAGCAAACGCAGGTCACGACGGTTATCGACTATTTCACACGATTCGTCGCGCGCTTCGAGAGCGTCACCGATCTTGCTGATGCATCGATCGATGCGGTGCTCGCTCATTGGTCCGGGCTTGGCTATTACGCGCGTGCGCGCAACCTGCACAAAGCGGCGATCATCGCGCGGGATGAACACGGCGGTGAGTTGCCCGATGATTTCGAAGCGTTGATCGCGCTGCCAGGCATCGGTCGCTCGACTGCAGGCGCGATCCTCGCGCAGGCCGACAACCAGCGACATGCGATTCTCGACGGCAACGTAAAGCGCGTGCTCGCGCGTCATGAAGCGATCGGTGGCTGGCCCGGACAAACGAAGGTCGCCGATGCGTTGTGGGCGGTGTCGGAACGCTACACACCCGACACGCGGGTCGCCGATTACACGCAAGCGGTGATGGATCTCGGCGCGACGTTGTGCAAACGCAGCAAGCCGAACTGCGACGCCTGCCCGGTTGCCGACACCTGTCAGGCGTTTGCTGCAGGCACCGTCTCAGAGTTCCCCGGACGCAAGCCGAAAAAAGCAAAGCCGCAGCGGCACGTGCATATGCTGGTGCAACAACGCCCGGAGGACGGCGCGCTGCTGTTGCGGCAACGACCTGCCGAGGGAATCTGGGGTGGTTTATGGTCGTTTCCGGAAATCGCGACCGAGGATCCGCTGCCTGGCGGCGCGGAGCGTCTGCCGCCGTTGACCCATAAGTTCACGCATTTCGATTTGCATATCGAACCATGGTTGTTGGGCCAGCGCAGCAACGCCGTGCAGGACGATTCGGTTTTTCGGTGGTTTCGCACGAGCGAATTGACCGAGGTCGGGGTGCCGCGACCTGTTGAGCGCATCGTCGAGTCGTTACAATCTACCCGATCGTTGTGGGAGACCGATGAATGAACAAGACCGTGCAATGTGTAAAGACCGGAGAGGAAGGCGAAGCGCTCGATTGGCAGCCTTATCCCGGACCGCTCGGTGAGCGCATTCTCGCGAACGTCTCCAAGGGCGGCTGGCAGATGTGGCTGGCGCACCAGACGATCCTCATCAACGAATACCGACTGACACCGATTGAGCCCGAGGCGCGCAAGTTCCTCGAGGGTGAGATGGAGAAGTTCTTTTTCGGCGATGGCTCCGAAGTGCCCGACGCATTCGTGGCGAAGGATGACGAGAGCTAGTCGGGTTTGTTCGGGTTGTTAAATACGACGAAGTGACTCGACAGATAGTTGATCGTGGTGCCGATGACTGACGAGACAATGAGTGCGTAGGCGGGCGTCTGGTTGAACAGGTCGAACTGCAGCACTAGCCAGGTGTAAGCGCCAAAGCCCGTCAAAGCCGCAGCAATTTGCCCTGAGAAATATTTGGTCAGTTCACTCGTGCGTTTGTCCGAACGGCGATGGGCAAATGTGAACTGTCGGTGCAGTGCCCACGTGACGAGCACGGCGAGCGGGAAGGTCAGCGATCGCGCGACCACTGGGCCGTAGCCCATCCACAGCAACCACTGCAGGCCGACGAGGTCGACGGTGAATCCGATCATTCCGACACCGAGGAACTTCGCAAGCGTGATTTGAAGTGACTTGCGCAATCTTCGGTGCCGAGGTTGCTAAGGGTCGACGACCGTCAGGTATTGCAGCGAGAAGTTGGCGGCCACATCGGTCCAGACCCGTTCGACTTCGAACCCCGCCTTCGCGGCGAGCTCCGCGAACTCCTCGAGGGTGTACTTGTAGGAGCACTCAGTCAGGATGTACTCACCAACCTTTAGGTCGAAGGTCTTGTCGCCGAGTGCGACGCTTTGCGGCTCGATACTGACAAGATGCATTTCGATCCGGCCGTGCCGCTCGTTGTAGAGCGAGCGGTGCATGAACTTGCGGGTATCAAAGTCGGCGCCGTAGTTTCGATTCAGGTGCGTCAACATATTCAGATTGAACGCTGCGGTGATGCCAGCCGCGTCATTGTAGGCGCGCTCCAGCACGCCCGCGTCTTTCTTGAGGTCGACACCGATCAAGAGCGCACCGCCCGATTTGGCTACAGTGCGCATGGTGTCGAGCAAGGCGAGCGCATCATCTGGTGCGAAGTTGCCGATGGTGGAGCCGGGGAAGAACACGACATTGCGTTCCGGCATCACCTTCGGTGACGGCAGATCGAACGGGCGTGTGAAGTCGGCCGCCACCGGCAGGACTTCGATGTTCGGATAGTCGTCTGCGAGTTCCTTGGCGGCGAGCGCGAGGTGATCGCCCGAGATGTCGACGGGCACGAACACCCGAATGCCCTCGACGTGATCAAGCAGGATCCGAACTTTGACGCTCGCGCCGGCACCAAACTCGATGAGCGACACACCGTCGCCAAGCGCTTCGCTGATCTCGCCTACGTACAGACGCAGGATGCTGAGCTCGGTGCGCGTTGGGTAGTACTCCGGCTGCCGAGTGATTTGCTCGAAGAGTTCGGAGCCGTGCTCATCGTAGAAGTACTTCGGCGAGATCATCTTTTGCGGCTGCGACAAGCCTGCGATTAACTCGGCGAGGTCGTCGCTGGATCGATCGTCCTGGGGTTCGCTGATGGTTGCGGTGTTGTCCATTGAGGCTCCGGTTCTCAGACGTCTCGCGCCAGTCGCAGACCGAGGAACTGCCAGCGTTGGTCGGGATAGAAAAAGCTGCGATAGGTGGCTCGCAGATGATCGGCTGCGCTCACGCATGAGCCGCCGCGCACGACCATCTGGTTGCACATAAATTTGCCGTTGTACTCACCCAGCGAACCGGCAAGCGGTGTGAAGCCCGGATAGGGTGCATAGGAGCACGCCGTCCATTCCCAGACATCGCCGTACCACTGTTCGGTGTCGCTCGCTTGTGGATGCCAGTGGTCATCTTCGAAGAAGTTGCCGGTGATCGGGTGCTCGCGTGCGGCGATCTCCCACTCGGCTTCCGAGGGCAGTCGCGCGCCCGCCCAACGGGCGAAAGCTTCCGCTTCATAGAAACTTATGTGGGTCACCGGCGCGTTCGGATCGATTTCGCGCTCGCCGCCCAGCGTGAATTGCGTTTGGTCCTCGGTGTTCCAATACAGCGGCGCTTGCCAGCGTTGTGCCTCCACGGTCGCCCAGCCATCGGACAGCCACAGCCCCGGTTGCTCGTAACCCCCCTCGTCGATGAAGTCTTGCCACTCGGCGTTGGTGATCAATCGAGTAGCGATTTCGAAGTCGCGCACCAGCACTTCATGGCGGGGTGTTTCGTTGTCGTAGCTGAACGTGTCGCTGTCGATAGGCATGCCGATTTCGTGGATGCCGCCCGCGAAACGCCGGTAGCGCAGCTCGCGTGTCGCGCCAGACGTGGAGCGCAGGTCATCGCGCATTGCCGGTTTCAGCGGATTACACGAGAGCACGTGTTTAATGTCGGTGAGCGCGAGTTCCTGATGCTGGCGCTCGTGTTCCAGGCCAACGGTGATGACGGCGAGTGTCTCCTCCGTTAGCTCTCGACCCAGCAACGTCATCATGCTCGCATCGACATACTCTCGGTAGCGCAATACTTCTGACAGCGTCGGTCGCGACAGCAAGCCACGCTGTGGCCTTGCGTGCATATCACCGGCGCTCTTGTAATAGCTGTTGAATAGAAAGAGGAATTTCTCGTCGAAAGGCGTGTAATTGCCCATCGGGATCAGCACGAATTGCTCGAAGAACCAGGTGACGTGCGCGAGGTGCCATTTCGTTGGGCTCACGTCCGGCATGGACTGCACGACGCAGTCTTCGGGCTCTAGCCAGCTCGCGATTTGCACGGATCTCGCGCGGACTTCGCAGAAGCGCTCATGCAACGGCTGTTCAGTTGTGGTGGCGCCGGCCGCGGCTGCCATAAATTTCCCCTTGGTCTATGTGCCAAGGGTAGAGAGCGGCCCCAGAAAGGTCAAAGTTATGCGCCGTAGCGCGCGACGAACCACTGGCAACAGTCTTCAATATATTCGTCGAGATTATCGATCTGTTTGCCGGTGAGCATAGGCTCGTGATTGAACGCCTGATTGATCAGGCCGTAGAACTGGCGCACCGCGATCGGCACATCAATGTCCTGTTTGATGAGCCCGCGCATCTGCAGACCGCGCATCGAAAACTCGCCGACAGCCTGAATCAACTCCTGGCCATCCGGCGTTAACAATGTGTCTTTAATCTCAGGCAGCGTTTCTGCCTCGGTAATCACGAGCTGCGCGAGTCGCGGCAAGATGGTGCGTGTCATCAACACGTGCTGACGCTGTGCGGCGAATCTCGCCGCTGCGATGGCGGTTTCAAACTTGGGAATCGCCTCAAGGAAAGGCGCCCGCATGGCCGTGACTTCGTGATCGACGATCAAACGAAAAATCGTTTCGCGGTTGCCGTATTGGTCGAAGACCTCGGCGTAGCTCACGCCAGCGGCATCAGCAATGTCGACAAGTTTCGTGGCCGCCAGGCCGTTCTCGAGGAACAACTCTGCAGCAGCTCGCAGAACATCATTCGAGGCCAGCTCTTCCGAAAGAATCGGCAGCTTGCCTTCCTCAACACGCGCCTTGTTGCGCACAGCTTTTCCCCCCACCCCTGTTCGGCCCGCACCGGCCGATGCACACACTCGAAGCCCCCCAGACTTCGAGCGCCGAGTGTAGACCTCTAGATCAGACGGTTGGGAGTTTTTTGCATCCGCAGTCGAGAATCAGTCAATAACGGGCCAACAGCGTCGCAATATGGTCAACGAAACTCATGTTCACTTTTTACCGATATCGTTGAACTAATGGATTGCGCAAAGCGGCCCAACAGTGGCAGCCGTTGCGCGCGGTCTCAGGGTTTTCCCTGATGGTGTTACTCGTTGCGATAGACCTCGATACGACCTTCCAGAAAGCGTCGTTCTTCAGGGTTATCCGATGCTTCTATCGCGGCTCTTATATATGTCGTCGCCGCGTCAGAATGGTTGCCCGCGATACTGTGCAGTGCGTGCGCACGGGCGGCGAGGAACGGCACGTAGTGCTGCATGCGATCGGCGTGTTCGGCTTCCAGTTGTTGCAGCAATGCGTTCGCGGTTTCCGGGTCACCGGCATGCAGGATGGCGACCGCTCTATTCAAGGTCACCACAGGGTTCGGCAGTTGTTCTTCAAGGATGGCGTAGAGCACAGCGATCTGGTGCCAGTCGGTGTCGACCGCGGTTTGTGCCTCTCCGTGCAGTGCGGCGATCGCGGCCTGGGTTTGATATGGCCCCGGTGCTTTGCGGGCGAGGGTGTGTTTGATGAGGGTAGTGCCTTCGGTTAGTAAATCAGTGCGCCACAGGCTTCGGTCTTGTTCGTCGAGCGCGATCAGTGTGTCGTCACGCACTCGTGCGGGGTGGCGGGCGTGTTGCAGCAACATGAGCGCGAGCAGACCGGCGAGTTCTTCGTGGCTCGGGTAGAGGCGGCGCAGTAATCGGGCGAGCCAGATGGCCTCTTCGCAGGTGCGCGGGTCGGCGACACCGTCTTTGCGGGCGCTGTAGCCCTGATTGAAGATCAGGTAGATCGTCGCGAGCACCGCGCTCAGGCGTTCGGGTAGGTCGCGCTCGGGTGGCAATGCGAACGGGATGCCTGCCTCTCGGATCTTCTGCTTGGCTCTCGCGATGCGTTGTTCCATCGTGCGCACCGGGGTGAGGAACGCGAGTGCCAGATCGCGGGTCGAGAGCCCGGCGATGATCTTGAGCGTCAAGGCCAGTTGCGCCTGTTCGTTAATCGCGGGGTGGCAGCAGGTGAAGATCAGACGCAGCACGTCGTCGTCGAGGCGCTTCGGGTCGTCGTCTTCGGCGTCCGTCACCGGGTCTTCGTTGAGCTCGGTCTGGAAGCGCCCACGCCGGGCCTGGTCGATCAGGCGATTGCGTCCCACCTGGATCAACCAGCCAGTGGGGTTGTCGGGCAGACCATCTTCGGGCCATTTCAGAAGGGCCTGTTCGGCGGCGTCCTGGAAGGCGTCTTCTGCGGTATCCAGATCACCGGAAAACCGGCGCAACGCGGCGACTGCTCTGGGTCGAGCGGCCTTCAGCGCTGCGCCGGGGGTGCTCATGCCATCGGGTCCGGGAAGACCGGCCGGATCTCGACCGAGCCGACGTCGTCATGCGGCAGCTGCGCGGCATAGCCGATCACGGTGTCGATCGAATCGCATTCGAACACGTAGTAGCCACCCAATTGCTCCTTGGTCTCGGCGAAGGGACCGTCGGTGACCGTGATCTTGCCGTCATGGTTTCGCACGGTGGTGGCGGAGACCACATCCAGCAGCCGGTTGCCGCCGCGATAGGTGCCCTCTTTCTCGGATTGCTCCATGATCGCCTGGTGGGCGGCCATGATCTTGCCCTGTTCGGCCTCCGACAAGGCTTCCCAGCGTTCTTCCGAGTTGTAGATCAACATCACGTATTCCACGAGTTTGCTCCTTTTTTGTGGGTTACATGATAGATGACGAACGGGGGAGGCCGATTACGACACGCCGGACATAATTTCTTCGGAATTGGGACAAATCGGGCCTAAATGCCCGTCGCTATTGACTCGGCGAAGACACGCGGTTGTAATACGCGACCACTCTGATGGCTGGCATGCGCTCAACCTTGTACGTACAAGGTCTAGGGCGTTTACCTAACGCTAGCTAACGGCGATGGCCAGGTAGCTCAGTTGGTAGAGCAGCGGATTGAAAATCCGCGTGTCGGTGGTTCGATTCCGCCCCTGGCCACCATTCCATTATCGACACGCATGCCGTCGATCCTCTCGACCAGTGTGGCTGAGACAAATTGCAGAGAATGTGAGCTTCTCCCTTCAAGCTGGTCACTCGAAGTGACATACAAGAGCGAAACGTTGTGCACCTTTTGTGGGTAACGTCTCCTACCGCGTAGCATGCTGTGAACCGCGCGATCCGACTCCCATGTGAATCTGCAACTACCTGACTTGGAATATGACCATAGTCGAAGGCCAAATCGAGACCCTTAAGCAGTTAAAGCAGTCCCTGTGGGATAATGGCATAACGAGATTCAATTCCGTTGGCGAACTCACGAGATTTCAAAAGGGATTCGAGAACGAGAAGAGAGTCCTTCCGGAGCTGACTCAGCAGGCCGTCACTGAAGAGATCGAAGAGGCACAGGCAGCCCTCACGCGAGCGCAGGAGACTCACAACGAGTTGTGCGAGAGGGTCCGCGCAGAAGAGGAGCAACCAATCCACCAGCTAAAGGTGGGGATGGCGCGAGCTAGCAAGAAGGTCGCTGAACGTTCTGTGTTCAGGCTCTTCTTCTCATTCCGAGTCTCTCGACTTTCAAAAAAGATCGCTCGCCTGGAGCGCAACCTTGATAAGAAAGTTGAGGTTCGGACGAAGAGATCAAGACAGGCGGTTGCGCGGCAGCGCGTTGATGTCGAAGTCCTTGAGAAGGACAAGGAATCTCTGGTCTCGCAGCGCTACGAACAGGCGCTCAAGAATCTCAATCACACGAAGAAGGTGGTCGACAGCATCTCCCCACTGATTGCTGGTGCGGTTGGTGAGACGTCCGTTGTTCGTGCCTTGGAGGTGTTAACCGACGACTACTTCCTGATCAATGATTTCTCGGTGAAGTTTCATCCGCCGATATACAACAAGGCAATAGGCGACAGGATCTACAGCGTCCAAGTCGATCATGTCCTAATCGGAAGATCGGGGGTATTTCTGCTGGAAACCAAAAACTGGAGTAAAGCTTCAATACACAGGCTTGATCTGAGATCGCCGGTTGAACAGGTAAAGAGAACAAGCTTCGCGCTTTTCGCGCTGCTTAATGGTGACGTCGGGCGAGAGCGCCTTGCGCTCGCCCAACATCCTTGGGGCGACAAGAAAATCCCGATCAGAAATGTCATTGTGATGACCAACGCGAAGCCTCGGGAGGAGTTCAAGTTTGTGAAGATACTGTCTCTGAAAGAGCTGGTTGGTTATATCCGATATTTCGACCAGACGTTCAGCGCCGACGAGGCGAGGCGTATCTGCGAGTTTCTCAAAGAGCAGGCGTCGCTGACCACGGCATAGGGGATAGCCTGAATTCGAGGAGTCGGCGGGCAGCGCACGCGCTGCCCGCCTCGTCGTTCAATCAGTCTTCCTGCGTCGTCCGATCAGGACCAGCGAGAGGAGGGTGATCATCGGCAGCACACCGAGGCTGCCGCCACCACCGCCGCCGGAGCCACCAC
>CAWUIB010000017.1:0-32141 GCA_963922335.1 uncultured Chromatiales bacterium | reverse complement strand
GGCGGCTCCGGCGGGGGCGCGGTGCTTGCTAGCGCACGTAATGGTCGTATTTCCAGCGGGCTGCTGGCTTCTCCGCGACTGATCAGGCTCGTCATTAGAAATAGCAGGGATACAGTGATCAGCAGACCAGTGCCTGCCGCTGTGGTCAGTTTGAAGTGCGTCATTTGTATTTACCTTGAACAACGAGGTATTAGCCTAGGTTACCTGGAACTAAAAAGTAAATATTGATTTCGCTATTTGGTTAAAGGTATTGTCAGGGGCTGAGCAAAAAGGGATCGATATGACCCGTACAAACCCACCTTTCATGACCGGTGTACCCGAGTTGTTGCTACTGCGGTTGTTGTCGCAGGAGGAGATGTACGGCTATGAGCTGGTCAGGAAGATTCAATTGGTCACGGGTGAGGCGATCAAACTGGGCGAGGGGGTGATTTATCCTTCGCTCTATGCGCTTGAGAAGGCAGGCGCATTGAAAGCGAAGCGTAAGAAGGTCGGTGCCAGGGAGCGCGTCTATTACAGCGTGACACGCAAGGGTCGAACGCGACTCCAAAAGCTCGAGGCGGACTGGGTGCGGATTCGAGATGCCGTGAATTTGGCGGGAGAGGCGAATGCAGTCTCCTGATCGAGCTGAATTAACGCGAAGCCTTCTTGATGCCGGTCTCTCGCGCAAGGACGCGGCACGGATGGCCAACGAGTGGATCAGTCACTTTGAGGAACTGATCGACGAAGCCGTTGCGAGTGGCACGCAGATTGGCTTGGCGGCGCTTGAGGCGCAACAGCGATTAGGAAGTGTAGAGACGCTCACAGCTTCGCTCGCGCCGATGCCGGTATGTGTGCAGGCTCGTCAGTGGCAGCGCAATGCCGCCGCCGTTGCCACCTGGAGCAGTGCCTGCGCGGCGGGGCTTATTGCCACGTTCTCTTTGTTCAGCGCGATGGTGATCGCTGTCGGCTTGTAGCCAGACGCTAAAGCTAAAGCGGCGCGAGGCTTGGATAAGCGAGGTAAGCCTCGCGTTGATCCTCTACTTTCGTCTTCATCTCCGCGATCGCGGCTGCGAATATCGGGTTCTCGAGATCCTGTTCAAAGGCAGGTGTGACGAACACCCACCACACCGACAATAGCTTTGGATCTTGCACGGAACGCGCCGCCGCGTCGAAATCGCCCAATGCGAGCGCTTCCATCGTCGGTGCGAATTCACCACCGGTCAGTTCAAAGGGCACCGCCGCGAGCGCGGTCTTTATCGCCGCCAGGAGTTGACCGGCTTGCTCAATGTCGCCCTCTGCCTCGAGGATTCCGGCAGCGATCAACGCGGTTGTGATCTCGGAGAGCTTAACGGCTGGTGTGGGCTTGGCGAACAACTCCGGTCGTTCGGATTCCAGTAACAATCGCGCTTCGTCTATTCGACCCCCTAGAAAAAACGCCTGCCCCATGCCGATCCGAAGTCCACTCGGCATACCCTCCAGGGTCTCTATCGGCACAAGAAAAGACTGTAGCCCATCGCGCTGCGCACTCAGTATCAGATCGATTTCCGACATACCCGGAATCATCTTGTTCGGAAAGTCGCGGAATACGCGTTCGCTACACGCCGTGGCTTCCTCGACCATGCCGAGTACCGCTTGCAGTTCACATTCACTCTCGCGTGCATCCGGCGAACTCGGTGAGAGTCGTGCGGATTCGGCTTGCCACCGTAGCGCTTCATCGAGTTGCCCACGGATGACGAACAAATCCGCTCGGGTGCCGTACAGATTGTGGAAGTCCGGATTGCGCCGAATGCCCTCGACGATGACACGGTCCGCGCCCTCGTAGTCGCCTACCTGCAACAAGAATCCTGCTTCGGCGGTGGAGAGAATCGGCGCCTGTGGGTCGATATCTCGAGCGGTGCGGATTTGTTCGAGCCCTTCCACGAGACGACCTTCTTCGCTGAGGAGCAATGAATACCAATGACGCGCAGTTGGGTAGTGCGGCGCACGTTCGATCGCTTGCAGGAAGAATGTCTCCGCTACTTCGTTATCGTCCTGGTCGCGGCGAAGATCCGCTAGTGAGGTCAGCGCTTCACCGGATTCAGGGTCAAGGAACAACGCGCGGTCGATCGCACGCCGCCTGCTGGCGAAGGAGGTCTCGGCATCGACATCGTCGTAATCGGTGAGTAGTGAATTCGCATCGGCAACACCGACCCATGCCAGGACAAAGGTCGGGTCAAGCTCAACAGCGCGCTCGAAATACGCGAGTGCCCGGCGGATATTGGGCGCCGTGCGCCGGGCTAGCAGCGTCCGACCGAGCGAGTATTGCTCAAACGCTTCCGGATTACTCGTTGGTCGCTTCGCGAGCTGTGTTCGATTCTGATCTGACAACACACCACTAAGCGCCGAAACGATCTCACTCGTAATGCTGGTTTGAGTATCGAACAGGTTCTCGAGGTTGAGTCTTCGATCCCAGGAGTTTGCCCAGAGTGACTGTCCGGTGTCAGCGCGGAACAGTTGCATATTGATTCGGACATTCTCGCCCGCGCGCTGGAAGCCGCCGGTGAGAATTGTGGCAACGCCCAACTCGTCACCGATTTCCGTGAGGGATTTCGTGGTGGCTCGGTAAGTCTCTGCGGTCGGCCTGGCAATAACCTTATCGAGCGTGCCAAGACGAGCAAGCTGGGTAAGCAGATAGTCGTGCATGCCGTCCACAAAGAACGTGTCGTCTTCGACTGCAGTGATATTTTCAAACGGCAATACAGCGATGGAGCGGTCGACTGCCACCTGAGGTGCCGCCTCGTTCTTGAATTTGTCGACGACGAGATAGCCGACGGCGATCGCCAGAGCGGCCGTGATCACTAGCTGAACGTACTGGCCCGCGTTGGCCGGTGCGTTGGTAGCCCCGACGCTGGTGTCTCGCTTGACGCCTTCAGGTGTGAGCTCAAAAACCCAGGCAAGACCGAGTGCAATCGGAAACCCGATAGCAATGAGCGCGAGTAGTGCCTTGAACGCCCATGTCGGCAGGTTCAGGTTCTCCAGCATCACGTCGGCCAATTGCAAAGCAATCCACGAAGCGGCGAGATAACCGATACCGACTCGGTAGACTTTGCGTCGCTTTAGTTCCTGGAGCAGTGACATGCGCGTAAGTGTGTCAGATGACGGCAATCTCGTCCTGTACTGGCGAAAAAAAACGCTCGATACCAGATGGCATCGAGCGCATTTTTATGGCGTCCCCTAGGGGACGACAATCCTGCCCGTTCATTATCCGGGTTACGAGTGCCTGTGCCGTAGTGCTCTAGATAGTCAATACGGTCAATTGTCATTCGGAGATGCTATCTCCGGTTCGACATCGCTCTCGGTATCGGGCTCCGGTTGGCGCGTTTCCTCTTCTCTTACGGTCGAATCAGTATGTCGCGCTTCCTTCCTAGCAGGGTCTTGATTCTGCGAGTGCGGTCGGCTGAACTGAACATAGGCCTCAAAATCGAACGGATGACACGATGAGATCTGTTCCACCGGGAATACCGTCTCAAGGTCTTCAAGTTCTAGGTGCGAGACTTCTGATTCTTCTAGTCCGTCTATTGCCTGGATCAGCGTGGAATAAAAGGTAGTGAACTCAAACTGCTGCGTTTCCTGATTGCGATACCCACTGGCGAGAGGGAGTATTCGTACAGCTTTCCTGGATTCCGTGGGATCGACGCCTCGAACGACCCACCCGACGTACACTTTTCTGTCGCTAAGCGTAAACATAATTGGGCGCCAGTTTTCCATGCATCTCAAAATCAGAAGCTCAAGGTCATTATCCGAGATTGCACGCTTGAGCAGAATGCTGTTCCACCAATGGAATACTCGTATATGGCCTAGAGTCTGAGGAATATTCAATAGCCCACCTAGCAGTGGACCTAACACTATTGGCAAGGACAAAACGACCGCGAGTTTCGGTTTATCTAGAATTGCATCCGGTGAGTTTTTGATCTGAAAAACGTCGAGTGTTGACAGAACGACATCAGCGTAAGCTGAATTTTCTAACGAGAAAAAGAATATGTGAAAGAACGCCGAACATACCGTAAGAAAGACACCATAGAAAATAGCTCGAAAATACAAACGGTGTCCGGACTCTCGGGCCGATGAGTACCTAGATGCATTCCAAATGGTCGAAAGCGCGTAGCCTCCGACAACCGGAAGGGTAAGCAATGGGACTAGGTTTACTTCGATCTGCTATTGCCTGGATTTGGTCGCTCGCTGAGTTGGCGAACAAACTTAAGCTGCTGCTCGCCCGCAGTCGATCTGACAACAGAGTTCGAGCTGGTGGAAACGACACCAGAATTCGAGATTCGATATTTGGGAGCTTTTTCAGTTGGTTTACTCATCTCACGTCTCCAGAAATGTTCCAACACCCCGCTGACATGGTACAAAGCGAACTGCCGATATTCAAACTAGCAACATCGATTGAAGCGGTTTTGGCTAATCGACGAAACTCATCAACGCGTCTTGTGTGCCGGATCCCTGGAAGCGGAACGGTGAAGAGAGCTTCTGCTACATTCCTAACGTGCCCTTGACGAGGGGACACTACCACCAGCAGCGGTAGCCATATGTGGCTGCAATTAGCCAGTTCATCTTGGCAATAGTCCTGCCCTAAACAACTCTCTTCAAGGGTCCACCGATCACTGCATCACGCAGATCACGAAGCGGCTTTCGCTGGTAACTCCAGCCGCGAGCCGATGTATCGTCCAGTCCCTTCGAAAACTCCAGGCTGCTGGCGGATCAAACTCTTCCCTAATTGTTCCTTTCGACCATGCTGTTTGGGTGTCAGCAATTACCAGTTACTGAGCAGGGCATGGCCATTCAAAAATTTGGCTAACAACACGTCACCCTCCTTTTTGAAGCCGGCCAATTAAGCGGCCGGATAACATTTGTCTTGGGTTGTTTACACAGTTTTCAAGAGGGAAATAAAAAAACCCTGTGATTACAATTGCTTGCAAATCACAGGGTTGGTATGGCGTCCCCTAGGGGATTCGAACCCCTGTTGCCGCCGTGAAAGGGCGGAGTCCTAGGCCTCTAGACGAAGGGGACAAAACACTTCGTAGTCGGTGCTGATCTGGCCTAAAGATCGCGGAACTGGTGGAGCTAGGCGGGATCGAACCGCCGACCTCTTGCATGCCATGCAAGCGCTCTCCCAGCTGAGCTATAGCCCCGACAGAGCGGCGCAATATAAGGCGCGGGTACGGGCGTGTCAACTAGCGGTAACATTGCGCTTGCTGCGTGTCACGGCGGGTATTCGTAACTGATCGTGACTGCGGTTTTTTGGTATCATGCGAAACTAATTTAGTTCCAGCGACCAGGCGTAAACCGCCGGAGACAAGAGATGTCCATTGAGCTCAAACGTATCCATCACGTGGCCTATCGGTGCCGCGATGCGAAAGAGACTGTCGAGTTCTATCAGCGGGTGCTCAACATGAAGTTTGTGCTCGCGATTGCCGAGGATGAGGTGCCCTCTACCAAGGAGCCCGACCCGTATATGCATGTGTTTCTCGACGCTGGCATGGGCAACGTCCTTGCGTTTTTCGAGCTGCCGACCCAGCCCGATATGGATCGTGATCGGAATACTCCGGAATGGGTTCAGCATATTGCGTTCGAGGTGGCCGATGTTGATGCGTTATTAGCTGCGAAGGCCAGCGTTGAGGCTGAAGGTCTGGAGGTACTCGGACCCACCAATCACGGCATCTTCAAATCGATCTACTTTTTTGATCCAAACGGTCACCGACTGGAGCTGGCCGCTAACACCGCAACCGACGAACAGATGGCGCAACTGCACGAAGTCGCGCCCGCAATGCTCGAGGAGTGGGCCGAGACGCGGAACGCACCTCGGCATGCCGCTTGGTTGCATGAGGCTATTGCCGAGGAGAGCACCGAATGAAGCTTGCGTCTTATCAGTCCGGCCGCGACGGCCAGCTAATGGTGGTTTCCGATGATCTGGCACGGTGCATCAGCGCGAAGGATATCGCGCCGACGCTTCAGGCGGCACTGGATGACTGGGCGACCAATGCACCGGAACTCGAGGCCCTGTCCGCGCGTTTGAACGCTGGCACGGACGAGGGCGAGCTCTTTGATCAAAGCCGTTGCGTGTCTCCGTTACCTCGTGCGTTTCAGTGGGCGGATGGATCGGCCTACGTGAATCACGTTGAGCTTGTACGCAAGGCGCGTGGCGCAGAGATGCCAGAGAGCTTTTGGACTGATCCGCTGATGTATCAAGGCGGCTCTGACAGCTTCCTGGGACCGCGAGAAGACATCACGATGCCCGACGATCAGACGTTTGGTATCGACATGGAAGGCGAGGTTGCGGTGATCGTCGACGATACACCCATGGGTGTGTCGCCTGCCGATGCGCTTGAGAAAGTCCGGTTGATCATGCTCGTGAACGATGTGTCGCTACGCGGGTTGATTCCGGGTGAGTTAGCGAAAGGATTTGGGTTCTTCCAGTCCAAACCGTCGAGCGCATTCTCACCTTGTGCGCTGACACCGGAATCGCTGGGGAATGCATGGCGCGAGGGCAAGCTGCATCTGCCGCTGCTGGTGCGCTACAACGGGGATGAGTTCGGCTGTGCGCATGCTGGCACCGACATGACGTTCGACTTCGGCCAGCTGATTGCACATGCGGCGCGCACACGTCCGTTATGCGCAGGCACGATCATCGGCTCGGGCACCGTGTCCAACAAGCTAGCTGGCGGCCCGGGCAAGCCTATCGCCGAGGGTGGCGTGGGTTATTCCTGTATCGCAGAGATTCGCATGATCGAAACGATCGAGAACGGCCAGCCGACAACGCCGTTTATGCGCTTCGGCGACCGCGTTGAAATCCAAATGAGGGACGATGCCGGCAACGATCTGTTCGGCACCATTGACCAGCGCGTGGTTCAGATCTCGTAGTTGTAGTGCTGTAGCGTGGACTCCACCGCGCGAGTCATGAGCTCGGCCTGTGCGTCGGTGACTTGCTTGCGCCACTTGTCGTTGGTGGCGCGAAGGTCATAGGTGGCGAACTTTCGCTCGAAGCTGGGATGCCACTCGAGGTCGGCGAAGCTCAAGATCTTGTCCATCGTTGTCTTGGGCTCAGCGCAGAGATCCTCGTAGCGCAGCTCGAGGTAGTGTTGCTCATCCAGGTCAGCAGAAACCTGCCATACGTTTTTGATGAGCTTTTCCCACAGCAGGACTGCGAGCACATGGAACGACTCGCCTGACGCGGTCCAGGTCGCTCGCTGCTCGTCAGACAATGGGCCCCAATTCCAGCGGTCGATACCTTTCCAGACATCACACCATGGCATTGCCATATCAGATAGTGCGGTAGGCCTGCCATCGCGGACCAGATGAATGAACTTCGCGTCCGGCCAAATCTCCTTCAGAAAACCTATTCGAGGGAAGCCCGTGATTTTCATCATGACTGTCGTGCGCGAGTTTGTTTTCAGTTGCTCAAACGTCTCGACTAGGGCGTGACGCGTACGTTGGTCAACGTCGCCTGCGACGAGATCGCGAAACGGCGTTGAGAACCCTCGAAAATGGTGGTTCCAGAAACCATATACCTCACCAATCTGTTCCTTGCGCCACGCAAGATCGCCAATCACGGGCAATTCGAGCGCGTTCATGATTCGACGGTTGTAGTCGAGCTTGCGCGGTTGGCGGTTACATGTCGCTGTCGGCCACGCGAGGTGAGGGTGGTGACTCAGCACACGATGCAGGATGGTCGATCCGCAGCGACCCGTGCCGATCAGGAAAAGTGGTGCCGATGCCATAGATTGGAATTCCAGTTTTGAAAGCGTCGTTATTGTTCTGGTTGTCTGTATGATAGCGGCGTGACGGGGCAATCGAGAAACAACATGCAGGATCTGTTTGACGTAACGGGCAAGGTCGCACTGGTGACCGGTGGATCACGGGGAATTGGCGAGATGATCGCCGAGGGTTATGTCCGCAACGGTGTGAAGGTCTACATCTCAGCGCGCAAGGCCGAAGCCTGCGATCAGACCGCAGCGCGGCTTTCCGAGTTTGGTGAGTGCATTTCGATTCCTGCGGATCTTTCGACGACCGAAGGGCTTATGGCGCTGGTCGGTGCGATCCGGGAGCGTGAGGACAAGCTCGATATTCTTGTGAACAACGCGGGCGCGACGTGGGGTGCTTCGTTTGATGAGTTCCCGGAGAACGGCTGGGACAAAATCATGAACATCAACGTGAAGTCTCCGTTCTTCTTGTCGCAGCAGCTGATCGATTTATTGGTCGCTGCAGGCACGCACGAAGACCCGGCGCGGATCATCAATATTGGCTCGATTGACGGTTTGCGCGTGTCGGAGATGGAGACGTATTCATACGCCGCGTCGAAGGCGGCAATCATCCATCTCACACGCATGATGGCGAAGAATCTTGCGCGCCGTGAGATCACGGTCAACGCGGTTGCGCCGGGACCTTTCGAGAGCAAAATGATGGCGCACACACTCGCCACCATGAAGGATGCGATCGTCGAAACGATTCCCCGTAAGCGTATTGGTGAGCCCGCCGATATGGCGGGTGTGGCGATCTACCTCGCTTCGAAAGCGGGCAGTTACCTGAATGGGGTGGTCATCCCCGTGGACGGTGGTATTTCTACCACCGTCTGACGGGTAGACAGGGCCGCTAGTCTTCGGACTTGGCTTCAGACTGGAGCTGGTTGTAGTTCTGCTGGCCGATTTTCTCGATCAGGGTCAGCTGCGTTTCGATAAAGTCGACATGCTCCTCCTCCGACTCGAGGATCCGCTTAAATAGCTCTCGACTGACGAAGTCATTGATGCTCTCTGAGTATTCGATTGCTTCTTTCAGATCGGGAACTGCAACCATTTCCAGCGCCAGGTCGCATTCGAGGATTTCCTTAACGTCCTCGCCAATACGCAGGCGTCCAAGGTCCTGCAGGTTCGGGAGCCCTTCCAGGAATAGAATCCGCTCAATCAGCCAATCGGCGTGCTTCATCTCGTCGATGGACTCGTGGTACTCGTAAGCACCCAGTTTGTTGATGCCCCAGTCATTCAGCATGCGTGAATGCAGAAAGTACTGATTGATCGCCGTCAATTCGTTCTTGAGGATCGTATTCAGATGCGCGATGACTTGCTTGTCGCCTTTCATGATTGCTCGTTCCTGAGTTGATTGTGGAGCGGCTCACCGATGAGCCGATGCCGCGCATCATAGCGACAGGAAGGCAGGACGCAAGCACGCCTGATCGAATGAAAATCACTATCATTTTCATTCGGTTACGCGTTTTTGGAGGGGTTGCGATAGAGATCGCGGGGCGGGGGGTATCAGGCGCCCGTAAGCACCTCGGTGCCAGTAGCGCTCGGGCGATAGATTTTCGGTCCGGTTACACGCCTGTGCTCTGCCACGATTTTTTCTGCATCCTGCTCGCAGCTGCCGCAACAGACTGCTACACCAAGAGTTTCTTTCAATTCTTCAACAGAATCGATGCCGCCTTCGACGGCGCTTTTGATCTGACGATCCGTGATTGCCTGGCAGATACATACGTACATGGCATGAAGTCTAAATCGAAATGAGAATGATTGTCAATTAAATCCTGTGACGAGCGTCTCATTTGTGTCTTAATTTTGTGACTGACTGATTTCTCAGAAAAAAACGTGCGCACTTCGCTCCCAAGATCAATGCTTGCGTGGCAAACTGCGCAACTCTTGGAAGGATTCCTGGCACGAGTTGAATGTCGAAACAAGAACGAACCTTATTGGTCGTTGAGGATGACCCTGGTCTGCAAAGTCAGCTCAAATGGGTGTTCGATGATGTAGAGCTGGTGCAGGCGCAGGACCGCAGCTCTGCGATCGACGCAATCCGCCGTTTCGAGCCCGATGTGGTGCTACAGGATCTTGGGTTGCCACCAGATCCCGATGGCGTAGCAGAGGGCCTCGCGTGTGTTGAGGAAATCCTGCAACTCGCGCCTCACACCAAGGTCATCGTAGTTACCGGTCATGGTGACAAGGACAACGCACTCAAGGCCATTGGTGCAGGGGCATACGACTTCTACCAGAAGCCTCTGGATACGGACGTCCTGAAGTTGTTGGTCGACAGGGCGTTTGTCCTGTCGCGTTTGGAGGCCGAAAACCGACGTCTACGCGAGGCGTCTTCACACTCTCCGTTAGACGGGATTGTCGCTGTCAGTCCGGGCATGCTGAAAGTCTGCAGGATTATCGAGAAGGTGGCACCGACGACCGCCACCACGCTGTTATTGGGTGAGTCGGGTACTGGTAAAGAGGTGCTCGCTCGTGCTGTTCACAAACTCAGCCCGCGCGCCGAGCAGCCTTTTGTCGCGATCAACTGTGCTGCGATCCCCGAGAATCTGCTCGAGTCCGAGCTTTTTGGTTTTGAGAAGGGCGCTTTCACCGGTGCCGCGAAGCAAACTCCCGGGAAGGTTGAGGTTGCCAGCGGCGGTACGCTATTCCTCGATGAGATTGGCGATATGCCGATGCCGTTACAGGCGAAGTTGCTGCGTTTTCTGCAAGAACGTGTGGTCGAGCGGATCGGCGGCCGCGTCGAGATACCCGTCGATGTGCGTGTGGTCTGCGCGACCAATCAGAACCTGAAGTCGTTGATCGAAAGCGGCGGGTTCCGAGAGGATCTCTACTATCGCATTTGCGAAATCGAGATTCCGATTCCACCGTTACGGGATCGCCAAAACGGCGTGTTGATGCTCGCGCGTGTGCTGCTCGATCAGGCAGCCGAGCGTCACAATCGATCGCTGCGCGGCTTCAGCGAGGATGCGAAGCAGGCGATGCTGGCGCATGCCTGGCCCGGTAACGTGCGAGAGCTTTCCAACAAGATTAACGGCGCCGTGATCATGGCGGACGGCAATCAGGTTACGGCAGAAGATCTTGGGTTGGAGGTGCCTGACGACGCGGTGTCTCTGAATCTTCGCGAGGTTCGCGACGCCGCGGAGCGTAACGCAACGCGACAGGCGATTATCCATACTGGCGGGAATATTTCGCGAGCGGCTGCGTTACTCGGCGTCAGCCGCCCAACGCTCTACGACCTCATGGAGCGTCATGGAATAGACGCCGAAGAGTTGGTGGCAAATACCGCCTAAAGGCGCCGTCTCAGCGTGCTTTGAATGCGTCCGGGTTCAGGTCGTGGCGTGCCAACAACTTATAGAAATCAGTGCGATTGCGCTTGGCCAGTCGTGCGGCCTGACTGACGTTGCCGCCCGTAATCTGCAAGATCTGTGACAGGTAATTTCGCGTGAACTCATCTCGAGCATCCGAGAACGACGGCAAGCGCTCGCCATGATCTCCCAACGCTGACCGAACGAGCTCCGCGCTGATGACAGGGGAGCCCGCCAACGCCACGTTTTGACGCACGACGTTAAACAACTGGCGGATGTTGCCCGGCCATTTTGCCATGACCAAAAGCTCCAGCGCTTCTGGTGCATATACGCGACGCTCGCTATCGCCTTGTTCGGCGAGTTGACGCAGGAAGTGAGCGACGAGTAACGGAATGTCTTCGCGTCGTTCCTCGAGTGGCGGCATCTCGATGTTGACGACGTTCAGTCGGTAATACAGATCTTCCCGGAATTGTCCGCTGGACATCATGTCCGCAAGGTCACGGTGCGTTGCCGACAAGACGCGTACGTCGACGTCGATAGACTCTGTGCTCCCGACGGGCCGCACCTGATTCTCTTGCAGAACACGCAGCAGTTTCACCTGTAGACGCATCGGCATGTCGCCAATCTCATCGAGCAGGAGTGTGCCGCCGTTCGCGGCTTGGAACAGACCTTTGTGTTCGGTAGTAGCGCCGGTAAACGCGCCCTTCGAATGTCCAAACAGTTCCGACTCGAGCAGATTCTCGGCCATAGCGCTGCAGTTAATCGCAACGAACGGTTTCTCGCTGCGTGAGCTGGCGCGATGGATTGCTCGTGCGAGCAGCTCCTTGCCGGTTCCGGATTCACCCGTGATCAATACGCGGGCATCTGTTTCAGCCACCATGCGCGCCTGAGTGAGCCGATCGCGCATCAGCGCATTTCGAGTGATGATTTCGTTAGCCCAGTCTTCACCAATTGCGGAGCTGCCGGATACGCGCAGCGCCTTTTCTACGTGCTCCAGCAATTCGTCTTTTTCAATCGGTTTGGTGAGGAAGCCGAACGCGCCGCCCTTGGTGGCTTCGACCGCATCGGGGATGGTGCCGTGGGCCGTCATGATCAACACGTTCAGGCCAGGAGCACGACGCTGCAACTCATGCAGCAGCCCGATGCCATCCATCTTGTCCATGCGCAGATCTGATATGACCAGATCCGGCTGAAACCGACCAAGTACTGCAAGCGCGGCCATTGCACTCTCGACGGCCTCCACGATGTAGTTCTCTGCGCGCAAGCGAATGCTCAGTAGTCGCAACAGCCCCGGATCGTCATCCACCAGAAGGATGCGACCCTTTTGCTTCAGTTTGCCGCGTTTGGTTGCACTACTCATTGTTGCCTGGCCCATCGCCGCTGTTGCCGTTTGCACCATCTCGTTCTCTGATTGAGCGTTCAATCAAAGTGATTGCACGCAATTTTTCTTCCGCTTCTTCGAGCGCACCACGAAGGCGTGTGTTGTCGCTGCGCAAAAGCTCAACTTGTGCCCGCGCCGCCGCGAGTTCGCGCTCGCTGGTTCTCGTCGCGCTGTTGCCCGCTTGCCTCGCTTCGGTCTCGGCTGAGACTCGAGAGCGCAGCATGCCCAGTTGCACACGAGCCAACAGTTGCTCGTCTGCCAGCAGTAACTCGGGCTGCAGCAACAGCTCGGTCAACATGCCATCAGCGCGGGCCAGATCACTCCATTGATGACCTGGCGTGGCTAGCGCAAGCGCCAAACGCAGCCGATTGGTTGTCGTCGGCGCGCGGGTGAAATCGAGTTGCAGCTCGTCCCAAACACGCGCTTTGCGTGCGGGATCTCCCTCCAACAAGACTTCAATATCCGCAAGGTAGATTGAAATCGTCGACTGCTCAACCGTAACTGATTGATTTGTCGCGGATTGGCGACGATCGAAGAGTTTTTCGACTGATCCACAACCGGAGATCAGCAGCGTGACAAGCGCCAGCGTATATAACGTAGACCTAGCCATTCGCCACCCGTTTCGTTGTCATGGCCTGTTGCGGTATTTCGATTCTGAAATGCGCGCCACCCAAAACCACTGTGTCGCCGCGACCGGTTCTAACAGCGCGTTGTTCGTCGCAAATTTCCACCACACCATCATGGGCCTGAACACACTCAAGCACAACCGACAAGCCAATGCCGGTGCCTGCAACCAACCCACCGTGCTGCTGTTCGCCTTGATAGAAGGCATCGAATACTTTTTTGCGTTCCGACATCGGAATTCCCGGCCCCTGATCGGCGACCTCGAGAACGAAAGCGTTCTCGGTTCGCTGCGCGCGGATGAAAAGGGCACCACCCTCGGGAGAGAATTTTACCGCGTTGGAAATCAGGTTATCGAAGGTGGTTCGAATCATTTCGCGATCTGCAAAGACAGAAACGTCATCGATGGTCGTCAAGAGTCGTATGCCTTGTGAACGAATCGTGAGTGCGTGCACCTTGAGGATCGACTCCACCATGCGGCGCAGCGGAAATTCGCTGGCGGTCAATACCTCATTGCGACTTTGCCACGCGCTGAAATTCAAGAGGTTCTCGATCAGGCGCTGCAAGCGAATGCCATTGCTGCGCAGGATGTCAGTGACTTCTTCTTGCGGGGCATCCAACTGGCCCACTGAACCGTCCAGTAACAGCTCTGTCCCCTCACGAATGTTGGCAAGCGGCGTTTTAAGTTCGTGCGACATATGACGCAGGAAGCGATTTTTCTCTTGTGCCAGTTCGAGCAGTCGCTGGCGCAGCCACTCCAACTGACGACCGAGTGCAACCAAATCGGCAGGACCGACTACCTCGATACGCTGTGAGAAGCGGCCTTCGCCGAGTTGGTTGATCGCGCGGTCGAGTACCCGGATAGGTCTGCTCACCCGCCACGTCACGAAGATCATCGTAAAGATGCTGAGACCGCCCAAGACGCCTGCCTGCCAGATCAACGCGGTGCGTGTGTCTGCAGCGTCTGCCTTCAGCGCAAATACCTGTCTGTCGATGCCTTCTTGAAATTGCACTTCCAAGGCCCGCGCAGCATCACCGGCGTCAATAAAGCGCCCAATCGCACCGGCGACCGCGCTGGATCCTTCGGGTAGGGCAGAGACCAGTTCATCCACCGCGCGATCGATGCGCCCGAGCATGGCGCGGGTTTGTACATCCTCGGCGTAGCGCTTAAGGCGCGTGGTGACCTCTGCGATCGTATCCGAGTCCGCACGCAAGAACTCAGCAAGCTCCGGATCCTCGGCTACCAAATACTGGCGAGCGACGCGTTCCATAATCGAAAGCTGCTCTTGAAGCTCGCGCGTGTTCTGTGTGGCCTCGACACCGGACACGATCAGCGATTGGGAGCGTGTCGCAAAGCGATCGAGTTGGACGAGTGTCCAGCCCAATGCGATCGACAACGGGAGCATGATCATGGCGTATCCCAGCAACACCAATGCGGTAATCGATCGGGGTCTTGGGAAACGAAACGCCATCAGAATCGATCCAGCTAAGCGGCCCAATAAGCGGACTCGTCGCGAGCGGCGATCTTGCGTTCCCACGCGAGCGCAGAACCGACGATAGCGTCCAGGTCATCAAAACGTGGCGTCCAGTCCAGAACGTTGCGTGCTCGGTCAGCGACCGCCACTAAAGTGGGTGGGTCGCCCGCTCTGCGTGCTTCCTCAACAATGTTCAACGGCGTGCCGTTGATTTTGGACACGACTGAAAGCAGCTCGCGGACACTATAGCCATGTCCGTAACCGCAATTGAGGATCTGAGAGTCGCCACCGGCGCGCAGATAATCGAGCGCTTTAATGTGGGCCGATGCGAGGTCCTCGACGTGGATATAGTCACGCACACCGGTGCCATCCGGAGTCGGGTAATCCGTACCAAAAATCGATACATGGGGGCGTTTACCGACCGCAGCTTCGCAAGCGACCTTGGTCAGAAGCGTGGCTTTGGGAGTGGACTGCCCGATTCGACCTTCCGGATCACATCCCGCAACGTTGAAGTAGCGCAGCACGACATGCGATGGCCCGCCAGCGATCTCAAGATCGCGCAGCATCCACTCGCTCATCAGTTTCGAGGTGCCGTAGGGGTTGATCGGGGAGGTGGGGTCCGTCTCGGTGACGCTGTCACCCTGTGGTACGCCATAGACCGCCGCTGTTGATGAGAACACTACATGCTTGATGCCGTGCGCGTGCGCGACCGCGAGCAGTGTGCGCGTGTTTGCGGTGTTGTTGAGGTAGTACTTGAGGGGATTCTCGACAGATTCCGGCACTACGGTTGCGGCCGCGAAATGCATGATGGTATCGATCGGGTAGGTCGTGAAGATGCGACCCAGCGTTTCGGCACACCCGGTGTCACCAACAATTAGGTCTCCATGGGTCACCGACCTCGAGAAACCTGTTGAGAGGTTATCGAGCACCACGACCGGCTCACCTTTCTCGCCGAGCTGTCGAACGACGTGGCTGCCTATGTATCCGGCGCCACCAGTGACCAATGTATAACGCTGACTCATCTCTTATCCCATAGGTTATGTCGTCCAGATTGTACCAGCGCGGCCACTACGCTTTGTCGAACGGTTCGCAGTTTGAACGAGTCGTTCACTGCACTTTCAACTGGTAGTTACCGCAACCGCGGGCTAGTCTGCCTGCATCGACAATGACTTGATTCGGGTGATCATATGGATCGGAAAAGACACTGCCATGGCGTTGCGCTTTCTCTCGGTGTTGCGGTGTTGGCAGGGTGTGGCGGGGGATCTTTGGAGATCGATGCGGAGCCGGTCGAGACCCAAGCGCCCGAGATTACTGTGTCATCCATTGCGGCCGAATCCGCAGACCCCGCGTCGATTTCTGTCGCCTATAGCTTCGACACGGAACCGGCGGTGGGTGATCCGTTGACGGTCTCTCTGACTGTCGAGGGCGTGGGTTCAGAGCCCTTGGCGCTCCTGTCCTCAGCGAGCGGGCCTCTGGCATTGTCGGAGAACACCCCGGAGCAAATTGAGCTCGCCGCGGGATCGACGCCAGTTACTGTCGATATTGTGGTGACCCCACAGGATCAGGGCCTTGCCTATCTACATTTGCAAATGACGGGGCAGCGGGACTCAAGGCCGTTTACCCGTGCGATGGCAGTGCCGGTTCAGGTCGGCGCAGGTGCGGATGCGGGAGATATCCAAAAGTTGCTCGATGCTGGGGTGGAGGTGCTGTCGTCACAGCCCGCAGCAGACGAGATACGCGGTATCGATGAGGTTGTCTCTCCTGAAGAATCATCGCCAGAGGCCTGATAAATAAGCAATTTCCTAGGCGAGATGTCGTCGGCAGTACGGGCGGGAAAATTTTCCCACAGTGCGCCAAAACGAGAGCTGGCTCACGGTTCGACAAGTCCGAACCGAGTACCGTGCTAGTCATGGGGAAAGCGTCGGTAGAGCGCAATTCCCAAGGCAAGGGAAAGCCGGCGTCCTGCGCTCTCGCGCAGTGAGCAACGTATAGGGATCCAAGACAACGATTCAGCGCCGGAGGGCGGGAGTGCGCACTGTGCATCCCATTTTGAAATCGCAGTTGGCCCGGGCTACGCAGCCCAACGATGCAGAGGGTAGTCTGCAACTCGGTGATCTTCTGGAGATCATCAGCGAGTTCTATGGGGCGCTAGACGGCGACAACACCAGTATCCACGAGGCGATTTATCGGCACGGCGACTCGTCACAACGCCCGGCGGCAGAGCCGGTTGTGCCGGCAGCGCCGGACCCCACGGAAACGCTAACCTCGAGCAGCGGTATTCGCGCTCGTTTCCAGGGGCTCCACGACGATGACCTGAAAGCCGTCCTCGACAACGTCGCGGATATGGTGATCACAGTGAGCCGCGAGGGCGAGATCCAGTTCGCCAACCGTGCGGCCGTCAGGTTCTTTATCCCGGAAGCGCGCAGTCTTGCTGGCCAAATGCTGGATGCGGTTTTGCCGATCCCCGAGGGTGTCGCTGTACCGACCTTCCTCGCGCCTTACCTGGTGTCGTTCGAGGACACTCATCCCAATATTCAGTCGGGCACGCTCAAGGCGCGCCGACCTAACGGCAAAGCGTTTCAGCTTGAGGTCACCGCGACCCATTTGAGCGCGTTCGCCGCGGGCGATTACGTGCTGTGTCTGAGAGACGTCAGTGCACGGGTTGCGGCCGATCGCGCCGCACGCGAAAACCACGAACGCTACCGTGCGTTGGTGGAGCACGCGCCGGAAGCGATCCTGGTGTACGACGTACGTCAGAACCGATTTGTGGATGCTAACGAGAAAGCGACCACGTTCTTTAACCTGTCGCGCCAGCGCCTCCTGACCAATGGATTTTTCGGGCTGCGAGATGCGTCTCCCGATGCAACGCCAGATGCTGAGCAAAGCCGCATCGATGCCTATCTGCAAAAAGCGCTGGACGGAGAGCAACCTATCTTCGAGTGGGTCTACCGCCCCCGCGAGGGACGAGAGCTCGAGTGCGAGGTTCGGCTCTCCAACCTGCCTGCGGTTGGACGGTCACTGGTTCGCGCGAGCATTACCAGCATTGCTGATCGCAAACAGCGAGAGGTCATTGAGTACAGCGAGAAGAAGCTGCTCGAAATGATCGCGACCAACCGGCCTTTGGCCAAAGTGCTGCGGGCGATCTGTCGCACCGCCGAGCGGGTAGTGCCCGGTTCACGCAGTACGATCATGTTGGTGAGCGGCGACCAGCAACATCTCGAACTCCAATGTGCCCCTGCGTTTGCGAAACTCGAACTCAACGCGATCCGCAGATTAGCACTGGCCGATGCAAGACTTTCATGCGGGGTCGCCATGGCGACTCGCAAGGTAGTGATTACCAAGGAGATCAGCGCCCATCACGCCTGGCAGGATCATCTCGATTTCGCCGAGAAGCTTGGTGTCAGCGCCGTGTGGTCAGTACCGTTTGATGATGCGGAGAGTCGTGCACTAGGCACACTGGATCTGTATTTCAGTGAATTCTCTGAACCCAACACAGAACAACTTGATGCCTTGAACAGTCTCGCCCGCCTCGGGGCGCTCGCGGTCGCACGTGAGCGAAGCGAGCTGGCACTGAATGCGAGCGAAGGTCGCTTCACGAGCTTGTTCAACAACGTTGTAGAAGGCGTCTACATCGCCACTCCCGAAGGCCAGCTGCTCGCCGCCAACTCGGCGATGGTGCGTTTGCTTGGCTATACGGATGAGCAAGAATTGCTGGATCAGGTTACTCGCAGCTCAGCTTATGTTCGCGAACAAGACGGCAGACGCTTCGAAGAGCGGATTCGCGAGTCGGATCGAGTGACTGGCTTCGAATCGCAGATGCAGCGCCGGGATGGCGAGGTTATCGATGTCCTGGAGAATGCGCGGTTGGTTGAGGAGCCAGGGCAGGCGCCGTACGTCGAAGGCACGATAAGCGATGTCACCGAGCGCAAGCGTGCTGAGCGAGCGGTCTTTGCCGCAAAAGAACGTGCCGAAGTCACGCTGAAGTCGATCGCAGATGGCGTCATCGCCTGTGACGAGGACGGGTGCATCGAGTACATGAACCCGGTGGCCGAGACGCTGACCGGATGGCGCCTGCGGGCGGTGGTCGGCCAACCGGTCGAAGAGGTACTCACGCTGGTGAACGAGCACTCTCGTGAGCTTCTGGATAATCCGATCGTACGTTGCCTCAACGAAGGGCGGTCGATTGCCAACCACGGTCCGACGTTACTGATTGACCGCGCAGGGCGAGACGTCGCCGTGCAGGACAACACCGCGCCGATTCGCGATGACGCTGGCAGCATCGTTGGCGCGGTCATGGTGTTCCATGACGTCACCGCCGAAGGTCGTTTGTCACGCAAGATGTCATACCAGGCGTCACACGATGCGTTGACCGGATTTATCAACCGACTCGAATTCACCAATGTGCTCGAGCGTGCGCTTGCCAGAGCACGCAGTCATCGCAGTGAAAGCTATGCACTGCTTTATCTTGATCTCGATCAGTTCAAACTCGTCAACGATACGTTCGGACATACCGCAGGCGATGAGTTGATTCGCCAGTTGAGCGAACGGATACAGACATGCGTCAAGACGCACGATACCGTCGCGCGATTGGGCGGCGATGAGTTTGCGGTCTTGCTCGGCAACGTGAGCGTTGAATCGGCACTCGAGATCGCGGAATCGCTGCGCCAGAGTATCGAGAGTTTCCGTTTCGAGTGGCAGCAGGTAGGTCACACCGTACAAGTCAGCATTGGCGTCGTGGCCCTGGATCAACATTCAGCTTCCGTCGGTGCCGTGCTTAGCGCAGCGGATGTCGCGTGCTTCACGGCCAAGGATCTTGGTCGCAATCGTGTGCACTTGTACGTTGAAGGCGAGACGACCGCGCATCACCAGCAGATGCACTGGCTGACGAGGATTGATCGGGCGCTTGAGGATGATCGGTTCAAGCTGTTCTACCAGCCGATTGTGCGGATCGGGGACGACGGCGAAACGCGCTATTGCAACCACTACGAGTTGCTGCTGCGAATGGTCGATGAAGATGGTGAGCTGGTACTGCCTGGCACATTCATCGCTGCCGCTGAGCGCTATGATCGTATGCCGGCCGTCGATCGTTGGGTGGTGGAGCACGCTTTGGCGCATGCAGATCAGGGCGATCCAAATGAGCAAGCGGGCTACACGCTCTCGATCAATTTGTCGGGTAACTCGCTGAGCGATGATCGTTTCCTGGAGTTCGTACGTGATCAGTTGCAAGCGACGCCGCTTTGCAGAGGTGCGGTGTGCTTTGAGATCACAGAAACCGCCGCAATCGCGAATCTGGCGCGCGTGCGCCATTTCATGAGCGAGCTGTCTTCGCTCGGCTGCCAATTCTCACTGGACGACTTCGGTAGCGGACTGTGTTCTTTCGGCTACCTCAAGAACCTCTCCGTGGACTACGTCAAGGTAGACGGTGCATTCGTTCGAAACGTCGCGGCAGACCCTGTCGACCGCAGCGTCGTCGCCGCGATCGCACAGGTTGCCCAGACGATGGGGATCGAGACCGTGGCCGAACATGTAGAGACTGAGGTCATTCGTCAGGCGCTGCCATCGATGGGCGTGAATTTGGTGCAGGGATTCGACATCGCGGCACCGAAATCTATGGATGAGTTCTCTCCGTGGACCCCGGCGGTGCCCGCTCAGGCCTGAGTGCTTGCAGGGTTGGATCGCCAGCCTCTAGACTCCAAGGCATGACCAATTTCCAAGCTGGCCTGTGAGTGGCCCGGACCGTGGCGCTGAATCGATTGCGGAAAACGTCGCGGAGATCCTGAATCCAACGTCGGAACAGGCAACACTGCTTGTATGCGAACACGCGGGCGTGGGCATACCCTCGCATCTGGTCGGATTCTATCCGGAACCTCTGATGCGCACACACTATGGGTCGGATCTGGGCTCGCGAGCCCTGACGGTTGCATTGGCGGAAAGACTTGCGACACCGGCAATCTGTGCGCACTACTCGCGCATCGTGATTGATTGCAACCGACGTCTTGATGATCCGACACTCTTCCTGCCTACCGCTGACGGGGTGAGTGTCACTGCGAACCATGGCATTACAGCAGCAGACCGCGACCTGCGTGTGCGCGGTATTTACGCACCGCTGCATGCGTTGATTGAGTCGCAGCTGCAAACCATGGCGCAGCGCGATACCGACTTGCTCTATGTTGCGATCCATAGCTTCACTCCACAACTCGGTGAGCACACGAGGCCCTGGGATGCTGGCGTTATGTGGGACGTCGATGATCGAGTAGCAGTTGCTGCGGCCGACACACTGAGGCGTGAGAACGGCATTCACATCGGTTTGAATGAGCCGTATTCGGGTCGTGCGATTCAGGACTTCTCGGTCGATTTCCACGCAGAGCGTCAGGGGTTTGCGAATATCTCGATCGAGATACGGCAAGATCATCTGGCAGAGACGTCGGGCGTTCAGCTCTGGGCGGACCGCCTTGCGAGGGCACTCGAGCCGTTCGTTGATTTACCACCGCCGAGGCTCTCAGCGGCGACCGAGGGAGGGGCACCGCGGTTCGCGACTAGCGCGGTGGATTTTTTGGAGACTGCGGGGACTTGGGGGGTGCAGCGTGCGAGCTGAATTTCCGGAATTGACGTTGGGGATTGAGGAAGAATACCTGCTGGTGGACAAGGAGACCGGCACGCTGGTGACCGATCCGCCGGAGGGGTTGCTCACCGACTGCCAGAATGTGGCGCCGGGTCAGGTCAGCCCCGAATTTCTGCGATCGCAGATCGAGGTGGGCACCAAAGTCTGCCGCAGCCTTGCCGAAGCGCGCGAAGACCTTGGCAGACTCAGAGACACCATCATTAACATCACCGGCGAATATGGTCTGGCACCGATCGCCGCGTCGAGTCATCCCTTTGGGCAGTGGTGGCAGCAAAAGCATACGGACGGGGTTCGATACAACGCGCTCGCCGCAGAGATGCAAACCGCGGCTCGGCGACTCGTGATCTGCGGAATGCATGTGCATGTGGGTGTGCCCGAGGACAACATGCGTATCGACCTGCAAAACCAGTTGAGCTATTTCCTGCCGCATATGCTCGCGCTGTCCACGTCTTCACCATTTTGGGATGGTCGTAATACCGGACTGAAGTCCTATCGGCTGACTGTGTTCGACGCATTGCCGCGGACCGGGCTTCCCGAGCGTTTTGCGAGCTATGCGGAATACTGCAGGCATGTGGATGTCCTCACACAAGCCGGACTCATCGAAGATGCCTCCAAGATCTGGTGGGACATGCGCCCTAGCGTGCGTTTTCCGACACTGGAAATGCGGGTTACCGATGTGTGCACGCGTTTGGATGACGCCGTGGCAATCGCGGCGCTCTACGCATGTCTGGTGCGAATGATGTATCGATTGCGTGCCCACAATCAGCGCTGGCGGATTTACTCGCCGATGCTGATCAAGGAGAACCGTTGGCGCGCCGTACGTTACGGATTCGATGCCGGCATGGTGGACCTCGCCAAGGGTAGCGTGACCGCTTTCGACGAGTTGCTCGATGAATTACTCGATCTCGTCGCCGAAGATGCCGAGGCGCTCAACTGCGTCCCGGAGGTCACCTCGCTGCGTAACATCCTGACCCGTGGCAGTAGTGCGCACCAGCAGGTTGCCTGCTTCGAGCAAGCCATCAGCGAGGGTGCAGATGAGCATACAGCGCTGCGCTATGTTGTGCAGCATCTGGTCGAGGAAACCCGTGCCCATCAGGTGATCGTCGACTGATTTTAGACACCAGTTCTGCGATAATAGCGTGCTACATCTAAGCTTTTGAGGGACGCTATGGCTTTACTGTTAGAACGGCAGGATATCTGCGACCTGGTGAGCCGGGTTGGGCTCGATCAGCTCATTGCGGATACCATCGATTGCCTGGCGGCGGACTTCGGTCGCTGGAACGATTTCGATAAGACGCCCCGTGTCGCACATCACTATCCGCACGGTGTGATCGAGCTGATGCCGGTTAGCGATGCCAACCGCTACAGCTTCAAGTATGTGACCGGTCATCCAAGCAATCCACGCGATGGCAAGCTGACGGTTGCGGCGTTCGGTGCGCTTGCGGACACCTCGAGCGGCTACCCGGTTCTGTTGTCCGAAATGACGCTGCTGACCGCGATCCGCACCGCCGCGACTTCCGTATTCGCGGCGCAATTGCTCGCGCGCAAGGAAACGCCTGTCATGGCATTGATCGGTACGGGGTGTCAGGCGGAATTCCAATCCTATGGTTTCCATCATTGCCTGGGTGTGCGTGAAATCCGTTATTTCGATGTCGACGCCGAGGCGATCAAGAAGTACGAACGCAACATGGCGGGTCATCCTGTGAAGCTCGTGCGGTGTGAGACCATCGATATCGCGTGCGAGGGTGCAGACATCATCTCGACGGTGACCGCTGATAAGGCGAATCGCACGGTCGTCAGTCGCAAACACCTAACCCCCGGCGTGCACTTCAATGCGGTGGGCGGAGACTGCCCAGGCAAGACGGAGCTGGCGCCGGATATGCTGGCTGATCTCAAGATCGCGGTGGAGTACGAGCCGCAGTCTCGCATTGAAGGCGAAATTCAGGCACTTGATCCTGACACGCCGGTGACAGAACTGTGGCAGGTGCTCAACGGCGACGTGGCGTTGCGTACCTCTGAAGACGACATGACGTTATTCGACTCAGTCGGTTTCGCGCTGGAGGACTACTCAGTGCTACGTTGTGTCTTCAGCAAAGCACGGGAACTTGGCATCGGCCAGGAGAGTGACATCGTGTTCACCCCTGACGACCCCAAAGACCTGTTCGGCGTGCTAACGTCGGCAACCGGAGTTAACACGCGGCGCATCGCGTAAATGACGAGCGATTTCCAGTCGCAGGGAGGGGTCCAGTGAAATACGAGTTCAAGGTGAATGGCGAGAGCCGTGAAGTAGATGTGCCTGGCGACAAGCCGCTCTTGTGGGTGGTGCGCGAGGATCTGGGCCTCACCGGTAGTAAGTTCGGTTGCGGTATCGCCCAGTGCGGTGCGTGCACGGTGCACCTGGAAGGGCAGCCTGTGCGTTCCTGCAGCTTGCCGATCAGTGCGGTCGCCGGAAAGTCGATCACGACAGTCGAGGGCGTCAGCTCGCCCGAAGCGATGGCGATTCGAGAGGCATGGCGCGACCTCGACGTCGTCCAATGCGGCTACTGCCAATCGGGGCAAATGATGAGTGCGACGGCCTTGCTTGAGAAGAATGCCAAACCGACCGACGAGGACATCGATCGCGCGATGGCAGGCAATCTCTGCCGTTGTGCTACCTATCACCGAATTCGAGCTGCGATTCACTCGGCAGCCGAGAAGTTGGAGGGTTGAGTCATGCAGAAATGGATGTCATCAGCGTTAGCGACGCCCAAATTCAGCCGCCGTCGATTTCTCGCTGCCACCAGTCTGGGTACGGCCGGCCTGCTGGTCGGTTGCAGTGATCGAGCCGAGCAACCGGCGGCGACGGAAACGACAGCATCATCGGACGTCGTCGCGACGGATCTGAACGCCTTCGTGCGCATTGGTACCGACGACAAGGTCACCGTCATCGTCAAGCACCTCGACAAAGGTCAGGGTGTCACGACAGGACTGCCTACTATTGTGGCCGAAGAGCTCGACGCGGACTGGTCGCAGATGGCTACGGAGTTCGCGCCGGCCGACGTGAAGCGCTACGCGAACCTGCTGTTCGGCGTGCAGGGCACCGGTGGTTCCACGGCGATGGCCAATAGCTGGGATCAGCTTCGAAACGCTGCTGCTGCGGCACGCGACCTTCTGGTGCGCGCTGCGGCAACAGAGTGGGGTGTGCCCGCGAGTGAGATTACGGTGGCGAGCGGATTGGTGAGTCATGCCGGCAGCGGCAAGTCGAGTGGATTCGGCGCGTTGGTTGCAGCGGCCGCTGAGTTGGAGCCCGTTGAAAAGCCCACACTGAAAGACCCGGCCGATTTCAGCTTGATCGGTACGCGACAATTTCGCCTGGATTCCGCAGCCAAGACCGACGGGAGTGCGCAATTCACGATCGATATCGTGCGTCCCGGGATGCGTTACGCCGCGATCGCACATCCGCCTAAGTTCGGCGCCATCGCCGCTAGTTTCGATGACACCGCAGCTCGCGCGATGCCAGGCGTCGTAGACGTGGTTGAAGTGCCGCGCGGGATTGCTGTTCTGGCCGATAGCTTCTGGACGGCAAAACAAGCGCGCGATGCGCTGAATATCGAATGGGACGAGTCGAACGCAGAGACTCGCGGCAGCAATGCGTTGTTGGCTGATTTTAAAGCCTTAGCCGAGGCCGACGGTGCCCCGCGGGCGCGCGATGACGGCGATGTCGAGGCCGCCTTCGCGAACGCCAGTCAGGTCGTTGAACAAACGTTTGAGCTGCCCTATCTCGCGCACGCGACGATGGAGCCAATGGACTGTGTCGTTGAGCTTGCCGAGGACCGTTGCGATATCTGGACGGGTTCGCAAATCCAAACGCTGGATCAGGGCGCGGCCGCGCAGATCACCGGGCTGCCCATGGCGTCGATTCACATTCACACCCAGTTTGCAGGTGGTAGTTTCGGCCGGCGCGCCGTACCGGACAGCGATTTCGTCGCAGAGGCTGTCACGATCGCCAAGGCGACCGGTGGTGCCTATCCGGTGAAACTCATCTGGACGCGTGAAGACGATATGGCAGCCGGTCGCTATCGCCCGATGGGCTACCACACCGCTCGAGCTGCTATCGACGAGGCCGGACAGCCGGTCGCATGGCAGCATCGCGTCGTTACGCATTCGTTCATGGTCGGCACGCCGTTTGAGTCTTCCTCGATAAAGGACGGCATCGACAGCAGTGCGGTTGAGGGCGCAGCGCAGGTGCCGTATGCGATCGACAATGTGCGCGTTGAGCTTCAGCTCGCGCGTGTCGGCATACCGGTGCTCTGGTGGCGCTCCGTCGGACACACGCACAACGGCTGGGTGGCGGAAGTGATGATCGACCAGCTAGCGAATCTCGCTGGCGAGGACCCTGTCGCCTATCGTATGGAGTTGCTGAAGGATCACCCGCGTCATCGTGGGGTTTTGCAACTGGCTGCAGAAAAAGCGGGTTGGGGCCAACCGGTAGGTGAGGGCGTCTACCGAGGCGTTGCCGTGCACGAGTCGTTCTCCAGCTACGTGGCGCAGATTGCCGATATCCGCATCGAGAATGGTATGCCGAAGGTCGAGCGTGTGGTCGCTGCTGTGGACTGTGGTGTCGCGATCAACCCTGATGTCATCAAGGCACAGGTTGAAGGCGGCATTGGAATGGGGCTCGGTGCGTTTTTACGCGAAGCGGTGCATCTCGATGACGGTGTCGTGCGGGAGCAGAACTTCCACATGTACCGCCCGCTACGCATCAATGAAATGCCAGAGATCGACGTGCATATCGTCGCGTCAGGTGAGGCGCCAACCGGTATCGGTGAGCCAGGTCTGCCTCCGGTAGCGCCAGCGGTAACCAACGCAATATTTGCCGCGACCGGCAAGCTGATAACGCGTCTGCCGCTGGGAGATCAGTTGCGCGAGGCGTAAGCCTGGGTCAACTACCGCTTCGGCGCTCCCTCCAAGCGTGTGACGGCTGCTTCCAGTCTCTGGAGCAGCCGTTCACTTTTTTGCGTTGTTGGTTTTTCCTCTGACAAGATCGCGTAGCGTTTTTTGAGGGTTTCGATCAGGTTGTCGACGACCGAGCCCTGTGTGCGGTCGCTGTGCAGACGGATGGTGCGCGCTGCATACTCGAGGCTGCCGAAGAAAATATCTCGCGCTTGCCAGTGAATGGCTGTGTCGATGAGTTCGCCACGATCCATACCACGTCGCCAGATTCGATCGAACACGGCCACATACGCCTTCATGAATTCACGATTACCCGGCGTATCGCCCCGGCGCACACGCCCGGACTGGGTTAATTCAACGACATCGAAACGTTCAATCAGGTTGTGAAGATGCATCGCGGCAAGTGCGGCGAGAGCTTCAAAAGTCTCCTCGCGGTCAGCGACAGCCCGCTCCGCACGCTGCGTGAGATCGCCCCAGAAGTCAGCGACGAAAGCACGCATCAAATCCGTTTTGGTTTTGAAGTAGAGATAGACCGTGCCTTCCGCGACGCCGGCGCGTTTAGCGATATCAGCCATTCGGGCGCCATCGTAGCCACTCTCGACGAATGCGTGCGCTGCGGCCTCAAGTATGGCGCGTTCTTTCTGCTCTACGCGCTCACGACGCGTCACTGAGGTCATGGCGCTACAGTCCCATCTGGCGAACGGCGAGGTCACGCATGATCTCTTCCGAGCCGCCTCCGATCGCCTGTACCTTGACCTCGCGATACATACGTTCGACTGGATTGCCGCGCAGGTAGCCGGCACCACCCAGAATCTGCATCGCTTCTGACGCGCAGAACTCCAGCGCTTTCGACGCGGAGAATTTGGCTTTCGAAATCTGCGCGACCGGCATCTCACCCTCGTTCGCGGCAAAGCAGATGTGGTTCAGGTAGGCCTCGATCATGTCGATGCGCGCCGACATATCCGCCAGTTTGTGTCGAATCACCTGATGGGTAATCAGCGGTTTGCCGAATGTCTCGCGCTCTTTTGCCCATTCGACTGATTCGTCGAAACACACCTTCATCATGCCCAGCATACCGGCGACCATGCTCAGTCGTTCGTAGTTGAAGTTGTTCATGATGGCGAGGAACCCTTTGTTCTCTGCGCCCATCAGATTGCGCGCCGACACGCGGCAATTGTCGAAATAGAGTGTGGCCTGATCCGAGGCCCACCAACCCATCTTTCGGGACAGGGGCGTTCGCGAGAATCCGTCGGTGTCTGCTTCTACGAAGAACAGCGAGACTCCGGTAATGCCGGGGCCACCGGTACGCGCACCCACCACGAAATAATCCGAGGTCATGCCGCTGGTGATGAAAGTCTTCGAGCCGTTCAGGACATATTGATCACCGTCTCGCACGGCCGTGGTCTTGAGGTTGGCCACATCGGACCCGCCACCGGGCTCGGTGATGGCCAAAGCCGAGCTTTGCCGACCCGCAATGATTTCCGGTAGGCAGTGGTTTCGAATGTCGTCGTTGGCGAGTGTCGCAATCGGGCCGATGGAAATCGACCGTCCTCCGAGTGCGGCGCTCACGCCCGTCGCACCGCAGCGCGCCATTTCTTCAGAGTAGGCCGCGCGCATGAAGCAATCATCGAAACCGAGGCCGCCATACTGTTCATCCACTCCAAATCCAAAGACCCCGAGTGCACCGACCTTTTCATGCAATGCCCAGGGGATCTCGCCGGCTTCGTCCCAGTCATCTGCAAACGGCGTGATCTCATTCGCGACGAAACTGCGGATGGTTTCGCGAAATGCCTGTCGCTCTTCGGTTTCGAATGGATTGTTCATGTCGCCTTTATCGCAAAATGAGCTTGACTTGTAAATAATGAGTGTCAATCATTATTCGTGTGAATCAAGTCAAATCCACGAAAAAGAGGGTACGAATCGGTGGGGCGAGCGGCTTCTGGGGTGAGTCGGATATGGCCCTACCTCAATTGCTTAGGGCCGGAGATCTCGACTACGTCGTGTTCGACTATCTCGCTGAAGTGACGCTCTCCATCATGGCGCGTGCGCGGGCGAAAGACGCTGGCGGTGGGTTTGCGACGGATTTCGTGGACGCTGTGCTGGCACCGAACCTCAGCGAGATCGCCCGACAGGGTGTGAAGATCATTTCGAACGCCGGTGGCATGAATCCAGGCGCGTGCGCATCGGCGATCGAATCGTTGATCGATGAACAGGGATTAGATCTTACGGTCGCGGTTGTTCTTGGGGATGATCTTGTCGATCGAGCGGCTGAACTTGCGGCTGCCCATCACAAAGATATGTTTACCGATACGCCGTTCCCGGCGCCCGATCGTGTGCTATCGATCAATGCTTACTTAGGTGCGGAGCCAGTGGCCGCGGCGCTGCGTGCGGGCGCTGATATCGTAGTCACAGGGCGCGGCGTTGACAGCGCAGTCACCCTGGGTGCGTGTTTACACGCGTTCGATTGGGCGCTCGATGATTGGGATCGACTGGCAACGGCGAGTCTTGCCGGTCACCTGATCGAGTGTGGTCCGCAGGCGAGTGGCGGCAACTTTACTGATTGGGAAGCGGTTGCCGATTCGTTGGTGGACGTCGGCTATCCGATTGCAGAGATCTCGGCTGATGGCAGTTGCGTGATCACCAAGCCGTCCGGGACCGGTGGAGCGGTCACGCCGGCCACAGTGGGCGAGCAGATGCTTTATGAGATTGGAGATCCACGGGCCTATGTACTTCCGGATGTGGTTTGTGACTTTTCTGAGGTGACCTTGGAGCAGGCCGGGCCTGATCGAGTTGCGGTGAACGGCGCCAGGGGTCGGCCGGCTCCCGACAGCCTCAAGGTCAGTGTGACGTTCTCGGACGGTTGGCGTGCAGTCGGCAGTTTTTTCTTCATCGGTAAGCAAGCCCCACGAAAGGCGAGAGCCTTTGCGGCGACAACACTCGAACGTGCGCGCAACAAGCTCGAGAAACTTGATGCGCCCGACTTCGACGAAGTTGCTATCGAGGTGGTCGGCGATGGCAGTGCATTCGGTGCGGCGAACACGGAACTGGATGCCAAAGACGTGGCGTTGAAACTCGCGGTCAAGCATGAAAATCCTCGTGCGGCAGGGCTAATTCTTAAGGAATCAATCGGGTTGGCTTTGGCGGCCCCACCGGGTCTTACCGTATTTGGTGGCAACCGTCCCAGACCTTCGCCGGTCGTCAGGCTACTTTCGTTCTTGTTGCCAAGAGCGCAGGTCAAACCTGTCGTGCGCATCGTTGACCGTGAGGTCGAGGTTCCGATGGGTGAGGGCACGCCCGTCGGAGATGTGATCAGAAAGGCGCCTTCCAAACCAGTTGGCATCGCAGATGCAAGCCTGCCCTTGCGGGCGCTTGCGTGGGGCCGCTCCGGCGACAAGGGTGATAACGCCAATATCGGCCTGCTGCCGCGACACCACGACTACATGCCCTGGATTTGGGCGGCACTCAGCGAATCTGAAATCGGCGCTCGATTCTCGCATTTTGGTGCCGAGCGGATCGAGCGATTCTTTCTGCCCGGCACGAGCGCGATGAATATCGTTTTGCACAACGTGCTGGGCGGTGGCGGCATGGCTAGCTTGCGAAATGACCCCCAAGGCAAAGCCTATGCCCAGATTCTCTTGGAAACACCTATCCCGATTCCATCGGAACTCGCCCGGAGCCTTCAATGAGCGTTATCCAGTCGCGCATCTCTACATCGTCGGAGACTTTTAAGCAGAACCGAAGCGACATGCTGTCGCTCGTGTCCAAGCTGCAGGAACTCAATGCGAGGGCAGGCACGATTTCAGAACAGCGCAAGCCGCGCTTTGAGGCGCGTGGGCAACTTACGCCGCGCGAGCGCCTGGCGCGCCTGCTTGATCCTGGCATGCCATGGTTAGCGGTCGGCAATATTTCGGGTTACTTGCTCGACTCGAAGGATGAGGCGAAATCAATACCGGGCTCCACATTGATATGTGGCATTGGCTTTGTGCGCGGTGTACGCGCGATGGTCGTCGTCGACGATAGCGGCATCAAAGGGGGCACACTGACCGAGGCTTCGGCCTACAAAATCATTCGTGCTGAACGCATTGCACTGGAACAGAAGTTGCCGTTCATTCATCTCGTCGAAAGCGGCGGTGGCGACCTGATCAACTACACCGTGGGCGGTTTCGTGGCTGGCGGCAGTCTGTTCGCCGGTCTGGCCCGATTGTCTAAAGCGGGCATACCGGTGATCACGGTCTTGCACGGCTCGTCGACCGCGGGTGGCGCTTACATGCCCGGGATGAGCGACTACGTGGTCGCGGTAAAGAAAAACGGCAAAGCATTCCTTGCCGGGCCGCCACTGCTCAAGGCAGCAACGGGTGAGATCGCCACCGACGCCGAGCTCGGGGGCGCTGAGATGCATGCCAGTACGTCAGGTCTGGTCGAATATCTCGCCGAGGACGATAACGACGCTATGCTGATGGCGCGCGAGGTGGTTCGCCGACTCAAGTGGAATCAGCGCAGCCCTCTGCCACCCGTCGACGACTTTAATGCACCGCACTACGATCCCGATGAAATCGCGGGTGTCGTGCCGGTTGACTACCGCATTCCCTATGACGTCCGCGAAGCCATTGCGCGCATTGTTGACGGGTCCGAGTTTCTGGATTTCAAACCCGGCTACGGTGTCTCGACGGTATGTGGCACCGCGGATGTTATGGGCTATGGGTGCGGATTGATCGGAAACAACGGTCCTATTGATCCCGATGGAGCGACCAAAGCGACGCAGTTTCTGCAACTGATGGATCAGTCAGACTTGCCCGTGATTTTTCTGTCCAATACCACGGGCTACATGGTCGGCACTCAGTACGAGCAAGGCGGAATGATCAAGCACGGCTCGAAGATGATTCAGGCGGTGACGAATCTCGAAGTGCCACGCATCACATTTCAGATCGGCGCCAGTTTTGGTGCGGGCAACTACGGGATGTGCGGGCGCGCGTTCGATCCCGACTTTTTATACCTCTGGCCCAACGCGTCAACTGGCGTCATGGGTGGTGCGCAAGCCGCGACCGTCATGGAGATTGTTGCGGAGCAGAAGGCGAAAGCGATGGGTGTTGAACCGGATCGTGAAATGCTGAGGCAACAAAACGCAGCGTTGACGGGCTTGTTCGATGGCCAGTCCAGCGCGTTCTATACCTCGGGACACAATCTTGATGACGGCGTGATCGATCCCCGTGAGACGCGTAAGGCGCTCGGGTTTCTGTTGGCGACCGTCTGGGAGGCACGCCACCGGGAGGTTCGTGAAAACTCCTTTGGCATTGCACGTATGTGAGGCAAGTGACGTGAGTATTTCCCATTCCAATGAAGTGCAAACCGAACTCAGTGACGGTTGGCTCACGATCTGGTTGAACCAGCCTGCCAAGCGAAACGCACTCACCGCTGAGTTGAGCGGTGCTTTGCAGGCGGTGTTGGACGCTGTGAGGGACGACCGGTCGGTCCGAGGTATTACGTTGCGTGGTCGAGGTGGAGTGTTCTGCGCCGGTGGTGACCTTAAGGCGCTCAAGACTCTGGGCAACCTGGACGGTGAGACCGCCGCAGAAGACTTGAGGCAGCTCTCGAGGTCCGGCGCACGGATCTTTGAGTCGGTGAATGCAATGCCGCAAGTGGTGATTGCGCTCGTTGAAGGCGCAGCTATGGCCGGTGGGCTAGGTCTTGCCTGTTGCGCCGATATGCTAATCGTTGAGGCGGATGCCAAGTTTGCGCTCACCGAGACCGCCATCGGTCTGACCCCGGCGCAAATTGCCCCTTATGTGATCCAGAAGCTCGGGTATGCCGCGGGTCGCCGATTGATGTTAACCGCGGCGCGATTTGATGGCGCCGAGGCCTATTCCCTTGGTCTGGCGGATCAGTGCGTGAGCGGTGACCAAGCGCTTGTGGCTGCGGAACAGGTAATACGCAATCAGGTGCTGCGATGTGCTCCCGGTGCAATTGCCGATATCAAGTCGCTGATACTCGCTTTGCCCGGCCTGTCGGATGCTGAGCGAGTGAACGCCGCTGCTGACAACTTTGCGAGGC
>CAWUIB010000016.1:0-37447 GCA_963922335.1 uncultured Chromatiales bacterium | reverse complement strand
CCGGAGCCGCCGCCGGAGCCGCGGCCCGATGCGCCCACGCCACCACCTCCGCCGCAACCAGTGCCCAGCGCTCGGACGATCAATATTTCGCTCCCGCCAGTACCTGTCGTGCCTGCCAAGCCTGCTTTCAATTCAATACGGATAGATGTTGGCGCGGTACAGAGTGCACCCAACCCTATTGGAAATGCTTCGGACCACGCACCGATTCTGGTTTCTGCCGTCGCACCGGTATTCCCGGGGCCTATGCTCGCGCGCAAGACCGAGGGCTACGTCGATGTGCAGTACGATGTCGACCCGACCGGTCGCGTCATTAACATCCGAGTCGTCGAAAGCTCTCACCGCGGTTTCGAACGAGCCGCTCGCAAGGCGGCGGAGAAGATGCGCTTCCGACCAAGGGTCGTTGACGGGAATCCGACTCTGGAATCCGACATGATGCATCGGTTCCGGTTTGAGCTGGAAGGGAATTGAGCACCGACTTCTAGAACTGATATTCGAACGTCAGTTCAAAGAAATCGATCGATGCGCTCGGTCCCGTATCTTCGATGAAGTCTCCCGGCATGGCGTGGGTAAATAGCGCACTCATGAAGAACCCTTCTGAAAACTCCCACTCGATGCCACCGGAAATCGATGTATCCACGTGCCGCGCATCGGAACCATCTCCCGGCCGAATGAGATTGGCAACCGGCCCGTAAATGCCATCGTCCGTATCCATGCGCCAATAGAAATTGACGTCAAAGAACAGCAAGATTTCCTCACGCGGATGCATCTTGATGATGGGATGGAAATTGAAGAAGTTACTCGGCCCCAGCAGCACGAGCTGCGAGAAGTAATTCCCGCGCGGATACAACGCATCAAAAGTGTTCAGTTCACCATCTCCCTGGCGCTTGTCGCCCGATGAGATATTGGTAGACAAGAGGAACTCTGGCTCCCACGGCGCATCGAGCCATCGGTATCCGGTATTCGTTGCCAGCGTCCAGGCCGCAATATCGAGATCACCCTGATCGCCGAACTGATAAACCGCTTCCCAGTTCCAGAACACGTTGCCGCGTTCACCAAAGCTTCGCACCCCGACCGAGTGGCGCTGCTGATCCGCGATATTCTCGATCGTTCGTTTGTTATCGAACTCCGAGTAGAGGTAATAGACATCAAGACTGCCGAGTGGCGCTGGCGTGGTGGCGTAGATGCCCGTCAACAAACTGCCATTATCACTGCGGTCATTGAACACCCCTTCGGGCTCCACGCGAACTTCACGCAGGGCAAATGCGTCGACTTCCCCGTCGCCGGCAATGAGGTGACCCCGGATGCCATCGAAGACGCGCTTGACGTTGGTGCCATTTCGGTTGCTCACCAGCCGTGCAGAACCAAAACCTGCAACCTGTCGCCCAACTCTCAGATAGCCATTCTGGTTGCCCCACTCCAGATACCCTTCCTGAACATCCGCGAGATTGCGCTCGAGTGGATTCGCATCAATCCCTTCGACCACGGCGCTGAGCAACGAGACTCGTCCGCGGAAATTGGGGGTAAACGTAAAGTCACCATTGAGCGCGAGGCGCTGGGTCCAGAACCATCCGTTGTCCGGGTTGTTGGGATCGTATTCAACATCCGAGACATAACTTGCGCGTTCTCGGACTTCGCCCGAAAGCGCTAGCCAGTCGGTCGAAAAGAACCCAACCGCGGGCGATTCGAGATCAGGTTCGATATCAAATTGGTCGGGCGTGGTGTTCTGCGCGAACCCCACCCCGACCGATGCGAACCACATTGCCAGACCCAGTCTGAAAAAATTCAGCGCCTTGCGAATTGTGGTGATTTGCTCACTCACGAACGATCACATCATCCCACTCCGGATGTTTCAGGCTCTGCGCGCGCACAAACGGGCACAGCGGCACGATCCGGTAGTTATTGGCGCGGGCATCCCCGATCAGGTAGTTCACCAATGCCTTGCCGACACCCTTCCCGGCAAGCGCATCGGGCACGCCCGTGTGATCGGCAATTACCAGCGCCTCGCTGATCCGGGAAAACGTGAGCTCGCCCTTGGCACTCTCGCCCTCGACTTCTGCAACGAACAGGCCCTTGCTGCCCGATTCCGTTTTCGTAATCTCAATGTTGGCCATAGCGTGAATACTCGCTCAACCCTCGGAAGCATGCTCGCCAAGCGCCCACTTGGAGAAGCGAACCTGAATGCCGTAAGGCGAATGCTGATAGAGAATGTCCATGACGCCATCATAGGTTTCGCTGCGCGCCCAGTCTTGCTGGAGCTCAAAGACAGTCTGGAAGGTAGTGACAGGCACCGCACCCGCTTGCGTGATTCGTGCCACGGCACGCTCATGCGCCTCCAAAGAAGTATCGCCGCAAGCATCCGTTGGTACGTAAATTTCATATCCCTGCCCCAACATGTCGAACGTTGGGAACGATACGCAAGCGCTGGTCCATAGACCTGCGATGACGATCTTCTTCCGACCGGTCGCTTCCACCGCCTTCTGGAAGTTGGTATCCAACCACGAATTGATGGAGGTCCGATCGACGATTTCGTGATCGGGAAACAGATCGGTCACCTCGGGCATGAACGGCCCGGAGAAGCTGTCTTTCGCTACGGTAGTCAGGATTGTCGGAATCTTGAAGAGCTTGGCGGCGCGTGCCAGCGTCTGAACGTTGTGCATCACGCTAAGGCGGTCGTGACTCTGCACGCCTTGATACATCGCGGGTTGGAAATCGATCAACGCGATAGCGCAGTTCTCGGGGGTGAGCATCTTGGTGTAGTCCGTCATGTTCGTATCCTCATAAAGAATTCCTGCGCATGATGCATAGGCAAAACCTCCCGCGACAAAGCAGTTTTTCTGTCTGCCATTTCAGAGGAACTAACTTCGGTTTCGCCCTGCCCTGAGAAGATATGAGCTAGTATCGAGCGCGATGGCGACTGACTACCTGACAATTGCGCGCGACGCCGACGAGTTGGCGGTCGGTTTGCGTGGAGATTGGTTGTTCGACAACGTGCCGTCGCTGGAGGCCAACCTCGAAGACGTCGATTTCTCTGGAAACGAATCAGTGATATTCCACTGTGGCGGCCTGCAGAACATTGATATCGCCGGCGCTTGGGTGCTGTTCCACAAGTCACAGGAAATCAAGCATCAGGGGCGAGAGATCGGCTTCCGCGGCTTCAAGGAAGCGCACTTCAAGTTCCTTGAGAACATCACCTCACTGGAAGACGCGCCGCCGTTGAACGACATTCGCGGCCGAGCTTCCGGACGACTACAGTCGATGGTTGAGAGCGTTGGTGAGTCAACGCTCGCGGGGGTTGCGGATGTCGGACGAATCGCAAGCGCCATATTCAGCGGTATCACACAACCCTCACGCATCATCTGGCGGGAGACTCTGAGTCAGTTCGAACAAGTGGCTTTCAGGGCGACGCCCATCGTGCTGCTCGTTTGTACCCTCATGGGGCTGGTACTCGCCTATCAGGGTGCAACGCAACTGCAAAAGTTTGGCGCATCCATCTTTGTGGTCGATCTGGTTAGCATCTCGATCGTCCGGGAGATGGGTGTACTGCTGACCGCAATTATCGTCGCAGGTCGATCCGGCAGTGCTTTTGCCGCTTCCATCGGTGTCATGAACCTCAACGAGGAGACCGATGCCCTTCGTGTCATGGGATTGAACCCCGATCACGTGCTGGTTATTCCCCGCGTCGCCGCGTTGACTGTAGCGCTGCCGATGCTGACGGTACTGGGCATCATGGCCGGACTCGCCGGCGGCACACTACTCTGCCAGTTGGTGCTGGATATTTCTCCGTCGCAGTTCGTGCAGCGAGCGGCCAGCGCTGTCGATTCAGCAGACGTATTTGCCGGTCTGATTAAAGCGCCCGTGTTTGCGCTGCTCATCGCCGCGGTGTCTACACTTCGCGGGCTGCAAGTACAGTCATCGGCCGCTGAGCTCGGCCGCCTCACCACCGTTGCGGTGGTTCAGTCCATCACGCTGATCATTCTGGCCGATGGCATATTTACCGTGATATTTGTTCGCTATGGCATCTGAAGCCGCGAATGATGATCACATCATCGAAGTCCGCGGACTGATCAATCAGTTCGGGACTAATCGTGTCCACGACGAACTCGACCTCACCGTCAATCACGGTGAAGTCATGGGTCTGATCGGCGGCTCCGGCACGGGCAAGTCCGTGTTGTTCCGCAGCATCCTCGGACTGCATCAACCCAATGCCGGGCGCATTACGGTACTCGGTCGGGAAATACAATTTAGAAGGCCAGGACCTGAGAAGGATTGGGGTGTGCTCTTTCAATCGGGCGCGTTGTTGTCGGGACTGACCGTCCAGCAGAACGTAGAGTTACCGATTGCGCTGCACTCAAGAATGTCACCGGCGTCGCGCGCTGAACTCGCGGTGCTCAAAATCCGCATGACCGGTCTACCGGTTCAAGCTGCCGGCAAGTATCCCAGCGAGTTGTCGGGCGGCATGGTGAAGCGCGCGGCACTGGCACGTGCCCTTGCGCTCGAACCAAAGCTGCTGTTCCTCGACGAGCCGACCTCAGGACTGGATCCCGTTGCCGCAACAGAATTCGACCAACTGATCGACTACTTGAAACGCAGTCTCGATCTGACTGTTGTGATGATCACGCACGATCTCGATAGCGTGTTTGGCATTTGCGACCGGATCGCAGTGCTGGTCGACCGCAAAACGGTAACCGGCCCGCCCACCGAGATAGCCCAAATCGACCACCCCTGGATTCAACGTTACTTTGGCGACCCACGCGCCCAGCGTGCAATGACCGCGAGCGACCCGCATGACCGATGACAACAAATATCTGATCGCAGGCGGCTTCTCGCTTGTGGCAATCGTGGGCTTCATCGTGATGATGCTCCTGCTGGCGGATGACAGCAGCACCGAAACCACGCGCCCTTTCATTGTGCCATTCGAACAGAGTGTGAACGGCCTTGCGATCGGAGCGCCGGTTACCTACCTCGGTGTCCGCGTGGGAACGGTGACCGCAATTAAGCTTGCCAGTCAATCGAATCGGGAGGTGGATGTGTTTCTGGAGGTTGCGGAGTCCACACCAGTGAGTACAGCGACGTATGCAACGCTTTCTATGCAGGGCATTACGGGCGTAGCGTTCATTGGCCTTACCGCCGACCCGGATATGCCCCCAAGGGCGTTGTCGCCCACGGCACTTATCGATGGTGTGCCAGTCATTCCGGCCCGTCCCGGCAATTTCGAATCGCTCATCAGTAGCAGCGGTGAAATCTCCGACCAGCTCACGGTCGCGCTGAATCGCTTAAATCGCATTCTCACCGCCGATAATATTAATGCGATTTCGAGAACGCTCGCCAATCTCGCCGATGTATCCGACGATATCGCCGCACGCAGTGAGGCATTCGCCGATCTTCCACAACAACTTGCGATGACGCTGGAAGAAGTCTCCACCACGGCGAGCGCCTTGCGTGATGTCATCGACGCCTCATCATCGCGAGTACCAACGATTCTGGCATCGCTGGAACAGGTGACTGATGACCTTGCCGCCATTAGCTCCAGGTTGAATACGGCAACAGGCGAGAGCGAACCCGAGTTAAAGGCATTTCTGGGAGGAGGTCTCGGGCAGACACCAGCGCTGATCGCCGAAACACGAGCAGCGCTGCGAGAGCTTCAAAAACTCGTTCAGGACATTCGCGAGGATCCTTCACAATTGATCTATAAACCCAGCACGGATGACCTCGAGGTTGGACCATGAATCCACTCAAAACGATCCAACGTACCGCCCTTGTCGCGCTAGTCTCGTTCAGCCTCGTTGCATGTGGTGGACTCTTAACGTCCGATGCACCGCCCAAGCAAGTGTTTTGGCTAATGCCAGTCGACACTGGTGCAAGCGCAGACCCGAATGGCCAAACGCTCGCAATCACGATAACCGCGGCTCCGGGCCTGGATACGGACCGATGGCTCGCTTTGGAGCCCACACAGGAACTGCGCGCCTACTCGAGCGCGTACTGGCCTGACAATGCGCCGGATTTTCTTGAATCGATTCTTCGTCAGACGTTTGCGCGCACTGGCCAGTGGGATGCGGTTCACCTGGCAGAACATGCGTACAAAGCCTCGGTCAGGCTCGATCTTGTCCTCGAAGAACACTTCGTGGTACTGGTCTCGCGCGAAGTCCGGACCCGCGTTAGCGGACAAATCACCTGTGGCGAGACTACTTTGGCGATCGAAAAATTACTCAGCCAACCAGTGGCGACAGAATCGCTTAGCGACATCGCCGAAGCACACCAGCAACTGAGCGATCGTCTTGGCGTCGCATTGGTGGAAGCAGTAAGCAGAGAATGCTTAGCACTGTAACGTTTTCTTGACACTAAGTCACAGCTCCTTGACACTTGAGGTTAGGGACTCTGACTGGGAAATACAGTGCTCAAGGCTCTGAAAATGGCCCTGTGGACACTCAGGATTGCACTACCAAAAGTGGCGGTCGGCTGGATGTTTGCGTTGCTGACAATCGACTTCAATCGAGTCGCGATTGTGGAGTTCGGCATTGCCGCAATCATCGTGTCGTCCCTGCTTTCAATCCATTATTTCCTCGCGCCATTTCAGGTCGTTACAGGCCGGATTGCCGATTGCCACCCGGTGATGGGGTACAGACGGTCGCCCTACTTGCTGGGCGCAAGCGCAGTGGCTAGCCTGCTTTTCCTGGCATTGCCGACCGTGACCATTTCGATGGGTGGTGGATCAACCGGCGCGATGATCGCAGGTGTAGCTTTGTTCGTTATGTTTGGGCTATGCATGGCCGTGATTGCAGACAGCTACCATTCGCTGATCGCAGAGGTCACCGAGAAACAGTACCGCCCGACCGTGATCGCGGTCGTATGGGTCGTCATGATCCTGAGCACGATCTTCTCCGCAATCGTGATGAACGCTGTGCAACCGGAGTTTTCCCCGGAAACCATGCAAAGGCTCTACAACCTCACGCCACCGATCGTGATTCTCTCTGTCGTCATCGGCCTCGTCGGCGTGGAGCGCCGAATGAACGCCGAGGAGATTCAGACGGCGATCAATAAAGCGAGATCGCTCGCACCCGCCGGCAATCCACTTGCCTCCGCCGCTCGCCTGATCAGCGCCCACTCCGAGACGCGGCGTTTCTTCATCTTCATCAGCCTCGCCATTTTCGCCATCTTCCTTCAGGAGAATTTGATCGAAGTGTTCGGTGCGGAAGTCTTTGGCATGCAGGTTAGTGAAACCCGCAAACTCCAACCCATTTGGGGCGGCGGAATTTTGTTCGGTATGGTGCTGATGGGGACCATTAGCGCAGGGTTTAGCGTTCCAAAACACGTCTCTACGCTCATCGGCTGCACAGGCGCGGGTATCGGCTTCGTGTTGCTTGGGTTTGTCGGATTCTTCGAACTTGAAAACCTGCTGCTGCCGACCCTGTTCTATCTCGGGTTCTGTGCCGGCATCTTTAACGTCGGTGCGCTCGCACTGATGATGGATATGACAGTTGACGGTGCAACCGGCATGTATATGGGCCTCTGGGGCGTGGCACAGGCCGCAGGCATGGGGCTATCTGCAGTAATCGCCGGCACATTGCATACCAGCCTTATTGCGAGCGGACTCCTGAAAGCAGAAGTCGCCTATTGGGCGATATTCGGGCTCGAGTCAGTCCTGCTCATCGTTGCCGCAGCACTCCTGTTCGGACTGAAACCGGATGTATTCCAAGCGCAAGCGCAAAGCATACGGCGCGACAGATCCGACACCGATGATGCAATGACAGGCACGCTGGGCGTCACCAGTGCCTGAGCAGCGCCTCGACTTCAGCTTTGACCGTCGGGTCGCGACCGACTATGACGCGGTTCGTGGTCACCCACCGGCCGTTTCTGCCGAAATCGGTCGCGTGATCGCCAACGAAATTGGTGAAGGCGCGCTGCTCTTCGAACCCGGTGTGGGTACTGGCCGCATTGCCCTGCCCGCCTTGGCCGCAGGCTGTGAAGTCGTAGGGGCAGACCTCTCTGCCGAAATGCTCTCGGCACTGAATACAGTATCCAATCGTGAAACCGGTCGACTGCATCTCGTGCGTTGCGATCTGGATCACCTGCCGTTCAAACCACAGGTATTCGACGCGGTGCTGTGCGTGCATGTGCTGCATCTCATTGCCGACTGGCAAGCTTTGTTAGCGAACCTGCTACGCCTCACAAAGCCTGGCGGCACCATAATGCTGGGGCGTGACTGGATCGACCCGCAGTCCTTTGCGGGCAAGATTCGTCACGAATTTCGGATGGCGGCAGTACAACTCAGCGAACAGATCAGCGCCCCGCCAGGTGCGCGGGCCTTTGTCGGGCGACTGATCGAACTCGGCGCACAGCCGGTTGATGAAGGACATGAGCGCACGGCCGCGGAGTGGCAAACCGAACTGACGCCACGACAAGTGCTCGATCAGATACGCGAAAAAGATGATGCTGAGAGCTGGGTGCTACCGGATGAGTTGCTGGTCCGCGTGATGGAGCGACTGGACGCCTTCGCTGCGAGTGAATTCGAAGACGTCGACAAGCCACTGCCCGTCACACGTCGATTCGTGTACTCGCAATTTCGAGTGCCGCAGGCCTGAGACCTGCGACCCTCTTGCACCGATCCTAGAAGTTCACCGCGAACCGCACGCCGTAGCTGCGCGGCAATGGCATGTGCAACAGATAACCGCGCCCAGGCGCAAACCCGTCCGGGTTGCCGAGATCCACGACGCGCTGCCCGTTGGTCACCGAGTCATCATCGAACACGTTATCGATGAAGCCCGTGATCTGGTAGCGATCACTTTCGACGCTCGCGACCAAATTCATACGCCAGAAAGAGGGCAGATAGTTGAGGTTCGACTCGTCCATGTAGCGACGTGAACGGTAGATACCGGTCGCACTGGTCACAAGATCAAAGTCGGTGGCGCCGAGGCGCTGACGGTAGTCGATCGAGGCATTCAACGAATAGCGTGGATTTTTGCCCACACGGTTGCCGGAGAAGTCGGCGTCGATATTACCGGCCTCGGCTTTGTTCAACGTCGTTGAGTGCGCCGCTGTCTGGATGAACTCATCAAACACAGCGTCGGTATAGGCATAGCCTGCCGTCAGGTGCCAGCGGTCGCTGATCCGCCAGGAGGCATCCAATTCGACACCAAACACCTCCACGCGGCCGGCATTCGTAATCCCGGGAATCGGCGATATGCTGCCCGCTGGCTGCTGTTGCACACCGATTTGCTGGTCACGATAGTCGTTGTAGTAAATCGCAGTGTTCAGCCGGAGACCCCGCTCGGGGAAGTCGTTCTTCGCGCCGATCTCGTAGGTGGTCACGCGCTCCTCGTTGTAGCGCTGACCCTCGAGCGTGACCGCCTCATTCGCTGAGAAACCGCCGGGTTTGAAGCCCGTCGTAACCGCGGCGTAGTACAGCGAGAAATCTGTAGGCGTGTACTCAACCGCGACGCGTGGTGTGAATACGTTGCTCTCGACGCTGTCACTGACGAAGCAGTTGTACGCAACATTTGGATACCGCTGTGACTGCGGCACATCGCGATCGTCGGTCTCAGGCGGACAAAACTCGAGCGGCACCTGCTGCAGGAGACTCACCTGCTGGCGATTCCAGGTAGGTACCGTGTAATCGATGTCGTCGATGGAGTAGCGACCTTCAGTGCTCACACTCCACTCGTCGTTGATGTCGAATGTGAACGATGCGAACGCCGAGTAGTGATCGGTCTCACGACGCTGCGGGTTATCGGCAATCGCACCCGGGTTCGGCGCGTTCGATAGTCCAAACGGCGGTCCGGCGAGGAATGAATTCGGATTACGCAGCCAGAACTGCGCACCATTTCGAAGCTTCGCCGTTTCAAGATACGCGGTGGCGCCAACGATCCAGCTCACGCGGTCTCGCGAGCCAGCATGGCGCAATTCGTGCGACTGATGTTTGAAGTCGTAGTCGAGAATGTTGATCGTCGAGATCGAAAACGCGAACGGGTCGGTCACCGCGAAGTCGGTGTAGTCCGTATCTGCACGGTCGTAGCTCGTGTTTTCCATGAAGCCCGCGAGGTAGGTCAACGTGCCGCTGGCAAGCTCAAGATCAACCTGCAGCGTGCCGAATTGCTGACGCTGCTCCAGCCCGACAAACGGCGCACCGGTCGCAGGATCGAGCGAGTAATCGATATCGCTCTCACTGGCAGACAACTCGCCGAGCACCACGCCGCGCGTACAGGCATTGAACACCTGTGGCGATGCACCGGACAAGTCCTCAGGGCATGGCAGTCGCGGTGAACCGGGAGGACCTGCGCTAAACGTGCCGCCCGGCACCGGCAGGCGATCGCTGTAGGGCACCAACGCCGATGCGGGTTGGCTGTAGTCCTCATCACTATACTGATAGCGACCATAAACGGTGAGTCGCTCGGATGGCGTCCACAGCAGCGCTAACGAACCCGCCAATGAGTTCTCTGCGCCGAGATCCTCACCGGTGTTCGGGTTATCGAAGAAACCCTCGAAGTCGTGCTTCGCGACCGAAGTGCGGAACGCCAGCTTGTCGGTAATCGGTCCGGATACGCCCACATCAACGGTTTGCCGTCCGCCGTTGCCCACTTCCACACCCGCACGGCTTTCCCACTCAAAGGTCGGCCGACGAGTAATCACGTTGATCGCGCCACCAAACGCGTTGCGCCCGTATAGCAGTGTTTGCGGCCCTTTGACGACCTCAATCCGCTCAACGTCGAGCAGTCGCGTGGACAACGCACTCGAACCACCCGGGATGCTGAGGTTTTCGGTCGATGCATCGATGTGATCAATCAGCATCGCAACACTCGGCCGCCCACGTTCGTTCTGCATGCCGCGCATCGCCGGACGCGTGTCCTGTACGAACCCACCAATATCGAAGGTAAGCCCAGCGATCAGTAGCCCCGAGTCGCTGATCGTGTCAAAGCCCTGTAAGCGAAGCTGCTCCGAATCGAGCACTTTGACGGCGACGGGAACCTCTTGGTTTCGTTCTTTGCGTTTTCGGGCAGTCACGACGATTTCGTCGATAACCACCCGCGAAGACTCCGCCTCACTGGATTGCGCCTGGACTGGCTGGGCAGACAAACCGAAAGTGGTCGAAAACAGGAAAACGCCAAGGCTCAAACCCGGCCGCGAACACACATTCATTCAGTAGTCCCCTAAAAGTGCACCAATCCGGCTGAAGCCCCACTCCAACCGGACTGTAAACTTCAATGTACACTTATAGGGGAAAAACCGTCAATCTAAATTGACGCAGATCATGTCAATCCGGTTTGTAGGCGTGTAGGAATCCCGCCAGATAACGTCCCCACCAGGCATTGAAGGGATGCGCCTTATCGGTCTCACCGGCGTCATTGACGAGCGGTCGACCCTCATTAGCCCAAAGGAATAGTGAGCCGTCGAGATTGAATACCGACTCATAACCTGCTGATTCGAGCTCACGAACCGCGATCGAGGAACGCACCCCGAGCGAGCAGTACACCACGATCGGACGATCGCCTGCCGTTCCGGCAACTTCGAGAAGGCTTTCGGCGTCCGGCGCGTGAACCGCGCCCGGAATGCGGCTTACGGCAAACTCCTCGGCTTTTCGCACGTCAATGACCAACGTGTCCTCCAGGGTCTCCGAGAGCGCGCTTGTCGACACGTGCTCAACGTCGCTGAACTCGTGCCGCACCTCGGCCATCTTTTTCTCAAGACGTTCGGCGACCGCATCGCTCGGCTGAGAGTCGGCCAAGGCAGCCATCGCACCAACCGTAAGCATCATTATGGCTGCCAACACACGACGCATCACTGACTCAGCGCTTGTGCTCGGGGCTCTGGAAATCCGTGTGGCAGCCGGCGTCCCAAACCTCGGGCTGGTTGCCGTGCGCGGGAATACCGCCGGCATCTTTCAGCATGCGAGCCAGATGCAAACAGTTCCAAACTAAAAACGTGGTATTACGATTGGTGAAGTCGTTTTCCGGTCCGCCGGAACCTTCGTCTCGATAGGAAGGACCTGGACCTGCCTCACCCATCCAACCAGCATCTGCCTGTGGCGGGACGGTGTAGCCGATGTGCGAGAGCGAAAAAAGAATGTTCATCGCGCAGTGCTTCACGCCATCTTCATTGCCGGTGATCAGGGTCGCACCGACCTTCCCATAGTCGCGATACTGACCCTTCTCGTTGAAATCGTGCGTGTAGCCATACATGCGCTCGAGCACGCGATTACAGACGGAGCTTTTTTCGCCGAGCCAGACCGATGTACAAACGATCAGGATGTCACAAGCATCGACTTTGGCTTGCAGCTCGGGCCAATCATCACGTGCCCACTCGTCGGTTTCTGCCATGTTCTTGCCGAGACCCGCAGCAATCTCGTAGTCCACCGGACGAATGATTTCGGTCTTCACACCGTTGGCTTTGAATATGCTGTCTGCAACACCGATCAGCCCCTCCGTATGAGAGAGCACGGGCGTTCGGTTCAGCGTGCAGTTCAGGAACAACGCAGACAGATCATCGTATTTCGCGGGTGGCGCTTCGCACTGATGCTCGGTGATGTTCTTGAGTTGATCGGTCATGGTGTTGTCCCTCGTTTTTTGATTGTGGATCTTTGCGCCCATCCAATTACACAGTATGCAGATTCTTAACGGCTGCGCCTAACAGCAACCGTGAATACAGCCTGTGGAACGGAAAGGTCCACCGGATATACCACGGCAACTTGACCCTTTCGCGTTGACCCGAATCGCTCGCAACCACGGCAGAGCCGAAATAAAGAAAGGTTGCGCCATCCCGAGGCTCACACATCAACCAGGAACGGGTCTTATCGGTAAAGTCACACAACAGAATCTGCCGATCTTCACGCCGCTCAACGGACCACGCCGCGAATTGCTCGGATGCCCCCACCGCCAGCGCATCGATATCGGCCTGAGTCGAGGGCTTGCCGGCCGCATACATCAGAATCCGCCGCTCGATCGCGAACAGACGGGTTCCGTAGAATGCCCGAAGGTAGCGCTCCAGCGAAACGCTGCCATCAACTATCGCGCAATAGCAATCGGTGTAGCCACGTGCCTGATACGCACGCAGCAGCGAAAACGTCGGCAACGCGGTTTTCTGCATCTTCGAAGCCATCGATCACATTATGAAGGCAAAGCCGGGTAAAGGTTTGCTGCAGTTGCGCGGTTCGCAGATTTCTCCGACACTGCAGCTGGGACATTTGGAAGGGTGAGCCGTGTTTACGCAACTCACACTCGGGACAATCGTCACGGTAGCTTGCGTGATGTTTCATATTGGCGGGTTGGTCGTATTACTCGATTGGCTCAATCGCATTACGCCTAGGATCGAGCGTCAATTCGAGCACCTTCCGGGCACCTTCATGCTGATTGTTGCAGCGGTACTCGGCATCATCTTCCTGCACACCATTGAGGTATGGTCGTGGGCACTCCTGTACATGGCGCTCGGAGAGTTTGAGAGTCTCACACGCGCGCTGTATTTCTCCGTGGCAACCGCGACAACCGTCGGCTATGGTGACATCGTACTCACGCCGGCCTGGCAGCTACTGAGCACGTTTGAAGCGATGAGTGGGTTTATTCTGTTTGGTGCGAGTACCGCATTTCTATTCGCACTGGTCGGCGATCTATTCAAGGAAACGCCCTCGCCCGTCCGACGGCGTCGAGAGCGTGACTAGCGTCCCAATACTCCAGGGGGGAGTTTCAATGACACGAAGAATTCGATCGACGATTTTGGTGATGCTGCTTGGCCTTTACTCAACAGCGACAGCGCAAGAAGCGAACCCAACCGGCTTTGCTTTCTCACTCGGATTTGGCCCGTCGACCATCGAAGACGTCGACGGCCCCGGCGATGAATTCGATGGTGGTGATATCGGTTGGAATTTCGACGTTGAGTGGCGCTTTATCGAGTACGTTGCGCTCGGCATGAACATTGCCACATTTGGCGAGGACACCGATTTCTTCAACGGCACCGATACGACGATCGAGATCAATGGCATTGGCTTGTATGCACGCGGCTATCTACCGGTGAATGACCGGTTGTTGCTGCACGCAACCTGGGGGAGCTTCTCCTACGACGCTGACGTTGATCCGAACCAGAATTTCAGTCTGTTGCTCTTCGACGGCAGCGCTGATGCGTATGGGCTTGGCGCCGATTACCGCTTGAGCAAGAACTGGAGCGCACGCTTTGATCATCGCTGGTACGACGGTCAACGCCGCGAAGCAGGCACACTCACAACGCTAGGGTTTCGATTCCAGTTCTGAACTACAGTCGTCGCTAACGCGCGCGAATATCAGCGTGAACCCTTCATCACCGGCGTCGCTAACTCTCACCTGCAATTCGCACCATGACGTCAGACGGTAGTCCAGCCGTTTCGGAAAGTCGTGGCTGAGGTTCTCGAAAACGGCATGTTCACTGGAGGCGCTGACCATTGCGAACGGCACCGGCAACTTGTTCTCCGGGACACTCGCCAGGTAGGTGATGACGCCCGACGCTTCATAGAGGAGTAACGATTCGGAAAACCGCACACTGCCGTCTTCCTTCAACAACGACTGACCAAGCCCCCGATAGATACCGGGTGCTACGGTTTCCCACGACTCGGTTCGTATCGTTTCCTCGCGTTCCTGCTGCCAGTTACCCAGTAACCAGCTGATCACGGAAATTTGAGTTGACTCGCTCGCATCCTGTTCCGCGCGACCCGTGAGTGCGACACAACACACCAGGGCCACGAAAAGAGGACGCGCAGGCATCTCACTGATCGTCGTCGTAGCGGTGCGGCACGACGCGAAGCTTTGCGAGGTCGTAACCCTCTTTAATCAGCATCGCCTTGATCGCTTCATAGTCGTTCGGTGGCATCTCCGGCGTGCGCGACATGATCCAAACGTAATCACGCTTGGTTCGACCAATGACCGTCTGGGTGTAATCCTCGTTTAAATACACGATGCGGTACTCCGCCTTGATCGGCCACACGAAACGCATACCCCAAATCGCGTTCGAACCATCGTCACGAACAAAACCGACCGGTGTATATTTTTTTTCTTTGCCATCGAACCCACCTTTGCGAAAAGAAAACGTGGTGTCGATGATGCCCGGCTCTCGAAGCTCGTAGCTTTCAACCGCGTTGTACGCTTTCTTCTCGATGAACGTCGGGATCGCGGCGATCACGTACCAATCACCCATAAACCGTTCCAGATCGACTTTTTGCTCTGTGCGAATCGGACCAAGATCAGCGGTACTGGCGCAGCCCGAAAGACCTGCAACGGCAACCATGACAGCAACCAACGATTGAAATTTGCTCACGCAGTCATCTCCGAAATTCTTCCTAAGAAGGTGTTCGACAGCCGCGACTAACTGGATGTCGACCACTCACCGAAGCTGACACTCTCACCCACGCCAGTATCCGCCCAATCCTCGCGCAGGCGAGACAGCATTTGCCGGATACTCAAGATGATCTGATCCGGGATAGCAGGCGCCGGAACGTGCGACTGCGAACACGCGGCCGCCAATACCTCTCGAAATACCTCGACCTCGCTAGGCGTACTCCACATGTCAGCCTCGAAACACTCGACAAGGCGCTCTGCCTGAACAAGCTCGACAATCGCATCGTCGGGGACCGTTGCACGTTTTGAACTTGCATGCCCGCCTGACTTGGAAAGTGCCGACACGGCATCAATCTTCATCCCGCCAAACACGGTGCCCCAGAAACCGGCTGTAAACCCCGTTTCCTGCTCGACAATCCAATGTACAGCATCGTGCGGCACGACACCTTTCTTCGGAAACTCACTAAAATCGCGAGACCCATCGGCATGCACCACCTCAACACGATCGGTATGCGAACCCTTGGTGATTACGAGCTTCATTCGTCTTTCGGACCAATCCACGAAAACGGGTTGTACGCGACCTCCCACAAGTGACCATCCGGATCTTTGAAGTAGCCGCTATATCCACCCCAGAACACCTTCTGCGGCGGTTTGGCGATAGTGGCGCCAGCCGCGACCGCCTCTTTCATGACCGCGTCCACTTCCGCCTCGCTCGCGACGTTATGCGCAATCGCAAATCCACCGAAACCCGACCCTTCCGACGAAACATTTGCATCTTCCGCCAACGCCTCTCGACCATAGAGCCCTAGCCACGTTCCGTTGAGCCGGAAGAAGGCGACGTTTTCTTCATCGCCCTCACGCGGGAAACCAAGGTGCTGATAAAAACCTATCGAGACTTCAAGGTCTTTCACGCCCAGCGTGATCATGCTCATGCGCGGTTTCATCACTCTGTCTCCAGCGCGCTAGGGAATGCGCGGACGATCGCCATCCATCTCAACCAGCCCCATTGGATTGCCGGCCGGGTCCCGGAACAAACCCAAAACGACCATCCCGGGCACTTCAAACCTCGGCTGATCAATCGAGCCACCCGCAGCCTCCACCAGACGCATGGTTTCGGTGACGTCAGCTACCCCAACATACAAACGCTTCTCTGCCGGGTCCGGACGAATCGCCGCGTCAATTGGCGCCATAACCGGCACAGAGAATTGCCCATGCGCGTCAAACTGCCAATCAAAGACGGAAGCATAAAACGACTGCAGTGCGTCGGTGTTCTCGCCCGCAATATCAAAAAATACGATCGGTGCTGCCATAAAAAAATCCCCATTAGCCCGGCACCCCTACCGGTTGTTGCACGATACCTGATCAAGCGCGTTTAGCGAGCCTTCAGTGCGTAAACGAACGCATCGATAACACTACCCGCGATCGTAGTTGCTTTTATCAGCACACGCTCATAAGCGTCGCCCTCGAAGGCATCCAATCTCGCCCAGTGCTCGACCAATTGACGAGAGCTGAATACGAAACCTGAAACTTCAGGTCCATCATCCGAAGGAATAATCGCTGGATAGCCGAGCTCGGCACCCCAACCGTCTTCAACCAAACGGCCCCGCATCGACGCTTCCACCCAGTCACCCTCGATACCACTCATCACGTGGTGGTTGGGTCGCCCGGGGGCGAGCGTACCGTAGATAAACAGATGTTCGAGCTTAGCTACCAAGAGAGGTGAATACCCCGACGGCAAGCTCGGCCCACAGCAAGACGAAAGCACTGACGGCAAGCGCGAACAGAACGATCTTCTGGCGCCCGGCAAACCGGCGAAGCACGAACAGGCCGCAGCTCCCAGCAGCAAAAAACAAAACGCCAAACGCGACGAAGTCACCCAGCTGCCAATTGACCTCGGTCGTGTACTGCATGGCCACCAACGGCACCAGCAATACGGCCAGCGTCAAGAGCGTAAGCACCAAGAAGGGGCGGTGTAGTGGCTTGTCGATGCGCGGTGTCGTTGTCATGACGCTTACAATATCTCGAATGCGACGTTCGTGACACCCGAGCGTTGCAACACGAACATCACCTCAAGAATTGTCGTTTCCAGGATTTCTTGATCGGCAGCAATCACGAACGTCACCTCTTTGGGCTGAAAACCCAGCGCCACGGCTTCCGACATATGTGCCGTTGCGCGTTCGGCCAAACCATCGGCGCCGACAATCTGCCCACCCACCAGCCATTGCGAATCGCTGGGCAGTTCAATGCGCATCAGCGGTACTTGCAGCTCCTCCGGCGATTGCTTGCGAGCCTCGACACGAACGCGCTTCTCGGGAGGTGAAACACAGCCGACTAGAACTGTGACGACCGCGAGAACCAGAAAGCAGGAACGCGTCACAGGCCTAGCTGACGCCACACAAAAACACCCCATGCCGACCACAGCATCACACTGCTTACGAAGTACACCCAGAACCGATGCAGCACCGTGTTGTAAGTCACGTGGATCACGCTGTGCACGATCCGTAACGCGACGAACGCCCAAGCAAGCATTGCGATGATGCCGGGCGTGGTGTTGGTCGCGATGACCAGCGCAACCAGTGCGTAGTAGAGCAACGGCATCTCCAGCAAGTTCTGGAAATTGTTCGATGCGGACGTATCTTCCAGAAGGCGCTGTGCATCAGCTCTTGAGGCAACTTTTTGCGGATGGATGCGTTTGGCTTTCATCTCCCGGACTCGCCGGCGATACAGCAGTATCCAGACGGCAAATGTCAGCCCCAGCAATACGAAGGTTGGCGGCAGTAATGGATGCATTGGATTAATTGTCCCGCAGTACCTTCATCATGAAGACGTTGAAATCTGTGTCGGGATAATCGGCGAACGCATCGCACCAGTCAAAACCACGCCGCAAGTAGAACTGGTGTGCCGCTTCGAACGCCGAGCCTGTGCCAGTCTCCAGGAACAGGCTCTCGTAACCGCGCTTGCGCGCTTCTGCGAGAATCGCATCGAAGACGACGCTGGCTACGCCTTGACGCAAAAACGCCTCGCGCGTGCGCATCGTCTTGATCTCACCACTGGTCGCATCCAATGCCTTAAGCGCACCGCAACCGCATAGTGCATCTCCATGCCATGCGGTCCAAAACGTGACGTCCGGCTCACGCAAACCGTCTATCGCAAGAGCAAACACACTGCCCTTCGGCGAATTGCCCTGCATGTCGGCAAGATGCTCCGCGACAATCTCCCGCGACTCGGGCGCACTCAAATCATCGATTCGGGCATGGATGGACACGCGCCTGCTCCTGGCACTTTGCGCAATAAGACTAACTAAGCTCGACTACGGGTTGGAAGCCACCATAGATCAGTCGTTTCCCATCCAGGGGCATAGGATACTTTTTCATATCCATGCGCTCGTCCGAGAAATCCTCAGACGTCATGGTCTCCATGGCTGAGTCACGCGTCGCTTTGTCGGGCCACTCAATCCAGGAAAAAACGACAGTTTCTTCCTCGGTCGCCTTTACGGCCTTTCGAAAGTCGGTCAACTCGCCATCTTTCACGTCATCGGCCCAGCACTCGAGAACACGCGTTGCACCGAGGTCTGTGAATACCGTATCCACCGTTTGCGCGTACTTGATGAACGCCTCCTTGTTAGCAATCGGCACTGCTAGCACAAATCCGTCGATGTAACTCATGACACCTCCCACAGACCGGCTTCGATTCCGTCCATCATGAAGATGGCGCATTTGCCGTGATTCGGGATGTCCATCGGCGGCACCGCGATCATGCCACCCGCTTTCTCGACCGCATCGACCGCCACCGCGATATCGTCAACTTTGAGATAGGCGCGTGTAACCGCTTTCTCACCGTCGTGCATCGGGGCCCGAATCCCCATCATGCCGCCGTCGGCCATAGGTGCGGTGCGTGCACCGCCGAGCCCGGGATCGGCTTCGCCAAACGCGACCCCCGTGGCTGCGCTGTATTTTTCGCACGTGCCTTCAACATCGGCCGTGACTATTTCGAGATAGTGAACCTGCATACCGTCCCCCGTGATCTTGTGCGTTACCCACACTTATTTGACACCTATTAGACAACTAAAATCTAACAAATTTCGCCAGTCCCGCCCACCAATAGGGGTTCAGCCTGCGGGTAGTTTCCGCCATGCGCTGCGCAGGATTTTTTCCATCGCCTTGCCGCGCGCGAGCTCATCCACCAGCAAGTCGAGATACCGAAACTGTTGAATAAACGGGTCCTCCAGGTTCTCGACCCGGTAGCCACAAATCACACCAGTGATCAGATGCGCATTAGGGTTTAGCGTGCTCTGTTCGAACAGCTCCCCGAACGTCGTCTTGGCATCGATCATTTTCCGGATCGCCTTTTCGCCATGCCCGGTTAGCCACTCGATGACCTCAACCAGCTCCGCTTCGGAGCGTCCCTTCTTTTCGACCTTGTTGACGTACATCGGGTAGATCTGGGCGAGCGTCATCTTCGCCATACGCTCCCCAGTTCCAGCAGGTGGTTGCTTCATATCTTTTCGACTCCTCTGCAGGCGCCACAACTATTTCTCATCCTTAGCCTCCTTGAGCCGCGCTCGCAGGGCGCGGGATCTTGTCACCGGGTCCGATGTCGCCAGCTCAATGGGTAGCAGAACGTGTAATCCGACAATCGCTAAGGGGACGAGCAAAACAACGACGGTCGACTCCCACGACAGCGGAATCGCGAGCAATGAAATCGCGAACAGTGCTTGCAGAAGCCCGCGAACCAGCCGCCACGGCAGCGCACGACTCAAGCGATGGGCGGCCCCACAGTGTGTGCACCGCGCCCAGGCGCCGAAGGCCATCCAGAGCTTATGGGTTGGTTTGATCTGACCCTCAAGACAGGCATGACACTGATTGATCACGGCGCGCTCCCCATTACCGACTCACAATCCACTCAACAATCGGCACTGGCATTGAGCGCCCCAGCTGACGGATCATGAGCCCCATGTTGTCCCCCGGCGAAAAACTACTAGGCGTCTTCGCCATCTCCACAGTATGCGCCCTGCTCCTGCTGTTCAAGATTTGGCGATCAACTGAACCAGGACTGCTAAAGGCAGGCTACAGCCTGATCGTATTCATCCCGATCATCGGGCCTCTGGCTACGCTTTGGATCATGGAAATGCCGGAAAAACGCCCGAAAAAAGAGCAAGTTCGGGGTCCAAAAGGCGATTTTTACCATCGAGCCCGGCTGAGAGAGGCAAAACAGCGCTTAAACCGCTAGAAAGCAGGCCCAGAACGTAATATTATCGCCGGCTGTCATCAGGCCGGAGCCTAACTGTGAAACCCGAAATCCATCCCGAATACCGTGATGTGCTTTTCCACGACACCACTGCAGACGCTTATTTCGTGATCGGTTCTACCGTTGCGACGTCTCGCACCGAGGAGTACGAAGGCAAGACCTACCCGTACATGCCTGTCGATATCTCTAGCGCATCACACCCTGTCTATACCGGCAAACAGCGCGTTGCCCAGAACGATGGCCGTATCGCCAAGTTCAAGCGCCGCTATAGCCGCGACGACTAAGCATCAAGATTCCGGCCGCCTCTATCTGGGGCGGTCGGAGTATTCGATACGTTCACTAACGCGTATCGTCTCCGTCGTTTGGTGAGCGCCTTCGGAACAGCGAAAACAAGCGCCGCCACAATCCCGCTTCCCAGACCATCAGTTTCGCGACCCATTCGGGCACATCGGATTCGTCGACGACCTGCTTCTCCACTGAGTCTGAAGACGCACCCGACATCAACGACGTGAAGATCATTCGGATCAGCGCGAGTTCCATGATGACTAACACCGCCAGCCCGACGTATCGTAGCGGCTGGAGGTAGACCAACAGATTCCGGCTTTGCTCTGGCACCAATTGTGTCGCGACCCAGACGCCGAGACAGGCCAACGCCAGTGCTTTGGCGCCGATGCCCCGCTTTCTCGCTCGATAGCAGAGGACGTACAACACCGGCACGAGAATCACGAGATCGAACAGCACACCAAATTCCACCAGCGGTGTGATGACCTCGTGCTGCGTCACGAACAGGTTAGTCAGCAGGACCAAAGGCGCCGCTAACAAGAACCAATGGTTAGAAATCATTAGGCAAATGTTGGAGCCTTTCACGCAGACACCTCGCTTTCAGACTGGCGTCTCGCCTCTTCTAACTGGCGTTTTGCCCGCGCGTCCAGCACCGAGCCGCCCATGAGTAATACAGCCCAGAATGCGAACGCACATACGCCGACATAACCGGGTGCTTGTTGCGCCAACTCGTTGGCAACCGGGAAGACGAGGCAAGCAGCACCAACAAGCGCAAGCCCCAAGGGAGATTTCGCTAAGCGCATCGCCACATACGGATAACCGAATCCACTCGCCATGGATCCGAGCAGCGCCACCATACCCATCGCCAAGATGAGGTTATCTCCCCAGCTGAAATCCAGGACGATCGTCATTGCTTACTCGCGTTCGGTATCTGCATTGACTATACCCCAAGACGGGCCTTTCGGCGTCGCGATCAAACGTCGCGCCGCGGCCCCGGAAAGAACCGATTGGTCCGTGCCTGATAGGCAGCAAACCCTGGCCGCTTTTTGACCGAATAGTATTCGGACGGCACCGCACCCGAGTAGTACACCAGAGTGTTGTACATAAAGTAGGAGACCAAACCGGAACCGAGCGCCAATCCAATCCAGATGATGAACGACTCGGTGGCGAAGAGCGGGAACCACGACGGTATGGTGGCGATCAACACCCCGTTCCAACCCATCCATTGTCCGAAATAATTTGGATGACGCGAATATGCCCAAAGACCTACGTCGCAGACAGCCGTGCGATCGCCAGCGATCAGCTGCTCACGAATGAAGCCACGCTTTTGTCGATCGGCGGTTTCCTCAAACAGAAAAGCAAATACCCATACCGCGAGCCCGGCAAACTCCACGACATGTATCGCCGGCGTCGAGTTCGCACCAATAATGAACGCAGGATAGGCGAGAAATGAGGCATTGAATGCACCTTGCGCAATCACCTCTGACTGCGCCGCCAGCATCGTATTGCCCTTACCGGTCTTTGCCCAGCGTCGTCGCTGATAGGCATACCTGGGTAACTCATCTTGCAACTCACCGTGTCGCAAGTGCCCAAGCGCCATCAGCCCCATACGACCTCCCACAAGGAGATAGATCAAACTGATCATTGCCACCCGAGGCGCGTATCCATCGAGTACGGCAAACACCACTGCAGAGATAACAACGATCCCGAATGGCCAACCAATGTCGACGTAGGACATCCGACCTGTTCGGTACAACGGCAGGCACACAACCAGAGCAAACAACACACTCTGGCCAAAGAGATTCAACAATGCCGCGGTCGTAAACGTTGCACTCACCAGTAGCAATGCAACGCCAAGCGCGAACGGCAACAGAAAGGAAAAATACTTCAAGACACTGGGCGGAATCGCCGGTACCTAGGCACATTCGTCCTTGAACGGGTTCAACACTTCTCCCGTTGGTGCGGCAAACGGCGTCTTGAATGTGAAGGCTGCATAAGACGGGCCGTTATGACGGAGAAGCTCAAGCCGAATCTTTGCCTCCGCAACCGTCGGTCGCCGGTGCGCTTCGATCCACCACAGCACCATATGGAAATCGATCCTGTCGAACCATTCCTTGCGGCGCCGCATGATGTCTTTGTGATCGGGACTGCGATAGACAAAATCGACCAGTGACTTTATGTCGGACCACACTGACATATTGATCGCTATGTTGGGGTCATCGAAAGCACGAACATCCATCGCATCGTTGCCCTCGCCGGTGAAACGCCACACAAAGCCTGGTTGTGACTCTGCAACCGCATTTACCCGATCAAGATTATTCACAAAATCCGCGTTTACTGGGTCATCCTGTGCAACCCGGAATCGCGCGATATTCACCTGCGCCAGCTGATACTTCATGTGTTGCCTCACTATCCCGTCGGTTTGGCCTCGCCTCGCTCGACCAACTTTGCATATCCGACGGCCATGCGACCTTCGCATAGCTCCCACCGGAAGCCGGGAACAAACAGCTCAAGGTCTTTTTTGGCAACGGTAAACGTACCCGTCGCCTCGCAACTTTCACCGGGCTGCAGCCACTCTCGGTCTCGGAATGTCAACTCGCCAGTAAAGTACTCATTGGTCTCCGCATCGATTCGGTGATTCGGTTTCATGCCGGATCGATACGCTGGACTTCCGCGCATCTTTGAGGCGTCGAGGAAGACAATCACGGTCGCATCGAAAGCAGCGTTCTGACTTGTGTCTGACATCCTGTTTCCGTCACCTTGGAACTAAAGAGAGCTGACCGCATTTTGCCCCGACGGCAGGATCATTGGTAGCGGTTGCGGGAATAGGTCAAGCTTTATTCCTGCAACTCGCAGAAGTAAGCGAGCTTCTCATCATCGATAACGACTGCGGCAATACCCCATTCAGGATCGAGCGTGATCGATACGCGTTCCGCCAACGTATCGACACGAGAGTCCCACGTCCAAAGAATGTTCCGTAATGACACGCTGAAGAGCGCGTCATTCATCGTGATCTCGCCCGTCCCACTCCAGCAGTCGATCACATTACAAAATGAGACTTTTCCCTCGGACGTCAGCAGCACGGACATCTTGCGCTTCTCTACAACGTTCGAACCGTCACACTCCTCACCTGAGCAAGGAACGATGCCAGAGTCACGGCAGACCCACTCCCGTACACCAGGCTCCTGCGCGAAGGCCGTGGTCGAAAACGCTATCGACGCCATAAGGGTTGTAATGCGCAACACTGGGAACACTATGATGGCAAGCCTTCGTAGTAGGCCATGACCCCAAACACAACCAGCGGCGGCAGGAGAAACATGCCGATCCCGAGAAGACGATGCCAACTGTTGAGCGTTGTCCATATCCAAACTCCGATCACGTACCAAAATCCATTCACCAGGTACGCGATCACTGACGTGCCAAACCACCCGACGAGAAACACGCAGGGAAACACCACGAGATAGCTCGCGAACCAAATTCCCCGCGCGTATTCCGAACTCGGTAATTCGAGGACCCGGAATGCCACGGGAATTGCGATACCGAGTAGAAACGCAAGGGGATAACGCTTCACTGATCTTGTAGATTCGATACAGGTGCAGCGAAGGCGAACACAATAAAGGGCAGCCACGGCATGATCATGCATGCGACCATCCAGATGTATTTCTCTCTCTCAGCGACCGTTTCCTCTCGCCAAATGAAATAGAGTGGTACCCCGTAGACCAGGGTCAGGAGGACCGCAATGCCCAAGCATTGCATGAATATCGTTAGTATTGGCATCACCATTTCACTCCGCTCACCGGATGACGGCGTACAGTGCATGTTTCTCGATTAGATCATTCATCTCTCGTCACCCCTACCACAGCCAAGAACGCCCCATCCTCCGACCGTACAACCTCTTGAACCTGAAGAACGGTGGTTGGATGAATGCCCCCTAGGATGTGAGGAAACAACTCGTCGTCCGTACCCTCGAAATCGGGTGCTTTATCACCGACCGGCGCAGTGCCTTCAAACACCACCTCAGTTCCACCCGTCGCCAGACTCTCAATCGTCATCTGCAAGCAAAGCCACTTACCGGGAACCTCTATGTAGAAGTGATTCGCAACATTGAGGAGCAAGTCGGGGTTCGCCGTCGCATGCGTGAACCCATCCTGATCGTAGGTCGGTGGGAAATACGTCGTATCGCCTTGCACCGCCGCCTCCCACAGATCAGCTTGTACAAGATGAAACAGAAACGGATGCTTCATGTGGGCTTCCTCAGCAGGGCAACAGCAGCCAAACCAAACACCATTGCCGCGGACGTTAAAACGAACCCGGGGATCGGACCACCGAGGACGAATCCGAATACTGCATTGGCAGCAGCAACCGAGGTGACCATACCCAGAATAGCAGCCTGCCCGGTACGTAGCTTCAGCGATACCAAGACCGCGATAGACAGCAATACCAGTAGCGCCGAGGGATACAGAAACAACGGCGGTAAGATCTGCTTGAGGAAGTCGGGTAAATCCGCCGCGCGAAGCGTGGACGAAATATACGTGTACCCGCTCGCATGAAGGGCCGCCATCGCGAGCAGCATTGCAACACCAGTCAAAGAAAGTGCGATCGATTTTCGAGTGTGCAACAGACTACCCCAAATGCGTTACTGGACTGACAGAGTCGAGATGCCGCCTCATGGTGAAATCTCGGTCAAAAACGATTCAATGGCGTTACGATAAGCGCTCGGCTTGTCCCACCAGATAATATGCCCTGCGCCTTCGATAAACTCATACTTGGCGTTGGGAAACCGGTCAACGTATTCGTAGACTGCCGCAAATGGAATGAAATCGCACTGCCCCTGTACCACTAACACCGGTGCGGTCATTTCCGGCATTGAAATTCGCCCCGCATCAAATCCATCCGGGAAAAAGTTAGTGCCGATGCGCCCGTAGGCACCACCGCCACCCTCTTCCGGTTGAACGTTCTTTGGATCGCATACCATGTTGTGAGTAAACCCGGCCGCCATCGTATTCAACGCCGCATCAAGCTCCTGATCAGAAGCGAATCTGCGATCGAATAATTGCGCAATCACAACCGACGCAATGGCTCGGACTGGTAATCGGGTAATACTTGTGTCGCTCACATACGTCGGCGATGCGTCGACGAACGCGTACTCCGGTGGAGTCGGATAAGCAATCGCGTTCTCCCATTTGCCGTCCTCTGTAAACAACGTCGGCTCGATGCCACCCGGGGCACTCAGAATCAAGCCGCTTAGGCGATCAGGATTTCTCGCGGCGAAAGTCGCAGCTAGCTGCCCACCAAATGAGTGGCCGATAACCACAAGTCGCTTCGCTCGAATCTTCTCATCGACAATTTCCTCAAGGTCTGCCACGTGTGACTCATAGGTTGTCGATTTCGGAAACTCCCGGCGATCTGAAAGGCCGGTGCCGCTCTGGTCGTAGAGATAAACATCCCAGCCGTTTCGGGCCAATGGCGTTAGCGTCTCAATGATGCTTGAGTGGATGTAGCCACCGGGCCCTCCGTGCAAATAAACAATAGCGTTCTCGCCCGGACTCTTGCTTCGAATGGCGGAATAGGCAATTCGGTAGCCGCCGCTCATCGACCAATACTCTGTCGACGCTCGTGGCTCGATCGGCGAAACCGTCTCTTTGATCGGCTTGAAGAGCAGCACCAAAAGAACCGTCAACCCGATAAGTCCGGCCCATTTTAAAAGTTTCCCTACACCCAGAAGTCGCTTTCTAGAATTTGAACTATTCATCGCCTTCAAGAACCTGTGCTACTCGTGCCTGAAGCTGCGGTAAAAGCTCACGCTCGAACCATGGGTTTTTCCGAAGCCAGATGTTGTTGCGTGGACTTGGGTGGGGAAGTGGCATGACACTTGGCCAGTGATCACGCCACGCCTGAACGGTCGCCGTCACTCTCCTTGCCGCCTTCGGTAAGTGATACGCCTGTGCGTACTGGCCGATGACTAGCGTGAGTTTCAGCGCATTTAGTTCGCTCAAGAGCTTATCGCGCCAGGCGGGTGCACACTCCGGTCGCGGTGGCAGATCCCCCGACTTCCCTGTCCCGGGAAAGCAGAACCCCATCGGCAAGATCGCCAACTGCTTCGGGTTATAGAAGACTTCGCGCGACACACCCAGCCACTCACGAAGTCGATCGCCACTCGCATCGTCAAACGGGACGCCTGATTCGTGCACTTTGCGGCCAGGCGCTTGTCCTGCAATGAGAATGCGTGCTGCCGGGTGCAGTTGAACGATGGGTCGTGGACCGAGTGGCAAGTGCTCGGCACAGATCGAGCAATCATGTACTTCCTTCAGTAGCGCTTGAGAGGATGCCATAACGCTCACGCTCGACTGTCCGCTGGACTGTTACGCATCGCTCGTCGACGGAAGAACCTGAGTGTCAGTGCCGCATGGACGAATACGGCGAGCAGCATCCGCCAAGTGCTACCACTCAAAAACGGCTTACGAGTGTGCGTTCTCATCTTTGGAGCGTAACAGCCTCACAATCATCGCCAAAAGTACGCAGAGAATGATGATGAGCAACCAGACGGTCAGCACCAAAAACGCATCCCCACGATTACGGCCTACGAGCCACAATGAAACCAAGGGACCAACGACACAACCAATGACGAACGAAGCCCAAACTGGGTGACACTGGAAACTGCTTGAAGGCTTTCTGGACAGCGCCGCCATCGCCATAGCGACGGCAACCAGTACAAGGACGACTGACGTGTTCGCGGCCAACATGTCAGTAGATTCCCTAAGCGGCACGAGAGTTGTTCATCCTGGCACTGTCGCTATCCGCTACCAAGGGCGAAAACCAGGCCTTCAAGAAGCTGATCGATCCAACAGGAAACGGAAACCAGACAATCGCAGCGAAGTATCCGTACGTTCCGCCAACAACTAACGTGCTAGGCACCGCGACAGCGGCAATAAGTAGGTTCCAGAGGAAACGAGCGATTGGATGTATTCTGACAGTCGCACCGCAGCTCGCGCAGGCCGCATCAGAAAAGACGAGATCACCAGGATCGACGCTATCGTTCGAACAATGCGGACACGTCTTTGTGGTCATTCCGAGTTATCGCCCCGCTTCAGGCGGCGTTAGTTCACCAACCGCGTTTCGAGATCCCACGCTTCTTCACCCCTGGCTCGCTCATAAATCGACAGTACGCCATCATCGCCTTCGAACTTCCGTTCTACCTCGGGTGTTCCGGCAAGCGCAAGTCGTAATTTCAGAGCCCTCTCATCGCCCGCGTACACATAGATATCGCGCAAATAGGGGCCAGACCTCGTTTGTATCTCAATGATAAGGAAATTCGAATTACTGACTCTGTACCATCGCCCTCCAAAAGGCGTTGATTCCATAAGGGCCGGAATCTGAGATTCCTTTGAAAGCAACTGAGCGAGTTCAAAAGCGGTCAGGCATGCCAACGTGTTTGCGCTCAGCCAGAAAAACACCATCGCGATCAGACATCTCGTCGCAAAACGCTCCCAGCATCGAATAAACTCGGTCATGTCTGCCTACTAACGGCCATCCGCAGCCGCCAACTTCAATCCAATCGCAGCCAACAGCAGCACGCTCGCCACAACATCGGCGACTACAACACCATGAATTTTCTCACCATAACCGGTCGCGCTCAGCGCCAGCACCAAGAATCCGACCATGCTGACGAGACCCGCAATCATCGCTGCGACCTGCAAATGACGGACAAACGCCGACGAGATGATCAGCGCTCCGATAACCCCGAAGAGCAGTGCGCGATGTCGAAGCAAGATCAGCAAGTCCCCTTCCGGCAAATCAATGCCATATGCTTTGGAGAGCGCCTCGCCCGAAATCACACCAACGATGGGGACAAAATTTACTAGTCCGACCAAGACCAGTAACACTGAAATCACGCGTTCCAACAATGAGTTGCTCCCTCTACTGCTCGTAGCCAGCGTACACAAAAGACAACTGCTGCCACGTGCTAGGCAGTGCGGTCATCAAGCGCCTCAATTTCGTTTCTAAGCAACACAAAGAATAGCAGTGGCCACCCGTAAGCGCTGATCAAATCGAAAATCGGATTCATCGTCGAGGGAATTTTAGAGAAAATCCGGAAGGTAAAGACTGCGACTGATATCGCGAGAACCCTCAGACTAATAGGCAGACTTACTACCCATGCGTATTCGATAAACTGCTGCCTCCCCGTTCGTTGGAAGGTCTTGAAACACAACCACCAACCGCCGAGGAAAATAACCACATAGGGGAGTATCCAAGCCGCCGCCTCGGACAAATCCGTGCTTGAGTCGATGATGCTTGGCTCGGTGAATGCTCTCCAATAATTCTGAGCCAAGGTCAGCACCAGAACCCCGAAGTAATGCAGGAACTTCTGAAACTCGGAAAGTTCGCCACTATCCCATAGTCCAGAAAGCGTTTTTGCATCCCAAAAATACATGTCAGTCCTTTGCACTAAAGCCTACTGCCCTTGCTCAGCGGCTCTGCTCACCATCCCCATGCTCTGCGCCACCCTGCGCTTCTTGAGCACTCTTAGTTGCAACGCACCGACTAAAGTCCCAAGCGGCAAGAACAACAACCAGAACCAACTCATCACCGATGAGAACCTCAAGAACCACGGCGGCACGTCTCTTTGTCTTCTCAGAAGGAACCACCCAATAATGACGCCGATCAACGCAGGGAAAACAGTGACTAGAGACCCCACAACCCCACTCGATAATGCCCCCGCAACCAAACGCGGATCACCATCAGAGTAGATCGAGGCTGCGACCAAGATCGCCCTCGCAAGGACAGCAAAGGCTGGAAAGAGGAACAACTGCAGAACTGCTGTGACTACAAACACGTCGACGTGACTCCCCTGATGCTCAAGCACCCACCCCAGACAACAATCGCGTATCCCACTGGGGCTTAATCCTCAACACTGATCAGTTTTCTGAAAATTCCGTTTGGACCGATCCATCCGTTTGCGCCCGGTTACTGCGCACCAGAAGTAAAACTGCGATCAGTGCTACCAAGTTGAAACCGACGCCGGTCACACTGGACTCAGACCCGATCAAAATTTGGATGTTTGCTCCAAGATTCGCCGCGAAGTGAAGTGTTGTGTCGCCAGGACCGACCAGCAAAACTAAACCAAACACGAAGCCCGTAAACCACTCGTAATGGAAAGATGGCAGGAGAACAATAGGAATCTGTGTTGCGAAGATAACGGGCGCCCACTTTCGACCGTAGGATGTCCCGCGCCACAACTCGATGCCGATCGCTAGTGCCCACCCAAATGGCAAAGCAAGCACTACAATGAGAGCCGAGAGGGGCCCCGCTTCGGAGAGCAGCTGAACGCCCATAAACAGTGTGAGCGCGACTCCGACTACTCCGCCTAAAACTAGTAATGCAGCAAGAATACGCGTCGTCTTTTGGTGGGGAATCATATAGCTCCAACTACACCTATGCAGATACGCCACTTATGCGCGAGTGACATGAAAAACTTACTACCGACATCTGAGGGAGCGCTACAGAACATTTACCATCAATTACATCAAACAATCCGCGGCCATGGTTAGTGAACTCCAGCCACAAGACTGCTCGTGAGCAGCCTCTTATCAGAGGCCATCGTCTTCCATGTCGCTCGCCATGATCGTGAGTAACACGTCACCTATTTGAATAGATGCTTCGGCGCCCTTCTTTACGACAAGCGCTGGTCGAAACTCCTCATCACCATGTGCGATCTGATGTTCGAGAAAAACAGTACCGTTCGCTTGCGTATTCGCCACGACCCGCAACCTAAACGGCGCGCTGTCGCCGCCACTCAACGTGATCGAAGATTCGGCGCCTTCCTTCACCGCCAATGACGGTGCCGCAACGACCTTGTTCTCCCGCGAGAATTCGTATTCCAGTAATAGAACAGGATCTTCGGCAAAGACATCAGCTGGGGCGATATAAAAAACGATGGCAACTAGTAAACATCTCATTCCATTCTCCTCCACGGGCATTTCAACTGTTCAGCAAATCGAATCACCAGCGCCAACACAACCACCTATGTTGCAATGAGGTAGCCCCACATGCCCAGCACAGCGACAAAGTTGACGGTGAACACAATTCCTCGCAGGCGAATATTCTTGGTGAGTATCTGAACCAGGCTGTGCATGACACGACCAGTCACGAATATCCACGCTAGGGTCAGAAACCCACTCTCACCAGTGACGCCGATTAACATCCCAAGCACGCACGCAACATAAAACAGCAACGGCCACTCGAACTGATTAGTCAAATTGGCACTGATTCTTGGCTCTACCTGCTTCCACGGGTTGGCGCCGTCCTTGTCGAGGCCTACACCCCAAACGGAAGGCGCCCTCGCCACGGTCAGGGCCCCATAAAGGAACGTAGCCAACGACACATGCGCGATCATCGGCAGAAGAATAGGCAGCGCGTCGATTCGGTCAATCATCTCGATACCCCCTAACAATTTCGCAAAGCAGCACTACCGCCACCGCGGATGACTTTCGAAAGCATGGCGCTTGTTCGGCTTACAGGGGTGGTCCAAATCTGCCTACTACAGCGCATCTATTGCCGCCTGGTTTCCGCGCGACGCGAACTCACCCAACATGACACCGATGAAAACGCTGACGAGACCGATAATCCAACCGGCCGGGTTATACATCACAACATCCAAATAGGTGATCTCCGGAGTAGCGGGCAATGCGATCTCGCGAAGGATATGAATGCTCCATGCACTTGCAGCTGCCCAAACGACGATGGCCGGGATAAACGCTCTTCGCCGCAGCACGAACGCGCCGATCGCGAACGTGAGTGTCATCTGGAAGCCAGCAAGAACGTTTAGGACAAGAAGCATTCGCCTCCCCCATGCCTGAGCCTCCTGCACGGTATCGTGTATCCCAATTGGCACCAACCAGAATGACAGCGCATCGGTAACAAATCCCAACAATATCCACGCTGCAACCATGCAAGCGAGGGCCATAAAATATCGCTTCGCTAAACTCATGAGGTGAATCGCTCCCGCTTGACAGAATATTGGCCCGCCGAGTCGATCATCTCGCACAATTCTTGAACCGCATTCGTCATCGCGCAATAGGATCGTCGCTGAACTGTATGCGCGAAAGGGCATCGCTGATCGATTTTCGAAAGCACGCCTCAAACATTTTTTGAAACCTCTTCACTGAAGCATCAAGCGATTTTCTTTCCGCCTCACAGGTCCCAACGCTGGAGGCAGTGACACGACCTTCATCGTCAATCAACTCCAGCAGTATTTCCCAGTCTATGAGTTCAACCTCATACCATCTACGCGACCTGAACTCTTGATCTGCTTTGATAACCTGTACTCGGAAAACCAGGCTGTCAGTCCCAGGAACACGGTGTGACTCGAGCACTTCCGTTGCAATTTCCTCAACGTTCTGTGGCAATGCGGCTGCCACAATGTTGTCGTCGCGTCGGTTCGAGACTCGGGGCACAACGATCGACGCGATCGAATCGGGCGCTCGCTGATCGACAACCGCGATAGTGAAATCGCTCATAGGGACTTGAACTTCGAGTGCCGATTCATAAATCGGCCCCGACCGAGAAAACGCACATCCTGTTAGCGCCACTAGTACGCCGAGCGCCTGGAGTCTTAACATGGTCTTCACAACGCGTTTCGACCCATTCGGCGGCCGTAAGACTGACGAGTCCGTACGAGCTAGCTTCAGATGCTCATTATTCATCGCTTTGCTCAAACTCCCGAAGTTCCTTGCTGATTCGCACAATCAACGCCAAGTGCTTAAACCGACCTTCGTCCGGCTCAAAGCGAGCTGGGACGCCAAAGATTCGCGTCCAGTGAAAAAAAACGACTGCAGTGGCCGGCTAGTTTTCACTGAGCTTGGGCATATCCGGCAAATCGTCTAGAAGCGAGGGACTTGGAACGTCTGAAAAGAGAGGCGGTGACGCACCCGCTGCGACGGCCTCCTCTGCTTGAATCTCCCACTTCCAGTGCCAAAGGTAGAGCTCAGCCGCAAACATTTGCTCCAGCAAAAGAGAAAAGCTCCAAGCAAACCCACAATAAATGATCGTCGACATCCAAACCCAGTCGGGAAAGTCCGCTTCGAACTCGCCTGAGATCCAGAATACGATCAGAGCGGGAATGAACGCCACGGTCGCGGCTAGCTCGGTCAGGACGAATCCCACGGCAAACTCTGCTTTTCTGGCAACGGCTACTTCGATTCCCCGCTTCAACCCGCGGCGATGTGGTTCCCACGCAATTGCTGGGTAGATCAAGAACGTCACCATCCGCACACCTTTGCGAACCGCGCGAAAGAAGGCTTCAGACAAACTGACTCGTTCATAGCCTGCTACGACTTCAGCAGCCCCCTGCATCGAGAAAGGCTCCGGCTCCGAGTCTCCCGATTCTGAATCACCGCGGCGGGAAAATATACGTTCGAGCAGGAACAACACGAACCAGACCAGCGCCCATAATGCTGTTATGTGAATTGCGCGAAGTGTATTGGTCAACGCCGACCACACCGCTCGGGGCAGACTTGGTTCCAATCCACTCTCGATTCTTCGAATTTGCTCGAGCAGCATGAAGCAAGTAAACGACATCAAAATCGAGAAGGCGAAAATAAGACCGAAGACCACGCCCGCCAACGCACCATCACTGAGATCGAGCTTCGGGAAGTCGAAGTACATGTACACGCTAACGGGCGCGTAAACCGCCCAGACCACCAAGACGGGAATGAGCAGAGATGGATACCTCGCCATCACTCGGATTGAGGCGCCAATAATGCCAAAAGAACTCTTTACGCCTGAGAACATGTGACACCCAACGAATGAAATCCAGACACGGGCTGCCCTATCGACACGGTGAGCGGCTGCAGTGGTAAGTCCATCACTCTTCCCGATCCGAGGGCTGTGACCGCTCCTTCTCGGCTAGTCGTTTCTGAATACGCTTTAGTTCGTTTTCCCGCTTTCGTTTCTCACTGGAGTGATCCGCGATAACGTAAACCAGAGGCACAAGGAAAACGACCAATCCGAGCCAAAGTATCATGACGAACCTACGTTTAACCGAGCGTTCCCGTCCAGTCTACCCCTCCTATTCGCGTCGCGAATGCCTAACGGCATGGAAACTCCGGATCATTCCAGACCAGTGCTTCTATTTCTGAATTAAACCGTCGCGCAAATTCTTGCGCAAAAAAATACATCGCGCCCTCTTGTTCTCGGATTGTTCTACTGGACTGCGTTTCCCTCTGCACTCTGCCATTCGGCCAGCTACAATCCAAAGAAGGAGTTCGAAAGACTCTGGTAGATCTGTCAGATTGTTCAACCTCGACCTCCAAGATCAAGTATCGCCCCGTCGAATGGATACGACGAGCCGCGTCTTCTGGATTGGTGCCCGGTTCAAATCCCCATAACTCTGCTGTGTCGCCCGTATCGGTCCGCGAATAATAGGAAACTACGGCAACGAAAAAGAGACTTGCTACAAGCGCAATCAAGAGCTGACCATGCCGGATAATCAAGGTGTAATCTGACGCCTACGCTTAGCTGCACCATCAAAATGGCAAATTATTAGCGTTAGCGAGACGTTCGCCGAGCCTTCAAGAGTCAGCTGCAGCTGATGGTTAGGTTGCATTACTTCGTAGCTCTCCGAACGGTTTTCGAAAAACCAGTGTAACTATCAGAATCGCCCACGGGCCCAACACATCCCAATGAAACAAGAAATTCGGATTAGAAAAGTAGTAATAACCGAGTAATGCGATGATCGAAACCGTAAACGTCCAAAGCGCAGCTCCCCACGACCATAGCCAGATGGTGACGACAGAAAACAAAACCGACACGGCGCTCTTTAATATTTCTGACATTGCTCCGAGCCATAATCGACTTCCAGGTAAAATTCCATAAATTTCAATCACCCGATAGGTCTGGAGGACTTGAGACAGGTGTACCAGTGCCAAGAGTCCGGCACCAATAACCACGACCTTCCGCCCGATTGATGACCGAAAGAAAAAACGCCCGTTATCGGATGCTTCCAAGTCTTCTAGGTCCGACTTGGGCGACTCAAAAGGAGAATGAGATTCGGTCATTTGAATATGCGGCCTACGGTTCCTGCTAAGTCGCAGTATGAGAGCCTCTGACCACTTCAGTTAGCGACGCGTATTGCGACCGGACGCCAGTTTGTTGATCAGGAGCACCACGAATAACAACGTGCTTCATTAAGGATCCTCCGTTTAACGCCCAGGCTTCGCTGCACTATAAATGCCGGGGGCGGCTAGCGATAGCAAGGCGATTAGCCGGCTTGTAGTAGGGAGGTGATAGCTATAACTCATCGTCTGACTTATCCCGGGATACAATCAACTTTGCTGCCTCATAAGAGTACGAGGACACAATGGACAATCCATTTTGACAGCTGCCGCTGACTCCTAAAACTTTTTCGGTTTCAGTTTCGCCCGCTGGCTGGAGAAAAACCTCCAGCATGAAATTCCGGCCACTGACCCGGACATAAGCGGACACTTGATCCACCGGGAGAGAGGAAGGAAACATCGGGCCACCCGTGTCCTTACCGTCTGCGATCACACGAAAATCTGAAATCACCAGGTCATCCTGCTCGCGCAGCAGTGCCTCCATGATTCCTTGCGATGCTCTACGCACCTCTGAAATGGTATAGGTGGGGGCGTCAGGTTCTTTCTCGGTTGATACGGTCTCCGGAACAGCGGTATCGGACAAGCGAACTTCTGGTTGCGGCGAGGTTCTGCATCCTGCCAGAGAGACTGTCAACGCTAACGATAGTAAGGTTATGATTCTCATAAATCAGCACGTCTCCTTGATGAGTAACAACCCTAAGCTCGCTTATCTCATCGAGGCGGCTTGCGGTAACGAGGCGCTCGCCGGGCCTGTAGAACTTCTGCTAAAGCTGCTTGTTAAGTGGCATGTCGGGTTAACCGACCGGGTCGTTTAGGAACTGTATCCTTCAACCCATACTCTGCCATCAATTCGACGAATTTTGCTTCGATCATTTCGTAGTGAACGCGGTTTAGTAACCACAACAACCAACTCGAGACATGGCGAACGATTGCTCCCGCCATTAGCAAGACAGGCCTACTTCAATCCCTCATGGATCGTGTTGTAGTAGGAGAACCAAACAGCAAATGCGCTGATTAATAGAAACCCTGCCTCAAGGGCAATTTGTGAGCCTCTAATGACACTTGCTACGTCAGCCAGCACAAATCCGCGAAACATGATCACTCCCACCAGCAAGAACGATACCGCGTAGAGGATGACAGCCGAACTATGGTGGAACAGCAGCGTTACCCCACCGAGGAATCGCGTACCTGCTGCAACCAGCGTGATGCCAATTACCCACATCGGTATCTCGCTGATATACGCTGCCTATTCGGGGTTTATCCGTCCTTCAGAGACGAGCGCGTTCCAGTGCTCTGGGGTTGCGATGAAAAAGGAGAATATCACCAGCCCCAGATAGGCAAGGCCCCAGGCTGCAAGAAAGCCACTTACCGACCAGAAGAGTATCGGGCTATTCATCTAGCGCTGGTCTCCCTAATTCCAAATTCGGCCGCTTTGGTCTTACGTTTGAATAGTCCAAGCGAATATTTCTGCGCCGGCTAGTGACAATGCGTCCCACACAGCACAACGCTAGGTTCGGCTGCGGCGGCTCGTTATTGCGCATGCTCGGAGAGAAGAGACTCGACGAAGACCCCCATTGCTTGAAACACCCTACCGTCAATCACTTCCAGTGAGCTTGAGTCCCAATACAGCGACTCACCCATCAGGTAACTCTCCTCGTCATATAGGTTGATCCCGTATGGTTTTTTCAAAGGTTCCCAAGTGATCGGTAACTCCCAATTCTTCCGCGGAACAACGAACTCCTTGCCATCGCTATCTGTCTTGATGGGCAGAAAATTCAACAGTCTCGATCCTTCGAAAATGAATAGTTGATCGTCATGCCTTTCGTCATACGGTGTTTCACACCACTCACCTATCTCGTAGTCGAGAGTAAGCTCTTCCCCATCGCGGGTTTCATACAACACCTCGGCCGTGCCGCATCCATTTGATGTGCAGTGGCCCGCAGGATAACCGGCACAAGGATCAGTCGGGATCAGACGGACCCACTTTAGCTTCCCTACACCTAAACTGACCTCCTCGCCCGAAACCGGGCCTGCCAGAACGCAAGCGAGGAACATCGCAAGTAGCGCTATACGTCGGATACTACTCATGGGTTATAACACCTAAGCTCGGCTGCATTAACGACCCGGCGGACTTGTTGCGGCAATACCGTGGTCGGCGTGTCCGTAGTAATCGACCGCAGCTGTCGGCTATGACGCGCTCTGTTTGCAAACAAATGAGCCTTCATGACTGGACAACCTCATAGTAGAAGAAAGGAACCCAAATCCAAGCAAAAGGTGCGATCAAAACAATGGCTCGCAGAACTTTTCTCTCGCGAGCAATTCTTGTCATGACAAAAGCAAGCGATCCGTAGATCAGACCATTCAGCAACGCTCCGAAAAAGTAAACCTCAGGAACTCTGAGAAAACCTGGAACCAGAAAATAACCAGGCGCAAATAGAATCATTGCAAGCTTCGGAATTTGCGCAATATGATACGGCCTGAGAACCCTAGACACTTTTCATGGTAATAATTGTAGAAGACCAT
>CAWUIB010000015.1:0-38665 GCA_963922335.1 uncultured Chromatiales bacterium | reverse complement strand
GAACAGAGATACTTTAAGCAGACGAAGGGTGTCTAGAAAACTCAGGCTGTATCAGTTTCTTCATGGCGAACACGCTCACGAGTAATGTTGCCTTCATCATCGTAGTCGTACCACATCATTTCGCCGTTAGCATTGTCTACGCGAAACGGAAGATCTTGTGCGTTGTAGTAAAAGTCGTAGTAGGAACCGTCCGGATAGGTAACGCGCTCAACGTTTCCGACCTCGTCATAAGCGTATTCCGTTACGCGGACTTGATTCTCGGTGGTGCCACTGAGGGTCTTGGTCGCCAGCTTCTCGGTGATCTTGGTGAGCCATCCTCTGGGATGGTATTCGTACTCGACAGTCATCCCCGTGGGGAGCGTGACTTTAGTGATCCTGCCGCCCGTGTCATAGCTATTGACCGTAAGCGTCTGAGATAGCGCATTAGTTATGGACTGCAAGCGTCCATTGGTATCGTACTGGAGGGTTGTCGTATCTGTGACATCAGTACGTGGACCATCAATGACCACTTTCCTGATCAGTTCCGTATTTTCGGAAGTATCTTGGCGAAATGCCTCTGGGTAGCTATAGGTCCAGGTACGAACCTCGTTCGTTACACCATGAGAGGAGAGGTTCTTGACCTTTCGCTCAATTGGGCGACCGCGTTCGTCGTAACTAAACGTTGACTCACTCGATTGATTGGCAATTCGTGTTGGAACCTCGAGTGTAGTGTCGAACTCGTAGGTTGTGGTGAGAGCCTCAGGCGTACCAGCACCGGCGATGGTCTGGGTCAGTAATCCATGACCATCATAATCATAATCGATCGTATTCCCCTCTCGATCTACCACTGTGTCGTAGTAGCCGTTTGCGTCATACGTCATCGAACGATTGGTTGCGGCGCAATTGCCGTTGGCAACCCCATCAACGCTGGTTAGTTTTGTGCTTCCTGCAATTTCTTGAAAATTAAATACAGTGTCTTTACCGAGCGCATTTCTTGTTGTTATGGATGTGGTGCCACCGCTCGTGCTGGTTCCAATGATGTCCATCTGCTCGAAGCCGGCTTCATGCACGCTTGAGAGTGCCTCTCCCGTTGAAGCGTAAGTCCAATAGGCATTTAGTCCTTTCCCATTCTGGAACCGCGTAATCGAATCAGGGTTGTTGGAATCCTCGTAGTAGTAGGTTTCAGTAACAGTCGACAGCCCGTTGTGAGGCGGCGAAAGATGCGATCCGCCCTGATGCGGATAATTAACGGTTTCAAGATTTCCTCTCGCATTGTGCGTGTATGAAATAAGGTTTCCGTCGGGAAGCCGTATCCAATGCAACTCACCGTTCGTACGATAGGCGATCTCCAGGTATCGTCCAGAGCTGTGATCGATCCGAATCGGGTATAGGCTTGTTCCCGTTGCATAGGTGAACTTGACGTATTCGCCAGATTCATTGGTTTTTAGCGTAATGCGGCCGTGGGAGTCATAGCGCTCTTCCATCAAGCCATCCAAGAGCATCCAGGAATCGTCCGACTCGTTCTTCATTATTCGAGCAAACTTCCCGTTTACGCGCTCGAAGTACTGGATACCAGTCACGGTATCTTCTTTTCGATAGTAACGGATTCGTTGACCATCACCACGTATGTTCAGAAGACCTTCTGTAGATCCGGAACCAGCTGGCGGAGTCCAGCGTTGCAATCGCTCGAAACTTAGACTCCACTTCTGTCCGAGTGGCTGGGCTGACTCGGTGTTTTCGTCCGCGCTGTTGAAGGTACGAATAAATTCGATAGGCATTCGCCCTGGACCGCGATAATCGACGACCCGCTCGACCTTGTTGCGGGAACCTATGTTGATTGGGTTTCCAGCAAACGACATTCCTTGACTTTCTGCGGTGCATCCTTCGCCCGGATAGCCTAACGCCTCAGCGATCTGTACTGGAAAATTAGCGCCCGGTAGGAAGCTAGGCACGTTGGCCCCAAGTTCCAGGTCAGTCCCTTCGTTGTCTGAGTTGAATTCACAGTGCCGGGTGACGCTCGGATTACCGAACGGGTCGGGTGGACCGGCAATCGTTCGCTCAATCGTTCCATTCGGACATGGACCCTCATAGGAGTAGAGGTTGCAGTAGTTGTTGACGTAGTGGCACTCCTGAGGGAGTGGAGGCCCGTCCTGAGCGTGGCTTGACGGCGATGCAATCAAGAACGTCAGTGCACAGACGACCGATAGCCAGAGGGCCCAGCCCAACGGCGCGGTAATTAGCGTCGAGTTGTTACCGCGAGATTCGTATATCAAGCCCATTTGAGTCCCCACTCCATGGTGTATGTGTTCTTACCTAGGCAATCATGGTGGAACTTAGACCTGCAACACTTTGCAGATGCGAAGAAATTCAACAAGCTTTCGACGAGCCTATTTTTCTCGGGAAAAACCAAATGTGAAACTTTTGTTACCACACTTGGTTATTTTCTCCATTTGCGCGGGCGTGCGCACCCCGATGCGGAAGGCTGGGATATAGGGCATTCTGATGACAGACATTCTTGGGAAGTAGCGCCTCACGTACAGAAAGTAGTCAAAAATTTGGGAGGAATACCGATGCCAACGATAGGGACATTCAACCTCAACAACCTGTTCTCTCGTTTTAACTTCAGGGGCACCGTTGCCGACATTCCAGCCGTCGAGGGTGGAGGCATCACGCTGAGTTTCAGTGGTGATGAATTCCGAGCAAGGACGTTCTTCGGGCGTCTGGTCAGAGAGAAGGACCCTGGCGACACTCAGGAAGTAGCGAGACGCATAGTGGATGTAATGGACGTCGATATCCTTGCGGTCCAAGAAGTCGAACACATCGATATCCTGAAAGCGTTCAATCGAGACCAGCTAGGAGGCCTCTACCCGCACATCGCCCTGATTGAAGGCAATGATCAACGCCTGATCGATGTTGGCGTAATGTCCAAGCTACCTATCGGTTCAATCACCTCATTCCAGACCGCGACACATCCAGATCAACCCAATCAGCGTGTGTTCGGCAGAGACCTGCTCAAGGTTCAAATCCTTGATGACAACGGGGACCACCTACTCAACGTCTACAACACGCACCTCAAGAGCCATTTCGTGCCCTTTGGTGAGGATCCCGTACAAGGCGCTATAGACGCCAACGAGCGCCGCAGACGGCAAGCAGAGACCATTGCATGCATCCTAGAGCAAGAGGAAGGGGTGGACTCCAAGTTCGTCCTAACGGGTGATATGAACGACCCACCGGACTCAGAGTTCCTTGCACCCATGCTCGATTTCCATGGGCAGCAGCTGGTTAATGCCTTGGTTGGTGTGGCACAGACTCGCCCTTCAAAAGCCGAGACCGCGGGACAGGGCCCTGGACCTCAGAACAACACGTGGACGCATAGATTCAACCCACCTGGACCTGAGTTCCCGAGGTATGAACTGCTCGATCACATCTGGGTGAGTCCGGCCTTAGCAAACGATGTGAGTAATCCAATGATCGATAGACGAACCAAACACGGTGGCGATGGCAGTGATCATGACCCTGCATGGGTCCACATACTGTAACTTGGTGTAGCGCGCCGATGCTTTTCTTAGACTAGTCACAAAAGAAGGTTCAAAGATGTCAGCAATACAATTCAGACAAGAAACGCCCGGGGAACGCTATCTACGGATTATGTTGGAGATTTTTGGAGACCATAAGCTGTCGGATGAGGCGCTAGCCCGCGTAGAGGAATTGGTGGTCAACTCTCTCGATCGGATTAAGGCGGAAGACGAGGAGGAGTCAAGGACTCTGGAGATCGAGGAAAATTTCGCGCTTTTGGCAACGCACATAGTCAATTCGGATCGCCTAGACGAGTCGGCGATAAGATTGGAGGACATAGAGCGCGCCCTTGGCGCTTTGTGCCCGTTATACCCAATTTGCTAGTGACTGCCGAAATGGAAAAGTCCGCAGAGAAGGCGTTCGATTTAGCAGCCGAGCTTGTCAAGCAGATCATCGCACTATCAACGGGGATAATCGCTCTCACTGTTACGTTTGCGAAAGAACTATTCGGAGTAAGCGAAGGAGAGATACCGACAACACTGACCGCCGCGTGGATATTCCTTTTCCTAGCTGTAGTCTTCGGAGTCTGGGCACTTATGGCTTTCACTGGAACGTTGGATCCACCAGAAAAAGAGTCGGGCTACACCCCAACTATCAACGGCGCGAACTGCCGATTAGCAGTGTTCCTCCAGATCGTTGTGTTTCTGCTAGGTATTGGGCTCACCATCTGGTTTGCCACAACATCCTAAGGAGCACGCCAAACCACGAATCACGAGAGCCTGAGCGGATAGCGAACTAAAGCAAGTCAATTAGGCAGGAAGAATAATGATGTTGGGTGTTGCGGCGTAAGCCATCCTCTTTTGGCGCGTCTTATTCTTCGCACCGATTACGTGCACATGGGCCGGATTATCTGGAAGAGGATCATGCTCTATGGTCTGCTGAAATTCTTCGGTTAGTTGGCCCACTGTAATGAAGGTAAGTCCGAATCCTTCATGACCTACAAGAAGGTCGTGCGGATTCATCTGGTATCGATTTAGTAAGGCTAGTGATGCACCAGACAACCTATCCTCTCGGCGGTAATTCTGGAAACAATTACTCATCAACCGGTCGCCGCCGTAATTTTCGTCAGGCACCATTGAACCCGGCGGAATCCGACGATAAATCAAATCTTCGTCGTCGAATTTCAAGTATCTACCTCTTCCCTGCGGTGGCTTAGGCTAGCCTCTCAACCAACAAATCGGTTGGCTCTTGTAGTAGGTCCCACGCTCCAAAGCCACTTTCCTCAATTTCTCTACCGGAGGTCGAGTCTTCAAAATAGAACGCAATAGAATCAATCCCCAAGAACTCTACCTCTAACAATACTCCCGGAGCGCTCCACATGGCATTTACCGAACCGTCAGAGTTCGCAGACAGTGTCGGTACACCCAATCGAGCTAGGAGAGGTTGAATCAGAAGCTCGAGTGCACCAAGTATGGCCTCGTGCCTTACAGCTAATGCGCCGTAGGAGTCCCAGTTCGGCGGCAGTGCCCGCAGTCTATTTAACTCTTGCATCAATAGTAAGTTGCTAACTGCGCGGGAAGAGGCCAAACCCGTTAAGGCAAGCGAGTCCAAAGACGCCTCGCCTATAGAATTTTGCTCTACACCTGTTACAGAAGAGTCTTCAATTAGTGCTGTCACCGCCCCAAACATTGGCTACTCCTTTTCCCAGCGTTCCTGCATCTCTTGGACAAAAGTCTTACCGAAAGTTGACACGATCGTGCTGCGACCGATGTCAAAAAATTCCATGGCACCTGCCAGTCCTTCGCCCAACGGGCGACCCCGACAAGTCAAGACATAGTTCAAGAGCTTCTCACCTACTTCTCCTCCAGACTCATCATTGACGAATCTCGCATCGTTGATGGATGCGTGGAACCGGCCGGCAAACTTCCCGCTCTTGTCCTCAAGGGTTTTCGAGAGATTAAACCTATACGAATCGAGTTCGTGACCCATAACGTTCGCCACAAACTCTGAAGGAGATTCACTGAGTGACCCCAAGTGCCCATGCAGCGTTTTTCCAGCCTCAAATGTGACGTGGTTCACATAGATGATTTCGCATTGATTGATCTGAGGGGCGTCTATCTTGTGTTTCCGATAGATGCCAACGAGCTCGTTGTAGTCTTCGATAAATGAATCGCGAACAAACCCTTCATAGCGTGGGTAGTCGCTTTCGTCAGCGCGAGCCACTTTCCTCCAGTTTCGAGAGAATCGGTTATTCTGAAGTTGGAGCAGCTGAGTCTTGTCTTCGCTATACAACATCCATCTAGGCCCAGCTGATGGATCGTCGATATTGATTCGGAAATTCAGCCTCGTGATAGGCTCCATGCGCTCGACAACCGGCTCTAGCCTCGGTTGCGCCTCACTAACGGGAAATCTCTGACCGAATACACCCCAAATATCAGCGAGAAACCCTAGTCCGGGCTGAGGTAGTGGCTCAAACTGAACGGTTAACGCCACCTCCGCAACCGGAGGATTGCGGTAAGACACAAGATCTTCTGCACCGTAGGCCATAGAACTATGCATGACACCTGTTTTTTCGACGTAATAGTTTAGCAACTCGTTTGCTTTCTTGCATAGTGAATGCGGCCACGTAGGTCATTGATAGGGCAGCTAATAGGGGTCATTCGGGATTCGAAACAAAGCTAGTCACAACCAAAAAACGACCCCTGTACGGCTCGTTTTCAGGTCCATCCAGTTCAATGCCTGCGTCGCCGCGCATCCATGCCTCGACCCTCGCCTTCATGTCAGCACGGGTCTCGCCCTCTCTCTGTTTGACGATCACACGCTGCATCGGCCCTGACGTTTTTTCTTCTAGAGCGACGACCCTGGCTATGAGATCCTTGCGCATCAATTAGGTCCCGCCCTCGACGACTCTCACAACGATAAGATCAAACTCGCCGCCCTGATACTTCTTGTCACAATTTGGCGAGAGTCTGGCCCCTGGCTCACCGCGCTTCCACGCCTCCAGTCGGGCCTGCATTTCTTCTTCTGTTTCCCCGATTTCCTTGACGATCACCACCATGTTTCTGTCAGTCCCAATCTGACCTTCTAGTTTCTTCAAGCGCGCATCTATATTCGCCATTAGTGCTTCCTCGCTAATTGCTCTAGCTGTTCAATGCGTTCCTCAAACTCCGCCATCTCGTCACTATCCACCGGTTTAGGCTTAGGCAGTGAGTAGGCAATGGTCATCTCGATAGCCCACTTTTCGCCGTCCTGAATGGCCGTCTGGAGCTTCTCTATAGCTTCCGGGAGCAACGGCCCAAGTAGCTCTTCACGCAGCTTAGAGGGTCTATTCTTGCTTCCCTTGGGCCTTCCTGGACCGCCTGGTGCCCCGGCGGTAAACCGTCCATTTGACTCTCTCATCCGTTATCCACCGTTTGTTAAACCGTTAGTGCTTAATCGCAAAGGGCGCCTGAAGCACTGCGTCACATGTATCTCCAAGAGTCTTGATCTCATCCAAATCGCGCTGGACCAGCTCCATAGCCTTATCCACTTGTATTCCACTGGCTCTCGCGTAGTGCAGCATCATCCAAGCGTGATCGATCAGCTCACTCTGTCTCATCCGAGTTTTTACATAGGTGATCTCTGCATCACTCGTTTCTCTTGCATCAAGCTGGGCGCTCTCTGAAATTACGAATCTGTCATCCATTTCCTATTTCGCTATGTGCTAGTGTTCTTCCATGGTGATTTGGGCATCCATTACGGGCTTCTTGATTTTCTTGGCAGTTGGCTGGCTTTTGACACCAGTCAATAAGAAGGCTCCGCCATTAGACTCGGCTGCTGAAGAAGCCCAAGACGAATAAGCATTTGCGTCAGGGGTGTAGACACACTCTGTGGTAATCCCTCTACCAAGTAGCTACCAAGAAGTCCCTGACTGTTGATTGCGCCTGCGGCACCCCGAATAGCTCCAGCGCTTCCCAAGAGCCCTGGTACACCGCCGAGCATCGTGGCTCCAGTCAGTGCCGCACCGGTTGGGATTTGCTGTCTCAAGGGAGTACCGCTGTTAGCAGACTCTTTGAGAATCTCCCTCCCTGCACGAGCAAGGTTCGCTAGTTCCAAACTCTCATTCCGACCCATCCCGAATACCGAGAGGTTCTGGTTAGCTTTGTTGCTGAGCGTATTAGAGAGCCTCAAAGGACTGATCAACCGCGACTCGCCCTTATCAATGGCTCCTTGAATCAAACGCAGGTTCCTCCATTGGCTACGTGCGCTGTTCAATGCCGTAACTCCACCTGGATTGGATCGACCCAATGCGTCTAGAAGAATCTCTTCGAGGTCGGTAGCGAACTGCCCAACGTTAGGCCGTGTAGAGAGCTTGCTGAGCTGGCTCAAGGAGCTATTAAACCGTGAAGGTGTAATCAGGTTGCCGTCTATGGCCCCGAACACGTTCATGAAGTTCCTATCGAATAAACGCATCTCATCGCTTAAGAGGTTGTTCTGTGCGGTCCTGTAGACCTTTTGAGCATCGTCCAAGAGACGCGCGTCTGCTCTAATACCACCAGCCGAACGGGCAATATCGTCAAACACACCACTGATACGCGTTCTCGCTGACCGCATGACCGCAGGCGTGGCTTCCTCAGCACTCTCACCAATTGTTCCTAGAACTGCCTTGGTGAAGGCACGCATCTGGCCATCTTTGAAGTTCTGACGAGCACCTGCAGACACCACACTGTCATCAAGCATGCTGGCAATTCGCTGCGTCGTCAGGGAGCCGGTTCGCTCAGCAACATCCAGGGGAACACCTGCAGCACTCAAGGTATCCACTGCCGAGGCCTGCCCCCGACTGAGGTTAGGGGTGAAGGGCCGTCCAATCTTGTTGCCGATAGCCCCAAGCGTTGCGCCGGTAGCTGCATTGAAGGTGCGTGATTCGTCGCTACCTACCGGTTGGATCGCACCCTGCACAGCGCCTGACGCCAAAGCGGCACGCATGCTCGTTGGTGCACTGAAGGAACGCGCAGTAGCGGCTGCTATACCGGTACCTGATGCCAACCCACCGGGTGCGAGCGCTAGGCCTACGTTTGTAGTGATGTTGCCAGCAAGACCGCCACCAGTGCCCATAAGCTCAGCATCGAGGTTTCGAGACTCTGTAGCGCGCTCACGCAACTCTTCGGAGTAGCCAGCAAGGTCAACACCCGGGACTAGGTTTGCACCCTCTACAGCAAGCTGCCGAAGCCCTCGCCCAGTGTCCACGACTGCCTTACCGCTACCTGCGGCCACGTTCTCCACGAAGCTATCTGAAGCCGCACCAAAGCGCTCACGGAACTCCGGGGACCGGGGATCATATTCACCCGGGTTTTCAATACGTAGCTGCTGACGCCGAACCTTCCGTGCACGCTCCTCACTGGCTTGCGCTTGCTGCTTTCTACTGAAGAGGATCTCGGCATTGCGAATAATTTCCTCTCCGGTTGCACCCTCGGGATGACTGACCTTGAGGATTTGCCCATCGGGGGCTTTGACTTTAGCTACCGGCATTATTCTTCCACCAACTCAAAACCAGAAGACAGCTGCCCGCCTGCTCTCTGAGCCGCTTCGATATCTTCTAGAGCAATGGCCTGGATACGATTGAGTCTCGCGAGAAGCTCACGTAACGCCTTCTTCATCTGTCCAGGTGACTGCGCCTGATCAAGATTTATTCTGGCTTTAGAAAGGGCGTCAAACTCTTTCTCGTTGACTGCCCCGAGACCGGTAGCGCCTGTCGATGATTGAGACTTCATCTCAGCAATCTTGTCGAGCGATAGGAATGCCGTGATCCGATCTCTGGTAGCTGCGAAGTCTCTAGCGTTAGACCCGGGTACCTGCTGCAAAACTGCACCTAGAGGGCCAGTGGTCGTAATACCTACATCGCCCAGCATGTCATTGACATCATCGATAATCTCACCAACCTCGAAGACAGTAGACTCGCCTAAGCGAATATCTTGATCCGCCGTTCGAGCACCTTCAGTTGCCAGTTCAGTCTCAACCCCAACTAGTGCCTGATCGCGTGCGGTCTCGGAAGAGCGAACAGTCCTAAGAACCTGGCCGTCTTCCCCGTAGAGCGTGATAGATCCATCCGAGTTCTCTTGGAACCTACGCGATTTCCTGAATGGAACGCCAGTGTCTTGAGGCTGTGTGTTACCGCGCTGGAAAACCCAAACGTTTCCGTTCTCACCCTCGAAGGTGCTTGCGACATTGCCAGCGCTAGGATTTTGGTTTGCTGGATCAGCCTTGGCTCGATTAAGCCCTATTTCAGATTCAATCAGCAGCCGTTGAGCATTGTTGAGGCTGCCGCGTTGATCTAGCTCACGCTCTCTCAGATCGAGGTTACGGCTATCCATATCCAACACGCGGTTCTGTTGCATCTGCTCTTGCGTCGCAAGACCCGCCCTGCCCACGGCACCCATCGGAGAGTCAGGCATCATGGAATAGCCTGATTGGGCTAGCAGGTTCATAAGGAACGCCCCTCCTGGCTGACCGATAAAGCGATCAACTGCAGATAGTGCGGTACTGGGACGGCGTTCTTGTTTCATCTTCAAGATTTCGAGAGGGGTGGTTTTCCCTCCCGACGCCTTTCTTTTTTGGATATCCATGAGGATCGTTGGGTCGAGTGGTTTCATTTTTTGGTTTTCCTTGGAATTGGTAAGCCTGCGTGACGGTTAAAGCACCACGGGCAGACATCTACATTGGGTGGGCAACCTTCCCAAATGGGTACGGTGCCGCAGCCCTTGCAATCAGTGGCTGAGGTATAGGAGTCCGGTATTCGCCCCTCTAAACGGATGGCACGAATCTGCTCTGCTTCAAATGCGTAAGGCAGCTCTTCCTCCGTCCAATCACCCTTTCTTGTGACGAAATGCTCTGGCCACGCACTGACAGAAGTGACAGAAGGGTTTGTGTCACTTTTGTCACTAGTGTCTTTAGGCGTTTTCGTAATCGATTCCGACCACTCAGTGACCTTCTTTAGGATGCTCAAGGTTTTTCCTCCCAGATGAGAGGGTTCACGTAGTAGTTGGTTCGACCGCGACCAAGTGTGGTTTCGTACTCACTCTTCAACCACCCGAAGTCTTCAAGAATCTCGACGGCTTTCTGCGTCTCACCACGAGACAGACTCTTCCAATTACTGCGGTATACGTCTCGAAGATGGAAAAACTCAGGAAAGTGCTTCGAACGTATTTTCTTGGCTTTGATCTTCCGGGCTAGGGCCAACGCTGGCGCGTAGTCAGTACCAACGACAGGGGCATATATCCTGTGAGCATGCGCCTCTAGGAAGATTGCCCAAGCAATGGCCTTGTTCGTCGCTTCTATAGCTACGGAACCAATTCCGCCTTCGGCTAGGTGCAAGATCAATGCTAGGGAAGCAACAAGACTCTGGTACTTACCAAGATGCGACTCCATACACGGAGCGATCTCATCTGATCTCAGTCGATTCTCATGATTGATGATCCATTGAGAGAATACGGCTTGCGCATCATCATCGAACGTGAGGAACGGTAAGTTCTCGCCCTCTCGTGACGCACCTACCGCGTCAGGTTCTAGCTTTGCGAATCGATGATAAAGATCATGCAGAGCTTGTTGACGTTGGTGGTTGTGTGGCACTTGCACCAACTCAAACTTGCTCGACAGGTCCGGATAAACAGCCAATTGGAAGCGCTGCATTAATCCATCATTCCCTTTGGAGTATTGCTGCGCTTTTCTTAGCTTGTCCTGCAGCGGGCCAGGTTGAGTACCACCAAGCACTGAGACACACGCACGAGGAATGCGTGAGGTTCCCCGCCCAACCCTGTCCACGGTAAAAGGTTTATTGCCGTTCCAGCTCTCTAGGTAGAAAGCCCTTGCGCTCTCTTGTCCGTGGCGATCTAGACTGGAGAAGAACCCCTCAAGCTCGTCTCGGTATAGGAGTACGGACTCATTGCCCCTAAGTATTTCCGCGAGCTTTTCTGCGGTAGTGTCATTCACCAAATACCGAGTACAAGATGGTGGTTCAGGCTCTAGCCCCATCTCCTGTCGCAGATGATCAGCTTCGCTATCCCATTTCGCTTCACCCTTGCTGTAAAGGTTGTCTGCTTTCTTCTTACGCCCGCGCCACTTGGAAAGCAGATTCTCGTAGTGAAACAGATCATCCTTGAACCCCTCGGAGGCACTGCCCTCCAGTGAATCGATAGGATTCAAAGCTGCTGAGAAGGAAGGCGACTTCTTTGAAGCCGGTCGACCAACAGCGAGTCCCCACAGGTTCGGTACGACAGTCCACTCATTCCCTGGCAATGGCCTAATAGCGATATGCCTGGCGAGCAAGCTCGATAAAGCCGTCATATGAGCGACTGCGACGAACTCGATTGGCGCCTGTGTTTGACGCGAAACGTCTAAACATACAAGTGACAAAAGTGACGGAAGTAGCTCAGGCTCAAATTCTGGCACCGAAGGCAAAGAATTCGGTAGCGGTTGCGGACTTCCCCAACCCGCTTCATAAATTCGAGCCTTTTCATCCCAACTCGTGGCAACGTCCGCAGTCATACCTGAACCTCAGGTAGTTTGTGTTCAAGGGTTGCCTTATTGATCCGCTCCCATGCTAGCCACAAGCGCTCACCATCCTCGGAGTCGATTAGCTCGGAGTACTTCTCAGCGATGATCCCGATCACGTTTGCTTCTAAGCTTATGCAGCTCAGAATCTGGCGAGCATCGAAAGGTGTTCGAACTGGCTTGTGCGAGTGGCCAGGAAGGCTATTTGGCATCAAGTCGGCGAATCTAAGGCCGACGACCGCTAGTACAGACTGTGCCTCACATCCTGCATGGCAATGAAACAAGACTCGACCATCGTCCGTTTCTGTAACAGCCAGAGAGGGTGTCTTGTCGTCGTGAGCGGGGCAGCAAGCAACCCAACGGTTGTGCCCGGTCTGACGGACCTTTTCGCAACGGTTAAGGAGCGTGTGAGCGGTCATGCCTGCTCCAGTTCGGAGCGACGGGACTCTCGATCATTCAGCGATAGGCGCTGAGGATCCCAATCAACGGCAACGCATTCATCCTGCCATGCTTCGATGGCGGACTGCTTCCAAGCAACCGCTCGGTGACCGATTGATACTGGTTTGGGAAATTCGCCAACTCTGACCCGGCGGTAAATCTCGCTGCGGCTTAGGCCTGTGGCACGTTCAACTTCTGTTCGTCGGAGGAAAGCATCCATTTGTGAGGTCTCTTCAGTTCCAGGACTGGCCCCCAAGTTACTGGTACGTGCTAACAGAAAAACCGCAAATCAAAACTCATTTCTTATTTGATCCTTCGTGTCGAAGACTCAATGAAACGGTGTGGGACCACATGACGATCGATTTATTTGATCAACGCGTACGATGCGTTTTTCACACTCGTAGAAGCGGGATCGTCCACCTACCCCTGCCCAGCCCATCAGGCAAATTCCAAACCTAATCGCCTTCACTTCGACACCTAGTCGGCGTATGTTTAGCGCTTAATGTTAATTTTCGACACAAAACAACAATAAAAAACGGAATTTTTGGAATGAACAACGTCGTTTTCGTTAGCAGCAGCGCAGTGGCCGGTATCGCGGTTTGTATCCTCTTGATGCTCCCCTTTACATTCTTCGTGCCAATGTCAACGCTTGTCGTCGGCGGAACAGCAGCGGTTGGTTCAGCGGTTGGTGCCTCTGTCGGGATTTATATAACAACCCACGAAGAGCCCGAGGACGAGGAAGCGGATTAGACTTCAGAGGTCGTCCGCGTGGTCTCCAAGCTTTTTCAAATCCTCGTCTTACCGACGAACCTGGAGCAACTGATCCAGTTCTACGGGGCTTGGATCTCTCTCTACATGTACTCCTATAACAAGCTGGAGTCGGCGGGGTCGTATCGACCGAAACAAAATCGACTGAAGTGGCTCAAAAAGAAAATCTATACAGCGGCGATGGGCTTGGTGATCGCGAACAGTGCATTTTTGGCATCACGACTAGCTGTACGTAATTCTTCCACAATCAAATTTGAGTACTCAAAGGAGTGGCTCAGCTTAGCGATTGCGTTGAGCGCAATAGTCGGGGTACTGCTCACGCTTAGTCAGCTCATTCGAGCGAGCAATTCTGACGGGAAAGACGAGTGGGGTGGACGCCACATCAGAGACTAGAGTCGGCCCTGGTTGATCAACGCTCAGTTAGTCCGACGATCCGCTATGAGTGCTTTTGGGGCTCGATGCTAAATCCTCTATATCTTCGATCAAGCTCTTGAGAAATTTCTTTCGACCGGAATATTCACTAACGCTTGCTTTGCGAAAAACGGTTTCTAGTGCTGCGCTGCTCAGACTAAGCCTCTCAAGATTTTTTCGCGGAATCTGAAACTCTTCTGCTAGCTTCTCACTGTATTTCGTCAACAGGCGTTCGAGGAAGCTTGCGTAGCCAGTCGTCCCTCTCGTGAACTTAGGTACAAAATCAAACGTCAGTAGCCAAGCGACATTGATGGATCGAATCATCCTTATTCTGTGGATATCGCCTTCGTGAGCTGGCGTATCTTTGATTGGTGCGACTCTATTTTGGTACTCCAGCCTCCGCAGAGCTTCTGCGGCCAGCTTCTGGCGAGAGTAATTTGGGTAGCTCAATGCTGCTATTCGTATTTTTTCCTCGATTAGTAACCCCAGCTTAGAACCGAGACGAACATCTCTTCCACTTGCGATCTTGGCTAGTCTTTCGCACAGTTTTTGTTTGGTTCCTAGAGTCACCTTAGTTTCCGCGACAAGAGTCTCAGCAACATAGTTTTTCAGTGCTCGATTCACCCTCTCTACAAAGTCATCATCGAGAGCGCCATCCAACTTATGACGCACAGTTCCAGTGAAGGAACCTCTTGTACCCATGATTAGAGCTCGAATTTCGGATTTGCTTAAAGTGGGACTAACGAGAACTTTCATTCATTACTTGCCGAACATACTACTTACTGATGCGCCAGCACTGAGACCGTCAAGGTAGTCAGCCCATCCCTGCATGATTTCTCTGCGAGTCTCCAACCTGTCTCCTTGGTCGTAAGCCCGGACGTGCTTCTTGTCTATGTGTGCCAATTGACGTTCGAGAGCATCCCGTGGATGCCCTTGCTCTCCGAGAATCGTCCTTCCCGTAACCCTCACGCCGTGAGGCGTCAGTTTGTCCTTATAACCAAGCGAGTAAAACGTCTTTACGAATAGCGAGTGGGCCGCCGGTTTCCTCGGTGTGTTCCGATTGGGAATCGCATACTCGAACCTTCCAGATAATGCATAGAGCACCCTCAGCGCCTCTATAGCCTGTTCCGGAAGAGGCACCGAATGTGGCTGACTCATTTTCATGCGCTCTGCCGGGATGGTCCAAATCCGATTCTCCAAGTCGAACTCATCCCATCTTGCCCTAAGGACCTCTGTGGGCCTTGCCAGCGTCCACCAGAGCAAACGAATTCCAATCTTGGTGACCTCGTAGCAAGGTGCCTCATCGAGTGCCATGAAGAAGGCGGGGATTTCGTGTGGGCGTAGCGGCTTCTTATGCACCGGCGGCTTAACCTTCACAGAATCCCTAAGTGCATAGCTCAAATCTGTGTTAGCCCTCTGAGTGACTATCGCTAGCCTAGAAATTGCACCAAAGCTCTGCCTGGCAATGACGGCCATCTGTGGCGCACGTCTCGCAATCCGACTCACTACATCATGACCATGCACTGGGGTCACCTGATCCATAGGCAAATTCCCAATGTAGGGAAACACGTCTCGTTCGAGGATGTTCCTTCTCTGGTCATAGGTCCTACGCGCCCATCGTGACTTATTGGCATCCAGCCATTCCTGGGCTACCGCCCTAAAGGTATTGGCGTTCGCATATTGCTGGCGGATCTTCTCAGCCTTTCGGTGATGCGCGGGGTGAATTCCCTGGCGTACCAGTTTCCTGGCCTCATCTCTCAGTTCACGAGCCTCTCTTAAGGACACCTCAGGGTAAGCCCCGATTGCGAAGAGGTTTTCCTTCCCCGCTATACGGTATCTGTAGCGCCACAGAAGCGCCCCTGTCGCCTTAACGTCGAGAACGAGGCCAGCACCGTCCGTGTGCCTACCAACCTCCTGAGAGCGCCTGATAGCGCGTATGCGGGTATCGGTTAATTTCATTTTCTGTTGACTAGCGAATGATACCCGCTAGGATACCCCTAAGCACTAGAGATGCCTAGAGACGTCTTGGGACGATATAGGCACTATATTTACAGTGTTTATGCGGATTACGAGACGGTACGAAACATAGCGAGAACTAGAAAGTGATTGTCGCTCACAACCACCCGAGCGGCGTCGCAGAACCGAGCCAGGCCGATGCCGATATCACGCGGCGGTTGAACAAAGCGTTAGCCCTCGTCGATATCCGCCTGCTCGACCACGTCGTGGTGGGCGACAGCGACACGGTCTCGCTGGCCGCGCGCGGCCAGCTTTGACGTGGCTACTCAGCGACGCCGAGACTCGGCTCCGTCAGCGACGTAATCAAAACACGGCCATCGGGCAGCGAAATTGCGCCAGTAGTCAGTGCGAACTTGCCGGAAGGATCTTGCAGCGTTTCGATAACCTCACCGTCGGTGTCAATACGCGCGACGAAGCCGTATCGCACGGGCGCGGGTCGCATCGACGATGGCAGCCGCATGATCATCTTGCGCAGGAACGGCGAGCCCGACAGATTATCGATCAGCGGATTGCGCGGACTCGCCAACCCAAACCACAGCGTGCCGTTCGGTGCGGGATTCAGGTTGTCGGGGAATCCCGGCAGATTGTCAATGATCACCTCGCCGGGGCCTCCAGCCAGGGGATAGCGCCAGATTCTGTAAGCCCCGGTTTCCGCGACGAAGATCGAGTCGCCGCTAATCGCGATGCCATTCGCAAAGGTGAGGCCACGGGCGAACACTGTGGTCTCACCAGAGATCGGGTCGTAGCGCAGCACGCGCCCGTTGTCCGAGTGTTCCATGAGATCAAATACGGACGCTTCGAGCGTGTCGTTCATCGCCTGCGCGCTGAATCGCGTGGAAGCGTCGGACAAATACACAACGCCATCTGGCGCGATGTCGACGTCGTCCGCGTAGAGAATCGGTGAGCCATCGCTAGTCTGATCCGACCGCAACGTGACTGTGCCATCGGCAGAGACGGAAAGCAGTCCACGGTAGGCGTCGGCAACCCATAGCGTGCCGGCCGCATCAAATTCGATCCCCAGGGGGCGTCCGCCGGTCTCGGCGAATACGCTGATGCTGCCGTCCTGCTGCACTCTGAGAATCTCGCCCCCGTGCGTCGCGGCGTAAATCAGGCGATCGGGGCCGATATCGGCGTCCTCAGGCCCGTGGTGGCGCCCCAAGTCGACCAATTTCATCCCCGCCAGCCGCTGATTGGGCGCGAAATCACCCGTATAGCCCACATCTGACGGCGCATTCCATGCGATTGGCTCGACGGCGACTGGCCACAGGGTCAAATAAGCCGCAGCGGCGATGACGACCGCAGCGACGCCGAGCGAGAAATTCTTCATTTGGCACGCCCCCCAGCAATTGCCCGGACACAGTATAGGCAGCACCTGGCAATTGTCGTTATGGATAGGGATTTCGGGCTACCAACGCTTGAAATCGCCCCGACCTTGGGCTATTGTGCGCGGCTCTCTGCCGGGGTTCCCGGCCAAGACACTACATAGGTTTAGTCATGTCCAAGGTATGCCAAGTCACCGGCAAAGGGCCGATGTCCGGTAACAACGTCTCGCACGCGCACAACAAGACGCGTCGACGCTTTCTGCCGAACCTCCAGTGGCACCGTTTCTGGCTCGAGTCAGAAAAGCGCTACGTCCGCCTGCGTGTATCCACGAAAGGCATGCGGATCATCGATAAACACGGCATCGAGAAGGTCGTTACCGACCTGCGTGCCAACGGCCAGCGCGTCTAATTTAGACGTTCGCTTCAGGAGCCTCAAACATGCGTGAAAAAATTCGCCTCGTCTCTTCTGCCGGCACCGGCCACTTCTACACGACGCACAAGAACAAGCGTCTGCATCCTGAAAAGATGGAAACCAAGAAGTACGACCCGGTTGTCCGTAAGCACGTCCTCTACAAGGAAGCGAAGATCAAGTAATCCCTTCGGGTGATCTTTGCTGGCTGAGTCGATTCAGCCGGAAAAAAAAAGGCCGCACAATGTGCGGCCTTTTTCTTTACTCGCTAGTGCGCGCTGGTTCAGGCACGAACCGGCGTCGGCTGCATGGCGTAGCCACGAACCCGATCGGCAAACTCCTGCAAAGCACGGATACCGCTGGCTTCAGCCTCAGCACACCACTGGCGCAATTGCTCGAGCAGCTGCTCGTTGCTGATCGCAGCACCGCTCTTCCAGAGCGTCTGCAGACGCTCGCGGAACTCATGCACCGTTCGCAGCGTCGCGCTGTTCTCGAGCATGGTATCGAGGCGCTGGCGGGCACGCTCGTTGAGCAGGCTCGGCTGACGCACCAGCAATCGCTTGGCACGTGATACAAGGTTTGCACCCTGCTCACGCTCGAATTTGAGTGTCGGCAGCGTCACTTCGCGCGTGTAGTCACGCAGTACATGCATGCGGTTGACGACGATCGCACGAAGCGTTTCGAGGCTGATCTCGTCCTGGTCCTTCAGGCGCTGCGGCGTCGGCGCAACCTTATTGACCTTGCACAGGCCAAAGAACTCAAAAATCTTGATGTACATCCAACCGATGTCGAATTCCCAAGGGCGCATCGAGAACTTCGCTGAGGTTGGGAACGCGTGGTGGTTGTTGTGCAGCTCCTCGCCGCCAACGAAGATACCGATCGGCGAGATGTTGGTCGCCGCATCGTCGCACTCGAAGTTGCGGTAGCCCGAGTGGTGACCAACGCCATTGATGATGCCGGCTGCGAACAAAGGCATGGACACCAGCTGAATCGACAGCAGGATGATGCCGGGCACGCCAAAGAAGAACAGACAGGACAGCACGAACAACGTGATGCCGCCCCACGGAAAGCGCTCATAAACGTTGAGCTCGATCCAGTCCCGCGGTGTACCGCGACCATATTTCTCGAGCGTCTCCGGCACTTTGCACTCCACTTTGTAGAGCTCAGCGCCTTCGAGCAGGACCTTTTTCAGGCCGTAAATCTGCGGGCTGTGCGGATCGTTTTCGGTCTCACAGAACGCGTGATGCTTGCGGTGAACCGCTACCCAGTCGCGCGTCAGCATGCCGGACGTGCACCAGATGTAGAACCGGAAGAAGTGGCGCAGCACAGGGTGCAAATTGATGGATCGATGCGCCGCATCGCGGTGCAGATACAGCGTTACCGCCATCATCGCGAGCTGCAGCATGATCAGTGAAGCAATCACGTAGCCAGTGACGCTCAGGTCGAGCAGACCTCCGTAGAGGTATTCCATTACAAAATCAATCACTTAACATTTCCTTTGCGGCTGATCCGCACTTCATCGCTTCGACGCGCCCGGAGTATGGCATCATCGCGCCACACGTGAAACCGGCGAACACCCAACTTTAGTCGAGTTGGGAAATCCTACTGATTGCATGCCCGAGCTTCCTGAGGTTGAGACAACCCGCCGTGGGATTACCCCGCACCTGATCGGAGAGCGCATCCAGACGGTCAAGGTCTTTGACCACCGGCTGCGTTGGCCTGTGCCTCCGGATCTCACGGATTATCTGGAAGGCCGAACCTTAAATAGTATTCGGCGTCGCGCGAAATATCTGTTGCTCGACGTCCCGGGTGGCAGTTTGATCGTTCACCTTGGCATGTCGGGCAGGCTTCAAGTGGTCAAAAGCGACCATCCGCGCAAAAAGCACGACCATGTCGACCTGATATTCGCTCACAAGCACACGCTCAGATTACACGACCCTCGCCGTTTTGGTTGCGTGTTGTGGAGCGAGGCGCCGGAGCAACACCCGCTACTCGCGCAGTTGGGTCCTGAGCCACTCTCGGATGACTTCTCAGGCGAGACGCTTTATGACGCGAGCCGGGGCAGGCGGGTCGCCGTGAAAAACTTCATCATGAACGCCCACGTCGTGGTCGGCGTCGGCAACATTTACGCCAGCGAGGCACTATTCCGGGCCGGTATTCATCCGTTGAAGCCCGCCCACAAGCTCTCTCGACCCGCTTGCGCGAGGCTCGCGGACGAGATCAAAGTCGTGCTGGCAGCGGCGATCGAAGCGGGTGGGACCACGCTCAGGGACTTTTACGGTGGCGACGGCAGCCCGGGTTACTTCACGCAGTCACTCAACGTCTACGGCAGAACCGGGGAGCCTTGCTTTGAATGTGGAAAGCCAGTGACGCAACGCGTGATTGGCCAGCGCTCAAGTTTCTACTGTACGCGCTGCCAGAAATAACCGGCTCAGTTGCCTGACTTCAAGCGCAGCGCATCCGCAACAACCGGCGACACAAACTGCTCCACATCCCCGCCCAGCTTTGCGATCTCGCGCACCAGCGTCGAAGAGATATACGAATAGTCATCCTGCGGCGTTAAGAACATCGTCTCGACTTCGGGCACCAGGTGGCGGTTCATGCTGGCCAGCTGGAACTCGTATTCGAAATCCGAGACCGCGCGAAGTCCCCGCACGATCGTGCCGAGGCCATTGTCCTTGGCGAACTGGATCGTCAAGCCAGTGTAGCCGCGTACAACCACGTTCTCGACCGACTTGAATACGGTCGTCGCAAGCTCAACGCGCTCGCCCAGCGTGAACATGGGCGTTTTCCCCGGGTTCGCCGCAACTGCCACCACAACCGTCGGAAATAGCCGCGCTGCCCGGCGCACGAGATCCTCGTGGCCCAGCGTCACCGGATCGAAGGTTCCCGGATACATGGCTGCGACATTACTCATCGTGGTGCTCCCTCTCGACCGAGTACAGGCCATAGCGCACCTGCCCGGCTGTTTTTTCTTTGCTCGACACGAATGGCGCTGCCGGAGGCTCGGCGTGGTTCGCAGATTGCTCCACGTACACCACCGCATCCGGGGCCAACCAGCCCTGTCGCAGGAGGAGTGTACACAACTCGGCCGCGTCCGCGTCTCGGAACGGCGGGTCGATAAACACCACATCGAATGTGCGGTCTGCGGGGCGCGCTGCCCATGCACGGGCATCGGCGGAGACGACCTCGATACGCTCGGGTAAGAGCTTCGCGGCGTTGTCTCGCAACATGCGCACTACCGTTGGGTTCTTCTCGATGGCAACCAATGCCTTCGCACCGCGGGAAATGGCCTCGAAACCGAGCGCGCCCGTGCCGGCGAACAGATCCAGAACCTGAGCACCCGGCAGGTAGCGATCCAGCCAATTGAACACCGTCTCGCGCACGCGATCGGTCGTCGGCCGCAATCCGTCAACCTCGGCCACGGGCATCTGCAGTCGGCGGAATTCACCACCGATGATGCGCACCTTTCCTGTCGAGCGTCTGCGAGTCACAGGCGTATGTTACCGATCCGCGGAGTGCTTCGAAAAACACCCAGTGCGCTGGTAGCATGCGGGCTTCTAAACCTGATCAACGCAATGGCAGACGAGAACAAGAAACCGGGCTTCATCAAGCGCCTCCGCGCCCGACTGAACAAGGGCGATTCCTGGCTGACCCGAGACATCACCGAGCTGATGCCGGGCGGGCGGATCGACGACGGTGTACTGGAGGAAATCGAAACCCGCCTGTTGATGGCCGACGTCGGTGTCGAGACAACCGAGCGGGTCATGGAGTCGCTAAACAAGTCACTCGCGCGCAAGGAAAAGCAGGACATGGTCGCGCTGCGCGAAGGTCTCAAACAGACGATTGCCGAACTGTTGAAGCCCGCCGAGAAACCACTCGATGTCAGCACCGCCAAGCCTTACGTCATTCTGATGGTAGGTGTGAATGGTGCCGGCAAGACAACGACTGCCGGAAAGATCGCGCGCAAGCTGCAAGCCGACGGCAAGCGCGTCATGCTGGCGGCTGCCGACACCTTTCGGGCAGCAGCGGTCGAGCAGCTGCAGACCTGGGGCGAGCGCAACGGCGTACCGGTGGTCGCACAAGCCAGCGGTGCGGATCCAGCGGCGGTGGTGTTCGACGCAATGGCCGCCGCGAGCGCGCGCGACGTCGACGTCCTGATCGCAGACACTGCGGGTCGACTGCAGACCCAACAGGGACTGATGGACGAACTGGCGAAAGTGCGACGCGTGATCGCACGCCATGACGAGACCGCACCGCACGAGGTCATGCTCGTGATCGACGGTAGCCAGGGTCAGAATGCGCTGCAGCAGGCACGCCAGTTTCACGAGGCGCTGACCTTGACCGGCATCACCGTGACAAAACTGGATGGCAGCGCCAAAGGCGGCATCCTGCTCCCGATCGCGGCCGATCTCGGGATCGCCGTGCGTTACGTCGGGATCGGTGAGCAACTCGACGATTTACAACCATTCACCGCCGAAGGTTTTGCCGACGCGCTGTTGGGCGAATCGCAGTGATCCGATTCGATAACGTCACCAAGCGTTATCCCGGCGGGCATGAAGCGCTCGCCAACGTGACGCTCACCATCGATGCCGGAGAGCTGACCTTCATCACCGGTCACTCCGGTGCTGGCAAGAGCACGTTCCTTCGCCTGATTGGACTCATCGAACGCCCCACGCGCGGCAACGTACTGATCGACAAGCGCAGCACCCGAGGTATTGGTCGCCGCCAGTTGCCCGCCTATCGGCGCAACGTCGGTATGGTCTTTCAGGATCACAAGTTACTTTTCGATCGTTCGGTCTACGACAACGTCGCACTACCGTTGATTATTGCCGGCGCGAGCCACCGCGAAATCGGAAAGCGTGTGCGTGCGGCTCTGGACTCGGTCGATCTGCTCTCGAAGGAGAAGCAGCGGCCGGCAACCTTGTCGTCCGGAGAACAACAGCGCGTCGGTATCGCCAGAGCCATCGTCGCTCGACCGGACATCGTTATTGCTGATGAGCCCACCGGCAACCTCGACCCCGAGCTGTCAGACGGCATCATGCATTTGTTCGAGCGGTTTTGTGATGTGGGCACGACACTGGTCATCGCCTCTCACGATCACGCGCTGATCCAACGCATGGGCCATCGGCGCATTGAACTCTCGGCAGGTCGTGTGCAAAGCGACAGCGCGAGCATGACCACCACCGGCGAGTTGTTCGAAGTCTGATGGGCGCCTACCTCTCACGCCATGCGCAGGTTTGCATCAGCGCAATCGGCAAGCTGGTCAGCACGCCCGTGGCCAGCATCATGACCATTCTGGTTATCGCGATCACGCTGTGTTTGCCGGCGGCGCTGCACCTGATGGTGCGCAATGGACTTGAGCTGACTGGCGGCTGGGAGGTTGCGTCAGACATTTCGGTCTACCTCACGCCGGGCGCCAGTCTTGAGTCGGCCGAAGCGACCCGCAGCTTACTGGCAGGGCGCGCGGATATCGAGACGATCGAGTTGATTAATGCCGACGCGGCGCTGGCCGCATTCAAAACAGACTCAGGCTTCGGCGAGGCGCTGGACAGCCTCGAGACCAACCCGCTGCCGCACACGCTGGTTGTCACTCCCATCCGCGGGCTCGGTGCCGGTGGGACCGACCTGCTGGAGCAGGAGCTGTCAAACATGCCGGATATCGACCAGGTTCAGCGCGATACAGAGTGGGTGATGACACTGCAGGCACTGCTTGAGCTGTTCAGGCGCGGTGTCTGGATCACCGCGGCCTTACTCGGCATCGGCCTGCTCGTTGTGATCGGCAACACCATTCGTCTCGACATTCAGAATCGACGCGACGAGATCGAGATCATGCAACTGATCGGCGCCTCCCACGGATTTATCCGAAGGCCGTTTCTCTACACCGGCTTCTGGTACGGGCTCGGGGGCGGTCTGCTCTCTCTCGGGCTGCTGGCGGTGCTGCAAATGGCCATCTCAGGGCCGATCCAACGATTCGGGGGCTTGTATGGGAGCGCATTCCAACTCGCAGGCCCAACGCTCGAAGAGGCTGGCGTGCTGGTGGGACTGGGCGTCTTTCTGGGTCTCATTGGCAGTTGGGTTGCTACCGCTCGCCATATGCGGGCGATTGATCCCACATAATTTATTTGTCATCCAAATAGCGACACAGACGAACTCATTCGAGACTTAGCACTCTAAACTTTCGAGTGCTAAAATGTGCGTAAGGAAAGGGACGCTGCCCCGGTCTACTGGAGCGGTGAAACCTTGGGATTAAAAGGATATTCAATATGAGTACTGCCATCGCATCTGAACAGAATGCTCTGATGCTCGCCGGCCCGGTAGGCAGTCTGGATGCTTACATCCAGGCGGTCAGCAGTATTCCGGTGCTGAGCAAGGAAGAAGAACAGGCGCTTGCGCGCGACCTGATCGATAACGAGAACCTGGACGCTGCGCGCCAGCTCGTCATGGCGCACCTGCGTTTCGTGGTACACATCGCGAAAGGCTACAGCGGCTACGGCCTGCCCGTGGGCGATCTCGTGCAAGAAGGCAACGTCGGCCTCATGAAGGCCGTTAAGCGGTTCGACCCGGACGTGGGCGTGCGCCTTGTGTCGTTTGCCGTGCATTGGATTCGTGCAGAAATCCACGAATTCGTGTTGCGTAACTGGCGTGTGGTGAAAGTCGCGACGACCAAGGCGCAGCGCAAGCTGTTCTTCAACCTGCGTAAGGCGAAGAAGAACCTCAGCTGGTTGTCGCACGAAGAGACCGAAGCGGTCGCACGCGATCTGGGTGTCAGCGCTCAGGAAGTCATGGAAATGGAAAAACGGCTTGCGGCTCGCGATGCGGCGTTTGACCTGACCGCGGCAGACGATGACGAGCGCACGTTTGCCCCGGCTGCCTACCTTGAAAGCGACAATGCCGATCCAGCATTACTCGTCGAAAGTGCCGACTGGCAGCAAGACGCGAGTGCGCGCATGGGCGAGGCGCTCAAAGGCCTCGATGACCGCAGTCGTGACATTCTGCAGCAGCGCTGGTTGTCAGAGCACAAAGCCACGTTGCATGAGCTCGCCGCTCGCTACGACGTTTCCGCCGAGCGTATTCGTCAGATCGAGAACGCGGCGATCAAGAAACTCAAGGCTGCCGTCGCAGCCTGAGCAACCCGCTCAAGAGCCGGCGCAAGTTACGCGCCGGCTTTTTTTTCGGCCGCGCGCGTTGCTGCCAGCAACGTATTGGACAGCAAGCAAGCAATCGTCATCGGGCCAACGCCGCCCGGCACCGGCGTGATATGACCGGCGTGCTCGCGCGCTGCCTGGAAATCGACATCACCCGTCAGACGTGAGCGCCCATCCTCATCCGTGATGCGATTAATACCGACATCGATCACGATCGCACCGGGCTTCACCCAGTCACCTTGCACGAGGCCCGGTCGTCCCACTGCGGCGACGAGGATATCGGCCGAGCGGCACAACTCAGGGAGGTCCTTTGTACGTGAGTGTGCAATCGTCACCGTGCAGCTCTGAGCGAGTAGCAGTGCCGCCATCGGTTTGCCGACGATATTCGAACGACCGACGACAACCGCGTTCAAGCCAGCAAGCTCACGGCCGGTTTCCCGAATCATCTTGAGACAACCCAAAGGCGTGCAAGGCACGAAACCGTCGAGCCCTGCGGACAGCCGACCGACGTTCTGAATGTGGAAGCCATCGACGTCCTTATCCGGATCGATGCGATTGATGACCGCCTGTTCGTCGAGCTGCTCGGGCAGTGGCAGCTGCACCAGGATGCCGTGCACCTGCGCGTCGGCGTTGAGCTCGTCGATCAGACGATCAAGCGTCTCGGGCGCGGTGTCTTCCGGCAGACGATGAGTGAATGATCTGAAGCCCGCCGCTTCAGCTTGCTTGCCTTTGTTGCGTACATAAACCTGGCTCGCAGGATCGTCGCCGATAATCACTACGGCGAGTCCAGGGCGCACGCCGGTCTGGTCGACAAGCGCCGCTGTATCGATCTTGATCTGGTGTCTCAGGGCTGCGGCCTGCGCCTTGCCATCGATTAGAGTTGCGGCCATGTGCGGGAGGTCTCGGCGGTGCGGGGCGCCAAGGATACGCGAGTTACAACAACTAGCGGTACTCGCGCCCGTCGTGGCGAATGTAACCGCCGCTGTGGCGACCGCGCGGATCATGGTGCGTCCAGTGAATCACGCCACCTTTATCGTTCCATTCGAACTGTCCGCGGATGAACAGATCATCACCATCATCGAGCGGCACTCTCGGTGCAAGGTCGATGTTGTGCGCGATCAGCAGTGAATGACCGTCTGGGCTTCGCACCAGAAACCGCTGGTGCTGCGATCCCTTCGTGTCATCGGGGAGGATCCGGTAGACGGTCGCCGTCGTCTCGACCCAGTCGCCATCGATCTGCGGCGAGAAAACGGGTGCTGAACCACCGGAGCCGTCGCGCAACAGCCCGACGACCCCGGCAATCACCAGCACAATGAGGCTAGCGAGGTTTCGCACCTGGCGGCGATTCATGAGATCAGCTCGTAATCGGCACCAGCGTCAGTTCGACGCGACGGTTCTGTTGCTTGCCCGCAGCGGTCGCGTTGGTCGCAACCGGACGCAGCTCGCCCTGACCGAGCGTGATAATGCGCTGGTTCAGAATACCGCGGCTTGTGAGATAGGCGGCGACCGATCCGGCACGACGCTCGGACAGCGCCTGGTTGTATTCAACACTGCCATCGCTATCGGTATGGCCCGCCACTTCGATCACCGTCTGGTCGTACTTGTTCAAAACGGTGGACACAGAACCGAGGACATCGAAGAACGCTGGATTAAGATCCGAGCTGTCGGTCGCGAAAGTGATGTTGCCTGGCATGTTCAAGGTGATGTTGTCGCCAATACGGGTGACGCTGACACCGGTTGCCTCAAGCTCAGCGCGCAAGTCCGCTTCCTGGTTGTCCATGTAGACGCCGACAGCACCGCCCGCCAAAGCACCAACGCCCGCACCGATCAGCGCACGCTGACGACGCTCAACGGCATCATCGCCGGAAATGAGGCCGATCACGGCACCCACAGCGGCGCCGATAGCAGCGTTACGCGTTGCGTTAGAGGTTTTTTCCTCGCGGGTGTACGGATCGAGTGTCGTACACGCACCAAGAATGACGGTAGCCATCGCAACGAGCGATATCGTTCGTACAGTTTTGATTTGCATGATGGGTCTTCTCCTCAGCGACCTTTGCAAGATTGGCGCAAAGGATACCGTCTGGGGCTGAATCGTGGCTGAATTTCGACTGATGATTATGTCGCATTGAAGCGACAGACAGGGCCATCGCGGTCGGTCATAATTTAGGCATGAGCCACAGCCCACCACTTTATCACTGGATCGACCGGTTCGACGCTATGCGTGCCGAACGCAGGTATGGAGTGGTCAACGATCTATCGGCAATCGCGTTCATGCTCGGCATCTTGCTCTTGCTCGCCGCACTGCCGGTGCCGGCGGTGCTGGCGCGCATGTCGAGCCTGCTGGACTGGGCAACGCTGCTGCTACTCGCCTGCGTTGTGTACTACTTCATCCTGTCGCTACCACTTGCTCTCGCGCTGCTGCCGGTGGTGACAGCGCTGGCGGCGGTCACCGCATTGGCCGGCCTGCAGCCCGGTGCTTTGCCAGCGGTCGGTTCGGCATTGGTGTTCGCCGCGCTGTGTATTGACCTCGTCTGTCAAAACCGGCCGACGCTGCGAGGTTTTGTCGAATTTGCGCAGCTCTCGATGCTGCTGCCTTTATGGCGTTTTCACCATGCGGTGCAGCGTAAGGCGTAGCGAGTGCGTGATAGACTGCTCGCTCGTCAAACAGGGGGCATGACATGGCAACCGCAACGCCGCTGGACGGCACCAAAACCCGCAGGGAAGCAATCAATCCGCTGGACCTCTACGACGTGCGCAGTGCACTCGGCGACGAGGAGGCGATGGTGCAGGACACGGTCGCAAGGTTTGTTGATGACGCGGTATTACCGATCATCCGCGAGCACTTCGAGAACCACACATTCCCCGACGAGTTGATCCCACAGATCGCCAACCTTGGGCTGCTCGGCAGCACCATCGAGGGCTATGGATGCGCCGGCATGAGCGATAGCGCCTACGGCCTGATCTGTCAGGAACTCGAACGCGGTGACAGCGGCGTGCGCAGCTTTGTTTCTGTTCAGTCCAGTCTCGTGATGTACCCGATCTACGCCTACGGCTCCGAGGAGCAGAAGCAGCAGTGGCTGCCGCGACTGGCAAGCGCTGAATCGATCGGCTGTTTCGGTTTAACGGAACCGCACGGCGGCTCCGACCCGGCCAACATGAAAACCCACGCCAAGCGCGATGGTGACGACTGGATCATCAACGGCGCCAAGATGTGGATCACCAATGCGCCCATCGCCGATGTGTCAGTGATCTGGGCAATGACCGACGACGGTGTTCGCGGCTTCATCGTGCCGACCGACACCGCCGGTTTCACGGTGCAGGAAATCGACAACAAGTTCTCGCTGCGTGCTTCGCGCACCGGCGCGCTGTTCCTCGACAACGTGCGCGTACCGGGTGATGCCATTCTGCCGAACGTGAAGGGACTGCGTGGACCGCTCGGCTGTCTGACCAAAGCGCGGTATGGCATCACTTGGGGCTGCATCGGTGCTGCACAAGCCTGTCTCGATGCTGTACTGAGCTACACCGAAGACCGTGTGTTGTTTGATCGACCGCTCAACCACAATCAGGCGATTCAGTTGCGATTGGCTGAGATGGCGCGCCAGATCACGCTGGCCCAGCTTGCGTCGTGGCGCCTTGGACAGCTGAACGAGCAAGGTCGCATGCGACCGGAGCAAGTGTCGATTGCGAAGTGGAACAACGCCCGCATAGCGATCGATATCGCACGCGATGCACGCGACATCCTGGGCGGTAGTGGCATCAGCGCTGAGTACGTGCCGATTCGCCACATGCTGAATCTCGAGAGCGTCATCACCTACGAAGGCACAGAAACCGTGCACCAGCTCGTGGTCGGCAAGGCGCTGACCGGCGTCAACGCGTTCTGAGTTCCACCGAAGTCAGTCATGGCACCATCTGGCGGCTGGCGCTGCCGATGGTGCTCTCCAACATTTCCGTGCCGCTTGTGTCCATGGTGGATGCGGCGGTCCTTGGCCATCTCGACAGCGCGTCTCCTCTGGCGGGTGTCGCCCTCGCGGGCGCTGTGTTCGGCATCGTGTTCATGTCGATGAACTTCCTGCGCATGGGTACAACGGGGCTGACAGCGCAGGCGCTTGGCCGGGACGACTTCAACGCGGTCCGCACAACGCTCGGTCAGGCCCTGATCGTTTCGAGTCTCATCGCGTTCATCCTGATCCTCCTGAAGCCGCTGATCGCCACGACCGCCTGGTGGCTGATGCCGGCCGATGCGGATGTCATCGATGCGGCCGACACCTACTTTCGAATTCGCCTCTGGTCGGCGCCCACAACACTCGCCAACTTTGTGCTGATCGGCTGGTTTATCGGTTTGCAAAACACCCGCATTCCGCTGGCGATGGTGATCACGAGCAATCTTGTAAACATCGTGTTGGACCTTTGGCTTGTGGTCGGTGTCGGCCTACAGGAAACCGGCGTCGCAATCGCCTCGGTGTCCGCAGAAGCAGCCGGCATGCTGGTCGGATTGGCCTGCATTCGTGGTGCTCTCAAGAATAGACACGGCAGGGTCGATACCAGCGCTTTGCGCGAACCCGCGGCCTACCGCGAGTTCTTCAGCGTGAACGGCAACCTGTTCGTGCGCACCCTCGCCCTCGATGCCACTTTTGCGTTCTTCACCGCACAGGGCGCGAAATTCGGCGAGATCATCCTCGCGGTGAATGCGCTACTCCTCAACCTGCAGCTGCTGCTTTCGTTCGCCCTTGATGGTCTGGCCAATGCGGCCGAAGCACTGGTTGGGCGGGCCTGGGGCGCGCGACAGCGAGAGACCCTGAAACAAGCCGTACGTCGGACACTCGGTTGGTCGCTCGGCATCGCCGTTGGCTTCAGCGCCTTGTTCGCACTCGGCGGTCAAACGTTGATCGGCTGGCTCACCGATATTGACCCGGTACGCGCTGCGGCTGCGGTCTTCCTTCCATGGTTGGTGTTATCGCCGATCGTCAGCGTTTGGAGCTTTCTTTACGACGGCGTGTTCGTGGGTGCGACGTGGGCGCGCGAGATGCGCAATGTGATGCTCGCGAGCGCGCTGCTCATTTTTCTGCCTGCCTGGTGGTTAACGCGCGGACTCGACAACCACGGTTTGTGGCTGGCGTTCACGCTATTTATGGCGGCTCGTGGTGCCGGCATGGCGTTGATCTACCGTCAACGCCTGCGCCAGCCGCCCATTACTGCTTGGCCGGCAGTCGACTGAGCGCAACAAACGCGAGGATCGCCGCCGCAAGCTCCGACGCGAGTGCAATATAGAGCGAGCTGGCTGTACCGCCATCGATAACCAGCCCATAGATGCGCGACAATGCGACCGCACCCCAAATCATCACCATCGACACCAAAGCCGGCTTCAGCAGCTCGGCGCGCTGTGCGCCCGCAATCCAGAAAGCCGCAAGGCCCAGCTCAAGTCCACCGTAGAAAGAGCGAATCTCGGTGAGGGCTCCCGGCGTTAGCGGATCGACCTTGATCGCATTGGCGATCGCCTCGGGCGAAACCAGCGATAACGCACCGAAAGCGAGTGTGATAATCGCGAACACCCACAGGACAATTTTGGCGAATTTCATAGCGCTACCCCTGAACCTCTAACGCGTGACGAACTCATCGGCGATCAGGTACCCGCGTAGTCGATAACGACCTGCTCTAACTCATGAAGCGTAAATGGTTTTCTGAGCAGCGCCGAGACACCACGATCCTTGTATTCGCTGATCGCGACGTCGGATTGTACGCTCGTTGCGAGGATCGCGGGCGGCAGGTTGCAGCAGGACTGGATCTTGTCGATGAGTTCTAACCCGGTAACGGGTGACATGGACTGGTCTGTGATCAGCAGGCGCACTGTCTCAGGTGACCGACAAATGAACGCAATGGCTTCGTCCGCGCAGTCAAAACATCGTGCATTCAGTCCGAGCTGCTCGAACATCCTCTGCACGATCGCAACCATCTGCGGAATATCGTCGACAAAGACGATACATTTTTCACTGCCTTGATCCATGGCCAAGGGTGTCGCCATACTTGTTGTTCTTATCCTTCCTTGCTGCGAGCAGGCTACCAGACTTCCCTCGCGCAACCCTAGAACCTGTCGAATAGCTTGACCGAGACCCACTATGGCGGAGCGATTTTGTCGATTTCTTGTGCAGAATAGTTCTGCATGCGCCGCGTTCGCGCTGATCTTTTGCCTGATTTGTGGAATTGGCCTGACCGGCCTCGCGCTCGAGACCGATGATTCGATCTTCTTCGATCTCGACAACCCGAATTACGTTGCCGAACTTGCGCTTCAGGACCAGTTCGGACAGACCGACAACGTCCTGTTCGTGATTGCGCCGAAGAACCGGGATGTCTTCTCGAGAGAAGCTGTCGAGTTGCTGCAGGCCTTGACGGAAGCGGGCTGGGAGATTCCTTACTCCCGTCGCGTCGACTCACTTTCGAATTACCAGCACACCGTTGCAACGGATGATGAACTGATCGTCGGTGATCTGATTCCGGCCGTTGATACGCTGTCCAGCGAGGAACTTGAAGCTCTGCGTGCAGTGGCACTAAACGAACCCGAACTGCTCTATCGTTGGGTTTCGCCTACTGCGCACGTTGCGGCAGTCAACGTGATGTTGAATATGCCGGATCAGGATCAGGAAGCCGTACCTGAAATCGCAGGTTACGCGCGAAACCTTCGCGACGAGTTCGACAAAGCCTATCCCGAGATCGACTTGTACCTGCTCGGCAGCGCAATTGGTGACCAGACCTTTGATGAGTTATCGATCAGCGACTTTTTCCGCTTCATTCCAATTGTCGCGGCGATTGTCGTTGTGCTGTTGACCATCGCACTTCGATCCCTGGCAGCCACAGCTTCCATCATTGTCATCGTGCTGCTCAGCATCATCGCCACGCTCGGTATCGCCGGATATCTCGGTTTCCGACTCAACGCCGCAACGGTCGCCGTGCCGAGCATCGTCATGACGCTCGCAGTCGCCGACTCCGTCCATATGCTGAGCGTCTTCCTCGCGCGGTTTAGAGGCGGAGACTCACGCGCCGACGCCGCGTTTGCTGCGCTGCGTACGAACCTGCAACCGATTCTGCTGACCACTCTGACGACAGGGATTGGCTTTCTCGGTTTGAACTACAGCGAGGTTCCACCATTCCGGGATCTGGGTAACCTCGTTGCGATCGGCGTTGTGATGGCGCTGATCTTCACCCTGACCGCAATACCGGCGCTGGTGCTGCGTTTGCCGTTCAAGCAGGTCGAACCTCGCAGTGAGGCAGCGATGGCGCGCCTTGCCGACTGGCTGCTCTTACACCGCAAGCGACTGGCATTGAGCAGTGGTCTTGTCGCGGTAGTACTGATCAGTTTTGTCCCGCGAAATACGCTCGAAGACGATTTCATCGAGTATTTCTCAACAGACCTGCCGCTGCGACAAGCCGCGGATTTCACCATCGACAATCTGACTGGGCCGTTCGTGATGAGCTTTGCCATGAACAGCGGCAGACCGAACGGCATCACCGACCCCGCATTCCTGAAAACCGTCGAGTCCTTTATCGACTGGGCGCGTGCGCAACCCGAGGTGATCTATGTTGCGAGCTTTACAGAAACGCTAAAGCGACTGAACCAGGACATGAATGGCGATCGCGCCGACATGCGCGTGTTGCCCGGTCGATCGGACCTCGCCGCGCAGTATCTGTTGCTCTATGAGATGTCCCTGCCATTTGGCCTGGATCTGAACAACCAGATCAGCTTCGACAAATCGACGCTACGAGTCGATGTTCGAATCGGCGGCGAACGTACCGCGGGCATCATCGCGCTCGAAGAGCGTGCGCAAGCATGGTTTGCTGCCAACGCACCGGAGTTGCAAACCCCCGGCGCTGGCGCCGATGTCTCCTGGGCGAATATTGGCCAGCGCAACATCAATGCGATGTTGACGGGCTCGTTGCTCGCGCTCGGGCTGATTACAATCACGCTCATTCTGGCGCTGCGCTCCTGGACGTTTGGGCTGATGTCATTGCTGCCAAACCTGCTACCCGCCGCAATCGCATTTGGCATCTGGGGAATCGTGGTCGGCCACATCAATCTCGCTGCAGCGGTGGTCTTCAGCATGACCATCGGGATCGTGGTCGACGACACCGTATATCTGCTGACCAAATATCTCGACGCCCGACGTCGCCAGAACCTCGACCCGGTGGCCGCGATGCGCTATGCGATCAGCACGGTAGCTCGAGCGCTGATCGTCACCTCGATCACATTGACGGCTGGATTTATGGTGCTGGCCACCAGCGACTTCAATTTGAATGTCACTTCCGGCGTCATGATCGCCATGGTGGTATCGAGCGCTGTAATCTACGACCTGCTCATGCTGCCCACCATTGTGATCTGGCTCGACGAGCGGTTTGTCGCTCGCGCCCCTTCGACGATTGAGGCACACTAGGGCGCCTTTCGAAGGTAATCCTGAACATTAAGGAGACACTACCGTGTTACACCGCGTAATCGACGCACTGAACGGCGACAAAATCGACGCACTCAACGCACATTGCGACGTCCCCTGCGCCATCTACGATCCTGCCCCGATCCTGATCTCAGCACTGACCGTGGTGCGCATGATCGACATCATGGAAGAATGGATGAGCCACAAGCCTGACAGCGAGCTGGCGCTACAGAACGCCATCTCCCGTTGTGTGGCACAAAAAGAGAAACACGCCGAGGACGTGAAACACGAAGTCCGCGTCATTTGGGGCGACTACCTGAAAGCACCCCAGTTCGAGAAACATCCGAACGCTCATGAGCTTGTGCACAACATCATGCTGACAGGCAGCAAGTGCAAGCAAGGCGTGTCGCGTGACGACGCACTCCAGCTTGTCGAGCTTTGCAACCAGTTCGCCGAAATGTTCTGGGAGACCAAGGGCGTCGAAACCAAGCGTGCGGTCTGCCCATACAAGCCTTCGCTGGAAACCGTCTACCCGGTACTGTAATTCGGTTCGATGTTTCGTCTGTTCCGAGTGCGTGGGCGCAGCATGCTACCCACTCTGTCGGACGGCGATTTCGTCGTTGCCAGACGACTTGATTCCACCGCACGTCGACGCCTGCAAGCCGGGCGCGTCGTGTGCGTGGAGCATCGACACCTGGGACCGATCATCAAACGCATCCGCAAGATCGAGGCCGAGCAATGCGAGCTTGTCAGCGACGGGCAGCTCGGTGCGGAATCCGAGACGATGGGGTCAGTGGACCTGCACCGTCTTACCCATGCGGCCTGTTTCGCCATTACACCGCGCGGCTTCAAGCGCATGAATCTGGCTGTAGCGGACCGCTTTTGAGAGGAGACAGCTATCGTGGGACGAGTAGCTAAAAAAATCGCGTTGGTCACCGGCGCCGCACAAGGCCTGGGCGAAGCCATCGCGCACAAACTCGCCGAAGAGGGGGCGATCGTCATCGCCACCGACATCAACGAAGCGGGAGCCGCTGAAACAGCAGCGGCCATCAACGCCCGTTTCGAGGGACACGCGCATAGCCTCAAGCACGACGTTACCAGTCTCGACGAGTGGACGGCAGCAGTCGAGCTTGCCGAACGCCTCGGCGGGCTGAACATTCTCGTCAACAACGCGGGCATCGGATCGATCGGCAATGTCGTTGACGAGACGCTGGAGCGTTGGCGCATGGTGCACGCCGTTGATCTCGACTCCGTCTTCTTTGGCTGTAAGGTCGCGTTGCCGCTAATGGAGCGCTCGGGCCCTGGCAGCATCATCAACATCTCTTCGATCGCCGGCATTATCGCCGGACACAACTACGCGGCCTACAACTCGGCCAAGGCAGCCGTGTGTCATCTATCCAAGTCGATCGCTTTGGACTGTGCCCGGCGCCAGACCGGCATTCGCTGCAACTCGGTCCATCCTGTTTTTATCGATACACCTATCCTCGATGGGATGTCCGGGCGCAATGAGCGCGATGTGCTGCTGCAGAAGCTCGGCAAGCAGATCCCGATCGGCAAGGTCGGCGAGCCTGATGACGTTGCCTTTGCGGTGTTGTACCTCGCCAGCGATGAATCCAAGTTTGTCACCGGCAGCGAATTACGCGTTGATGGTGGTATCAGCGCAATGTGAGAGGCTATGACTGACCAGACCGACATTCTCGTTGTAGGCGCCGGACACGCTGCAGGGCAGCTCTGCGTGTCGCTACGCCAGGGCGGCTTCGGAGGCAGTGTTACGGTGATCGGCGAGGAGCCACAGCCTCCGTATCAACGCCCGCCGCTTTCAAAGAAGTTCCTCGCCGGTGAGCTGGAAGCAGATCGTCTTTGGGTCAAGCCGCAGGATTTCTACGCTCAGGCTGAAATCGATCTCAGGACCGGTACTCGAGTGACGAGCATCGATACCGAGACAAAAACCGCATCAACGGCCGATGGCGCGTCGCTGTCATGGCGACATCTCGTACTCGCAACCGGGACGCGGATACGGCCGCTGCCTGTGCCTGGCACGGATTTAGCGGGCGTGTTCTACCTGCGCACGATGAATGATGTCGATGCAATGCGGCCACACTTTACCGCGGGCAAGAAAGTGGTGGTTGTTGGTGGCGGCTATATCGGTCTTGAGGTCGCCGCTGTCGCGCGTGGGCTGGAAATGGACGTCGACGTCGTGGAGCAGATGCCACGGCTATTGAGCCGAGTCGTCTCGCCGCTGATTTCCGACTTCTACGCAGAGGTTCATCGAGGTGCTGGCGTCAGGCTATGGCTCGATAAGCGGGTCACCGGCATTGTCGGGGACGGCAAAGCCGAGGGCGTCACCCTTGAAGATGGCACAACACTCGATGCGGACCTGGTGCTGATTGGTATTGGTGTCATACCGAACGATGAGATCGCAAGTGATGCCGGTATCGCCTGCAGCAATGGCATCGATACCGATTTGTATTGCCGAACCTCGGCCGACGACGTGTTCGCCATCGGCGATTGCTGCAACCACCCTAACCAAATCTACGATCGTCGGATTCGATTGGAGTCTGTGCCTAACGCGCTTGGACAAGCACGGACTGCCGCTGCAACGATACTCGGACAGGACAAACCCTATTCCGAAGTGCCCTGGTTCTGGTCCGATCAATACGACCTGAAGTTACAGATTGTCGGGCTGACCGAGGGGTACGATGACACCGTCGTCCGCGGTGACCCGGCGTCACGTCAGTTCGCGTGCTTCTATCTCAAGGCCGGCAAACTGCTCGCTGTCGATGCAATCAATAGCCCGAAGGAATTTATGCGCTCCAAAGCACTGGTTGCCGCACATGCAGAAGTGCCGAAATCAGCGCTGGCTGATCCGTCGATCGATCTAAAGGAGTTCGCCTAGGCCGAGGGCAAGTTACTCGCTGGCAACCGATGCTTCAGGCACGGGCAGATCCAGCGAAATGCTGATCCTGCTGTCGCCATCGGTGATGCCATCGGTCAACGACACTGCGCGCACTGACTGCATCAATTCCGCGCGACCCTGTACGCCCGTGATCGAGCCGGACAAGCCAACTGCGTCTGCATAGCCACGGCTCGGACCAATCGTCGACCGGTAGCTCAGGTTGCCCTGCCAGCGGGTGCTCTGCACCAATGGCAACGACACCTGGCGCGCAAACCCCCACAAGTCATCGCGGCTCGATACGATCAGGGATCCGGCCTCGGGCAAGATCACGTAGAACAGCGACTCTTCGATCAGTTCGCCGAACAACGGGCGTCCATCGTCAGACAGCGTTTGCAGACGAACCCCATAGGCTGCGACGTCCGGTATCCCGGTCCGCATTTGCATAACGGTCATCGCGGTGTGCATACCCTCGACCTCGGGCTCCGGCGCAAATGCCGGCTGCGAGGGGATCCAGGGGTAGCCGTTGGCGCTGCGGGTGACCACAGACGCCCCGCTTCCCGCGATCGGTAATTCCAAATTGGCGTCAGACAGTCTCGGAGTCTGCTCGGTATCGAATGAAGGGTTCCACAGCAGGAACCCGGTACCGAGCAACACGCCGGGCACGAAACCAACCAGCAGAGCGATCACAAATCTCATGCGCCTGCCTCCTCGTCGTAGTCGGCCGTGCGAACGACCGTGTCGAAGCGCATAACGCCATCCTCGTCCATCCGGGCCTCCCAGATGCCGTCGAGGTTCTCGAACTCACGCAGGCCAAGCGCCAGCACCCCGGATTCCAGTGCCTCGCCATTTGTGCCTTGCAGCACCATGGTGCCGCGTGCGGGCAGGTGCAAAACCCACTCAATCAAATCTGCCTCGCGGTGCCGAATACCGGTGCCAATCACCTGGCTGTTCACATTGCGTAGCCGGAAGACCTGTACATCGCCGCCGAAGGGCGCGCGCTCCGGGACCCAGTTCGCCGACACCGGGAACAACGTTGACTCGCTCAGAAGCCCGGGCGTGTTACTCAAAAGATCCTGCTCAACGCGGATTTCAAACTTTTCGAGTCGCCCACCGTTGGGCACAACCCGGGTTTCCGAGTGAATCCGCTGTTGTTCCAGGAACGGCGTGGTGTAAGCCACGGCAGCAACGCTGCCAATTCCTGCCAAAAAGCCTATGATGATGAGCGCTCGCAAGGGACGGCTCCGCAAAACAAAACTAAGCGTGAGTGTAGAGCGGGCCGGCTTGGGGGACAGACCGTTATGACAAATCTGTGACGCAGTTTGCAATTCGTTCTGTGCGGCGTGACGTGATTGGCAACGGGGGTGGTGTGCCATGTCATTAATCAACCTTTGGTCGGGGCCACGAAATGTGTCCACGGCACTGATGTACAGCTTTCGTCAGCACCCCGATGTGCGCGTCGAGGACGAGCCGCTGTATGCGCACTACCTGGCCAAGAGCGGTCGGCAACACCCTGAATCCGGGGCGGTGCTCGCCAGTCAGCCGCATGATGGCAACGCCGTCGTTCAAAGGCTCCTGGCACAAACGACGCTCGCTCCGCCACATGTGTTTGCCAAACACATGGCACATCATCTGATCGATATCGACTTGCAGCCGATGCTCAATGCGAAACACGCCCTACTCATCCGTGACCCCGAGCAAATGCTCTCGTCGCTCACGATCCAACTCCCCGATGCGCGTCTGTCCGACACCGGACTGGCGCAGCAGTGCGAGTTATTGGACGCACTGACCCAACACAATGTCCCGGCCGCAGTGATCGACTCTCGGGAGTTGTTACTCGATCCGGAGGGTGTTCTCAGACAATTGTGTGAGGTGTTGGATCTACCCTGGACCGACGCCATGCTGCGTTGGCCAGCCGGCCCCAAGCCGGAGGACGGAGTATGGGCTCCGCACTGGTATCACGCGGTTCACAAGAGCACCGGCTTTTCGAGCTATCAACACAAGCCACCGCCGGACCGATCGTTAAATACACTGCTGACCGAGTGTCAGCCGTACTACCAACGTTTGTATCAACACGCCTTGCGTGCGAGGAGCACAGCCACACCATGAACCAGCCAAGCGTCGACCCCAGAAACCAGAACATCCAGGTGATGATCAACGGCAAGCTCTATCCGCGCAGTGAAGCGAAAGTCTCCGTCTTCGACAGTGTCGTTCAGGGTGGTGACGCCGTCTGGGAAGGACTGCGGGTATACGATCAGCGCATCGCTGCGCTGGAGGCGCACATCAGACGTCTGCGGGATTCAGCGCACGCGCTCGCGTTCACCGAAATCCCAAGCTATGACGCGGTCGTTGAAGATGTGTTTGCCACGCTCACTGCCAACGGGATGGGGGACGGCGCACATATCCGCCTGACGCTGACACGTGGCGAGAAAGTGACCTCCGGAATGAATCCGCGCTTCAATCAAGCGGGTCCGACACTGATCGTACTCGCAGAATGGAAACAGCCGGTCTACAACGAAACCGGTATCCGACTGGTGACGGCATCAATTCGGCGCAATACCCCGCAGTGTCTCGACTCGAAGATTCACCACAACAACCTGTTGAATAACATCCTCGCGTCGATCGAAGCCAACGTCGCCAATGTCGACAGTGCCGTCATGCTGGATGTTGGAGGATTCATTGCAGAGACCAACGACACCAATCTGTTCATGATCCGAGATCGTGTGCTGCACACGCCGCATGCGACCGCGTGTCTGCCCGGCATCACACGCGGCATGATCATCGAGCTGGCGAAAGAGCACGGCATAGACTGCGTCGAGCGC
>CAWUIB010000014.1:0-49399 GCA_963922335.1 uncultured Chromatiales bacterium | reverse complement strand
AATAACCAGCGACCTGCTGCGTTACCATTTAGCCGTCGCCATAATTGCAAATTCTTGTTGGGCTTGCTCATGGGCGCATACTCTGTTGGAACGGTTCACGAAACTCAAGTACGGATGATCACGACGCTCTCAGTTGGCAACTACCGTTCCCTGCGCGATCTGCAGGTGCCGTTTGGACCCCTGAACGTGATCACAGGCGAGAACGCTAGCGGCAAGTCCAATCTCTATAAGGCGCTACGACTGCTGTCGGAGACAGCACAGGGAGGCGTGGTCAATTCGCTCGCACGCGAAGGCGGCCTTAGCTCAACCTTCTGGGCCGGACCGGAGAAAATCAGTAAGGCGATGCGTGAGGGGCGTGTGCCGATCCAAGGTGGCCCGAAACAACACGCTGCCCGACTTCGTCTTGGGTTTTCAGGCGATGAATTTGGATATGCAATTTCGCTGGGTATCCCGATACCCGGCAGTCTCGGGCCGACAGCGTTTTCGCTGGATCCGGAGATCAAGTGTGAATGCATCTGGGCGGGAGAAGCGTATCGACCCGCCAGCGCACTGGTTGAACGCGATGGCGCGATCATCAAAGTCCGCGATGGCCGTCAGTGGAACGTCATCGAACAACACGCCAGCGGCTTTGAAAGCATGTTTGCTCAGAGCATTGATCCGAAACTGGCTCCGGAAATTGTTACCCTCAGAGACGCGATCAAGGGCTGGCGCTTCTACGATCACTTTCGATCGGATGCCGACGCTCCCGCAAGGCAACCACAACTCGGGACGCGCACACCGGTGCTGCACCACGACGGGCGCGATCTTGCAGCGGCAATCCAAACCATCATCGAAATCGGCGACGAACCCGCCCTGCATGTCGCTATCGAGGATGCGTTTCCCGGAGCGACATTGGCGGTGAATATTCAGGAAGACGGACGATTCAATTTGTGCCTCGGGCAGGAGGGTCTTTTAAGACCGTTAAGCGCCGCCGAACTGTCGGACGGTACCCTGCGCTACCTGTTGTGGGTTGCTGCCCTGCTCACCCCGAGACCGCCACCGCTGATGGTGTTGAACGAACCCGAAACGAGCTTACACCCGGATCTGCTGCCCGCACTGGGCAGATTGATCGTTCGCGCATCAACCCGAACTCAAGTGTGGGTTGTATCGCATGCCCCACGCCTCATCGCCGCGCTGGAACGTGCGGACGAATGCAACTCGGTTCATCTGCAAAAGCAACTGGGCCAGACCGAGGTCGCCGGCCAGGGTATGCTCGACAAACCCTCTTGGCATTGGCCTGACAACAACCGCTGATTGATACAGAGACGATTTCATGACGTTACTCGGGAGCAGCTACATTGACGGGCAGTGGAATGAATCCGGCGGAGAACGCCGCTTTGATATCACGAACCCCACCAACGCCGAGGTCATCGGCACGCTGGTCAGCAGCTCGCTATCGGACGTGGACCGGGCGGTTACCGCAGCTCAGCGTGCGTTCCTCGGTTGGGCCTCGCTCACACCTGCCGAACGAGCAAACTACCTAAAGCGCGTGTTTGACGCTCTGACAGAGCAGTCCGAGGCGATCGCACAATCCATAACAACAGAGGTCGGTTCGACGATTGGTTTGTCACGAGGCGTCCAGGCAGGCGCAGCAATCAGCAAGTTCGATTACTACGCAGACTATTTGCGGCACTTCGAGTTTGAGGAGCACTTCGGCGACACCCCGGTACTGAGAGAGCCTATCGGAGTCGTCGCATGTGTTACGCCCTGGAACTTCCCTTTGCTGCAGATCGCCGCCAAGGTCGCCCCCGCGCTCGCGGCGGGTTGTTGCGTGGTACTCAAACCCTCGGAGATCGCGCCCACTAATGCGCTGTTGCTCGCGAAATGCGTTGAGGCCGCGGATCTGCCTAAGGGTGTGTTCAATATGGTCTGGGGAGAAGGCCCGGACATTGGCGAACATCTCGTCGGTCATCCCGGCGTGGACATGGTGTCGTTCACAGGTTCGACCGTCGCCGGGCGTCGGATCGCCGCAGTGGCCGGACAGACCATCAAACGCACCGCGATGGAGCTGGGCGGCAAGTCTGCGGCGATCCTTCTCGACGATGCCGACTTTAACGTTGCAATCGCGGGGGTACTCGATACCTGTTTTGTTAACAGTGGCCAGTCGTGCACCGCCCATTCGCGACTCATTGTGCCAAAGGCGAGAGAGCAAGAGGCCATCCATGTCGCACGAACACTCGCCGAACAGTGGACACCAGGTGACCCTTTTGATCCGACAACGAGGATGGGACCTCTCATCTCGCACGATCACTGGTCCAGAGTTCAGCGGTTTATCGCTGATGCCGAGGCTTTGCCGCACACCCAGCTTGTCACGGGTGGCGCGGGTAAACCCGAGGGTCTGGATGCTGGTTATTTCGTCCGCCCTACTGTGTTTGCGGGGGTACATCCCGACGACGCGATCGCACGCGATGAGATCTTCGGACCGGTCTTGTCGATTTTCTCGGTAGACGACGAGGCGTCGGCCGTGCGGTTGGCCAACGATTCGATTTATGGGCTGTCCGGCGGCGTGTGGTCTGCCGACCAAGACCGGGCACTGCGTGTAGCACGACAAATGCGCACCGGGACCGTTGAGGTAAACGGCGGCACTTTCAACGGCGCTGCGCCGTTTGGTGGTTACAAACAATCAGGTTTGGGTCGCGAGATGGGACCTCACGGGTTCGCCGAATTTCTCGAACTAAAGACACTACAAATTTAGAACCCGCCGATGACCGAACCACGATTCGACTATGTGATTGTAGGTGGAGGCTCTGCAGGGTGTGTACTCGCCGATCGCCTGAGCGCCAACGCTCGGCATACGGTCGCGCTGATTGAGGCGGGCCCGCCCGATAAGGACCCAAGGATCAAGATTCCTTTCGGACTCATAGGGTTGATGAATCACCCGCGATTCGACTGGCGGTTTACGTCGACACCTCACCATCACCTTGACGATAAAGTCGTATCGATTCCGCGTGGAAAAACACTCGGCGGTTCTGGCTCGATCAATTCGATGGTCTACATTCGGGGTCGAGCCAGCGACTACGATCGATGGGCGGAACTTGGCGCGATCGGCTGGGACTGGGAAAGCGTTCTGCCCTACTTCAAGCGTCAGGAGTGCAACAGGGAGTTGGCGGACGACCCGTTACACGGGAATCGTGGGCCATTGCATGTTCAGAACCTACCCTCCCCGCATCACTTACTTGGGACACTGCAGGCGGCGGGCAAACAGCTTGGGATTCCCGAGAACCTGGACTTCAATGGCGAAACGCAAGAGGGGCTCGGGGTCTATCAGACCACAATGCGTTCAGGGCGCCGCTGGAGTGCGGCTGATGCGTTTCTGCGACCCGCAATGTCTCGAGACAATCTCGAGGTCTTTACCGGATTGGAAGTCGAACGAATCGAATTCGTAGATCGAAAGGCCGTCGCTGTCATCGCAAAAGGAAGCGGTGGCAACCGCCGGTTCGTCGTCAACCGTGAGCTAATTCTGTCCGCCGGTGCGATCGGTTCACCCGCACTACTCCTGCGCTCAGGCGTAGGCCCGGGGCAACACCTTCAAGACTTGGAGATTCCCGTAGTCAACGACTGCCCTGGCGTCGGGCAGAACCTCCACGATCATCCAGCCACCGCCGTCTTTCATGGAGGAGGCAAGACAGGCTATGGCCTGAGCGTTGGTACGCTGGCGCAACTGGCACTGGCACCGTTCCAGTACCTTTTTCGTCGTAAGGGTATGTTGGCTTCCAACACGGTAGAGGGTGGTGGATTCGCGAAGACTGCAGATCACCTTGTCGAACCCGACGTGCAGTTCCATTTCATTCCGGCACGGCTGGGACATGAAGGTCAAATGATCGTCTGGGGACGCGGCTACTACAGCGACGTTTGCCTGCTAAAACCAAAATCGCGCGGACAACTTCGTCTGGCAAACCCGGACGGCACTCTCCATATCGATCTGAATCTCCTGTCCGACCCGGATGACCACGATCGCCTTTTGTCCGGACTTGAGCTCTTGCGGCGCCTGCTTGCCAGCGATGCGTTCGATAGCGTGCGCAGCCCTGAACTCGCCCCGGGACCTGATGTGGGCGACCGAGACAGCCTCGCCCGCTACATGTATTCAAAACTCGGTACCGCCTATCACCCAGTGGGGACGTGCCGAATGGGTAACACTGACGATGCGCTCACCGTGGTGTCACCATCGCTATCGCTGAAGGGGTGCGAGAATATTCGGGTGATCGACGCTTCGATCATGCCGGAGGTCGTTGCCGGCAATACCAATGCTCCGACAATGATGATCGCAGAAAAGGGCGCAGAAATGCTGCTGCGCCCCTGAGGGCATCAGTTCGAAGATTCACGTGCCGATCGAAGCACCTCGACGTCACTGATCGTGACGATACCCATGTGGTGCTCAATGTGCGCGAATGCTGCGTCCTGCAGCGCTTGAAGCTGCTCCGGACGCACCACGCAAATAACCTGCACCATCCCGGTACCACGCGTGATCTGACCGTCACGCAGCCACTGACCAGATCGGCCTGACCCACCGAGCACTGGTAACACCGAGTAACCTTTGACACCTGCGGAATCCAGCGCATCAAGCAATCTCGTCTGCATGACCTGCTCGATAATGATAGCGACACGTTTTGCAGAATAGGTTTCCATTTAAGCGCCTCCGCTCAACGCCATTGCAACCGCCAGGTACAGCGGAATGCCCAGCGTCAGATTGAAAGGAAAGGTCACGCCGAGAGACAGCGTCAGGTAGATCGATGGCTTGGCTTCCGGTAACGCCACACGCATTGCGGCCGGTACTGCGATGTAACTCGACGAGGCAGCCAGCACCATCAGGAGCGTCATGCCACCGGTGGATAGGCCGAGCAACAGGCCTGCTGCCGCACCGGCGCTCGCACCGATCAATGGCATCAACGCACCGAAAAAAAATACGGGTCCGCTCAAATTACCGCGACTCTCTCTCAAGCCACGCCCTGCAACTAATCCCATATCAAGCAGGAACAGGCATAACACGCCTTGGAATGGCGACACGATAAAGCTCTCGATTTTTTCGAGCCCATCGGCGCCTGTAATTGCGCCAATAAGGAAGCTGCCCAACAACAGGACAATAGAACCGTTGAGCAGTATTTCACGCGCAAGTGCCGGATCCATGCGTGCCTCACCGGGCGACCGTTTCGGTCCGACCGAGACCAACCACAGCGCAGAAAGGATAGCGGGTGCTTCCATTGTGGCCGCGACTGCGACCATGAATCCCTCGGCGGCCAAACCCGCCGCGTCGATCACTGACGTTGCTGCAACAAAGGTCACGATCGAAATGGAACCGTAGTGGGCTGCGACTGCAGCAGCATCGACTCGAGACAGAGATGACACCATGCGCAATATCGCAAAAGCGATGAACGGCAGTAGTGCAGACAATAAGATGCCGGCGAGTAAAGTCAGGACAAGTTGCGCATCAACTCCGTTGTTGGCAACCGCCACGCCGCCTTTGAATCCGATCGCAAACAGCAGGTAAATCGACATTCCTTTCGCGACAGCTTCCGGCACTGTGAGATCGGACCGAGCGGCCGCGGCGACCACGCCGAGGACAAAACTCAGAATGACGGGCGAAATGAGGTTGGTCGCTGCCAACGAAAAAATGGATTCCATGATGCTCCTAGATTGCTTCCCTGCCTCGCCGTTGCAATTCTTCGATCAACTCGCGCCGCTGGATAGCATTTGAGTCGCCTCCACCAAAAACCAGCTCGCCCGACGAATAGCTGGTGCCAAATGTCTCGACTATATTGATGGTCTGGCCGATTCCCGACAACAAATCCAGTTCGGAGAGCGTCGACAACCGGTGAATGAATGTACTCCATAGCATGCCATTGGCGATTGCATAACGGGCATCCAGCGCCGAATCAAAATTCGCTTGCATCAGCCGCATTAGCTCCTGCTCATCCAGCGCATCAGCATCGTTCACCGGGATCATCACACGCATCCTGTCGGCAGCAGGATCACTAATCAGGAGGATTTCGTACTCTGCGAACACAAAGACGATGCTGTTGCCGTTGCGCTCGTAGTCGTCGTCCAGTCGGCCGATGATGGTCTCGATCCGATCGATTGTCATCGAATCAGTAGTCGGTTCCGATTCGTCGGTCTGAGCACGCCCGGTGCAGGCTGCAATGATGAACAAAGTGCCAACGACAACCGCCGCGAACGGGGTGAATCTCAATGTGCCCATGTGAACGTTCCTTGAATGAGTGCCTGTAGATAAGAACCGACGGAGCAGCAACTTGTTTCAGGAACGAGGCACAATTCGAAGCATCGGGTCGGCACCCTCGCCGACCCGACCCCCGTTTCTCAACCTATCGACCCGGCGACCAGGGCGCTCCCGCCGCGTCCATCGCAGCCTTGAGCGCATCAAGATCCCGCTCGATTGCATCCATGTTGGTCACGATGTCATCGAACAGCTCACGAGCGATCCGGTAGGACTCACGTTGTGCCGGCGTCGGTCCGTACACGTTAGTACCCGGAGCAAAACGCGCATGCCAGTAGCGATCGTAAACCGTCATCATGTCCCAATCGTGGTAGATATCACGAGTGCCGTTACCCGACAGTCGCTCAACCTGGTCATGCAGTCGGTCCTGAATCGCTACCGCTTGCTGATACATGGACTCACCCGCAACAAAGCGCTTGAGTACCGCTTTCGCTGCGTTCAACTCGGCGTCCATGAAATCCATGGAACTGCTGGTGCCATCAGCGACACGCAACAGCTCCTCCAACTGCTGATTGAAAATCACGCGCTCTTCCTGAGACGAACCCGGGAGCACCGGTTCGGCACGGATCGACTCAACCTCGAACGTCTGCGTTTGATTCATGGCAGTGGTCACGCCATCGATGCGTTGTGACATTTCGACGGAGAACTGACCCGGCGCCACCATGACCCCAGGACCAGCCTCAAATCCAGACTCGGCCTCACGCGGCGTCCACGCATCCAATGCCGGATAGCGCAGGTCCCAGGCAACCCGGTGGAAGCCTGCCTTCGCCGGTCCCTCAATGCGGCGCACGATGTTTCCTTCAGCATCACGAACAGTGAAGACAATCGCCGGCGCGTCCTCGCGTGCTTCATCGATAATCACTGACATATCAGGGAAGCTCACGTCTTTGTTTTCGCCCTCGAGCTCTTTCTCTTTTTCGCGGCGCTGCTCCTTGGCGGTCTGAATATCTTCCGCCAGGTAGTATGTGAACACGGCACCGAATTCCGGATTCTTGGCTACATAGAACGCGTTGCCCTGTGACGCCTGGCAGCCATTGGTGGCGCACCCCAGACCGCGCTTCGGCACATACCACGGCGCTGTTCTCACAGGGAACAAGGTGCCACCCGATTCCAGCATGTCCGCGGTAACGTCACGCAGCGGTGTGTAGTCATCGAGCACGTAGAAACCGCGCCCGAACGTCGCGCCGACCAGATCGTTTTCACGCTTCTGAATCGCGAGATCGCGGAACGAGATATTCGGTACTGCACCTTTCAGTTTGGTCCAGTTGTCCCCACCGTCGACGGTGAAAAAGACGCCAAACTCGCTGCCGACGAACAACAGGTCAGACTTCTCGTGATCCTGGACCACACGCCAGAGGATGTGGTTATCAGGGAGGTTGCTCGTGATCTGTTTCCAGCGGCGCCCTCGGTTTTCACTCTTCAAGATATAAGGTGCGAAGTCACCGTTCTTGTGGTCGTCGACCACCGCGTAGACGGTATCTGCATCGAACAAATCAGCCTTGATGTCATTGACGAAGAAGCGCTCGGGCACGCCCGGCAGGCGATCGATCTTCCGCCACGTCTCGCCACCGTCTTCGGTGACCTGGATCAGGCCGTCGTCGGTGCCGGCGTAAATGATGTTCTCGTCAATCGGCGACTGCGAGATATTCACAATCGTGTTGAACTCCGACATCGCATACAGGTCCCAGGGCGCATCATAGCTCCACGTGCGACCCATCATCGGCGCATCAACACGACGCTCGTTGCGCGTCAGATCCGGCGAGATCGCAGTCCACGAATCACCGTAGTCATCACTGCGCCATACGCGTTGTGATGCAAAGAAGATCGTCTTCGAATCATGGGAGCTGATCAGAATCGGTGCATCCCAGTTGTAACGATCCGGCGCTTCGCCCTCGGCCGCCTGCGGTTTGATGTAGACCTGCTCGCCCGTGCGTCGGTCGTAGCGCACGAGGTTACCCTGCTGCCACTCCGCATAGATGATGTCGGGATTGTTCGGGTCTACCGCCGACTGGTGGCCGTCACCAAACAAGGTGATGAACCAGTCGCTGTTGGTGATGCCGTGCGCGTTCATCGTCCGGCTCGGACCACCCTGAGAGTTGTTGTCCTGGGTACCGCCGTACACGTTGTAGAACGGTGTGTCATAGTCGACCGCCACCTTATAGAACTGTGTGATCGGCAAGTTCGCTGCATAGCGCCAGGTCTTGGCGCTGTCGTAGCTCTCGTAGATGCCGCCATCAACACCCACCAGGATGTAGTCGGGGTCGTTCGAATCGAAAGCCATGGCATGGTGGTCAGAGTGCTTGTTGTCACTGTTGACCATGGTGAAGGTCTTGCCGCCGTCATCGGTCATGTGCATCCAGACATCCATCTGGTACACACGATCAAACTTGTGCGGGCTCGCGAAGATTTCCTGGTAGTAATGAGGGCCTGTGCCGCCTGACAGGTAGTCGTTGCGCTTCTCCCAGCTCTCCCCGCCGTCTTCGGAGCGCCAGAAGCCACCCTCACGGTTCGCCAGTTCGATGGTCGCGTACACGACATCCGGTTTCTGCGGCGAAATCGCAAAACCGATCTTGCCCTTCACGGAGCTCGGCAATCCGCTCTTGAGCTCGCGCCAGGTCTCGCCACCATCCTCAGACTTGTGAATGCCGGTACCTGGACCACCGTCCATCAATGCCGCGACACTGCGGATCCGTTGCCACGATACGGCGTACAGGACATCCGGGTTGCGCGGATCCATATGAACTTCGGAAACACCCGTGTACTTATCGTCTTCGTCGGTGTTGCCGAGTCCGTCACCGAGGATCTTCTCCCAGTTCTCGCCACCATCGGTCGTTTTGAACAACCCACGCTCGCCACCACCGGACCACAACGGTCCCTGCGCTGCCACGAAAATGGTATTTGAGTCCCTTGGATCGATGCGAATCATGCCGATACGCTCGGAGTCTTCGAGGCCCATCTGCTCCCAGCTCTTGCCCGCATCGCGAGAACGGTACAAACCGTTACCGAAGGAGGTATGCCGACCCGAAATGTTCTCGCCGGTTCCAGCCCAGATGACGTTCGGGTTGTTCGGATCAATTGTGATGCAACCGATCGAATACACGGCCTCATCATCAAAAATGGGGGTCCAGGTCGTGCCGCGGTTTTCCGTCTTCCAGATGCCACCGGAGCCGGTCGCAACGTACCAGGTGCTCTGGCGGTCGGGGTGGATTGCAATATCCGAGATACGACCGGACATGAGTGCCGGCCCGATCGAACGCCATTCCAGTCCCTTGAAGGTCGCTTCGTTGAAGCCCGGTGAACTGTCTTCTTTATCCTGTGCAAACACCGGCATCGCCAGAAGCATGCTGGCAATGAACGTGATCCAGTAACGCATTAGATCGGCCCCCTGATTTTTGTTGAGCGGCGAGTATAGCCAATTCGACCTGTCGGTGCGGCTCGTCAGAATGTGGTTCGCAGTGACAGGTAGAAATTTCGGCCGGGCGCATCGATGCCCGAGCCGTGATTTCGATAGCGATGGTCCAGCAGGTTCTCGACACCCGCGTTGATTTGCCAGCCACCCACATCGAACCACTCAAGCCCCAAATCTGCGGCCACCCATCCTGGGGTGCCACCGGGATCAATCCGGATATCTCGAAAGTCACGGGCACTTAGTCGAGTTTGTGATGCCGCACTGCGAACCTTGAATTCGGCCCGGTAGTTGTCCGCGTATCGATTGATCGCGAGGCTGGCATTGACGGGAGGGATTCGGTCACCTGGCTCGTCGGATTGGCCGCGTTGACGTTGTTCACCCCGCGTTGCATTCAGTACTGCGTTCAGACGCCAGGCCGATGTGAGCGTGTACTCAAGACCGAACTCGATACCCAGGATGTCGCTGGTGGACACGTTGGCGCTTTGCACGATGTCGCGCCCCAGAGGGGTCTGTTCACCCGTCAACACCGACGCGATACGGTCATCATAGTGGAGGTAGAACCCCACGAGCTCGAAGCGGACTACATCCGTGCGATAACGCAGACCGGTATCGAGGTGTTGCACTCGCTCGGATTCCAGCGAGGCATTCGGCACGTTAAATCGATTGCCAGGTCGCGCCCCTAACGTACCCAGATCGAAGATGTTGGGCGCTCGAAACCCCGCGCCAAGCGTGGTGACCCAGTTCAGAGCCTCACTGAGTTCATAGCGTAAAGAGAGATCGACGCCGAGATCATTTACCGATGTTGTCGTTTCGGGTGTAGCTTCGGTGCTCGCCAGCATTGCGCGACTACTGCTACACCGAATTCCACCACCCCAGTGCCAGCGCCCCAAGTTCTCGATCTGCATCTCTGCGAAAAGACTGGTTTGACGCACCTTGGACCCGTTCGGGAATCGAGACATCACGCTTTGGGCCGTGCCAGCGCCTGTTTGCTGCTCCCAGCGACCACTCGCCACTCGATCCTCATAGTGGTCGAGACCGGCTACCCAGCGAACGCGTTCGCCATCACGGTTCGCAACGACAGACAATCCGTACAAATCGCTCGAGTTTTGCTCAAACAATCGAGTCGGCGCGTCGAGATCGCGCGTCCGACGATCGTCGTCGATCCGCTGCCAGGCCAGATCAATATTCCAGTCGGCATGCAACCAACCGTCGCGCCGGCTGGCTTGCGCGTGGAAGAACGTTCGACGATTCGGTGCGAACTCGAACTCCGACGACGACGGTTGGGTCTGCCCAAACCCCGGTACCAGTTCATCCACTCTCGGCGTCGACGGCTGCTCCATAAACTGCAGATCCGTAAACCACGTCCAGTCATTCGATAGCGCGCCAGCGAGTGAAGCGCGTCCTCCCCACGCTTCAAAGCCGCTTGGGCCGACGCGCGACCCGCCGCCAATACGTCGATCTCCAGTCACCTGATATTCAGCACTGAAATCACCAGCCAACGTTGCATCACCGAAACTCCAGCCTGCGGCCAGCGCGCGTGTTTGGGAAGCGCTGTCCACACGCAGATCGAGTGAGGATTGGCTTTGCCAACCGGCTTCGTGAAGGACAGGGCGCCGAGTCACCGCGTTCACAACACCAGCGACGGCGTCGGTGCCGAAGACCGATGCGGAAGTGCCTCTGAGTACCTCAACGCGATCAATGCTGCTCGCCGGCACTAACGCAAAGTACTGAGTCGGTGCGCTGCGGAAGATTGCATTATTGAGCCGCATGCCATCGACAAGGTGCAGCACTGAAGAGCCACGTAGTCCTCGAATGATGGGCGCACCCTGCCCCGGAGTCGTCTGCTGCACGTAGACGCCCACCGCGTTCTGCAGTGCTTCGGTGATCAGGAAATCGCCTGGCTGGTCCCCACGACGGACGATCGTAACCGATTGCGCCAGGGCGTCCGCGTCCTCAGCGTGACGCGTGGCTGTGACGACGATTTCCTCCAGCGGGACAGGCGCTTCGGCGGCGCGTGCAAAAGTCCCCGAAGCGCAACCGACCACCACCCCCAAAATGATGAGTCGCGTGTTCAAGCGGGCGATGATGCCGGTTCGTGCCGCGACACGTCAAAGTCGGTCGTCGATACCGGGTAGTCGTCCAGGTTCGTCGGAGGCGGGCGAGAGAATTGGTGCCGATGCGCAGACTCGAACTGCGGACCTACGCATTACGAATGCGAGACCGTACACGACAGCGCAAGCATCAATTCGGTGAATCAGGGCCTTATCAAGATACCTGATTAGCCCATCGGCCATCAGACCAGCGCAAAAGCAGGCACACGTATGGACGACCCCTACCGCGCGATATGCTCCCCCCTGACAGCCGGGAAAGACCGGCGCCCTTTCTCCATTGATATACTCCGCGGATACCGAAGATCTGCAGTATCTCAACCCTACTCCTTCAAGAAGACCCTAACCGCGTGCCGCGAAGGCAGAGTACGGAACAGAGGATTGCTCAGCCACAGACCGTCGGGACACGGCCGATAAAGACCGCTATCTCGTAACCCTTGCCAACCAATTCATAGACGACATCTTGAATGGTCGGGTAGGCGGTTAACCGCAACTTTACAAACAGCAACCAAAAACCAGCGCCAGCTGTCGAGTCGGATCGCACACGCCCCCCGTAGGCTGACGGTGGGTTGAAGCCTCTAGAGCTCAGTCCCAAGAATGCCTTTCAAAGGCGCAAAGATAATCAGTTCTCGGTTTGGTCCGCGCCGCATCCCGTGGAAACCTGCGATATCTTCAGGAAGCGCCACCAAATCTTGGCCGATCATTCTTGTAAGTGCTCTAAAGTCCGACGCGCCGTCAAACTCCAGTCTACAAATCATCGCGCTGCACTCGACTAGCGGTTGACCCGTGTAGCCTTGATCAACAGCCTGCGCCAAGAAGTCGCTGATCATCTGGACGTTTTCAAATGACTTCTCCGCGTCAGCTAGCCCGTCTTCAAATTGAAGATCGATCCAATCCCGGAATGCGTCTTGATCCTCTGATTCGAGCAGGTGCAGCTGCCACGACGTTACGGAACCGTATTTCTCTATCGCTTCCTCGTTTGTCGGAGCATAAACAGCACCAACTGCATCTCCGGCAACGCGTGCCGGTTCAGGAGCAGTCGCAACCGGATTGTTGCTATCCATATTCCCAGATTCTCTGGAAACCGGCGCCAAGTCCATGCCCTCGGCTAGCGCCGAAACACCAACCTCATCAAGTGGACTTGTCTCGACTGTAGCTCCGACTGATGCGCTGGTATCGCTTGCCGACTTGTCGAAAAAACCGAGAACCGCCCCCCCCAAAACTAGGAGGGCGGCCGATCCGATCAAAATAGATACCGTGGACCTTGTGGTTGTCATGGGGTGAGGGGCCAAAACTGTTCATCATCGCAAACGATGAAAGTCGCGCATCGACCCTGGTTGAAGTTCATGCGCATGTTGTCCCAACCCGAATACGGGACGCCGAGGAATCCGAAATAGATCTCTTCGCCTGCAGCGTTGAACTCATAATAGTCATCAATGATGATTTCAGTACCCCACGATATCCCGATGTAGGTGACCCCGCCCTGGACGAAGCTGAATGCGTCGTAGTTATTAACGTTTGCATTGAGTTCAGCCCACAAGTCGTCAAGCTCTGTTGCACTCGCATTTGCAGCGGCTAGTGACAGTAGTATGACCGCGATTATCCTCATAGTTCCATTCCCTGTACTTTTGTGGTTAATCGCACACGCAACCCAGACGATAGCGACGCTACGATCATATTCAAGGACGGAAATGCCCGATCAGGACGTTTGTTACATTCGTATGTATTGTTACGTTTGACTTTCGGGCTTTTTTTAAAGCTGTTCGAAAAGGTAAAACTGCTGAAGAGCTTGTGGAGATCGAGAAAATCGAGATGATTGAGCTAACTGTTGTTGAGGGTACGACGAACGAATTGCAACCTCCCGCAAAACCAAACGGCGATTCTGCGCAACTTCTAGGGGCAGAGGACACAAAGCAAAATCCAGAAGCCGCTACTTTCGGCGTTCAACCGCAGGTACGAGACTACTCAAAAGAACTGAGCATAGAAGCCGTTGCCACCAGACAGCCAGACGAGACACTTGCCATCATAAGAAGCCAGCCGATTGACGAGGAATCGTCAAAGGAAACTCACCAAGCCATAACCGATTACACCAAATCTGTAATCCAACAAACGGGCGGATTTGCAGCGATGCTGGAGTGCTTTTCGAGAAACTGCGCGATGGAGTACTACGAAGGCGATAACGTTTCTCGAAGCCCCGGTTCAATCATTTGTATCGCACAAGCAATAAGCGAGCTGGATGGTCAGGTCGGCCTTATGCCGGATGGCAACAATCCGAAGCGACGGCTGCTGTTTCTCCGATTTGGTGAGCGAAGCAAACGCTGGAGTTCTCTGGGCAGTGAATGAGTTTCTCCAAGCGATTGCCTCTCGCGTGAAGAGCCCGATCTTCGCGTACTTCACCTTTTTCTTTTTCACCTTGCATTGGGATCATATCGTGTTCCTGCTTCTGTCCGACGATATGGTGTCGTACCGAATCGCGCAGATGCAGGAAGGTGTTTCTGTAGTGAGTGTCGGACTCGCCATTGGCTTCGCGGCTGTTGCCGCCGTCGTGTACCCGTGGATCACTACTTTTTTTACCGGCATAAACCAACACGCAGTGAACCGTCGAAACGAGATCTACGCATCGGTCGAAAGCCGGCGAATTGCAACCGAGGAAAACCTTAAGCGGCAAAGGGCCGCATCAGACTCTGCGCTTGTGGTTGGTATAGCTCGTGATGAAGAAAGCCTCGAAGACATAGAGGACGAAGAAGCGAGAGAAAAAGCTCGCGATCGACTGGACAAGATTGCCGAGGATGCGCTCACCAAAAAACCGTCAGAGTATGTGAAAAATCTTCAAGGATTGGGGCTATTCGAGGGTAGTTACCCAAAGGGCGAGGCTCCTCCGAGCAGGTTAGATTCATCGCAATTGAGAGAAAACATAAGTCGAATCACTTCAGCGGTTGAAGGCCTTGGGTATAGCTACACAGAGTTCACTGTGTCATTCGACCAAATGCAAGACGTCTACAAAGTGGAATTCACTAGTATTACCGTCTTGAGACACGGGACAATGAAAATTGAGAGGGAAATAGCCGCAAAGACAAACATTCACCCGGCGTTTTTGAGAATCACCGCGCCAGTCCCTTGAGACCGAATCACCACAGTAGAATAGCGAAATCTATTGGCACTCAGCTACCGGAGCTCTGACCGGCTCCAACCACCCGATCCGAACCACTGCCACACACTCCCCGAACATCCGCACTCTCAGGTACATGGTGCGTGACTTAAGCAGCCCTACCCCTTGATCTCACATCAGATCGTAGAAGATCCGATCCGCTTGAGCTCTTGTGCAGAAACGCCCTCGAGCGGTTGTCTCGTTGTCAGGGCGCGGGTACTGAATCGTCAGTGTTTGCCGGACCGGCAGTCTCGAGTCGGCTGATAGCGGTGAGACAAAGTCACCGCCTCCGCCAGGACCACCGCTACCGGAACCACGGTAGCGAGGTACAGCCAGTGCATTGGCCATGCCATCCTGTTGCGCACTGCGACAGTTGGTGCGCAGGCGGATCGCCTGTAGTTCTCTTTCCCTACGGCGTCTTGCAGCTCGTCGCTTTGCTCGGTCCAGATTTGAAATTTCGAATGCAGCAGAAGCTTGCGGCATAGGAACCTCACAAAAAAAGCTCGCTCAAAGAGGGCCTAACTCCGGGAGTGAGTACTCCACAAAAAAGCCCCCTGCGCTCGCACTCAGAGGGCTAAAAGAGCGGTCGGCCGCACCTCGGCCACGGTGAGAACTAACACCGAAAAGGTGGTAACTTCAAAGAAAACTGGAAGCAGTTCAAGAATGACGAATGAAGAGAACAAAATTCGGCTCGTGACGATGACGGAATTTCTTGTGGACGTTCCCCCTGGGTTGAGGCAGAACGTTGCTGTATCGCTGAAAAACCTTGCTAGTGGGTTTTCAGAGGTTGATCTTCCAAAGATTAAACTGCCTGTCGATCATGAACACTGTAATGACACGGAGTTTTTCTTACCGATCAACAAGCTCGGTATTTTCAGCAGCGATAGTGAGCCAACTACAAAAATGATTTCTTTTCGATGCGTCAGCTGGTCCTCAGTCCAAAAGCACTATGTGATTCTCGTCGAGCCAGCGCTGAGCGTTGAGGACGGAGGCTCGGTTTCACCGATGGCTGCCGCACACCCGATGACAAAAGTCGGTGAATTACCTTCCTTCGGTCCAGGCATCGGGAAACGGCTCCAGAAAATTGCTGGCGACGATCTTAATCTGCTCCGAAAAGCGGACCGATGCCAAGCGCTCGGGCTCGGGATAGCTGCGTTTGCCTACTATCGACGCGTCGTCGAAGATCGACGGGTCAAGTTATTTAATATGCTCATCCAGGCGATAAAGGTCGTCTCTCCAAGCGATGATGTTATCTCTGAGCTGGAAGCAGCGAAGAGCGGACAACGATTTGCTGCGTCGGTCGACACGATCAAAAGCAGCCTGCCGGACTCCCTGCTGATAAACGGTCAAAGCCCGCTGAAACTTCTGCACGGTGCGCTTAGCGTCGGGCTGCACGAACTTTCTGATGATGAGTGCCTAGAGTTAGCAAGCGATATTCGCTCAGTCCTAACAGAGCTCATTGAGCGTGTCGATCAAATCGCAACCAACAACACTGAGGTCAAAAAGGCAGCTCAAAATCTGTCGAAGCTTATGAGGCGCACCTAGGCACGGAAAAACGATGGTCAGTAGGCGCGCTGTGACACTTAGTTGGTCTCGAGATCAGGTTAGCCAGCCAAAATTTTGGTTGATCGCTGCCTCAGAAAAAAGCCCCCTGAGCTCGCACTCAGAGGGCTAAAAAGTGAATGGCCGCACCTCGGCCAGGTCGAGAAGTTACCCCTTAATTTGGGTACATTGCAAGCTAGTCTTCCTCTTTCGTTGCATCAGCGTCAGGATTTGGTTCGGTCGCTTGCTCGGATTGCGTTTGCGCCGGCAGCACAACGGGTGCAGGTTGAGAAGACTGATTTGTTTCAGGACTCAGGTACTCCGTGACCGCGATGAACAAGCCAAAAATGGCTACGACACCAAACAACACTGTCCACCTTGCTTGAGCGATTTTCTCGCCTAACTTTGCTTCGGTGGTTTCGATTTGACCAGACAGTTTGGCGATCTGGGTTTTGATATCTCCACGCAGCTCGACCATGTCTGTTTTAGTTGCAGCGCTCTCCTTGAGGTTTTCAATTTTCAACTCAGCTTTGGCCAAGCGTTCAATGAATTCGGTCGGCCCGCCTCCATCGCCGCTATCGCCGCCACTTGATCTGCGGCCGCGATTGAACTCCAGGATATTGCTGTCGTCCTTACTCACCAGCCGAGGTCTCTTCTTGCTTGTCAAACAAACCCAGTTGCTCTAATCCGCCTTTATCGATCATTTCACGATAGCGACTAAACGCAGCTTTGAACTCACTTATTTTCTCGTTATCTTCATGCGCCTCACGATCCTGCGGCGACAAGTCTTCCCATTGCGCTGCCTTTTCACCGAACTCGTTGAACTTTCTTAGTACGTCCGGACTTACCACTTTTAGCCATGCCATGAAGGTGCCAAGCATAGCTCGCTCTATGTCACGCCCACGCTCTTGAGCCTCAAGCTTCTCAAACGAGCTGGTCAGCATTTCTGCACTCTCTTTTGGAGTAAACCCAATAAGGTCTGTAACCTGGGTCACGAAATACTCGTCGATATCCTCCACTAAACGACCATCCTCGCTCTCAGGCCGAAGGTTGGGGAAGAAAAAATCGAAGATTTCGTCAATGTCGCCGTCAGGCCAGTAAACGAGCATTGTCACGTCATTGACGACTGTATGCTCAACACCCTCGGGCAGGTCGTTCACGCACGCGTGCGCCGCGTCCGCAATCTCCTGATTGCCGCTTCCAATGAAAACTTGAAACAGAGACATGTGTTCTTATCCAAACCCCGGTAGGGAGTGTATACCAGCGGCGAGATTGGCCGATACTGTATGGATCACAGGTTGGCGACGTGCCGGCTCCTGCGCACGATGTGCTAAAGCGCTGCATTGATGTCGGCCCATATCTCGCCCTCCACCCTCTCATATGGGGACTCCAAGTACTTTCGCCACATCTGAGCGCTGTCACAAAACCACCTCGCTCGAGCCACCTGCGAACCGAATACCTGCTGATCAAGGACGTCCAGCAATGCGAGCTCGACCAGGTCGGGGGCCCAGTCCTGAGAAAGATGCTGCCCCGTTGGCGTTCGCTCGCGCCGAATCCGTACCGGCCCATACCTTTGCGTCGTGGTAAGGCTCGTGATCAAATTAGGCCCAATACCGGGCACGCAGCGGCCGCGCTGCCGCCATTTCCCTGAGAGCGAAAAACCGGAGCGCTTCGAAGTGCCGCGCAGACATACCCTGCAGAGTGTTAGCAGCGAACTCCTGCCGACTGCCGTAGCTCTTGCGACTCGCTGTCTCAGTACCATCGGCAGAAGTCACGCCGGTACCTGGCTTGCGCCAAGCCTCGGGATTGGGGTCCACCTGCCCGCCCGCGGGAAGCACGACCGTGCCGTGAACCAGAACAGCAAGTACGCTTCCGAAAGTATTGGTGCCGATGCGCAGACTCGAACTGCGGACCTACGCATTACGAATGCGTTGCTCTACCAACTGAGCTACATCGGCCTCGTGGGGCACGCGATTATAGGTACTCGACAGCCCCACCGCAATTCGTGATTGCCGCACTTCAGTCGTGCGTCTATCTGGGGATTTCCGGGACTTAAGCCGGTATTTAGTGCTTCGTGCCGCCCTGAGAATAGTCGGCATGGAAAGGAACTCCAGCAAACGGCCGGGAGGATTCACCCTCTTCGAGCTGGTCGTCACACTTGCTATCGCCGGGCTTCTCCTGGCTATTGGGGCACCCGCGTGGTCAGAGTGGTCCGCGCGAGCAAGGGTGCGCACAACCCTCTTCGATCTGGCACAGGATATCGCGCATGCGCGGCGACTCGCCAAAAGCCATTCGGCCTCCATCACGCTATGCGCCCAGACACTCAGCAGAGGTTGCTCGCCAACCGGCGATTTCTCGAACGGGTGGCTAGTCTTTGTCAACACCGACAATGACCGGCCTGCCGTGCTGGATGACCTTGAGCCCGTGTTGATCGAAGGCGGTCCTGCGCCTGGCGTGCGTCTCGAAGCAAATCGTAGGTTCTTTTACTTTGCCCCACCCCACAGGCGCTCGACCAACGGCACGTTCACCGCCTGCGACAAGAGTGCGAACAGCCACCCCAGAAGTTTGGTGGTGAGCTATACCGGACGCGGGCGCGTATCCGACCTGCCCGGCGGACAGTGCGAATGAAACGGCTAGCGTCCGCGCGAGGATTTACGCTGCTCGAGGTGCTTGCTGCGGCTGTTGTCGTGAGTCTGACATTGGCCGGCACCTATCAACTGTTCGCACGCACACTCAACCAACACGCCAATGCAAGATACCGACAAGTTGCCATGCACTTGGCGACCAGCGTCGCCGAATCCTGTCGTGCAATAAACGCCTTACAGCCGGATCTTGAGCGCCGGTGCCACGACGGGGACACAAACGCGTGCGAGCTAAACGCGCAGTTGGCTCTAGCACTACAACAACATAATCGGTGGGCAGCGCAGACACTGCCTGACGGCACCATGACCGCGGTGAGCGGTGGCGATGGTCGGTTGCGGGTCACCGTGAGCTGGCGACCAGTCCCTGCACTGTATTCCGAGGTCTACCGTAAGGAGGTCTTGCCATGAATCGGCGTCGACAATTGGGTATCACATTAGTTGAAATCATGATCGCCTTGGGAATAGGCGTTGCGATCACAGGCACGATTGCGCAAGCGCTGGCGCTGACCAGTGATGGCTATCGACGGACCGAGACACTCGCTTTCATGCAGGAGCAGGCAGACGTCGCTATTCGATTCCTGACTGAAGACATTCGCATGGCAGGCCACTGGGGCCTTGCCGGGTCAGCAGAAAATATCGAGGGTCGTAGCGTTCCCGGAGACTCGAATCCGCTTGGGCTTGCCCTCCCCCGGCGATGTCGCGCAGATTTCGTCCTCGACCTCGGGGCGCCGGTGCTGGTATCCGACACGCCAGACATCTGGGGCTGCGGTGCCAACGCCGTTCCACTATCCGACGCGATCGCGTTGCGCAGTCTCGCGCCGAGTGTTGTTCCAGCGGACTCGCCACGCCTTCAGGTCATCACCACACCTGGCTACGGCCTCGTTCAAGCACGGCTTGATGATGGGCATTCTCAACACCCGCTTTCGCAAAGACACAACCTTTCGGTATCCGGCTACTACGTGGCTGCACGATCAACGTTGTTCCCGGATCAACCCGTTCTGAGGCGAATGACGCTCAGCGCCTTGTCGTCCCGACCGTACGTACTCGACGAGGAGATCGCGCAAGGAATAGAGACCCTACAAATCGTGGTACTGGTCGACAGCGACGCAGACGGCGCAGCCGATATGACGCTGGAGCCGGGCGACCCACAACTCGATCGCCGCCGCGAAAACGGAATCTCCGAGTTTGTGGTTATCGGTGTCCGCTTCTGGCTGGTGGTTCGTAGCGAAACCGGTGGATGGTCGAGTGGTCAGGTTCGCCCGCTCGCGTTGGGTAGCCAGTCCTACCTGCCGCCCGATGATGGTCGGCTTAGGTTTGTTACGAGTCAGACGGTATGGGTGCGAAACGCATCACCAAACCTATGACACGGCGACCGCAGGGCATGGTGATGCTGATGGCGCTGATCATGCTCACCATGCTGGGACTGATGAGTGCAAGTGCGCTTCGTGGGACAGGCATCTCGGCGCTGGATGTGCGTTGGCAATCCGATGCGATCCTCGTCGCGGACACCGTTGAGCAAAACCTGCGACACATAGTGCGCAACTTTGCCGCAGACGCGACCCCTATCGACACTGCCGTTTCGCACTCCGCGGGTGGCGTTCGAACAAAAACGACGATGACGCTACACGAACCCCATGCAGAAACAGAACACTGGCCCGCAAGCACCTGTGCAGAATTTCGCACAGAGGGTACGCGCGGCTTTGTCCAGGATGTTCAAACGATGCTGATCTGTTTGCCGGTCGACGCCCGCAATCGCAGCAGACTGGTTTCCTGGCGGGATGTACCGGAATGAGACATCGAAGGGGTTTCACACTATTGGAGCTGCTAATCGCCGTCGCACTCGCTGCAATTATCCTGACAATGGCGTTCCCGACGTACTCCCATAGCCGAATTCGCGTGGAGCGCAACGAAGGTCGCCTCGCGTTGCTCCGCCATGCAACCGCACAGGTCAACCACTTCATCGTGCATGGACGTTACGCCAGTGACATGACCGAACTGGGTTATTCATCCGCGATCGCGACTACTGAGGGTGGGCGGTTCAATCTCGAAATGGCATCAGCCGACGAGGGCGGTTTCGTCATTCGTGCAACGCGTATCGCATTAGAGACCGATCCCGAGTGCCAGTGGTTCTCTGTCGACCAATCACATCGCCGCGCCTCTGGTCCTGCAGAACCAGACCGATGCTGGTTTCGATAGCGCGCTTCGACTTTAAGGGAGGCCTGTGCAGCGCTAGGCGTCGCTGGTTCTGCCACTGCCAAAAAAGCTGTCGACGATCAACAAGAACGCACCGACGCTGATCGCAATGTCGGCGACGTTAAACGTCGGAAAGTAAGCGTCCTGCCAGTGCACTTGAATGAAATCGACAACATAGCCGTACTGAATTCGATCGATGACATTGCCGATGGCGCCGCCGACAATGCATGCGAGCGCAGCAGCGAGCCAATGGTGACCGGCACGCGGGAGTCGGCGTAACCACACGAGGATAATTGCTGTCACCACGATCGAAAGCACGACAAACAACCAGCGTTGCCAGCCCCCTTGATCACCCAGAAAACTGAATGCGGCCCCATAGTTGTGTAGCCGAGTGACGTTGAGCAGCGCGTTGATCTCGATGCGCTCGTACAACACAAACCGCTCAACAATGGCCCACTTGGTGATCTGGTCGACAACAACAACGCTCAGCGATAGCCAAAGCCACAGCATTTTGCTGCGCCCTTGCGTTTCTGAGAGGCTATCAGCTGCGTCGGTATGGGCAGGCGTGGGATCATTCATCGCGAGAGTGTAACAGCAGCGAGCGCTGCACGAGCGTCAGCTGCATCTTGATCCATCTGCACCGTCAACGCGTCGAGAGAGTCGAATTTGAGTTCGTCTCTGAGTTTCTTTACGAGCTCCACGTCGAGACGTTTTCCGTAAAGATCGCCGGAAAAATCGAATACAAACACCTCGAGCAAAACACCCACGCCCGCGACTGTCGGTCGGGTACCGATACTCGCGACGCCCTCGTAAGTGCGTTCGTTGATACCACCAATCCGGACCGCGAAAATTCCTTGAACCGGACTCGTACGCCGGTGCAACGCGATATTGGCCGTGGGGTAGCCCAGTGTGCGTCCAAGCTGCTGACCGCGAATCACCTTGCCCGAAAGCCGGAATGAGCGGCCAAGCAGTCGGTTCGCCAATTCCAGGTCTCCTTGCGCCAGCGCCTCGCGAATACGTGTGCTGCTCGCGCGTATACCCGAAACCTCAACACTCGGAATCTGCTCTACCGAAAATCCCAATCGCTCGCCCGCAGCCCGCAGATCAGCAACCGAGCCAGCGGCTCGGTGCCCGAACCGGAAGTCGTCACCAATGACGAGGCGCGATACGCCAAGCGCCTCGACCAACAGTGATTCGACGAACTCATCTACTGAGATTTCCGCCATACGCTTGTTGAATCGTGCACAGAAAAACGCTGCCATACTTGCCTCGCGCATCAGCTCATAGCGCTCACGGAATCGGGTCAGTCGCGCAGGCGCCTGTTGTCTCGAAAAAAACTCTTTTGGCGTCGGCTCAAAACTCATGGCTACCGGCAGCAGCGCTTCTGCGGCAGCCAATTCACTGACGCGGCTCAGTAGCGCCTGGTGTCCCAGGTGGACACCGTCAAACGCACCGATCGTCAGCGCAACACGGCGCCCGTCTCGAAACCCCCGCATGCTGGAAATATCACGGCACAGTCTCATGAGCCAGGCGATTCCGTCAGTGATTGAAGTCGCAGATGATGCGGTCGTAGTCCGACTATTGCCAGCGAAACGAAGTAGGCAAAGACGCCGCAGACAACCAGCAAGCCAAGTCTCAGCAGTCGCTGCGCAAGATCCGCGGCAAGCCACCAGTCCAGGGCGGGTGAGCCGAGTAACAAAAGTGTCGCCAGCGCCGAGTTGGCGATGAGCAGGCGAAACAGAAATACACCCCATCCCGGACGCAGCGAGACGATGCCCTGCCTGCGCAGGCCGATCCAAAGCAAACCGGCATTAACGATAGCCGAAAGCGTCATCGAGAGTGCGAGGCCCGCATGGGTCGCCGCGATCCCCCATCGAGTCAGCAGCGCCACAAACGCAAGGTTACCGAGGAAGTTCACAACCATTGCAACCAACGCCGCTTTGACAGGCGTCTTCGTATCTTGGCGAGCGAAGTAACCCGGCGCCAGAATCTTGATGGTGATAAAGGCAGTCAGGCCACCCGAAAACGCCCACAAACTGGCCCGTGCCATTTGCACATCGAATGCGGTGAAGGCACCACCAAAAAACAAAGTGGTGACCAGGGGACCCGCCAGCAACGCGAGGCCGATTGTCGCCGGCAGTGCAATAAGAAACACAAGCCGCAACGACCAATCGAGTGTTGCAGAAAACGCTTCCGTATCGTTTCGACTGAAGCTGCGCGTAAGACTCGGTAACACCACGGTTGCGAGCGCAATCCCGAAGACACCCAGAGGAAACTCCATCAGTCGATCCGAATAATAGAGCCACGTGGTGCGAGCCTCACCGAGCAACGTCGCGAAAATATTATCGACGATCAGATTGATTTGGGCGACAGAGGATCCGAGTATCGCCGGCAGCATCAAAGTCAGAATTTTCTGCACCTTCGAATCGCGCCAACCCCAACGAGGTCGGGTCAGTAATCCCGCTCGAACCAGAAACGGCAATTGGAACGCCAGCTGGGTCACGCCACCTGCAAACACACCCAGCGCAAGTGCCAGTGTGGGCCGGTCAAACTGAGGCGATACAAAAACCGCAAATCCAATCAGCACCACATTGAGCAAGACCGGTGTAACCGCCGGGATCGCATACCGATCGTAAGTATTCAGCAAACCCGCACACACCGACGTCAGCGATATGAAGAGGATGTAGGGGAACGTGAACCTCAACATCAGACTCGCTAGCGAGAACGTATCCTCGTCTCGAGCAAATCCGGGCGCAAACATTAATATGAGCAGCGGCGCGAGTACGATGCCTGCCACGCTCAGCGCGAAAAGAAGTGTGCCGAGCGTACCGGCTACTCGGGCGGAGAGCCGCCGAACAGCCTCATCTCCCTCATGCTCGCGAACCTCGCCCAGTACCGGGACAAATGCCTGCGATAACGCGCCCTCGGCGAAAAACCGCCGCAGCATGTTTGGGATGCGATTCGCGATGATGAAGGCATCCATCATCCAATCGGCGCCGAACAAACGCGTGAACAAGATATCCCTCGCAAGGCCGAGGAAACGCGACAGCAACGTCATCATGCCCACGATGCCGGTGCGCCTCAAAAGGCTGCGATCGGACTCGCGCTGACTGGTTCGGGGCGTTGCAGGGTTCATGGCGCTCGAAGTGTACCGGAGGCGCAAATCGCCTGCGGGATTATTGACTTGGGTGCACCAAGGGCCGATAATCGCGGGCTGTTTTTTGCACGCCCAGCTCTGGCGCGTGCCTGACACGTTCTTTCGGAGTAACAAACGTGGCGAATATTAAATCTGCGGGCAAGCGTGCCCGTACAGCAGAGAAACGGCGTCTTGCGAATATGGCCCAGCGCTCTCGCATGCGCACCTTTATCAAAAAGGTGATTTCGGACGTCGAAAGCGGCGACAAGGACGCGGCGTTGGCGAGTTACAAAGCCGCTGTACCTGTTATCGACAATATGGCGGGCAAAGGCATTGTTCATAAGAACAAAGCGGCACGTCATAAGAGCCGTCTGAACAAGATGGTCAAGGCGATGAGCGCCTAACGGCCCGATCGTTAGTCGCTATGTGCGCCGTCGTCCGGGGCGGCGCTGTCTTCCTCAGCAAATTCGCTCGCATGCTGCTCGAGCCACGTCATAATTTGCGCACCCAACGCCTCTGTTCCTAGCCCCGTGGCCGCACTCACTGTGTAGACGGGCCCCTCCCAATCGAGCGCTTGAACCAGTGCTTCGGTTCGATCCCGTACCTCATCTTCCGGCATCAAATCGATCTTGTTGATCACAAGCCAGCGCGGCCGTGCCGCAAGCGCCTCGTCGAACTTGGCAAGTTCGGCAGCAATGTCCCGAACCGCCTGCGCCGGTTCGACAGACCCATCGGGCGGTGCAATATCGACGAGATGTAACAACAAACGTGTGCGCTGCACATGTCGCAGGAATCGAATACCGAGGCCTGCGCCATCCGCAGCACCAGGGATCAACCCCGGAATATCTGCCATTACGAAGCTTTGGGCATTGCCGACAGATACCACACCCAAATTCGGATGAAGGGTCGTGAAGGGATAATCAGCGATGCGAGGCCGAGCCGCACTCATCGCCGTGATCAGCGTCGACTTGCCGGCATTTGGCATACCGAGCAGACCCACATCGGCAATCAGTCGCATCTCGAGGTGGAGGTGGCGCGCCTCACCGGGCGTGCCATTGGTTGTTTTGCGAGGCGCACGATTAACGCTGCTTTTGAAGCGTGCGTTGCCCAGCCCACCTCGGCCACCTGCAGCGACGCGCAACGTCGCCTGATCCTCGGTTAAGTCACCGATAGTCTCGCGCGTATCGATATCGACTACGACCGTGCCAACCGGTACCGCAATCACCAAGTGCTCACCCGACGCGCCCGTGCGATTCCGACCTGCACCAGGCTCACCATTGGGAGCCTTGAATCGGCGCTGCACCCGGAAATCAACGAGGGTGTTGATGCTCGCGTCGGCCTGCAGAATCACGTCAGCGCCATGGCCACCATCGCCTCCATCCGGCCCGCCCCGGGGAATATACTTTTCACGACGGAAGCTCAGCGCGCCATTTCCGCCGCTACCTGCTTGCACCCGCATTGTGGCTTCATCAACAAATTTCACGGATCAATTCCTGAACCATACGCACAAAAAACCCCGCTCAACGGCGGGGTTTTCAGCTCGTAAGCGCCGCTCGCTGGATCAACCGGCGGCAACAACACTCACGTACTTGCGATTTTTGGGGCCACGCGTGCCAAACGTGACAGCGCCGTCGACCTTCGCAAACAAGGTGTAGTCACGCCCCATGCCAACCCCCACTCCGGGGTGGAAGTGCGACCCGCGCTGGCGCACCAGGATGTTTCCTGCGATGACTTGCTCGCCACCGTAACGCTTCACACCAAGTCGTTTGGACTCTGAATCGCGACCGTTCTTGGTACTGCCGCCTGCTTTCTTATGTGCCATGCCGCTTTAACCTCTTACTCTTCTTCGCCAGCCGCTGCCGCTTTCTTGGCACGCGGTGCGCCGGTGATACCGGTGACTTCGATTTCCGTGTACCACTGGCGATGACCTTTGGTACGCATGTAATTCTGACGTCGCTTGAACTTCAGCACTGTCACTTTCTTGCCTTTCGCAACGTCCAGCACTTTTGCTTTGACCTTGCTGCCCTTCACCGTCGGCGCACCAACTTTTACGTTCGCGCCGTCACCGACCAGAAGAACCTCATCAAACTCGACGGTTGCGCCCGTCTCGACCGGCAGCTTTTCTACCTTGAGTCGATCACCCTTGGCCGCCCGATATTGCTTGCCACCGCTTTTGAAAACCGCGTACATATTCATTGCTCCACGACGTTTTTCGCGCGACTCAGCCGTCGGAAACGAATAAACGTCGATACTCAAAATTTACTGAAGCCTCAGCAAAAACAAAGGCTTAGGCGGGCAGGTCGCAGTCACGGAGACGGCTGCCCGCACAAAAGACGTGAAATAGTACGAACCCATGGCGCCTAGGTCAATGTCCAGATGCCCGAGGTTTCATGAATCAACGATTGTCGAGCGTGGCTAAGCGCACCCATTTCAGGCACAATTCCGGCCATGTATGCAGCGACCACCGCATCGCCGGTCGTAACGCTCGAGGATATTCGGGCCCTCTGTGCCGGTGATCTCGACGCCCTCGACACTCTGATTAATTCAGCGCTCAGCACCGACGTTCCGTTGGTCGCCGAGGTAGCGAACTATATCGTCAGTGCGGGAGGCAAACGCCTCAGGCCTTTGATCGTCATGCTGGCAGCCCGAGCCATTGCAGGTCCGGATCTCGGCGGGACACGCCACATTTCCGCGGCAGCGATCGTTGAGTTCATCCATACGGCAACCCTGCTCCACGACGACGTTGTAGACGGTTCCGAGAAGCGTCGCGGCAGAGCGACTGCCAATGCGGTGTTCGGCAATCAGGCGAGCGTGCTTGTCGGCGATTTCCTCTACTCCCGAGCCTTTCAGATGATGGTGGACATCGATGATATGGCGGTGATGCGGGTTTTGGCCGACGCGACCAACACGATCGCGGCCGGAGAGGTCCTGCAGCTCATGAACGTGGGTGATCCTGACACCACCGAAGACGCTTATCGCCAGGTGATCTATCGCAAGACGGCGAGATTGTTCGAAGCCGGTGGCGACATTGCCGCGATCATAACGGGCGCGTCAGCCGATGTGCGTCAAGGACTGGCAAACTATGGACGCGAGCTGGGGGTTGCATTCCAGCTGGTCGATGACGCGCTGGATTACAGTGCAAGCGAGCAGGAACTGGGCAAGAATCTCGGCGACGATCTGGCTGAAGGCAAACCTACCCTCCCGATTATCCACGCCATCCGGGAAAGTGTCGGCACCGAGCGCGCGCTGCTTGTCGACGCGGTGCGTGAAGGCAGTATCGAGCGGCTATCCGATATCTGTTCTGCAATTGAATCCACTGGCGCGCTTGAGTACACTCGCGTCCGCGCTCAGGAGGCTGCCGACGCAGCCATTGAAGCGTTGAGTGTATTGCCGGCTTCAGATTACCGGGATGCGCTTGAGGCCATCGCAGAATTCTCGGTGGCCCGTCGATTCTAGATCTGCGGCTGAGGTCCCGGCCAGCAAACGCAATCAGCATCGAGTGAATGATTTGTCGGGGTGTAGCTCAGCCTGGTAGAGCACTGTCTTCGGGAGGCAGGGGCCGGAGGTTCAAATCCTCTCACCCCGACCATCATTCAATGCTTCTCCGGCAATGGGTCGATCACCTCTTCTGACTCGTGCCAGCGCCGCCTCAAGCTCCGCTTGGGTGAACGGCTTGCGAAGTACTGGGCGCTCAATACGCTCTGAATCGCTGAACCCACTCATTAGCAATATCGGCAATGCCGGAAAGTTTGTTTCGACCCAGTCGGCCAGCATCAATCCATCGTACTGCCCCGGCATACGGATGTCGGAGATGACAAAATCGAATTGATCAGGCCGCGCCGTCAGCTCGGCCATCGCCGCCTCTCCTGACGTCACAAGGTGCGGCGAAATCCCCATGAACTCAAGCATGGCCACCAGCGCTTCGCCCAGAACTGCATTGTCCTCGACAACCAACGCGCCAAGCTCCGAGTGCTCAACCTCTACTGCTTCAGGTTCGACGTGACCGCCCAGCGACACGGGAACCACTGGAAAATACAGAGATACCGTCGTGCCCTGTCCGAGCACGCTCGTGATCTGCAGATCCCCGCCGGATTGACGCGCAAAGCCATACACCGAGCTCAGCCCGAGACCAGTCCCGGATACATCGGTTCGCGTTGAGAAGAAGGGTTCGATCGCACGTCGAACCTGATCCTCGGACATCCCGACGCCGTCATCACACACGCTGAGTTGAATGTAACTGCCAACATCAAGGTCGAGGTCTCCGCTCGTTTCATCTTCGTGCACCTCCATCAGCTCGAAGGACAGGCGAACTGTGCCACTGCCGGGCATAGCCTCGGATGCATTCTTCAACAGGTTGATGAGGGCCGACGTTAGCTGGGCGGTATCCGCTTTGATGCCAGCCGAGGGCGGCAAAAAGCTCACCACCTCGAGCGAAACGGACTTACCGAGCGCAGCCTCCAGAAGCGGCCTCGCGTCGTCAAGGAAATCCGGAATGCTGATCGGTTGTTCATCCAGCTCCTGCTGTCTCGCGTATGAGAGCAGCCGACCAATAATGCCTCGAGCACTCGAAAGCGCTTCATTAGACCCCTGCAACAGCCGCTGTGAAGCATCCGAAATCGACTCTGTAGCGAGTCGCTCGTTGGCGATGCTCATCACCTGCAACAGGTTATTAAAGTCGTGCGCAACGTTTCCGGTCAGTTGGCCCAGCGCTTCGTTGTGGGCACGTCTAGCCAGCGCCTCCGACTGCACTCTGACCTCTGACTCCAACTCCGCAGTCAACGCCTCCTGTCGGCTGCGGAATTTGCCCTCAAAGCGGCGTCGGCTCCATGAGTAACCCATTAAGACCGCGAGAACGACGATCGACGCGGAACTAACTACGGTGAGGTTCCGTGACTGGCGCGCAGACTCCGCACGCGCTTCGCTCGCGATATTTTGTGCCTCCAGTAGCGCCTGACGCCGCTGCAAACTTTCGAGCTCGGAAGCTTTACGCGCAGCCTCGCGCCGCGCATTGTAATAACCAGATCTCTGTGACAAACGGATCGTTTCCTGTCGTGCCCTCGCAGCGTCCAATTCCTGATAGTTTTTCAACAACTCCTGCTGACCTGAGCGAGCGAGACCGAGTTGCAGCTTCAGCGATTCAAGCTTAGCGAGACTTGACTCGACCTTTACATCCAGCGCTGACACCTCACCGAGTATTCTCTCTGCGGAATCAAAATCTCCGAGGGCCAATTCGGCTCGCGCCAGACGCAACCGTGCGTCCACGGTCTCAACGGGGTTGTCCCTCAGCATTCCGTCGGCTTTAAGTGCTGTATCCAATGCGTCGGAGTACTCACCCTCCTCGTGCAGCATATCCGCGAGGTATGCATAAGCGCTGCCGAGCATCACCGGAGCGCCGCCCTCCATCGCTTCGATATAGGCACGTAGGGCAGGAATTGCCTTTGTGCGATCGCCGAGAATGCCCTCCAACTGAATTTCATGGAGTCTCAGTGACTGCACCTGAAACGAATCCGGCATGGTATCCATGGCCGGTCGCAGACGTTCGATCCAGTCGCGCGCATCCTCGTATAGTCGCAATTGTTCTAGATTGACGACAAGGTTATTGCCTATCAACGTCTGCTCAGGCGGCTCTCCATACTCCAATGCATCGTCGAGCACTGCCGTTAGCACAAGCAGCGATTCCAGTGGTTCGCCGACGTGCTTGAGGGTTACGGCATAGTTCGCACGCACCTGTCGTAAAAGCGAAGGGTCGACTTCCGACAGATCCTCCGCAAGCATCGCTTCGAATGACTTCCGAGCAAGCTCTGCTTGGCGATTCGCGACAAGTAGAGACGCTCGCATGTAGCGAAGAAGGACGGCGTTGGTTGCAGCAACGTCCTCTCTTGATTCGCTTATGCAATCGCCCACGATCGACAAAGCACTTTCGACCGCGCCACGACGATAATGCGCCCTTGTGAGATAGGCGCAGCCGAGCGCAATCATATCGGAGGAATTCTCTTCACGCGCTCTTCGTAGCGCGTACTCTGCCGCCGCGAGATAGGCATCGCTTGCGGAGCTTGAGTCCTGCTTGATCTCTTCGATCAACGCATCTAGTGGCATCAACCGAAGCGCTTCGACGTCAGTCCAGTCCGGCGAGGCGAATCCGTTCGCTGCAGTTAGATAACAGGCTAAGGCGACACCACGCACCAACCAGTTACGCGGCTTTGTCATGCTCCGGAGCCTAACCGATTCGACAAGTCGCTGCTACGACGCACGGAGCACCCGCATCCATATTTGAACCGCCGTTCCCAAAAGAGAAAGAGCGCCGTCAGACTTTCGCCGAACCACTAACCTGGTGCTCCACGAAGGCTGCGACCGTTCGTTCCGCTTCCTTCGGATGCTCGAACTCGGCGATGTGACACAAAGCATCCCCGGCGTGTACCAGTGGCAACTGCACTCGCCCAATCACCACGCCGTCATGCGGCGATGTCACAGCCGTTTTGTCGGCACCAACCGGATCGGAAATCGTTGCGACGGTCTGTCCCCGCTTCACCCTCTCGCCGAGTTTTACGGCGCTGACGAGAATGCCGCTCTGCGGCGCACGGACCCACGCGCTATCCTGCGCCAATACCGGCTCGCCAAAGGATGCCGGCGGTCTGCCCGGAAGCATTTTAAGTTGGCGCATCACGCGCCGTATACCGCGAACCCCGGCGCGAATGCTCGACTCGTCAAAGCGCAAGGCCTCTCCCGCTTCATAGACGATGATAGGAATTTTTCGCCGTTCAGCCTCAGCACGCAATGACCCTTCGCGCACCTCGGAAGCCACGATAACCGGAGCGGCAAACGCATCAGCTAGTGCGCGTGCTTTTTCGTCGCCGGCAGTCACCCGAATCTGCGCGAGGTTAGTGCGATGCACAGCCGCGGTGTGCAGATCGATTGCTACGTCAACCTGCTGGAGAATCTGCTCGCAGAAACGACGCGCAAGCCGACTCGCAGCCGAACCCCTAGAGCTACCGGGAAAGCACCGGTTTAAGTCCCGTCGATCGGGCAAATAACGTGAGAGGTTCAGAAAGCCCAACACATTGACGATCGGCACTGCGATCAGCGTACCTCGAATCTTATCGAGTGCAGCCGTCGCCAAAAGGCGTCGAACGATTTCGACCCCATTGATCTCATCGCCGTGAATTGCCGCACTCACGAGCAATGCAGGACCCGGTCGATTACCGTTCACCACCTCAATCGGCATACTCATTTGAGTATGCGTGTAGAGATCGGTCACCGGCAACGCAACCGAGCGACGCTCGCCCGGCGCGATGTCGTGGTCACCAATGCGAACGACGCGTTGGTTTCGTTCCCGTGAGGTCTTAGCCCGCGCCTTTGGTTTTGGTTCGCCCATGGCGTGCGTTCTTCTCTATGAACTCGATGATCTGACCCGCGATATTTTTCTCTGTCGCTTTTTCAATGCCTTCAAGCCCCGGGCTCGAATTCACTTCCATAACAACAGGTCCGTGGTTCGATCGCAGGATATCCACGCCCGCGACGTTCAGACCCATGATTTTAGCCGCGCGGGTTACGGTCGAGCGCTCCTCCGGAGTAATACGAATCAGTGATGCGGTCCCACCACGATGGAGGTTTGACCGGAACTCACCATCCTTCGCCTGCCGCTTCATCGAAGCAACAACCTTCCCCCCGATCACGAAGCATCGGATATCCGCGCCACCCGCTTCCTTAATGAACTCCTGGACGAGGATGTTCGCATTGATGCCGCGAAACGCCTCGATCACGCTAGCGGCGGCCTTCTGCGTTTCAGCCAATACGACGCCAACACCCTGGGTACCTTCGAGCAACTTGATCACGACAGGCGCACCGCCGGTCAGCCGCAAAAGGTCATCCGTGTCATCCGGCGAGTGGGCGAAGCCGGTAACCGGCATACCGATGCCTTTGCGCGACATCAATTGGAGCGAGCGCAACTTATCGCGCGAACGACTGATGGCCACCGACTCATTTAGCGGGAATACACCCATCATCTCGAACTGACGTACCACCGCGGTGCCATAAAATGTCACCGAACTTCCGATACGCGGAATGACCGCATCGAAACCCGATAGCTCCTCGCCCTTGTAATGCACCGCAGGCTTATGAGAGGCGATATTCATGTAGCACCGCAGGTGGTCGATCACACGAACTTCATGGCCCCGTTCGATGCACGCCTCTTTGAGTCGACGCGTTGAGTAGAGATTCACGTTTCGCGAGAGAATCCCGATCTTCATTGCCGAATTCCTTGTCTTGTAGGTTTTGCCCCAACCCGATAGGAGCTCGATGGGTCGACTAACAAACGATGACTGAGCGCCGTGCGACCCACCAACATACGGAACAACATATCGCGTCGGTCTATCAGCGTCATTTCAATCGACCAGCGACGCGCCCCCATCTGCAGGGTCGTTTCGATAACGAACCGCTGTGTGCGATTTCCCGTGGAACTCTTCACCGCACGCTGATCAATAATCGGTGCGGTACAGCGCACGATATCCGTGGTGTTCTTATGCGTGCGATAGACATCAAAGCCCACGCAGGCCACACCATCGATTTCCAACGACTCCATATTCCAGGCGTTTAGTGCCGAGCTACGCGCACCGGTATCGAGCTTTGCCTTCACGGGGCCGATAGGCAAATCTGGCAGCGTCACCCACTCGCGCCACCCGGCAGTCTGCATGGCTGGCTCGTCGCTCACGGAGATTGCAGTGCACGCATTGTGACCGTCTCAACTTCGGAGGTCACCGAATTGCGCAACACACCGATGCCGGAAATGTCGACTTCAACAGTATCACCAGGCTGCATATAAATCGGCGGTTTACGTGCAAAGCCAACGCCACCCGGTGTGCCCGTCACAATGACGTCGCCTGGCAGCAGCTCTGCGAAGGAGGAAATGTAAGCGATCAGTGCGGGCACATCGAAAATCAGCTCGGAACACTCGGCCTTTTGCATCACTTGGTTGTTCAGCCGAGTTTCGAGGCTGAGCGTCGCAGGATCGCCAATCTCGTCGGCGGTGACCATCCAGGGACCGAAGCTGCCACTGCGAGAGAAGTTCTTGCCGGGTGTAAATTGTGGCGAGTGGCGTTGGTAGTCGCGCACGGAGCCATCGTTAAAGCAGCTATATCCCGCCACGTGACGCAACGCGCCATGAGCAGGGATATGACGACCGGCTCGACCGATAACGACCGCGAGCTCTCCCTCAAAATCGAACCGATGCGATAGCGATGGCGCCACCAATGCCTCGTCGTGACCCACCTGACTTCCCGGGAAGCGGACGAACAACACCGGGTGCTCCGGCATATCGCGTCCGGTTTCCAGCACATGTGGCTTGTAGTTGATACCGACGCAAATGATTTTATCCGGCGCGGGAATGACCGGCTCAAAGGTAACGTCTTCGAGCGCGTAGTCGGCTGTGTGTTCGCTTGCCAGCGTTCTCAGCAGATCCAAGCCTTCCGCGGCCAGCACAGACCTCAAGTCGGCGTGTCCATCAAGTCGGGCACCGGCATCGACGACGCCCGCTGCGCTCACCACACCGTACGACTGGCGCCCGTCCACACTGAAACTCATCACACGCATGCTGAGAGGGTACGCGAGGACCGGCGTTAGTCAAACAAACTCAGCTGGTCGTCTTTGCGAACACTAGGCGCATCGAAGCGCGTGGCATCTGCACCGCCGACGCGACGTTCGCGGTACTGCTTCTGCGTCATCCGGTCCGAAGCTTTGCGCCGGCTACCGTGCCGATCAAAAACGCGTGCCGCCTGTTTTCGATGCACCGGATCATTACGCACTTCGCTGATCCTGGATCGAGCGAACCGGATCGCCTCCGTGTGATCCACCACTCTCGCCGGATAGTCGACACCTTCGCGAAAATTGATTGCACTGCGTTCGATCGGCGAAAGCCTCCAGGGCTCGTGTATGAAAAGGTCGGGCACGTTCGCAAGCTCTGGCACCCAACGTCGCACGAAAGCCCCTTTCGGGTCATGGTCATGACCCTGCTTGACGGGGTTGTACATACGCGGCGTGTTGATGCCTGTTGTGCCGCTCTGCATCTGGATCTGAGAGATGTGGATACCGGGTTCGTAATCGATGAACTGACACGCCAGAAAGTCCCGGAAGCTGCGCCAATCCAACCACAGATCATAAGCGGCGAAGCTCACAAGCATGGCGCGCATGCGAAAGTTGATCCAACCGGTTTGCTGTAACGATCGGATGCAGGCATCGACAAACGGAAACCCGGTTCGCCCCTCTCGCCAGGCGCGCAGTCGAGTCTCATCCGGTTCTCCCCGCAATGACTCGTAGGCAGGATTGAAGCATCGGTGTTCAATCTCAGGCTCACTCTCGAGTTTCTGGATGAAGTGACACCGCCAGTGCAATCGAGACACAAAAGCGCTGCGTGAGCGCTTGGCGAGATCGCTGTCCTCCGTCGCGTGCACCACTTCGCGCAAGGACAACAAGCCCCACGCGAGGTAAGGGCTCAGTCGGGAACATGCCCGCCGGGCACTGACTGGCGCAGAAAGACTTCGAGCGTAGTTGCTTCCCCTGCCTGCAAGAAAACTCTCGAGCGTTTCGTGCGCAGCCGCCAACGTACCGGGTTGGCTTTGCTGACGCTCTGTGACGGCCGGGTGGCTGGCGGTAATCTTTAGCGCGTCCACGGTTGCTAGCGCTCCGGGTTCGATATTCGGCACGCCGTGAATGCCCAGTGGCACCTCGACGAGTTTCCCGTTCATTCGCTTCGACCAGTGCCGAGACCAGCCGTCGCGTGAGCTCAGTCGCCGAACGACACCATTCGTCGGCCACTCACGCCACTCGACATCTCGTTCGCGTGCCCAGTCGGCAACCGCCAGATCACGTCGAAAAGTGAGCGCGTTACCGGTTTCCTCATGGGCGAAGACCGCCTGAATGTTCAATCGCTGGTATAGCGATTCGAAAACCTCCACCGCCTCGCCGGTTCTGACCACAAGCGGCTGCCCCAACGCCGCGAGTTCGGAGCGCAGATCCTCGAGTGCTTCGGACACGAACTCCCAGTGCATGAGGTCAAGGTCTGGCGCCGACCAAACGCTCGGCTCCGCGATGTAGAGCGGCAGTACGCGCCCCAGGCTGGCCGCGGCAGCGAGGGGCGCATGATCATGCACCCGCAGATCGCGCTTGAACCAAACCACTGTGATGGGAGCTTCATGCATTGCGATACTGTACAGAAATACAGCCTGCTCCGCCGCCGAGTGTCTATAAAATATCGAAGAATTTCTGTTGGTTTTTATTGTGCAAAATCTAGACAACCAATTTTCTTCTTTGACACTTGGCGCTGCATTGGAAGAGCGCTGCGAGCTTGTCGGTGCCGGCAGTATCCAAAGCCACGGCGAATGGGTGCTGTACTGGATGCATCATGCGATGCGAGTCGACGAAAACCCCGCTCTTGAGGTAGCGCTAACCTGCGCCCGCGCTCTCGACAAGCCGCTGTTGGTTTATCAGGGGCTCGGTGGTGGCCACGCCTACGACAGCGATCGCAGCCACACCTTTATTTTGCAGGGCGCGCGCGATGTCGCCAAAGCCTTGCAGGCACGTGGTATCACCTACGCCTTTTCGCTACCCGAGGCTGGTGCCGACTCACCGTTGGCATCGCTCGCCGCACGTGCGGCACTGGTTGTTGCAGAGCAAATGCCGGTCGCTCCGTTTGAGCGTTGGCAGAAAGTGCTCGCGACGCGCACTCAGGCGGCGATCCTGAAAGTCGATGCGCGCTGCATCGTACCGATGTCCTTCCTCGAGCAGGCTCCGGCGCGCGCATTCAAATTCAAAGACAAGACCAAGCACGAGTTCCGACAACGCATACCAGCGGGCTGGCCAGCACTACCCGACTGGCGCGTGACTACGGCGGAGCAGGATGTATTCGCGCCGCTGGACATCGCAAACTTGAGCGATACCGACATTGCCGCAGCGATCGAGCGTCAACCGATCGACCATCGCATCGGACCTGTCCTCGATACACCGGGCGGGACGGAAGCAGGGTACCGGCGCTGGAATGCATTCTGTGAGCGTGGTCTCGCAAGCTACCACCGCAAGCGTAACGACGCGGCACTCCAATGGCCTATCGGCGTAAGCCGCATGTCTCCTTACCTGCACTACGGCATGGTGTCGCCCTTCCGACTTGCCAAAGAAGCTGCCGAACTCAACCTGCCCGGGAGTGAGAAGTTCATCGAAGAGCTCACAATCTGGCGCGAGCTTGCTCACCATTTCTGTGCACATTGCAAAGATCCGGACAGCCTTTCTGCCCTGCCCGGTTGGGCTCAGCAGACCCTCGAGGATCACGCGAACGACCCACGCACCGAAAGCTACTCGATGGATACACTTGCCCGCGCGCGCAGTGGCCACGAACTGTGGGATTTGGCACAGCGGTCTTTGCTGGTTCACGGGGAGTTGCACAACAACCTGAGAATGACTTGGGCAAAAGCCCTTGTTGAGTGGCGCGACTCCCCACAATCGGCACTTGACGCACTACTCGAATTGAATCACCGGTATGCGCTCGATGGTAACGACCCATCTTCGTACGGCGGACTACTGTGGGCACTCGGTCTGTTTGACCGACCGTTCGATCCACCCCAGCCCGTGTTAGGTACGATTCGACCGCGGTCGGTTGCCGCCCACGCCAAACGGCTCGACATGCCCAGGTACAAGGCGCACGTGAATCGCACGCAGGGCGAGCGACTCCGAATCGCGGTCATCGGGGCGGGCATCGCCGGAATGACGGCCGCCGCAGCGCTCGCTGACCAGAACCACGACGTCGTCGTGTTCGAGAAATCGCGTGGCCCCGGCGGTCGAACTGCAACGCGACGCGCTGACGATCTGCGCTTCGACCATGGCGCACAGTACGCAACGGCCAGTGACCCGCGTTTCGCCGCGCAGCTGCGCGCCTGGGAGGAAGCGGGCGTTGTCAGTGAGTGGTCTGGCGAGATTCATGACCTTGCGACACAGACCAACAAGTACGGCAAGGCTCGATGGCAGGGCACGATGGGCATGAACGCAATCTGCAAGCATCTGGCTAAAGGCATTGACCTGCGACGCGCCTGCCGAATCACGGCGCTGGAGCGCATGGATGCGGGTTGGCGCCTGTGTGACGAACTGGACGCTCTGCCGGAGCGTGAACGCGTTTTCGATGACGTGATCGTGACCGCACCTGCACCTCAGGCCGCCGACTTGTTAGGTGGTATTCACGATGGGTTTGCATCAGTAGCTCGAGGCATTACATACGACCCCTGCTGGGCGTTGATGGCGGTCACAAACGAGAGCACCCCGCCGTCATGGCGCGGTGCATTTGCCGATTCGAATGTCCTGAGCTGGCTTGCCGCTCACCCACTCGACGATTGTCATCAGCAGTGGGTTGCGCACGCAAGTCCCGAATGGTCCCAGCAGCACCTTGAGGACCCGGATCAGGACGTTGTCGAGCAACTGGTGGCCGCACTTTGCGATATTTCCGGAGCGGGCTGCGTGATCAGTGCAAACGTTCACCGCTGGCGCTATGCGCGTGTCGTCAATCCAGAAGCGCGTGGTGCCCTGTTTGACGCCGAAGCCGGGCTGGCGGTTGCCGGTGATTGGCTCGGTGGTGGCGCCAAGATCGAGTCCGCCTGGTTGAGTGGATGTGCTGCAGCGGGTTTGATCTTACGCTCACGGATAAGTGAGGCATGAACAAACCACTGCCCGAAAAAGATTGCGTGGTGTGCGGCAGGACCATGACCTGGCGCAAGAAATGGGCACGCAATTGGGACGCGGTTCGGTACTGCTCAGACGCCTGCCGCAAGCGCGGGCTCAGCGACACCGATCGCGAGCTCGAAGACGCGATTCTTGAAACACTGCGGTCGCGACCTCGATCCAGCAGCGCATGTCCCAGCGAAGTCGCAAAGCGCTTCTTCGGCGATGCCTGGCGGGCCGAGATGGAAACCGTACGAACCGCAGCGAGGCGCCTCGAGAACCGAGGGCAGATATTGATCACACAGAAAGGGAAGCCCGTTGACCCATCGACAGCCAAAGGCCCCGTGCGGCTGCGTCTAATCGATTAGAACCCGAAGGGCTGGTATGCCGGCCTCAACATTGCCTCGATTTGGCGCGCATCCATGCAACGCGCTTCCCGTGTCTGCATCTTCACCGACACCGTACCGCCCGCGCATTTTTTCCTGCGCTCCTCTGCACGCGCAGCGCGCTGCTCCTGTCTCTCGAGTCTGGCTTCGACCGCGCTCCAATCACCTGTCTCGTTGGCTTGCGCTACCAGCTCTTCCATCGATACCGCGCAGCCCGACAATCCGAACGCGACGAGAACGATCACAAGTATTCCCACTTTCATGCCTGAACTCCTGTTCTACTTCCGTGTTGGCCAATCTCCGTTCTTTGTGTTTGTTGTCGCTACAGACAATACCAACAAAAAGGGGGCTGATCGCAAACGCAATCAAAACCCCCGGCTCGACGCAGCGCTGATTGGCGGCGCATTAGAGCGAGCGACTGCAGATCGACGATGTTTAGACGCAAGTCGATCCAGAACCAGAAAAAAACAAAGGAGAATTAAAAAAGGCCGGCATCAGAAGAGAGGCCGGCCCAGATGTCTCTTCCAATGCGAGGAGAAGAGACCATTGGGGACAACGAAGTTAGTCAACCAGCGAAGCTGTGGGGACGATGACTAACTCGCAAGACGAACATTGCCTTAGACGCGGATTCTTGTCAAACATTTTTTCAAAGAAATCTCGACATTCGGCCAAAAAAGCTCGACAAGCGCCCAAAATGTTAGACGAGCCGCTATCGATGCGTTCGAAGTGTCTTGGGTAAGTGCCCGATCTCGTTAAAGGAATCCAGCGACGCTCGACGACTCGAAAACGTCACTTGGGAAACCGACGCATTGAACACCCGCCAGTTCAGTTCCGCTGCTTTTAGATCAGGTGCCGCAAGAATCGTCTGAACAAAGACGCCGATCGGCCCACCGGATGTAAACAGGACAACCGTCGAGCCGCTGGGCACATCCATGGCGTCCCGAAGGGCATCACGTACGCCGCCGCTCCAACGTGACCAGCTGGCGATACCCGCCCCTTCGACATCATGTTCGCCCGCAATCCACAAACGCATCACCGCTTCGAGCTGGCGATGAATCAGTCGATACCGCACCCGATCATCATTTGCCTGCTGCAAGGCCTGAGCGTCCTGCTCCACCTGCGGATCGGTCTTGCGCGCTATCGGTAGCAGAAACGACATGAGTTCATCGGCCGGATATTCGTCAATACCAGGGGTCGTGGCCTGTTCCGGATGGGATTCCCCAGCGGCGGTCAAGACCGCGAGTGCACCAGAAGCAGTATCGCGCTGACGTTTCAGCGTGCCGGACCATACATGCGTTGGCCGTATGCGTTCCCGTACAAAGTGTTCGCCGACGAGGCGCGCTTGCTCGTGGCCGGTTTCCGACAAACGATCATAGTCATCGGTCAAAAAGCGCGCCTGGCCGTGGCGCACGACGTATAAAGTACTCATGCTGCACAGTGTATGCTCTGCTTGTTAAACAGTGGAGGCAAACTGCATGAAAACCTCGTCCTTACCGCGGCTCTCCAGAGTGGCGGTTGTCTTGCTCGCAATACTGAGCATGAACGCCTGGTCACAGGATTCGAGTAACGCTGCCGAAAGTGAGCTTCGGGGCCTGCTGGATGCGTTCCTCGCGGGAGCCAGCCGCGGCGATGTGGTTGTACACGAGCGATTTTGGGACGACGAGTTAGTATACACCTCCTCCGCCGGCACGCGAACCGACAAACAAAGCATTCTTGATTCGATGGCGGGCACTGAGCCGACTGATAACCCCTCCCTGGTTTACTCAGCGGAAAACGTGGATATCCGAGTATATGGCGATTTTGCCGTGGTCGCGTTTATGTTGGTCGCGACGCCCCAGAGCGAAGCAGAAGATGCCTCGACTAACTATTACTTCAATACGGGAACCTTCCGGGAGCAAGACGGCCAGTGGCGCGCGATCGCGTGGCAGGCAACGGTAAAAGCAGAATGAAAAACACGATCCTGACCATCATGGCCGGCACTTTGCTGGTCGCATGCGGCGCAGACACGACACCAGCGCCACCAAAGGCTGACCTTGTTGTAATTAACGCCAACGGCTACACCATGTCGGATACCGAGCTTGTGCAGTTCGACACGCTCGTCGTCGATAAAGGCAAAGTTGTGGCGATTGGTGGCGCTGAGTTGGCTGAAGATTATGAACCTGAAACGCTGCTCGACGCGCAGGGCAAGAGCGTTCTGCCCGGACTGATCGATGCACACGGGCACGTATCGAGCCTCGGCAAATTGCGCAAGACGCTGGATCTTGCAGGAATGACCAGTCTCGACACGACGCTGAGCGCAATCGGTGGCTTCGAAAGTTCTTTGACCTCCGACGACGAGTGGCTGCTCGGCCGCGGCTGGAATCAGGTGTTGTGGGTAGAGGACCGCTTTCCCACACGCCAGGATCTTGATGCTGTCGTTTCCGAAAGGCCCGTTTTCCTTAACCGCATCGACGGCCATGCCGCTTGGGCGAACTCGAAGGCACTGGAGCTTGCTGGCATTACCAGTGAGACGGCAGACCCGTCGGGCGGCGTAATCATGCGCGATGCGTCGGGATCTGCAACGGGAGTACTCGTTGACTCCGCTATGGATCTCGTCGAAGCGGTGATCCCGGAGCCGCCGGCGCAGACCCAGCGCGACTATCTCAAGACGGCCATGGAAGAGCTGGCCACATTGGGAATCACGGGCGTTCACGACGCTGGCGTCACCAAGTTGGAGGTTGAGCTCTATCAGGATCTGGCGGACTCGGGAGAGATGCCGGTCAGAGTGTCAGCAATGCTTGGCGGCATCCCGGTACTCACCCAATTCGATGGCCCCATCCGAAACTATGCTGACGATCTGTTCGAAGTAACCGCGGTCAAGCTCTACGCCGACGGCGCACTCGGCAGTCGCGGCGCCGCCATGATGGAGCCTTACTCGGACGACCCCGATAACAAGGGTCTGCTGTTCCAAGACACCGTAACAATGACCGAATACATCAAGGCGTCACACGCAAAGGGCTTTGCTGCAAACATTCACGCGATTGGCGACGCTGCTAACCGCACGGTGCTGGATGCGTTCGAAGCTGCGCGCCAGGATGGGTCTGGTGACTTTAACGATCGTATCGAACACGCACAGGTTGTCGCACTCGAGGACATCCCGCGATTTAAGTCACTGGATGTTGTTGCGTCCTTTCAGCCGACACACGCGACGAGCGACAAGAACATGGCTGAGGACCGTGTAGGCAGCGAGCGCATCAAAGGCGCATATGCCTGGCAACGGATGCTCGAAGCGGGCGTCAAGATGGCCGCAGGATCAGACTTTCCCGTCGAGAAGCCAGAGATGTTTGATGGCCTGTTCGCCGCGGTGACGCGCCAGAGCAAAGATGGTGAGCCGCCCAACGGCTGGTTCCCGGATCAGGCGCTCACGCGTGAACAAACGCTTGCTGCGTTCACAATCTGGGCGAGTCGCTCAGTCGGCCAAGGCGATCGCATCGGACAACTTACCCCTGGCATGTGGGCGGACTTTATCGTGATCGACCGGGACTATTTCAAGATTCCTGCCGAGGAGATCTGGCAGATCAAAACGCTCGAAACCTGGGTTGGTGGAAAACGGGTTTATCAGGCGGAGTAGCACTGTGCAGGTAGAGCAAATCTGGGTTGCCAACAGCTATCGCAACTTCAACTACCTGGTGGCCTGCGCGGAGACCGGTGAAGCACTCGCGATTGATCCGCTGGACTTTCGTCAATGCCTCAGCGTAGCCGAGTCTCACGGCTGGGAAATCACGCAGGTGCTCAACACCCATGAACACCCGGATCACATCGGCGGGAACAAAGCGGTGATCAATGCGACCGGCGCCAAGCTGCTGGCGCACAAGGACGCGGGTGCGAAGATCAAGGATATGGACGTTGGATTGAGCGCTGGCGATGTAGTCCGCGTTGGGCGCTCGGTGGAACTGGAGTGTCTCGATACGCCGGGCCACACGATGTGCCACCTGTGTCTCTTGGCGCATGGCGATGTCCCTGCTCTGTTCAGTGGCGATACGCTGTTTAACGCCGGGGCCGGCAACTGCCATAACGGCGGAGATCCGGATGTCCTCTTCGACACTTTCGACACGCAGTTGTCTCGGTTGGATGACGACATACGGCTGTTCCCCGGACACGAGTACCTCAGTGGCAATCTCGGGTTCACACTGGATCGTGAGCCTGACAATGTCGCGGCAAGGGCGCTCGTCGATGCAGCCAACGAGCAGTCCGACGCTCCGGACATGATCCTGACGCTCGGACAGGAACGAGAGATCAACACTTTTCTTCGCCTTGAGTCTCCCGACGTCATAGCGCGACTGCGCGAGTCGTACCCTGACCTGCCTGCGAAGCCGAGCCCGCGCCAGGTGTTCTTGAAATTACGCGAGCTTCGAAATCACTGGTAAGTCAGCGCGGACCACATCGAGAACAGATTTCGCGCCCAGTCGCGGTGCAAGCGCAATTTCCTGAGTTCATCCCTGTTCGGAACACGACCAAAATAGGCCTCAAGAACCGTCATCGATTGGGAGTCTGTCAACGCGAGGTTCTCGCACAGGACACCGAGATCGTTCATCCGAGGTGCGACTCGCGCGTACTCCCAATCAATAAATTGTAGCGCGCTGCCGTCACGGACATTGTCGGCATGCACGTCATGGTGGCATATCACAGACTCTTCTTCGTCTATCAGCGTTTGCCACTCGGGTGAAACGCTTTTTGGCACCTGATTGCGGTAAGTATCCAACAAAACTTCATTCGTTGGTCCAACGGGTAGACCGTCAATGCTTAAGGCGTGAAGCTTCGAAACTTGCCGCGCGAGGCGCTCGAGGTTTCGCGGATGCTTAAGTATATCCACTGAAATCGGTTCGCCGACGAATTCAGTAATCAGAAGTTCGTCGTCGAGCTGGTGGGCAATGATCTTCGGGGCCAATCCCGACTCTGCCGCGCGGGCGTGTAATTGCAACTCGCGCTTGAAGTTCACGATCGGCGCCGGCGGTCGTCTTTGTCCGGAGCGACGAATTACTACCTGCTCGCCAGCAACACTCGCGCTCCAGATATGATTCAGGGATGAAGACAATGAACGAACACTAAGCGCTCGTGCACCCAGCAGTGTTTCGACCGCATCAGCAGGAAAACCGCCCGGTTCGGTCATGGTGTTTGTGACGCGAGGCTCTGCCGCCAAGCGCGAATTCCAAAGAAGATCAGCACAACGTAAATACAGAACAGTAGTGCGGTTAGTGCGAGACCCTTAGCTGCGTATAGTCCTATGGACACGATGTCGATCACCAGCCAGTAGTACCAGTTCTCGAACACTTTCCTGGCTGTCAGCCAGGTCGCCCAAACGGCAGTCCAACTGGTCGCCGCATCAAGATACGCGAAGTCTGCTCTGAAGCGCTCGTCCATCTGCCAACCGGTGAAAGCAACCAACAACGCAATCAGCACGATCGCCCCCGCGTGCCATTGCCATGCCAGCCTGGAGATCGGCAAGCGATTGGGTTGAGTACTTGTGCCCTGCCGCCATTGCCACCAACCATAGATCGCCATGACCAGATAGAAGACGTTTAACGCGCTCTCGGAAAGCAGAGCGACGTCATAAAAAAGATAGACATAAATCGCTGTGCTCGCGAGCGCACACGGCCAGCACCAGATCGACTCACGAATCGCGAGTACAAGGTAAGCGATCGCCAGTACCACTGCGACACTCTCCAGCCAGCTCGTCGCGACCAGCTGTGACCACAGAGCCTCTATCACAACGCTAGGCTTCGACCGACAGTACTTTGAGCACGAAGACTGATTTGCCCGCCATCAGACTGGACTTCATCTCCTCGGACAAGATCTTCATCAGACGGTCGTAGTCTCCGGTCAGCTGCGTGCTCATACGATTGGTGAGCACCTCGATACCCTGATGCGCTTTGAATCGGGCAATGACATCATCAATCGGTGGAATGTAGTTGTCCTGTAACGGGTAGAGGGATACGTCGATTCTCGCTTGCACGTGCTACTCCCAGGCCCACTCGAAACTGACACCGAACTGACGCGGATCGCCCAATCGCAGGTATTCGGTCGGCGCGAAGTCGGGCGGCTCGTTACCAAAGAAAAAGCCGCGTGTCGCATAGCGCTCATCGAACAGGTTTCTCGCCCACATTGAAACCTGCCACTGCTCTGCCTGAAATCCGAACGATGCATTCACGATCTTCTGACTGCCTGCGACACGATCGTGGCTGTTGGAAAAGAAGAACTCGTCTTTCGCGGTGACGTCAGCGCTTGCAAACCAACCGCGCTGTCCTTGCCAGCGCACACCGAGTGCCGCCGTATAGGAAGGCGCATGCGCCTGATCGCGTCCTGACAGATCAACCTCCGGCGATACGAAGTCATCAAATTCGGAGTCCAGCAGTCCGAGCGATCCTGACAGGCTCCACGCCTCACTCAATTGCCAGCGTCCATCGAACTCTAAGCCCAGATTACGACCGCTCGCCGCGTTGTCGACAAAGAATACAAACGTGGACGGATCATTCGGGTCCAGCTGGAATGAGGTATCGACTTGCTGATCGTCGCGTTCGGCGAAAAACGCAGTAACACCGAAGCTGGAACGATCACCGAAGAAGCGCAGGCCCGCTTCTAGGTTGTAGAGAAACTCGGCATCGAACTGACGCCGACCCTCAGGAACTTCGCCAAGGTTGAACCCGCCGAGACGGAATCCTCTGGAGAGTCCGACAAAGCCCGACCATGATTCGCTGATGGTACGCAACCATCGGATGTGACCACCGATTGCCGACTCGTCGGGCGACACCGAGAGGCCAAACGAATCTGCGTAATCAATGTCGCGCTGCTCCAAGCGAGCACCGATCGACAACGTATCGCGTTCCGTGAGCGCGATATTCAGCTCTCCAAATGCCGCGATACTCGTTGCCGAGTAATCGCTGGCTGAAGTATCGCTGCCCAGTTCTCCGGGGAAGGTGCCATCGGAGAAAATACCGCTGTCGAACGTATCTAACGACTCTCTAAGGTGAAGCGCATAAACACCGAAGATCCAGTCTGTCGTGTCATTGAACCACCGTCCCGTCTCACCGGACTGAATTCGGAACTCCTGATTCACAGTCTCGCGAATCCGGTCGCGCTGGGAGAAAAACCCGTACTCGGGATCGAACGGTGCGTCCGGCGGCGGCGCGAAGAAGGGCACCCAATACGCCTGATTACCCCAGTCCGCATCGAAGCTAAACGTGATGTCGGAGTTCGCATAGCCGCTAACGCTCGTCAGCGTGTAGTTCGACGAGGGACTGTGCGTCGCGCGCAGACTGATCGCTCGTGTGCGCTGCGCATCGCGGCCCGGCGTATCCGAAAATGTCGTGAAGCCGTTGTCCAATACGAACGCATCGTAGCCATTGTCAAAATCGGCATACCAGACTGTCGAATCGACAGTCGTACGATCTGAAGGTGCCCACCTCAGACGCAGGCGCACACTTTGCTCATCACGCCCGTTGGTATCATCGCGCCCAAGAAATGCGTTGTCGCGGAAACCATTCTGCTGGGTACTGTGGGCCGCAATGCGGTAACCGAGCGTGTCGTTGATCGGTCCCCCGAATGCCAACGCGATGTCCTGCAGATCGTCGTTGCCCCCTTGCACGCGAAGTCGGCTCGTGAACGATTCACCCGGCGCCACACTCTGCAAATAGACGAGCCCTGCCAATGCATTTGCACCATAACGAGTCGCTTGCGGCCCGCGCAGCACTTCTACTCGCTCAAGATCCCACGTCGATGACACACCGCCGATCGCAGAGAAATCCACGTCATCAATGATGAACCCTACCGACGGATTCGGTGCACCCTCGTACTGGCTGCGCTCGCCAATACCGCGAATCTGAAAATAGCGCGCTCGGTTGCTCCCACCAGCGAAGTTCAAGTTTGCGACCTGCAAACTCAGTTGCTCAAAGTGCGTCGCGGTCGAGTCCTCGATCGCTTGTCGATCGATCACGGCGATGCTGACCGGCAACTCTGACAGCGGCCGCTCCTGGAGTGCACCAGCGACAACGATTTCGTCGATACTCTGACCGTCAGTCGATTCTGTTTGAGAAATGGCGTCACAGGACACAACGAGAAGTAGCGCGCAGGCCACGCGCGATAGCGATAGATGCATTACAGCACTCCCTACGCCGGCATTATCCGGATCAGGTTTAAAGGGTTCGCGGTGCTAACCGCATCTCAGGCCACAAGGCCACCCCCGGTGAGCGCGTAGCGTAACCGAATTCGAAATCAGAACCCAGTGGAGACCGCAATGATCATCACCAGCGAACCCAGTGCAAGAAACTGCAACATCAACGGCGCGATAAAACGAAACCATCGGCTATAAGGGATACCGGCGATGCCGAGGATACCCATCAGTACGGCGTTGGTTGGCACGATGGCGTTCATGAATCCATCACCCATTTGATATGCCAGCACCGCCACTTGTCGAGACACACCAACGAGATCCCCGATCGGTCCCATGATCGGCATGGTGACATAGGCCTGACCGGAACCGGACGGCACAAAGAGATTCAACAGACTTTGAATGAACAGCATGGCGATCGCGGAGAACATAGCGCCCATCGCCCCGAGTGGCTCAGCCAGCGCATTGACGATCGTGTGCAGTACCTGCCCATCGCTCAGCATCAATTCAATGCCGCGCGCAAACCCGATTAACAATGCTGTCCCGGTCAGCTCGGCAGCGCCCTCGATAAAGCGCTGCGCCATATCGTCGAGCGACATGCGACTCATGAATCCAACAGCCAGTGCGAATCCGACGAACACTGCACCCAATTCGGTGAAGTACCACCCGTGGGTCTTGATCCCCCAAACCATCAGCGCAAGCGTTGCCAGCGTCAGTATGAGCACCAGCCGACGCGTGCCGGTCATCGGGACCGCATCCCCCGGCGCGGGTGGTTGTGCCGCCGGCACATCCGCGACCAGCGAATTCGTCGCATCGGCGCGAACGCGTGAGGCGTAGCGATACACATGCGCGAAACCCAATGCAAAGAACGGCAACGTCATAGCCAGTCGAAACCCTGCGCCACTCGTTGGCTCAAGACCAGCGACTTCCTGCGCGACAAGCACCGTGAATGGATTCAACGCCGCAGTGCCGAATCCAACGGAGTAGCCAACCACCATGATGCCAATAGCGGCAACGACATCGAGACGCATCGCCACACATAGCGTCATCAGAACCGCGGTCAGCGGAATGTATTCCTCTGCCATTCCGATCGTCGATGATCCGGCAGTGAAGGCGAGCATACCGATGAAGATCAACAGCGCCGGTCGACTTCCGGTGCTGCGCAATAACCCGCCCATACCCGCGTCGATAGCGCCACTTGAGCGCAATATCGCGAGCGCACCGCCAACGATGAACAGGAAGAAGATAATGCCTTGTGCTTCACCCAATGCTCTGGGGATCACCAATGCGATGTTCAGAATCGAAGGCGGCTCGGCGTCGGGCAAATAAGCAAACGTGCCTGGCACCACCACTTCTCGATCGTGGGAATTGACTGCGGTCTCAAACTGACCCGCAGGCACGATCCAGGTGGCAACCCACGCCACCACGATCAGGCTGAACAACAACGTCAGCGTATGTGGCATCTTGAATCGTGCCATCGCCCCTCTCCCGTTTTTAATTTGTTATCTAGAGTCCGGCGAGCATCAATGTCGCACACAGTGCGATAGCGGCACCGGCGAATGCGTGGGCGTGGCGCGTCATGAATGAAACGGTCTTCTGACCGCCCGCGAAACGTGCGATTCCCCAGTAGCCGAACATCACGAGTGTCAACATGGTGGTGAGCGTTGCCAGGGCGAAAACTGCGGTGACGAAAACGGCCCCGGGGATGCTTGCGGCCGCAGCCGGATACATTAGCAGCGGAATCAATGCCTCACACGGCCCGAAGGCAAACACAATAAATAGCGTCCACGGCACGAGGCTTTGATGATCACGCTCGTGGACATGCAGATGCTCTTGGCTGTGATCATGAACGTGGGTGTGGACGCTACCATCGGCATGAACATGAGGATGCGAGTGCACGTGTGCACGCTGCCCGCGTTTCAACGCCCAGGCAAAGTAGACCAGGCCAAAGGCGAGCAAGCCCCAGGCAGCCAAATCGCCGCGGACACCTTCGATCCATTCGAGTCGGCGCAAAGCCAAGCCAGCAGCAACGCCAACCGCGCCAAGAAGCACCGAACCCACCACGTGAATAGCGCCACAGGCGAGTGTCGTCAATGCGGTTCTGCGAGCACTCCATTGCCTTGCGCGCCCCAGCACGACAAACGGAAGATAGTGATCCGGACCGATTGCGGTATGCAAAATGCCGATAGTGCCGGCGGTGACCGCCAGTGCGATGATTTCCGGTGTCAGCCATTCCAGCGCCATCACCCGTCCCCTTTGCGGTCCAGTCGCGTGATCAGACTGGACGTGTCCCAACGCCGCCCCCCAGCAGCGGAAACTTCATCGTAGTACGAAGCGACCAGCTCTGTCACGGGTAAAGCCGCCCCATTGCGCTTCGCGGCCTCGATCGCGAACCCGAGATCTTTCTGCATCCACTCGACGGCGAAGCCAAAATCAAACGATCTCTGAGCCATCGTGAGCGCTCGATTGTCCATCTGCCACGACTGGGCCGCGCCGCCATCTATGGTCGCGAACACCTGCTCAGGATCGAGTCCGGCGCACTCGGCAAACTGCACGGCCTCTGAAAGCGCCTGCAGCAGCCCACCGATACAAATCTGGTTGACCATCTTGGTGAGTTGACCAGCGCCCGCTTCACCGAGCCGTCGGCAATTTGTCGCGTAGGCCGCCATGACCGGCGCCACACGATCGAACGCCGCCGCCTCGCCGCCGCACATTGCGGTCAGGCGGCCCGCCTC
>CAWUIB010000013.1:0-100136 GCA_963922335.1 uncultured Chromatiales bacterium | reverse complement strand
TCACTTGCAGCCTCGAAAGCTGCCGGTTGAGGGTCTTGTCGCGTTTATGCGAAACCTTCTGAACGGTCGAAAGTTCGGGGGCTCGATCGGCACGTTTGATGAATCGTTGCCGATCCGCAAGCAGATTATCAACGCCGACACTGACATAGACTTCAGTCGTCAGCCGTACCGAATTGGCAACATGCACGCGAAGTGCCTGACGCCGAAGGCCAATCCCAAGCGCGTGGACCCGCTCAAGGCGAATACGCTCCTTGGCGGTTTCCGCGGCGTAGCGGAAGACGCGGAGCAGATCGGCTCTCCTTTCTTGTGGACGTGTTCGATCGTGTTTGACGATCTGAAGTTCACGCTCCATAACAAGGCGTCTCTGACGATGACTCAGAAGAGCGGCGGCTCCTTCGCGGCGGCGATCGCGCGGCGGACCGAAGAATTCGGCTGGGCGCTCGACAAGTTCGAATCCGACCGGTTCGTCACGGTGGTACCGACGTTCTGGATTTTCGACGAAGACGCCAAGCGACTTCGTGACAGCGCGTCGCGGGTGAAGCGCATCTGGGAGTCGAAAGACTTCGTGATGCAGGAAGAATCCATCCTGAGCAAAATCCTTCTGATTGCGTCGCTGCCCTTCGGTCTCTACACCGACAACGGAAACGTGTCGAAGATGGAGCGTTCTTTCGTTGCTCATGCCGCGGCCGTGGCGCGCTATGTTCCTATCCAGGGCGACTTTCGCGGTGCGAGTGACCCGGTGCTCGCGTTCATCGGACGCAAAGGTCAGCACATCGGCATCGATGTCTTCGACAAGCGCTCGAACAACCACAACTTTATCGTGTCGGCCGAGTCCGGATCGGGCAAATCGTTCACGTTGAACAACCTCTGCGGCAACTACTACGCCACCGGCGCGATGATACGCATTGTCGATATCGGCTACTCGTACCAGAAGCTCTGCAGTACGTGTTCAGGTCGCTTTATGGACTACGGCCGCGAGCGGCCGGTCACGAATCCTTTCATGGTGACGGCCAAGGACGCCGAGGACGAAGAGCGGAACAAGGTTGCTGCCGCGAATATCGTCGCGGAAATGGCTTATTCCGCCTCCGGGGGAAGCCTGTCGGAGACAGAGTGGACGCTCATCAAGGCGGCGGTCGAAACGACGATCAAGTCCGGAAACGTTGAGCGTGGTATCGACTACGTGGTCGAGTTCCTTCGGGAATTTCCGAAGCTCGCGACCGATATTGATCCTTCGGAGGATTTGGAATTCGCACGGACCCGAGCCCAGGAGCTCGCGTTCAACTTGCGCGATTTCACGAGCACGGGCCAGTACGGTGAGTTCTTCAACGGCCCGTCAACCTTTGACATCGCGAGCGACGAGTTCGTGGTCCTCGAGCTCGATCAGCTAAAAGGGGTCAAAGAGCTCTTCACGGTTGTCGTCATGCAGGTCATGAACAGCGTGACCCAGGATCTCTACCTCTCGGATCGCGGCGAGCGCCGCTTCATTCTTTTCGAGGAAGCAGCGTCGTTCCTTAAGCAGAATGGCGCGCATGATCTGAGTCGTCTCGCGACGATGATCGAGGAAGGGTTCCGGCGCGCACGCAAGTATCGCGGTAGCTTCGGCGTGGTGCTCCAGTCCATGGTCGATCTGGCTAGTTTCGGTTCCATCGGCGATGTGCTTGTTAACAACGGTGCTTACAAGTTCATGCTTCAAGGCAAGGACTACGCGAAGGCGATCGATCTTGGGCTGATCGATTATGAAGGTCTGGCAGTCGATCTCCTCACCTCCATCCGCAACAACAAGCCGCGCTACTCAGAGTTGTTCTTGGACACGCCGTTTGGTGCTGGCATTGGACGATTGGTGGTTGACCCGTGGAACTACTGGGTGAACACGTCGGACGGTGGGGACATCGCCAAGTACATGCAGCTTCGCGAGCAGGGCAAGACGCCGATTCAAGCGATCAGCGATCTCTCCGGAATACCGGTGTCATGAAACGTGTGGCGCTCACTGCACTTGTCGCCCTTGCGTCGTCCTCTGCGCTAGCAGATCCAGACGATGTAGCGGCTGCGCGTGCGTCGGCCGATGCCTTTCAGCAGCACGCCGGAAGCGCCCAGCAGATTCAGGACAACCTGACAAATCCGTTGCTCTCGCAGGAGTCGATGATCGCGGTCGATGGAACGGACTTCGAGGCGCAGCTGATGTGCCACGAAGAGAACGCGTTCATGGAGGTGTTCATTGCGCCGTCCGGGACCGGTGACGTAGGGCAGATCAACATCCAGTACGACACTAACTCGGATGGGACATTTGACGCTCTCTTCAGCGCGCCGATGCATGCCTCTGGCGTTTGCGCGAACGGTATCGTGAGCTGCACGCCGGGGACCTGGTCGCACTGCCAGCCATTCGAATGGGCAGCGGACGATTCGAACAACCTGACGCTCGAACCAACGGGACTCAATCAATTAGGCGGCTGCTACTGCGTGAACAATCACTGCGGTGCGGGTCTGTTGGTGAACAACCTGGACACGACGGTCGCTGCGATCGGCGGCGGTGCAGCGGCCGCGATCGGAGCGAACAACGCCTATTACGCGATCACGAAGGTGTTCGTGGACGGTCCCATCGCTCGTTACTTCGGCCAAGACACGACTCAGTGCGGCGCAGCGGGTCCCGTTGGGATGACGGCTTACGTGGATAATCCGACCGCTCTCACGGCGGATGCAGCGGCGGTCACGGCAACGGATGCTGTTTACGATCTTGTGTCTACGTCACCGGCGGCCACTCAGAGCGATGTGTCCAACGTAAGTTGTCAGATCAATCGCTCGGTCTATATGGATGAAGTCACCATTGACGACATCATCGATTACAACGGTGGCACCGGCGCCGTTGCGCTATGCGGACCAAATTGTTTGCAGCTGATCCTCGGTCAAATAGGGAACAACTACTGGGGCCCGGCATCTTGCTCGATGTACGAACATAACGTGGAGTTTAACGTCCTACGGCCGGACCGGGTCGTGAGCGCCAGGCTAACTCAAGCCGTGTGGGATGACTGGATTCAGGTTCGCGCCAATTCCAGTTTGATCTGGAGCGGACCAAACACGTGGACCGGTATGGGCAACCCGCCGGGCTCCTGCGAGCTTTCCAATAGCTGGAACCAGACGATGAACGTCGATTTCACGTCTGTACTTCAGGCCGGTGGTCTCGTCGACTTCAATATTCGCGTCGCTGTCGCCGGCTACGGCGAGGGATACGCTTACGCACAAGTCAACGTCGATACAGAGTGCGAGCTCTCAGATGACATCATTCTCGACGGCTGCCAGGCGTATCAGGAAGATCCGGATTGCTCTCTGCGCGCGGAGACCGTCGACGGCGTTCAGACGTTCCAGAACTACCAAGGCACAGGGCTGTCGCCACTGCCGTCATCGATCACGGTAACGGGCGCGGGATGTTCCGAGGTGGTCACTCGCGATTGGTGGCAGAAGCAACGCAGCTATTCGTGCGTCACCAACACTCAGTACGAATTCAGCGATGCCTTAGAGCGTAAGTCGTTCATCGAAGAGAGCGCCACGCCTACGGCTTACTCCGATCAGATCATTGATCCCGACACAGGATCTTACGTCGTCACGAATGGTGACATGTTCCTACTCGATGAGGTGCCCGTCTCCGCATGTCCTCAAGCGTGCAAGACGCGGCGTCCTCGCGCGCGCAACGACGTCGGCCGGTCTGGCGTCGTCAGTGAAACCAGTACAAGTCCCGCAACCCACGATGTCCTCTACCACGAATGCACGGCAGACAACGTTTGTCCTCTCGGGGATGGCGAGGAGATCGTTCGCGATTGCGGATGTATCGAAGACTTCCCCGAAGCGTCTGCGGTCATGCAGTTGGTGCGAATGGCCGGACAGGATGTTCTATGTTCAAGCGGCACTCCACAACAACTCAACTGATTGCGTGGCTGGTATGCCTCACCATCATTCTGCCGGTGCAGTATGCCGCGGCCGATCCCTGGGTGTGCCTCGCGGATTTAGATGGCGACGGTGACGCTAGCTCAGACGGAGAGATGGTCGGTTGTGTGCCGGCGTCGGGGACACAGTTTTGTCCATTGCAGGCAGTCGACTGCACACAGACCGGCACGCCGGCGACGTGTCCGGTCGCTGGCAATGCGTGCGTCAACGGATTTTGTGACACACCGGGGTTCTGTCATTACGAGGATATCGGCCTCGGCGCTTGGGTATGTGAGCTGCCCAATGGCACCCAGGGTGGGCAGTACGCAAGTTCGGGGGAGTGCAACTCAGCGTGCGCAGATTTCCAGTCGCCCTGCACCGGCGGCGGTATAGCCTACACCTGCCCGCTGGGCGGTGGTTATGCCTGCGTAGATCACTTCGGAACACAGCAATGCTCACCGAACGCATGCAATGACCTAGCAACGGCGCCGCCGCCCACCGAGACGCCGCTCGATGGGGCCGGGCAGATGTTCCTCGATGATGGACCGCGAGACGTCGATGGCAACTGCATGGGCGCGACGATGATCTTCAGCGGCAGAGCGATGGAGTGTCTTCCACGCGGTTTGAGCACGGCGTATCAGGATTGCTGCGATGCCCAAGATGAGATCTACACGGATTCGACAGGCAGTGCGGCGCAATCAACCCTAACCAACAAGGCAATCCTGGCGACATTCCAAGCCGCCAGTGCGGCTTACGCCGCCTACTCGGGTGCTGTTGCGGCCGGCGCGACTACGGGTGCAGCGGCTCAGGCGGGCGCGAACGCGGCGAGTAACGTCTTCTCAGCGGCCTTTGATCCGACGTCTCTCGCAATCGCAATCGCGATCGCGCTGGTCATGGAGTGGCTTACCAAAGCGTGCCCGCAAGAGAGCCTAGAGACGGCGGCGCTCAAAGAGTCAGGATACTGCGTAGAGCTTGGCTCCTATTGCAAGCGGGAGACCTTGGGCTATTGCGTCCAACGCGCGCGCTCACAGTGCTGTTTCAACAGCAAACTCGCCAAGATCATTCACGAGCAGGGTCGCTCTCAGCTATCGACATTTCCCGATGGTTTCGGGGATCTCAACGCGCCCAACTGTCGCGGATTCTCACCGGAGGAGTTTCAGGCACTCGACTTCTCCCTGATCGACCTATCGGAGTACTACGACGATATCTCTCATGCATCGCAAGAGACGATGCAGGACACCATTCAGCAAGGCGTGGAGCGGTTCAATGATACGCACGGCGGCGGTTAGCCTCTTGTTCCTCGCCGGCGCTGCGCTGGCGGACCAGGTAACGATAGGGACGACGTATCCCATCGCAGAGCAAGACGCGCTCGCCGAGATCGAGTCGCGGGTTGTCGGCGTGGACTGGGGCACGGTGCTCGATCCAGAGAACGTTAAGTGGAGCGCAACAGAGGGCCACAGTCTCCCGCGCGCCATTGAAGACCGTCAGCGTCGTTTTGTGCCTTGGTATACAACCGAGTTCGACGTCACCGATGCGGAGGGTAGGGTGATCTATCCCCGCGGATTTCAGTTCAACGTTCTGAATCACGTCTTCCTCCCTTACCGGATCGTGGTGATCGACCCGAGTGACGCGTCCTGGGCAGCGGAGATTCTGCGGCCGACAGACATGGTCATTCTCACGGGCGGCGATTTTCGCGAGGTATCCGAGTCGTTGCGCCGTTCGACATTCATTCTCGACGACAAGACTAGGCTTCGTTTGGGCGTCGAGGCAGTGCCATCGATCGTGACTCAGGTACGCAATGAGTTCGTCATCGAGGAGTTTCTCGTCGAGGAGGATTCTTAATGCTGCGGCTTCATGTGTTTGTTGTTTGGCCGGTCATTGTTTTCGTCACCGTCTTCATGCTGTTCCTGTTCCCAGAAAACGCGGACGCGAGTGAGTGCAACGACGGTCCAATCAATCCGATTACGGACGTCTCCTGGCGCTGCATCTTCCCGATTCAGATCGCGGGCATCGTTCAGTTGGGATCAAACAGTGACGATGCGGACGAGATCGACAATCCGGTCTGCGTGTGCGACGGCGGGACCCTTCCGAAATTCGGTATCACTGTGAGTTTCTGGGAACCCTCGCGGTTGATAGACACCGTGTCTGATCCTTATTGCCTGATGGCACTCGGCGCGAATATCGGCAATCCGAGGCCGGGGTCCTTGGGGGGCACTTTAGATCGCGACGTGAGCTCACAGCGAGCGTTCCAGCAGATGCATTACTACATCTTCCCCGTCTGGGCGATCCTGGATCTGTTCACGGACATTCAATGCTTGCAAGAAGAGCAGTTCGATGTCGCGATGATGTCCGAGCTCGTTCCGACTTGGAACGACGACATTCTCTCAACCATTGTTAATCCTGAGTCCGTTCTCTTCGCGAACCCGGTCTCGCAATTGGCTTGCGCTGCGGATTCGTCGGCAGTGCTTTCGGGTAGGCCGAGAAACGAGCTTTTCTGGTGCATGGGTAGTTGGGGAAGTGTTTATCCACTCGCCGGTTCTATAACGGTCTCCGACTACGTTGAGGCGAACGCCGGCCTTGCCGCGCGCAGCATCTACTTCATGGGCCGCACCGGTTTGCTATGGGACACGGCACTCGATGGATGCTCATTCCAGTACACGCCGATCTGGCGCAAGGATCGCTTCAAACTGCAAATGGCGAAGCCCGTTCGTGACCCTGGTTGTCAGCGAATCGGCCGTAGTGGACTGCTTTGGTCCGGCTACAAGCACCCCTCAACTCAAAAGGACAACTTCGCTTGGATGATGTTCAAGAAAGTGAATTGCTGCGTGACGTATGAGTACTAGGCGGTACGTACTTCCGGTTTTGATTTTCCTTGCGTGGTCCGGCATCGCTGCTGCGCAGACGGTGGTACAGCCAGACGAGCAGGCGTTAGAACACGCAAGAACCGTTTTGGAGAACCAGGTGGAGGTCGATCCAACGGTAAGAGCGTCTATCGAGCAGGTGTTGCAACACGTCAATACGGAGGCCTGGTCAGCGGAGCAGGCCGAGCTAAAGCGCCACGTCGGCGCAATCACCGGTGTTCCTATTGAGGTCCAAGAGTCGGATAACTTGGAGGATCTGACCGAAGACCGGTTGGTGGTTTTCGTTTCGTCGTCAGTGCCACTCGCTACGCTGAGGAACTACGCGGCCGCACTTGAGAAGACAGGCGGGGTCATGGTTCTCCGCGGGGCAATCGGCTCCTTGAAGAGAATGGGTCCGACGATGTCTTTTGTCGCGTCCGTCTTGAAGATTGACCCGTCGTGCACCGGTGGGTCGTGTGCGATGCGATCAACCAACCTCGTCATCGATCCTGAGTTGTTCCGCGAGAATGGAATCAGTCGCGTTCCCGCAGCGATATTCGTGAAGGGTCTGTCGCTCGAACCGTACTGCGAGCGCTTCAACGAAGGCGATCTTCCCAAGAATGCTGTGCATGTTGTGTATGGCGACGTGTCACCCCGACACATGGCGGAAGAACTGTTTCGCCTGTCCAAAGATCCAGCGATCGGAGCGCTCGTCAAGAGCCTCTGATTTGGAAGGAGAAAGCAATGATTAAGCGATTCGTCAAGAGACTGTTTACACCGCGAGAAGTCACGTTCGCCGAACTCGCGCCAAAGCTGGCCGTTGTGGCCGTCCTGGCGGTCGGGGTTATTCAATGGCAAAGCCATATTCTGGTCACGGTCAGCAAGTCCGTTGAGCCGAGAATCTTCTGGAAAACAGGCGAGGAGCCGACTCGCGATGACTACGCGACCTTCATGTTCGAGCACGAGCTCGCCGGCGAGGAGCCCGTCCGACTGACCAAGCGATTGGCCTGCTGGTCCGGAGACTCGCTGACTGTCACTGGTCGCGATGTGTACTGCAACGACGAGTTTCTTGGCACCGCCAAGGAAACCGGGCTTCACGGCCAGGAGTTGCCGCTGTTCGAGTTCAACGGCGTAATTCCTAATGGTCTTGCTTTCGCGGTGGGAAGCCACGCGGACTCTTTCGACAGCCGTTATTGGGGTTTCGTTGACGTATCAACAACGGAACGTGTTGTTCCGATCTTCAACCGGAAGGGAGGGTAGCGACATGGGTAGCAAGATATTCCCATCCATTGGTTTCGGAATCGCGGTCGTCTTCTTGATTCTCGTAACCGCCGTTCTTCCCGCGTATGCGGAGCCTGGCTCTCAAACAGAGAAGCGTGGCTTCTGGTGGTACGAAGATCCGCCACCGGAAGAGGAAGTTGAGGACCTCGACGAGTACGAGCTTCCGCCCTTGCCGTCTCAGCAAGAGCTGGCCGACATGCACCCAAGGCAGATAGCCGTCGAGCTGGAGAACAGGCTCGACTACGCGGTTTGGAAGCAAACACCGGAGGCTGTGCTCGACTACTACAAGGTCCAGGACGTCGCTAGACGCAACGCGCTCGCGTTCACAGCATTGACTCAGTACGTGATGTTGAAAAACCCGGAGCTGAACGCCCGATCGGCGTTCGCGTCTTCTGGTGCGGGTCGGGATATTGAAACGCAGGCCCGGAACGATCTCATCCAGCGGTCGCTCAGCGCGTCACGAAACGACTATGCGCTCATCATGTTCTCGACACCTGGTTGCGGCTACTGCGTCCAGCAGATCAACGCGCTCCGCTACTTCGCGGATCGCCACGCGTGGGTCGTCGATGACATCGATGTGTCTCGCGACATCGCCATGAAGGCGAGATTCAACATCGAAACCACGCCAATGACGATCATGATCGAACGTGGTTCAGATCGTTGGATGCCGATCGCAGTCGGGCTGGAGGATGTATCCACGCTTGAGGACAACACCTACAGAGCTGTTCGGTTGCTTAAGGGTGAGATCTCGCCCAAGCAGTACTTCACGACCGAGTACCAAGACGGTGGCTTCGCCGATACCGTTGTACCGGGGACAACACGATGAATATGAAACGACCGATCTTCGCGGCAGCCCTTAGCGTTTGCTTATCGACAACGGCATACGCTGGGTGGACGGACGACTGGTTTAACAACGCTATAGTGACGGGTAGTGGGTCGTATCAAAACCAGCAGAGGGGCTTCTATTCCGCCGGGGCGTTCCAAGGACGTCTCAATACGGCAGTGGATTATCCCGTGACTGTTAGCCTGCCCAAGCTAAAGAGCGGATGCGGGGGAGTGGATCTGTTCCTGGGAGGCATGTCGTTCCTGGATTCAGACTACCTCGTACAGAAATTCCAGAACATCATCCAGGCAGCGCCGGCGTTGGCCTTCGACATTGCGCTGAAGACGATGACAAAGGAACTGGCCGACTCGATGTCCAAGCTCGAAGGGGCGACCAACTTCCTGAACAACCTTCAATTGGACGACTGCGCGATCTCGAATCGCGTTGTCACGGCAGTGGCGCAAGACGACCCCGACGTACTAGGCGCTGTTTGGAATGAAATCACGTCCGGCGAGAGTCTCGCGGGTTCGATTGAAAAGTCCTACGACGCAGCGCAGCAGTCGATTCAGGCTAACAACAATAGTCCGACGGTTGATTTGAAGACAATGATCGCGGATTGCCCGGATGACTTCAGAACGATCTTCGAATCGGGTTCAGTCATCGAAAACGCGGCAACGTTGTTTGGCATCGATGCGAACGCTCCGATCATTCGAGGTTACATAGGTGATGTCTTGATTCGCGCAGAGGCAGGGGATTTCTTACCTGTCATAACAAGAATTGAAGGCTGTCCGGCAAATAATCGTATAGGTCTCGACGACATGTTTACCGGAACTGCGGAAGCGAAGCTCACGGATGGCACCTGCGTCCACGACAACGCGACGTCTATTCAGGAAATCGTTCGCAACAACCTACTAGGTATCGCAGCGGCGCTTGAGAACAAGGTCGCTTTGGATGTCGATCAAGTTACTTTCATCGACAACTCGCCGGTTCCGGTGTTCGTGATACTGCGCAAGGCAATCGCCCAAGGCAACGTCGACGCCACGGTCAACGTCATGACGGACGTTGTTGCAGCAGCGTACACATATAGAGTTTTCGATGATTTGTACCGGAACACAGATTATCTGTTCAGAAAAATTCACAACATTTCCACGATGCCCGGTACCTCCGCAGCCGCAACTACCAATCGATGTGATGTCAAGGTTTTTCAAAAGGGCATCACCGAATTCGGACGGCTGCACGACTCAATCCGGGAAGTGCGATCCAGGGTTGCTCAGTCGTATCACGTCAGAGTTCAAGAGAATCTTGCGCATTGGCAGTTCGCTAAGCTGCACGAAGAAGAAGATCGCGCGACGAAGCACCGAACGGCTCTGGACGTGACACAGTGAGGTAGTGTGATGTTGTCGAGGTCCCTCTTAACAAAACTGCTTGGCACAAGCTTCTCCATAGGTGCTCTAGCGCCGTCGCCCGCGATGGCTCTGGACCTCGATTACTACACCTACAACGGCTTCGATCAGACGGTTCAAGCGTTCCAGAGGATCGCGCTGATATTCGGCGACAACGAGTATCTTTATCTTGTCGGTGTGGCAGTAATTTTGGGGATCGTCTTTGCTGCGATGTCGGCAGGCGTCAAAGCGCTTGCGAACAACGGCAACGGCAACACTTGGTCATGGGCGTTGATGACTCTTGTCGGTGTTCTGATCTTTCGCGGCCTTGTTCTTCCGACCGGGACGGTTCACGTCTACGACCCAACTCGTAACGCTTACCAAGCGGTCGGAGGAGTGCCCGATCTTGTCGTATTTGTGGCCGGCGGCATGAACCTCGCGGAGCGTGTTGTTGTCGAGCTCGTAGATGCGTCGGCGGCGACCCCGTACCAAGATACGGCCGGTGGAATCAATTTTCAGATGCTTCTCAACGCCATGAATGACCACAGCGGTGGCTTCGAGGACTACTATCTGAATAAATCGATCAGAAGCTACTACACCGATTGTTCCCAGATGGCTCTTATTCAGCCGTCTTACAACTTCGACCTCAACCAGCTCAAGAGTGGCACCACGAATCTGTTCGCTCTGCTCGCGGAGTTGAGGAGTCCGGCAGATTTCACTGAGTGGTATGACACCGCCAACAAAGGCGGCATTCCAGTCAGTTGCGAAGTCGCTTGGGATACTTACCTTCAACCAGCCCTAAGCACGGTGGCGAACTACGGTGCAATGCTGAATACCGTCTGTCAGAAATCCGGGTTCAATCCAACTGATGCGAATCAGCTCGCGCGCTGTCAAACGCTCTTGGGCCAACAGAACGTGTCTGTCTACAACGTTGCAGGCGATCATATTCACTTTCTTCGAAACGCAGCGCTTGCTACGGCCATAGCAGCTGCACTTCAGGACGAGAACCCAGACATCGGGTTGCGTGCATTGACCAACAGGGCCGTGTTGACGGAAGGCATCGGGATTGCTCAAGCAGCCAACGAGTGGCTTCCAACGGTTCGTGCAACGGTGACGGCGATCGTACTCGGTCTTTTCCCGCTTCTTATAGTCTTCTTGGTCACCCCACTGGCACCGAAGTCGCTCCTTGCGATGTTCGGGTTACTTTCCTGGCTAACGTTTTGGGGGATCACAGACGCGGTTATGCACCGCGGCGCGCTAGATTTGGCGTTCCAGTCAGTTGAAGAGATCCAACGCCATAATATGGGGTTGACAGCGATGATGCTCACACCGGAAGTGTCAACTAAAGCGCTAGCGATCTTCGGACAAGCTCGCGGGATGGGTGTGATGATCGCCTCTGTTCTTTCAGGTGTGTTGGTAGGTTTCTCCGGCTACGCTTTGTCGAGCGTATCGCAGAGCTTCCAGCGCCGTGTGGAGAGTGCAGGGTCTGATGCGGCGGGCAAGTCACTAACGCCAGAAGGGCAAAGCGACAGTCTATTGTCAGCCGCTGCGGGCTATGGCACTGCGCTCAACATGGGGAACCTCGGTTTTGAGCAGTACGCGAGAGGCTCTGCGGTTAGCAAGGGCGTTGAGGCATCGTCCGGCGAACAGTACCTTGAGGCTACTTCGACATTGGGGCTTTCCACAGATAGCGCCATAAGCTCGCGTGGCGCTATCGCGGGCGGTGATATGTTTGGCGGAGTAATGTCCACCCGGCATCAAGCGCGGAAGAATGGAAGGGATCCGTCCGCCGTCAGCGACCTGTTCGATGCCGCGAGCGAAGTCACTAACCTGGAACAATCCATGCGCTTCGGTGACGCAAGGGGCAAGATGGACGCGATGTCGACGCTTGGTTTCGGCGATGCAAACGATTTCAGTGCGTTTGTAAGCATGTGGCAGACGACTGTTGGTGCGACCGATATGATGACCCACGGGGCGAACATTGAAACCTTCAAGGACATCCATGCGCAACGTACTGGGACCGAGCTCTCCGATGGAGAAGCCGCCCGGCTGTATTCGCAGATGCGTATGGCCTCGATAACGGGCGATCTCAATGCGTTCGGCGCTGATACCGACCGAGCGATCGATTTCATGGCGAACAATCGTCAACTCCAAGATCATCATCTCGCAGGAATCATAGCCGGTGCCGATCGTTTAGGCGTAGCGCCCGAAGTGTTGGCTGAGAATAGCGGCATGATGCAAGCGGCGATGCAAGAAGCGAACAGGCAACAGTTTGGCCAGATGACGATAGGTCAAGTGGCATCCGGAGCGTTTACGAACCAGGTGATGGCAACCGAAAGCGGGCTTCAGCTACAGAACGTGATGTCGCGCGACGGTTTCATGACCGGCCTCTCAGACTTGATTGGCAACGAGACCCTCATGCGAGATGCAAACGCGCAGCAATTGACACTGTTGTCGAACGCGACAGGTATCCCCGTCGAGGAGCTCGCCCTGGCCCGGGCAGGTGCTAATCAGTCTGTCGCCTTCAGCAGCAACGATGTATCTGGCATGGTCGAAGGTGGAGTCGTTTCTTCGGACAGCGCCCGTCTTGCGTCGTCCGGCGTTGTCACGACCTCCCTTGATTCAGACGGTGTCCCAGTTCAGAGCAGTGTTCGGGCGGGTAGTTCGGCCAACATCGATAACTCGGAGCGCATCACGGAAGGAACCACAGTCGCAGGGGCGTCCACGGCAGCGTTCTTGCTCACGGCACCAGAAAACGAAGATCAACTGGAAAACGTACTACGAGCTACTGATGGCAACTTCGCAGAGCGTGATGCGCTAAAGATGGAGATGGCCCAGTTCCTGTCGGGCATACAGACGTCGAACGTTTCTCTGGCTCACTCCGGTAGCGCGGACCTTTACGCTGAGGCGCACGCCGGTGGTAGTTGGTTGGTTGGGGGTGCCAAGGCCGGCGTACGAGGTTCTGTATCAGGGTCAGTTTCCGATACCACTGCTTACAACGTCAACTACGAAGCGGTGAGCCGCACATTCGATGCCTCGTACTCGGATGCAAAGAGCGACGTCAACGCAGAGGCGCAACGTTTGTCGCAACAGAACCAAACCATGTCGCCAGAGCAGCGCGAAGAGATGTTATTCGACCGCTTTGCACATCATCTGAATAGAGATATGGGTGAGCTAATAGGTAATCTCAAAGGAAATCAGCAGGATGCAATTCGAGCAGCGGAGGATCTGGAGGAGGTGCCCGTCTCCCAAACGGAATTGGATGTTAAAGAACAAAAGAAAGAAGAGGACCAGTGGGCAGATCGATTCAAGGCCCTGTAGTGATTAGAACCATCGCCTATTGGACTCTTCTCTGTTTCTGCTCTTTGGTGCGGGCAGAGGTAAATCATGAAGAAGAACCACTACCCTACCGGGAGTGCTTCTTCGCAGCGTCGTCCTTGTATGGAGTAGATCCAGCGCTGCTAGTAGCGATCGCGAACGTAGAAAGCGGCATTGACATGTCCGCCGTTAACATCAATAAGAACGGGTCGGCGGATTTTGGGTTAATGCAGATCAATAGCCACTGGGAAGATACACTCCGCGATTTGGGTATCTCCTACGATGAAGTAAAGACATCTGCATGCCTTAACATCCACGTTGGAGCATGGGTTCTTGCATCGAATTTCTCGAGATCTGGTGTCGACTGGCTGGCCGTCGGAGCGTATAACGCCGGATACGGCCCCTCCGATCGCAGCCGTGCGATCAGAAGGGCGTATGTGTCAAAGGTCTACCGTTCTTACATCGAAGTCACGGAACGGTACGATGATTTGGTGTCTGCGCTTTAGCTACTCGTCGCCGGCAGCCCGCTTTAGTGCCCGGCTCAGCGAACCGCGGGGCAGATTGTTCATGCGCTCCGTTAGGTCAAGACCCGTGTATCCGTTCTTGAACCAGCGTATCGGGACGGTGAAGGCCATAAAGAAAAAAAGAACGAGTAAGACGCCACCGTAGTCGAGTTGGTGTGATCGCATAGTCGGAATAACGGCCGGGTCCTCAGCTATCACGTACCAAGGCAGCCCAACCACGATAAAAGCACAAACGCTAATCAGAGCGGCCAAAGAGACGCTCGACTTCAAACGGAAAGCGATAACCTCGCCAATCACAAGCACACCAATGCCGATGGCGGTCCATCCTGCAATTGACCGGTCTGGTTGTACCTCAGCTATGGTGTATCCCCACCAGGTGAGCGAGAGGACAGCCGCCGGCAGTCCGCAGAACTGCACGACGTGTCTCAGGAACAAATTCAACATGTCAGCCTCCTGATCGCGTTCTAGCTCGATATACAAGGATATATAACTGCATACATCGCCGACAAGCAATGAAACAACAGTAGTTTGCAGCCTTTATGACATTACCTCAAAAATGCTGGCTCAAAGTTGTAGGAAACCTTATAATCTTTACAGCCCACACTCAGGAGTACGACGATGTTTGGAAGTAAGGATAAGGCGGAATCGGAACAAGATCTTGCTGGAGCTCTCGCCACGGTCGTAACCACTGAGCTTTCGAAGTCACGTCGACATGCGAACTACCGGATGATGGCCATTGCCGCAATCATCATCTTCTCAATCACTTACAACCTTGTGGCTACAAAATCCGTTTTCGGCCGTAGCGCGTCTCTGCAAATACCGGCCGACGAGCCGTACGCAGCGCTCGTGCGCATTCGAGGCACGATTGAGCCGGGTGGCTCTGGATCGGCCGAGTTTCTCAAGCCGGTTCTTACACGCGCTTTCATGGATGAGAACGCAGTTGGGGTCGTTCTTCTGATCAATTCACCGGGAGGAACTCCCGTCCAGGCGGATGCCTTGCACGACTACATCGTCCGCATGAAGGAGAAGTACAACAAGAAAGTGATCGCCATCGGGGAAGATCAGTTGACCAGTGGTGCATACATGACGGCGGTTGCTGCCGATCGAATCTACGTCAACGAATCGACGATTGCAGGGTCGATCGGCGTCATCATGGCCAACAAGGGCTTTTCTGAGCTGGCAGACCGCTTGGGGGTCGAGAACCGTGTCATCACGTCCGGAGAGTTCAAGCACCGGCTGGACCCCTTCGAGGAACTCAAACCGGACGACGTTGAGAAGATGCAAGCGTCATTGGCGAAGATCCACGAGCACTTTATTGCCACGGTCGTCGCTGGCCGCGAAGGGCGCCTCAACGCTGCACCTGAAGTTTTGTTCAGTGGGGACTTTTGGACGGGCGAAGAAGTTGTCGAAATGGGCCTGGTCGATGGCATCGGCGACCTCGAGACGGTACTTGAGCAAGACTTCGGCGTCTCCTACGCACTCGACTACTCGCGTCGAAAGGGACTTTTTGCTGGCCTTTCCGACGCCCTGGTCAGCACGGCGGCCGAGCGAATGGTTGAAACCCTCGAGGCGAAGCTGGATATTGAGAGGACCTTGCCAGTTCTGAAATAGGAGCTTCCCATGAATTCCAGAATGCCGTTTCACCTCTTACCACGGCGCAGTGTGTTGGCGACGCTGGCCGTCCTCGTCCTTTCGTTCGGGTCGTCGGCAATTGCTCAAGAGCGACGTAACTACACTGTCAATGAACTCCTTCAACTAGGTGGCACTATCGTGGGAACCAGCGACACCCGGATCTGGGTGGCCTTTGATGGGGAAATACGACAGGACTTCGCGCGTTGGTACGTTTGCACCTACGATGTAAACGATCCGGCTGTGCTTAGCTCTTGCGTTGAGTACAAATAATTCCACAAGTTCGTAGACGATGCTGCGTTAAAAAGACCGTGTCGTTGTTGAAAAGGGCGGTCTCTTTGCATCCGTAGCCGCACCAAATACCGCAGTCAAACGTGCCGCACACTGAAACCTCAGAGTAAACACAACACGACAGAAACGGTGCGTGTAAACAGCAGCAGTCTAGAAGCTTGATTCGCCATGCTTGTGCGGATCGTAGGCACGTCGGTAACACCGATCAATCGTTTTCAAGCATGGGGTCGATTCAAGGACCGACTTACCTCGTTTTTTTCCATTGGCCTTTTGGCGGCTTGAAGATCGCGGCTTCTTCGTACGATCTTCATCGGTGAGCAGCTCAGGTGCCACCACTTCGGGTTGTGCCATGGTTGAGGGTAGGTGGAAGTATAGGAGCGGCAGCTCGCCAGGCAGTTCAAAACTGCGCTTACCCACTTTGCGTCGATCACTTGTGAGACCGCCGGGCTTCGTGAGGCGAACGCGTGTGCAGAGGCGCTCGTAAGTCCTCGAGGCGACTGAGAGCACCTCGTCTGTGTCAAGCCCCGCGAGAAACGCAAGGTCCTTTTCGCGGTTTTCGGAGTTGGAGAAACCCGAAACACGCTCGATTAGCTGGGCGACGGTCTGCGATTTTACGGTGCGGTTGCGAAGGTGCATGAAGCGAATCCGTTCGACAGGATCCATCACCAGCGGTATGTGCCGGTAAGCGGCCTTGAGGTTGACGTCGGTCTCTCCGGCGCGGTGCAAGAGCGCAGCGGAGATGTCGCGGTTCTTGACCTTCCCGTCGCGATCGGTGAACCGGACCATGACACGGCCCCCATCGGGACGCAGGCGGCCGACGACCTCGGCAAGGGCATCTTTATGGTCGTTCACGTCCTCGGCGGCGGCCAGGAGCTCGCGAGGCACACCGATACAGCCGGGCACGATCGGTGCACGGTTGGCGAGCTCGTCGTCTCTGTATCGGATCCGGGTGAGCGCATCGATGACGGTATCGATGTGGTTGGGTCCGCGGCGCTTGGTGAAGCCGGTGTAGCGCCAACGCCGCTGATCCTCTTCAATAGGCGTTGAGGTGACCTGGATGATCGTCAGAGTGCGATTCACGACGGGCGGCGACGCGTGTGTCAAAGGCTGGCCGACGACATGAGCCTTGAGTTCACGACCGAAGGCGTCAAGCCGGGCCTCCAGCGCCCTGAGCGCCTCTCGAAAGGGCACTTCTACCTCTCGAATACGCCGCTTCAATTCTCTTTCGGTCGCCATAGGATCGCTCTGAGGGACGCAAAATGGGAGTCTGGTTGAAAGCGCGATTCTGACAAATCCAGGCGTTAATCACAATATAAACCGTACAGCGTCCGGATATGTCGGAGCATGACTAAATCCTGATGGTCGTTTGATGACGTCAAACGGCAAACAAGAGGCGGTCAGAACAGAAATGGTCGAGTTTGGCGTGGGGGCGGTCGTTGGCAGTACGGTTTATATTGTGTTTATGAAGGGAGAACGGCCGGATAGGTCTAACCCTCGACAATCAACTGCCGATCAGGGCGGCAGAACCACACACGATGTTTCGGTTGTGGGCCGGACACGCGCAGTAACTGAGTCTTGCGAACCAGGCTTAAGAGGCGCTACCAGAAAACAATAAGGAACACTGCTCTCGAATTGAGAGACTATACGTCATTGCCGTATAGTCTCGATGTGCGCCACCGCCTATTTGTTGAATCGCAAATCTTTACCAAGTTCGTCAGCGATCACTTAGATGATGAGCAGTATTCCGCCTTGCAGCATCACATGCTGGAGCATCCCAAAACTGGCCCGGTCATTCGTGGCTCTGGTGGGGTGCGTAAGCTACGCTGGAGTGTGAGCGGCAAGGGCAAAAGCGGCGGTGTCCGAGTTATCTACTATGTTCCGGACGGTAATACCTTCTGGATGCTAACGATCTACGGTACAGGTGATATGGACAGGATTCCTGGACCAATCCTGAAGAAGATCAAAGAGGCAATTACCAATGGCTAAGCGAGACATAGGACAGGAGATTCTGGATTCGATCAATGAGATCAAGGCCGGTGATGTAGGCCGCGTACACGTGTACATCAAGCCTGAGCAGATCAGAGCGGTGCGTGAGAAAGTTGGTGTGTCTCAAAGTGCGTTTGCCGCGATGTTGAATGTCTCGACTCGAACCTTGCAGGAATGGGAACAAGGACGTCGTCAACCCAATGGGCCCGCTCGATCGTTACTTGCCGTAGCGGCAAGACGGCCTGACGTGATTCAGGAAGTGTTTGCAGCTTAGCTGACTCAGCTGGTCCATTGGCCCTTAGCCGAAAGCTCATTCTGACCCTTTGCGCACTGTCGCAAGCGTGTGAGTTGGAAACACCGCGAGCGTGGCTAACGTTCGGATTTCAGCTAAAATAAGCTGCCAAGCAGCTGACCAACACCTCAGATTTCAAACTGAGCAACTCGGCGACGGAGATACGCGTCGAAACGCGCTAGAGTTCGCGGTCTTGATCAGTTTCGCCGCTATCCCGAGATCTTGCTCTACGACCACCGCAATGTCGTTGACACCAAAATCGTCTTGATTGACGGTCTCGATCAATTTCGCAGCTACAACGGGCAACGTCGGGATCGACTTACAGACCTCGATTCTAGTTCTTGTTTCGACGTTCATACGAGTGAGATTTGCCGTGCATCGCGTAGCGGCAGAAATCAGAAGAAATTTAGCGTTTTGAGTACGCCCGGACATGTGTCCCACTAGGCAACGGGGGAGAGCTACCGTCCCGAGTCACGGCTCCCATTTCCCCATCGTTTTGTGCTTATTCGAGCTCTTTGGCATCTAGGCGCACGGGTCGACAAGGATCGACCAAGCATGCGTCGCAAAGGAAGACACCCGCACTCAAAGATCTGCTGAAAAGGCGACCATCAGGAAGCTCAGCCCAGTCTCGACCGGCTTGGTACGGAACACACAATGCGCACGCCAGATTGTTGCAAAAGTAGGACCCCTCTTCGGACAGCGTAGTCGCCATGCTCACTGGCACCAGTCTGTACGCGAGCCAGGTATCCACGGCGCCGCCAGCCTCTTAGATACCATTTCTGTTGCCAAATCGTGGCCATCTAGCGTCACCCGAGCCACCGCGCGGCCGTATCGATCTTCCTCGAGGTCGACGTCGACGAGCTCAATAGTCGTTGTGCTGGCTAACCTGGTTCGTAACCAATCTCTCGCGACGATGGCGAGCTTGGACTCTTTGTCACAACGCCCCTGAATCTCCGCGGAGTCGATACCACGAACGCGGATGGGAATCCCTCGGCCATCTCCGGAGGCCATCTCAACGGATTCCACTCGGAATGTGTCGCCGTCGTACACAGAAATGACCTCTGTCACAGTCAATCGGTCGATCCTCGGCCGCGCCGGCGTCGTGTAGCCGACCACTTCGCTCGATAGCCTCTGTTTCTCGACCCAGGGATGTCGTTCAAAACCAAGCATCGGCCATAGGTAGTAAACGCCCGCGAGGGTCGCCCCGAACATCAACAAGCCGGGCAGGGAAGGGTAGAAGAGACCTCGACGAACCGTCGTCTTGTGTCGCGAGAAGAGGCTCATATCTCCATATCCATGTCGACGTGCTTGTCTTTCTGAATCCGCTCGACGATCCGATCGATCAGACGCTTGTCACCCTTCTGGTTGGCGGAGTCAGTCTCGTTTCGAAGATCCCGAGGCAGACCGTTCTCATCGAGCACACGAGCGTAATTGACTTCCTTGCCCTCTAGCGCACTCGTCTTTTCGCCAGGCCTCATCCCAACGCCCTTTGCGAGTTTGTCAGCATCGTCGGTGTAGACATGACTTCGGAACTTCGCGCGGCTCAAGGCAACGTACATCGATTTTTGGTTGATCAAATTGCGGCGCCAACTCTCAGCGTGGATCACCGCTTCGTCGAAAGTGGCCCCCTGCCCGGCGTACACAGTCGTTGCGTAGTCGTGCTCCCAATTTCGTTTCGCGTCGAGATCCACGTCCTTCACGCCGGCGTTCTTGAAATCGATCGTGGCCGTCCTGGTTGCCTCGTCGACACCAAGGACCTTCCCTTTCTCGGTGTTCTGCACGCCAAGATCCTTGTCCTTTCGTCTCCAGCGGATCTCGTCGCCGGCCGCAATCTTCCTGGTTTCGCGCTCATACACTTCCACGCCGTTCTTCGCTTCCCCAGCGATCTCTGAGGGATTCCATTCGGTGTTGTTGCCGTCCGGGCCTTTCAGCGTGACCGTGGATTCGGATCGATCGACGACCGTGTATGGAGTGTCGGCCGTTGTACCGAGCTGTTTCACATCACGGCCGAAAATGACGGTATCGCCCTTGTTGTAGAACCGTGCCAGACCCTTCTCGGTGCGGCTGAGTCCGCGGTTTGCGATTCCAGTAACAGACACCTCGTCTTTCGAAACCACGCCTTTTAGCTGCAACCCTTCGCGGATCTTTTCATTGACCAGGCGTCTGGTGTCGTTGTCGGGTATCAGCACCAAAACTCGCTTGCGTTCTCCTTCAGAAAGTCCCTTGATTCGATCGACAATCGCTTGGACCCGGTCGTCGCGGTTCGGAATTTCTTTCACCGTTTCACTGATCTGGTTCAGCGCTTCGCGAGGCTGTTTGGCAATACTCGCCTCTACCGCAGCCTTGAGTTGCGGAGAGTCTTTCTGGCGCATGATGTCGCTCATCGTCGCGTAGTTCATCCCCCCCTTGATCAGCTGATCGAACGGTTTACCGGCCTCAATGGCACCAAGCTGTTCTCGGTCACCGATGAGGAAGACGCGAGATCTGGTTTGACGACTGAATGTGAGAAGGTCGGCCGCGTCCTGCGTATTCTGCAAGGAAGATTCGTCAACAATGAGGACCTCTTTCTTGTCCTGCTTGACGTTCTTGAGGTTCTTCAGCCGCGTCAAGTGCGACGCCAAGGTCCTGCTCTCGATTCCGGTTTCTTCCTGGAGCGTCTCAGCTGCGGACCCAGTCGGGGCCAGTCCGCGGACCTTAAATCCACGGGATTCGGCAACCTCACGAACCGATCTCAGCATGTATGTTTTACCGGTTCCGGCGTAACCCTGTACACCGACTACTCGATCCTTACTGGTCAGCAGCAGCCGTGCGGCGGAAGCCTGTCCCTTTGTAAAGCCGCGATCGTCGATCTCAGCGCTCACACGCCCACGACTCGCGATAGGTCGCATTTCGCCTTTGCCGCGCTGCATCAGTGAGATTGTGTACGCTTCCTTCTTGAGCGCTGCCGGCGTCGTGAACGCCGGAATCCGGGACCGTCCTTTGGCCAAAACCGCCTCCACGAGCGCCCCAGAGTCCTTGTCTTTCGCGATCTCGCGCTCCAGTGCGTCGATGGTCACATGGCCGATGTCCGATCGCAGAGCCGTCTCCTCGAGCTCGTCAACGGAGAACGTCGCCTCGCGCTCAGAGAGGTGGGAACGGGCGAAATCGAGAGCTTCTCGGGCATTGTCTGCAACCGTGCGCGTGTCGTCGACCGCCCGTGCTTTCGCAGCCTTGATGTCACGCTCCGGAGCGTAATCAAGGCGCTTTAACTCATCACCCCAGGCCTCCACCAGTGCGTTAGCATTCGCGTGGTGTTTGGCGCTACGCGTGCGCACAGCGGCGTTGTCCATACCTTTAGCGGTCCGGTAGCCGTACTTTTCCGCCGCTTTCTCGATCTCTTGTCGTCGCTTGGAGAATCCCTTCCGCACGTTGTTGGGCACGGCCGAGATATCGAATGTGCCCTTCTTCGCATTCGACTCGACCTCATAGCCCAATGCGCGAACGCGCTGCGCGAGCTCGTTCCGATACACCTGGCCAATTTTCGTTGACGCGTCGTACATCTTCCGCGACTCGACCGATCGCCAATGCCCATCGGGTCGCTTTGTGAGGTTCAGAATGACGTTGTGCGTGTGCAGTTGTGGGTCCATAGCACGCGACGTCGTGTGCGTGAAAGACCCGATAGCCAGGTTCTTTGTGTCCACCTCCTGGATCTGCCCATCGACCTGTTGACGGGTCATCGCGTACCGCTCCTCGAGGTGGGACAGGGCGGTTTTCACCGCTTCGTTGTGGGCATCGATCAGCCGTCGATCGCCGCCGGCAAGAGCAAGCACAGACACCGACTTTGGCGCTGACAGTGTGAAATCCCAGCCCTTCTTGTGCTGCTTGTCTCCTTCTCGAGTCTGTCGGCCGAGTTCGGTACCGTCAGGAAGTTTGCCGTCCAGCATGTCCTTGAACTGGTCTTTATGAACTTCGCCTTTGAGGCCGAGATCCTCAGCCCCAGCGCCGCGCCATTCAGACGCGATATCTTCTTCGCCGTCCTTGGCGTAGTAGTCGGCTTCGGAGTAGTAGTGCGAGGCGCTGGAGCTGTTTGTGATGACCTTGATAGACAGCATTTCGGCGGCCTACACGAGCTCAGATTCGTACATATCGTCTTGTTTGGGCGGTGGGGCCGGTCGGACCGGATCGTCGCCTTGAGGCGGCGGTGGCGCCCCATTAAGGCCGTTGCCCACGTAGTTCTCGTCCCTTTCGCGTCGTTTGGTTTCGTGCGAGTCATCGAATCGCTCGACGGCCGGGATCGTGCCCGCAGAGCCACCCTTCGTCGATCCAACGCCAGCATCTACGAATCCTTCCGCAACCTTCGGGTGCTCCCGGTAGATCGTCTTGATCTGGCCGACGGGAAGCCCGCGGCCGAATTTCAGGAAGCCGTGGTAGTCCGGTAATTGACTGATCTCTGTCGGCAATACGATTGGCCGAATGTTCCGTTGTTTCGAGAGCGTCACACCGTCTCGAATCTCGTTCGCGCCGAAGGAAATACCTTCATATGTCTCAACGGTCTCGCTGTTACCGAGGTTCTTACTCGCGAATTCCGCTCCTTCGTTGTTGTTGTATCGGAACACGGTCCAGCTTGCGCAACCGCCGGCGATCGTCTGAGCCCCGTCGCGCGTGTAGACCGAAACAAGCTGGGAGTAGGACTGAATTCCGACGATGATGCAGCCGCCGAATTTACGAATTCCGGCAAGGCCGTCGAATAGAGAAGGGAGTTTGTTGAGGGTTGGGAGCTCGTCAATGCTGAACCAAACACGCCGGTTGTCGTCCGGTGGTATAGACGACAGAGCGGAAATAGCGGTATCCATCCAAACCGTAATAAGGGGCCGAAGCGCGGTCCGCTGATCGTCCCGGCAGGTCAGGAACACCCAGCTATCCCCCTCGTCCTGGCGTATCCAATCACGCAAGGAGAACTTCGCCGAGTCGTTCGAGAGGTACTTCAGAGACTTCGTGTAGGTCGCCAGAACGCCCCGTACCGAGATCGCCATTCGCTCGCCGCCAGACGAGATAATAGACGCGGCTTCGGTGTTCCGGACGTAGTGGGTAATCTCCTCAATACTCACGTTGAGGATAGCGTGCATCAACTTCTCGATGCTCGGGTTGGGTTCTCTCCCGATTTTCTGTGCCATCGCCGAAAAGACGATTCGCGCGCCCATTATCCAGAACGGATCGCCACCGGTAGCGCGGTCTGGAATGAGCGATTCGGCCATCCGATCGAACTCGTAATCGCGCTCACACTCCTGCCACAGATCCCATCCGGCGGATCGCGCATCCAACGGATTGAGGATCACATCCTCACCTGGCCGATAGAAGAGCGATACGAAATCTCCGGTGTTGTCATAGACCACCATGCGGTCGCCACGACGCCGGACACCCGTCAGCATTTCCTTCAAGACCGTACTCTTCCCCGATCCAGATCCGCCCATCAACATGACGTGTGAGGTATCCGATCCCTTGGGCATCGGTACGCCGGCAATGGTTACTTCCGGGATTCTCCCGAACTGTCGTACCGCCTTTTTCAGAACGGGAGTAGTAACCAGCATCGTCCCTCGAACGTGCTCGTCCGTGGCCTGGTCGCTGCCGAATCGGTAGATGAATCGAATACCAACCATCAACAAGACGAGACAGGTAATGAACCCGCCTAGCACGGCCCAGATGCCCCGCCGGTACACTTTATCGACGGCCGCGCGAACTCCTGGGTCGCGAATGAAGTTGACAGTCCGAACGGTCACCTCGCGCCCGTCAGCGAGCGTCAAAGGCATCGTTCCCTCGCTCTTCTTCATCCGTTCTACGACGAAATCTGCGACGAAGTACTTCCCAGTGATGTACCGCTCATAGCTCGTTGTACTCATCCAGAAGTACGTCCCGATCGACCCGATTAGGGCCAACACGTAGATCCACATGCCCTTTTGAAGCACCTGGCCGATCATCCGAACGAAGTGGATTGCGGTCTGACCGCCGCGGGTGAAATTGCCGATAGAAGAGGACTGGAAGATGCTCATTGGTCGTCTCCGGTGAGTTTCTCAAGGGTCCGGATCGCGTCCTCTTTGGACCGAATAATGAGTTCCTCGTCGAGATGACCGGCGATCCTTCGAGACAAGCAGAGACTTTGCACGGCGAAGTTCAATGTCGTCTTGCTGAGCTCGTCTTCCGGCTCAGTCTTACGGAGTCCCATGTGCACCAAATCGCGCCAAGCCTGCGAGATATCGATCTTGTGAACCCGCGCGTACTCGCGGACCGACGCGACGACTTCCCTGGGGAACCGACAGGAAACCAACTCCATCATTGCGATTGCCTCTTTATCTTTGTAGGCAATTATCGCAGTTATAGAAAAACATATAAAGTCAAACGGTGTGTATACGCCGAATTGACGGGCGGTCAGAGACTTACGGGGTCGGTGTATACCGTCGCGAAAAAGTGTGTATACGCTTTTTCCTTGGCAAGTCAGCGACTTGCCCATGCAGCGTATGCTGCGTAGGGTGTGAACCACTTTGGCGAACAACGTGAGCTAAAGTGAATCCCCCCAGGGCCCCAACACTAGCTCAGAAGGGAAACGGTTGGAACATGGCCATCCTCACCTGCGCTCGCAGCAGAGTGAAGGCATGGCCCCAATCCGTCCCGTAGACGTCACAGGTTGCCCCAGATGCGCAGAGCACCATGATTGTGAACAGAGCCAACGGAAACCGAACTTCGCAGCGCCCGGGTCGTCTGAATGAGCATTGGGCCCCGTTCTTGCCCACATATACGGTTTCCTATAATCTGGGCTTTCTAGTCCAACCTACCACACAGGAGTATATACAGATGGGCAGAAAAGCCGGAACGGTGTTCCAGAGTCAGGAGAAGACGGTATCACTCTCGGTCAAGATCCCCGAGAGCCTCAAGAAGCGTATCGACGAGTTGCGCGACAGATTGGAGCAAGTAGACCCAAACCTGTCGTTCAACACTTCGCAGATTTGTGCAGACACGCTTGAAGTCGCAGTGAAGAGCGGGGAAGCCGAGATCGCACAGCTTTCCTCGAATAGGCCGAATGGCGCGGGAGCCGGGCAGACCGTTCACAGTTAACCAGGCGCAGGATGCCGTCGAGCTTGGCGTGGTAGACAAGCTCGGTCGGTTATCCGCCATCCGTATCGAATACTCCTAGTTGCGATACAGATCCAGGGGCCGCGTCAGCGGCCCTTTTTTTGTTATCTTCATGACGGAGTTTTTAGGGCATCGTGGAGGGATACCGATGAAAGACGTTCTTCTTACTATCGCCGCACTAGCGTTCGTCACTGGATGCTCAGCGGATAAAACGCCGCCTGAGACGGCATCGGGATCTCAGCCGAGCGCCGAGACTCAATTGGCGACCATTGACCGCTTGACGGAAACACCGCCGGATTTTGCGTTCGAGGCGGACTGTGTATGCGAGGCGACGTCTGTACAGAACCCAACCAGGGCGGTAGCAGCGTTCGAGATTCGCCCGGTTGGTCTTGCGCCAGATTCACGTGGCAAGACACTCCTGACCAGAGCTAGAGAGGGGAATAGTAGGTGTTCCGAAATACGGGCCTGCTCAACTGGGGAGTTTCGACCGACTGACGCCTGTCTTCTGATAACAATCCGAAGTGCGAGCAGCGGACCACAGCCTTGGCCCAATGGTGCAACCGTTCTGGCGGACGTACCAACTTACATCGTGCCGGATAATCAGTGCGTGTTTGACGCTTCGGACCAAGCGGATCGACCGGGTGCACCAGGCGGCGTCGATATAGAGTGATGATCCGACCCCTTGGCGTGTTGTTAGTCAGATTGTGAGTGAGGCCGCGCCTCCGAGGGCGGGGTCCGTTCGTTTGAGATCGACGAGTATTGGACCAAGTAAGGCCACCACTAGGAGTACGCCGACACCCAGGCCAAGATAAATCACCCACTCTTGCATCAGATTATGCTCTTGTCGGCCGCTGAGGCGGACAAGGCAGTCCCTTTAGCTCTGCCAATAAAAGCGCTGCGCGAGCGAGCCTCGCCGCGTCGTGCAGCTCCGACCAGTCAATTGATTCCCCTTCAGCGCCGTTCGCATAGGCGGTGTCGAGGGACTGACAAGCGGTCAGCATGGCCTGCAACAGCGTTCCGTCAGCGTGCTTCGGCACTTCCCGCTCAGTTGGCGACATGTGCCTCGCGCCGCACCGCGGGCAGTCCTCGTCGCTGTGGCCGTACTCCTCACGCATGACCTCTGTCCACTTGAACTCACAGTCCGCACACTCGTAGTCCAAGAGTGTGGTTTCTCTCGGACCCTCGTTCGTGCTCACGACTGATCCTCGGGCGCGGATTCTTCTGCAAACGTCAGAACGCCTTTTCTGAGCATCTGGAAGACGGTCAGCGCGGGTTTTGTACCGCGTTTCATCGCGCGACGAAGCCGGATCACGTCGTCCAGGTCGGATCGTAGCCACAGCACGCCGCAGCCACGACGAGACGTCGATTTCACCGGAGAGCGGCTTTCCCACGTCAGACCGTAGTAGGGCAGCTCACCATCCGAGAGCGAGCCAATGAAGCTGCTGTATGTCATCGACAAGTAAGCGGCCGCTTGCTTGGTCGTGAGCCAATCCGCGCTCGCCGGTCGGCGAATGCTGTCGAGGATGTCCGGCTCTGCTGGCGGCAGAGTCGGTTCCGGTTTTGATGCCAATGCAGAGTTGTTCATGTCCAGTGTCTCCTTACAAATCAGCGGTGCTTACCGCTAGGCGGCGCGGGATGTTTGGGCCTCGCCGCTGGTCAGTTCCTTCAAGTAGTTGTGGGCAGAACTGGCAAGGCTCGCGGCCTTGGCCAACGCTGACGGATCGTCCGAGAGCATCTCGATCCAGTGGTCGATGTAGCTCGCGTGTTCCTGTACCTGGCCGTCGATACCCAAGTCGGCGCACAGGAAAGCGGCGCCAAGCTCGGCAACCAGCTCCTCAGCGGCATATGCGCTGTCACCAAAGCGCTTGCCCAGTTCTCGATTCAGGCGAGACTTACCACCAGACCAGTGGGTCAGTTCATGAAACATCGTCGCGTAGTAGTCGCCATTGCTACGGAAGTTCATCCGCGGCGGGCATCGCACGATGTCTCGGGAAGGAATGAAGCACGGCGTGCCGTCTGCGCGCTCGATGTTGGCACCGGTAGCCGCCACGAATGCCTCGGCAACGTCATCGCTGGATACATCCGGGTTGATTTCCGGGTTGTGGTCGGGCCGCTCGATGCCGTCCACTTGGTCGATGTTGAATGCGGTGAATCGGCGCGGCATCGGGATCGTCTCAACTTCACCGGTAGCGGTGTCGGTCTTCTCGATCGTTCGAAAGAACAGGCCGGTTGTGCCTTTTTCGCCTTTGCGCACGCAGCCACCCAGCTCGCGCGCTTGCTTGAATGTCATCCAGTACGGCGAGGCATAGCCGCGAAGCTCTGCCTTCATCCAGAAAATCAGAATATTGATACCGTTGTACGGTGCGCCGGTCTTCAGGTTCATCGGCAGGAATCCCGCGCTGCTACCGCTCCAGCTTTTCTGCCAAGGCGGGCAACCGTTCTCCAACGCTTCAATGATTGCGTCGGTGACAGACTGATAGAGGTCACTTGCTTGCTTCATGGGGACTCCGAGAGATTAGGGCGGTGATTCGTCTTCGTTCCGCGAGGGGAAGCCCGCCGTAGCGGGCAACCCCTGCGGCACCAACTAGGCGGCGTCCTTGGCTGCCTTGCCGTCGAGCATTTCAAGTTCCGTTGCAACGATCTCGGTCGTGTAGCGGGTCACACCGTCCTTGTCTTCCCACTGCCGGGTTTTGCTACGACCTTCAACATAGGCGCGGCTACCTTTCTTCATGTGCTCTGCGACGACATCGGCGAGGCCACCGTAGAACACCACGCGGTGCCATTCGGTCTCTTCGACCTTCTGACCCTGCCCGTTGGTGTAGCTGTTGTTGGTGGCGAACGAGGCGTTGACGACTGTCTTGCCGCCGTTCGTTTTGTTGACTTCTGGGTTGTCACCCATGCGGCCGATGATGAGGTGCTTGTTGATGTCTTTGGCCATGATTGGCTCCTTACTTCGTATCGGTTAATGACTTCGTTTTGGTATCGCCGGGGTTTCCCTCAACGATGGAGATATTATATGATTTCCTATAATCTATGTCAACCCTAGAACGCTTTTAATTTACTGTTTTAATTACCTTTTTTACCTAAACGATCCTTGCCGAACACCTCGCAAGCAGCCATGCTTTGGTTCGCAGAGCCCGACGTCCGGGGCCGTCCCCGGTTTCGACCAAAAGGCGCGCAGCGCCACCTTGTTTTCTCTGCCCTAACCGCAAGCGAAACGCTGCCCGTTTGGGTAGCCGTGCTTCAGTCTCTTCGCCGGTACCAGAAAGATCGAAGGTTGTGGGGCGGGGCAAGGATTCGACCGCAAGCCGCAGCTAAGTGAGGGAGAGCAACGACCGAATCTGAACGGGTGAGGATCGAAAGCGCAGCGATCCTTTCACCGTTCCATGTTCTTCGTATCGTGGTACCGGATAGCGAAGAGATTGAAGTGCGGCATCTATCGCGCAGTGGTGATTTTCTTCACTCCGAGCGTTCGGCTAGCTCGACCGTTGTGCCGTGTGGACAAGCCTGACATAGCCCGGATCGTTACCCGAATGGGCAGAGACCCGCAGGGGCTCTGGTCGTAGCGAAGCGGAGATTAGAGCCGGATCAGCTCCACTTGATGGTGTCGCATCTTAAGCACCGGCAAGATCAAGATCGGCTAAGACTCAATCCAACCTATCAATACGATCTGGAATAACCGAATAAGCATGACTGCTAAAATGCGCACATGAATTTGCCAGCGGATACACCCTTCTACGAAGTACTTGTCGTGCTACGTGAAGCGCGCAAGAAGACCGGCAACGTAGGGAAAATCGCCCAGGTTGTCTTGCAGGACGGGCAACGAGTTAAGCGAGTAGCCTCGATCGTAGAGATACTTCGACCCGACGGATCGGTACATCACCACTTCCTGGATCTGGAGACCATTCGGTACACAAAGAAGGATGGTTTTGTCTACGAGTCGAAGAATAGTTTCAAGATCGATGACCAGAGTGAGGACAGTGAAATAGCCAAGCTGTCGGTCTTTCTGCACTCCCACCTCTCCGGTGAGCTCGCCGGCAAACTGGGCAATGTGAGAGTCGTCGGCGAGAAGGAGTATTTCGCGATCGATCAGATCCGCGAAATCGTTCCGGACCTCGCGGCCGACGATCGCTTCGATCTCGTGAAGAGCTTGCTCGAGCAAATCGAAGCCGGCGGTGCCGATGAACTTCGAACCGTGTTCGAAGGGATCGACCGCGGCGCCGTTCACAGTATCGCCTCTGCCGCTCGGCTCGCGGAATACCAGGTAGAGCTTGACGAGATGAGATCTCTCATCGAGAACCAGGCGACAACAGAGCATCAGCTGCAAAGGCAGCTAGAGAAAAGCCCCTGGATGTTCGGAAGCGAGTACAGCGAGCTTCTTGATCGACGCAAATGGACGCGAGACGAGAACGTCGACTACATGCTCCGGCGAACCGTGGATGGATATCTCGAGCTCGTCGAGATCAAACAAGCCGACGAGGCCTTGTTTGGCTACGACGGCTCCCACAATAGCTACTACCCAAGAGCTTCGCTCTCCAAGGTCATCGCACAAGTCGTCAAATACATCGATGCGATCGAAAACGACAAGAACCGAATCGTGGCGATCGACGGCGAGAATCCTGGAAAGATTCGAGCCCGAATCATCATCGGCAGGGATGGTTCCAGCGATGAAGAGCGTGACGCGCTCAGAAACCTTAACGCGCATTTGCATCGTATCGAGATCATGACCTATGACCAGCTGGTCAGGATCGCGGAGCGGGTGTTGTCGATATTCAAGGCGCCGGCGGCCGACTGGGACGACGTTTTTCCGTTCTGACTGGCCGTCTAAGAAAACAGTCGCTTGTCCAGAGGAAGATTGAAGGGTTGTGAGATATCGAGCTCGAGAAAGTCGTCGTGTTCGGGATTGATGACAACATTCGCTTCGATAGGAACCAACGCAGAGGGCACGACGAGTAAGGCAGTGTCGCCGGCGGCGATCCATTCGTCGCCGATCGCGGTGAGTTCTTGCGGTCCAGGAACGGTTCGCCAACCTTTCGGTAGATCCTCTATGAAGACCTCTGCTCGGTCGAGATTCTCTGGAACCCCGATTCGAAACACAACCAGGTCGGGCATCGATTGCGTGTCAACGTGCGCCAGAGTCTCGAGGATGGCAAGGGACGTCGACGAAGCGGTGTAGACGGCTCTACGTCCCGCTGAGGTCCATCGACCACCGACGAGTCGTGCACCTTCTCCGTCGAAAGCGGAATTCATCCATTTTCGAGTTGTGATGCGGAAGAGCTCCATTAGCTGAAGACTCCGTGTTCGATTCGAGTCAGAACAACGAACACCCGTTCGATGTGTGCCGGCGTGTCGAGCAGATCCCACGGGCGCTGCCCGTTTAGCGAGGCGTTTGCCGTCGTCAACCAGGTTACGGTTTTGGTGGCTGAGCCGAACACGTCAAGTGCGTGTCTGATGACGTTGAACATCGGCCGAGATTCGAGCGGTGCAGGTTGCGGAGTAGCTTGTGTAGCCAGTTGTGCGGTCATGGTCTGTCCCTTCGTTCGCGTTGAAATGGCGAATTGGGACGACAGACTTAAGGAGTCGATGCAAGGCCGTAGGCGTAGCCGGAGCCAAGCCGCGAGGCAGCCTTGCATCGGTGACGGTCTGGCGTAGATTCACGCCCATTCAAGTGCGAAGGGGCAGATTTGAACGTCTGGCGATCAGGAGAAGACTCCGTGCTCGATCCTCACGAGGACCGTGCGCACACCATCGATTCCGGCGTCCGTATCCAGCATGGACAGCGGTGTACGTCCGTCTAGGGCCGCTACAGGGCTCTTGAGCCAATGCTCCGCTGTCTCGGACGTCTCGAACACCTCGAGAACATGCTCCAGGATCTTCTGTACGCGCGAGAGCCGGTCAGATTCGAGCATCCCGAGGGAACCCGAGGTCTTGCTGATTCGACGCCAGTGGCGATCTGAGACGCCCAGGAGCTCCGCAAAGCGGCCGACAGGGATACTCCATGCGTCCATGAGGGCTTTGGCACCGTCGATCGGAAGCCCGGCGCGTGTCGCTTCATCAGCGACGAGGAATTGAGGGGCTGTCATAGTAGGGTTCTATCTGGGTCGTCACTTCGGACATTTGTCCCAATTATACCGGACAGGCGTCCGCTCTTCAAATGATCGGAACGCCCGGGGTACCTGCGTCGCAGCGATGCTTAGGGAGATTCCCAGACCCCCGCGTGTCGCAGCCGTCACGGGTGGCTACCGGTCGAATCCTCGCGCAGCGCTTCTTCGCCAGACAATTGTCGGGCAACCAACACCGGAAGCAATAACCCGAACACGAGCATCGAAACGCTCATGAGGATGGTCACCGTGTGCTGGAGGAGGAGCGTGTCGGCCAAGACGCCAGAGATAACGTCGAACATCGGTTCCCACTCAGCAGCATATTCAGTTGCTCAACCTGAAATAACAGGCATTTTTTTCTTATGTACCGTCGTTGCCGTTGAGCAACTCCCAAATGATCAGGCGCCCGCGAACACACGGTATGTCCACAACGGAAATTGGACCAAGCGGATGGAGATTGTCGATTGAGGTCAGCCGACACTCATAAACAAGACAACTCGCACTCTCCTCCAACTGGACGCTGCCCGCACGCCAGTACACTTCGTACCGCGGACGCAGCATTACCGTGTCATCTAACGTGCGAACATGGAAGAAGAATCTACGAGAAAAAAGCTACAGCGAATAGTCGGCCGACGATTTGTTCTCACCAGTAAGGTGCGCAAAGCGCCGTATTGCCGGGGCTACCGTTTTGGCAGTGGTGCCGCGTCGCTGGTTGTACGCCCTGGCACTTTGAAGCAGCTTTGGATGGTTATTGAGGTCTGCGTCGCAGCCGACAAAGTCATCATCATGCAAGCGGCTAACACGGGACTTACCGGCGGATCTACGCCATTGTCATCGTACGACCGAGATGCGGTGATCATTAGCACTCTGAGGATCCGCTCCATTGTCCCAATAAGGAATGGACAACAAGTGCTGTGTTATGCAGGGGCGACACTGCAATCGTTAGAGAAAGCGTTGGAACCGCTGGGGCGCCAGCCCCACTCCGTGTTGGGGTCCTCCTGTATTGGAGCTTCTATTGTCGGCGGCGTTTGCAACAACTCGGGTGGTTCGTTGGTGCAGCGTGGGCCCGCCTACACTGAGATGTCGCTATTCGCTCAACTAAGTGAGGATGGCGATCTCGAGCTGATCAATCATCTTGGTATTGATCTCGGTGCAACGCCAACTGAAATACTCGATCGCCTCGATCAGCAATTGTTTGATGGCTCGTTAGTTGATGCTACCGACGCCGCGGCATCTGATAGCGAGTACGAAAGCCGTGTCAGAGATGTGGCCTCAAGTGAGCCGGCGCGCTACAACGGGGACGCCCGTAGGTACTTCGAGTCCAGTGGCAGCGCGGGGAAGTTGGCCGTGTTTGCGGTCCGGCTTGACACGTTTCCTGCGTACGAGGAACAAGCGACATTTTTTATCTCGACCCACGACACAGCCGCTTTGGCCGGCTTACGCCGCGAGCTCCTCGATGAATCTCGAGCATTGCCAGTCTCAGCTGAATACATCCACTGCGACGCGCTCGATCTCGCAGACCGGTATGGCAACGATACGGTTTGGATTATCGAAAAGCTCGGCACCCGCCGAATCCCGTGGTTATTCCGAACCCGCAGTTTGTTCGAAGCGGTTATCAGCCTAGCACTAGGAAAAGAAACCTCTGCGGTCGAGAAGTGCCTGCAGATTCTTGGCCGCATACTGCCGTCGCGAGCTCCTCGTTGGTTGGGCCGAGCGACACAGGAATTTCCACATCACCTAATCCTGAAAACAAGCGATGAAGGAATTCACTCTACGCGGGACTTGCTCGATTCGATACGCCTGGACCTAGGCTTCGTGGTTCACGAGTGCAACCCCAAGGACGCTGCGCGTGTTTCGCTTCTCCGCTTTGCTGCAGCAGGTGCCGCTGTCCGGTATGAGGCCGTGAAAGGAGGAGAGGTCGAGGGCATCGTCGCCCTCGATATAGCGCTTCCGAGAAACGCCTTGGATTGGTTTGAAACGCTCCCGGCCGCTCTGGATGCCCGAATACAGAAGAAACTCTACTACGGGCATTTCCTATGTCATGTACTGCATCAAGATTACATCGTACGCACCGGCGAGAGTTGCGACGAGGTAAAGCGCGAGTTACTGGCGCTGATGGAAGCGCGCGGGGCGAAGTACCCTGCGGAACACAACTTCGGACACACCTACAACGCACCTGACACCACAAAGGACTTCTACCGCTGCTGCGATCCTACGAACTCCTTCAATCCGGGTGTCGGCGGGATGTCCACGCGAAAACACTATCAATGATCCATAGTGCCAATCTCTGCCGATTGGAATCGACAGTTAACAGATACGACGGAGAAAACCGTGCCGATGAGATATGCGAGGAACCATGAAACTGTATGACATGACGGGAGCGCCAAATCCGCGCCGGGTTCGGATTTTCCTGGCCGAGAAGGGAATCGACATCGAGAAGGTCGAGGTCGACGTCATGGGCGGCGAGAACCTCCAGCCGGAATATCTGGCGATCAATCCACGCGGCATTGTCCCGACCCTGGAGTTCGAAGACGGCTCAATCATCGACGAGTCGAGCGCTATCTGCCGCTACTTTGAGGAGACGAGCCCTGAACCGGCACTCTACGGCACTGATGCGATATCGAAAGCGTTGATTGAGGCGTGGATAAGGCGAATCGACCTCGATTGTTACTACCCGGGCACTGAGATATTGCGCAACAGCAATCCCGCTTTCGAAAACAGAGCGGTGGCTGGGCTCGACAACACACCGCAGATTCCGGCTCTCGTTGATCGTGGGAGGAAGCGCGTGTCAATTTTTTACGCTCAGTTCAATGAGTACTTGAATGGTCGCAAATTTATCATTGGCGATCACTACTCAGCGGCGGATATCGTTGCGCTCTGCACCGCTGATTTCCTAGAGCAGTACGCGGGCATCTCAATCGCGCCTGAGTACAGTGCCCTCGCGTCGTGGTATGAGCGCTGCGCTCGAAGGCCCAGCGCCAACGCCTGACAGCAAGCCGATTAGATCACGGTGAGTAGACTGCTCAATCGTTAGCTCTGACGCCGTTGCTTGCGCAAATCACTAGGACGTAATCCGAAGTGATTCTTGAAAACGCGACTAAAGTGCATCGGGTCTGAGAAACCCCAAGAAAACGCAATATCGGCGATCGTTTTGCTATTCATAAGCGGATTCCCGATGTCAACCCGGCATTTCTCTAAGCGTAGACGCTGAACGTAACGTGCAGCCGTTTCACCTGTCGACTGAAACAACCAATGCAGGTAGCGCTTCGAGATGCCGTTCTGCGCGGCGATATGGGCCAGCGTTAAATGCGTGTTGCCAAGATTGTTCTGGATATAGCGTTGGACGGACTTGAGTTTCGACAGTCGAGAGGACGCACGACTTTCCTCATCGAGGTTTCTCACAGAGCCAGAAAGTAGGGCGACGGCGGCTTCCGACAAGTGTTCGCCGCGTATATCGGACGCAGGCAAAGAGCGGTCAGTCAACGACTCGATGAGCGCGGTAAGAAGAATCGCATTTGGGGAGCCCGCCTCGATTTTGCCGGCGGTGTTATGCCATGTTTCCGGCAACCAGTCCTGCAGCCGGCTCAATGGCAGTATCAAGGAGACTTTGTGCAAACGTTCCCTGACATCGAAGCGCATGTCCTTCGTGCTGTCCCAAACCAAGATGTCGCCGGGCCCTAGACTGTAATCGTCGTCGCGTAAACGAAAATATTCGTGCCCATTGCGTATCAGTTGGACCACGACCTGGTCGCAGTCGTCCAAGGGCCGCAGGCGTACGTTTCGGCGGCCGCTACATGGATCGCATACCGCCTCGGCTATTGTTACGTCATCGAACCGAGAGGCCCGGACCGTGGCAAAGAATCCATCTGGCTTGTGCGGGGGCACATCCCACGAACCGTAAGTCTGCGTAAGAGCCTCGACCCACAAGTCGTACTGTTCGGACGCCGAGAAGGGGTCCGTACTAATGAACTCGGTTCGTGCACTGTCTAAATCAGTCAGGCTCATCGCCCGATAATAATACACCCGAGGCGAATGAACGAATTGCACTCACGGACAACGTTCGTTGCGCCGTACCGCAAACTGATCTCGCAGGCCTCGGTCTACTATCCAAAAGCGTTGCCGCGCTCGCGCTCCGACCGCGTCGGAGTCCGTGGAGTAGCGAGCGACTCGCGTATCGACGTTTCCAACCGGGGGGGGTATGGGCATGAGAAGCAATTTGATGTACGCGGCGAGCCATACGCTCGCGCGTTCGATAGGTTGTACGGTGGTGCTCGGCATCGCATTGACGACCTTCCATGGCACGGTGTATGCCCAGGACTCCGGTGCGCAGAACCGCGGTGTCATCGAAGAAGTGACCGTGACGGCACGGAAACGCGAAGAGAGCCTCTTGGAGGTGCCCGAGTCGTTGACAGCGTTTTCCTCGGAGGCTATCGAACGGGCCGATATCGACGATCTGGGCGATATCGGGCTTCTGGTTCCGAACTTGTTTATGACGCGCCGACTGGACGGATTTCCAAACGTATCGGTTCGCGGCATGGGTGCGTTTGGAAACACCCAGGGGGTCGGGTTTTACCTGGACGATGTGCAGCTATTTGCTGACGCGACGTCTCGATTCGGTGACATGGAGCGCATTGAGGTCCTTAAGGGGCCGCAAGGCATTCTGTACGGAGGTTCCAACATCGGTGGGGCGGTCAAGTTTGTTTCCGTCCGACCCGATCCAGAAGCCGTTTCCGGAAGGGTCAAATTACGCTACGGCGAGAACAACTACATTGACGGCGAGGCAGTCTTAAACCTTCCGCTGGGCGGCGAATGGGCGGCGAGGGCATTCCTGTTTGCGTTCAGCGATGACTCCTATTTGGAGAACCCAACGACACCTCTGCTCTCCGGCGCTGTCGTTGAAAACGACCCGGATGTTGGCCGAACCGAAGAATCGGGTGTACGCCTAACCGTTGCGGGGCCCGTTACCGATCGACTGTGGCTTTATGCCAGTGCTCGCTACAACGATCTGGATGGACCTAACAACGTGTGGGTACAAGAGCTCGACGGCGATCTTGAGTACTCGAACATCGTCGACACGAGCTTTAACCCTCGCCACGATCGAGAGACCAGTGCCTTCAGCCTGGAGTTGACTTATTCCTTCGACAACTTGGATCTCGTGTCGATTTCTTCCTACAACGCGACGGATTCCCGGCGTGAGACGGACCTCGATATCATCAACGAGAACATCCTAGATCTAATTCGCCCGCAGGAACTGGACGTTTTCACACAGGAGATTCGCCTCAGCTCAACGCATGACGGGCCACTTCAGTGGCAAGTAGGCGCCTATCTTCTCGACTTTGATCGTGATCTGACATCTGAGTTATTGGTTAGAGGTGGTTTCTGTTTCATCGATCCCGGCACGTGCGATCCCTTGCCAGGACTTGAATCGTCCGAGCTTTTGGTTGCGCTGCCGTTCGAATTTAGTAGGAGGACCCGCGAGCAGCGGGCGGTATTCGGTAATTTCACCTACCGCTTGTCTGATCAGCTTGAGCTTAGCGCGGGACTACGAATTGACGATTGGGAAAGCACACGTACGAACCTTGACACCGACATCTCGGGAAGCTTGGGTGATACGGAGACACTCATAAGAGCATCGCTTACCTGGTTTCCAAGCGATTCAACGACTATCTACGGGACGTTCTCGCAGGGCTTCGAGCCGGGTGACTTCAACCTGACTAACTTCGCTGGCGCGAATGAGCTGTTTGGATACGGCGCAGAAGATGCGAGTCAGTTCGAACTGGGGTACAAGGCTCGACTACTCGATGGTCGTATGATCGCAACCGCGGCTGCGTTCTATATCGACTACAAGGACCGACAGTTCGAGCTACAGGCCGCCGACCCGTCCGGAGGTTTCGTCGAAGGCATCATCAATGCGGGCGACTCCGAGCAATTCGGTTTCGAGGCCGATGTTCAGTTTCTTATCAACGACACGTGGCAGCTGTCGACGGGCATCGGTTACGTCAACGCCGAATGGGTCGATGGAACCGTATCGCCGGTATCCGGAGCGGAACTGTCTGGCGTGACCCCACCCAATACCGCCGATTGGAGCGCCACGACCGCGTTGGACTACACCAAGGACGTCGGGGTCGATTCGTCCGTCTTCGGTCGACTTCAGGTTCGGTACAAGTCGGACTCTGCGACAAACGCACAGTTCGCGGACACACCGGGCGATGCCTTTCCCGCATGGGACAACCCCGCATTCACGGTCGTCGATGTTTCGTTCGGCGTTGAATGGCGGAACTGGACGTTCGATCTTTACATCGAGAACCTGCTTGATGAGGAGTACTACATCGACGTTCAGGAGTTCCCGAATTTCGCCGGCTCAGCTATCGCGTCCGCTCAAGAAGCCGTCGTGATTGGCACGCTGGAGCAACCACGGCGCGCCGTTCTGTCAGCCAAATACGTGTTCTAGCAATAACGAGCTGCTCGGCCAGGATTAGAGCCTTGCAGGGGAGTCAGAGATGAGTGACATCGAGGGCATGGTGATCGACATCGAAGCAACTCATGATTACGTCATGAATCAGACCATGCTCCGTGTTCGGGATCCAAAAGCGTCTGTGGGTTTCTACAGCGAGGTACTTGGTATGTCGCTCTTGAAACGATTGGACTTTCCCAGCATGGAGTTTTCGCTGTACTTCATGGGCTACGTGTCGAAAGACAGTGATGGACCAATACCGTCTGGCGAACGAGAAAGGACCGCGTACACGTTCAGACAGAAGGCGCTGATCGAGTTAACGCACAACTGGGGTACAGAGACCAGCTCAGACTTCACCGGCTATCACAATGGCAACGGCGAACCGCAAGGGTTTGGACACATCGGGATTTCCGTACCCGATGTCTTCGCGGCGTGTGAGCGCTTTGAGGCGTTGGGCGTTGAGTTCGTAAAGCGGCCAAACGAGGGACAAATGCGCGGATTGGCTTTCATCAAAGACCCGGACGGTTACTGGATCGAAATTTTGGAGGCCAACAGCTTGGCCGAACTTTCCGTCGCAATGTCCGAACCCGAAGCAAGTGAACAGGGAGACCAGCAATCATGAGCATGCCAGTACACATGGAAACGGTCGCAGGCCGTTACGTACAGATGGACGAGATCCCGTGGGTCGATTTCCCTGACGCCTTGAGCGACGGGGGGATCAAGTGGAAACTCCTCAACGTCGCGCCAGAAATGGGCGCCTGGACGGCGATCTTCGATTGTCCGAAAGGGTCGTCGTTCGCGCCACATGTCCATATTGGACCCGGTGAGTATTGGTTAACTCGTGGGCGAATGGAGGTCCGTGGAGGAGACGACGACGGCGGTGATACAGCCCAAGCCCCAGGTTACGGATACGAAGCGTGTCAGGCCTATCACGAAAAAACGTACTTCCCAGAGGACAGCGAGTTCTACATGACGTTTCTAGGGCCGCTAAATTTCGTTGATCCGAAAGGGCATACAGTGGCACTGGTCACATGGAACGTTGCTCAGGCGGCTTGGGAGGCAGCGGTTAACCAAGCATGAGTGTCGACAGAATGTCGGCATGACGTTCATACCAGGCGTGCAGTAGCGGCTGACATTGGCAAGAAAGCTCTGCCTGCCGCTTGCTGCGATAGCGTGAGCTACTCACCTAGAATCGGTTCCATGGAGTACCGTCGCAGCTTAATCGAGTGGATTGAGCGACTATTTTATGTCACGCCAAGACAGGGGCAGCCCGCGTTAGCGGGCCACCCCGCAGTCCCTGCTAGGCAACAGGGTTGAGGAAACCGTCGGGCAACCAGTGCGCGCGGATCGACTCGTACTTAGCACGTATCTCTCCATCCAAATCCGAGGGAAGCGGCTTGTTGAAGAAGTCATGGAAGAACGTCACCAGTTGGCCTTTCTTCCATTTCTTGCGTTCTTCGAACGCCGCACCAAACAACGCCTCGCCAAGTGCAACAAGGTCATCGCGCTTCAACCGCTTGAAGTACTCAGCGTCTGTTGGGCGAAAGTGCTCGGCGTAGTCAGGAGCCATCGTCTCGATGATGAGTTCGTTGAGACTCTCTTCCTCCCTCATCAAACCGGTCTCGAAACAGGCAGCGACGCAGAAGGTCAACAGCCCTTGCTTACGCTTCGGTGTCAACTCCCGCAGTGCGGCAAACTGCGCCGCCTCGCCGTCAGCGGACTGGAATTCGAGATATAGCTTCGACTTGGCCTTGTCCCATGCAGCCGCAGCATCGGTCTCCCTGAACCGCTCATCCATGGGGTCGTTCGATTCAGCGCGAAGGTTAATGCCCTTGTCGTTCCAATAGTCGCCGATCACGTTCTGCACGAGCGCAAACAGCAAAATATCTTCCGCCAGCGAAGGATTCGAGAGCATAGTGAGCCGAGCGATCTGCTGCCGATGCGCGCCAAGATCGGTCAACAAGGCCTGCGGCAGTGTCGCAGTGGAAGCGGCTTCTTCACCGCCGCTCGTTTTGTTGTCCTTCGATTTTGCCGCACGCGCGGCCGCCTTAGTCATCAGACCGCGGTCATACTCGACCTTTCCGCTGTGGTTGATGGTCGCCACGAGCACGCCGGCGTTCTTCTGGTCTTCCGTGAACGCGCGATAGCCGTCTCGTTCCTTCTCGGCCGCTTCCAGTTCGTCATCGATCTTAACAAGCTGATCCTCAGACTCCTCCGACCAGTCGTCCTCGTCACAGATACGGTCGCGCTCTGTATTGAGTGATGCGATCTTCTCGTTCAGTTCGTCCGGAACGTTGACCGAGTCGGGCTGCATAAGCACATACGCATCGTAGACGTGGAAGTGGCGCTCCAAGGTTGTGAAAACATCGCCCCAGCCCTCGCGCTTGCGAATGCGCTCAGCCGCTTTTGCGAGTTTCTCGCCGGCGAGCTGCTCGACCAACTCGAAGTCGCAGATGTGGTCGTAGTCTTCGAACATGTCCGCGAGCACCTTGCCACCCGCGTCCTTGTACGCATCAAGGCCAATGTACTTAACGAGCCGGTCATCCGAACGAATCGTCTCGTTCGTTAGTGCGCGTTTGACCTGCCAGGCGCTGCAACGCCCGCCGAGGTCTTTGAACAGCGCAGTCTGTGCCTTTTGGTTTTCAGCCAGCGTGAACGCCATCACCGTGTCGAGTTCGATGTCACCACGGCGGTAGGCGTTGAGAATCATCGGTGCGACCTGGGCCAACTTGAGGCGTTGGTGTACCTGAAACTCAGAGATACCGTAATGGTTCGCGATGGTCGCCACGTCCATGCCGTCATTACGCATTTTCTTGAACGCATTGAACTCGTCCGCCGGGTGTACCGCCGCTTTGAGGTTCTCGGCAACGGACACGGCGGATCGGCTACCGCCAGTCTGCACGCGACACGGCACCGGAAAGTCTTCCGGGAAAACGCCGTCCTTGACAAGCACGCCGACTGCGCCGAAGCGGCGGCCTCCAGCGTTCACGCCATAACATCCTTCTTCGTCGTCCAGTGGGGTGACGACGAGATTCTGGAGCACAGCGCCTGTTGCCCGAATATTCGCGATCAGCTTCTGGTCGTCCTCTTGGCTTGGGTTTACCGTTCGCATGTTGTCGCTTGTTCTTCGAAGACAGTGATACGGGATGTTCACAACCTCGGAGAGTGTTACTTCTTGTGTCGCCTGGTTCATAGTTGGTTTCCTCACTCGTGGTAGACAGTGCCGCGTAGCGGGCGCTGGGTTCTCCCCTTATCGGGATTCCGAGCGCAAGCGCGCTGCGCTCCTGCCCCGGTGGCGAAGCGCGGGGGTAGAAAACGGAAAGGTCGCTCACCGGAAGCCGCAGCTAAGCGGACGAGCAAAGCGAGGAAGTCTGAACGGGTGAGGAAGCGGCGGAGCGTAACCTTGCAGTGCGCGGGGGGCGGCGCCCCCTAGTGATTAAGCGATCAGAGACGGCGATCTCTGTGTTTGAAAGACACCTTTGCTTTTTTTGATGTGCACGCTTGAGCAGAATCGATCGCGTGACGATTGTGTGCCTCGGCGCCTTCTCATCAATACGAACACGGGGCCTTTATCCATAAGGATCAGGATTTCGTTTGTTCCATAGATCGACTGCGCAAAGAATCGCGAGGTGCGCCGAAAGCCGCTCGTCGAAACCCGAGAACCGCGAATTTGTCGTTCTTTTGCGTGAGGGCCGGTGGTCGCGTATGTAGCAGGCAAGTGCTTGCGCAACTCAGCCTCGATTAGAAACCTCAAGATCTAATGGTGAGGATTCGATTTCATACGCGTCGGTACCGCTTAGGCTTGCGGTACCTTCGAAGAAGTGCAGTTGATTCCGACCATTGTCCTTCGCGATATATAGGGCCTTGTCTGCACGGCCGTATAGTCGATCCCGAGTCTCGGGGGGCCGAAACTCTGCCAAACCGAACGATGCAGTCACCGTAATGGGTTCGGATTGGCATTCCGGCTGATGGAGTATCTCGGATATCGCTGCGCGAAGTCGCTCTGCAATCAATTGCGCGTCCGATAAACGAACACCATGAGCGATGACCACGAACTCCTCTCCGCCAGCACGGAAGCACGAATCTGTCGGTCTGATTTCGGATGCGAGGCATGATGCAATGCCCTTGAGCACAATGTCTCCCGTTGAGTGTCCGTACCGGTCATTGACGGATTTGAAGAAGTCCACATCAATCATCATCAACACAAAGGTTATGCCCGATCGTTGTGTTTTCTTGATCTCGTTTTCGAGAGCTTCGTCAAGAGCACGGCGGTTACCGATCCCTGTCAGCGGGTCAACCAGGTTTGTGGCCTCAAGCGCGCGCGTACGTTCTAGAACCAAAAATGCGAAGGCGATCGACAGCAAGACCGTCACGAGTAGGGATCCAACGAAAACGACTTTATGACCGACTTCGGCAAGTTCAATCACTCGGGGTGAAACAATGATGCTGGCAATTGTGGCGGTGATCGCCGCTTCTCGAGGCTGTAGCAAGTAGAATAATGCGACGGTCGCGGGGAACATCCACATGATTTGGTAGCCACCGCGAATGCTCACTGTCGTTACCGCGGTACCTATAGCGACGGCCGCCATCAGAATGCTCGCGGTACGAACTGCCCCCTTGGCCACCACAGTCCAGGCGATCACTGCGAAGGCGACTGCTGCGACAAAGTCGATGGTACCCACGAGGACATTGCCCTCAGTGAACCGGTAGATGGCCATCGGCAACAGGCCTGCGATGCCGGCGCCAGCCAGCAGGATCGGGGGCCATTCTTCAAGTGAGGGTTTTCGCAGCATAACGCGTAGCGTTAGCGGCGATTTTGACGATTACTTGAGCTTAATCGTTGCCTTGGGACCTCAAGTTGTTGATCCAAGGGGTAATCGATACCCCCCTAGCCGACATAGGCACTCTTCTCTCAGCCAGGTGCGCGAGCTATTCGTCCATCCCGGCAAGATTCGGATAGTGAATGTCACGGCATTCCTTGCACAGGCCGTGAGAGGTCTGCGCCTTGGTCTTCTTTTGAACATATTCCTCAAGAATCACCCACTGCTCTTCATCATCAATCCAGATTTTTCGGCAGTGCATACAGACTGTCAGGAAACCTTCGAGAGTATCGATCCTGGCGTAGGCTTGGCTCAGTTCATTGTTGGCTTGACTCAATTTATGGTTCTTCGTGCGCACGTACTGACTGAACACGATAACGGCAAGCAGTACCGCACCAACGCCGGCCATGATCGATGCGAGGCGACTTAGTTGAGCGTCGCGTTGGGCGAGTTCAGCAGCGGCAATCTGGCGTTCGGCTGCTTGGTCACGCGCCATCTTCGCGACGCGATAGTCTGCTTCAATCTGAGAGATTCGAACTCGTTCGGCTTCGTTGTGTAGCGAAACCTGTATTTCAAACGCACGCTGAAGATTTCGGAGTGCGGCTACGTTGTTACCTAGATCACGTTGAATCCAAGAAAGGTGTTGAAGCGTCGACACCGAGAGGGCTTCGAGCGACAAGCGATCTGTGATTTCCAATGAGGTCTCGGCAGCATAGAGCGCTTCCTCCAGTTGACCCATTCGGCGCCGAATCTCGGCTTGGCCAATCAGCGTGGAAGCAAGCGCCGCCTCCATACCGTGCTGCGACTCGATATCGATCGCCCTCTGTGAATACTCCAACGCCAACGCTAAATCGTCGAGTTCCGTGTGGATTTGGGAGATCGCTCGGTAGGAGATGCCGAGCTTCTCGGGGTTCCCAATGGATTCGCGAATCGCCAATGCTTTGTTGTGCCAATCCAAAGCTTCATCGTTGTCACCGAGCAAGTGATGAGCATCTCCGATATTGCTAAGCACTGACGCATGCGTCGTCGGACTCATTTCGGACTCATAGTCGCGATGCAGTCGTTCAAACGCCTCGAGTGCGGACTGATAGTCCTCCAAATAGAGCAAAGACACACCCAGATTGTTGAGAACCTTGACCTCAGTAGCAAGGTCCGGGTTGTCCTGTAGCGTTTTTAGCGCGGATTCGAAACTGTCGATAGCGCCGGCGTAGTTCCCTTGCTTCAGATAGGCGACACCGCGGATTTGGTTGGTCTGTACGGCGTGCCTTGGCAGCGAGCTGGTTACGTATTCTTCCAGCGTCTGAATAGCTTGTGGGAAGCGCGACAGAAATACATTCACCTTTGCCAAAGCAATAGCGCAGTCGGCATGAATCGGTGAAAGCGCTGGATTGTCCAGGCAATCATTGGAAAGCTCGTCGGCCGATTCAAGGTTACCGGCGACTAAGGCGCTTTGGATGGCGTCTAGAACGCTAGGTGAGCTAGACGGGTCAACTGCTGTAGTTGCGTATGCAACGTTTAGCAGCATCGCTGTTACAAAGATCGGCAGAACACGCGAAAACCATTTTGAAGCGCAATCTCTCTCAGCCATACCCACCTCCAACGCGGACCACGATCGTCCATTTGCGCCGACGGATAGGACGGCCTCCTAAGCTCGATACGAATCCGTGTTTCGAGACACTTACAGGTTAGCACGAGAGGCCATTTCATCCGATGACAGACGAACTACTCGTCGTCATTCGCAAAATAAAGACGCATGACCGCCATGCTGGAGTGCGAAAAACCCCGTGATCGGTAGAAACGCTGCGCGCGAAGGTTGTCCGCGTCAGTCAACAAGGTGACTCTTTTGCAGCCAGAACGACGAGCGCGCTGCATCGCGGTGGTAATGAGCTGGCGGCCGATCCCTTCACCGCGACAGTCTTCTGCGACGATCATGTCCTCCAGAATGGCCACGCGCGCGCCGAGTGCTGTTGAAATTGTGTACAGAATCAAGACCATCCCGACGCACCGTCCGTTCTTTCTGGCAACGGTGATTTCCCCGAGTCTCGGATCGGTGATAATCGACCGGAGTGCGATCAGCTGAGTTTCGCGATCGGGGGCGAACTCGGTTTCTTGACTAAACAGGGTATCCAACAACTCAGCGAGGTGCTCGAGGTCGCCCGATTCCGCTTGTGAGATTTGCACATTCATCGATCGGCTTGCGATTGGGCAATGAGCTCGGGCAGGCGTTCCCTCTGCTGCCCTTCGTTGTCAAAGTTCCTCGGATCGAGCCACCGCTCATACGCGCACTTAAGGGACGGCCAGTCGCGATCTAGGATGGAATACCACGCCGTGTCGCGATTTCTGCCCTTATAGACAATGGCTTGCTTAAAGGTGCCATCGTATTCAAAACCCAAGCGTAGGGCGGCTCGTTGGGACGCCGAATTCAGCGAGTCGCACTTCCATTCATAGCGACGATAGCCAAGCTCCTCAAAGGCGCGCTTCATGAACAGATACATGGCTTCCGTGGCGGCGCTTGTTCGCTGCAGAGCAGGGGAGAGCGTGATGTGGCCGATCTCGATGACACCAACCTCCGGCTTGATTCTCATGTAGGCCGCAAGCCCTGCTGCTTTCCCTGTCGCGCGGTCGACGATTACGTGAAACAGCGGATCGTCTGTTTCGCATGCGCGCGACAACCACGACGAGAGCTCTCTCTTTGATTGGAATGGACCATCAAACATATACGTCCAAAGAGCACCATCTGGGTCAGCAGCGAATGCCGTATGAAGATCATCTACGTGGCGGTCTGGGTCTAGCGGCTCAATGATCGCGAAATCGCCGCGAATTGGTGTTCGAGAAGGATGGACCGCACCCGGCCAGTTAGGTAGGGCAAACCCAATGGGTTGGCCTAGGTGGTTGTTGCTCACAATAGTGTCTCCGCTACTTACCGTCTCACTGAGCCCGATCGAACCACGTAACGCCGACCTACGGTGCGCTTGCCGGTTCAAGATCGGTTGGATCGATGTGCCAATCGTAGTTGTCGCTGAATCTCTCGACCAGAAAATCTACAAAGAGTCGGACCTTGGGCGGCATGAACCGTTGATACGGATGCACGGCGTAAAGCGCCGACGATCGCGGGTAGGGCTCGAACTCCGACAACACCTCAACCAGGTCACCTCGAGCGAGAGCTGGCCCTAGGATCCAATCGGGCGACAGTATCAGGCCACGACCGTGCCGCGCCGCAGTGACCAACATATTTCCGCTGTTAGCTGTAAAGCCGCCGCCCGCTTCGACGGACACAACTCGCCGACCTCGCCTGAATCGCCAGGTATTGCTGCCAGGGCCTCGCCTTAACGCAAGACACTGATGCTTCTCGATGTCACGTGGATTCGCTAGCTTCGGGGCGATCGCCAGGTATTGAGGGCTGGCGCAGAGTCGCCGCGTAACGTCTGTCAGCTTGCGAGCGCGTAGCGTCGAGTCCTTTAGTTGACCCGCACGGATTGCGATGTCCAAACCCTCTGCCACCAGATCCACTTTTCGATCGGTTGAGATCAACCCGAAGGTCACCTCAGGCCAGCGGTCTTGAAACAGCGCAGTTGCAACAACGATGTGTTGTTCAAGGCTTGCGGGTACAGAGATCCGCACTAGCCCTGCCGGCTTGTCTTCCAGGGAGGCGGCGATCGTCCGGGCTTCCTCGAGGTCAAGCAAGATGTGTCGCGTACGCTCGTGAAAGGATCGACCGACCTCGGTCAGGTTGAGTTTGCGTGTGGTGCGGTGAAACAACGTCGCACCAAGCCAGCCCTCTAGATCCACGACGCGACGCGAAACACTGGAAGGCGCCAAATTGGCCTGCCGACCCGCCTCGGAGAAGGATCCGGTTTCCACGACCTTATTGAACAGTGCAATAGCGCCGAGCTGGTCCATTGCTCGTTCTCCTTTTCGATCCCCAAGTTTATTTTGTGCAAAACACGCAAAAATGTTATGCGCATTAGTGATCTTATCACAAAGCTGAATCGCGCTTATCGTGGTCCTCAATCGATAACCGCCGAGTCACTGGGACCGGCCTCACACAGAACAGCTTGGGACACCACCATGAAGACAGCGATTCATCACTCCCGCCTTCGCCGCTACAAACAGGGGGCGTTATTTCTGGCGCTTTCGCTGGTTGTCTGGTGCGCCAACCGAGCAGATGCGCAGGATCAAACAGGTGCTGCCGTCGGCTATCGCATCCTAGCGGCGGGCGACAAGTTCGACGGTGTTCAGCAGTACGCTGTGACCTACGACACGCGATCACCACGCCGACTCAGGGCGCGGCACCTCGAGTTCGCCGCCGGTCGATTAGTAAGCAAGACATCCGATCGGTTGTTCGTATCGGTCGGTCCTGTTTGGCGGGTACCCATCGTCGGGGAGTCGGTCTTCGTTGATCTCGGCTTTAGCTGGACACTCGTGGGTGGGTCAGAACTTAGCGACCGAGATTTAGGCGGCAACGTTCACTTCACCTCGTCAGTCGCCATCGGGATGGTCCTCGGACGCAAGAGATCCATTGTCGTCTCACTGCGTGCCCAGCATACGTCCAACGGCGGACTGAGCCGGACCAACCCGGGTCTCGACATGATCGGTATCAATCTAGCGTTCAACTTCGCTGACCGCTAGGGACGCTCAGCGAAGGCGACAACACTAAATCCCAACACTCAGTTCTTATCAGAAAGGAAAGATCAATGAGCAAAGCCTCAAAGACCGATACTCTCACCGCCATCGTTACGGGCGCCTCGACAGGCATTGGCTACGCCATCGTCGAACGATTCGTCAACGACGGTAACAACGTTGTAATGAACGCCCGCACGGCCGCTGACCTTGAATCCGCGTACAAGAAGCTTGGCCAGCCTGCCAATGCAGTCATCGTCGTCGGCGATATCTCGGACAAGTCGGTCGGCCGGCAACTCGTCAGCGCAGCCGAGTCGACCTTCGGCGGCGTGGATGTCCTGGTCAACAACGCGGGCGTTTTCGCGGCTAAACCATTCCTCGATACGGAAGAGAGTGACATTGATCGCTTTCATTCGATTAACTTCAAGGGAGCCTATTTCGCTGCTCAGGCCGTGGTCCCGGTGTTTCAAAAGCGGGGTGGCGGCGCGATCGTCAATATCGGTACGACGCTGGTTGAGCACGCGATTGCGGGTTTCCCAGCATCAGCGGCGGTCTCGAGCAAGGCGGCGCTTCACAGCCTGACCGAGCAACTGGCTGCCGAACTGGGCGGCGACAACATACGTGTGTCTACCATCTCTACGGGCGTCGTAGAGACCCCTCTGCATGCAAAGCATGGCATCGACGATACCAGCGCAATGGCGGGTCTCCACTTGGTGAACCGAATCGGTGACCCCGAGGACGTCGCCGACGCTGTGGCGATGCTTGCCGCTAACCAATTCATTACGGGAACGACCTTGCGCGTCGACGGCGGCCATGCGGCAGGCCACGCATTCGGTTAGCGAGTTCCACTCAGAAACCACCAAAAGGAGAGAACGATGCCATACGTAAAGATCCAGGTGACTGACGAAGGTGTCACGCGGGACCAGAAGGAAACGCTTGTCACGTCGACCACTAACCTGCTTAAGGACGTCCTGGGCAAATCGCCTGCATCTACATTCGTTGTTATCGAAGAAGTGCCGACCGATAACTGGGGCGTTGCCGGCGAGCTAGTTACCGACATCCGCGCACGGGCCGCAGGCTCCCAATGATCAACATTCGATATAGGAGATAGCCAAATGACCACACCAACTGCCATTGCACCGATAGCGAGCTATCAAGAAGACTACGACGCCATCATGGGGCTGTTGAATGCGTACTTCGAAGGCCTCTACGAGGGAGACACTGACCTACTGCGCAGTGTTTTCCACGATGATGCGTGGCTCAAAGCCAACGATTATCGGAAGACGCGTGATGAATGGCTCGCCGCCGTTGCCGATCGACCAATTCCGAGCGTTGAAGGAATGGAGTACAACTTCAACATCCAGTCGCTCGAGATTATTGGCGATCAGGCGATGGCCAAGGTCGACGTCCCGCTGCTCGCGGCGCATTTCATCGATTTTCTCGGGTTGTTGAAAGAAGGCGGTGAATGGAAGATCGTCAACAAGATGTTCACGATAATCTAGGTAATCGAAGAACAACGTAAGCGCGCGCGGGGCGGGTTTCTAGGAACCTGTCCCGCGCCCGCTCAAAGCACCAACGCAACTGCGGACGTCAGCAATGGCAAGTCCTCAATGGCAGGGTGAAGTGTGATTTTCTTTATTGTTGGAGTAGCACAGATCAACGAAAAACGGCCTTGCTCAAGACGGAGAGCAGTCATCCACGGGTCATGCTATCGATCGACCCCGGTGACGAAACGAGAAGTGAACTGTCGCAGTAACATCGCACAAGGCGGACGCTACTGAAGTGCAATGAATCTGTACACTAAAAACGGTCGACCGCTCAAAGTCATTCGCGACATCGTTTACTCCCGATCGGGTAAGGCGGTGGGTAGGATTCGTGACAAGTACGTGTATGGCCCCAACGGGCGATACGCGGGGACGCTTATCGACAACCGAGTGATCTATCGGTCGGTGGACTCCGCGCGAATCGGAACTCCGTTCGCCCCCGCGAGCACCGTGGGCTTTGCGCTAGCCAATGCCGTCGGGGTGGCAACCTGGGGTGACGAGCCCGATTTTCCGGATTAGGCGCGGGCCTCTTTCGCCGCGAGGATAGTGCAATTCGCGGCCTCTTGGGGGACGGAGGAGGGCGACATGCGAGCCGACCGGTACCGCAGGTGCTCATACGAAGTGCATTAATATGGCCCAGCCCGTCCCCTGCAATAATCGATTGCCCCGAAATGGGGCGCTCTCGCCGTCCTATTTTCTTCTGAAGAAAGGGATCTAGATCGATTCTTGACTAAAGTCGAACCCAGCCAGGCCGCTACATCTCAAATGGATCGGACCTATCGCAAGCAAAGGGCTTCACGACGAAGCGCCTCCTGAAATCAGAGAGTTGCGATACCGAAGGAAGTGTTAGTAGAGCGGGTGAGGGACGATGTTCGGAGTACGAAGGGCGTATTCGATACGACTGTTAGTTGCGGTAGGGATGGTAGCGCTAGGCATCTGGGTAGCGCGCATATCCAGTCTTGATGACACTGTTTCTCTTGTTCTGGCAATTACCATCAGCGCGGCGGGCCTCTCGCTGCTCGCTTTCGCGCGATCTGACGATGCCAGAGAGTCGGATCTGAAGGATCTCGACGTCGGCCTCATCGAGGCCATAGATCGCACAGAGGCCGTTATCAAGTTCAAGCTTGATGGAACCATTCTATCGGCCAACGACAATTTCTTGAGCGCGATGGGATACGCGCGGGAAGAAGTGATCGGCCGTCATCACAAGATGTTTGTCGAGAAGAGTTTCGCCGAGAGCGAAGAATACAAGGCGTTTTGGCGCTCATTGCGATCAGGTGAGCACAGTAGCGCTGAGTTCAAGAGGCTGGGAAAAGGCGGTCGCATTGTTTGGATCAAAGCGACGTATAACCCTGTTCTCGACGAAACAGGTTCCCCAGCTCACGTGGTGAAGATCGCCAGCGACATCACCGCACAGAAGCTACAAGCGGAACACAACCGGATGGTTCGCCAGGCTCTCGACTGCGTGTCCGCCAGCGTCATGGTTGCTGATCGAGAATCCAATATTGTCTATCTCAATAAGACCATCAAAGCCCTTTTTCGCCAGACAGAGGATGACCTAAGGACGGCTCTTCCGGATTTCGATAGTGACGGTTTGATGGGGTCGCGTATGGACTTGCTTCATGCCACGCCTGATCACCTCGCGGGGCTATTGGGGGACCTTAGTACCGAATGTACGTCTGATTTCGAGCTCGGTGGCCGGTCCATTCGAATATCGGCCAATCCAGTGTTCTCAGATTCAGAGGAGCGGATTGGGACTGTTGTTGAGTGGAAGGACCGAACGGCGGAGGTCGCCATCGAGGGAGAAGTGCAGCGTATGGTTGAGGGCGCGATTCGCGGCGATCTGACGACGCGTATTGCTGTGAGTGGCCAAGTTGGCTTTCTGCATCGGTTGTCGATATCGGTCAATAGTCTTATCGATGTCTTTGATACCGTCACAAAGCAGTGTCTGGACGTACTTCGAGACATGTCTGTGGGCGACCTATCAACCCATGTCGAAAACGACTACGAAGGTTCTTTCGCTGAGCTTCGAACGACCGTGAATTCAACCGGCGACAAACTGATTGAAGTTGTCGATACGATAAAGTCATCGGTCAGCGCACTCGGGATCGGCGCCGGTGAAATTCTGGCGGGCAATCGCGACCTCAGTACGCGAACGGTGGACCAGGCCGCGAACATTGAGCAAACGGCGACGAACGTTCAGGAGATGACACGGTCTGTGCAACAGACAGCGGATAACGCCGGGGATGCGAGTAAGCTCGCGCATGACGCACTGGCAACCGCGAGCGACGGAAGCGCGGTGGTCCGCCGCGCCGTAGACGCAATGGCGGCAATCAGTGACTCCAGTGCGCGTACCGTAGACATTATCAGCACGATTGACGAGATTGCTTTCCAGACCAATCTGCTAGCGCTGAATGCGTCTGTAGAAGCGGCGAGGGCGGGTGAACGAGGCAGGGGGTTCGCCGTTGTTGCCAATGAAGTGCGTAACCTCGCGGCCAAGAGTGCTGCATCAGCGCGAGAAATCAGAGACTTAATACTTAGCAGTAGCAACCTGGTCGATCAGGGCGTCCAACTCGTGCGTGAGACGGGTCGGTCGTTTCAGCAAATCGAATCGGACATACAGAACGTGTCCTCTGTGGTGTCCGAAATCGCGTTAGCTAGCAGGGAACAGGCGCAGGGCGTACGCGGTATCGAAAGCGCCGTTATGCAACTCGAGAGCCTTACGCAGGACAACTCAGCGCTCGTGCAGCAGACAGCGTCTGCGAGCGAATCGATCGAAGCTCGAACCAGGGAGCTGGGTGAACTAACCCGGTTCTTTACCACGTCGCGACGAGACTCTGTAATTTCACTCGACCAGGAGAGACGGTCTCGCCGATTGCGCCAGCGGACTGAATCGGCGTAGCGAGAAGTTTACCGAATCCAACTCACGACTCTTGAGACCGACAAGGGCCTTCAGGCGCTACACAAGGCTCTGTGCAACATAACAGCCTCTGGGACGCGCTGTTGGATTGTCTAACCGCTATCCCGATCGCCGGAGGAAGCGGACTCTAGGCCGCGTACCACCTTCTCAAGTAGCTCAAGCAACGGCTCGATCTCACTGTGGTCAAGTTGTTCAAGCAACACCTTCATGTTGGTCAGATCCTGCCGGTAAATGGCCTTGGCGACCATCAGTCCGGTATCCGAGAGCTTGACGAGCTGCGCGCGACCATCGTGTGGATCTCGTTCTTTCTGAAGAAGACCCCGATTGACCAGTGCATTTACCGCCGTTGACAGTGTGGTTCTCGCGACTCCGAACTTCGCCGCCAGTTCGCTAGGCCGAGTTGGCCCACGTTCACGCAACCGACCCAAAATATGGAAGTAGAGAGGGTTGAACGGTAGGTGGCCCTCGGCTGGCGGTCCCGCGCGTCCGGAAACCAAGAACATTCGGATTATCACGTGAACGATCTCGCGGAGCCGTTCAGCGCTTTTTGTTGAAGGAGTTGTTGCAGCCATCAATAGTGATTATAGTACGGACTCCGTATTAAAAGGAGGCCGTAATCCTCATGCGTTTTTTCTCTATTGTCTTTGTTTTTTGGTTAGCGGGTTGCACGTCGGCGCCGCCTACTGTGCCCCCTGAGTACAGCGAACCGCCAGCCGTCGCAACCGACGGATTCGTCACCGTTGTGGCCTCGACTGATGTTCCTTTGAGTCTATCTGAGTTCAGAGATTACTTGCTGGAGAATCCTTTTATCGACTATCTCGAGCCAACCGACAACATCGCACCACCGAAGTCATGGGTTCCATTGAAGGGTGAGTGGTTGACGCCTGGTGCGAGTCGCAGGATGCAATTGGCGGACGGTCACTACGTTATCGAGCGAGTGTTGGAGAACAATCCGGAGCTGTTTCGCTACCAAGTGTGGGTGTTTACCAATGGCGCAGGTCGTGGAATCGAGCAGATTGTCGGGGAGCAACGTTTCACGGCACTCAGTCCGACGCTAACGCGGTTCGAATGGCGCTACAACGTCAAACCGACGTCTTGGTTCACACGGATCTTTGTTAAGCGCCGTGTGCCGGAGCTGCAAACGTTCATGGACACCGGTGTCCGTAATCTGAACGCAGCGATTGATAGCGGGACCGATGGCGACTGACAATCGCCAGTTAACCCTTCTTGCGTTCGTGGGACGCGTGGGCTTGGCGCTTCTGTTTATTCTTGGCGCGACCAACAAGATCATGAACTACGCCATGACGCACGCGCGCATGGAGCACGTGGGACTTGTGCCTGCCGATGTCTTGTTGCCCATGACCATAGCGCTCGAGGCGATCGGTGGGACACTGATCATTGTTGGACGAGCACGCTGGGTTCTTGGCGCAGCTTGTACGCTCGCCGTGTTTACTTTGGCGACCAACTGGTTCTTTCACCCGTTTTGGCAGTTGAACGGGGAGATTCAGCGCCTCGAACTGTCGCTGTTCTTTAAGAACGTTGCGATTGCCGGTGCGCTGCTGTACGTCGGCGCAACGGAAAGTCGGCGGCAGATCAGCTAATGGTGTTAGCGGCTCTAGAAGTCGAGCGCGTTGTTGGTGAGCGTACCGGCCCGTACCTAACTCGTTGGGTCGGCAGGGAGTGAGCCGATGGCCACCGATACGAAACGGTGGCCATCGGCGCGATCACAGCCTAGTGCGACCGAGTCAACGGTGCTACCTGACCACGCAGCTCGCCAGCGGGGAAAGCTGTGGTATGCAGGTTCCAGTAGATCTGCCCAGCGTCGATGGCATGCGCGAGATCGCGGAGATTGTAGATACCGCACGCGTTCGCACCACCTTTCGGGAACTGGTTGTTTCGAAGCGTGCCTCGAATCGTATTGGCGTCCAGTTTCACGGTTTCGCTGTTGTCCTGGCCGATTGCCACAAGGTCAATCAATCCGATTGCGATCGGACCATTCGAGCCGGCCGGGGCGCAGTGAAGGTGCAACCGCGTGACTTCACCTTCGAGGTTGCTGAAGGTCACCCGAACACGGGCTTTCTTGAATCGGGCGTTGATCTCGATGAACGCGAGGCTGAGGCCATCGGACACAACCGCGGGATCTTGTACTTCTTCTTCGGCGGTGAGCGGTGTTTTAGACTCACGGTCAAACTGGTTGGTGGCGTTCGCGTTGGCTGCGAAAAGCAGGGGTGCGAGTGTGGCTACGGCAAGCAAAGAACGTAGTCGAGTGGTCATACTTGGTCTCCTAATCGATAGTAGATCGCGCAACACGTGTTACGCATCCAATGGATACAGGGAGACGCAAGAAAGGTTCATTTCTGTTGTTGGAAATTTCGTGCCTTCGTATACTGACGAAAACATTTAGGCGGAGCGATGTGGATCCGGATATTCGTCGTATTGGCCTTGCTTGCCAGTGACGTGTGCGTAGCGGAGACCTCCGTCCAGGTACACGGGTTTAGTGGTGTGCCGCATCGCGGTGCGAACATTACCGGGAATCGCGGAGTGATCGGCGGTACCGTTTCGCTTGACAGCGATTCTGGTTTTTTCGTGGGCCTTTCCGGGCACTACGCACCAGGCACGCCAACGGGGCAACGTCTAACGCGTTACGCGGGTGTTTCAGCCGGATGGTTCCTGCCAATCGCAGCGGATCGAGCGATCGAGCTGTCGGTGTCTCGCCATATCTTCGACGATGTACCCGACTGGCGCTACGACGAGCTGCGCGTCGACTACCATCGCACTCGTGCGCTAACGTTCTCCGGCATGGTGTCGCCGGATTACTACGGCAGGGGCAGCGAAAGCGTGCTCACAGAAGTTAGATGGCAGCCTACGTTTCGGCGAAACTGGTTTGCGCGTTTCACGGTAGGTGCGGGGTTGCTGCCCAATGCAGACCAACGCAGTTTCGCTTGGCTCGAAGCGGGCGCTGGGTTCGCACGAGGTCGGTTTTCCACGTTGTTTTCTGTTGGCGGAACCAACGCGGACTCGGTCCCGTCCGAACAGGTCGCTGATGTAACGATTACGTTTCAGCTGAATTACTTAGTCCGCTGATTGACATTCGTTGTGCGAAGGCCCAAGGACGGCGAAGCAGGCGTTAAGCCGACCGACCCCGTCTCGACTCTCACTGAGGCGAATGAGCAGCTCACGATCGGTTTTCATCGGCATCGTTTCATGCAACAAGGCGATCACACCCGTCACGTGCGCCGCCGAAATCGATGATCCGCTCATAAAATCGTAGCCATGGCCCGGTTGGGCTGTAAGCACATCTCGCCCTGGCGCGGACACTCGTACTGACGATAGCTGGCCGTCATCGGTCGTCGCCCATACGATGCCATCTCGTTCCGCCGGAAATCGTTCGTTTTCAGAATTCGAGTCCGCCACTACAACGATGGATCCCGCAGCCAATATCTCGGTCAGCAGCGCCTCTAGAAGTGGATCGGGCGGTCCAGTAAGACTGAGATTAACGACGTGTGGCGCGGCATCTGCCGCACGCTCAAGGGCCCGCGAAAGGGTGAGACTGTTGCAACTTGTGCCACCATTGTCGCTGTCCCAGCACGCACGGAACGCATAGAGACCCGCGTTTGGGGCCACCCCGGCGATGCCCTCATCGTTTCCTCGCGCGGCGACGACAACACCTGCGACGCCGGTTCCATGATGTTCGGCGGATCGGCCACGGCCGACGAAATCTTCATTCGCGATGACAGCATGCGCGAGATCCGGGTGATCGGTTTCGACACCGGAGTCGATGATCGCAATCGTAACGCCTCGACCGGTTGCCGTTTCACGAACAGCGGAGATATGCATCGCATCGAGTGAAGGTTGTAGCTCGCGGTAGGGGTCGTCAACCGACTGAATTGCGGTCATACCACTGAATTCGTTCAGTGGTTGCACCCACTGAACCCGGGCATCAGCACGGAGGTTATCGAGAACTTGCTCAAGGTTCTCATCGATCTTGACCACCAAGCAGTGTACACCCAGGCGACGGATCGGCCATTGATCCTCAACGTCAACGGCGTAATCTTCCGCGATTCTCTCGGCGAGGCGTTTCAGGGCTGGATCTTGGTCGTAGGCATACTGGCCGCCGTATCCGGAACCGCTTGACCAACCCCGACGCCGGGGCGGTCGAGGATCATCCAGAACAACCACCCAGGCGTTCTCAAATTCGGGAGCCGGTTTCTCCGCGCTAGCCGGATTGCTGCCAAGTGCCACTAGGACAGCCGCGATCACCGCAATGAGTCGGATCGTCGTGTTCATGGCTGGTAAACGATGCGCTCGGCAAAGCGCACATCTGGGTCACTGACCCACTGATCCAGGTCACCGACCGCAGCACCACTACGTGGCCGCACGACGTACGAGCCGCCCGGGCCTGGCCCGGAAACAATGTCGAAGCCGAGTCTCTCGCTGACGCGCTGCCGCAGCGCATCATCGGCCGCCGGAGCGAACATCAAGCGGATATCAGTGGAGCGATCCGACAACGAAACGGACTCTGATGACAGACCCTCATACGTTGGCGCGGGTTCACGCTCCATGACCAAGACGAGCGAGACCGCGAGACCGAGAACAGCGGCGACGCTAGCGGCCATGCGGAATTGACTCGGCTGCTTGGTGGGTGGGGCCAGCTGGTCCCGAACTTTATCGAAAGCGGACGCGGGCGGAACACCGGCGCCGCCGCTATCGGAGAGATCGTTTCGTAGGGAGCGCTCGTGGGCGACCGATGCAGCCAGCGCGGGATCGGCCACAATTTGTTCCTCGAACTGCCGACGCTGTTCAAGCGGCATGCGTCCAGCGACGTAGTCAACAATCTTGAGTTCCTCTTCAATCTCGCGATTCGTAACCAACTGTTCAATATTGTTGCTCATGTGTTGAGCTCCTCTGCATTCGTTTCACCCAGACTCATCATCAGGTCCTTCAGCTTTCGCCGGGCGTGATAGATCCGGGTCTTGACCGTGTTCTCGGGACAATCGGCGATTTCGCCGATTTCGCGATAGCTGTGCCCCGCGAAGTAGGACAACTCTATGACCAACCGATGCTCTGCGCTCAGTTGCAGTAAAGCTTTATCAATAACTTCGCGGCGCTCGATACTGGCTCGTTCATCAGGAGCGGGCAGCGATTGTTCGTCGGCCTCCACCGGAATGTCCCGAGTCCGATTCAGCGCTTTGAGACAATGCCGGTAGGCGATTGAGTATATCCACGTTGATACTTTCGAGGTTCCGTTGTAGGTCGGTGCCTTTCGCCACACCGTCATCATGACGTCGTTAAACGCTTCTTCGTGCACGCTTAGATCCTTAATGAATCGATGCATAAAGGGCCCCAACCGATACCGATAAACCTGATACAGGCGCTCGAAGGAGGCAATGTTCGCGTCGGCCACTATTTCGCCAATCAATTCTCGATCTTCAGTATCTCGATCTATGTTCACAGTCGTTCCGGTCGGCATGGATCTGTCCAGCGCTAGGGCCTTCATCGTGTCACCTCTGGCAGCTATCACATGTTTAATGCGGCTGACAGGCCCAAAAGTTCACTGAGCGCGAATTTCCTCCGTGTTTTGAACGTTTTTCCTCGTTGACGGCATTTACGTCACGTCCAAGTGGCAAGCCGGCTGCCATCGACGTAACTGTACCTAGAGGAAATGACATGAAGAACCTTCCCCCATTGCTAAAGCGAGCGACAGTAGCTGCGCTTGTGGCAGCTGCGTTAGCAGGTTGCAGCAGTTCAGATGACAACGCGCCAACCGTGACCCCTCCCGATACCCAAACGCCTCCGCCGGCACAGAATGCGCCGCAGCAACAAGCGCCGGGTAGTCAATCGGATACACCGATCGGTCTGGTGTTCGCAGAATTGGCCGACGGCCTGACGCTGTACACATTCGAGAACGACCGCAACGACGCCGATGGTGATGGCGTCGGCGATTCGGATTGCAACGGCAACTGCGCTGAAACCTGGCCGCCGTTGCTAGCGACAGACAGCTCCTCGGCCGAGGGTCCATTTGACATTATCACGCGAGACGATGGCCAGTCCCTGCAATGGACCTTTAAGGGCTTGCCGCTGTACAAATTTTCGGGCGATGCGAACGCCGCCGAAGTCAACGGTGACGGATCTGGCGATGTTTGGTTCGTCGCTCGTCCTGACCCTTGGCAGCGAGCGGAAGTTGCCGGTGCGGCACAGGGTACGGTGTTCGCCGGCTTGGGCTCCGTATCGAACGTTGACGGTACTGGGGGTCGTGACACCTCTCGTTTGGATCGCGAAGGCTTTACGCTCTACACGTTTGAGAACGACCGAAACGACACCGAGGGCGATGGCGCCGATGATTCTGATTGCAATGGCGGTTGTGCGGAAACCTGGCCTCCGTTGTACGCCGACCGCGGAGCGACGCCGGGTGGTCCGTTCTCACTCGTAGAGAGAGACGATGGTACGACGCAGTGGGCCCTGAATGGTCTGCCACTCTATTTCTATGCACCGGACCAGGCGCCCGGAGATACGCTGGGTGAGGGCGCCGGCGGCGTTTGGTTCGTGGCACGTCCGACCCCTGTCGGCGGTGGTGGTGCTGCGATCGGTTCTATTGTTGTTGGCGCCACCACAACGCCGGATCTTGACGCGAACGGGGCGCCCGTTGCGAGTCGGAATACGCGCGATGGCTTCACGCTCTATGTCTTCGATAACGACGCAGCCGACGTCGAAGGTGATGGGACGGGTGACTCTGATTGCAACGGCGGGTGTGCACAAACGTGGCCGCCGCTGTTTGCCGATGCAGCCGCAAGTCCGCAGTTTCCTTTCAGCCTGATTACTCGGGACGATGGTAACCTGCAATGGGCTGTGCGAAATGAGCCGCTCTACTATTTCTCTAACGATTTGGCTGCTGGTGAGGCGAATGGGGACGAAGTAGGGGGCGTATGGCACGCTGCTCGCATCGCGCCGGTTCAAACCGTAACCGACACCAACTTCGGCCTGATCTTCGAAGCGCGGGGTTCGGTAGCGGACGTCGACAGTACCGGTGCGCGTGCCGACACACGTTCTGATCGGACCGGTTTTTCACTCTATCGATTCGACGATGATCGTAACGACGCCGAAGGCGATGGGTCTGGCGACTCCGACTGCAACGGAGGATGCGCGGTAACTTGGCCACCGCTGTATGCGGAAGCGGATGATGTACCGCTGGGTGCGTGGGCCATTATCGACCGCGAAGATGGCAGTCGCCAATGGACATATCGTGGCGATCCGGTTTACTTCTTCTCTGGAGACGGCAGTCCTCTAGACGTAAACGGGGTCTACGGCACTTGGTTTGCACTTAGTCCGCTTTGACACCACAACGATAAGTAGGGGCGGGAGACCGCCCCTACTTGCACTTTCTTTTCATCAGACCGTAGGGGATACCATGAAAATCAGAACCATCGGTTCGACCAATGTATCGATGCCGGCTATCGGCCTTGGTTGTATGGGGTTATCGGAATTCTACGGGCCACCGACCGAACAGCGTCAGGCGATCCAGCTACTGCACGAGGCGATCGAGCTCGGCGTTCAGCATTTCGATACTGCCGAAATGTACGGCGTCGGGAGCGCTAACGAACGGTTGCTGGGGGAGGCATTTCGAGATCGTCGAGACAAGGTGTTCATCGCGACAAAGTTCGGGCCGACCCGTGATGAAGTCACCGGCGCATTTACCGGGCTGGACGGCTCACGAGCGAACTGCCGCCGAGCGGTTGAGGGGTCGCTAAAGCGACTGCAAACTGATTTCATCGATCTTTACTATCTGCATCGAGTGGATCCATCGACTCCTATCGAGGAGACGGTATCCGCGATGGCGGAACTGGTGAGCGAAGGAAAAGTCGGATGGATTGGCCTGTCAGAAGCGTCAGGCGACACCATTCGTAAAGCGTCTCGAATTCACCCTATCTCCGCTGTTCAATCTGAGTACTCGATATTCAGTCGAGACATTGAAGCATCGGTTATTCCAGCGTGCATCGACGTCGGCGCATCACTGGTTGCGTACTCGCCACTGGGGCGCGGAATGCTGTCAGGGCACCTGACGAAAGAGTCGCTTTCGGCGGGTGACTTTCGTTCGAGTACCCCGCGATTCCAGGGTGATGCATACAACGCTAACGTTGAGCTAGTGGGCGAGATTACAGCCATCGCCAGATCGAAGGAATGCGAGGCTTCTCAGGTGGCGTTGGCGTGGGTACTGTCTCGTGGTCCTCATATCATGGCGATTCCCGGTACAACGAAGATCGCGAACTTGAAGACGAACCTGGGTGCTCACACGATAGAGCTGACCGACGAGGAACTAGCTCTATTGCATCTTCTTGCCGACAAGGTGGCCGGAAATCGGTACGACGAAGGCGGCATGTCGAGCATCAATGCGTGAATGATCAGTTTTCGGACCGCGTGGCGACAACAGATTATGCGTTGGGTAATGTACATGAGCATATCTGGCAGATTTCGTTGTTCGGTCGCTTAGCTTTCTGTTGTTCGACATAGTCTTCAAGCGGCGCCCAACTGCCATCGCAACTTTGCCAAAGATCGACGCAGCTATCGCAAATGGGCAGGGCCGCAACGAGAGCTTCGGTCCTTTGATTGGCCAGTTCGAGCGCTTTGTTCGCCGTCCGTAACTGATAGTTTTTGCTTTCCATCACGACTGAGAACATGTAGCCGCCCACAGCAAGGACTCCCACGCCGACCACGGCGACGATCAGGAACCTAAGCCGCACCCGTTCTCGTATGAGCTCGAGTTCCGCGGTTCTCATCTCTTCGGCATGCTCCAACTGTGCGGTCGTTATCTTGTGGTCAGCTTCGGCCCTAGCCAACTGCACGCTGGTCGCCTCGTTGTGAAGAGAGACTTGGTCTTGAAACGCCGCCTGACTATGAACTAGCGCTTCTTGAAGATTGCCCCTCGTTTCGTGAATCTCGGCGAGATGACGTCGAACGCCAACGGCCAATCCCTTCAGATTGAGGCGTTGACAGAGTTCCAATGCGTTCTCGGCGGAGGTCAGCGCACCGTCCAGGTCGCCCTGCTTCAACTGGATCTCGGCGTATGTGATAAGGCTCGACGCCTTGGCGGCGTCCAATCCATGTTCGGTCTCTAGGTCAACAGCGGACTGAGCGTGAAACATGGCATCGTCAAGCCGATCCAGCTCCAGATAGATTTCGGCAATGCTGCGGTGGGAGAGCCCGAGCCGCTCGGGGTTTCCAATATTCTCTCGGAGTTGCAATGCCTGACGGTGAAAGGACAGAGCATCATCGTACTGACCGAGAAGGAGTTTCGCGTCACCGATGTTGGAGAGCACCGATGCGTGGGTGGTTGGCGACATTCTGCCGGCGAACTTGGTCTTCAGAGACAGCAACGTCTCCAACGCCGCTTCATAGTCTTCCATGTAGAGGTAGGCCACACCGATGTTGTTAAGAATCTTCATCTCAGCATCCGGGTCAGCATCTTCCACGACGCGCTTAAGGGCGACATCGAAGTGGGCGATCGCGCTCGAGTAGTCACCCAGCTTGAGCTTGATCGCGCCACGTACTTGCTCCACTTGTATCGCTTGCGCTGAAGAAAGACTCAGATCCCGGGTATATCGGTTCAGACGAATCGTCGCCGCCGGATAGTCTGCGCGATAGAAATCGATCTTTGCGCGTTGAATCGCACAATCCGCCAGCGCCGATCGGCCACGCTGATTTGTCAGGCAATCATCGAGTAGATCGGCGGCGGCATCGAAGTCTCCCGCGATAATCAGCGCTCTGGCTTCTTCGGCGGTTGTTTGCGCCGCGACGGTTGATTCAGCGATCAGAAGGAAGACGAGAAAGGAATGGGGGAGACAAGACTGAAGCTTGAGCATTCACCGAACTCATGTGGGGGTGATCGTTTTCTTTGTATAACGTTTTTTGACTGCCGTGACGAACCACGGCCGCAGGGAAAGCTCGCATCGACCGCTCTAACGGTTCAGATCAGCAATTCGGCGGCGGGTTCGCGGCAAAGCCGACACCAGTGGCGGTTGACAAATAAGTAATCACTTATATAATAAAGATAAGTCAATACTTATGAGAAAGCTTTGCGTTCAGCGGCCGCCCCACAGGAAAGACCGGATCTAACGAGTCTCGTGTTCCGGGCCTTGTCGGATCCCAATCGACGGGCGCTACTCGATCTTCTGTATGACCAGGAGCAGTCCGTGGGGGAGCTGAAGGAACATCTCTCGATCTCCCAACCGGCGGTATCTCAGCATCTACAGGTCCTGCGGGACGCAGCGTTGGTATCGAGTCGAAAAGAGGGTCGCCGAACAATCTATCGCGTCAGCGCATCAACAATGGTCCCCGTTATGCAATGGCTGACAAAGTACGAGAAGTTCTGGGATCAGCGCTTGTCCGCGTTGGGCGAGCACCTTAAGAAGAAGAGGAAGTAGTATGGGTTCCATTCGTAAATCAGTGACATTGGGATACGCCCGAGACGTCGTTTGGGAGGCGCTTACAGACAGTGAGGAACTTGCCGCTTGGCTGATGCCGAACACGTTTGAGCCCGTCGTCGGTCACGTGTTTACGTTTCGTACTGATCCAGGTCCTGGCTTTGATGGAACCGTCAATTGCGAGGTACTGGCCCTGGTCCCCAAGCAACATCTTTCGATTGCCTGGAGAGCGCAAGGTGTGGACACCGTTGTCGATTTCCGGCTATCTGATTGCGAACGCGGCACGCTGCTCGAGTTGCAGCAGACAGGGTTCCGGGCTTCTCAGATTGTCCTGAAGCTATTCCTTTCGCTCGGATGGCGCCGTCTCCTCAGACGGAAGCTTGTTGCCCATATCGGAAACAAGGAGACGAATGCTCATGGCGCTTAGCCCTGGCGAGATGCATGCTCGTATCATCGAAAACCTGGCGGAGAAGACCGGCCATGGTTTGTCGTATTGGCTTGATCTTCTGAGCCGAACGCCCGATGACAAAAAATCGCAAGTTGCGATGCTCAAATCGGAGCATGGCTTAGGTCACTATACCGCTGTTGCGGTTGTGCGCGAGTACACCAACGATGTGCCTTGGACCCAGCCCGATGTGCTGGCGAATGACTTGCGGCAAAAGATCGACGAAGACGTCAAAGCCGACTACGATGCACTCATCGAGCACGCACGTTCCTTGCCCGGCGTCGAGGTCGTGCCGTGCAAGACTTATGTCGGACTCAAAGACAAGCGACAGTTCGCGACGATCAAACCAAACCGCACTAGCGGCTTTGTCATGGGCTTGGCCCTCCCGGTGTCAGCTTCTACAGATCTACAACCGGCTCGAGGGATGGGCAGCGCCCGGATTCAATCGCAGTTGTCCGCCGGTGTCGGTCGTCAACGACTCCTGGAGATGCTCGTTGGCGCATATGAGGAGAACAAGCGATCGTAGCAGTGCGCTTCCACTCTGCGGTGGTTGGCGGCGTTAGTCTAGAAGGCTGCGTTGCAGCTACTCGCTATCCAATCTCGAACTTTTTGCATACGTTCGTCGCGTCGAGTATCTCGGTGGAAGACAATCCACGGTTGGCGTGGTGGTAGTTTTGGTCCGGAAATTTCAACCAAGTTAGGTGGGGCGGAAAACTTAGGTAGGGGCGCGATACCGACGCCCGCGAGACACGCCTGCTCTAGAACGCGGATACTTGTTGAGCGAAGTTTCGCCCGTTTTTCCAGATCATGCGCCGATAGCCAGTTGTTCTCCGCTATGCCCTGGTACTTAGCATCAAGCCACAGCAGATCCTCATTGGCGAGATCAAGGTCTGCTGGATCTCGGCGGCGCAGATATCTTTTTGAGCAATAGAGACCCAGTTCGATTCGATTCAATCGGCGACCGATCAGAGATTCTGCGTTAGGTTGCGCTAACCGAACGGCGATGTCGACGTCGCCCCAGGTGAGATCCGACAGGTCCCGATTCACTTCGAATTCAACGTTGGCGCTTGGCAGTTCTTCGAACAGCAGTGGGAGGCGAGGAGCCAAGACGCCAGCGAGCATCGGTTCGGTCGAGGAGACTCGCACGCGAAAGCCCGCTTCACCTTCGGCAATCGACTCTGCAACACGCACAAATCGCCGCAAGTGCCGCGCCCCGGCCTTGGCATCCTTCAGAGCCCGCTTCCCAGCTTCTGTCAACACGGCACCCCGAGTAGTGCGACGCACCAGTGTCAATTTAAGGCTGCTCTCCAGAGCATCAAGACGACGAGTCACCGTCGCGACAGAAAGGCCTAAGTCGGAGGCCGCCTGCGACAGGGTCTTCCGCTCCGCAACGGCCAAAAAAATCTCGATGTCGTTCCATTGAGGCGACATGGCGTTTCCCTGATGAAAAACTCTTTTGCAATTTTGAGCGTATACGACGAACACCCTCATTGCTATATCTCGTACGTGAAAGTCGCTAGGGTTCGCGAGGTTAGTCGATGCGCCGATTTATCATCTTTACAAGTTGTTTGTCTCTGTTGGTAGCATTGGTTGGCTGTACCGCTACACCCAAGACTTCGCTAGTGGCGGTCCTGGTTGAAATACCAAGACCCGCGGCTATTGCGGACGAACAGATCACCAGTGCCTTTATCGAATCCGTTCAGGAGTTCCGCACGGTTGCGGGGCTGCAGAGAAAGTACTTCACGTTCTCCGATGATGTCTTCGGTGGCGTATACCTCTGGGACAGCCGAAGCGACGCGGTTACTTTCTTCTCCGATGAGTGGCACACCCGTATTCAGGACACGTATGGCGAGTCGGCAAAACTGACCTGGTTTGAAGTGGTGGAAAAGCAGCCGAGCGCGGCGCACGAAAAAGCCGGCCGCGACGGCGTCGTCTCCGTGGTACGCGTCTCGGCACCGTGGTATGCACCAAATGGAATGATAAGAGATCGCATGGCACAGGCGTTGCCGGAGTACGCCAATATTGCCGGATTGGACTACAAGTATTTCACCATTGCCACCGGGAGAAAGTTGGGTGGCATCTATCTCTGGGAGGACGCAGAGGCAGCGCAGCGCTTCTACAGCGATGCCTGGCACCAACGAATTCAAGAGCGGTACGGAGAAGCGGCGGACCTGAAGTTCTATTCGGCGCCCGTGACTGTTCTGGACGGCAAGAGTCAGTTGCACTGATGTGGAATACGCTCTCGAAACTCGGCTGCTGCGTCGATACCTGTGGTGGCCGCAAACGACAGCAGGACTATCGAACCGGTTGGGCTTCACAATCCAAAGCTGACATACAGTTCACTCATGTACGTGGCGTACAGTTTCGCTATCGCGCTCGGGGCGGAGGTCAACCAATCGTGTTCTCTGCCGATCCGCCCTTGACCCTTGAGTCGTATGACGAACTTCTGGACCGCTACGCAAGTCGATTTCGAGTGATTGTTTTCGAATTGCCGGCTATGGGATTCTCTGCGACGGAATCGCGCTTTCGATTCGACTGGCTCGAGACCAACGACTGCGTTGCGGCATTCGTGCGAAGCGTTGTCCAGCAACCGGCAATCCTGGCGTTCTCTTGTGCTGCAGGACTTGCCGCAACGGACATCGCCGTACGATATCCCGACCTCGTGGATAAGTTGGTGCTGATCCAGACCGGAACGGTTGAGACGTTCGCCGAGTGGAAAGCACGGCGTGATCCCAAGCGTATCTTGGCAAAGCCCTTCATCGGCCAATGGGCGATGAAGAGAATGGGCCGTCGCCGGCTCAACGACTGGTTTTCATTGGTAGTCTCTGACCCACAGACCAGAGCCAGGTTCTCCGAGACCTCGATGACCGCAATGAACAACGGTGCGCTATGGTCGTTGAGCAGTGCCTATCAGAGATATCTGATCCCCGGCGTGCCGCTCGGTGTGGCAAGACAACCGGCTATTAGCATCTGGGGCCGTGAGGACCGATCGCACTCTCCCGAAAGTTGGCGCAGTGCGGAGGCGCTGGCCGAGTCCGTCAACATCGTTACGCTCGATCACGTAGGGCACTTTCCAGAGCTTGAGGCGACCGATCATGTCGCGGAGCTTATAACGGAGTTCGCGAACTAATGCTGCATCGTTGTAATCTAACCACGGTGCTTGGATTTAGAGGCTCCCCGATACGGACTGGTTACTTGGATAGCAATCCGGATCGGCGTTCCGTATCCAAGGCGGCTATCGATGTGTTTCATCCGCATATCCTGGTAGAAATGGGAACGTCTAGGTGTGATAACTCAGACCCGACCGTACAGTCGTTGTCAGGTCTGATCGAGACTGTAGGCTTCTCTAGCGTGAAAAATAGTCGCTCGTGTGCAGAAAAAACGTGCGACGGCAAATGATCGATCGCGGCCACTCGCGGTGCTACAGTATTCCACGAGGTTACTTCCATCTACCCCGCTGAGATTGACACCACGGCACGCCACCTTCTTGAACTACTGGCGAATCGACAGTACGAGGAGATCGCGTCGATCTCTGGAGGGGTACGTTACACAGCGGATCAGATTGCTGACTGTGTTCGAGAGTATGGACGCAACGTAGTTACCCCTCCCGCAGACTTGCACCTCAACGTAATGAAAGTCGAAGTTGCCAAGAATACTTGGTCTGTTTACGCGTCCGTATTCACGAAGGAAGAAGGCAGGTCGGACCTGACCCTTGAGGTCACCTTAACTGAAACCGGTGGGCCGCTCTGCGATGTGGAAATCGTTGGTTTGCACGTACTGTGAGCAGCTTCTTGTGGAGGTCTGCCGACGGTAAGCTCATGAAGCAATTTGCCGCTCGAATATCCGGTGTTGGGAATAGCGGACGCTTCAAAGTCTAGGTCAGGTCGGACACTGTCCGTCAGAGCAGGTACCGACTATTACACCTAGGTGGTGGCCAGGCTTTTGTTTCATTTTAGACCTTGCTCTCTTTAGGAGGTGGTCGTGTCAACCGCTGTCGTTCTTTCGCGGTTACTTTATTCACGATGCTCTTTAGATATCGCAGTATCATGGACGATCCACTTTTGGAGCACCGCAGCTAACTCAGCGACTTTGATTGGCTTTCGTAGATATTCGTTTATTCCACTGTGTTCGGAACGTACTTGGTCTGCGGTCCCCTTGTCCGCAGTAACTACAATGATTGGGAGTTCATTAGAGACCAAACGGTCGTTGTTCTGAATCCATTCGATGGTTTTCGAATTCTGCGAATCACGCGATTCGTAGTCAATTAGGATTGCGCTGAACCTCTCGCGAGCGAGGAGTGCTAGAGCGTCACTCTCGCAGTCTGCAATGACGACCCTATAGCCCAACTTATTGAGCATCTTGGAGGCGATCTTCTGGTGAATCTTATTCTTTTCTACAACAAGGATCGGCAAGCCACTTACGCTTTTCTGTGGGCACGCTGGGTTGGGCGCAACTTCTCGTGTTTCTATTTGGCTTGCCTTACGCGGCAAAGTGACCCGGAAAGTGGAACCGCGTCCGACCACGCTGCGCACGTCGATCGTCCCTCCCATCAACTGCATAAGGTTCTTACAGATAGCGAGTCCCAAACCTGTGCCATCGAACCGGCGGTCCCAATTGTCATCAACCTGGGAGAATTCATCGAATATTCCATCCAGCTCATGCTCGGGAATTCCAATTCCGGAATCTTCTACCTCAATGATCCACCCTGTCTCTGACGGCGCAGCATTGACAGCACGTAGCTCTATTTTGCCCTTCTCGGTGAACTTCAGCGCGTTACTGAGCAGGTTTGATACGACCTGCTTAAGACGTTCCGGATCGCACGCTACGGTACTTTCCTGCTCTTCGGGCAGAAACACGTTCATTTCAAGCCCTCGCTGCTGCGCCAGTGCCACGTATAGGTCGGCAAGTGGCTGAAGGGTGAATCGTAGATCTACCGTTTGACTTGATACCGTTAACTGACCGGCATGGATTTTCGAGAAATCAAGGATATCGTTGACGACGGTGAGCAAGGATTGAGCGCTGCTTAGTACAATGTCGACCATCTTCCCTTGATCGGGCTGCAAGGGTGACTCCTTGAGCAGAGCGGTCATGCCTAGAACGCCATTGAGCGGCGTGCGGACCTCGTGCGACATATTGGCGAGGAAGCGACTCTTTGCTTCGCTTGCCGCCTCCGCCGCCGCTTTCGATTCCTCTAGCTCAGCGGTCCGCCTGGCAACGGCCAGCTCAAGATCTTGCTTTTGTGCGACAACTGCGGCTTTGGCCTGTTTGAGTGCTCTAGTGGACATGCGCAGCCTGCGCCGATTTTTACCAGCTGTCATTCCAAAGCGTATGGACCAAGTTAGAATGGCTGCGCAAGAAAGAACAAAGACGGAGACTTCCTCAATAGTATCTAGGCCTGGTGCACGAAGGCGATCCGTGGCGAATAGTCCGAAAACGGTTAGCACGACATACGCGACAGCGACTACGGCTCTCGAGGGAGTCAGCGATCCTGAGGAGAATGCGAAAACGAAGAATAGACCGGAAATCATGTACCAGGACGTACCTGGCGCTATGGCGGACATTGCAGCGCCAACAGAAATACTGGTAAGAAACTGGATCATCGGCGACGTAAAGCGCACAAGCACTGGCACTTTCACCGCCCAAGCGAAGAAACAATACGTTCCGACTCCAAGAGAGAAGAACAGTCCCGCATGCCAGTAATCAACATCGTTACGAACCGATGCAATCGCCAGGACGACAGTCGCGGATGTGCCATAGTGAATCAAGGCTTCGACTAAGAGAGTTCGAACAGTTTTCGAATGTCGAACAATCCCGGCTTGAGTGTCAAAGTCCACTATGTCGTTCTCGGGTAACCCGGACCCGGGAGCTAACTCTTGGCTGGCAACCATATACTAGTCTCAGAAAGCTAAGGTGCTTGACTAGCGGTTAGCGACTATTGATGTTCTAGCTTTAGCGGTTGATATCGAGCCAAGAAGGTCTCTATTGCATCATCAATAACGGAATCGTTTGCTATGCCTTCCACTGGTAGCCCCATAACACGGGGCCAAAGAAGGGTTTCTTGAATCATGCCTAAGTACTGATCGCAGGCAATGCTGGGATGAATGCAACTCAGGATTCCATGTTCGTTGGCCTGCTCAAGGTAGTCGACGAACTTCGCTCGAATTGGCTGCTTGCCCAGCTCGAAAAACGTCTCTGCCAGGGCTGGATTCGAGAAACTCTCGGCGATGACCATCCGAGTCATCGCAACCTGATCGTATCGCTCAATGAAGTCCAAAACAGTGTCGGCAACGTCACGCAAGACTCTGTCCGGTTTCTCATCCAATGAGAACTGACACGAGAGCTTCGCGCTCAGTGTTTCCCAATGCGCGGCAATGGCCGCTTTGAACACGGCTTCCTTGCTGCCAAATCGGTTGTAGATTGTCTGTCGCGCCACACCCGCCTCGACTGCGATGAGATCCATATTGACGCCGGCCGATCCACGCGCGAGGAAGAGGCTCCGCGCAGCTTGAAGGATGCGCCCATCAGAGGTGCTTCTTCTGTAGATGGTGTCGCGGGTTTTTCTCGCCATGTCGCAACGTTGCCATATCCTGAATTAGATTGTACAGTCTAATCTAATTAAGCAATAATGCTCGGTAAATGCTGTTGAAAAGACTCACTGGAGTTGTTCGGCTCGCTCTACAACGCCTCGCCGTTAACGGGAAATCGTTTAACGTCGGGCCATTTGCACATTGGCAGATTGGCGATTACAAAGTGACGAAGGTCGTCGAGATGGAGGGCGAGGGCTTCGGCGAATTTTTGCTGCCCGATGCTGAACGAAGCGCCTTGGCGAATATTGGGTGGATGCAACCCTCACACCTGGGTGCTCGGGGAGGGCTCAAGCTTTCTGTGCATAGCTTTGTCATCGAAGCGAACGGCAAACGGATCTTGGTCGATACTAACGTTGGCAATGGAAAGAAACGTAGGGTCCCGATATGGAATCGGATGTCGATGCCTTGGCTTGAAGATCTGACTCGTGCAGGCTTTGCGCCTGAGAGCATTGATATTGTCGTTTGCACGCATCTTCATATCGATCATGTCGGCTGGAACACGGTTCTACGCGACGGCCGTTGGGTTCCTACATTCCCGAACGCAAGATACCTATTCGTTGCGGCAGAGTACGAGTACTGGAAAGCACGATTGGATGATCCCGCACGCGCAGAGCTCTTTGCTGATTCCTTGACACCCATCGTTGAGGCAGGCCTGGTCGATTTCGTGAAGGCGGACGCGGAGATCATTTCTGGCATCCGTCTCGTTTCCACACCGGGACATACCGAAGACCATTGTTCTGTGCGCATCGAGAGCAGCTCGCAGACTGCGTTGATCACGGGGGACTTCATTCACCATCCCGCTCAGCTTGCGCACCCCGAATGGTCGAGCAGCTTCGATACGAGCCCTGATCGATCTGTCGTTACGCGGCTCGCCATGTTCGAAGAACTAGCCGCTGAGTCGACGTTGTTGCTCGGAACCGCGTTCCCAAGTCCAACGGCTGGCTATATACGAAAGGCTGATGACCATTTCTACTTCGAACCAGTGGTGTAACGCGGCGTATCGTCACTGATTGGGCATCAGATCTCCGAGCGATTGATGCGGCCAATACTCGTAGGAACCGTCGCACCGAGCTTCGATTTCTTGCTGCGCATCGTCAAGCAACAAGATCCAGATCAGAGTCAGACACTGGCCGCGGAAGTTGCCGTTGAATGATTCGATGAATGGGTTATTCGTGGGTTTACAGCGTCTGGAAAAGTCGAGCGTGACATCGTTTTCCTAAGCCCACAGATCCAGCGCCTTCGAGATGAACTCGCTGCCATTGTCGACCTGGATGCGCTTCGGTGCGCCACTTGACGCGTAGGAGTTTTCCATTACTGTATCCAGTGCCTGTGTGCGAAGGGTAGATCGTGTGAGCGCGGGTACGAAGGGTCCGCTCCGGCGGGCCCTTTTTCGTTCACTAGGTGGCTCGCATTCCGGTCCTAGTTTCGACTCTGTTGGCATGTCACGCTGGGATGCGGTCATACGGCAAGCTATGCGTAATGGGAGACTAGAAATGATTGCAGTGATATTCGAAGTAGAGCCTCGTACAGGCAAGATGAGCCACTATCTCGATATCGCTGCAGAGATGCGACCTCTCGTAGAGCAGATAGAGGGCTTTATTTCGATTGAGCGGTTTCAGAGCCTAACAAATCCTGACAAACTGCTATCGCTTTCGTTCTTCGAGGATGAGGAAGCGATAAAGCGGTGGCGTACCCTGGCCTCACATCGCAAGGCGCAATCGAAAGGTCGGTCTGAAATATTTGATGATTATCATCTCAGGATCGCACATGTGATTCGCGATTACGGCATGTTTGATCGAGATCAAGCACCGGGCGATAGTCGTCAACTTCACGACAAGGCGTAGACAACCAGATCACAGCACGACTGACCTCGACTTCTAAAGAGAAGTTAAGCGTTCCATCAAGATACGTGCTGTCGGCGTTTTGCGACGAATCTGTGAGCCAATGCGTGTCATTATGCTTCGCTCCTCGGTAACCTGCGGCCTGGGAATCTCGGCGACGTCAGGAAACAAACAACATGAGTGTGGCTAACGCAGCGTTGCCAACTGCCCTAGTGGTTTCCGGAGTCCTGACACTTTGTGGGACTGCATATATTGGTATCTACGACCTGCGTGACGTGGGGTGGATCATTGTGGCGCTGCTTCAAATTCTGGGCGGACTGTACCTCAGAGTACACATAACTCAGCATGCCGAAGACAAGACGCGGGCCCACGGTGAAGTAGAGAAGTGACAGGTACTTCATTACTCGACCGAGTTGACGAATCCAACTCTTTGGTTATCTAGTTTTTGGCCAGTGTGCGAAAGGTGGATCGTGCGGGAACTGCTAGGAACGGATCGCTCTAGCGGGCCCTTCTTCGATTACGGGATTTTTGGTCGGACTCTAGTTCCAATGACCAACGAACCGAATCATCCTGCAAAGCAGTGTGTAAGGAGTTAGTGATCGAGCGCCCGTGTAAGCTAGCTGCACTGACGAAGATTGAATGCCCCCCGATTCTAGTTCGATGTAGGTATGGCGATCTCGATTCGAGTGCCGGATCCAAGACGACTGTCAACGCACACGCACCCGCTATGCGATCTCAAGACGCCAGCAACTAGTGACAGCCCCAGTCCAGGTGAAGACGGTTTAGTTGTGAAAAATGGACGAAACATTCTCTGCCGTGTTGGCCTATCCATACCAGCACCGTTATCGATAACTTCTACGAACACATAGGCACCTTCTCTCTGATGGCCGAAGAACTGTAGCTCCGTTGTGAGATCCGGATTGAGCTTCGCTTTCCAACAGCGAATGAAAATCCGTCGTTTCGATTTCTCAGTGGCTTGAACAGCGTTCTTCAGAAGCTCAACGATAGAACTCTGCAATAGTGCTTTGTCAAAAGACGCGCGAATATCGTCCGCTGCGGAGACATCGATACCCGTCTCGCTACCGTACCAGCTGAAAACAGTAGCTGCAGAATCGCGGACTACTTCAGATAAGCTGTCCTGACGGATTGATGGTTGGCAGTGACCCGCGTAGATCAAAAGTTTTCTGTTGCAATCGGCGCTAGATCTAACGGCGTCCATGATCGTCTTGAGTCGAGCGCGAGCATGGTGAGGTAGTCGATCCTCCTGTCGGAGTAACTCTACGTTGCCACTAATTATCGCTAATTGATTGTTGAACTCATGTGCTACTCCAGCCGCCAATTCATCGGGCTGGGTATCCGCTAGCTGGTCCCAACCAACTTCGTGGGGGATGTCTAAGTCGGCCTTGGACAAGTGGCCATTTTCCAGAATCGCGCGTCGGCGTGACTCGAAGGTCGCAACCGCTATGGCGCCTGCGATCACCATCATTCGGGTCCACTGCTGCCACTCGGTTGTTGGTGCATCACTAACGAACCCCTGAAAAGCGGCCGGAGCCCAACACCCGATTACGAAGAAAAGAGAAGCATAGAACCAAAAGCGATTCGTGATGAAGAACGAAACGGCCAGCAGTACGAGAATCTGACTGGTCGAATGCAGGGGGTCCGCGATCACAAACAGAACGGACCCTGTTTGGAGTGCCATGATAAAGACTAGCAGGAACAAGATCGTGTGGGCGGAGCCCGGCTCAGGCTGTGCCCTTCGAACCCACAAACACGCAATGAAAGAAGCCGTGCAGGCTGCTGCAGTTACAAATATCGTAAAGTCCGTTTCCCAAGGGACAGGAAACAGCAACGACATGAGCAAAACACACACATAGATCGCTGTAGTGCCTTTTGTCGCGAATGACAACCCTTGGAGAGCTTGATGATTCAAAACGCTCGCGCGCGAGCGCTGCCCAATCACGGTATCCATAATCTCAACCTCAAAGACTTATGTAACCCTAGACCCCTCGTGTTACTCGACTATATGGAAAAAAAGCCAGGCGTCACATCGTAAATATCGTGCGACCTCAGCCTGGAGTGAGCAAAGTGGACTGTGATCATCTTGAATCGATACGAGGTGGAGATGTCGCCGCCGAGAACCCCGCACTCGTGGACAACCTAGAAGAAGGCTGCCATCAAGTTGTGAGGTAAATCGGAGAACGACACTACCGTATAAGTCTCTGCTTTGGTGCCGATCTTGGAAGATGCAGAGACAGTCGTGCGGAACTCCGCAACGATCCTAGAGTACCTGCATGTCCGATTTCCAGAAGTGCCATCGTTGCTGCCGTCGTCTCCGCAAGAATTCGCGCGATGTAAGGAATGGGAGTTAATCGCCGACACATTGATCGACCCGATTGTGACCAACTGTGCAATTTTCAAATTCGGCGACCTGCCTGACGCACCGCGTGGCCTGCGCGAGGCAGCCGCTAGTGATATGCAGGTACTCTATGATCGTCTGGAAAAGGGTCTGGAAGGCCTGGAATTCGTTGCCGGCACTATCAGTGTCGCCGATCTCGCACTTTACCCGCACGTGATGGCCGCACAACGCGTTGGCTTGCCGATGGACGAGCGCCACACAAACATTGCCGCGTGGATGAGTCGAATTCTCTCGATGCCGATCGGTCAAAGCGATGTGCAGGCCATACTTGCCTGGTGGGGCGATCAAGAAAATCAGGACGTCGAAACGAATCGCATAAACTGGGGCACTTACCGTCTCGAATGGTTTTTGGCGCACGGTTTTCACGACTGGTTCTACCGAGAAATCGAACGTGATGGGGTGCTTTGGTCGGTCGGACCGAACAACAACGCCAATCTGAGTCCGATGAGTCCTCAGAGATAAAAGCAAGCGTCGGCTAGCAGGAAGCTGTGACTCAAAGGCAAGCAGCTAGGACAGGCGGATGCAGTTCGCTCCTGAATCGTGTGCCTGTCCACTCCTGAATCGACCACTACGTTGAACACTGGTCTGAGCCATCACGGCGTTGCTGTTCAAGGTGACCCTCAACGTAGCTAGCAGTCGCTCATGCCCATCATTCTGATTGTGAGTCACAGCAGGGGGAACGGAGTACTTTGAGGGTAAGCACGTTGAAGCTCACCTCCACCACTTCCGATAATTGTTGTTATCGGAAGTGGTGGATATAGCTTGAAACCCCTATATTTAGGCGTATGAGTCGCAGCCTACCTAGACCACGACCTATTTTTGATAGCTTGAGCCACATTCGCGGACGTCGCGCTCGGCAATCACTTCTTGATTCCGTTGATGCTTGGTTCGCTGGCAAGCCAATCCGTGGCGCCCGTGATGACCTGGCATCAGCACTCGGCTTTCTGCTGAGCTATGACGGTACACCGGCGACGTTCAACGCGTATCGGCGCGACGTCGAGAGACTGTTGCAATGGAGTTGGTCTGTTCACAAGAGCTCCGCGCATCGTCTGGAGCGCGAGCATATCGTGGAGTTCATCAGTTTCGTTCAGGATCCACCGGAATCTTGGATCGGATTGAAGAATGTCGCGCGCTTCAAGAGCAAGGCTGGCGAGCGTGTCCCAAATCCCGAATGGCGGCCGTTCGTCGTCGCCGTCAGCAAATCCCAGTTCAAGCGCGGCATTAGACCCGACGTCAAAAACTATCGTCCTTCTGCTGCCTCTGTCCAGGCGACGTTTGCAATCCTGTCTTCGTTCTACGACTACCTCACACAAGAAGACTGGGTCGACGCAAATCCTGTTGCTTTGATAAGGCAAAAAAGTAAGTTCTTGAGGCGCAGCCAGAATCGGGCGCCTGTAAGGCGGATCAGCGAGCTCCAATGGGACTACGTTCTTGAAACCGCGGAAATAATGGCAGCTGACGATCCGAGTGAGCATGAACGAACACTCTTTGTAATGACTGCACTCTATGCCATGTATTTACGGATTTCGGAGCTTGTCGCTGACGGTCGATCGACTCCTACCATGGGTGACTTTCAGCGAGATCGAGACGGGAGTTGGTGGTTTCATGTCATCGGGAAAGGCAACAAAGATAGAACTGTCGCCGTATCCGATAAGATGCTAGATGCGCTGCGAAGATACCGAAACTCGTTGGAGCTGACATCAGAACTACCTACTCCTGGGGAAACGACACCGCTCGTCTCAAAAACTCACAGTAAAGGGTCTGTCAGGAGTACGCGTTGGATCAGGAGCATCGTGCAACAGTGCTTTGATCTGGCTCACGACCGTATGGTGTCTGAGGGCCTTGGCGAAGACGCAGCTGAATTGAAGGAAGCTACCGTTCACTGGTTGCGACATACCGGCATTTCACAAGACGTCGTGGAGCGGCCTCGTGAGCATGTTCGCGACGACGCCGGTCACGCCTCAATGGCCACCACCGATCGCTACATTGAAAGCGACCAACGCGAGCGTCATCTCTCTGGTCGCGGGAAGCGTATGAAGATTTTCGATGAGAACTGACGAAAAAACAGCTTGTTGATTGTCAATGAAAACAATCGGTTAATTCAATTTCATGTCCGATTTGACCCGCTTCTTACCACGGACCCTACGGCGCGCTCACTGGCCCAACCCTCGAGGTCCAAGGGCTTACGCCGCATTCCTTGCGCACAACAGCCGCGACGGACGCCCTGCTCCGCAATGCTGACATCGCCATGGTTCAAGAGTGGCTTGGAAACGCGAATATTGCGACTACGCGGCTCTACGACCGACGGAAAAGTCGACCCGAGGATAGTCCCACTTTCCGTGTGCGTTACTAACGTACAGATCCCCTCGATCTGGGTCCCACGCAAGGGATAAGGCAACCTCGATGGGTCGCGAAAGGCCAGCCGGACCCAGTGGCTCATACCCTGGAACTAGCGGAACCTGTCGGCCAGACCACTGACATCGTCGCGGGCCATGCCGCGAAACCCGCGGTGTTTTCGGCGCTCACCTCCGCATCGACAACGACTTCGAAAGACTCTTCAAGGAGAACTAGCTCGTTACCAAATGGTCCTTATCGAATGAATATGGGACATTTGTCAATATTCCCCATTTTTTTATTGATCTTGGGGACAATGGTGTATATTCCCGTTTTCTCGGCTACTTCCCCACGCATGAAATGATCAAGAAGAATGTAAGGATCGATCAAGAAGGGAGATTGCTAATTCCAGCGAAGATCCGGCATGCCATGAACCTACAACCCGGTGACAAACTCACGGTCTCGTTGCACGATCGCAGGGGGGACAAGCAATCGTTGATTGAAGTGGCAGTCGCAGCCGAACTTCCCAGGGCAAAAAAAGAGCTAATAAAAGGGGTCCTCAATTGAAGGCGGATGAGGACAGGGTATTGCTGGACTCAGCCGCCCTACTCGACTGGTTCGACGACAAGCCTAGCGCGGAAATTGTTGAAGACAACATTGAGCGGAGCTCTATAAGCGCGATAACGCTGGCCGTTCTTGCGAGCAAAATTGGAGTGAAGGTCGAGCCTTATGAATCGACTAGATTGCTGAATCTAGGCTTAGAGGTCCTCGACGTCGACGAGTCGGTCGCACTGGAGGTAGCGAGAGTAAGCTACGCAACAATCGCCCATAACCTTGGGTTGGAGGATCTGATTCTTCTAGCGCTCGCGCGCGTGCACCGGAGGTCGGTAATTAGTGGAAGCGAGTCCTTGATAGGGGTTCGACTAGATCGTCCCAAACTAATTTCTCTGAGCGGGAGTCGACCCATGAGTTGAGCTTACACCTGCCCATGATTCATTCAATTACGCCATCACTGAGCGCCGTACATTGCGACTAGACACGCCCATAAGATGCTACTTCCTCAAAGGGGGTGCACATAGGTTGATATTTTCTCCGTGCGAATTTTTGATAAGGAGTGATTTCCGAGCTGGACGTCCGGTCTCAACACCAGACCATTGCCTAGGCCGCCGCGGTCGAGATACGATCGCCAGCCGCTGCCGACCCTAAGGCGTCATTCGTCCGCCCGGCTGATTATACCTAATATGATATATTTATAATTGACAGATATACCTTATTAGATATACTTCATGTATGGGTAACGACCTCACGCCGATCCTTTGGCTGGGCGAATCGATAGACACAGTCCGTGGATGGTCTGTTGCCGCTCGTCGTCGGGCCGGTGAAGAGTTGTTCCGACTTCAGCTCGGCAGCGACCCATTACATTGGCGCGCGATGAAGTCAGTCGGTCGTGGCGTAAGGGAGATCAAGATTTCGGAGGGCGGTCAGTTTCGGGTCTTCTATGTGACCCGACGGAGAGAATCGATTGTTGTGTTACACGCATTTGAGAAAAAAACACAGCGAACCGCCAAGAGTGACATCGAATTGGGTAAACAGCGATTGAAGTCGTTTTAATGAGAAAGATCATGGCTACAGTAACCAAAGGCAACGTATTCGAAGATCTTGGTTTTTCTGCGGAGGAAGCAGAGCGGATGGCACTGCAGGTCTTTCTTGGCGAACAGATTCGGACCTTTATCGTCAAGAATAATCTGACGCAAGCGAAGGCCGCTGCATATTTCGGGATTCAGCAGCCAAAGATTAGCAAGATTATGGCGGAGAATCTGGACGGGATGAGTATTGACTACCTGGTTAAGCTGGTCGCCCAGACTGGTGGCAAACTTCATTACTCTTTCCGACAGCCGAGAAAGCTGTCGAAAGAACAGGTTAACGCGAGAATCGAAGCCGCATAATGGCCGGTTTTGGCCGACTCCTGCACCACGCAGAATGACTGCTATCGTCACTGCTGTTGACCCAACGCAGACGATTGCGATACATCCACACATAGCGAGCGTTACTGTCTACTCCCGCACTTGCACTATAGTTTAGGCACCGAACTACCAAGCAAGATTGACCAAACAATGAGGCTGAGCCGCTTCCGGCTACGCCTCGATTGTTGCGCTTTGAGTCACTTCCCGATTGGAATATACTGATGCTGCGCCATGGGGTTGGCCCGCTTGTCCGTGCAAAGATTTCATCATCCCTCGACTTTGTCATACAACCTTGGCTCAAGTTTGTTGGCTGGAACCTGACTACGGACGCATTGGATCTAGGCAGCAGACTTGGGATAGCAAGGAGTATGTCATGTCACGCGTTAACTATTTCAAGGCGCAAGCCAAAAAGCTCTTCAAGGACTACAAGACCCGGACTTCCTACATTGATGAGGTCGATGGGAGCAGTTCTTATTTCTATTCCCCCACCTACTTTGATGTCGATCGGATTTTCCTTGAATTCGATTGGGACGAGGAAAACTTCACGCTTATGAAGGCGCAGCACCTTTTTGCCCGTTTGGTTGGGTTTAGAAAATGGGGAGATTTGGTAGCTGCGTCTGATGCTGAACTCGAGCTCGCCAAGCAGTTATGGGAACACCAGGATAAGATCTATCTCGTGGATTGGCAGGACTACATCGCGGGGGTGGAGTCAGACAACAACCTTACTCTCGACGCCTACGCCAAACTCGACATTTTTGTTCAGGTGTTTGTCGAACGCGACGGACACCACAGTCCGTTTGGCGACTATCGATTGAGGACGTAAGGGGAGGCAGAGGGATTGCGAGCGAATCTGTCGTAAGGCGAATGCTCCATTGCCTTGCCGCCTAACGAGGCACTGCACTCTGCCGTCCTCGACGACCGCTTATGGCCGAATGCCGACACTCGCCCTTGCACCATAGAAGCGGCTGATCTTGTGTAGAGGTGCCGTTAAGCCAAGAGACAATCATTAAATCGATTCGAACATAATCTCCGGGCAAGAAAACAGCCCAAAGACAGAACCCTAGAGAGTGCCGTCTCTGGGCTAAGCGACTTATCTACTCGCAACTTATCGGGCTCGAATCGCAACTAATGCGCTATCTCATACTGAAAAAACGAGAGCGTCAGAATTAGCGGTTTAGTCAAGCAACAGCAATGAATTAGTGTCAGAAAACTCCACAACTGGAGAGGGCACTCCGGCTAAGTTAAATCGAAACACTCATCACTACCCAATCCCTGCCATACTGATCGCAACAGAAATGGGCGATCGATAGACACAGATCGTCAATGTGTAATGGTAAAACGAGAAACTCTCGAACTCGAAGATGTGTGCATCTCCATTATCGTCCTTTAGGAGGACGTCTGAGCTCCCGAGCGGACCTCCTTTTCCGCCTCGCGCGTACCCCACTATTTCGTCGAAGACCGTGGTTTCCTTAAGAGACGAAAATTGTCTTGCGAAAAGCGGAGACTGGATGAAGTGACGACACGGTGCAGCGGGATCAAAGCCGGTTTTTCGATAACGCACAATCGGGTGTGCGGAGACGAGCCCTAGCATCGGCGTCTCGTCTCCCCACGCTTCGATACACCGCCATAACGTTGAGGTATTGGTATTGCCGAATACCTCCGCCAACGCCTTCAACGCGGCAATTGACGGTTTCATGTCTTTCGCCTCGTCAACGAAGCGATCTCGTAGAAAAAGCAGACGCGCCGCTGCAAAGTTCGCTTCGTTCTCGAGCTTAGCGTGGCAGGAGGGAATGAGGGTCGTGTCGTCATCGCCGAGCATGGCTCCCTCGTGCCAGGGCAACACACTGTGTCCGATTTCATGCGCCTCGTTCCAGCGATGCTTGAGTATTGGCTGAGACTTATCGAGCAAGATGCGCTTCTGATCTGGAACGTACAGGGCGCGAAGATTGAATTTCCGAACCGCTTCGATGAGAAGCGCTGGGCGCATCAACACCTGTTTCCCTGCGACGCGCAGCTTGTGGACAGTTTCCTGTAAGAGCCCGGGGTCTTTCGCGGAGTAGTAGCTGCGATCCAACTCCAACAGGTCTCGAACCATTTCAAGTCTGAGCGGTGGCTCGGGGTACCCAAGCTCTCGAAGCAGGCGATCGATTTTTTGATCGATGTCCGCTGCCGTTTTCCGTTTCAGGTGTGTGTTCTTCGCCATGGTTTCGCCGGCTTCGGCATTTCTCGCCTACTTCTTGCTAAGAACGGCGACCATCGCGTCCAAAGCGGCACGCTCTTGCTCGTCTAGTTCTTCCAGAGACTCCGAGCGTGCCGCATACCGTACGGCGTCCTCGATGTACGACGCATCCTTGGCTTCTATCAGGCCGGCCAACTCCATCATCTTCTTGGCATCTACTTTGAACACCGACGCCAGTTGATAAACGGTTCGGGGCTCCGGCTCGTAGCTTGCGTCATGCTCGATATTCATGAGTTCGGCAATCTCCACATCCGCGATGTCCGCCAGCGCTTCATAGGAGAGCTTTCGCTGTCGTCGATTCAAGTTAGTAAAGCGGCCTAGCGCAACACGCGAGTCATCGACAATAGCGGCACTTTCGCTATCGCTTGACAGCAACGGATCAATTCCAAGTAGTCCGGCGCCAATCTCCACACCGTCCTCTACCTTTCCTTTTTCAGCGCACCACTGGCGCGAGATAGAGAATTTCATATCACGCTCCTTCATTAATAAACGCTTCGGCGGACTCGGGAGTCATCTCGAAGTATCGAAGATTTTGGTATTCAGGGTCCTGCCCCAAATCCGTCATGCCAATTTTATTGGCATAGAAACTGTTAGCCTGCGGCAGTGAATGCAAGCCGATTCGGCCTTTGAATTCCTCAAGCTTGCTGAACTCGATGGCAGCGCGGATCAGAATCGATCCGCAACCAGTGAACATTGGTGGCTTACCAAGAATTTCACGTCGATTCCATGGCGCGGTTTCGACGAAATCGACATAAACAAGATGATCGTTCGTTTGACCGGCGAGCCGAGCGCGCCTGGTCAAATCGGTAATCATCATGGCCTGCGTCATACCCTCACAGACGATGGCGAAGCATTGCTGATCAAGCCGCGTTTCGATAGCCCGCGTCTTGGCGCGCCAATCCCAATGGCGACTCTGGGGCCATAGGGCACGCTCAACGCCTTGGTCGTAGAGTGCCTCTAACAGCTTGAGAAGCTGCGGCGTCCACTTAGCTTCCCAATCGGCGAGGTTTTTCTCGGTGATGGCGTCCCATAACTCCGCATCAACCAGTGTTTTGGTATCGAAACGGGTCAGCGCAACCGGTGTGACTTCGGGTCGGCGCGTCACAACATCATAATCTCAGACTTCTCGCTGGTCGCCTCGTCCTCAAAGAACAGCTTACCGCCCTGCTCCAAGCGCTCCTCAACCCGTTGGTAAAGACGCAACGCCTGTCGCATGAGGACGGTCTTGCTCAGATCCTTCTTGTCACACAACCCTTCAAGCACTGCCATTTCAGCGTCTGAGAGGTTCAACGTCATCGTCTTTCTGGCCATTTCGCCCTCCTTTCGTGGAAGAATTATAGGGAAAAACAGTATTTCGGTCAATAATTATTAATCTTTAAATAGCTATTGACTAGCTAAATTATAGCTATTACTATCTCATCAAGCCTGGGCACCGAGTCTGGGCAGCAACTTGAGAGGATTCATCATGATGGATGAGATAGACATTGAAACCTGGGCGCGCGGCAACGTCCAAAGTCCACTTCCTGTCGCGAACGGCTATTTGGTGCGCCTGTGGGACGGGGACGGATTTGACGAGAAACGCCGTATCGCCGACGCAACGCCGACTGGGGCACAGGTTCTCGAGGCGTTTGGACGCCACCCGGTCAACGCCTACGTTCTCTTGCTACTGGATGGAACGGGCTTACATGAAGTCACTCCGGAAGAGGTCATAGATATCGGCGATCGGCGCGCTGAGCGCTTCTTCGCCTTCCGCAGCGATCGTTTGTGGCTGGCGAGTCTTGACGACCAGCGATTTCCCTGGGGTGCGTCCTCGATCACCGAAGACTTGCTTCGATTGATTTTTCGGGTGCCAACTGAGCGACAAATCGTGCTATCTCGCGAGCATGAACCCGACTGCGTTCTTGAAGTGGGCCAATCTGTCGATTTAGACAGTGCGGGGGTTGAGCGCCTGTTCACCCGGCCGGCAACTTGGAAACTGCTAGTACAGGGCATCACGCTCAGCTTTAGCACGCCGAAAGTCGTGGTCCGAGATGCGTTGATCAAGGCAGGCCTGGATCCGGATAGTGGCTGGACAGCGATACTGAAGTTTGTCGGTCTCCCAAAAGAGCCCGTGGGTCTTGGCGATGTGATCGACCTCAGTCGCAAAGGCATTGAGAAGCTGTGGCTGCGACCGAATCATGTCAACAATGGCGAAGCCCCATCGGGGCTGCGCCGCGACTTCTCTGTTCGGGACGAGGACGAGGCCTTCTTGCAAGAGCGTGGCCTGAGTTGGGAAGCGCTCGTTGATTTGGGGCAGCGTTGGTGTGTTTTGCGTGCCTACCCCTTGCCGGCAGGATACCGCCAGTCTGAGGTCGATATCGCGGTTCTCATCCCGCCGACCTATCCCGCAGCGGCGCTCGACATGTTCTACTGCTTTCCGCACCTCGAGCTGACGAACGGTAGGCCAATCGCCTGTACGCAAAGTCGCCAGCTGATTGAGGGTAGTTCCTACCAGCGCTGGTCGCGGCACCGCCATGCTGACACGGTATGGAAACCGAACGTCGATAGCCTCATCTCACATGTCGCCCTGATCGACGAGGCCATTGCACGTGAAGTCAGTGAGGCGGCGTGATGCCCACACTTCGCATTATCGCTGATGACCATGCACGACTTCGCGCGCACTTGTTTCCGGGTGACGGCTTGGAAGCGCCTGCAATATTGGTTTGCGCACGTTCGGGTCGAGATGGGAGTCAACTGCTCGTCAAGGACATGATCCTCGTCCCATACGAAACCTGTGACGTGCGACGACCCGATCGACTCACGTGGCCCGGCGCTTGTCTCGAGCGTGCCGTAGACATCGCGGACACCTTCGACGGCAGTGTCGTTTTGGCGCACTCACATCCCGGGGGCTATTACGGTTTTTCTTCGTTGGACGATGCTAGCGACCGACAGACCGTGCCTGTGTTGCAAGCCGGTGTCTCAGGGAGCAACGATCTGCACGGCTCTGCAATCATGACACCGGATGGACGTCTGATGTGTCGTGTGTATAACCAAGTCATGCGAGCTCAGTCTTGCTCGGCTATTTGGTCGATCGGTCATGACATCGCGGATCTTACCCGACCTGGACTCAGGCCGTTGGCCTACTCCTCTGCGATGACGCAGGATCTTGGACGCCACGTGGCGGTGGTTGTGGGCGTATCGGGCACGGGCTCCTTGGTTGCTGAGATGCTGGTACGTCTCGGTGTTGACCATATTGTTCTCGTCGACTTCGATCGCGTGGAGCAGCGCAACTTGAACCGGATCTTGAATGCAACACCGACCGACGTCGGTCGCTTCAAAACGCATGTGGTTAGAGACGCCATCAAATCGATCGATCCCTCTGTCGTTGTTGAGACGTTCGAGACGCCGATTGACTCACCGTCAACCCTTGCTGCGGCAAGCGATGCCACGGTTCTATTCTCCTGTGTTGACTCGGTGACAGGGCGTTATTACTGCGACCTAATGGTGGAGTCGTTCCTGTGCCCCCTCATCGATGTCGGTGTCATGATTCCGACGCGCACGATCGACGGACATCGTCAGATCGCCGATGTCTGTGGTCGTATTGATTACGTGAGACCTGGCGGCGTCTCGCTTTGGTCGCGCGGTGAGATCACGGGCGAGGGTCTTTCGGCGGAGTACGTGCGCCAAATCGACGTCGAAGCCTACGAGCAGCAAGTCCGGGAGGGGTACCTGCAAGGCGTGCCCGAAGAATCTCCCTCGGTAATCTCCCTAAACATGCGTGCGGCAAGCGCTGCGGTGCATGAGTGGCTTGCTCGGTTATACCCTATCCGGCACGCACCGAACGAGGGATTTGCAAAGACGTACTTCAGCCTCGCCGCAGGTGAGGAAGAACATCTTTCGGAATCATCCATGGGCGAGCCGCGGCGATCGGATCTGTTCGCACGGGGTCTGCGAGCGCCGCTACTAGGAATCCCAGGCACCGGCACATCGACCAAAAGTGCGGCATGAACTGGCTAAAACGTCTGTCGCGGCGACTGCGCCGAAAGCGATCCAAATTTAGCTTGGTGTGGCACTCGGGGGACACGCCGCCTGACCGGCTGAAGCGAGGCCAGTTGGTCGTGGCGCATGAAGACGGTGAATTGTGGGTTGCGGCGATGCGGTGTCCGTGCGGGTGCGGCGAGCGAATAGAGCTAGTGTTGCTGCCCACAGTCAAGCCATCTTGGAAACTTAGGTGGAATAGCCCCAAGTCACCAACACTCTTTCCGTCGATTCACCGAACCACCGGTTGCAAGAGCCATTTCTGGCTGCGGCGCGGTCGCATCCAATGGTGCCATCAAAATGAGCGATAGCAGCTCAACTTTCGTGCTTGTCCGCGGCCCAAACAATAGACGGCGCACCGTGCGTTAGTGGTCTTGATTTGCACCAGGGCAACCTGGATAAATATACAGTTCGCGCTCTGCTATCGATCAAGTAAGTTGCCTGCCCTCGTCCGAAGACTCAATTACAGAAATATCGAGCTCTATCCAGATACTCGGGGCGAGACGATTGGCGTGTACTTGAAAAACGGCGATGTTCAGTATGTTCGGTGGCTTGGGTTTATCTCGGTGGACGAAGCTAAGGCGCTTGACGGGGCCCGGCCGGTGAAGCTCGAGGTGAGTCGGTACACAGACGAGCCAGGTATTGGGGTTAATTGGATTGATGTGCCTAGCGATCGATTTGTCCAAGGGTGCCTGATCGAGTCCGGCGCCTTCGCGGTGACGAGCGAATCTGTCAGGCTGTTGCTATCGTGATAGTCGCTGTTTTCTTCGTCCCTTCTCTTGTCGCAGACAAAAACCCCGCGGCCGCTACTACGCCGCGTACTACATATTGATTAAGAGAAAAGACTAAGAAGAGGATTATTAAGATGACTACGGAACCGTGTTGAGGCCGCAAACGTAGCGCTGGCAAGGGCTTGCGTTCCATCGGTCGTGAAACCGGTTGGTTAGGTACCCGTGCCGAGTGCGTTGCATACCCTCACCCGGTGGGTTGGGTACCGTCACTGGGTTCGTTGAATACCCCGCTTCGGTGGGCTGAGTACCCGCACCGGGTCAATTCTGTACCCGTGGTCTGTGGATAAGTTCGGTGGGTTAAGTACACCCTCCCCTACCCCGTATTGAGGTCCCGCAATCCGTTTGGGTGGGATAAGTACACCATCATTTCTGCCGAATTTTCGCGTTTTCGCGAGACTACGCCCGGAAAGGGCCAGAATCGCGCGAACGGCCTGAAATAGCAGCATAAATTGCTTCGGTGGGTTGAGTACACGCGCTCGACCGACCCTCGAAAATCGGGTGAATACCGCGCTCCCAGTGGGCTTCAAGCCTTCGACGGCGAGGTGTTCGGTGGGTTAAGTACACGCCAAATCGGCGCGAAATACAGAGATTCGAGCGGTGCTCAGCGCTTCAAGATGAGCTTGTGCGGCTTGCTGCGTCCATTCCCCTCGATCGACCAGGATTCCAACCAGCCGAGATCCTGAAGCTGTCCGAGCGCTTCACGAAGAAGCCGGCTGAACTCTTTGTAGGACGATTGATGGCCGATGGTGACTTGGAGTTTGCGGGTGAAGATCGAATAGCTTTTGGGCTGACCGGATAGAAACCGATGCACGGCTTTCCCGACGTCGCTTGTGAGCTGACGACGGATGTTCCAATCGATGTAGGTGTAGGCGTTCTCCAGCCAGGTGACCATCACCGGCGAGAATTGGATGTACAGGGTCGCGCTGTCCTCGTACTCCTCCCACTTAACGTGGATCAGATCAATCGTCGTTCCGCTTCGGGTCTTCTCTTGAGTCTCTCGACTGAATTCGATTTTGGTGGCAGCGAGTCGCTTGATCGATGCAAGACGCAGCTTGTTATTTCTACCGCCTTTGGAGGTGCCGCACATATCTTGGATGTCACCAAGCATGCAGTAGACGACGTGAACACGCACGTCCTCTTCGCCGTCCGCTCTGTACATCGCCGAGATGGGTGCCGGCATCTTGCTCGGGTGGCCGATGAGCATGTTTTGACGAAGTCGGCCAATCGCCATGAGCGTGTCTTCATCGTAGACGGTCAATGGGGGTCCGAACTTGCGTCCGTCGCCCCATGAGGTTGCAAAGGGCAGCGCGAGGTCTTTGTCCAGCAGCGCGGCCTGGCTCGATGCGCGCCCCGGTTTGAACAACGGCAAACGAGTCAGAAGGGTTGGGAACTCGTTGTTGGGTGAGACCGGATAGGCGGCGAACTGCCCTGCCCGTTCAAGATCGAACAGCTTGAGCTGCGCGCGCTCAACGACCGATTCACTCGTCCGACCGCGTGTCTGGTGGCGCGTCGGCGCGCTTTCTTTGGCGGCGCGGGCACGCAGGCCTTCGTGACTGTCGGTGAGGATACTGACGTTCTTAATTGGCGAGCCAGTCGCCGCTTCGACGGCCTCTCGAATGTCGTCTAGGAAGTCGCTCTTAATGCGGTCCAGAACGTAGTGATTCGGCGTACCCAGCCAAAGGCGATCATCACGAATGGTGCACGCGATCGGCTTGATCCAGGTGCTGAGCGTTTGCTCGTCGTGAGCTTCGGCCAGATGTTCCACCACCCTGCCCCATATGGCCCGGTCTTTGTCTTCAGCCTCGCTGTGCTCCCCTACTCGGTCACTTGGACCCTGTTCTCGCTCCATGCCAGCTCCGTTTGCTTCCTCGCGCCACGATACTGTCCCCGTATCTTCAAAGTCAGCGCTAGAAACTTGGTATTTACGTCAAATACTCGGTCTTGTTCTGGTGATTACTGTCAAACGGAGTATATTGGCGCCCATCAGAGGTTGCAAATTTTGTCCCGAAAACGACGGAAAAGCGAAACTTTCGGGATTGTATGGAGAATTAACGATGACAGCGATTGATCCAGTCGTAGAAGCAAACGGGCGGTCTACAAATCGTATCGGAATCGAGGGCATTCGCGAAATCGAGACCGCATCATACGACGTTATCGAACGGCTTCGAGGCGCGGTGTTCGCGCCGGACGGTAAAAAGACCCTCGATCGGCGATTCACGATCTCGGAGGTGGCGGAGATGGTGGGGCGAACAGCGGCCACGATTCGCAAGGCCGAGTCGACCGGTCGCTTGCCCACGCCAGAGCGGCGCTCGAACGGTCGCCGTGCACCCTACTCCCTCGAAGACGTCAACCGGATGCGCGATCTTTTTCAGACGCGCCCATGGCGTTACCCGAAAACCGATGAGCCCGCTGTGATCGGGATCCAGAACTTCAAAGGTGGGGTCGGCAAATCCACGATCACCGTCCATCTGTCGCATTACCTGGCGCTGCGCGGGTATCGGGTTTGCGTCATTGACTGCGACCCTCAGGGCAGCACAACGAGCCTGTTCGGATTAAACCCGGACGTCGATGTTCAGGCCGAGCAGACCCTCTACCCGTTTTTGCTGGGTGAGCGAGAATCCATCGAGTATGCGATTGCCGATACCCACTGGGATCAGGTCTCTCTAGTTCCGGCCAATCTCGACGTCTACAGTGCGGAGTACTTCCTCGCCGCGAAGATGCGCGATAAGCCCCAAATGCTCGGTCGACTGCGCAAGGGCATCGAAGGGATAACCGATGCGTTCGATGTCATTCTGATCGACCCGCCACCGGCGCTCGGGATGATCTCTCTGAGTGTGCTGCACGCGGCGAACGCGCTCGTCGTGCCGTGCCGTCCAGCGACCATCGATTTTGGTTCGACGGCGAACTTTTTCACCATGCTGATTGAAGCGCTGGAAGCGCTCCAAAAACTGGGTCTGGAAGGCAGCTACAACTTTCTGCGAGTCCTCGCCAATGATATGGACGAGGGCAAGTCAGCGCACGCCAGAATCACCGATATGATGCGCGATTGTTATGGGTCCTCGATGCTCAACACGGTGATGAAGGACAGCGCGGAAATCGACAACGCCGGTGGCTTGCTGATGTCGGTCTACGAGCTCGAGGGGCCGATGACATCGGCGGAGGTTCACAAGCGCGCCAAGGTCTATCTGGACGCGGTCAACAAAGAGATTGAGCTGTTGATCCGCAAGACCTGGCCCAGTCATCTCGAAAGCCTTCGTGAAGAAGGCGTGGTGTAGGAGGGGATCATGGCGAAGAAGACGACATCCATACTGAGCGAGATTGGCAAGTCAGGCGACGCGCCGGCGCCTCGGCGCCGTGTGCGTCCCGGTTATCTTGAAACCCGTTCGGACACGCTGGGTGAGCTCACCTCAGGCGTGATCGAGGACAAGACCCACAAACGCGTTGATCCGGCGCGCTGCCGCATGTGGTCGCGCCACAATCGTCGGTACGACCTTCTGACGGAGGCCTCATGCCAGGGCCTTATCGATGGTTTCAAACGACAGGGCAAGCAGGAGTTTCCGGCCATTGTGCGCCCAGTGACGGATGATCCGAATTACGACTATGAGGTGATCTGTGGGGCGCGCCGGCACTGGACCGTGACCTTCCTTCGCGAGAACAACTACCCCGACTTCCTGTATCTAATCGAGGTTCGTGAGCTCACGGACGAAGCGGCGTTCCGACTGTCAGACCTGGAGAACCGAGACCGCGAAGATCTAAGCGATATCGAGCGGGCCACCGATTACCGAGAGGCGCTCAAGCTCTACTACCGAACCCAGAAAGAAATGGCCGCGCGCTTAGAAGTGTCCGAGGCCTGGCTGTCACGGTATCTTGATCTTGCCACTCTCCCGAAGAAAGTCCTTGCGGCGTTCGGCGACGTGACCGTCATCAAGACGAAGCACGGCAAGGACCTAAAGCCGTTCCTGAAAGCGGCGAAGGACAAGCGCAAGCTGCTGGCTGCGGCGGACGATGTGAGCAAGCGCCAGCAGCGAAGGCTTGACGAGGGTAGGGCGCTTATCGCCGCGTCGCAGGTGGTCAGTACCCTGGTCCAGTCGTTGACCGCAAAGCCAAAAGCCGCGCGGGGAACACTCGCGGAGTTTGAGTCCTCGGACGGTAAGCCGATGCTGAGCGTTACACGTCAAGGCAGGAGCGGTCTCGTACTGCGCGTGGTGCCGAAGAGCGGGGCGACCAACGAAGAAATCTTGGCAGCGTGCGCTACTGCGCTCGAGCAATACGGAGAAAAAATTGTCAAGTGACAATTTCGGCTTAAGTAATTGTTCCAATTGAGAAAACAGGCGTATTTTAATGCGCTGAAACGGCTGGAAAAATTCGCAGAATCCGGTACAGTGTGTCACGTGACACGCGATCGGAGGCAGCTATGGACGTTCGGCGGATCGGTATTGAGCGGCTCCGCTTGAGTCGGTTCCGGCCTGCCGGATTTGTCGCTAAGCCCAAGGCGTCTCTAGTCGCGTCCCTACGCGAAACTGGCTTTCACGATCCGATGTCAGTGGTACCTGGCAGTGACGGGAGGTACGAGATCATCACCGGTCCCGACGTCTGGGTAGCTGCCGGCCTGGCCGCGCTGTATGAGGTCTTGGTGATCGTCCGTGAGGATCTCTCCGACGAGGACGTCGAAGCTGTCGTTCGCGACAGTTACGGCGTCGCCAAAACCAATCCCATACACGAAGCAGAAACCTTCGAGGCCCAACGGTACGAGTACGGTAAACGGGGGGCACCCATCCCCATTGCTAAACTGGCTCGCCTCACGGGACATAGTCGGTCCTATGTGGCGCACTCGATCAGGTTGTTGAGACTGCCAACCGGTGTTCAGGAGATGCTCCGCGACGGCTCAATGACGGCGGGTCAAGCTCGGCCGCTACTGCGATTGAATTCGACCAGAGAGATTCTCACGCTTGCGAAGCGAATCATCAGAGATGGGTTGTCGGCCCGCGCAATCGAATCTGCTGTGTCGGGAAACGGTAGCGAATTGACGCGAAGTGCCGCGTCGTCGAAAAGCCAGTTGCTTGCTGAGCCGGAAGAGAAGAGTGCCGATATGCTTAAGCTTGAGCGGGATGTGTCAGCGTCAGTCGGCGCTGAGGTGTCGATCGATTCGTCGCGATTGACGATTCAATATCACGGCGATTTCGAGGTTCTTGAGGGCATATTGGAACGCTTGGGATACAGGCCAGGTTTCTGAGCTATTTCCGTTTCTTCCGGTGGCTGCGAACTTGGGCGTCGTAGGCATCGTAGTGCCGCGGGTCCCATTCCCAGGTTTCGAATCGATACTCGTGGATGCCAAGTTTGTATGCATTTTTTGTGCATGTTTGCGGCGTGACGAAGACACGAGTCTCGCCATCCTGTTTGATCAGGATGCCGTCGAGGATTTGGTCGTTCTCGCGATATTTCAGTCGCAGGACGAAACCGTGCTGCCCGTCGTGGTCTCCGCCGATGAAAGCAGCGTCCGTCAGGCGGCTTTGCTCCGCCATGACACGCAAGGCGGGCCTGGATATCGGTGTTGGGTGTTTCATTGTGGCGCGAATGGGCGGTTTGTGCCGACCATCTGCGCTCGATAATAACTGATCGTTAAGTCAAACAGGGTATTGAGAGTTCTGAATCGCGTTTCCTACCCGCTGATGTTCTTGAGTAACCGCAAGACGCTCTCTCGCAGTTCGGAGAGGAGCTCTTTGACTTCGTCTTGCTTTGCGTCGATCTCCTCGACGTGGTGAAGCAGATTCTTGTGCTGGATAGAGCGTTCCACCATTTGTAGCGCCGCGTCTGTCTTCACGGGGTTTGATCCGATGTACTGGCGAGCGCGTTCGCCGCTTTGTGTCGGGAATCGAAGATACAGGTACTTCTTTCGGTTCCAATCCGGACGACCGTCGGTGATTCCCTGTGCTTTGAGTTCATCGGCGTCAGCGAGTAACTCGGCTCGCCTGGCGGTTAACGACTCCATGATCGCTAATAGCTTTTCGACTTCTTGTTCTAGCATTCGACGCGGTGTCCCTGCGCACTTTCACTGTATGAAAGTCTATAGCTCCTGGGAAAATAAAATCAAGTAGATTTTATGCCCAGAATCTCGCCAAAAATGCCACAAATGTGGCTTGCAGGGGTCCCTTCTTGTTCATTTTAGCTACCGCGCCCGGTAGGCATTGGCTGTGGCGGACACATACTCGCCGAAAGGCACCAAAAGGCCGGACGTCACTCGGTGCTCAAAGCGGTCGATCACGGCGGATCGCAACGCCAGTTGAGCGCTCATACTGCGGGTGAGAATCGGTCCTTGTTCTTCGAGCTCCAATTCGCCGAGGACGCAAATCACCCGGGGGCAGGCGCCCGTCCTTCGTTCCTTTGATCGCGGTACGAACGAGAGAGCTGGCAAAGCCAGTTCGTGAAACAACGACATCAATTGTTGTTCCCACTCACTCGTAGCGACCACCACAAAGGGCGTTGCACGCGCACGGAGTTCCGCCTGGGCGGAGTCTTCCAAGTGGTGTACTGTCACGGCCTTGCTGAATGTCCCACCAAAAACAGAATCTTTTTCGGTTGCCAGTGCGGCGATCGCCGAAATGCGGTGGCCCTGGTCACTGTTAGACACCACAAGGCGGTCACACCACGCCCAGTATTCGATGTCGTCGAGCCCGTCGAGTTGTCCCGAGATCAGGGCGGAGCGGAATTCACGCAGCCGGTCAATGCTGTCGTCCGGACGGCGACGGACGTGTTCGCCAAACTCCGGCAGCGAGCCGAAGGAATAAGCGTTTCGATCGTCAAGACTCTTGCAGGCGCTGATCGCGTCGAAGTCTGAGAATCGCAGTATTCGGTCAGACTTGGTCTTTTGCGCGGTGAGATCCTGCATTAACTGGATCGAACGCGGTGGCTGGAATTGGGAGACTCGTGCGCGCCGGCTTAGAACCAGATCCAGACCGTCGTTTGCCGATGCGAGCGGTGACCACCTGCGTATGCCGGTTTTGACCGGTTCAAGGCTCTGAGAGGTGAGTTCGTCGTCCAGTCGCCCAAGTAATTTCCTATGGGCGAGATTGGCTATGAACCGCTTCGTACTGTCGAGCAGACCCGAGTTAGGACTCAAAGGTGCCTATAGAGCCAGCGGTGCAAGACAGAGCAGGGGATCTGCCCGCCTTGGTCTGGCATCCCTTCCAAGAAGTCCGCGCGAAACGGGTCATAGAAGTCGCCAACGCTCCCGTTGACCAGGGTACGGACGCCCGTATCGACGACTGTTGATGTCAGCAGTCGATCAAGCACGTTAGCAGCTAGATTTCTCGTGGCGTTAGCCGTTCCGCGCCAGTCCATCCGCTCTTGACGGTATAGCCAGAGTCGCTGCGCGATATTGAAAGACGGGTGCTCCTCGTGGCGGGCGCAGACGAAACCGTGGTTTTCGAACCCCAGGTTCTCAACTTCGCCGCAACAGTCAGTGATGTAGCACTCGTCACGCTCAACGAGGGTCGCGTCGCTAATCGACGGTGCGAGTGGGTTGGCGTGACGATCCAGCCATTCCCACACTGTCTCGCCCTCGATGTGGCAGCGACAGCCTTCGGGCATATCATCGATAATCTCCGTGCGGAACGCTCTTGCGAGGTCCAAGACGATGAAGAACTCGTGAGGTAGGGCGGCTGGATCGTCACTCCAATGTGCTTCGGTGCGCAGCAATGCGTCTCGGTAGGCGGTGTTCCTTGCCGGCGAACTAGACGACTGTAGGAAGCTATACAGTATGTCGGCGGCAAGTCGATTTCGATTCTGATTTTGTTCGCAGTGTCCCCACGCGTCTCTGCGATCGTCGTTTAGCGAAAAGTGTGGCTCTACGTTGGTTTGGATGATTCCCTGTGCATTCGTCCAACACGTTATTGATGAAGCTGTTCCGTTCGTGCCCTTCTTGGCTCCGTCTTCAGCGGACTCGGAGCGGACCTCTATGCCCTCAGATCCCAGCATTGTTTTCCCCGTACTATTCCATCGTTGTTGTCGCAGACATAACCTTCATGACATGCCTATACACTTTCATTTAGTCGCTGGCGGGATTGTGACGTCTGTCACTGAATTTTTTATGTTTGTTGTGCCCCGTTTACGTTTATTTCGACGTTAGCGAAGGCGACCAATGGTGTCAATGGAGTATTATAGGAAATATACTAATCGGAACTACACGAATTCACGCCATGGTGGTATAGTCTGCTCCGCTCGTGGCGTGATGGACAGGACTGTCACAGGTTCGTCAACAAGGTCGGCCCATAACAAGCTACAAAAACGCTGACGCGTCCACGCAGTTTCTAATAATCTGGGTAGGGAAATAGTCGACACGATGGCTAGCGCGACTCAAAAGAATAGAACGGTTCAACAGATCCCGATGCCCCCAGAGGTCGATCAAGCGATCAAGACCCTCGTCGCCAACGGAACTCATGAAACTATGGCGGAACTGTACGATCACGCCATCACCTGGTTCTGGAAATCCCGCGCCAAGAAGACGTTCAATTTCTACTTAGCGTCGAACAAGCGCGGTAAGTACAAGACGCTTTGGATCGATTCGAAGATCCTCGATCGGGTTCGCGTGATCGCAGCGCGAGACGACACCTCTATCTCGCGGGTGATTTACACCGCGATAGTTCTCTACCTTGAGGACAAGGGTCTCTTCTAGCATTTGACAGTCCGGTCTTCGCCGGTTTACTTTCTCTCAAGATTATACGTTTTCCTATAATTTCAATGAGAGAGTGGAATGCGACCCACGGAGATGCGACAGGTCAAAATGGCCGAGTCGTTGCACGGCGACCTTAAGCAGTTAGCGCGGCAACGTTCCATCCTTCTCCGCGAACTTTATGACGAAGCGATTCGTTGGTTCGCGGCACTTCGCAACGGTCGCAGCTACGACCAGTACCTCATCTCCCCCCGCGAAGGCGTTTACAAGTCCATGTGGATCACCACCGGGGTTGCGGAAGTCGCGACCGACATCGCGGCGCAAGACGGTGTTCCGCAGAACCGAGTTATCTACACAAGCCTGTTCTTGTTCTTCCAGGACCACTGTGAGGCCAGCAGAGTGGTGGTCGCACCAAATGGGCGTGAAAACTCTGTTGACCGTATTAGATGAAAACATATAAAGTGGATATCAAGCAGTCACGTTCAGTTTACGAGGAAGCGAACCGATGACCGACACGCAAGCGTCAGCAACACGCCAAATACTGAGTTTCTTGAAGGAACGCTCTTCGGTATCCGTCTCGATGGGCTTTCCTTTTTTTTGGCGCGAGAATTATAGGAATATCTGTAATTCTCTTCTTATTGCGCTACTTCTGCTCTCGCAGTCGGTATTCGCCGAATCTTCCGGTGTCACGTACACCGTGCAGAGAGGCGATTGTCTCTCAGGGATCGCCAAAGCGCATTACCCCGACGCGACCGGGTACCACTTCATCCTGCGCGCCAACCCACAGATTGTGGACGAAGACAAGATCGCAGTAGGCGACGACGTCTTCCTTCCGGGCCTGCGGGACGATGAGCTACTTGCAAGCATCGATCAGCGAGGATGCAGCGCGGCGGCCAATCGTGCCGCTGGGATAACTTCTCAGAGAGAAGCCGAGCCCGAGGTGGTGAAACGCCGTGTCGCCACACAGGCACGGACGGTGCCGACACCGATCGATCGCTCGAACCGGACCGTGGCGGTGAAGCCAAGAGGCGAGCCCACCCGACCCGTTCGAGCGGCAGTGCGTCAGCCGCCTTTCGCCGTCGATGAGGAATACACGTCTCCGCCGCGAGTCGCGCCGCCGCCAACGGGCGTTTCGTTCGCCGTCAATGCAATCGGAGCGGTCGCACCAGGTGGTCAAAACGTACTCGTTCAAGAGGCCGACCAGAATTTCTACCTCGCTCCTGCACCGGTGCCGGTTGCGGGTCCGACCCAGGAACAACTCCCGACGGACCTTGAGCGGGCAATTGCGTCGGGTTCCACCGGCGTTGGCAATCTCATCATTGACCAAGCGCTGTTCGCGCGTGAGCGCGCTTCGGCCGGAGAAGACGAATGACTTTTCTGAAGACTCTTGTTTCAAAGGCGGCGGTCGTCGCGCTCTCCCTTTCCATTTCCTCACTCAGCGCGGCGGCCGCGGCCGATGACGAAGCACAGTTCGTTGCGGAAGCGCAGGCGAAGTTGAAGGCGACCTTTCAGAACTTGAAAGTGACGGATTTTCGGGAAGGCCCCATTCCGGGTTTGTTCGAAATGAACGTCGGTGGGCAAATCGTCTACTTCCACCCGGAAGAAGAGGTGCTCATCTTTGGCGAGATCTTCAGTAAGGAAGGGCTGTCTCTGACGGCCCAGAGCAGGTCGCGCACCGATAGTGAGTTGCACTCCGGAATTCCGACTGAACAGGCGATCGTTATTGGCCCAGAGGACGGCGTTCCGATTATCGAGTTCACCAACCCGAACTGTGGCTACTGCCGTCAGTTGGACCAGTACCTCGCCGGCGTTGGCCAGCCGGTGAAGCGCATCGTTTTCTTTGCGGTCCCGCAGGATCCGAGTGCCATCGCTCGAGCGGTCCACGTCGCGTGCAGCGACGACAAGGAAGCCGCCTTCCGGGCGATCTACTCGGGCGCGAAGAACGAGGACTTTATTGCGTGCGAAGAGGGCCAAGCCCTTGTCAATTCGCATCGCGCCATATCCAGCAAGGCCGGCGTCCAGGCGACACCGACTTTGTATCTGGGTCGGACCCCCGTCCGGGGGTTTCGTAGAGACGCAATTGGTCAGTACATCACTGAGCAGCTGCGTTTGTTAGCAAGCAACTAGGAGAAATCATCATGAAGAAACTGCTCGCAACGCTCGGCTCGCTGAAGCGTCGTTCGATGCAAATGGTCGCGGTCGCCGGTGGTCTGTTCACCGCGTCTGTCGCCTCGGCCATCACCGCCCCGGCGGCGGGCTCGTTCGCATACGACCTCTACGACGTTGGTGTAAACGACGTTCTGCTCGGTGCCCCGGGCTTCGTCGGCGGCGTCATCATCATGGTCGTCGCGGCGATCAACCTGACCAAAAACTGGCTGATGTCTGTCGCCGGTCTGCTGGGCGGCGTCGTCCTGATGAACGCCGACACCATCACGGCCAGCATGGGCATGCTGATCTAGCCGGCCTGCGCCACGAGGAGAGGGTCAGCGACAATGGAAGAAAGAATGCCGGAATACTTGCACCTACCACTGCAAGTTCTGTGGTTCGACACGCCCGAACTCACACTCATCGCGATGCTCTACATCGTCGCGGCGATCCTGGGTGGGATCACGTGGCTTCTGTTGATCGTTGGCCCGATTCTCATGATTCCCTACAAGCGCTCGCAACCGCGAGGCTTCTTTTCGCACCTTCTGTACGTGTTCGGCTGGCAACGCTACTCGGGCTACCCGCTCGCGGCACAGACAACCTTCTCGGAATAGGAGAGTGACGTGAGTGAAGCTGCTGCCAAAGGACACCTTCAGCCGGAGTCCAACCTGTTTGCTCAGAACCGAATGCTGAAGATCGGCTTTGTCGTTCTCATCGTTGCGACGCTCGCCAATGCATTCTCCGTTCACAGTCTGAAGAACGACATCCGCACTGTGGTTCTTCCGCCGTTCTCAGAGAAAGAGTGGTACCTGACAGGCAACGACGCGAGCGATGAATACGTCGCCGATCTTGGCCTACACGCTATTCAACTCGTTGGAACATGGACCCCTGGGTCCGTTCGCGAGCAACTCAATCAAGTCCTGCGCCTCGTGCATCCCGACTCGTACCCGCGGTATCGCGACGAGTTTAAAAACATCGCGGATCGCGCGCAACGCTACGCCAGTGTCAGCTTTGCTGTTCATTGGGAGCCAGGCCAAGACATCAAGCGTAAGGAAAACACGCTCACCATTCATGCAGTTCGTCGGCGTATCACCGGCGACCAGATTTCAAGGACCGAGCCAGTCACCTACACGATTCACTTCACGATTGAGGATGGACGTTTCTGGATTCGGGAAATTTCAGATGAGGTTGGAGGTCGAGATGCAGATCAACCACAAGCATAGCGGCGTTCGCCTGATGCGGATGCTCCTTTCAGCGCTTGCCCTTACCTGGTCGGCGTCGAGTCTGGCGGACGTCACCGTTTCGCCGGAGACCGTGACCGCTGTCGAGATGAGCAACACCGATGTCAATCGCGTTGTTTGCTCCAACGGGGTTATTAACGACGCCTTCTTCTCGGGAGAGAAGGGCGTCACCGTGACGAACAACGGCAACAGCTCGTTCGTGAAATTCCTGGTCAAGCGAGACGGCGTAAATCCCGACGTGTACGCAACGGCGCGGTCGGAGTTCTACATTGTCTGCGACGGAGCCGTGTACACGTTGATGGCAACCCCGAAGAAGATTGCGGCGCAGACCATTTGGCTCGCACCCGGCGCTCAAGAACGCATTCAGCAAAACCTCGCGGAGTTTGGCCCACAAGTCGAGGAAGACCGAGCGGTCTCTCTCACCATGGCTGTTCTGAAAGACGAGATACCGGACAGCTACCGAGTTGCTGAGACCGCGTTCGAGAACATGGTTTGGTACGAGAACGTTGTTGGCCACTCGAAAGTCGCCAAGCGACGTGATGTCCGTGTCGAAGGAATCGGGTTCACCGCAACGGAATACTGGATACAGCCGAATCGGGATCTGACCTTCGATGAAGGGATGCTTCTGAACGCCTGGTTCGGCGACTCGATTTTCGCAATCACATTTGACTCCCTGCAAGGGCGACAAGGCCGGATCACCCGTGCGTTTGTTGTGAACCGGAGCGCGAAATGAGCCCCGCAGACATCAAGGTAGGACCGGTCGATAAGGCGCGTGACTGGTGGGACGCCCAAACGCCCGAGAAGAAAACCGCGACGCTCAAGTATGGCAGCGGGGCAGCGTTGATCCTCGTTCTGATCGTTGCGTACTACGGTTCGGGTCGGGACGAACGCGTCGTTGAGGAAGTGGTCGAGGCGCAAAGCATCACGCTTGGTACCGACATGATGGAGGACGACATTCGAGCCGAGGTCAACGCGCGTTTAGCGGAAGCGAACCAGAAAGAAGAGGACACCAATCTTCGTCTCGCTGCGCTCGAGAACCTCGCGGCTCAACTTGGGAAAGTCGAGATTCCTACCTCAGACCCGACTAACGTCGAACCGGAGCCACCACTCGACCCGCGCGACCCGTACTCCGGGGTGAACCAACCGCGTTCGCCATACCCCCCGGCTCCCGCCGTGTTCCCGCAACAGGCGGTCTTGACAGAAGCGCCGCCGGTCGAGGTTCAGCTTATCGGCGCGGTCAGTCGCAGTACAGGCATCCCGATCGACACCTCGGCTGATGAGGATCGCTCAAAAAAAAAGACAGAGTTCCTGATGCCTCCGGGCTTTATGGAATCGAAGCTATTGACCGGGGTGGAAGCCCCAACGACCGGGCAAGGGACCGAAGACGGCGAGCCCTTGATGTTCAGGGTACAAGCACCGGCGGTTCTACCAAACGACCTTAAGGCGGATCTCAAAGGGTGCTTTGTTGTCGGCAACGCCTATGGGTCGCTGGCGCGCGAGAGGATCATGGTCCGTCTTGTCAGCTTGCACTGCGTCGCTTTGGACGGCAGTGGCGTCATCGATGTCGAGATCAAAGGCTTTGTCACTGGTAAGGACGGCAAGAAGGGATTGCCGGGTGTTGTCGTCACGAAGATGGGGGCGCTCATCGCTCGCGCGGCCGCGGCAGGGATCGCCGACGGTATAGGGCAAGCGGTCACGCTTGAGTCGGTCACCCAAACAGTCAATCCCCTCGGCGCAACCAACGTCGTCGATCCTGATCGTGCGCTTCAAGCAGGTATCGGGCAGGGCATCAAAACGGGCTCGGAGAAGATCCAGGAGCTCTACCTCGAACTCGCACGTCAATCGGGTCCGGTCATTGAATCCGGCGCCTCGGCGGACTGCACGATTGTGATTCAAGAAGCAGTCGTTCTTGAAATCAAAGACTGGAGGAACACAGGCAATGCACTTCTCTAAAGCAATACTACTGATCGCGCTCGTCGCAACCGCAGGTTGCGGTGTCACCCCCTACCGTAACGATTTTGCGTGCGCGCTCAAGGACGACTACGGCAAGTGTATCGATATGGCCGGTGCGTACGAGGAGGCGGTTACAGGCCGCGACAGCGGCGCGCCGCGGCTTTCGAAGAAGGGCAGGGCAGTCGAGCCGATGACGACGCCCGTTGGTGTGGCAGCGAGCCCAACGGCGGCGCCGGTCCAGTCCAGCCCCGACTCGGCCGTTCTCGCGGTAAGTGCGGCGGCCGATGAATTCGGCGCCTACCGCGCGGCCGTGTATCAACAGATGCGCGGAATGCTGACCAACCCAACTGCCCCGATGATTCGTCCAGCACGGACTGTGCGAACGCTCATCATCAGCTACGAGAATCGCCAGAACCGCAACCGGCTCTACATGCCGCGATACGTGTTCAGTATTTCCGAGGAGTCGCAGTTCGTGATGGGCGAGTACCTCAACCGCCGAAGCGACCTCGTGCCGGCGTCAGTTGTTCAGGTCAGCGAAGACTCAATGCAGAAGGACGTCCACTAATGAGTGCGATCCCGGAAGACATTCGACCGAACCTCGCTGATCAGGAGCCCAAGATCCGGCGCGAGCGTCGTCGCTTCGTTCATCCGGACCATGAGGCCGTTCCGGGTCTTCCGAAGGCGGCGGAAGCCAATGAGGCCAACACGTCTTTGTGGCGTAAGGCGCGCGACTGGGTGTTCGGCGAAAACGGCGGTGCCAGGTACTCAGATCTAGAGAAGCTGACAGATCGAAAAGGCCTGTCGGATTACCTTCCCTGGAAACTGTATCGGCGGGAAGACGACGCGTATCTCATTGTGAACAACACGGTGGGCTACTGCTGGGAATGCACACCGGTCGCGTTCGCGGGGCTTGATGAAGTCAAGCAGATCGAGTCGCTCATTCGCGCCGATTTTCCGAAAGACACGGTCATTCAATTCATCATGTACGGCGATCACGACGTCACGGGATTCGTGGACGCGTTCAAGCGCAACAAAACGCGCGATGACGAGTTGGTTCGAAAGAACATCACCGAGTACAGCAATTATCTGGAGCGTGGCGCAGAGGGGATCGATAAGTGCCACAACATCCCGCTACGCAATTTCCGGTTGTTCGTCACGCTCTATTCGAAGAATGAGTTGACGGAAGACATTATCTCGATCACCGAGGAGATGTTGACGGGTGCTCACTTGCAGCCT
>CAWUIB010000012.1:0-121230 GCA_963922335.1 uncultured Chromatiales bacterium | reverse complement strand
GAGGAGGGTCGCGAGGGACTGGCAGCGTTCGCGCAAAAGCGCACACCGGCGTGGGTTCGAGGAGTGACCAAATGAGACGCATCGAAACTCTGCTGATTGCCAATCGTGGCGAGATCGCGTTGCGCGTTATGAGAACAGCGCGAGCGATGGGAATCCGCACGGTAGCGGTCTACTCCGATGCAGATGCTCACACGCCTCATGTACGTTTTGCTGATGTCGCGTTACACATCGGCCCGGCGCCTGCGTCTGAAAGCTATCTCAACGCCGACGCGATTCTTACGGCCGCGCGTTTGGCGAATGTTGATGCCATTCACCCCGGGTATGGGTTTCTCTCCGAGAACGCAGATTTCGCTCAGGCGGTCGAACAAGAGGGGATAGTGTTTGTAGGCCCCACGCCTGCGGCGATTACTGCGATGGGCGACAAGGCGCGCGCGAAACGCATCATGATCGAGGCCGGTGTGCCCTGCGTGCCGGGGTATGAGGGTAAAGATCAGAACGATGCTCGTTTTCTCGCGACGGCGGCGGATATTGGATTTCCCGTCATGGTGAAAGCCTCCGCCGGTGGTGGTGGGCGTGGTATGCGACTCGTTGAACGCGAGCAGGCGCTTGTCGAGGCATTACAGCTTGCGCGCTCTGAGGCATTGAGCGCCTTTGGCTCGGACCATCTGATTCTGGAAAAGGCCGTAATTGCACCGCGCCATGTTGAGTTCCAGGTTTTTGCTGACGAGCAAGGCAACACGATTCACTTGGGAGAGCGCGACTGCTCTGTGCAACGGCGTCATCAAAAAGTCCTTGAGGAGTCTCCTTGTCCCGTGATGTCGCCAGCGCTGCGTCAGTCAATGGGTGCCGCTGCCGTCGCCGCTGCCAAAGCCGTCGGCTACCGAGGCGCTGGCACCGTTGAATTTCTGCTCGATGCTGACAGCAACTTCTATTTCCTGGAGATGAACACTCGCTTGCAGGTAGAGCATCCGGTGACGGAGCTTGTGACTGGACTCGATTTAGTGGAGTTGCAGATTCGTGTTGCACGAGGTGAGCCGCTCGGGCTTGAGCAGGATGAGGTCGTCATCGCTGGCCACGCGATCGAGGCGCGGCTTTATGCCGAGGATCCGGCCGAGGGTTTTCGACCAGCGACCGGCCCCGTGCTTTTCTACGAAGCTCCGGAAGGTGAGGGCGTACGGTGTGACGATGGTATTGCCTCTGGGGGTGAGATCACGCCTTTCTACGATGCGATGGTTGCCAAGATCATGGCCTGGGGAGCGTCGCGCGAAGACGCGCTGCACAAGCTGGCTTATGCATTGCGTGAAACCACCCTGTTCGGGGTGAAGAGTAACCAGGCGTTCTTGGCAGCCGCTGTTGATCAGCCGGCTTTCCGCGAGGGTCGGGCGACGACGGCCTTCGTCAGTGAGGCATTTGGTCAGCACGGATTCTCTGACACCGATGCGACACCCGAGGACGAGGCTGCTGCTGCAGTATTGCTGCTGCGCGAGCGACGTGACGCGGCGCATCGTGCGTCGCTTGGCGTACCCGGTGAGCTCCTGGACTGGTCGAGCTCACCGCCGCGACCGTCGACTGCGGTGTTCGGGGAGCGGGTGGTTCAGGTGTCACCCACAGGCAGCGATACCTACACAGTTGTGTGCGGCGATGACAAGACCCAGGTCGTCGTGCGTTCCATCAAGCATCAGACAGCAAAACTGACCGTCGACGGTCGACCGGTGGAGTACGTATGGTTGGTGTGCGCGTCGCGCGAGATCTACCTGCGTCGTGGCGCGATGACATTCCATCTACAGGACAGCACAGCGCAGCTCAGCGCCGACGTGCAAGCTGCGGGTGGTGGGCACGTCATTGCCAACATGCATGGCGTATTGATCGAGCTGTTCGTCGCAGCGGGTGATCGCGTTAGTGCGGGCGACAAGCTGGCCGTGCTCGAGGCAATGAAGATGCAGCATCAATTGCATGCGCAAGTGGACGGCACCGTCAGTCAAGTCGCCGTGGCGGCAGGTGAGCAGCTCGCATCGGGCGACTTGATTCTGATCATCGAGGAGGACGCCGATGCAGGAAGCGAGTGATTTTCTCGAAGAGTCACGTGCGCTCCATGCCTTGGTATATGAAGTAGGGCACGAGCGCCTGAACGAGATGACACAATTCAAGTCGTGGACACTTCGAGATGTTCTGGAGCACTTGCATGTCTGGAACGAGATGGCATGTCTGCAAGTCGAGGACGAATCGCTACTGATGACACGCCTCGCAAGCTTGATGGCGGATGGTGGGGACCTGCGCTCGTTTGAGCGTAAAGTTCTCAAGGACAGAAACGCGGACACGCTGCTGTCTGACTGGCAAGGCGGCTTCGAACGAACCGCGAGGTTGTTCTCGAGCGTAGATCCCAAGGCGCGACTGCAATGGGCCGGACCCGCGATGAGTGCGCGCTCGTCCATCACAGCACGCCTGATGGAGACCTGGGCGCATGGGCAGGAGATTTATGACCATCTCGGGATCGAGCGTCGAAACACGGACCGAATTCGCGGAATTGTCGTTCTCGGCGTGAACACGTTCGCGTGGACTTATAAGGCCAGGAACGCTGAGCCACCCGGCCCGTTGCCGAGGGTGGAACTCGTGTCACCCTCGGGTGCGCACTGGGTTTTTGGGGAAGCGTCGGATAGTGGAAGCATCGCGGGCACCGCAGAGTCTTTCTGCCAGGTCGTGACGCAGACGCGCAATATCGCGGACACCGATCTGGTAGTGTCGGGAGACGTCGCCATCGACTGGATGTCAAAAGCGCAGTGTTTTGCCGGTCCACCGGCCGAACCGCCCGCACCGGGCACGCGGTTCAGGAGTGAACCCGCGGCCTGATGGATCTGGAAGTCGCGATTTGAGTCCCCATCTAGTCAGGGATCGAAGTGAGGAGCATCAAATGGCCGACAACAGCAAATTCGAAAAGACGCAGGACGCGTTGTCTGAGCTCACCGAAGAGCAGATTCGGGTCACGCAGAACAATGGCACCGAAATGCCTTTTTCGGGTGAATACAACGAGCACAAAGAACCGGGTATCTATGTGGACGTGGTTTCAGGCGAGCCGCTGTTCGCGTCGTTCGATAAGTATGACTCGGGCTCGGGTTGGCCGAGCTTTACGCGACCGATCGTTGACGGAAACGTCGTGGAGTTGTTCGACGATAGTCATGGCATGCGCAGAGTCGAAGTTCGATCTGCAGAGGGCGATAGTCACCTGGGCCATGTCTTCGAAGATGGTCCGAAAGACGCCTACCCGGGAGGGCCGGAGGCGACGACTGGACTGAGGTACTGCATCAACTCCGCCGCACTGAGGTTCATTGCGTTGGACGATCTGGAAGATGCGGGCTACGGCGAGCTTTTGTCATTGTTCACGAAACATACGGAGACTCCGGAATGAGCGAAACTACCGAACGTGCTGTCCTTGCCGGCGGCTGTTTCTGGGGTATGCAGGACCTGATTCGCAAGCGACCAGGAGTGTTGAAGACCCGTGTCGGCTATACCGGTGGCGATAACGATCATCCCACCTATCGCAATCATCCGGGTCATGCAGAGGCGATCGAGATCGAGTACGACCCGAAACGCATCAGCTATCGTGATTTGCTGGAGTTCTTCTTTCAGATCCATGATCCAACCACGGTAAACCGGCAGGGTAACGACATTGGCTCTTCCTACCGATCGGAGATCTTCTACACCAGCGAAGCGCAGCAACGCATCGCTCGGGATACGATCGAGGATGTGAACGCATCCGGACTGTGGCCAGGGTCGGTTGTCACGGCAGTGTCTCCGGCGCCAACATTCTGGGAAGCCGAACCGGAGCATCAGGACTATCTGGAGCGCATACCAAACGGCTACACCTGCCATTTCCCAAGGCCCGATTGGAAGCTGCCGAAACGTCAGGATGTTGCGTCTGGCTGATCGCGTCTTGAGGCTGAAAAGCGTCGGTTTCAGCGGTGGCTGTCATTGGTGTACCGAAGCGGTATTTCAGCCCTTGCGCGGCGTTGTAAGCGTCGACCAAGGGTGGATCGCATCTGATCCGCCGCACGATACGTTTTCCGAAGCGGTAATCGTTGCGTTTGATCCTGCTGTCATCACGCTGGATGTGCTGATCGAGGTCCACTTGATAACGCATGCGAGTCAGTCCGATCACAGTTTCCGCGGCAAGTACCGCAGCGGCGTGTATGCGTTCGATGCCGCGCAGCAGGCATATGCCGAAGATGTTGTTGATTCCCTGCAAGCGCAGTTTGAAACGCCATTGGTAACGAAGGTGCTGCCGTTTAAGGCGTTCAAGCCATCCGAGTTGCGGCTTCAAAACTACTATCAGACAGATCCGGATCGACCATTCTGTCAGGTCTACATCGATCCCAAGCTCGCGCTGGTGCGACAGCGCTTTTCGCGCCATGCCGCCTGATCATCGAGCAGGTTCTATCGTTTCATAAAGCCGTTATCGCGCAAGAAGCGGATGGTCTCTGCAGTAAAACCGGTGTCAGGGCCCTCAAACAGCCAGAATCGACTGCCGTTGCTAAGGGCTAAGTCTTGCTCGTCAAAGTCGTAACCGTGACCGCTTTCTGGTCGCACGACGACCTGGATTTCTGAGCCGGCATCACGAAGCGCGGCGATATTCTCCTCTAACGGCACGATGGGATCTCGTGCACCGAAGATGGCAAGGTACGGTAAACCTCCGAGGCTTTGCAGGAATTGTGTCGGGTCATATCGAAAGCGCCGCAGCCATAGTCGCGACATGTCTTGTCTTTGTCTTGGAATATCATCAGTGCCAAATCCCTGGTCGAGCCATCCCTCCTGCTCTGCGGTACGGCGAATGGTGTCGAGCTTGGCAAAGGCTTGATCATCAGTAAGTGACTCGTCGACCGTGATTCTTGTGACCTCAGCGAGCGTATTCTGCTGAGAAACCGAAAGTCCTACTGCGTCGCCGTATGTCGCTGCTGAACTCAGCTGCTGCTGCACAATAGAAGTTGCCGGACCGATCCAGGTAATCAGGAAGGCGGGCGAGATGGCATTGGGCAGACTTCGCTGGCGTTCGGCGGAAGCCTGGATGACCCATGCGCCCGCGGACTGCGCGATAAACCCGACTTTGTCCGCATCGACATCCGGATCGTCTGCCAGAAACTCTAGTGCGGCGATCGCATCTTCGGTCAGTTGGTCAAACGTGAAAGTTGCGCAGTTCCCTTCTGATTTGCCGGAGCCGCGCTTGTCGTACGTCAATACCGCTATGCCATAGCGTGCGAAAAAGCGCGCTGTATTGGTGATTCTCGTTGCGCATCCTCTCCCGCGAACAATCACCATTCCAGCCAGTGGCTCAAGGACAAGTGGCTTGACCAACGTCGCGGCCAGTCTTGTCCCGTCGTTTGACTCAAAGCTTATTTCAGTCCGGTTGATCGTCTCGCGTGGCGGCGGTGGCGAGCGCTTGAGGTGAATCGTTCTGCCATCATCACCCACGGTTCCAACCAACTGCTCAAAACGCGGTTCAAGCAGTAGTTTGGCGTCGCCCTCCAGCAGGTCAATGATCGTCAGCCCATCCGGCGTTTGGATCACCTTATCGAAGCCGAAAGGTTCGTAAAACAGCCAATCGGGAAATCGCGTTGACGCCGCTAGACCCTCAGCATTTCGTGCGATTTCGATCTCGATCGGAAAAACTGCCCCATCTTTTACGATGGCGCCCTTCCAATAGCCGACGGGATCAAATCCGTCTATTGGTTCGGCGACGACCGGGCCAGACGCCAGGCATATCAGTGCGAGCCAAAACAAGCGCATACACTTCCTTGATGTGTGGGGGATTGTCGTTATGAGAGTACACTACCCGGGAAATGAAGTGCCTCGACTACACTTTATCGGTTGCCCCCATGATGGACTGGACAGATCGGCACTGCCGGTTTTTCCATCGACTGCTATCGCCATCGGCTATGCTCTACACCGAAATGGTCACGGCCGCTGCGTTAACGCGTGGTGATGCTTACCGCCTGCTGCGCTACAACCATGAGGAGCACCCCGTAGTGCTTCAGGTGGGTGGCAGCGACCCGGTGATGATGGCTGACGCTGCGCGCCTCGGCGCCGAGGCCGGGTACGACGCGATCAATATCAATGTGGGTTGTCCGAGTGATCGCGTGCAGAGTGGTCAGTTTGGCGCGTGTTTGATGGCCGAGCCCAAAACGGTTGCCCAGTGTTTCCGCCGCATGGCTGAGGCAGTGTCTGTGCCGGTGACTGTGAAGACCCGACTGGGCATCGATGAGCATGACAATGATGCTTTTTTCTCGACGTTCATCGACACGGTCGCCGACGCGGGCTGCACCCATTTCGATGTGCACGCGCGCATTGCGATACTGGAAGGACTAAGCCCAAAACAAAACCGCGATGTGCCGCCGCTGAACTATCCGCGAGTCTACGCACTGAAGGCGCGTCGGCCCGAGCTCACGGTCTGCCTGAATGGTGGAGTACGTGATGTCGAAGCCGCGCGGCAACACCTCGGCCACGTCGATGGTGTGATGATCGGCCGCGAGGCCTACCAAAACCCATGGTCCCTTACGCGTTTCGAGCAATTGGTCGATCCCGAATTCACGACCACACGTGAATCGGTCGTTGATGCGATGACCGGCTATGTGGAGCGCACCGTGGGACGTGATCATGTGCAACTCAAGCACATTACGCGACACATGCTAGGACTTTTTTCTGGAGAGCCGGGTGCCAGACGGTGGAGACGAACACTCTCCGAGAATGCGCATCGGCCTGAATCAACAGCAGAGTTGATCGCATCCGCTGCAGCCAGTGTCGCTTCGGTCTGACGGTGATGTTGGCATGCCCGGCAAAAGGCGGTTGGCAGTCCCCGGCTGGCGCACTACACTTCGCGCTGCGTTCGAAACCACCCACGATTACGCGAGCAGCCGATGACAAGACCAATTACGAGCGGCGACCCACACGCGACGCTCGCCGAGCAGGCGGACAAACACGAACTTTATGAGGCGTCCGTACAAGACGTAGAGACGGAAGTCGATTTCTTGCTCGAAACCTGGGACTCCTTGCGCGATCGACCACCGGTGCACTTTCGCGAAGATTTTTGCGGAACGGCGAGTGCGGCCTGCGAGTGGGTGCGCAGGGACGCGGCTCACCAAGCGACGGGCGTTGATCTTGACCGGCCGACGCTGGATTGGGGGATTGCGCATCGAGTGTCGACACTGAGTGCGAGTGAGCAGTTGCGCGTACGACTGGAACAAGCGAACGTGGTTACGGTCGAAACGCAGCCCGCTGATATCATCGGCGCCTTCAACTTCTCATACTTTACCTTCAACACCCGAGATGCACTCCGCGCGTATTTTGAGAATGCACGGCGCGGGCTCAAACCCGATGGTTTGTTTATTCTCGACGCGTTCGGTGGTGCGGAAGGCATTACCGAGATGAAGGAAAAGACCAAGCTCGATGGCTTCACCTACGTCTGGCATCAGGCGAAGTACCATCCCGTCACGGCTTATATGCGTTGCCATATCCATTTCCATTTTCCGGACGGCTCCAAGCTCAAGAAGGCCTTCACTTACGAATGGCGCCATTGGACGCTGCCGGAGATACAAGAGGTATTGCACGAGGCGGGGTTCGCCAAAGTGGAGGTGTACTGGGAGGGAACCGATGACGACGGTGAGGGAAACGGCATCTATGAGCCTTCGTCGACGGGCGACGCTGATCCGGCGTGGATTGCCTATATCGTCGCTGAGCAGTAGCCCATTTGACTGAGGGCGTTTTGATTCCTGCTGACCACTGTATACTGTTAAGTATTGGGCATTACGGACTCGGCTTCCATGAGCGAAGACCTTGAGGTTGCGATAGTTTTTGCCGACGTTGTCGGCAGCACGCAGCTCTACGAACAATTGGGCGACGATCAGGCGCGCGAAGTCGTGCGTAAGTGTCTCGACATCATGATCGAAGCAACGAATACCGCGCGCGGAACGGTCATCAAGACGATGGGCGATGAAGTGATGTCGATTTTCGATGATGCCGATAGCGCCATGTCAGCTGCTGTAGAAATGCAACAGAAGATCTCGGCAGGCAAAGGGCTCGTACCTGAGGATCAAACCATCTCCATCCGCGTCGGTTGCCACTTCGGCGTCGTCGCCCGCGAGCCGAATGATATTTTCGGCGCAGCGGTTCACACCGCCAACCGCATGACATCGCAAGCGAAGGCGCGCCAGATCGTCACAACAGGAACCACGGTCGAATTACTCAGCGAAGATTGGCAAAGGATTACGCGCCAGATCGATCTGGCGGTGGTCAAAGGCAAGAAGGATGAGGTCGCGCTGTTTGAGGTCCTCTGGCAACGTGGCGAAGAGGCGACCAGCGTCCTGCCGACTATCGGATGGCAACAGGGCGCGCAGCCCGACATTCGCCTGACATTATCTTTCGCCGGGCATACGATGCCCATCGATCCCGCCCGTCAGCAGATCACGCTCGGACGGGCCGAGGACAACGACCTCGTGGTGAAAGGCAATCTGATTTCACGAGTACACGCGCGCATCGAGCGCCGTCGCAACAAGTACTACCTGGTCGATGAGAGTACCAACGGATCGTTTATCGCCAACATGAACGGTGACGAGAACTTCGTTCGTCGCGATAGCATCGAATTGACCGGCGAGGGCATTATCGGTCTCGGCAAAGTTGCCAAGCCGGGTACGCCCCTGGCGGTTCACTTCATTGTCGAAGGACCAGCTGCCGGTCGCTAAACCTCGTGCGCGGCGCTAGCTCGCGAGCGCCTCGAGTATACGTTGGCGCGTGCGCTTCAAGTCGTCAGGTACGCGATCCCCGTAGCTATCGAGATATTCCCCGACGGCTTCGATCTCGGAGCGCCATCCCTCAACATCAATGCTGAGCAGTTCGTCGAGCGTGTCGTCGCTGACATCGAGTGCCACGCGGTCGATATCGCTTGGCAGAGGCAGCTTGCCAATCGGTGTTTCTGAGGCGCTGAGGCGACCTTCGCACCGTCCAATGATCCACCGCAGCACGCGGAGGTTTTCCCCAAAGCCGGGCCAGAGAAATTTTCCAGAGTCGTCCTGGCGGAACCAGTTGACATGGAAGATGCGCGGCAATCGATTGCTGCGCTCGCTAAACGAGAGCCAGTGTGCCCAGTAGTCCGCGAAGTTGTAACCGCAGAATGGCTTCATCGCCATCGGGTCGCGACGAACGACGCCGACCGCGCCGGTCGCTGCGGCTGTGGTCTCCGAGGCAACGCCTGCGGCGACCATCACGCCGTGTGTCCAATCTTTCGCCTGATAAACGAGCGGGGCGAGTGTCTTGCGTCGCCCTCCGAAAACGATGGCGGAGATGGGTACGCCTTCCGGTGCATCGGCAAGTTGGCTATAGCTCGGATTGGCTGATGCGCGTACCGTGAAACGCGCATTCGGGTGAGCTGCCGGTGCGTCGCCCGTGTAAGGGTTGCCGCGCCAGTCGGTCACCGGCACCTTGTCGTCTTTGCCTTCCCACCACGGGCAGTTATCTTCAGTGACTGCTACGTTGGTGAAGATGGTGTCTTTGCGAATCGTGTCGAACGCATTCTTGTTGGTTTTTTCGTTGGTGCCTGGTACGACGCCGAAATAGCCGGCCTCCGGGTTGACTGCGCGCAATTGCCCGTTTTCATCCGAGTGCAGCCACGCGATGTCATCACCCAGCGTCCAGATCTTCCATCCGGGCTGTGATGCCGGCGGGATTAGCATGGCAAGGTTGGTTTTGCCGCAAGCGGATGGGAATGCGCAAGCCAGATAGCTGGTCTCGCCGGTTGGCGATTCAACACCGACGATCAGCATATGCTCTGCCAGCCAGCCTTCCTGGCGCGCCTGCCAACTGGCGATCCGCAAGGCGTGGCACTTTTTGCCAAGCAATGCGTTGCCGCCATAGCCCGACCCGTAGCTCATGATCTCCAGCGACTCCGGGAAATGCATAATGAATCGGCGCTCCGGATCTAACTCACCTGTAGAGTGCAGACCTTTCACGAAGTGGCCATCGCGTTCAATACGGCGCAAGGCGGCTTCGCCCATACGCGTCATCAGGTGCATGTTCGCCACCACGTAGGGGCTGTCGGTAATCTCGACTCCGCAGCGCGAATAGGGCGAGTCGATCGGGCCCATGCAGTAGGGAATCACGTAGAGCGTGCGACCTTGCATACAGCCCGCGAACAGGTCGCGCATCTTATCTCGCGCCTCGGTTGGCGCCATCCAGTGATTGTTGGGGCCGGCATCGGCTTCATCGTCAGTGCAGACGAACGTGAGATGCTCGACCCGGGCGACATCGTTGGGGTCTGAGCGGTGCAGGTAACAACCCGGGTATTTTTCCTGGTTTAGCGTCAGTAGCGTGCCGTCGCCGACCATTTGTTCGATGAGCGCCTGATAATGCTCGTCTGTGCCGTCGCACCAGACGATGCGCTCGGCACCGGTGTGAGCGGCGGTTTCATCCACCCACGATTGCAGGGATTCGAGTGTCGTACTCATGATCTTGGGATCCGCGGAAATCTCGAGACGGCGCGGAGTATAGCGCGCGGCGATTTTGGTTTCATGAGAGACGTTCGAAAGACAAAAAAAAGCCGCAGACACCGGGGGGAGGGTGTCTGCGGCAGTATGCGCTGGCCCAAAGGGGGGAGGGGATTGGACCAGATTTTTTCGGTACCTCAGGGGGGGTGAGGTGGAAATGGAATCGTCTTAAGCAGACTTCTCCGCTTCCGCTACCGCGTTCGCAACTTTCTTAGCGGCCGTCTTTGCCGTCGCTTTAGCGCGTGCAGGGGCCTTCTTCGCCGTCTTACGGACGGTCTTTGCTGCTTTTTTGACAGTCTTCTTGGTCGTCGTGGTGCCACGCAGGCCACCTACCACGCCACCGAACTCGCCTGCCGCACCGCGCAGGATGCCGAACGCATCTTTCACGTCGCTGACGTAGGAGCCTGCAACCGCAGGTACAACGTCGCGCTGCATGGCGATCAGTTCGCGCACGCTGTCAACGCGTGACGCATCGCGAAGACGCTTAGCGACCGCGTCGATGCCGCGCTGGATGCTCTTCGATTGCAGTTCGATGAGCTCTTTGGAGGTGCGGAATGCAATGGCATTCGCGTCCAACGTCGCTTTCGAAACTTTCTGTACCGGCTTTTTCGTATCTGCCACTACGCGACCTGCTTGACCAACACGGTCCTGGGTAGCGTCTACGGCGGTGTTGATGCCACTGCGTGCGGTGTCCGCCACGCGGCTGACAACGTTTTCAATCTGTTCTCTCACGAGTGCGCTCCTTTCTGATGTTGCGTTGCAACAATTGTTGCAGCGCACAATAGGCGCGCTTAGAGCTGCTGTCAAGTGTTGCAGTGCAAAAAAAATGGGTTTTTTCCGACCCGACCACTGCTGCGAAAACTTGAGGCAGGAATATGCAAATTGTCGACCCCATCACAATCTAATTGTGATTATCCTCACAGATTCGGCACCGTAAGTGCCTCATGTATAGGTAATTGTGTGGAGTTTTGAGACCATCTTATGGTGAAAAGCGAAGCACGGAATGAAACCGATGCGATCGAACATAAAATTGTCGCTTAAGGCAATTGCCCGGGGAGCGATCATCGTCCTGACCTCGTTTGGTGCAGCCACCGGCTACGCCGCGGGCACCGCTGCGGGCACAGACATCGTGAACGTGGCGCAGGTCGACTACGAGCTCGGTGGCACCCCCGTCTCGCAGGCGTCCAACGCGGTGACAATTACCGTTGACGAGATCGTCGACCTGACCAACGTGCTTCAGTCGCCTCAACAGACCGTCGCACCGGGCGAAACCGGCGCCGTGCTGGTATTTACAGTCACCAACACCGGCAACGGTTCGGAGACGTTCATTCTTTCGGTCATCAACAACGATGCTGCCGATGATTTCGATCCGGTCTCGCAAACCCCAGGCGTCTTTTTTGACAGTGATGGCAGCGGCGACCTGTCCGCGGCCGACACCCCCTATGTGCCTGGCACCAACGATCCGGTGCTCGCGCCCGATGCCGTGTTGCTCGTGTTTGTCGTAAACGATATCCCTGCGGGTCTTGTGAACGGACAACTCGGCCGCAGCACCCTGCGTGTGGAGTCCGCCACAGGTACAGGCGCTCCCGGAACCGTGTTCCCGGGCTTGGGAGACGGTGGCGCTGATGCCTTGGTGGGCAGCAGCGGTGGCGCTGCCGAAGCGACCGGCGAGTATCTGGTTTCGGATGTGGACGTTGCTGTGAACAAGGCCGCCGTTGTTACCGACGCATTCGGTGGTGCTGCGCCGACACCGGGCGCGCTGATCACCTACACGCTAACGGTCACAGTCACCGGAACCGGCACGGCAGCCGCTGCTGTGATTAATGACTCTATCCCTGCGAGTACGACCTATGTCCCGGACTCGCTAACACTGAACGGCGCAGCGCTCTCCGACGCGGACGATGCGGATGCCGGCAGCTTTATTTCGACCCCGCCAAACGGGGCGGTCAGCGTATCGCTTGGTGATCTGACGCAAGCCGATGGCTTGCAGACCATCACTTTTAGCGTGCGTATCGACTAGTACACAGGAGCGATTGCAATGATGAAACAAATACTCGTGCTCGCCGCACTCTTGTTGGTCGGCCCAACAGCGCTAGCACAAACCGGCAACATCGAATTGAAGACCGTCGTCGAGAAGGAAACCACAGTGACCAATGAGGCGGGTCAGGAAGTGACCCAGCTCGTCCCTGTGGAAAAAGTGATCCCGGGCGATGTGGTGATCTACACCGTCACTTACACCAACATCGCAGACAAGCCGGCAGAGAAGGTGGTGATCACAAATCCGATCAGAAGTGACCTTCGCTACGTACGCGACTCTGCATTCGCGCCTGGCGCTGACGTCGAGTTTTCCGTGGATGGTGGCGAGCAGTTTGCCGCGCTGGATCAGCTCACCGTTGAGCGTGATGGCGCCACCGTGCCCGCAAGCCTTGATGACCTGACTCACATCCGCTGGACGCTCCGCGATCAGCTGGATCCGGGTGCACAAGGCTTTGCACGTTTTCGGGCGCGACTGAACTGATTTTTTTGGGGCTGCCATTCGCAGCCCACGACCTGGCAAAGGACTTCCAGGCTCACATAACAAAAGGGACCGCATCTCTGCCGGCGCAGCAGCAGCGATGACACAGAGCGATGACTGCGCAAGTGAATTTTTTTTGGAAGTAGTAACCAGGAGTAGCGACATGAAAATCGCTGACAGAATCACCGCAACCTTACGCGTTGCGGGTGTGGCTGTTGCGGCGTTCGCGCTGGCACCGCAGGCATTTGCCGACGGGACGCTGGCGGGTACGTCGATCGACAACGTAGCCACGGTTGACTTTGAGGTGGGGGGCATCGCCCAGACACCGATTGAGTCTTCACCCACAGGTAACTCAACGCCAGGTGTCGGGAACGGTATCGCAACGTCATTTGTTGTGGATAACCGTGTTGACCTGACACTGACCGAAGAGTCCGGTGCACAAACACCGGTCAGCCCCGGCCAGACCGACGCTGTTGCCATTTTCCGATTGACCAACACCGGTAACGAGACACAGGACTTCGCTCTGACGCCAGCGAACCTCGCGGCAGGTACGACTGTGTTTGGTGGTGATGCGGACACGATCGAAGCGAGCAACCTGCGGGCGTTCGCCGACACCGACGGCAGTGGTGACTTCAGCGGCGGCGATCAGCCGTTCGTAGATAGTCTCGCGCCGGATGCTGACGTCCTTGTTTTCGTCGTTGCCGATGTGCCTATTGGTGCTAGTAACGGCGACTATGCGAACGTCAGCATTACCGCAACGACGGCTGTCGCTGGTAGCAGCGGTGCGACGATCGTGACCGCAACGACTGGTGGCGACACCACCGGCGTCGATGTTGTGTTCGGCGATGCCGGCAACGATGGTTTCGAAACGGCTGAAGATGGTTATTTCGTGTCATCTGCGGCGCTGACCGTGACCAAAGCGGAAGCGATTCTCAGCGATCCGTTCAACGGCACGACGGATCCGTTGCACATTCCAGGCGCAGTGATCGAGTACACGATCACGGTAGTCAATACCGGTGGTGCAGATGCGACCAACGTCGGTATCTCGGATGTGTTGGATACAGCGGCACTGGATCTACTGCTGGCGCAGTACGCTGGTGGCACTGCCGATATCGAATACGAAGTGGGTGGCGCAACACTGTCTTGCACGGCTGATGCCGGAGACGCGGACGGTGACAACTGCGGACTGTCTGGTTCCACTCTGGAAGCAGATATCGCAGCGACACTGGGCACGAACGCGGGCGTGGATGACACGCTGGTGGTTCGCTTCCAGGTCACCATCCTCTAATCACTTTCTCTCCGGAAAGAGCTAAGTGATGCAGGTTGCTATAACCAGGGATGCCTGGGGCGCGCGTTGTCGCGCCCCGGGCCTTCTCAGTTGTGGCATGCGTTTGCTCGCCGGGTTGTTGGTTTCCATTTTGATGGTGACCGCAGCTTCGGCAGCGACGCCGCCTGGTACCAATATTGATAATCAGGCAACGCTGTCTTACGAGGCGGTGCCTGGGCAGGTCACGACCGTCGCCAGTAATGTGGTTCGCGTCACCAGTGTGTTTGGACGCACGCCGGCTGCTACGCGCTTCCTACGGTTAGCGCCCGGTGGCAGTGGCTTCGATACCACCGTTAGCGCTACGGAGTGTTCGCAGGGCGGCACTTTCGTCGCGTTGCCAGCGCCGAACGGGCTGGATGGTCAACCGCTTGATCTGACACAAGTTCAATCAGTGTTGGATGCGACACTCTATAACGCATCCGAAACCGCCTTCATTGAGTTGGATGATGGCGATCAGAATCTCGATCCGCTGTCGCGTGAGTGGGTGTCGGTCACCGTGACCAACCCAACCAGCGGTGACACCGAAACGCTTCGATTATTCGAAACCGGAAATAACACCGGTGTCTTCACAGGCTACGTACCCCTTTCCGAGACTGCGTCGACAAGCGGCAACTGCGTTCTCGAAGGGCCGAGCGATTCGAGCATCGAGACGGCCTACACAGATCCTGCTGACACCGCAGACGAAGCAAACTCTTCAGCGCTGGTAGCGCCGCTATCAATTGTGTTCGATTCGATCACTGGTCAGCCTTTGGACGGTGCGACGATTACGTTGATCAACGACGCTACGGGTCAGCCCGCGAACGTGTTGGGTAACGACGGCGTTTCCGAATACCCATCGACGGTTGTCGCAGGAGCCCAAACGACCGATGCCAGCGGCCTTGTATACAGTGTGCCGACCGGCGGATTCCGGTTCCCGGTTGTCGCTGCGGGTCGTTATCGGCTGCAGGTCAATCCGCCCGCCAGTTTTCTGGCGCCGTCGAACCGTACTCCCGCTGAGCTGGCAACGCTGCCCGGCGGGCCGTTCAATATTTCTGACGCATCGTTCCTGTTGCCGTTCGAGCAGCTCGTCGATGGAGCAACGTTGCTGTCGGACATTCCGCTCGATCCTTTCGACGGCGGTTTATTCCTCGCCAAGACCACGACGACCAGTTCTGCGGCGGTCGGTGACTTTGTTCAGTACAGACTTCAAATTCAGAACAGCTCAGAGCGACTGCCTGCTACAGGCGTTGTCGTGACCGACGTGCCACCGGCGGGCTTCCGTTATGTTTCCGGGTCGTCACGTCTCGACGGCAATCCTGTAGACGATCCGTCGGGTGGCGGTGCCGGTGGCGCTTTCGAATTCCGTTTGCCGGACCTCGCGCCTGCTGCCAGCGCAACGCTAACGTATGTCATGGAAGTGACCGGTGGCGCGCGCGGTCGCCGTGCCGTGAACACCGCAACGGCGCTCGCTGACGGCGATGTTGTTTCCAATGAGGCCCGTGTTGGGATCGCGCTGCGCGAAGATCTGTTCCGTGAACGTGCGACCCTGATCGGTCGTGTGGTGGACGGTGATTGCAACGCAGAGACGTTCGGGCCGGATGCCGGCGTTGCTGGTGTGCGGGTCTATCTCGAGGATGGTCGCTACGCGGTTACCGACGAATCAGGACGCTACCACCTTGAGGGGCTCATCGCGGGGCGCAGTGTCGTGCAGATGGACCCGCTAACGATTCCCGACTGGATGGAATTGGCCGAATGCGCGGCGCCGAGATTCGGCGGGCGCGCCGATTCACAGTGGGTCGATCTAATCGGTGGCCAGGTTCAGCGAGCGGATTTCTATCTGAAGCGCAAGGCGCCCGGTACCGGTGAGGTCTCGCTACAACTGTCGAATGCGTCGGGTGTCGCGCCGGACAGCATTGACTACACGCTGACCCTCGACGGTCGCGGCGATGTTGTTGTTGATGATCTGAGCGTCACGGTGCTGTTGCCCAAAGCGGCCACGCTCGATCCGCGCTCAGCACGCCTCAACGGTCGCAAGATCCCCAGCCTGCGGCAAACCGGTAGTGCGGTTGTGTTTGTGATGGGTGAGCGCCTGCAAGCCTGGCAGGATCGATTGACCTTTACCGCAGATATCGATCCGGCCTTTGCTGGTGAGTTGGTTTCGAAGGCTGTTGCCAACTTCAACACGCCAGCGGCGCGCAATCAGCGCACGCCGGTCGGTGAGGCGCGGATGATGCGTGAGGCCGCAACCACCGAGAACGCCGACTATGTGTTGTCACTGAACTTTGATGTGCTTTCTGCGGACTTGTCGGCAGATGATCGCGCAACGCTCGATGCACTCGTGGCGGAGTGGCGGGGTGTGTATGACATCGATCTTGTGGCGACGGGTCATACCGACTCTGATCGTATCGCCGCACGTAATCGTGATCGCTTCGCCGACAATTATGCCTTGTCGCAGGCGCGCGCAAGTGCGGCGGCCCAGTATCTTGCGTCGGCACTCAACATTCCGGCGAGCAACCTTAGCGTGCGTGGTGTTGGTGCAGACCAGCCGGTTGCCGATAATGCAACCGCAGCCGGCAAGCGTCGTAATCGACGGGTTGAACTCGTCATGTCAGGTATTCGCCCCGGCAAGCAAAGCGTCGTCATGGTCACGCAGTCTGAAAGTGAACTGCTGAAGATTGATACGGTCGGTGCAGAACCCGGTCCGGATGTTTCGGAAGATCCAGTCGACGTCAAAATTCGTGAGATCAATGACCGTCAGGAGCGAAACCAGTCAGCGGTTACCGAAGCGCTTGCGGTAGTTCCGGAAGAAGATGGTATTGCGTGGCCGATCGCTGCCCACCAACCAGCAATTCCGAGCATTACAGTGGCGGTTGCGCATGATGTCGACAGCAAAGTCGAATTGTTCGTGAACGATCAGCGTGTGAGTTCACTCAATTTTGAGGGCTCGACCGCCAACGACAACAAGACCCGAATGCTCAGTCAGTGGCGTGGTGTCGATCTGGTCGATGGCGAGAACCGTATCGAAGCGCGCATCATTCGTTCGGATGGTTCGCTCGAAGGGACGCATACGCAGGTTGTGCACTTCGCGGGACATCCGCTTCGCGGTGCATTGTTGCCTGACCAGTCACGCTTGGTGGCAGACGGGCGCAAACGCCCTGTGATCGCCGTTCAGTTGTTCGACGGCGCTGGCGAGCCGGCAAGGGAAGCTTCAGTCGGCGATTTCTCGATCGAGGCGCCGTATCGCTCTTGGTATGAGGTGGCGCAGGAGCGTGAGAACGCGCTGGTGGAGCTCAATCAACGTTCCCCGTGTTATCGTGTGGGACCTTCGGGTATCGCCTACATCGAACTCGAGCCAACGACGCAGGCCGGTGAGGTCACCCTTCGATTGCAGTTCCCGAACCAGCGCGAACAGATCTTGAGAACCTATCTCGTGCCCGAGCCGCGCGACTGGATTCTCGTCGGGTTTGCAGAGGGCAGCGTCGGCTACAACACTCTGGATGATAACACCGAGCTGGCAACGCGCAGCGGCTTCGAAGAGGACTTCTACGAAGAGGGTCGTATTGCCTTCTTTGCGAAAGGCCGGATTCGTGGTGAGGCACTCCTCACGATTGCCTACGACAGTCGTGGCGGCGCTGAGGATCTCAATCAGTTTGAAGCGCCAATTGATCCGGATGCCTACTACACGCTCTATGCCGATGGCGCGGAGTCTCGTTTCGAGGCGGCCAGTCAACGCAAGCTCTACGTCAAATTGGAGCGACGTCAATTCTCGGCATTGTTTGGTGACTTCAACACCGGGCTCTCGACCAATGAACTCGCGCGGTATGAACGTCGCTTTAACGGTCTGCAGACGCAGTACTTCGGCAGTAACGTCACGTTCAACGCGTTCGCGACTGAAACCGACCAGCGATTGACGCGCGATGACATCCCGGGTGATGGCACCTCTGGCCTGTATCGACTTTCCGGTCAAGATATAGTCCCGAACAGTGATCGCGTGCGAATTGAGACTCGTGACCGGTTCCGTGCCAACGAGGTTGTCAGCACGCAGACGCTGACGCGATTTGTTGACTACGATATCGACTACATCGATGGCACGCTGTTCTTCAAGCGTCCCGTGCCTGGTCGCGACAACAATCTGAATCCGTTGGTCATCGTTGCGGAATACGAGTCACGCAGCGGTGGTGAACAGGACCTTGTTGCCGGTGGTCGCGTAGCCCTCAAGACGAGCGATGACCGAATCGAATTCGGACTCACAGGTGTTCAGGAAGAAAACGCACAAGATGCGAATACGCTAGTCGGCGCTGACCTTCGCTGGCAGGTGACGCCGGAAACGCTCGTGACGGCCGAATATGCGGATACCGAGCGCGACGATCTCGCTGCTCAGACTTCCGGCTATGCCTATCGCGTCGACATCGAACACCGCAGCGGCAACGTCGACGCTCGCGTCTATCACTCGCACAGCGATGCCAATTTTGGTCTTGGCTTGCAGGCTGCGAGCCAGGTAGGCGTCGAACAAACGGGCGCAGATTTACGGCTTCAGTTTGCCGAGCGTTGGTTCCTGCAGGCTCAGGCCGCCTGGCAGGAGAACCTTGAGACTGCCCTTGAACGCGAAACTTATCAGGCGGACCTTCGTTATGAGGATGAGCGCAACAGTGCGTTCATCGGATTGTCGAGCGTCAGCGACACGGCCGCCGATGGGCAAGGCAGGGAATCCGAGCTCGCCAGAATCGGCTTCGCTCGAAAAGCCTTCGGTAATCGAGTAACCCTGCGTGCGTCGGCGGAACAGTCATTGGGTGATGCCGATGGCGTGGTCGATTATCCGGCGAGACAGGTTGTCGGCATGGACTTTAATCTGCGTAACGCGACGCTGTTCACTGAGCACGAGTGGGCGCAGGGTGAGTCGATTGACGCACAAACCACGCGCATGGGCCTGCAGACCGCGCCTTGGCAGCGCGCGCAGTTTACGACATCACTCGATAACCAGATCACCGAGTTCGGGCCGAGACTGTTTGCCAACTTCGGTTTTGTCCAGGGTTGGCAAGTGAACGAGCGCTGGACGCTGGATGTCGGCGTTGACCACAGCAATACTTTGATTGAGTCAGAGGCATTGGTATTCGATAACGATCGAGAACTCGCGAGCGGCTCATTGCGCGACGACTACGTTGCCGGATACCTGGGCGCTGCCTACCAGTCGGAGTTGTGGTCTGCGAACGCACGGGCGGAACACCGCAATGCGGACAATGGCACTCGCGATACTGTGCTGTTCGGCTGGTTCCGCGAACCTGTGGCAGGCCATGCGCTATCGGCAGGTCTGCAATACACCAACGATGACAGGGTAGATGCCGGTCAGCAGGTACGTGGTGACTTCCGTGTCGGCTGGGCTTATCGCGTTGCGGACAGTCGATGGTCATTCCTCGATCGTCTCGATATCATTCATGAAGAGCAAGACGGACTGTCGGGGCGGCGAGAATCCTTGCGCTATGTGAACAACTTCAACGCGACGCGACGTATTGGTCCGGCCGGTGAGTTGACGCTTCAATATGCTGCAAAATATGTCAGCACGGACTTCGATGGGGTGAACTTCAGCGGCTATACGGATCTTACCGGTGCGACCTACCGTCGCAGTTTCCGACCGCGTTGGGACTATCTCCTGCAGGCCGGCATTCTGCATAACTGGGATAGCGGTACCCAGGATTACAGTGTCGGCGCAGCGCTTGGTTTCAACCCACAGGACAACGTTTGGTTGACGCTCGGATACAACTTCGCAGGTTTCCGCGATGCGGATTTCGACAATGCGCGGTATACCGCGAGCGGGCCTTACCTCAGGGTCGCCATTAAGGCTGATCAAGAGACCCTAAAGGCGATAGCAGGGCGCATTCGCAGCAATCGGTAGTCGATCAAACGCGGTATCATTCGCGCATGATCGATATGGACGCCTTGCTGGGCGCTGATGGTCCCGTCGCTGGTGCCATCGACAACTACCAACCCCGACTTTCTCAGCGCCTGATGGCGCAGGCGGTTGCCGACGCAATTGAAACCGGTGACCGACTGGTTGTTGAGGCCGGGACGGGAACCGGCAAAACGTTTGCCTACTTGCTGCCAGCGTTGCTCGGAGGCGCGCGGACGATCGTGTCGACCGGGACCCGCGCACTTCAGGATCAGTTGTTTCATCGCGACCTGCCGACGATTTCCAAAGCGGTGGGGCGTCCTGTGCGCACGGCACTGCTGAAAGGACGTGCCAATTATTTGTGTCTTCATCGGTTGGAACTCGCCCTGCAAGACGCGACCGCGGTCACGTCCGCCCAGGCTCGTGTCCTTCGTGACTGGCGAGATACGACTCGCGATGGTGATAAGCGGGAAGTCACCGAGATTCCGGAGGACGATAGCGTATGGCCACGCGTGACTTCGACCGCAGATAATTGTCTCGGGCAACAGTGCGCACATTTCGACGATTGTTACGTGGTGCGTGCCCGACGTGCTGCGCAGCGCGCTGACCTCGTCGTGGTAAACCACCATTTGTTGCTGGCCGATCTTGCGTTTCGCGAAGGTGGCTTTGTCGAGTTTCTACCCGACTCGGATGCAATCATTATAGATGAGGCGCATCAGTTGCCTGACATTGCCCTTGAGTTTTTCGGGACGTCGATCTCGCAGCGACAGTGTCTCGATGTGCTTTCGGAGCTCGAGGTCTCACTCGCCGGGTTTGCCTCAAATGATGTTGCGGAGGCCTTGCGGGTGACTCGCCGGGCTGCACTGGTCGTGCGCGAGGCGGCGCCAACAACGCCCGGTCGTTTCGAGGCGGAACGATTGCCGGGCGCAATGCACGATGCGCTGACGCAGCTACTGGATGCCTTGGCCGGTTTGATCGAGGCCGTTGACGCGCTCGGCCATCTCGAGCCGGCGCAGTCACAACACCTCGACCGCTTGTTGCGCGTGTCGGATCGGTTGCGCATCGTCGCGGCCGATAGCGACGAAGAAGGTATGCGCTGGGTGGATGTCACGCGCCGGGGGCTGCGCTGGCATATGACGCCGCTCGATATCGCGCCTCGCATGCGCGCGGCCATCGATGGGACTGAAGCTGCATGGGTTCTGACGTCTGCGACCCTTGCGGTCGGCGAGGACTTTGGACACATCCTCGATCGACTGGGTCTTCAGGACGCGCGCGCTGTGCAGTTTGCCACGCCGTTTGCGCTTGATGAGCGGGCACGGTTGTTTTTGCCGAAGGACCTCCCGCTTCCACAGTCTGGCGACTACACTCCGGCGTTGCTGGAGGTCACGACTCCGCTATTGCAACAGACACGCGGTGGCGCGTTTTTCCTGCACACCAGTCATCGCGCGTTGCAGGCGAGTGCTGAATGGTTTGAGCAAAGACCCGCGATTCTGGGAGATCGGCCCTTGCTGGTGCAGGGTACGCAGCCGCGTGACCGACTGCTGTCGGATTTCCGTCATGCTGGCGATGCGGTGTTGCTCGGTACGGGCACTTTCTGGGAGGGGGTGGATGTTCGCGGTGAGGCGCTGACACTGGTTGTGATCGACAAATTGCCGTTTGCAGTCCCGGACGATCCTTTGCTCGTGGCGCGTACCGCACATCTCGAAAGACAGGGGATGAATGCATTTCGCTACCACCAATTGCCCGAAGCTGTGCTTGCGCTGAAGCAAGGAGCCGGACGTCTGCTGCGTGACCCCGATGACTATGGCGTGATCGTGATCGGCGACCGCAGGGTCGTTGAGCGCAATTACGGCAAAACCTTTCTCGCTGCGCTGGGCCCCATGCCTGTTGTCCGCGACCCCCGAGATGTGGCCAGCTTTTTTGAACAGATGGAGTCCGACACCGATTTGCTAAGGGCCAGTCAATGACAGATCACAAGGTGCTGCTCGCCATCGATACGGCGACGGACGTGTGCAGCGTGGCGATCAGCGCCGACGGTCACGTTGAGTCCGAATCGCGATCGGGGGCACGTTCCGAAGCTCGCACGTTGCCGTTGTTAGTGGACACATTGCTGGATCGAGTGAAACTGCACGCTGCGCAGATCGACGGCTTCGTCTTTGGTGCGGGTCCCGGTTCATTCACGGGTCTTCGTATCGGCATTGCTTTGGTTCAAGGTCTGGCGCTTGGCTGCGGCGCTCCAGTCGCAGGTATATCCAGTCTTCGCGCGCAGGCGCAGGCTGCGATGGACAACCACCCACAGTCGAATCGTGTCCTGGTTGCCAACAACGCCTATATGGGCGAGATCTATGTCGGCCGCTATCGACGCAGTGAGGGCATTGCACTGGCCGATGGACCGGATGCGTTGATCGAGCCTCACGATGTCGAGCATGGCGACGCGGATCTTTCGATCGGCGATGGTGTGAGCCTGTGTCCTGCGCTTGTAAATTCCAAGTTGCCGCGCGTACTGGAGAGCCTCGCGTCAGCAGAAGCGCTCTTGAAGGTCGCGCAACAGGATAGGTCTGTCGGTTGGGTCTCAGCGCATGAGGCTCGTGCGCAGTATCTGCGCGCGGATGAGGCGATTGCTCACAAACCTCGCATCAAAACTTGAGTTTTCTTCTGGTGTAACATGCCTGTAACGCCATGTCGTTGTAATTCAACCGTCACAAATGGCGAGATGTTATGAGCGGTCCGCGGATAATTATTGTCGAAGACGAAGTCGCGATCAGCGATATGATCACGTTCCACCTGTCACGTGCCGGCTATGACGTGACGCAGGCCACCGATTGTCAGGAAGCGCGCGAGCGGCTTGCTGATCAAGGTGCCGACCTTGCGATCATCGATTGGATGCTGCCGGATATGAGCGGTCTTGAGCTGGTCAGGTCGTTAAAGCGCGACCCACAGCACGAGGACCTCGCGATCATCATGCTGACGGCGAGAGCTGATGAGCAGGATAAGGTGCGTGGACTGGATAGCGGCGCGGATGACTACATCACCAAACCGTTTTCCTCACGAGAGCTGATTTCACGAATACAGGCGGTGCTGCGCCGCGCTGCGCCGGCGGCGAACGAAACCTACTCAGCGGGAACGTTAAAGATCGATGCCGTTGGTCACCGCGTGTTTGCAGGCGAACATGAAGTATCCCTCGGGCCGAAAGAATATCGTTTGCTCAAGTTCCTCGTGACGCATCCCGAGCGGGTATACAGCCGCGCACAGCTGCTGGATCGAGTCTGGGGCGCGAATGTCTACGTGGAGGAGCGCACCGTGGACGTGCACATACGTCGCCTTCGTAAAGCGCTGGAGACTCATGCTGCGGATCGGTTCATTCAAACCGTTCGTGGTGCGGGATATCGTTTCTCTGCACGGACCGCCTAGTGCCCAACTCGTTTCGAAACGCGCTTCTAAGCAATGGGTTTGTGCTGCTGGTCGGTCTCGCTATCGGCGCCTATTTCGGCTACGCGGTGTACGGACTGCTGGTCTCGATGTCGGGGTTGTTTTTTCTCCAGTTGGGCCGGGTCCTGAAACTGGAGAAGACGCTTCACAGCGGGCGACGCGTTGCGGTGCCGGACGGTGATGGGGTTTGGGCTCGCGTGCTTGCTGGTATCCACCGTCAACAAGTGCGAGTTCGCAAGCACAAGGGTCGCTATCGACAGTTGATGAAAGAGGTTCGTCAATCGAGCAACTCGCTACCCGATGCGATTGTCGTGTTGAATCTCGACCACGAGATCCAGCGCTTCAACGAGGCCGCCGAGCGAATCGTCGGATTACAAAAACGGCGCGATCGAGACCAGCGCATTGACAATTTGTTACGCCACCCGGATTTCGTGGCCTATCTTCGGGACGGCAAATTCGATGTGCCAATCATCATCCCGTCGCCCAAAGGCGAGGACTGTTGGATTTCAGTGCAGCTCGTGAATTCGGGACCGGCGAGTCGGTTGCTCATTCTCCGCGACGTCACCGAACGCACGCGCCTGTCACGCATGCGACGCGATTTTGTGGCTAATGCGTCGCACGAGCTTCGGACACCACTGACCGTCATCAGTGGATATCTCGAGGCGATGGAAGCGGATACTCTACTTCGCGAGGAGTGGGGTAAACCCCTCGATGAGATGCATGTGCAGTCACAGCGGATGCGGCGGATGTTGGATGAGCTGCTGGCGCTGTCGCAACTCGAGGCGAATACACAGGCGAGTCTTGAGCAGACCGTGGATCTCGCAACGGTGGTGCGCGACGCTGTCGCGATGCTGGAGACAGCGCACACGGTAACCATCGACCTTGATGATGACCTGTTCCTGCTCGGCGAATACCCGGACATCACGTCGGTGGTCACCAATCTCGTGTCCAATGCGATGCGTTACAGCGCCGAGGGCACAACGATCTCGGTGAGCTGGTCACTGACTTCAGGTGGGGCAGCGCTGTGCGTCTGCGATCAGGGTGAGGGGATCGCCGCAGACGACATTCCTCGATTAACCGAGCGCTTCTTTCGGGTGAATCGCGGTCGCGGTCGCGATACGGGTGGTGTCGGACTCGGTCTTGCAATCGTGAAACACGCGTTAGCTCGGCATGACGCGACGCTATCGGTGGAAAGTGAACTCGGCGTCGGGAGTAAGTTTCGCTGCCATTTCCCCATGGAACGAATTGTCAGCAGCCCGGTCGTAGTAGCAGAGGCAAGCGGTGGGGCCAGTTCACACTTCTAGATGACGCCAATGCACTGGCTCCGACGCTGCTATACTCTGGATATCTAGAGTTTTTCTGACTTTCGATGGAACCGAAAGAGGGACAGCAGATGAATACGCTGGATTTGAACCACCATATCTCCAAGCGCTTCAACAAAGACCTTGAAGACCTGAGAAACAGCGTACTCGCCATGGGCGGGCTCGTTGAGACGCAGCTTGCTAAAGCCATCGATGCGGTGGTTTCGGGTAACAGCGAACTGGGTTTGCGCGTTGCGCACGATGACTACAAGGTCAACAGTTTTGAGGTGTCAATCGACGAGGAATGCAGCCGCATTCTGGCGACGCGAGGCCCGACCGCCTCTGACCTGCGACTGATAATTGCGATCGTCAAAACCATTACGGACCTTGAACGGATCGGCGATGAGGCTGAAAAGATCGGTTTCCTGGCATCGAAACTGGCGAACATGGATCGACCTACAGGCTCTTACAGCGAGTTGCGAACCATGGGTAACCTCGTCCGCGCCATGCTGAAGGCGTCGATGGATGCATTCGCTCGTCTGGATGGCAGTGCGGCACTCGAAGTTGTGAAGGACGACGAGGAGGTCGATAAGACCTACGAAATGATCCAGCGCCAGTGCATTACGTTCATGATGGAAGATCCACGTACCATCCAGCGCGTGATGAATGTGACCTGGGCAGCTCGCTCGCTCGAGCGTATCGGTGATCACGCCAAGAATATTGGCGAATACGTGATCTACATGGTCCACGGCAAAGACGTCCGGCACACCGCGGTCGAAGACGTCGATCTCGACCTCATTGGTCGCTGAGTTGAATTCTTGAGTCGAAGACTGGCGAATTTCCTGACCTTCGGGGTCTGCGCTGGATTAATGGCGTATGCCTTGTACTCGGAGCACGTGCTCGGGCTCTATCCTTGCCCGTTGTGCATATTCCAAAGAATGGCCGTGATCGGTCTGGGCTTGGTTGCGCTGGTGGCTGCGCTTCACAACCCAAAGGGCGGTGGCCGATACGTGTACGCAGGTCTGGGTGCGGTCGTCGGCGGCCTGGGGATTGCGGTCGCAGGGCGCCACGTGTGGCTGCAAAGCCTGCCTGCCGATCAGGTGCCCTCTTGCGGCGGCGCGTCGCTGGAGTACCTGATGGAGACCGTCGGATTCGTGAACGCGCTCAGTGAGATTCTCACTGCATCGGGTGAGTGTGCCGAGGTCACCTGGCGTTTTCTGTCACTCAGCATGCCGATGTGGGTGTTGATTTCGCTCGCCGCGTTGGTGAGCTGGTTTTTACTGGCAAACGCGCGCTTCGGCGCCCCGAGCCGCGACCCTTCGGCGGTGCTCGCCTAACCAGTTCTCGTCAGTCGGACGACTGACTCCCAAGCAGACGCACCATGATGCTTTCGTAGATATCGGCGAGCACACCGATATCCTCGGTGCGAACATGTTCGTTCACCTTGTGAATGGAGGCATTGATCGGTCCAAGCTCCACAACATGAGTGCCTGTTGGTGCGATAAACCGACCGTCAGACGTGCCACCCCCTGTCGAGAGTTCGGGGCGCCGTCCGGTGTGATTGTCGATTGCGTCACTGACCGTGTCTGTGAGCAGCCCCGGGTGGGTGAGAAAAGGCTCACCAGACAAGTGCCATTTGAGATCGAAGTCGATATCGAATCGCTCCAGCGTCTCGCGCACCAGTTTCTGCAGTTCTGTGTAGTGCCATTCCGTTGAATAGCGGAAGTTAAACCGGCAGAAGAGCGTCGCAGGTGTCACATTAGGCGCGCCGGTGCCCGCTTCAAGCTGCACCACCTGAAACGTGGTGGGCGGGAAATGATCGTTGCCGTCATCAAGCGGCAACTTATAGAGTGCGTCAAGCACAGGGGCGAAATCCTGAATCGGGTTGCGTGCCAGCTGCTGATAAGCGACGTGGCCTTGAATCCCCTTCACCGTGAGCATCCCGCTCATCGAACCTCGCCGACCGATGCGGATAAGGTCGCCCAAGTCGTTTTGGCTGGACGGTTCGCCAACAACGCACCAGTCGATGTGTTCATCGCGCGCTGACAGCGTTTCCATCACTTTCAGTGTTCCGTCGCGCGCAGGCCCTTCCTCGTCACTAGTGATCAGGAAAGCCAATGATCCTCGTGTGTGCTGACCAGAGGCGATGAACCGCTCTGCGGCGATGGTCATGGCGGCCAGACTTGCCTTCATATCTGCGGCGCCGCGCCCATAGAGCACACCGTCGGTTTCCACGGGCTGGAAGGGCGGTGTATTCCACTGCGACAAGTCTCCCGGCGGTACTACGTCGGTGTGTCCTGCGAAGCAAAGTACCGGTGAGGCATCACCGAGTCTTGCCCAGAGGTTGTCAGTGGGTGCTACCGGGTCACCGAAGCGCATGTACTCACATCGAAACCCGATATCACGCAGGCGGTCGCCGAGCAAATTTTGGCAACCCGCGTCCTCCGGTGTTACCGATTCACGTTCAATGAGCTGGCGCGTTAAATCGATTGCGGCTTGAGCAGTCATGCGCGGAACTTCGCACAAAACGCTGCGTTGCACAAACCATCTGTCCCTTAATTTTCTGGAGCTTAGACGCGACTGAAACAATTCCGTAATGTAGGGGCATTATCTTGCGCCAATACTTTAAGAGGGAGAGTCGCCCAGTGAGAGCGACCGTCGCATGGCTGTTCCTGAGCACGGTAGTGTTCTGCGGTGCAGCCTCAGCACAGGAAGGACGCGATTACATCGAAATCGTCGGATCCTCCACCGTATTTCCATTTTCAACGGTTGTCGCGGAGCGATTCGGCCGCCGGTCCCAGTTCAAGACGCCCAAGGTCGAGGCGACGGGCTCTGGCGGCGGATTCAAGCTGTTCTGCAACGGCATCGGGGTGAGCTACCCGGATATCACGAACAGCTCGCGTCGGGTCAAAGCGTCTGAACTCAAGTTGTGCGCCTCGAACGGTGTCCTCGATGTGGTAGAGGTCAAAGTGGGTTACGACGGTATCGTCATGGCGAACGCAGCGGGCGAGGCGCGTCTGGCGCTGACGCGACGTCAGATCTGGCTTGCATTGGCGGAGCGTGTACCCGATCCCAACGGTGCTGAGCGATTGGTCGAGAATCCTTACGAGCGCTGGTCAGAGATCGACCCGAGTCTGCCCGATCGCAGAATTGAAGTGCTCGGTCCGCCGCCGACCTCCGGGACACGCGATGCGTTCGTCGAGCTGGCGATGGAAGGCGGGTGCTCGACGTTTGCCTGGATCGAGCACCTGGAAGAGACGAACCCTGACGATTTCAAGAGCATTTGCCATACGGTGCGAGAGGACGGCTTGTTCATCGAAGCCGGAGAGAACGACAACTTGATCGTTCAAAAGCTTAATGCCAATCCAGCGGCGTTAGGAATCTTTGGTTTCAGTTTCCTCGACCAGAATGCGGAGAAAGTGCAAGGCGCGTCCGTCGATGGCTATTTGCCGACTTTCGCCAATATTGCGAACGGATCCTATCCCGTCTCCAGGCCGCTTTACTTCTATGTGAAGCGTGCGCATGTTGATGTGATACCTGGCCTGAGAGCTTTCCTTGCCGAGTTTACAAGTCCACGTGCATCGGGCGATGATGGCTATCTCGCAGACCGCGGTCTGATACCACTGCCGCTACCTGAGCGTGCCCAAGTGCTTGCCAGCGTGCTCGCACTGAGCCCGGTGCGTCTATGACGGCCGGTATCCCGCTGGAGATTTCATGGAACCGTTGACGCTGATTATCATCGCCGCTTTGTCTGGCAGCGTGCTGTATTACGTGGGTAGTCGGCGGGCGCTTTCGATGGTCGACCATCGCAAACGTCTTACCTCCCTGCCGGGCTACTACGGCGTTTACTCACTGCTGTGGGTGGTTATCCCGGTACTTATGGTGCTGCTGTTCTGGTCGATTCTTTCGACTCGGGTCATCGAATTCCGGATGAACCAGATGTTGTCGGCAGAGGTTATCGAGCAAGCCGCCGGCAATGCCAGTCTGGCGCTTAACGAAATACGTAACGTAGCATCCGGTGTGGCTGTCACGGATGACCCGGCAGTCCGTGAACTTGCGGATCGCTACAACAGCCTGAAAGCATCTGCCTCGCGTTTGTTGACCGGGTTTGTCTTTGCGCTGATCGCTGCGGGCGCCACGTTCAGTATTTGGCGCATCGGCCCCAAGTTCGCGGCACGTCACAGTGTCGAGCGATTTGTGCGCGCGCTGCTATTCCTCGCCTCTTCGATCGCCGTGCTGACCACCGTCGGTATTGTTGCCTCAGTATTGGTTGAGGCGACCCGGTTCTTTGGCACGGTTCCGGTGACTGATTTTCTTTTCGGGCTTGAGTGGAGTCCGCAGACGGCGATTCGTGCCGATCAAGTAGGTGGCTCCGGCACATTCGGTGCTGTTCCTTTGTTTGCCGGGACCTTGCTGATCACGGCGATCGCCATGGTGATCGCAACACCCGTCGGACTGATGACCGCCGTTTACTTGTCAGAGTATGCGCCGGAGTCGTTCCGTTCGGTGGCCAAGCCGCTGCTCGAGGTGCTCGCGGGCATTCCCACCGTGGTATACGGCTTTTTTGCCGCGCTAACGGTAGCGCCGATATTGCGCGAAATCGGTGGAGCTGTTGGGCTCACCGTGGCTTCGGAGAGTGCGCTCGCAGCGGGGCTGGTGATGGGGATCATGATTATTCCGTTGATTTCATCGCTGTCGGACGACGCACTGACCGCAGTCCCGAGAACCATGAAAGATGGGTCGCTTGCGCTTGGGGCGACGCGTTCGGAGACCATTCGCCAGGTACTGCTGCCTGCAGCGCTGCCGGGGATTGTCGGCGGTGTGCTTTTGGCAATGTCGAGAGCGATCGGCGAGACGATGATTGTCGTCATGGCGGCCGGATTATCGGCAAATCTGACGGCGAATCCATTCGAAGCGGTGACGACCGTCACGGTGCAGATCGTAACGTTGCTGATCGGTGACCAGGAGTTCGATAGCGCCAAGACGCTGGCGGCATTTGCGCTCGGCCTGTTGTTGTTCCTTGTGACTTTAGGGCTCAACGTGATTGGGCTGCGCGTTGTGCGCAAGTACCGCGAACAGTATGAATAGCAGGGCCTATCGATGAGCGATATCAGTATCCAGGCAGCCGTGGAGAAAACGCTCAAGCGTCGCTACGCCCGAGAGCGACGGTTCCGCGCGTATGGTCTCGCCGCGGTACTCGTAGGCCTTGTGTTTCTCGTCGCTTTTTTCGCGAATATCGTGAGTAACGGTGTGAGTGCGTTTCGCCAAACCGAAATCGTGTTGCCGGTGGTCGTGAGTGCCGCTGACGTTGATCCTAAGGGAAATCGGAGTCGCGAGTCTTTGGAGGGCGGCGACTACGACATCGTCATTCGTGACTCGCTGGCCAGGTTGTTTCTCGATGTGAACACACGTATCGAAAAACGCGCGGTGGGGGAGCTGGTCAGCGCAGAATCAAGTTTCCTGTTGCGGGAGCGAGTGCTCGAAGACCCTGATTTGATCGGTCAGCAAATAGAGTTGCGCGTGCCGGCCAGTGCGAATATCGACATGTTGATTAAGGGTAATGTCGATCGTAGCCTCGATGAATCGCAGCGTACTGTGAGTGACCGGCAGATTCGTTGGGTTGACGAGCTGCGGGCCCTCAACCGAATTTACACGCGCTTCAACACCGCGTTATTCGTCAATGGCGACTCTCGTGATCCCGAGCTTGCTGGCATCCGTGGTGCTTTCATGGGCTCGGTTTATATGTTGCTGGTCACAGTGCTACTCGCGTTTCCTATCGGTGTGGCTGCTGCGGTTTACCTTGAGGAATTTGCCCCACGAAATCGGTGGACCGACCTGATCGAGGTCAATATCAACAATCTCGCCGCGGTACCGTCGATTGTTTATGGTCTCCTCGGGCTGGCGGTATTCATTAATTGGATGGCACTGCCGCGCTCAGCGCCACTGGTTGGTGGTCTGGTGCTTGCGCTGATGACGCTGCCGGTAGTGATCATTGCGGCGCGTGCTGCGATCAAGTCGGTGCCGCCGTCGATTCGAGAAGCGGCACTTGGTCTCGGGGCCTCTCAAGTTCAGACGGTATTCCAACACGTGGTGCCGCTCGCGTTACCGGGCATCCTTACCGGCACGATCATAGGGATGGCGCGTGCCCTCGGCGAAACAGCACCCTTGTTGATGATTGGTATGGTCGCGTTTATCGTAGATATCCCCGGCGGTCCGTTAGAGCCCGCCACTGCGCTGCCGGTGCAGGTATACTTATGGGCCGACAGCCCGGAACGTGCGTTCGTGGAGAGAACCTCAGCGGCGATCATCGTTTTGCTGGGTTTCTTGCTGTTGATGAATCTCGCGGCGGTCTTGTTGCGGCGAAGATTTGAGCGCTCGTGGTAATGCGTGGCCTTAGGAATGAGCGGTAAGCTTCGGTTTTATAGAGGTTTAAGTTGTGACTGAACTGACGATTGATGCATCTGCCGTAGCCGACCTGGCGCCTGAAAGTGCACCACGAGAAGCGAGCCGAGCCCGCGACGCGTTGCCGCAGAGCACTTCTGTCGGCAGTCCCTTCGTGATGGACCCGTATTTTCAAGCGCACAATGTGAATGTGTTTTACGGAGAGACCCAGGCGATCAAGAACGTCAGCCTGGAGATCGCTCGAAATGAAGTGATCGCGCTGATCGGACCGTCAGGGTGCGGCAAATCGACTTTCCTCCGATGCCTCAACCGGATGAACGACACGATCGACAGCGCGCGGGTCGAAGGTCGGATCATGCTCGACCGTAAAGACATCTACGATCGTTCGATGGACGTCGTCGCGCTTCGTGCGAGAGTTGGGATGGTCTTTCAGAAACCGAATCCATTTCCCAAGTCGATCTACGACAACATCGCGTACGGACCAAGACTTCACGGGCTCGCTCAAAACCGCGCTGACCTGGACGAGATCGTGCATACGAGTCTTGAGAAAGCTGGCCTTTTAACCGAGGTCAAAGATCGGCTGCATGACACGGGAACCAGTCTTTCGGGCGGTCAGCAGCAACGCCTGTGTATTGCGCGCACAATCGCCGTAAGCCCCGAAGTCATCCTCATGGATGAGCCTTGCTCGGCTTTGGATCCGATCGCTACCGCCAAGATCGAGGACCTCATCGATGAGTTGCGCGAGAACTACGCGATCGTGATCGTGACCCACTCGATGCAACAGGCTGCTCGTGTGTCTCAGCGAACAGCTTACTTCCATCTCGGCGAGTTGATTGAGGTAGATGAGACCGACAAGGTGTTCACCAACCCGCAGCATCGACTGACCGAAGACTACATCACGGGCCGGTTCGGCTAGCGGTCTATTCGAGAAGCGCGGCGGCCCAGTCGGCCTCGGAAAATCCCACCAGTATCACCTCGTCGAGCGCCAAGACAGGTCGCTTGATGAGGGTCGGGTGCTGGTGAAGCATTTGCGCAGCGTCGCTGCCGGTTGTGCTGGCACGCTCCGACTCGCTGAGACCGCGCCAAGTTGTGGATCTGCGGTTCACCAATTTTGTGTCGCCAACCGTATCCAGCCAGCTCTGTATTTCCTTCGTTGGAGGGGTCTGCGCTCGAATGTCGACAAAGGTGTGGTCGAGTCCTTGGCCGTCCATCCACCGCATGGCTTTTCGGCAGGAATCGCACTGTTTGAGCCCATAGACGATGCGTTTCATTCGGTCGCTGCCCGCAGTAACTCGTTCAACCCCACCTTTGCGCGTGTCTTGGCGTCTACGCGTTTGACAATGATCGCCGCATAGAGCGAGTAGCTTCCGTCTGCGGAGGGCAGATTGCCCGGGACGACAACACTGCCAGCAGGCACACGCCCGTAGGTGATGGTGCCTGTTTCCCGATCGTAAATTCGCGTGCTTTGGCCGATGAACACGCCCATCGATATGACGCTGCCGGTCTCAACGACAACGCCTTCGACGATCTCTGAGCGCGCGCCGATGAAGCAGTCGTCCTCGATAATGGTTGGTGTTGCTTGCAGCGGCTCCAGCACGCCGCCGATGCCCACACCACCGGACAAATGCACGTTGCGCCCAATCTGCGCGCAACTGCCGACGGTCGCCCATGTGTCGACCATCGTGCCGGAGTCGATATAGGCGCCGATGTTGGTGTAGCTCGGCATCAGGACGACATCTTTCCCGACGTAAGCACCTTGTCGAACTACTGCGTCTGGCACCACCCGAACGCCGTCCCGGCGAAAATCTTCTTCACTGTACTGCGCGTATTTCAATGGCACCTTGTCGAAGAAACGATTGGCTCGTTCTTCAATCAGGGTGTTGTCGCGTAGTCTGAACGAGAGCAGGACGGCTTTTTTCAGCCACTCATTGACGACCCAGCCGTCGCCTGTCGGCTCGGCCACCCTCGAGACGCCGCTGTCGAGTTGTTCTAGCGCGTGGTCGACGGCCTTGACGACATCCGTGTTCTCGGGGGTCAGCGTCGCGCGTTCATCCCAGGCGTTTTCAATGGTTTCCCTGACGTTCATCGGTCTTTAGCTCCGGTTGCGGTTAGCGCTTACAAAACGCGGCGAGCCGCCCCAACGCTTCGCGAGTGTTATCGATATCGGCGACCAATGAAAGTCGAATGCGACCTGCACCGGGGTTGACACCGTCAACCTCACGCGCGAAATACCTGCCTGGCACCGCCGTCACATGGGTGTGCGCAAACAGATCGCGGCAAAACACCCGATCATCACCTTCGATTTCCGGCCACAGGTAGAAAGCAGCTGGCGGCGTTTGTGCGTCGAGGCTACCGCTCAGGGTGTCTGCCGCCATGGCGAACTTCTGGTTATAGGCGCGTCGATTGTCTTGAACGTGTGCGTCATCGCTCCAAGCCGCAATGCTGGCCGCCTGCACAGCTAGTGACATTCCGCAGCCATGATAGGTTCTGTAGCGGGCGAATAGATCGATGAGGGATGGGTCACCCGCAACAAACCCTGACCTTAGCCCCGGCAAGTTGGAGCGCTTCGACAGACTGTGGAATGCGAGCACATTGGGAAACATGTCCGTGGCAGCGTTCAGTAACGAGACAGGTGGTTCGTCGCGATAGATGTCGATGTAACACTCGTCCGCCACGACGACGAAGTCGTACTCGACTGCGAGGTCTGCCAGTCTTTTGAGGTAGGTCAGCGGAGCGACCGTGCCGGCCGGATTCACTGGCGAGCACAAATAGAACAGCCTTAAGGACAGCAGCAGATCGGGTGACAAGCGATTCAGATCGGGTAAGTGGTGCTGCGTCGGGTCGGTCGCGAGATACACAGGAGTGGCGCCCGCCATCAAAGCCGCACCTTCATAGATCTGGTAGAACGGATTTGGCATTGCAACAACTGCATTGTCGGCGGGATCAATCAGCGCCTGGGCGATCGCAAAGAGTCCTTCTCGAGTCCCGTTGACCGGGTGCACCATGCGCTGTGGGTCCACGTGCAGCTGAAACCGCCTTTCGAGCCATCCTGCACACGCGCTACGCAAATCGTCCGTGCCCCGAATCGGTGGGTACTTGCCCGCCGAAGCGTGAAAGATCGCATTGTGCGCCTCGAGTGCTGCCGCAAACGGGCTGTGTTTCGGTTCTCCGACGGACAATGGGATCGGGGTAAGTCCTGACGGTGGCGTAACGCCATCAAGTAGTTCGGAGAGGAACTCAAAGGGGTAGGCCTGCAGGCGTTCGAATCCAGGATTCGCGCTCATGACGGACGCCCGGCCAGTGCGCCGAGGAGGGATTCCCTGAGGTTCTCCTGTTCCGATCGATTCAGAGGTAACTCTTGTGCGCTCGTAAGGTAGAACACGTCTTCAGCCTTCTCGCCGATCGTCACAATCTTGGCGGCGCTGATGTAGACGTCGCAGGCAATCAGTGTTTCGCCAACGGTGTGCAGGAGTCCGGGATGATCGGCGCACACCAATTCCATGACCGTGCGTTTCTTGGTCTCATCCTCGCGAAAACTGATTGCCGTTGGTGTTTCGAACATTCGTTGAACTCTGGGAAGCGCTCGCTGCACGCGCAGTATGTCGTCTTCTTCGCCGTTTACGATCGGCGTGAGCCTGCGCTCAATATCACTGATCAGTGTCGCGTCAAGCTCGTTACCCATCGAATTCGCAACGATGTAGGTGTCGAGGCTGAAGGCATTCTGGAGTTGTTCAATTCGTGCGTCCAAAACGGATAGTCCAAGTTCATCGAGTCTGGCCGTAACGCCAGCAAACGTGTGTTGTATCTGTGGCGTGTAGAGCATGATCGCCAGCGTGTTTTCGCGCTGGTTGGCCACCATCGACATCATGGGCGAGCTTGTACCGTTCGCGCTCAGAGCGCTGGTGTGCCACGCGATCTCCTCGGCGGAATAGCGAAGGAAGTAATCCTTGTCGACCACCGCGAAAAAGGAATCGATCGCTTCTGGTGCGACAACACCTTCGAGTTTTTTGCGTGCATCGTCCAGCGTAAGGCTTACCAGCTGCGTGGTATTGGCTGGATTCTCAAGGCCACGATCCAACGCTTGCGCCGTCGCCTCGTAAAGGTCTCGGAACAGCTTCGCTTTCCACGAGTTCCAGAGCTTCGGATTGGTCGCGCGAACATCTGCGGCAGTGAGCACGTAGAGATAGTCGAGACGCACACGCGTTTGCATGCGCTCGGCAAACCTGGCGATGACTTCAGGGTCGCTGAGATCTTTCTTCTGCGCCGTCATTGACAGGATGAGATGGTTCGCGACCAGCCAGCTGACGAGGTCCGCTTCATCGTCGCTCAGACCGTGCTCACGGCAGAACAACAATGCGTCCGTTGCGCCGAGCTCGGAGTGGTCACCACCACGCCCTTTGGCGATATCATGAAACAACCCCGAGAGCATCGAAAGCGATTGGTCGGGCAGTCGCGACATGACCTGGTTGCAATGGTCATCCTCGCTGATGCCGAGTGCAAATTTGCGCAAGTGCGACACCAGAAACAGCGTGTGTTCATCAACGGTGTACGCATGGAACAGGTCGTATTGCATCCTGCCGACAATACGACCGAAAGCCGGGATGTAATTGCCCAGAATTTCGTATCGGTTCATGCGACGCAGGGCTTTTGTGACACCGGTCGGTGAGCGCAGCAAATCCAGAAAAAGGCGGTGATTGCGGGGATGTTGCCTGAACTGCTCATCGATCAGGTGACGATGCTTGCGTATCAGTCCGATGGTGCGCGCGCTCACTCCCTTGAGTTCAGGGTTTTGTTGCAGGATCCGAAAAATACTCAGAAGCGCTGAGGGATCTCTCAGAAATACGTCATCGTCTATGGCCTGCAAGTATCCGCTGCGACTGACAAACGACTCGTTGATCGCTTCGGGAGGCTCGTCAACCGATCCGAGTATGTCCTCTTCGAAAAGCTGCAGCAGAATTTCGTTGGCGCGCGAGACTTGCATAACCATCCGGTAATAGCGCTGCATCATTTGCTCGACGCCAAGCGTGAAGCGGGAATCTTCGTAACCGAGCAACTCAGCCAGTGCTTTCTGGTGGTCGAACAGGAGCCGATCTTCTCGTCGCCCCGTCAGAATGTGTAGTCCGTAACGAATCGTCCATAGGAACTGCCGTGCGTCGACCAGGCGTGATGCCTGACCCGCTGTCAGGAAGCCAAATCCCGCGAGCGCTTCGAAGTCCTGCGCTCCGATATGTCGCTTTGCAATCCAGCTAACCGTCTGGATGTCGCGCAGGCCGCCCGGACTACCCTTTACATTGGGTTCAAGGTTGTAACCGGTATCGTCGTAGCGGTGGTGTCGGGCTCGCTGTTCATCGCGTTTGGCGACAAAAAAAGCAGCAGGATCCCAGACCTCTCTCGGACCGGTGACGCGGACCATCTCCTCGTGGAGCCGCGCATTGCCGACCAGCCGGCGCGACTCCATGAGGGTTGTCGCAACGGTCACATCGTCCGCCGCTTGTTGTTTGCAATCGACCACCGTGCGAACGCTGTGACCGATTTCGAGGCCCGTGTCCCAAAGTGCCGCAACGAAGCGTTCCACCGAATCCGTGTCTACCTCTCCTTCGCTGACCAATATCAGGATGTCGATATCCGACCCGGGATGTAGTTCTGCGCGGCCGTAACCGCCAACAGCAACAAGCGCGAAAGCATCTTCCGGAACCCCAAAATGGGCCCAAAGGTGGGTAAGCGCTGCGTCGACAATGCCCGCATTGGCCGCGACCAATAGCTCGACCGCATCGCCATTGCGAAAGCGATCCGCCAACGCCTCGCGGGCGCTGCCGAGCATATCCCGCAAGGCAGTGGGGCTGGTTGCCGCTGCGTCGAGTTGGCTGACGAACCGCCCTACAGTGGCATCAGGGCCTGCCGGCTGAGCCGTATAGCGGCCAGTCCCGGCCGGTGTGGCGGCAGAGCGCGCCGTCGAATCAGGCTGCGCTTGCTCGGTCACGTTGTGCGGCACCGAGGGTTAAGATTTCGAACCCGGTAGGCGTGACCAACACCGTGTGTTCCCATTGCGCGGATTGCGAATGATCTCGTGTGACAACCGTCCACCCGTCAGGCAGAAGTCGCGTGTGGCGTTTGCCAGCATTGAGCATCGGCTCAACGGTAAACGTCATCCCGGCCTCGAGCGGCATCCCTGTACCCGGCTGACCGTAATGTACGACCTGCGGGTCCTCGTGGAATCCTCGCCCAATGCCGTGGCCGCAATATTCTCGAACTACCGAGAAGCGATGTCGCTCAGCGTGACGTTGAACGGCATGGCCGATATCGCCCAGCGTCTTACCCGGCGCGACCTGTTGGATCCCCAGCATCATCGCCTCGTGGCAGATTGTGGCTAGACGTTGCGCCTGAATGTTGGGTTTGCCCACCATGAACATCCTGCTGGTGTCGCCGTGCCAGCCATCCTTTATCACCGTGATATCGATGTTGAGGGCGTCTCCTTGTCTCAGCACGCGGTCGGATGGGATGCCATGGCAAATAACGTGGTTGAGAGACGTGCAAATCGATTTCGGGAACGGGACTGGGCCGCCGCCGGTGTAATTCAGAGGGGCAGGGATCGCACCTTGCTCCTCGGTAATGTACTGATGGCAGCGTTCGTTCAGTTCATTGGTCGTGACGCCCGGTTTGACATAATCAGTAATCATGTCGAGCACGTCCGCAGCGAGTCGACCCGCTGTCCGCATCGCATCCTGTTCTTCCGGGGTTTTGATAGTGACTGGCATGGCGTTCCGTTGTCCTTGATGCGCCTGGCGAGGATGCCCGGCGCGCACCATTAAAGGATACAGCCCCTGTCAACCGGCGGCCAACCCTTCTACTGGCGGTCGATTCGGTGGTGTGCTATAAAGCGCGCGCTGCCGGCAAATGCCTGTAGCCACTCTTATTTTTTAAAACCACACGTTCACCGTCACCTGGTGCTGGGTGCCCCGCCGGAAAAGGGGTTGCGTCAGGGGGTGTTCGGAGGCTCAACCCAGGAGATCTCATGGCTGACGTAACCATGCGCCAGATGCTGGAGGCAGGTGTGCATTTTGGACACCAAACCCGGTACTGGAACCCCAAAATGGCGCCTTTCATCTTTGGCGACCGAAACAAAATCCATATCGTAAACCTGGAGCGCACGCTCCCATTGTTCCGTGAGGCACTCGCCTACGTGAAAGGTCTGGCGGCAGATGGCGGCAACGTCATGTTCGTTGGCACCAAGCGCAGCGCTCGTCAAACGATTGGTAAGGAAGCCGCTCGCGCCGGCATGCCTTTTGTGAACTATCGCTGGCTTGGCGGCATGCTCACTAACTACAAGACGATCAAGCAGTCGATCAAACGACTGAAAGATCTTGAGAGCATGGAAGAGGGCGGCATCATCGACTCTCTGACAAAGAAAGAGATTCTTAACCTGCGTCGTGAGCAGGAGAAGCTGGAGCGCAGCCTTGGCGGTATCAAGGATATGGGCGGTCTGCCCGATGCGCTTTTTGTGGTCGATGTCGGCCATGAGAAAATCGCCATTGACGAAGCGCGAAAGCTTGGCATACCGGTGGTTGCTGTCGTCGACACCAACTGCGAGCCAGATGGCATCGACTACGTGATTCCAGGCAACGATGACGCCATGCGCGCCATCAGCCTGTACGCAACGGCCGTCGCGGATGCGATCCTCGAAGGCAAGGCCTCGGCGCCAGAGACCATGATTGGCGACGATGACTTTGTTGAGCTTGACGAGCAAGGCAACGTGCGCAAGCCGAAAGCAGGCGCGCGTCGCAAGCCTGCGGCTGCGAAAGAGGCTGCACCCGAAACGCCAGCGCCGGAAGCTAAAGAAGAAAAACCGGCTGCTGAATCCGGCGAAGAGTAAACGAGGACTACGATGGCTATTACCGCGAGTATGGTTAAGACGCTGCGCGAGCGCACCGGCGTCGGCATGATGGAATGCAAGAAAGCGTTGGTTGAAGCTGACGGCGATATGGACGCAGCAGCGAAGCTGCTTCGTGAAAAAGGTCAGGCGAAAGCGGACAAGAAAGCAGGTCGTGTGGCCGCTGAAGGTCGTATCGTCGTGGCTCATGGCGACGGCGCGTCGGCTTTGGTCGAAGTAAACTGCGAGACCGACTTCGTCGCCGCGGATGACAACTTCGTTCAGTTCGCAACGGCAGTGGGTAATTTGGTTGCGACCGAGCGACCTGCTGACGTTGATGCGCTGATGGCTCTGACCATCGATGGCGCCACGGTTGAGGAAGCTCGTACGGCACTGGTTGCAAAAATCGGTGAGAACATCGGTGTACGCCGCTTCGCTTTCGTGGAGTCTGCTGGTGGTGTTATCGCCAGCTACACACACAATGACCGGATCGGTGCATTGGTCGCGGTCACGGGTGGTGACGAAGACCTTGGGCGCGATATCGCGATGCATGTGGCGGCGAGCTCGCCTGTGTGCGTGGACGAGAACGACGTTCCGGAAGAGACGCTTGCAGCCGAGCGCGAGATTCTCGTCAACCAGGCGAAAGACAGCGGCAAGCCCGACGAGATCATCCAGAAGATGGTTGACGGTCGGATGCGCAAGTATCTCGCAGAGATCACTCTGGTGGGTCAGCCCTTCGTGAAAGACCCGGACGTGACCGTCGGTAAGCTGCTCAAGCAGGCCGGTGCGAGCGTCAGCGCATTCTTGCGTTTCGAGGTCGGCGAAGGCATCGAGAAGAAAGAAGACAATTTCGCTGAAGAGGTCATGGCCCAGGTCAAGGCCGCCTCAGAGTCAGACGACGAGTAAGCCGATTCGGACTGCATTACACTGGGCTCGGCTTACGATGGGGAGATGACATAGTGGCTGCAACCGAAACACCGACAGCCCGCAGGATCCTGTTGAAGCTCAGCGGCGAAGCGCTGATGGGCGACCTCAAATATGGGATCGACCCCGCCATGATCGGGCGAATCGCGAGTGAAGTCGCCGAAATTGTTAACTCCGGTGTGGAGGTCGCCATCGTGATTGGTGGCGGCAACATCTTCCGCGGCGCAGGTCTTGCTCGTGCCGGTATGGATCGAGTGACTGGTGATCACATGGGCATGCTCGCCACCGTGATGAACGCACTCGCAATTCAGGATGCGCTTGAGCGTGCTGAGGTGTACGCGCGTGTAATGTCAGCGCTGGCCATCAACGACGTCTGCGAGGATTACATCCGGAGGCGTGCGATCCGGCACCTCGAGAAAGGGCGCGTGGTGATTCTCGCTGCCGGCACAGGGAACCCTTTCTTCACTACCGATACGGCGGCCAGTCTGCGTGCGATTGAGATCGGTGCGGATCTGATGCTCAAGGCGACTAAGGTGAACGGTGTATTCGACAGCGATCCGATGACCAATCCTGACGCAGAGCAATTGCCAGTAGTCAGTTTCGATCGTGTGCTCGCTGAGAAGCTGAACGTCATGGACGCAACGGCAATTGTCATGTGTCGCGATAACGAAGTGCCGTTACGGGTTTTCGATATGACCGAACCGGGTGCCCTGGTGCGTGTCGTCAATGGCGAGGCGTTAGGCACGTTGGTGACAGCGTAAGAGATGAAACATGATTGACGAAATTCAAAAAGACGCCGACGAGCGTATGGGCAAGAGCGTGGACTCTCTGCGCACCGAGATGCAGAAGATTCGCACCGGCCGTGCGCACACCAGTCTGCTCGATCACATTACCGTGGAGTACTACGGCACCGAGGTGCCGCTTTCGCAGGTTTCGAATCTTGGCGTTGAGGATGCACGTACGCTGACCGTCACCCCCTGGGAAAAAGACATGGTGAGTCCCGTCGAGAAAGCGATCATGAATTCTGACCTCGGGCTCAACCCTGCGACCGCTGGAACGGTCATCCGCGTGCCTTTGCCGCCGCTTACGGAAGAACGTCGCAAAGACATGATCCGAGTGGTTCGCAACGAGGCAGAGAATGGCCGCATCGCGATTCGCAATATTCGTCGCGATGCACTGGGCGATATCAAGGAACTGCTTAAGGAAAAGGAAATCGGTGAGGACGATGAGCGTCGCGCAGGCGATGTGATTCAGGGTATGACCGATAAGCACGTCGCAGCAGTTGACGCTGTGCTGGCGGAGAAAGAATCCGAATTAATGGAGTTCTAGAGCGTACCGATGACGGCCACCGACGACATCCACGCACCGGCACCTCTGCCGGGTCACATTGCCATTGTTATGGATGGTAATGGTCGATGGGCGCGCCAACGCGGATTACCCAGGCATTTCGGCCACAAGTCGGGCGTCAAAGCAGTGCGTGCTGCGGTGCGCAGAGCAGGTGAGCTCGGCATTGGCCACCTCACCCTGTTCGCGTTTTCGAGTGAAAACTGGAAACGACCTGCAACAGAAATCACGGGCCTGATGAAGCTCTTCCTAGATGCTTTGCAACGTGAGGTTGCAGAGTTGCATGAGAACGCGGTCAGCCTGAGATTCATCGGCGATCTTTCGCGTCTGTCGCCGCGCCTCCGAACCGCAATGAGTGAGGCCGAGCAGCTTACGCGCGACAACGATGGACTACGCCTGAACGTAGCAATGGGTTACGGCGGACGTTGGGAGATCGTGGAGGCGGCGCGTGACCTCGCCGCTCAGGTGGCCGAAGGGACGCTTGAACCTGACGCTATCGATGAGCAAAAACTCAGTGCGGCCATGACGCTCGCGGATAGTCCCGACCCCGATCTGGTCATTCGCACCGGCGGAGAAAAGCGCGTCAGTAACTTCTTGCTTTGGCATATGGCGTACTCAGAACTCTATTTCAGTGACGTCCTGTGGCCCGATTTTGATGCGGACTGCCTCGATGAAGCGATTGGCTGGTACGGCCATCGCACTCGCCGTTTCGGCAATGTTTCCGAGGTCGCTCAGGAAGAAGCAGGCTGACATGCTGTTAGCAAGGTTCGTGTCTGCGCTGACGGCGGTTGCGGCGATTCTCGTCGTGTTGTTTGTGTTGCCTTCCCGTTTTATCTCACCGGTTATTCTTGTCGTTGTTGCGGCGAGTGCCTGGGAGTGGGGTGCGCTTTCACGAATCGAGAATCGTGCGGCTCGAATAGCCTACGCGGCCTTCATATTCTCCTGTGCATTGGCTTACTGGTGGTTTGCTACGCCCGATCGATTCCTCCAGGTGTTGATTGCCGCGGGTGTGTGGTGGGCAATCGCGGCGGCATTGGTGCTGAGCTATCCCGTTCGCGTGGCGCGCGCTTTGGTACTCGTGGGCGGGCCAATCACTCTGGTTTCGATGTTTGCGGCGCTCGATGGCCTTGCCCGGTTCGGTTCGGACAGCGATTCAACGGGTTCCGTCTTGCTGTTGTTTGTACTGGTCGTCATCTGGGCGGCTGACGTTGGCGGCTACTTCGTCGGCAAGCAATTCGGTGGTGCGAAACTGGCACCCAAGGTCAGCCCGAACAAGACTTGGGCGGGTGTGCTTGGCGGGCTGGGTTTGAGCACCGCGGTCGGGTTTGCGGGCACGATACTGTTTCCTATCGGATGGCAGCAAATCGTTTCGTTGTGCCTCGTAACCGCAGCGGTTTCGATTCTTGGTGACCTGACCATTAGCCTGTTTAAGCGCGAGGCTGGACTCAAAGACTCGGGCACGCTGTTCCCGGGGCATGGCGGGATTCTGGATCGTGTCGATAGCATCAGTGCGGGTGCTGTCTTGTTCACTGCTGGACTCGTATTTGGGCACGGTCCCTGGTAGCAGGGGGTATCTGGCGTGATGACTGATATGATGCGCACGTGCAGCTCGGCAATCCCGTTGCTATGCCTCGGGAACACCGAGAGGTTGAGATGGTCTGACAATCGGATACGGTCAGGAATCGACACATGAGTGTTTTCTATTTCGCACTGTCGCTCGCCCTCACCATCAGCCTTCTGGTGGTGGTTCATGAATATGGACACTTCATCGTCGCGCGTATGTGCGGCATTAAGGTTCTGCGCTTTTCGGTGGGCTGGGGGAAGGTTCTCTGGTCACGTAAAGCCGGACCGGACCAGACCGAGTATGTGCTGAGCGCGTTACCCATCGGCGGCTATGTGAAGATGCTCGACGATCGTGAGGGCAACGTACCCGCAGCTGATGCACACCGCACCTTCACAGCACAACCGGTATGGCAACGCATCGCTGTCCTGTTCGCAGGCCCGGCCTTCAATTTTGTGTTTGCTATCGCGGCCTACTGGCTGGTCTTTGTGCTCGGTGCTGCGGCAACACGCCCCGTGGTCGGCGTTGTGACACCGGATTCACCGGCAGATATTGCGGGCCTGCAACGTAATGACGTAATCGTCGATATCGGAGGTCGCCAGATCGACAGCTGGCAGGACGGCATCCAGGTGCTGGTTGACGAACTGGTGGGAGATGGCGAAATTCCGATGATGGTAGAGCGCGGTACGGGTGCTCCCTTTCCGGTCGTCGTTCGCGTCGATGAAGAAACCGCGAGACTGGCGAAACCCGGCAAGTTGTTTGACGGCATCGGGCTGCGCCCTTGGACACCCAACGCTCGTGTTGGCGTGGTTTCCGAAGGGTCAGCAGGCGCTGCGGCGGGCCTCGTACCGGGCGACGAGATTGTTGCGATTGACAACGTGTTAACGCCGACCTGGAGCGATGTTGTCGATCAAATTCGACTCAAGGATGCGCCGCGACAGCGTGAATTCGAAGTCCTGCGTGACGGGGAAACTCTGTTTTTTGCGGTGACGCCTGACAGTGTAACGGACAAGACCGGAACACGACCGCAGGTGGGTTTGTTGCCCGGCGATACGCAGCCGGCGAATCTCTACGGCATTAAAAAGCTCACGGCAGGTGCAGCTATCCCTGAGGCCCTGGCCACTACCTGGGACAAGATCGGCTTCACGTTGGAAATGTTCGGTCGCATGCTGACAGGCTCGGTGTCCGCGAAGAACATCAGCGGCCCGATCAACATTGCTGAGTATGCTGGCGAAACGCTGAAGCGAGGATTTGTTGACTACCTCGATTTTCTTGCGATCGTGAGCATCAGTCTTGGCGTACTGAATCTGCTGCCAATACCAATGCTTGATGGTGGGCAAATTGTTTACCAATCGGTTGAAGGTGCGACCGGCAAACCGGTTTCCGAGCGCTGGCAAATCGCCTATCAACAGGTGGGCGTTGTGCTGTTGCTCGGGTTCATGAGTCTCGCGTTCTACAACGATATCGCTCGCATTGTCGAGCGTGTGCTGAGCTAGGCCTCCGATGAGTAGTCTAATGATTCACCGCAATATCCGTCGCAGTGTCACTACTGTGTTGCTGGTCTTGATGGCTTGGTCGACTACTGCGCTTGCAGAACCGTTCGAGGTTCGCAACATGCGAGTCGATGGATTGCAGCGTATTTCTGACGGTACCGTTTTTAACTATCTGCCGATCAACATTGGCGATGTGGTTGACGAGGTCCGTATCCGTGAGGCGATTCGTGCGCTCTACAGTCAGGAGTTGTTCGATTCGATCGAAATGCGCCGGGAAGGCAGCACGCTTGTCGTCGTGGTTAAGGAACGGCCGTCAATCGAGCAGTTCACCATCGACGGTAACAAGGACATCAAAACCGAAGACCTCACCGAGTCGTTGCGTGGTGTGGGTCTCGCTCGTGGCAAGACGTTTAATCGCTCGGTACTCGACGAAGTCAGCCAGTTTCTTGTCGAGCAGTACTACAGTCGCGGCAAATATGGTGTTCAGGTCGACACGCGTGTCGAGGACCGCGACAACAATGCGGTCGCTGTCTTTATCGATGTAAAAGAGGGTCAACGCGCGCGGATTCGTCAGATCAACATCGTCGGCAACAAGCTGTTCAAGGACAGCGAGCTTCGCGATGAGATGTCACTCAAGACGCCGAACTGGTTGTCCTTTATCCGCCAGGATGATCGCTATTCGCGCGAGGCGCTGACCGGCGATATCGAGACGCTCTCGTCATACTATCTCGATCGCGGCTATGCGGATTTCCGGGTGACGTCGACGCAAGTCACCATATCGCCCGACCGTGAGGACGTGTTCATTACGCTCAACGTCGAGGAGGGCGAGGTTTACACCATCGGCGAGGTGCGTATGGCCGGCAAGATGGTGGTGGACGAAGAGGTTTTGCGAAACTTCATTCGCATCAAGCCCGGTGACACTTTCAACCAAAGACTGTTGACGCAGTCCACTGAGCTGATCGGCTTGCGTCTTGGTGCCGATGGCTACGCTGAGTCTCAGGTCGACTTCATTCCTGAACTGGATACGGAAGACAAGACGGTGGATGTCACTATCTTTGTCGAACCGAGAAATCGCATGTATGTGCGAAACATCAGTTTCGATGGCATCGATGAAGTCAATGACGAGGTCCTCCGGCGCGAAGTTCGCCAGATGGAGGGTGCCTACTTGTCGAATCGTCTGCTCGACCGATCGAAGATTCGACTGCAACAGCTTCCGTATCTGCAAACCGTTGAATTCGAGACGGTTCCGGTCCCTGGCAGCGAAGATCTGGTCGACGTCAACTTTGACCTCGAGTATGGATTGCCGGGACAGTTCGGTGGTGGTATCGGTTGGTCCGAAACGCAGGGCGTGCTGCTGAACGGTAATTTCACCCACACCAATTTCATGGGGTCTGGCAACCGGGTGTCGGCAGAGATCAACTCGAGCCAGTTCCAGCGTGTGTACAGTCTCTCGCATACCGATCCTTACACAACGATCGACGGCGTGCGTAGAACGGCGACGCTGGCGTTCAGAAACTTTGATCAGTTCAACGATCAGTCGTCAGATTTGTCTACAGAGACCATCACTGCGGCGCTTGAATACGCTTATCCGATCACCGAATTCCAGAGCTTGAGTCTGGGCGTTGCGCTACAACAGGCAAGACTCGTTGCGACTGAAGGCTTCAGTACGCAGCAGGCGATCGATTGGATCGTTCAGAACGGCGAAACCAACGCGAATACCGATATCGATGGCGGTTTCCTCGGCGATGAGCTTACCGTGTTCACCAGCGACTTCACCACCTACGAGCTGATTGCCGGTTGGTCGTTCGATTCTCGAAATCGGGCTTTGTTCGCGACACGCGGGCAACGTCACCGTGCAACGTTTGCCTACTCTGTGCCTGGCTCCGATGTCGAGTACTGGACAGCGAGATACGAAGGCCTCAACCTGATCCCGCTATGGGGTCAATTCGGGCTGCAAATTTCAACCGAGTTCGCCTTTGGGGAAGGTCTCGGAGATACGACCGCACTTCCCCCCTACAAGCTGTACCGACTGGGCGGCCCGGGCTCGGTTCGCGGATTCCGAGAGTTTGACCTTGGACCTCGAGACAGTTTCGGCCGGCCTTACGGTGGCAACATCCTTGTCAACGCGCAGGTCGAGTTGGTCCTGCCGGTGCCGGAGAAGTTCCGTGGGCAAGGGCGAGCCGTTCTCTTCTACGACGTTGGTAACATCTTCAGTAACGGAGAAGTCGCGTTTACGGATCGTCTCGGCGGCGACCCGATCGACTATGGCTTCGATGTCGACAACCTGAAACAATCCGTCGGTATCGGGGTAGAGTGGCTGGCTCCGCTCGGCCTGTTCCGATTCAGTTATGCGTTCCCGCTCAACGACTTTGGTGGTACGACCAGACTCTATGGTGACCGAGTGGAGCGCTTCCAGTTTACAATTGGTAATGCATTCTAAGGGGATTCCTCGATGTACAAAAAAATGATCAGCGCGATGGCGCTTGTGGGCGCGCTCGCGCTGAGCGCAACAGTGCAAGCACAGGAGCTCAAGATTGGTGTGGTCAACGTGCAGGGTCTGCTGCAGGCAGCGCCGCAAACCAAGGCTGCGCTCGAGGCACTTCAGGAAGAGTTTGCGCCACGTGAGCGTACCGTTCGTGCGAAGGAAGAAGAGTTAAAATCGCTGCAGGAAAAAGCGCAACGTGATGCCGCGGTAATGGGCGAGACCGAGCTGCGCAACATGCAGCGTGACCTGCGTGATGTGCAACGTGAGGTGGAGCGCCTTGGCCAGGAATATAACGAAGACATCAACCTGCGACGCAACGAAGAGCTCGGTAAACTCCAGCGCATGTTGCTCCAGGAAATTGAGCAATTCGCAACGGCGAACGGGTTCGATCTGATCGTGGGAGAGGGCGTCATCTTCGCCAGCGGACGGATGAATGTCACCGGTCAGATTCTGGAGCAATTGCAAGCCAAGCAGGGCAACTGACCGAACTCACTATGGGTCTCAAGGTTGGCGAGCTTGCCGTGAAGTTCGGCTGCAGCATCGTGGGGAATCCCGATGCTGAGGTCGATCACGTGGCGACCCTGCGCAGCGCCGGGGAGCGGTCACTCTCCTTCCTTGCTAACCCTGCCTACAAGAAATACCTCGCGGAGTCCGAGGCCACTGCAGTGGTGGTCGCTGAAGCGGATGCGGATGCTGTGGCTGGTGTGGCGATCGTCGCTCAGGACCCTTATCTCATCTATGCGCGCATGGCGCGCATGTTGCACCCGCGCGAGGCATCCGGGTCCGGCATTCATGCCGCCGCGGTGATCGACGTTGATGCCAGTGTGTCCCACGACGCCTCTATCGCCGCAGGTGTGGTCATCGAGGCGGGCGCATCGGTTGGCGATGGCTCGGTGTTAGGCGCGGGCACCTACGTGGGACCTGGCTCGAAAATCGGTCGAGACTGCTGGATCGGACCTAATGTCACGTTAATGGCAGACGTGCATTTGGGCGATCGATGCGTGGTGCATCCTGGAGCTGTCATCGGGAGCGACGGCTTCGGCATTGCCCGTGGACCCGAGGGTTGGGAGCCGGTACCGCAGGTCGGTGGCGTAAGAATCGGTGATGATGTCGATGTTGGTGCGTGCACCAGTATCGACAGGGGCGCCATCGAGCCCACGATCATCGGCAATGGGGTTAAGCTCGACAACCAGATACAGATCGGTCACAACTGCATCATTGGTGAGCACACGGTGATGGCAGGTATGGTGGGGATCGCTGGGTCAACGACGATCGGCAGCAATTGCGCGTTTGGGGGGAACAGTGGCACAACCGGACATCTCACCATTACAGATGGGGTTGTGGTCACAGCACGATGTACCGTGACGTCTGATATCGAAAAAGCCGGGACTTACGGCGGGGTGTTCCCGCACGACGATATCCGTAACCACCAGCGTAGTGTGGCGAGATTCCGCAAACTCGATGCGCTCGCACGGCAGGTAAAAGCGCTAGAGCGCGCGCTTGCTGACAAGGACAATTCATGAGCGAAAATATTGCTGAGCAGCTGGATATTCGCCAGATCATGGCGTTGATTCCGCATCGTTACCCGTTTCTGCTGATCGACCGTGTGCACTCCTGTGTGCCTGGTGAATCCGCATCAGCCATCAAGAACGTGACGTTCAACGAACCGTTCTTTCAGGGTCACTTTCCTGGGCGTCCCGTGATGCCGGGCGTGCTGATCATTGAGGCGCTTGCCCAGGCGACAGGCATTCTTGCGTTTGCGACCGTAGGCGAGGCACCCGGTGAGGGCACGCTCTACTACTTTGTGGGCATTGATAAGGCACGATTCCGTAAGCCGGTTGAGCCGGGCGATCAGCTCCAGCTTGAGGTCAAACTCATACGACGGATACGCACCGTGTGGCGTTTCTCTGCCGAGGCGCTTGTCGACGGAAAAGTGGTCGCCAGCGCAGAGCTAATGTGCGCACCTGGCGAGGCTTGAGTAGATGACGAGCAACATCCATCCTAGCGCGATCGTACATGATGACGCCGAGCTCGCCGATTCCGTCACTGTCGGGCCGTATTGTGTCATTGGCGCGGATGTCAGGATCGGCGCAGGCACCAAGTTACACTCACACGTCGTTGTTGAAGGGCCGTCTGAGATCGGCGAGGACAATGAGATTCATCCTTTTGTCGCACTCGGAGGCGCCCCGCAGGATAAGAAGTACGATGCGGAGCCAACCAAACTCAGGATCGGTGATCGCAACACGATTCGAGAGTGCACGACCATCAATCGGGGGACCGTTCAAGATGCTGGAATCACTGTCGTCGGCAGTGACAACTGGATCATGTCCTATGTGCACATCGCTCATGACTGCATGGTGGGCGACAACGTAATCCTCGCCAACAATGCGACCCTCGCCGGACATGTACATGTCGGTGACTGGGCGATTTTCGGTGGTTTTTCCGGTGCTCACCAGTTCTGTCGCATTGGGGCGCACAGCTTCATGGGTATGTATGCAGGTGTTGGCAAAGACGTGCCTGCCTACGTCATGGTCATGGGGACCCCGGCTGAGCCGAGAGGCGTTAACGTCGAGGGTCTGAAGCGACGCGGGTTCGATCGCGAGCAGATTCGCAACATCCGTGATGCTTACAAACTGCTTTATCGGAGCCAGTTGAGACTCGAGGAAGCACGCGAGGCGATTGCGGAGCGCGCAGCCGAGCAGCCTGAACTAGCTCCTTTGTTGGAGTCGATTACCGACAGCAGTCGAAGCATCGTGCGTTAACGGTGCTTGCCGTGGACGCAAGCCCGTCAAAACTCAAGGTTGGGTTGGTTGCCGGCGAACACTCGGGCGACACCCTGGGCGCGGGTCTCATGCAAGCGCTGAAGGCAGCGCATCCACAATGCGAGTTTGTGGGAGTCGGCGGCGAGAAAATGCGTGCTGCCGGTCTTGTGTGCTGGGAAGATGCCGAAGCACTCGCCGTTATGGGGCTGACCGAAGTGCTAAAGCACCTCCCTCGATTATTGCGACTACGCAAATCGCTGGTCGAGCAGTTTGTTGCGGCACGGCCGGATGTTTTTGTTGGTATCGATGCGCCGGACTTCAATCTCGGTTTGGCGAAGCGACTGCGAAGTCGTGGTCTTCGTACAGTGCAGTACGTCAGTCCGTCTGTTTGGGCGTGGCGAGAAGGGCGCGTCAAGACAATCGCTAAGGCATGTGATCATGTGTTGTGCCTGTTGCCCTTCGAGCCCGAGTTCTATGAGAAGCATCGCGTAGCTGCCACCTTCGTGGGGCATCCGCTGGCACATGACATTCAACCGGTAGGCGACGTCACGGTGCCTCGGCGTCAATTGGGCATCGATTCCGACAAGCCGGTACTCACAGTCCTGCCAGGTTCGAGGCGCGGCGAGATTTCGAGGCTGGGAGCAGATTTTGCCGCTGCCGCACGCTTGACCCAGCAACGCATTGCGGGCTTGCAGGTGTGCGTGCCTCTGGCGAGCGCTTCCGGCGAGGCCGCATTTCGCGAGGTCGCAGGAGACGCGATTGAGCAAGGCAAGTTTCGCCTGTCCGTAGGGGATGCGGATACGTGTATGGCTGCGAGCGACGCGTTGCTACTTGCCTCTGGTACAGCAACGCTCGAAGGGCTGTTGCACGGGAAGCCCATGGTGGTGGGATATCGGGTCGCCCCCTCAACGTCACGAATTGTGCGCGCGTTCAATCTGATCAAGCTGACACACTTTTCGTTACCCAATTTGCTGACCAGTGAGCCGATGGTGCCCGAGTTCGTTCAGGATGCACTGACGCCTGAAGCTGCGAGTGAGGCATTGATACCCTGGTTCAAGGACAACCCCAAGCGTGCCGCTCTGCTCGCTGCCTTCGAGCAGGTGCGCACACAATTGGCAGTCAATGCGAACGCACGAGCCGCCAAAGTGGTCAGTGAGCTCGCCAGGGAGCATGCGAAATGAGGCAGGAGAGTCTTGGGCTGCTGCCAGCCACCCATGATGGGTGGATCGCGGGCGTTGATGAAGCAGGTCGAGGTCCTCTTGCAGGGCCTGTTGTTGTCGCCGCGGTAGTGCTTGATCCCCGGCAAGTTCCTGCCGGCCTGCAGGACTCCAAACGCCTCAGTGCGTCGCGTCGCGAGGCACTCGCACAAGTGATCCGTAACGAGGCATTGGCGTATCGGATTGAGATTCGCGACGCCGAGGACGTTGACGCGCAAAATATCCTGGCGTGTACTCTGAATGCGATGGCATCAGCGGTAGAGAATTTGGCACTGGCGCCCACCGAGGTTCGCGTTGATGGCAATCAACTGCCGCCAGCCGAGCGGCGGATCGCTGCGCATTGGGTACCCTTGGTGTCGGGGGACGCCCGCGACGCGAGTATCGCGGCAGCGTCGATATTGGCCAAAACGACTCGTGACGACATGATGATTGCTTACGACACCCAGTGGCCGGACTATGGGTTTGCGCGCCACAAGGGCTACGGGACCAAGGCGCATATGACCGCGCTGGCGAAACTCGGACCGTGTCCGATCCACCGGACCACTTTTGCACCGGTGCGACGGGCTATGCGTGAGCGTGAGTCCACCTGATGGTCGCCGAGCTTCAACCGAGCTATCACGATGATTCGGGCGGCGCCCGAACGTTCGTTCATCTGCATCTGCACACGCAGTATTCGATTGTCGATGGTCTTGTGAAGGTGCCAACCCTGATGGATGCAGTCGCCGCGCAAGGTATGCCAGCTGTCGCGTTGTCCGATGCCGGCAACCTGTTCGCGATGGTGAAGTTCTATACGCGTGCCCTGCGGGCTGGGGTAAAACCGATCATCGGCGTAGAGCTCGCTGTGCGCAGTGACGCTGACGATAAAACGCCCAGCATCATGGTGCTTTTGTGCCAGAACGTACAGGGTTATCGAAATCTCACACGATTGGTCACGCGAGCCTTCATGGAGGGTCAGCGCCAAGGCCGCCCCGAGGTGCTGCGCGAGTGGCTGACGCGAGAAAGCTGCGAAGGCCTGATCGCGTTATCCGGTGGCTTTGAAGGCGAACTCGCCCGCGTTGCCAATGCGGGTAATCCCGAAGTGTTGAGTGAAGCCGCCGCGTATTGGCGCGATGTGTTCCCGGATCGATTTTATTTGCAGGTGTCCAGAACAGGACGGGCTGCAGAAGCCGCATGGCTCGAGGCCGCTGTAAGGCTTGGTGCGGCGATGTCGCTCCCGCTGGTTGCAACCAATGACGTCCGGTTCATTGAGCCCGACGAATTCGAGGCACACGAAGCGCGAGTGTGCATCCACCAAGGCCGAACGCTGGCCGACAGCAAGCGCCCGAAGCCGTATACCCCTCATCAACACCTGCGATCGCCAGCGGCGATGATCGAGTTGTTCGCTGACTTGCCGGAAGCCATCGACAACACGGTGCGCATCGCAGCGCGTTGCAGTCTCGATCTGGAACTCGGGAAGAGCTATCTGCCTGAGTTTCCCGTGCCTGACGGTAGTGACACTGCGACCTGGCTCCGAAAAAAATCGCATGAGAAACTGGCGGAGAAGCTTGCGAAGGGTGTCACCTACGAGGGCGATGAGAGTGACTACCCGGCCCGACTCGAGCGCGAGTTGGACACGATTTGCAGCATGGGGTTTCCCGGCTATTTTCTGATCGTTGCCGACTTCATCGCATGGGCGCGAAATAATGGTGTGCCCGTCGGTCCCGGTCGAGGGTCTGGTGCCGGATCGCTCGTCGCATTCGTGCTCGGCATTACTGACATCGATCCTCTCGAGCACGATCTTCTGTTCGAGCGATTCCTGAATCCAGAGCGGGTATCGATGCCGGATTTCGATGTCGACTTTTGCATGGAAGGGCGTGACCGGGTGATCGCCTATGTTGCCGAGCACTACGGTCGGAATCGTGTTTCGCAGATCATTACCTACGGCACGATGGCGGCAAAGGCGGTGGTCCGAGACGCGGGTCGTGTGCTCGATTTTCCCTATGGTTTCGTCGATAAGATTGCAAAGCTGATCCCTTTCGAGGTTGGGATGACCCTCGAGAAGGCGCTGAATGACGAGCCGGAGCTCGCACGTTTGCACAAAGAGGACGACGAGGTTCGCAGCATTCTTGATCTCGCGTTGTCTTTGGAAGGCTGCGTTCGCAATGCGGGGAAACATGCCGGTGGCGTTGTTATCGCGCCCACCGAACTCACGGACTTCACTCCGTTGTATTGTGAAGAGGGTGGCGCGAACCTCGTCACGCAGTTCGACAAGGACGATGTCGAAGCCGCTGGGTTGGTGAAGTTCGATTTTCTTGGGCTGCGCACGCTCACAATCATTGACCGTGCCCTGAAATCTGTGAATGCCAGACGCGCGCAAGCGGGTGAGGCGCCTGTCGAATTGCAGTCGTTGCCGATGGACGATGAAAAGACCTACGACCTGCTGCAACGCTATCAAACCACCGCTGTATTCCAACTCGAATCTCGCGGCATGAAGGACTTGATCAAACGCTTGCGTCCGGATTGCTTTGGCGACCTCGTCGCGCTGGTGGCATTGTTTCGCCCAGGGCCGCTTCAGTCCGGCATGGTGGATGACTTCATCGCCCGCAAGCATGGCCAGTCGGGTCAGGAGATCGACTACCTGCACCCGGACCTCAAGGGTGTGCTGGAACCCACCTATGGCGTCATCCTGTATCAGGAGCAGGTGATGCAGATCGCTCAGGTGCTCGCGGGATACACACTCGGTGGTGCAGACCTGTTGCGTCGCGCCATGGGCAAGAAGAAACCTGAGGAGATGGCGAAGCAACGCGAGATTTTCGTAGATGGATGCGTCGCGCGAGAGGTCGATAAAGCGCAGGCTGAATACATCTTCGATCTGATGGAGAAATTCGCAGGCTACGGATTTAACAAGTCGCACTCCGCGGCCTACGCCGTGTTGAGTTATCAAACGGCATGGCTGAAGGCGCATTATCCCGCTGAGTTTATGGCTGCGGTGATGTCGTCGGATATGGACAGCACCGACAAACTGGTCGGCCTCAAAGATGACTGCCGAGCCCTGGGTATTCGTCTGCTTGCTCCCGATGTGAATGCGTCGCAGGCACACTTTAGCGCCACCGAGGACGGCAACATCCGTTACGGTCTTGGTGCGATCAAGGGTGTTGGGATGGCGGCGATCGAGGCTTTGATTGCGGAGCGCGAACGTGGTGGCGCCTACCAGGATCTCGCCGAGGTTTGTCAGCGAGTTGACCTCGAACCGTTTAATCGGCGTATGTTCGAAGCGCTGATCAAAGCGGGCGCAATGGATGAGTTGCACGCAAACCGCAGATCGATGATGGAAACGGTGCCGGACCTGCTTCGCCAGGCTGAACAGGACGCCAAGGCCGCCGCCGCGGGTCAGAATGACTTGTTCGGTAGTTCTGATGACGTTGAGGTTCCGGAAATTGCGCTTCGTGATGTTGCGGAGTGGCACTCAAGCGATCGCCTGCGCGCGGAGAAGGAAGCGCTTGGACTTTATTTGTCCGGGCACCCGTTCGCGCGGTATAGGGGCTACGCAAAACAACTCGCCAGAGCATCGCTGTCCGAATTGATATCGGCGCGACCACCCGCGGGTGCAGATAGCGGCGGCGATTTTTCGCAGCCTCGACGACAGGTCACGGTCGCTGGTTTGATTTTTGATGTGCGCAAACGCGGCAACCGAACCACGGTGACACTCGATGACGATACAGGTCGCATCGATGTGCAGCTGTACTCAGATACGGTCGATGCCGTGCGTCATCTGTTGGTAAAGGACACGGTTGTGCTTGCGTCCGGCACGCTGAATTGGGACAGCTTCATGAACGCGTGGGGCGTCAACGCCAAGCACTTGCGTGATCTTGACCATGCAATTGAGGAGTGCGCGTCCCGGTTGCTGCTTACACTCGAGCGTCCGCGCGATGATGCGGCAGCGAGGGCGCTGGTGCGCGACCTGCAAACCACACTGCGTCCCTATCGTGGCGGCGCCTGTGAGATCGCGATCGATTACCGTGCGGCAGAATTGTCGGGTCGGATGATGCTCGGTGACCTGTGGAAAGTGCGCGTATCGACAGCATTGCGAAGCGCGCTCGACGAAGCCTTCGGCGAAGACAGCTACAGGGTCAAGTTGAGAGCGCAGTCATGATCTGGGGCGCAGGGCGTCCCTGTGCTAGTGTTACACGGTTTTATTGACGGGGCGTCAGGGGATGGATCTCAAATTCCTGGAATTCGAGCAGCCGATTGCTGAGTTGGAAGGCAAGATCGAGGGGCTGCGTTATGTGGGTGATGATTCGGGCGTAAATATCGCCGAAGAAATCGAACGCCTGACCAAGAAGAGTGAGTCACTCACCAAGTCGATCTTCTCTGATCTCAGCGCCTGGCAGGTTGCGCAAGTGGCCCGTCACCCGATGCGCCCGTACACGCTGGACTACGTCAGCGGTATCTTTGAAGACTTTCAGGAATTGCACGGCGACCGGATGTACGCCGACGACTACGCAATCATCGGGGGTCTGGCGCGCATTGAAGATCTGCCCGTGATGTTGATCGGTCATCAGAAGGGCAGAGATACCAAAGAACGGGTTCGGCGCAATTACGGCATGCCGCGGCCGGAGGGGTATCGTAAGGCCCAGCGTTTGATGGAGCTCGCCGAAAAATTTGGCTTACCGATCGTCACGCTTATTGATACACCTGGAGCCTATCCGGGTATCGGTGCCGAAGAGCGCGGCCAGTCAGAGGCGATCGCGCGCAACCTCAAAGTGATGGCGACGCTGCGCACGCCGATCATCAGCGTTGTGATTGGCGAGGGCGGAAGCGGCGGCGCACTCGCCATCGGCGTCGCTGATCATCTGTTGATGTTGCAATACGCTATCTATTCGGTGATTTCTCCCGAAGGCTGTGCATCGATTCTCTGGAAGAGTGCCGAAAAGGCTGCCGATGCTGCCGAGGCGATGCGCATTACCGCAGATCAGTTGATTGAATTTGGCCTGATTGACGAGGTACTCGAGGAACCGTTAGGCGGCGCCCATCGAGACCCGAAACAGATGTCCGCGACGCTCAAAGCCGCGCTTTACAGACAGGTCAAAGGGTTGGGCGAAATGGATGTCGACGAGCTGATTCAGCGGCGTTCCAAAAGACTCGCGGGTTTCGGCGACTTCAAGAGCGCCTGAGCGTGTCTGACCCCGCGGCGGTCACCGATGCCGTTGCGAGTCTCCTGGCTCGATTTTCGCCGCCGCGCTGGCGTGTAGCGTTCAGTGGTGGACTGGACTCAACAGTATTGCTCCACGCGTTGCAGGCGAATGCGTGTGGCCGCGTCGATGCGCTGCACGTCGCTCATGGTTTGCAGCCCGAAGTAACCTCGGAATGGACGCAATCGGTACTTGAAAGTGCTGCAGGAATGGGCGTTGCAGTGCGTATCCTCGACGTGACCGTCAATGTCGACTCGGATCGCGGCATTGAAGCATCTGCCCGAGATGCCAGATATCTGGCGCTGGCCGATGAAATTTCGAACGACGAGTGTCTGCTGACGGCGCAACACGCTGACGATCAGGCGGAAACGCTGCTGCTACAGTTGTTGCGAGGTGCGGGACCAGCAGGTCTCTCTGGTATGCCGTTTTCGGCGAGCTTCGGTCGCGGTCGATTGCTGCGGCCACTACTGGATGTCACGCGGGCTGACATTGAGGCCTATGCACAGCAGCATGGTCTGCAATGGTTCGATGATCCCAGTAACGACGACCATGCATTCGATCGCAACTTCCTGCGCGGGCAGGTTATGCCCGTGATCCGGCAGCGTTGGCCAGCCGCAACGAAAACACTCTCGCGTGCTGCTCGGTGGCAACAGCACGCAAGCGCCGAGCTCGACCGAATCGGACTGTTGGATTGGCGGCTTGCACTCGGGGTTTCGCGCGAGGTTGCCTCATGCGAACGTCTCTCGCGACTGGATGAGCGGCGGCTCGCCAACGCGCTTCGTGCTGGCTGCAGAGCGCTCGGACTCGTCGCGCCAAACCAAGCGCGGCTTGCCAGCGTGTCTCAGCTTGTGCGTGGGCATTCGGGGCGGGGTCTGGTCGCATGGAATGGCGGCACGGTGCGCCGCTATCGGGATCAGCTGTTCTTCCTGCCGCCGCTGCCCGAGGAGCCGGAAGGGTTTACGAGGGATTGGGACGGCCATTGCCAACTTCAGCTACCCGCGGGTTTGGGCCGCTTATCGCTTTCTGCGCGCCCGGCGGATGCCGTCCGTCTGCGGTGTCACTTCCGGGAGCCCGGGATCAGCGTGCTGGACGGCGACCGGCCGCGCCACAGCTTTGCTGCCTGGTGCCAGGGACGCGGCATCCCTCCCTGGGCGCGCACGCGCATTCCGCTGTTAAGTCTTGATGAAGATCTGGTTGCCATCGGTTGCCATAAGCTCGCCGCATGGCCTGATTCGTTGCGGCGGAGCGCTCTCATCTGGCAGGCGAGACCGGACATCGGATTGTCTGGGCTGACCGGCTCTGGTATCGTTTGATTCCGTTCTGATGACGTGTTCGCACGTTCGAAGGCCGGAGTAAAGGCTTGGAACCGAACCTTTACTCCGGCTTTTTTTGTTGCCAGACGGATAGCCCATGACTTCATACGTATTTATTACCGGCGGCGTTGTTTCTTCCCTTGGGAAAGGCATCACTTCCGCTTGTCTCGCCGCCATTCTCGAGTCGCGCGGGCTATCCATCAGCATGATGAAGCTCGACCCTTACATCAACGTGGATCCGGGCACTATGAGTCCGTTCCAGCACGGTGAGGTATTCGTTACCGACGATGGCTCGGAGACTGACCTGGATCTCGGGCACTACGAGCGCTTCGTCAAAGTCACCACGGGTCGACACAGCAACTTCACTACCGGAAAAATCTATGAGTCTGTCATCGCGCGCGAGCGGCGAGGTGACTATCTCGGCGCAACGGTGCAAGTAATTCCGCACGTGACCGATGAGATCAAGGCTTCGATTCGTCGGGGAGCGGGAGATGCGGATGTCTGCTTCGTCGAAATCGGTGGCACCGTCGGCGACATTGAGTCGCTGCCCTTTTTGGAGGCCATTCGGCAAATGGGCGTCGAGCTTGGGCGTGAGCGCGTGGCTTATGTGCACCTGACGTTGGTGCCCTACATTGCAACCAGTTCAGAGATTAAGACCAAGCCGACGCAACACTCGGTCAAAGAGCTACGGTCGATCGGTATCCAACCGGATATTCTCGTGTGTCGCTCCGAGCAGCCGCTGCCGGACGAGCAACGCCGCAAAATTGCCTTGTTCACCAACGTGCAGGAGAACGCTGTGATCTCGGCGTATGACGTCGATGATCTTTATCGGATTCCGATGGTGCTTCACGAGCAAGGGTTCGACGAGATTATCTGCCGCCAGTTGCGTCTGGATGTGCCCAAGGCGGATCTGTCCGAATGGCAGAGCGTCGTCGACGCGAAGCGCAACCCGAATGGCGAAGTGAATATCGCGATGGTGGGCAAATACGTCGACTTTCGCGATTCCTACATTTCATTGACCGAAGCGCTGTTGCACGCAGGCATACACACGCACACTCGTGTCAATATTCACTACGTAGAATCACAGGACATCGAGAACGACGGTACCAATCAGTTGCGCCAATACGATGCGCTGTTGGTCCCGGGCGGTTTTGGCGATCGTGGTATCGAAGGCAAGATCGCAACCGTACGTTTCGCGCGAGAGAACGGTATCCCCTATCTCGGCATCTGTCTCGGTATGCAAGTTGCGGTCATCGAGTTCGCACGCTACGTGGCAGGGTTCGAGGGAGCGCACAGCACCGAGTTCGATAAAGATACTGACCATCCGGTTGTTGGTCTGATCACCGAGTGGCAAAACCTTGATGGCGTCACGCAACTTCGGAGCGAGCAATCGAATCTCGGTGGCACCATGCGACTTGGCGCGCAACAGGTTGCGCTGCAACCTGGCAGTACCGTCCGTGAAATCTATGGCGTTGATGAAATTCGCGAGCGTCACAGGCACCGGTTTGAGGTCAATAACAACTACCGCGAAAAACTCGCCTCGGCGGGCATGCGGTTTAGTGGTCTGTCTCCCGATGACCTGGTCGAGATGGTCGAGCTGCCGGATCACCCCTGGTTTGTTGCTAGTCAGTTCCACCCGGAATTCACCAGCAACCCACGCGACGGTCATCCGCTGTTCGCCAGCTTCGTGAAAGCAGCACGTGCGATGGCCGAGCGCGCGCCAACTTCGGTGAAGGCGCAAGCACAGTGAACATTGGAAATATCAGTATCGGACTCGATCAGCCGTTTTTCCTGATTGCGGGTAATTGTGTGGTTGAAAATGAGAAGACGACCTTCGAAACAGCGACGCGTCTGAAGGCAATGACCGACGAGCTGGGTATTGGTCTGATCTATAAGTCCTCATTCGACAAAGCGAATCGCAGCTCAGCCTCTAGCTATCGTGGTCCCGGGATGGCTGAAGGGTTGGAGATACTCGCCAAGGTGCGGCGCGAGCTTGAGCTACCCGTGCTGACAGACGTGCATGAAGACACGCCTTTCGACGAAGTGGCAGAAGTTGTGGATGTTATGCAAACGCCTGCATTTTTGTGCCGACAGACCAACTTCATCCTGAACGTTTGCAAACAGGGCATTGCGGTCAACATCAAGAAGGGCCAGTTTCTTTCTCCCTGGGAGATGGACAACGTTGTTGAGAAGGCGAAGTCCACCGGAAACGAGAAAATCATGGTGTGCGAGCGCGGCTTCACGTTTGGCTACAACAACTTGATTTCGGATATGCGATCGCTGGCCATCATGCGTCGAACCGGCGCGCCGGTGGTTTTCGACGCCACCCACTCGGTACAGCTGCCCGGTGGCAAAGGCACCGCGTCCGGTGGGCAGCGTGAGTTTGTGCCGGTATTGGCGCGTGCAGCGGTGGCGACCGGCGTGGCGGGCGTCTTTATGGAGACACACCCGAATCCGGATGAGGCGCTCTCGGATGGGCCAAACGCCTGGCCGCTGGATCACATGCGAGATCTGCTGGCGCAGCTGAAGCGAATTGACGAGACCGTGAAGTCGGCACCGTTTGCCGAATCTCAGTTTGGCCTTGGGGAGCCCAAATGAGTGATATCAATAACACCACCATCAAGCTGATCGCCGGGAGAGAGATTCTCGACAGCCGCGGCAATCCCACCGTAGAAGCTGAGGTATGGCTTCAGGACGGTAGCTATGGGCGCGCAGGCGTTCCTTCGGGGGCTTCCACGGGTTCACGCGAGGCGGTGGAGTTGCGTGACGGTGATCCCGCACGTTACCTCGGCAAGGGCGTGTTGAACGCGGTCGCCTCGGTCAACGGCGAACTGCGTGAGCTGTTGGTGGGAAGAGATGCTGCAGATCAGGGCGCATTGGACGGTGCGATGATCGAACTGGACGGCACACCCAACAAATCGAGACTGGGCGCCAACGCATTGCTAGCCGTTTCGCTTGCGTCGGCGCGAGCCGTGTCAGTAAGTCGGCAACTGCCGCTATTCCGTACGCTCGGCTCCGGCGTTGATATGCCGGTGCCCATGATGAACATCATCAACGGCGGTGCGCATGCGGACAATAGCGTCGACATCCAGGAATTCATGATTCTTCCAGTGGGGTTTGACCGGTTCAGTGAAGCCCTGCGTTGCGGTGCGGAAGTGTTCCATCACCTGAAGTCAGTCCTGTCAGATGCGGGTATGAATACGGCGGTCGGCGATGAAGGCGGGTTTGCGCCGAATCTCCCATCCAACAAAGATGCGTTGACCACGATCATGACCGCGATCGAGCGAGCAGGCTATAAGCCTGGTGAGCAGGTTTACCTTGGGTTGGATGTCGCAAGTTCCGAGTTCTATGACGCGGGTGTGTACCGACTTTCATCGGAGAATCGCGACTTTGATGCGGACGGGTTCGCCGATTACCTTGGTGGTTTGTGCGACGCGTTTCCGATCATCAGCATTGAGGACGGTATGGATGAATCGGATTGGGATGGATGGGCAACGTTGACTCGCAAACTCGGTGATCGAGTGCAGTTGGTCGGTGATGATCTGTTTGTGACGAACACAGAAATTCTTTCAAGAGGCATCCGTGATTCGATCGCCAATTCAATCCTGATCAAGCCAAACCAGATTGGCACGCTCACGGAAACACAGGCAGCGATCAATATGGCGATCGACGCCGAATACACAGCGGTTGTTTCGCATCGGTCCGGTGAAACGGCCGACGCCACGATCGCCGATCTTGCCGTGGGATCGCGTGCGACACAGATCAAGACAGGCTCGTTGTCGCGTTCCGATCGAATTTCGAAGTACAATCAACTTCTGAGGATCGAATCGTTACTGGGCGAGAACGCGCAATACGATGCGCGGAGCGCTTTTCCGCGAGCCGTGAGCCTGTAACTTTGCCAAGCACACCGTTGATTTGCATTGGCGCATGGGGAACCTGTCTTTGACCGGACTTGCAGCACAATCGGAATCTAGTTGGGGAATGAACCTGCTGCTGGCGTTGTTGATGCTACTGCTGGTTTCAACGCTGGCCGTTTTGTTGTTGTCTGCGGATGGTCTGCGACGCACGCAGCGGCTGCAGGCCGAAGTCACACAGACGCGACAGGAAATCAGCGCCTTGCAGGCGCGAAACGCGGCGCTATCCGGTGAAGTCAAGAATCTGAAGCATGGTCTTGAGGCCGCCGAGGAGCGAGCGCGGTCCGATCTTGGATTGATCTCCGAAAACGAGTCGTTTTACCAGATCATCGCGTCTGACTAATTTTGCTCGATCCTTCTCCCTGGCCGGTGCCTCCGGCATTGTCCGGCGATCGTCAGTCCGCCCGCATCAAGTACATCCCGGAGGACTTCCGCGTTATCGAGTTGCCGAATTGGACACCCAGCGGCGACGGCGAGCATGAGGTTCTTTGGATTCAAAAGACCGACGCCAATACGGAGTGGGTAGCACGTCAGCTCGCACGCTATGCGCAAGTCAGTGCCAAGAATGTAAGCTTTGCGGGCCGCAAGGATCGAGCGGCAGTGACGGATCAATGGTTTAGTGTGCAAGTCCCTGGACGGACTGTGGACTGGTCAGATTTTTCGGCACCCGGCGTGCAGATTCAGGCGACAGAGCGGCATAACCGCAAGATTCGGACGGGTGCGTTGCGGGGTAATCGTTTCGAGGTGCGACTACGTGAGATGGGTCACGCTCCCGATCCGGAGTTAATCCTGGCGATCGGCCGGGGTGTGCCGAACTACTTTGGTGCACAGCGCTTTGGACGCGGCTTCAGTAACCTGCATGCGGCAGAGGGACTAGCCGACGGGCGGCGCCTGCGGCGTAATGAACGCGGCCTCGCTTTATCGGCGGCTCGGGCTGCTATTTTCAACAGTGTCCTCGCCACTCGTGTTAAAGCGCAAACCTGGGACACCCCTCTGGACGGTGATGTTGTTCAGCTCGAGGGGAGTAATAGCGTTTTCGCCGTCGAATCGGATGAGCTCGACACCGCGAAGCGTCGCGCGGACCTGCGAGATCTGCATCCAACCGGTCCGCTTCACGGGCGTGGTGATACGGATGTTCGATCTGATGCGGCTCAGCTTGAGGCAACGATAATTGAAGACTGCGCAAAGTGGGCGTCAGCGGCGGAACGCGGCGGTGCTAAAGCGGGTCGACGCAGTTTGCGTGTGGTGCCGAAAGTCTTTAGCTGTGAATACACTAACGAGACGGCACACCTGACTTTCGAGCTGCCCGCAGGCAGTTTTGCGACGGCGTTATTGAACGAGTTGCTCTTGCCGGATTAGCGCAGGAGCACGTAGACAGCACCACTACCGCCGTCGACCTGCCTTGCGGAGGTGAACGCAGCCACACGGTCGTCACGCCTCAGCCAGCCGTCAACATTACCTTTCAATTGCGGACCACGATGACCCGACCCCAGTCCTTTGCCGTGGATGACCCGAACACATCGCCAGTGGTGATATTCACAATCTGCCATGAAGTCGCGCATGACTTCCCTGGCTTCGCGGACCGTGTACCCGTGCAAGTCGATCTCGGCTTCGACCCGAAATTGTCCCCGTGACAGCTTGCGCAGCACGCGCTCGCCAACTTCCGGGCGTCGGTACCGCAGCGCATCTCCATTGCGCCATTCCATAGTCTCAATATCGGCATTGAGACTTTCCTGGAGCACGTCGGCTTCGTCACGCCGACGCATGGTCGCGCGGGGCGAGGGTGGTGGCCTGCGCGTATGCTCAACGGGCTTCTTTTTTAGCGGTCGCGCGTCACTGACCGCCTGGCGAAACAGGTCGGTATCGTCGTCAGTCTGGCTCACATCGTCACTCATCAGGGCGCTCCCAGTGATCTCGTTCGAGCATACGTCTTTGATGGATGCGGTAAAAGTGCTCGGGTCGCTACTCGGCATGCCAACGATTGCGTATCATTTCGACCCGATGTCTGGAACATACAAGACAATGGAAGTGCATTTTGGTCTGACCGCAGGGAAGGGGCCATGAGCACAACCTCCGGAATCGGCATGACCTCCGCGCGCACGCGAGAGCGGCTAATCGAGCGACTGAAGGCGCAAGGAATCAGCAACTCACGTGTCTTGTCGCAAATTCGTGCAGTACCCAGGCATCTGTTCGTGGATGAGGCCCTCGCGAGTCGGGCCTACGAAGATACTGCGCTTCCGATTGGTCATGGGCAAACCATCAGCCAGCCCTATATCGTCGCGCGAATGACCGAAGCACTGCTCGAAGCGGGTCCGGTTGAGCAAGTGCTCGAAATCGGCACGGGTTGCGGTTACCAGACAGCGATTCTGGCGCCTTTGGTTCGTTATATTCACAGCATCGAGTATGTCGGCCCGATCCTCGGCAAGACGCGCGAGCGTCTCGCCGGATTGAAGGTTTACAACGTGCGATTTCGCCACGGTGATGGATGGCAGGGCTGGGCCAAACATGGTCCCTACGACGGCATCATCGTCGCCGCAGCACCAGAGCGGATACCGACCGCGCTACTCGAACAACTGGCTGTAGGCGGCAGACTGGTCTTGCCGTTGGGGCCCGCGCGTGACCAGCGCCTGATGCGAATTACGCGGGGTGAGGAGGGCTACTCTCAAGAGGATCTCGGCCCCGCGAGTTTCGTGCCGTTGGTCAAATCGGCGGATGGTCGCTAATGCGGCTGTTTACGCCACTATATGACTGGGTGCTTACACGTTCTCGGCACCCGCAGGCGACCTATTGGCTCGCGGGTTTGAGCTTCGCAGAGTCCTCTTTTTTTCCTGTGCCGCCCGATGTGATGTTGGCACCGATGGTGCTGGCGCAGCGTGCCCGAGCATTCAGACTGGCCGCACTGACCACCATCGCATCGGTAGCTGGCGGGCTTGTCGGCTATTCGATCGGTATGTTCGTGCTCGAAACGATTGAACCTTGGTTGCTCACATCGTCCTACGCAGAGGCCTACACCCAGGCGCGTGTCTGGTTCGCTGATTATGGCGTCTGGGTAGTATTCGTCGCTGGATTCTCCCCGATCCCCTATAAAATATTCACGATTGGTGCCGGTGCAGCAGCCATGAATCTGCCTTTGTTTGTGGTGGCGTCGGCAGTCGGCAGAGGTGCGAGATTTTTTCTGGTCGCAGGTTTGATCTACCTCGGTGGTGACGCTGCCGCCGCAAATCTTCGGCGTTATGTGGATACGATCGGCTGGTTTGTTGTCCTATTGGTGGCGGGAGGACTGGCATGGTATTTCGTGCACTGATCCTGGCTGCGCTAGTGGCTCTTGGTGGATGTGCTGGCAGCTGGGATACCAAAAGCGATAAATCGGGAAGTTCGAGCCGACGACAAAGCGCGCCGAGCTCTGGCATCTACGTTGTCAGGCCGGGTGATACCTTCTACAGCATCGCCTTTCGTTATGGCATCGCGCAGGCAGACCTTGCGCGATGGAACCGTTTGAGCGATGTCAGCCGTATCTATCCAGGGCAAAAACTGCGCCTTACGAAGCCACCGGCAGGTCAAGTGGCAGCGCCGCCTCCGAGACCGCCGGTTGTGCCGGTCGAGTCATGGCGCTGGCCAACAGACGGTCGGCTCGTGGCAGAGTTTGACGTCGGTGCCAAGGTCAAACAAACGGGTGTCCTAATTGGGGGCAAGACAGGTCAGCCCATTTTTGCGTCAGCGGATGGTGAGGTTGTCTACGCGGGAAGTGGGCTCAAGGGCTATGGAAAACTCGTGATCATCCAGCATACGCCTAATTTTCTGTCGGCCTATGGCCATAACGCGGCATTGCTGGTTAACGAGGGAGATACCGTTCGATCGGGGCAAAAAATCGCCACGATGGGCGAAACGGCCGCACAGAAACCCCGGCTACATTTCGAGATACGCCGCGACGGTCAACCGATCGATCCGATGCCGCTCCTGCGAAGCGGTCGCAAATCAGCGAATTAGCGCCAGCGCCGCACGCCTTTCCTCCGACAACAGCACATTGAAGGTGCGGATCGCAGCGCCGTCGTTCATAACCTCCACACCAATTCCGGCGCGCATGAGTGGATGCAGTACCGGCGCGGCAGGGAATACCACACTCGAGCCTGTCGCGATCACCACAACCTCGGGTTTCAGCTCAGCAATGGCGCTTATCAGCGCATCATCGAGCGATCCAACGGTTTCGCAAGTCCAATCGGTGATGATTTGATCGCTCGACACGGCAAGGCTGCCTTCGTAAGCGTCATCCGCGATCCAGACTGTCGTCTCGTCATATCGTCGAATGGTGTGGCGTTGAAGCGATTCTCGGGCGAACTGCATCGGCTAATCCTGTGGCAATGAGGACGCGCAAGGTACACTGCGCGACCGATGAAAGAGTATGCGAACACACTGCCAGAGTCACTGCCGCCGGATGTGGTGTGTGTGATCGATGATGGTCAGTCCCTGCGCACGCGACTGTTTCAGGCACCTGAGTTTACTAGCTCCGCCGAATCAAACGCTGCGCGTGCGTGCACGTCGGACGTCTCAGATCTGTTCGAACATCACGCGGCGGCGCTGACCCACCGGAGTCTTGCGCCAGAACATCCGATAGCCTGGGCGGCTTTTGCGGATTGGGTCTCATTGGCTGCCGATCTGCGCGATGTCCGTGTCAGTGGCATACCTGAACTCAGCGACGACGAACGCACGGCGCTAACCGCGGCGATTAACGGTTTACTGGAAAGCGATAGTGATCCAATGCTCGCTCGGTGCCGTGTTGCATACGTGGGTGGCCGGGGATTTCTCACCTCGCAGTCATCTCCCGGACTGCAGTTCAGCGCGCCACGGCCGCGCGACGTTATCGGCCAGCCCTTGCGCGATCATCCGATGCTCGGTGTGGATGCCGGATTGATCAAGCGTTTGCAGACAGAAATCCAAATGACATTGCACGCTCATGCCGTTAATCAGGCGCGTGCAACTGGTTTTGAGCCTTTGGTCAGTGGGCTTTGGCTACACGGTGCTGGGGTTATGCCCGAGCCTGTTGAGGTGCAACTGCCACCTTTGCGGGCGAGCGATCCGGTTTGGCGCGCGATATGGCAGCACGTGGGCGCGGATGTGCGCGAGGACGCCTCGGTCGGCGGCACCGTGGTGCTCGCATCCGAATCGGCTGGCGAGGTGATCGCGGCATTCGATAGCGGCGGCATTAAGGAGGCCTTGCTCCTCGATGATGGTGGTGCTTGGCGAGTGCGTCGACGTTCGATCTGGCGCGGTTGGATGAACCGTCTACTGGGCAAACGAGATGGATGAGTTAAAGCCGCGTTCGTCGCGCATGCGCGAGGTGCCAGAGCACACGCTATCCGAGCCCGACACTTTGCTGGCCAATATTCTTGCGGCCAGAGGGGTGACGACCGATGCCGAGCGTTCACTCGAGCTCGCCAATCTCGCACCACTCAGCAAGTTGTCAGGGTTAATGGATGCGGCGGAGCTGATCGCAAGGCACCGAAACGGTCGCGTCTTGGTGGTTGGTGACTTTGATGCCGATGGCGCAACGAGCACCGCGTTGATGTTGCGCTGCCTCTCCGCGTTCGGCTTTACCCACGTTGATTTTCTGGTGCCGAATCGCTTTGAGTTTGGTTATGGGTTGTCGGCGGAACTGGTCGCCGTCGCTGAGCAAATGCAGCCCAGTCTGATTGTGACGGTAGACAACGGTATTTCCAGTGTTGCGGGCGTTTCAGCCGCACGGCGAGTCGGTATCGATGTGGTTGTCACCGATCACCATTTGCCCCCTGATGTCCTGCCCGACGCGAATGTGATCGTGAATCCGAACCTGGTCGGAGATCCTTATCCCAGCAAGATGCTTGCGGGTGTCGGTGTTGCGTTTGCTGTTATGTCAGCGGTTGCGCGAGTCCTCGACGACCCGTCATTGCACCGTGTGCCGGCTCAGTACCTCGATCTTGTGGCGCTCGGAACGGTGGCCGACGTTGTCCCGCTCGACCGCAACAATCGAATTCTCGTCAATGCCGGGCTTGAGCGAATCAACGCGGGTCACTGTTGTGTCGGTATTTCCGCGCTGCTTTCCATCGCCGGGCGCGATACGCGGAACGTTCGTGCCGCCGACTTTGGGTTTAGCGTCGCGCCACGGCTGAATGCAGCCGGCCGGCTTGAGGATATGTCGCTCGGCATACGGTGTCTTGCGACTGATAACGCCGCCGAAGCGCGGGTGCTTGCGGAGCAGCTGCATAGCATCAATCTGCAGCGCCGCGATATTGAGTCGACCATGCAGGCGGAAGCTTTGGAGGCGATCGAGCTGGGAGACCCTTCGTCCCGGAGTTGTGAGGTACTGTTTCGTCAGGATTGGCACCAGGGTGTCGTCGGTCTGGTCGCATCACGAATTAAAGACCGACTACACCGGCCGGTGTTTGCCTTTGCGGCGGAATCAGCAGGTCAACTGAAGGGATCAGGGCGCTCGGTTCCAGGCGTACATCTGCGCGACGTACTGGCCGAGGTGGATCGCACGTCACCCGGCATCATCGCGAAATTCGGTGGGCATGCCATGGCCGCCGGTCTAACGCTCCACGGCGACGCTCTCGATGACTTCAAGATGGCTTTGGATCGCGCGATGGATCGCTTGTACCCCGGTTTTCGTTTTGACCCCGCCTTTGAGATCGATGGTGGGTTGGAAGGCGACCGACTCAGTATCGAGTTTGCGGACCGTCTGGCGGCCCTTGGCCCGTGGGGACAACGATTCCCTGAACCGCTTTTTGAAGGTACTTTCACCGTCGATCAGGCCAGGGTTGTCGGATCAGGCCACCTGAAACTAGACCTGTCGCGTGACGGTCGACAGATCGGCGGTATTGCATTCGGGCAGGTGCGCGATACGTTGCCCGAACCCGGAGACCAGGTCGTTCTCGTCTATCGACTGGATATCAACGAGTGGCGAGGCAGGCGGAGACCTCAGTTGTTGATCGAGCAGTGGCATCCCTCTGCGACGTGTTAGACTCGCGGTCTTTTTTTGGCAGGCTTGGGCCATGGAAACGAACCAGATCGAACAGAAAATCGAGAACTTGCGCGAACGATCGGAGTCGCTCAGGGGGTATCTTTGACTACTCTGAGAAGCGGGATCGTCTCGATGAAGTCAGCCGTGAACTGGAAGACCCGGACGTTTGGAACGAACCCGAGCGGGCACAGCAACTCGGGCAGGAGCGCAGCAGTCTCGAGTCGGTAGTCAGTGGTCTTGATCGAGTTGGCTCTGGTCTGGACGAGGCGCTGGAACTGCTGGAGCTAGCAGCGGCTGAGGAAGATGCCGATACCGTTAGCGAGATCGAGAACGACCTCACGGCGCTCGAGCAGGTCGTCGCGGGTCTCGAATTCCGGCGCATGTTTTCCGGCGAGCAAGACCCAGCTCCGGCATTTCTTGATATCCAATCAGGCGCTGGTGGCACCGAAGCACAGGACTGGGCGAGCATGCTGTTGCGCATGTACCTGCGTTGGGCAGAGCAGCGCGGCTTTCGTGCCGAGGTCGTGGAGACGTCGGACGGCGAGGTTGCAGGCATCAAGAGCGCAACGATTCGAGTGGAAGGCGAGTACGCGTTCGGTTGGTTGCGCACCGAGACGGGTGTACATCGACTCGTACGGAAATCGCCGTTTGATTCGGGCAACCGTCGCCACACGTCGTTCGCATCCGTTTTTGTGTCACCCGAGATCGATGACAGTTTCGAAATTGAGATCGACCCGTCGGACCTCAGAATCGATGTGTACCGCGCCAGCGGCGCCGGTGGCCAGCACGTGAACCGAACAGAGTCGGCAGTAAGGATCACGCATCTGCCGACTAACACAGTGGTGCAGTGTCAGAACGATCGCTCGCAGCACAAGAACAAGGCAACCGCGATGAAGCAGTTGCAATCCAAACTCTACGAGCTTGAGATGCTGAAGCGGCGGGGAGAAGCGCAAGCTGTGGAGGAAAGCAAAGCGGATGTTGGATGGGGCAGCCAGATCCGTTCATACGTACTGGATCAGTCACGCATTAAGGATTTGCGAACCGGTGTAGAGACCGGCAATACGCAAGCGGTCCTCGATGGTGCTCTGGATCCCTTCATCGAGGCCAGCCTGAAACAGGGTTTGTGAACATGTCTGACGAAACGACCATTGACGAAAACAAGCTGATTGCTGAACGCCGATCGAAGCTCACTGCGATTCGCGAGCAACGCATTGCCTATCCCAATGATATCGAGCGTAGTGATCTGGCCCAGGATGTGATCGCCAAATACGACGAGCACGATACAGCGTCTCTCGAATCGACACCGGTACGCGTTGCGATCGCCGGTCGCATGATGGTCAAGCGTGTCATGGGTAAAGCGAGCTTCGCAAAACTCGCCGATCGATCCGGTGAGCTTCAGGTTTACATTCAACGCGACGCCTTACCCGAGGGGCGCTACGCCGAATTCAAGACGTGGGATATCGGCGATATCGTTGCCGCTGAGGGTGAGTTGTTTCGAACGAGAACAAATGAGCTTACTGTCAAAGTGGATGCGCTCAGGTTGGTCACGAAATCACTGCGACCCTTGCCCGAGAAATGGCATGGGCTGTCTGATAAAGAAACGCGCTATCGGCAACGTTACGTTGATCTGATCATCAATGAAGAAAGCCGAGCCGTATTCCGGGCGCGCACGCGAGTCGTCTCGTACATCCGTGCGTTCCTGGAGGGCAGAGACTTCATGGAAGTGGAAACGCCCATGATGCAAACCACCCCAGGCGGTGCAGTGGCACGCCCATTCATTACGCACCACAACGCATTGGATATGGATTTGTTCCTCCGAGTCGCGCCAGAGCTCAATCTGAAGCGCCTGGTCGTCGGTGGTTTCGAGCGTGTGTTCGAGATCAATCGGAATTTCCGCAACGAAGGGTTATCGACGCAGCACAACCCTGAGTTCACGATGCTGGAGCTGTATCAGGCATACGCAGACTATGAGGATTTGATTGATCTTTTGGAGATGCTGCTTCGCGGAATTGCGGAGGCGATTGTTGGCACGACGACTTTGACCTGGCAAGAGGACACGATCGATCTTGGCCAACCATTCGCACGCCTTACGATTGAAGACAGTCTGCGCGCGACGGTAACAGGCCTGGATGAGCAAAGGCTGCGCGACCGCGACCATCTCGCCGAGCTGGCCGCAGGACTCGGCATCAAAGTGGTCGACGCGTGGGGCCCCGGGAAATTGCAACTGGAGCTGTTCGAAAAACTGGTCGAGCCGAACTTGCGCCAACCGACATTCATGATGTCCTACCCGGCCGAGGTGTCGCCCTTGTCTCGTTCGAACGATGACGATCCGTTTCGCACCGATCGCTTTGAGTTATTCATCGGTGGCCGGGAAATCGCGAACGGGTTCTCTGAACTCAACGACCCGGAAGAGCAGGCGGCGCGATTTCAGGCTCAGGTTGATGCGCGTGGCGCGGGCGATGACGAAGCGATGCACTTCGACAGCGATTACATTCGTGCGCTGGAGTATGGAATGCCGCCCGCAGCCGGCTTGGGAGTGGGTATTGATCGACTGGTGATGATGATTACCGACAGCCCGTCGATCCGTGATGTGCTGCTCTTTCCGCACATGCGCCCTGAGGCGACTGATTAAGTCCGACTTAATCTAGCTGTGCCAAGTCACGTCCATCGTCGAGCGTGAGTGCGGATCCGTCTGGAACAGGGTTGCAGACGGCACTAAGCACATGGCCGGCGCTGCATACCACCGTGCCGAGCTTACTGCCATCGGCAAGTACGGTTTGCCCGGCGCTGACGCCGAGGTGCTTGTCGGTGCGCACGCGCATCAGGCTCGCGCGCCGCTTCACCTGACCGCGATGTTCTGTTCGAGCAACGATCTCCTGACCTGTGTAGCACCCTTTCGTGAAGCTGATAGCTCCGATCTGATCGAGGTTCAGCATATGCGGTGTGTACTGCGCCGTGCTTGCAAGTGGCAAGTCGAGTACCCCCGCTGCGAGCCTGAGTTGTTGCCACCGTTCATTGGCGACACAGATATAGCGATCTTGGTCCGATATCGCGATCAGCTCCTCATGGAGCACGCCGACGCGCCAACCGTTGGTGTCCTTTCGCCACATGGCGACCTCGTGGCCGGTGTTCTGCGCAAGAGAAGCGGTCACTGAGAGCGTAGGGTGCAGGTCGAGTTGTACGTCCGCACGAAGCCGATACTTGAGAAGATGCTCCACGAGTGTCTCAGCGACCTCGTGATGCACAACCATGACGATCTCATCGGGCTGCCACACTAACGTCATCGTGGCGATCACTCGGCCCTTCGGATCGCAACATGCTGCTGGCAGGGCGAGTTGCTCTGCGTTGAGCGCTGCTACGTCCTGCGTCAATTGTCCTTGCAGAAAGCTCAGGCGGTCTTTGCCCGAACACCGCACCAGGGCCAGCCAATAGCCGGGTAGGGGTGTGGTGTTGTTGTCCATACTGTGCCGTTCTCTGGTTCTCCCCAACCCCCGCTATATTGCGTTGCTGACGAGTTCCTGTCGAGTATCTTCGGGCCGGTTTTGTGCTGCGCGTCATTTGGGGGTCTGGCATAATTAGGGGCATGGAGAGGACGCTCGAGAACCGCGAAGCTGTTGCGTCGGAATCCACGGTCAGCACTGTGGATACCAACAACGCAAACGAGAATCAGCCGCAATTGTGGGTGCCCGAGGATGCCTCGGAAAATCCCGGCGAATCAGCTGCTACAGCGTCCACTGAAAGCAGCTCAGAACCTCTTCAACCAAAAGAAATCGGCGGGCGCGATGGCCCGGAACCGACACGCTTTGGTGATTGGGAGAAGAACGGGCGCTGCATCGACTTTTGATCACGCCGCAATGACATGAACGGGCGTAGGGGACAACGGCCGTTCATGAAATGGAACGCTAAAACCGCAAAATGAATACCAAGACGAGACCGCTCTCGCCGCATCTGTCGGCGTACAAATTTCGAATAACGTCAACATTATCGATCCTGCACCGAATGACTGGTGTGGCGTTGAGTGCAGGAACATTGTTGTTTGTGGCCTGGCTCATCGCGATCGCTTCGGGTGGTGAAAGCTACGAAAAGTTTGGCGCAATCCTGGGTTCGATATTCGGGAAGATCGTGATTGCCGGGTTCGTTTACGCGCTGTTTTATCACCTCTCAAACGGTATCCGACATCTCTTCTGGGATGCGGGTAAAGGGTTCGAGATGGAGCAGGCAACCCGCTCGGGTTGGGCGGTCGTGATCGTCAGTGCGGCTGCGACCGCACTTACCTGGTACGCAACACTGATTTAGGAGCCGGCGATGTCATTAAAATCACCCATCGGCCGAGTGTTGGGGCTCGGATCGGCCAAGGAAGGTACTGAACACTGGTGGCACCAGCGATTGACCGCGGTTGCCATGATTCCACTGACGCTGTGGTTTGTGGCGGCGATGGCGCTGTTGCCAGATTACTCTTACGAGACAGCACGTGCGTTTGTCGCGGCGCCGATCAACTCCGTCCTGTTGCTCTTGTTTATCGGCACGCTGTTGTTTCACTCGGCACTCGGTACGCAGGTGGTGATCGAGGACTACATCCGAGGCGGCACGAAACTTGTCACCTTGGTATTAACCCGTTTTGCTTACGTGGCGCTGGCAGTGGCTGCCGTGTTCGCCATTCTGAAGATTTCGCTGGGTAGTTAATTTATGACCGCTGAATACGAATTCCAGGATCACACTTATGACGTTGTCGTCGTTGGTGCCGGTGGCGCTGGACTGCGCGCCACTTTCGGATTGGCTGAAGCCGGATTTACAACCGCCTGTGTCACCAAGGTATTCCCGACCCGAAGCCACACGGTAGCTGCGCAAGGTGGCATCAGTGCAGCACTCGGCAACATGGGCGAAGATGACTGGCGCTGGCATATGTATGACACCGTCAAGGGTGCAGACTGGCTCGGTGACCAGGACGCCATCGAATATATGTGCAAAGAGGCACCGAAGGCGGTCATCGAACTCGAGCACTACGGCGTCCCGTTCTCGCGGACCGAGGCAGGCAAGATTTATCAGCGACCCTTTGGGGGCATGACCACGCATTTCGGTGAGGGCACTGCGCAGCGAACATGCGCCGCTGCGGATCGCACTGGACATGCAATGTTGCACACGCTCTACCAGCAATCTTTGAAGCACGACGCCGAGTTTTTTATTGAGTACTTCGCGATCGATCTGATCATGGTTGATGGCGAGTGTCGCGGGATCGTTGCGTTGAATCTGGCCGATGGCACCTTGCATCGATTCCGTGCGGCGAAAGTGATTCTGGCGACCGGCGGGTATGGCCGGGCTTACTTCTCTTGCACCTCCGCACACACTTGTACGGGAGACGGCGGTGGCATGGTGGCCAGGGCTGGATTGCCGCTGCAGGATATGGAATTCGTCCAGTTCCATCCGACCGGGATTTACGGCGCGGGCTGTTTGATCACGGAAGGGTCGCGCGGCGAGGGCGGATACCTGACTAACTCCGAGGGCGAGCGCTTCATGGAACGGTACGCGCCGAACGCGAAAGATCTCGCGTCTCGAGACGTGGTTAGCCGTTCGATGACCATTGAGATTCAGGAAGGTCGTGGCGTGGGTGCGGAGCAGGACCATATCCATTTACACCTCGAACACCTCGGGCCTGAGGTGATCGATGAGCGGCTACCGGGCATTGCCGAGACCGCGCGTATCTTCGCGGGCGTTGACGTCAACAAGGACCCGATTCCGGTATTGCCCACCGTGCACTACAACATGGGCGGTATTCCGACCGACTATCGCGGTCAGGTCGTGACGCTCAAGGATGGCGATCCGGAGCACGTAGTCCCAGGGCTCATGGCCATTGGCGAGGCGGGTTGCGTATCGGTGCACGGTGCCAACCGGCTCGGCTCGAACTCGCTTCTGGACCTCGTGGTGTTTGGACGCGGTGCTGCACGATTCTGCGCCGAGACTATGAAGCCTGGCGCTGCGCAACCGGAACTGTCGGCGAGCGACGGCGACTACGCCGTATCTCGACTGGACAAGCTGCGTCATGCAGACGGCGAACGCGGTACTGCCGAAATCCGGTTGGAAATGCAAAAAACGATGCAGCGCCACGCGGCCGTGTTCCGCACGGAGTCGCTTCTTCAGGAAGGCATCGAGAAGATGAAGGCGACCGCAGCCAGCATCGAACAGGTCAAAGTGGCCGATCGCTCGCTGATCTGGAACACAGATTTGATCGAGACGATGGAGCTTGAGAATCTCATGATCAACGCGATGTCGACGATCTGCTCTGCGGAAAATCGCCACGAGAGTCGAGGTGCACAGGCGCGCGAGGATTATCCGGATCGCGATGACGAGAACTGGATGAAGCACACGCTTGCCTGGACCGATGAAGATTACGGTATCTCGATCGATTATCGTCCGGTACACAGCCAGACGTTGACCGATGAAGTGGAGGCAATTCCACCTAAAGCGAGAACTTACTAGGAGACCGCGGTTACGCGACCGAGGAGCACGACATGGCAGAGTTTCGACTACCGAAGAACAGCCGCCCCACCGAGGGCCGTCATTTCCCAGCACCGGAAGGCGCTACGAACGTCCGCCGTTACGTCATCTATCGATACGATCCGGACAAAGACGCTGCGCCTAGAATGGACACTTACGATGTCGACTCTGACACCTGCGGGCCGATGGTTCTCGATGCGCTCATTAAGATCAAAAACGAGATCGACCCGACGTTGACGTTTCGTCGGTCGTGTCGTGAGGGTATTTGTGGCTCCTGCGCTATGAATGTGGGCGGAGGGAATACCCTCGCTTGTATCAAAGCCGCGGAAGACATCGGTGATGAAGTCCGGATTTATCCGTTGCCGCATATGCCCGTGATCAAGGACCTTGTCCCTGACCTCACCAACTTCTATGCGCAGTACGCCTCGATCAAGCCATGGTTGCAGTCTAAAACACCGCCGCCGCCGGATTCTGAGCGCCTGCAGACGAAGGAAGACCAGGAGCTGATCAACGAGCCGTCAGCCTGCATCTTGTGTGCGTGCTGCTCGACAAGTTGCCCGAGCTACTGGTGGAACAGCGATCGCTATCTGGGGCCGGCTGCGCTGTTGGCATCGTATCGCTGGTTGGTCGACAGCCGCGACGATGCCACCGGTGATCGACTCGATCATCTCGAGGATCCGTTCCGCCTGTATCGATGCCACACCATCATGAATTGCACTCAGACCTGTCCGAAAGGTCTGAATCCGGCGAAAGCCATCGCTGAGACGAAGAAAATGATGGCCAAGCGCCGTCATTGAGTCCGGTTTGGATGTGAACCTGAAGGCGCTGCGCTGGCGTTGCCGGCGCGGTATGCGTGAGCTCGATCAGCTGCTGCTTGCGTTTCTGGAGCAGCGGTATGAGTCCGCCAATTCTTCGCAGCAGGCCGAGTTTGTTGCGTTGCTGGAGGCTCAGGATCCTGAGATTTATGCGTACTTGGTGAAAGGTGTGGTTCCAGCATCGGAGTCCACCGCGGCACTGGTGCGCGATATTCTTGATAACGCTCGTTCCTCTACGATTCGCACGTGAAGTCAGTCTCACACTGATTTGGATGTGGTTGTCCGTGCTCGGCATCGCGACAGTCACCCAAGCGCCTTCCGCTCTGGAGCGCGGCCTCCTGCTGACCACTTTATTCGCGCTGACACTCGTTGAGTGTTGGATCGTGTGCCGCCAGCCTGCGCCACCGAGCAGCATTGTTGTCGATCACGATAATTGGTCCGCGTCGTTTCCCGAAACTACCCAGTCGGTCGGGGTCTTGGTGCATTCAGACTCCAGGTTATTCGGTGCTTTTGCGGTCCTCGATTTGAGCGTGGAGGGTCGAAAGGTGCGTTGCTACCTGCTCAAGAGCCAGAATCCCGGCGCATGGTGTGCATTGCAGCAGCAGTGGGGTTTACGCAGATTCGCTGAATCGGAACGGAATTTGTAGTAAATTCATAGTGATAGACATCTCCGCGAACCGCTGGTCGGTGAGCGAGATTTCGATGATAGCCGCAGAACTTTCGTTCTCACGGTAGGTCACATAAATGGGCGGGTGAACCGCCGCCGGAAAGAGGCATGCCCGTATGGGCTCAACAGCAAACGACCGACTATTGGTAAAGCGAGTACAGCAAGGCGACAACGGCGCGTTCGACCTGCTGGTGCTCAAGTACCAGCACAAGATTGTCAATCTGGTCTCTCGATACGTTCGCGACCAGGACGAAGCGCTCGACGTGGCTCAAGACGCTTTCATCAAAGCGTATCGGGCCTTACCGAGATTCAGAGGCGACAGCGCTTTCTACACTTGGCTTTACCGTATCGCCGTCAACACAGCGAAGAACTACCTTGTGGCTGCGAAGCGACGACCGATGGATTACGACCTCGATCTTCAGGATCCGAACTACTACGAGGTGCACGAGCGCCTGCGCAGTGAGGACTCGCCCGAGGCGGTCGCCATGAAAGACGAGATGCAGTTGAAAATCGGCGAATCGATCGCCGCGTTACCCGAGGACTTGCGTACCGCTATCGTCTTACGTGAGTTGGACGGAATGAGCTATGAGGAAATCGCAGAGGCGATGGAGTGCCCGGTGGGTACGGTGCGATCGAGAATTTTTAGAGCTCGAGAAGCCATTAACAAGGGTATCGACGCGATGGCGGAGCCATCTCAGGCGGCGTCTCAACTCAGGAGCTAGAGAAGTAAATGTACCGCGGGAATAACAAGAAGAAGATTAGCACGCCTCGACGCGTGCAACGGGATGACTAATGGTGATGAATCGATGAACAGTGAGTTGCGTGAACAAGTCTCCGCGTTCGTAGACGGTGAACTCGACAGCAACGAAGCGGAATTGCTGGTAAGGCGTCTGGGCCGCGATGATGAGCTCAGGAGTTACGCGGGCACGTTGATGAACATCGGCAGAGTGATGCGCGGTGAATCGTTGTCGGCCGATGGCGGATTCGTTGATCGTGTTCGTGCAGGTGTTGTTACGGATGGCACGGAACGCGGTGCCAGGGTAGCTTACAACCCCGGCTCGCAGGGCTCTGGAATGCCGCCATGGATGCGTGCAGCGGGTGGTCTGGCATTGACGCTGGGCGTTGCAACGCTGGCACTGAACTGGATGGACGGTGGCTTTAACGAACAACCGGCGCTCGCCGAACAGTCCGCTGAGGTTGCCCCTCGTAACGCCGCAGCCGAGCCGCAAGTTGATTACATTGTGCCGGCTGAAGTTGCGCCGTCACGATTAGTAATCGCCGATCCGGAGCTCGCCGGCTATGTGATGAATCACTCTGCGACCCGTCGCACGCTGGTGCCGGGTGCGGGGATTCCGATGCTCGATGCAAGCTCGGTCGGGCAAGGGTTGCTTGAATCCGCTGAACGATTGCCTGAGGCAGACGCTGCCAGCGAGGTGGCAGAGCAGTGATCGCCCACCTGCGACTCATTTTTGGCATTTTTGCGGGGCTGACGCTCATGTCAGCGCCGGTCCGCGCGCAGTCTGAGCCGGTGCCGCTGTTGCAGCAAATCAACGACGCCATGCAGACGCTCGACTACGAGGGAACACTTGTTCGCTCGATGGACGGTCGCTTGTACACCCTGCATGTCGCGCATTTGAACAGCGATGGCGTATCGATGGAAAAGCTTGTCTCCATGGATGGCGAGCCTCGTGAGATCGTCCGTGTCGGCAACGAACTCGTTTGTCTCTACCCGAATCGACAACTCAAATTCATCGATAAGACGGCAGGCGCGTCTAATGCGTTTACGCGTCTTCCCTTGGTTGCGGAGAACGTGGGTCGGTTTTACGAGCTGGTATCGCTAGGCACGGATCGCGTCGCCGGTCGGGAAGCCAAACGGTTTTTCATCCGTCCGAAAGATGCGTTTCGTTACGGCCACAGCCTCTGGGTGGATGCCGAGACTCTGTTGCCGTTGCGTATGCAGCTTCTGAATGGCAAACGTGTGGTCGAGGAGGTACGTTTCACGGACGTGCAGATCGGTGTCGAGATTCCAAAGTCTGCATTGATTAGTGATATCGATGATTCGGGATTTCAGGTGATTCATGCAAGCCCATCGGAACTTGCCGAGAAGTTCTCCGAGAGCCCGGTTCAAAGAGCGGCGAACACGCTGTCCGCAGCACCCGGGGAAGTCGTCGTCGAGGGCGATAGCGCTTCCGGGTTCACGCTGAGAGGGCCACGGGGCGAAATGGTTCAGGTCAATGGGCGTACTGTTCGACGTTTTGAGTATTCCGACGGTATCGCCACGGTATCTGTGTTTGTGGCTGCAGGGTCGAGCGGTACCGGCGGCAAGCATGGAAAGATGGGCGCTACTCATAGCTACCAGAGGTCTGTCGGCAACCGGACGATGACGCTGGTGGGAGAGGTCCCACTCAACACGCTACGTATGCTCGCGGAGCAAGCGGACCAGCAAATCACCGCGCTCGATACGCCCGAGGCGGTGGCCACCGAGTGATCGAAACCCGCGCGATTGTCGATGAAGTCGGCGACCAAAATGTACGCCTCCTGATAACGCCAGGCACAACGTGCACGCCGTGTATCGAAGGGCGTGGCTGTGGCGCGGCGCTGTGGTTGCGAAAGCGGGTCCTCACACTGCCGAGAAGTGCTGTACCGCCAGACACTGTTCCCGGCAAACAGTTGTCGGTGCGATGCAATGCAAGAGATGTAAGGGCCGCCGCGATCACCGGCTACGGTATTCCGCTCGCAGGGTTGCTCACGGGCGCATCGATAGCGAGCCTCTCGGGTGCTGGTGATGTATTGACCGCGATTAGCGGACTGACCGGTGTCTTGGTTGCAACAATCGCGGCACGCTTTTTGACCCAACGTTCGCAACGCCCAAACCTGGTGATCCATTGACGGCCCAGCTGGTCGTGTACTCGCGCCAGGGCTGTCACCTGTGCGAAGAGCTTATCGAAATGCTGCTGCCGATTGCGCGCGGACGATGCGATGTGAGCGTCGTCGATATCGACACGGATTCCGAGCTGCAGGAGCGGTATAATCTGCGGGTTCCGGTATTGTCTGCGGGCGATATTGAGATCTGTGAGGGCCGTCTGGACACGACACGACTTTATGCCTTTCTACGCAGCCTGCAGCCCGCAGACTAGGGTAGGGCTCGGCGACCACGAAAACGGGAACACATTCGCACGTTTTCGCACCATCAAAGACTATAATGGCGGCGCTCAACAGCGTTGAATCGATCCCCATGCAAAACATTCGGAACTTTTCCATCATCGCGCACATTGACCACGGCAAGTCGACGCTTGCGGATCGGTTTATTCAGATGTGCGGCGGTCTCGAGCAGCGCGAGATGGCTGAACAAGTACTCGACAGCATGGATATCGAGCGCGAGCGTGGCATCACCATCAAAGCGCAGAGCGTGACGCTGCACTATGACGCTGACGATGGTCAGACCTACCAACTCAATATCATCGACACACCCGGACACGTCGATTTCTCGTATGAAGTCTCTCGCTCGCTCTCGGCTTGTGAGGGCGCATTGCTTGTCGTCGACGCAGCTCAAGGCGTCGAGGCGCAAAGCGTCGCTAACTGCTACACGGCGATCGATCAGGGCCTCGAGGTCCTGCCAGTCCTCAACAAAATCGATCTTCCCGCTGCGGAGCCGGAGCGAGTCTCTCGGGAAATCGAAGAGATCATCGGTATTGATGCAACTGACGCCAGTGAGGTGAGCGCGAAGACCGGACTCGGCGTCAAAAATCTTCTGGAGCGAATTGTTCGCGACATTCCCGCTCCCGAAGGCGACGCTGAAGCACCTTTGCAGGCGTTGATCATCGACAGCTGGTTCGATAACTACGTGGGTGTGGTGTCCTTGGTCCGAATCGTCCAGGGCACACTGAACAAGGGCGACAAAGTGCGTGTCATGTCGACCGGCGGTGCACATATCGTTGACCGGCTCGGTCGGTTCACGCCGAAGATGACCGATGACAAGGCACTGACCCCTGGAGAAGTAGGGTTTGTCATCACGGGGATCAAGGAAATCGAAGGTGCGCCTGTTGGCGATACCCTGACTCACGAGCGGGCACAAGCGGCGGCTCCACTTGAGGGTTTCAAACAGGTACAACCCAAGGTCTTTGCGGGCATGTTCCCGATCTCGAGCGATGATTACGAGACGTTCAGAGAGGCCTTGCAGAAACTCAGGCTGAACGACGCTGCGCTACATTTCGAGCCTGAGTCGTCAGCCGCACTCGGTTTCGGATTCCGTTGTGGTTTTCTCGGCATGCTGCACATGGAGATCGTGCAAGAGCGATTGGAGCGCGAGTACGAGCTTGAGCTGATTACAACCGCGCCGACCGTGATCTACCAGATCGAAACGACGACAGGCGAGCTTGTCTATGTCGACAATCCTTCCAGTCTGCCCGAGCCGAGCAAGATCAATGAGCTTCGCGAACCGATCATCAGTGCCTCGATTCTGGTGCCAGAGGCTCACGTTGGATCGGTCATCAAACTCTGTATCGAAAAGCGTGGTGTTCAGACGCGGATGCAGTATCTGGGTGGCCAGGTGTCCATCGACTACGACATGCCTCTTGCTGAAGTGGTGCTCGATTTCTTTGATCGTCTGAAATCGGTCAGCCGTGGGTTCGCCTCATTTGACTATCAGTTTGCACGGTACGAGGCGGCCAACCTGGTGCGACTGGATGTTCTGATTAACGGCGATCGAGTGGACGCATTGTCCATCATCGTGCATCGTGATCGCGCGCAGTCTCGTGGCCGCGAACTCGTCGAGAAGATGCGCGAGCTGATCCCGCGCCAGATGTTCGATGTTGCGATTCAGGCTGCAATCGGTAATCAGATTATCTCGCGCAGTACGGTAAAGGCGTTGAGAAAAAACGTGACCGCAAAGTGCTACGGCGGTGATGTCAGCAGGAAACGAAAATTGCTCGAGAAACAAAAAGCCGGCAAACGTCGTATGAAACAAGTCGGTTCGGTAGAGATTCCGCAGGAAGCATTCCTGGCGGTGCTTAAGGTTGATGGATAGTGCGGAGGTCGGTTGATGTTTCCTGAATGGGTCAATCTGCCACTGGTGTTTGTGGTGCTCACTTTCGGCACGGGTGCGGTCGTCGCACTCGATAAGTGGTATCTGCGCGAGCGCCGCGAAGCTGCGCTAGGAGCTGGTGCGGAGTTCCCGATTGTCGTCGACGTATCTCGGGCCTTTTTCCCTGTACTGGCGGTGATCCTCGTGTTGCGCTCGTTCATTTTCGAGCCGTACCGAATTCCCTCGGAATCGATGTTACCCAATCTGTTGATCGGCGACTTCGTAGTCGTTAGCAAATACAGCTATGGGCTGCGTCTGCCGGTATCCAATACACTAATCTGGGAAACCGGCGCACCGGAGCGCGGGGATGTCGCGGTATTTCGAAAGCCCGGCGAGCCGAATGTCAATTTCATCAAACGGGTGATCGGTGTGCCCGGTGATCGAATCAGCTACGAGAATCAAAGACTCACCGTCAACGGTGAGACAGTCGGCCTAGAGCAGTTCGGTGAGTTTCAAAACGACAGTAACCGCGGCTATATATTCACGGAAACCTTCGGCGGCGAAGATCACACCATACTCTTGCAGAGTCCAATCGGCCTTGGATTCGAGTACACGGTGGGGGATGACTGCTATTTCATGATGGGTGATAACCGTGATCGCAGTCGCGATAGCCGATTTCCGGAGATCGGTTGTATCCCGTCAGCCAACCTCGTCGGGCGCGCAACCCGTATCTGGATGAGTTGGAAACTTTGGGACATGCCTCGATGGTCTCGGATCGGCGATAAGATACAATAGCGCCTTTGCAGGCTTCATGGCGTCGGGAAATCATGAACACAAAAGCAGCACGCACGAGACATCAGCAGCAGGGAATGACCACTCTCGGCCTCATTTTCCTGGTGGCTTTCATCGCGTTGTTTGTCTTCGCCGGACTAAGACTCTTTCCGGTCTATATGGAAGACATGAAAATCAAGGGTGCTTTTGCGAGCCTCGAAGACGAGCTCTCGGGCACGGACTTCTCGCGACGCGATGTACAAAACGGCCTGGAAAAGCGGTTCGATATCGAAAGCGTCCGTGTTATCAGTTTCCGCGATGTGGAGTTCACCAAAACCAGCTCCGGGTATGACATTGCGGTGAGCTACACCAATAAGGTCGGCTACATCGCTAACGTTTCATTCGCGGTTGACTTCAAGCACCAGGCGTCGATCGTCCGTTGAATGCCCCTTTCGGTGACCTGACCGAGCAGATCGACTACGAGTTTCGTGATGTGTCGCTCGTGCAGCGGGCCCTCAATCACCGCAGTGCACGGGGACGCAGCAATGAGCGACTGGAGTTCCTGGGTGACGCGGTTTTGGATACGGTCATCTCACATGAGCTCGTCCAGCGGTTCCCGCACGCTGATGAAGGCGTCCTCAGCCGACTACGCGCTGTACTCGTGCGTGATGCATCGCTTGCCGAGTTGGCGAAAGAACTGAACCTTGGTGAGCGCATCGCGCTCGGTAGTGGTGAACTCAAGTCGGGTGGGGCAAGACGTGATTCAATCCTTGCTGACGCGTTTGAGGCTCTTCTAGGTGCAGTTTTTCTGGATGGTGGGTACGCGTCAACGGAACAAGTCATCCACCGAGTTTTTGCTGTACGTCTTGAGTCCCTAAGTCTTTCGGATGCGGCCAAGGATCCGAAGACGGAGTTGCAGGAATGGCTGCAGGGTCGGGGTTACGCCTTGCCAGAGTATGAGTTGGTGTCGTCGGCGGGTCCCGACCACAATCGGGAATTCGTGGTGCGGTGCTCGATCACGCACGACGGGCGGAGTTGTGAGGCGACGGGCAGTAGTCGCAGGTCCGCGGAGCAAGCAGCGGCGCGCGCCGTCCTGCAGCAACTGGGGGAGATTTAGTGGGACAGTTCCGTGATGCGGATGGATATCGTGCAGGTTTTGTTGCCGTGGTCGGGAGACCAAATGTCGGTAAGTCGACGCTGATGAACCACTACGTTGGCACTAAGGTGTCGATCGTTAGTCCGCGCCCACAAACCACGCGGCATCGAATTCTGGGGGTGGATACGGGTGACGATGCACAGATCGTGTTCATCGACACACCGGGTTTACACATCGGTCAGAAGAAGGCGATTAATCGTGTCATGAATCGTTCGGCGATCAGTGCGCTGTCCGACGCCGAGGTCGTATTGTGGCTGGTTGAGGCGGGACGATTCACGGCCGAAGATCGAACCGTCGCCAGCCGACTTGAGTCGGTGACAGTGCCCGTGATTGCCGTTATCAACAAGATTGATCAGCTCGCGGATAAGCGTCGCTTGCTGCCGTTCATGGAGGAGATGAATTCGCAGCGCGATCTCCAGGCGGCTGTTCCGATTTCTGCATTGAAAGGCACGGGTACTGATGTGCTTCGTGACGAAATTGTGCCGCTCTTACCCGAGTCGCCCGCGATGTTTCCGGACGAGATGCTCACCGATCGAGGCGAGTCTTTTCGGGTGGCGGAAATCGTCCGTGAAAAACTCACGTTACGGTTGCGACAGGAGTTGCCCTACGGGTTAACGGTGCAAACCGAACGCATGGCGCGCCGCGACGACGGGAAGCTCGAGATCAACACCATTATTTTCGTTGAACGGGACTCGCAAAAGGGCATCGTGGTAGGTAAGGGCGGACAAAACCTGAAGCAGGTTGGCAGCTCTGCCCGACGTGAGATCGAACGTATGTTGGGTGAGTCCATTCATCTCGATTTATGGGTGAAGGTGCGTGACAACTGGGCGGACAGCGAGCAGGACCTGAATCGCCTGGGTTTCGATATGGGTGACTGACGTTGGAGCGCGTCCGTCTTGACCGAGCCTGGGTGCTACACCGTCGCGATTTTCGCGACTCCAGTCAGATCGTGGAGTGCCTGACTGAGCACCATGGACGGGTGAGTCTGGTCGCAAAGGGCATCAAACGACCGAAGCATCGACACCGTGGTCTTTTGCAGCCTTTCTCGGGGTTGCGTCTTTCATGGACCTCGCGGGGAGAGCTCGGCACGCTTACCGATGTTGAAGGGGACGTTGCACATACCGTCAGACTGGTCGGCGATGCGCTGCTGGCTGGGTTCTATGTTTCGGAGTTGTGCCTGAAGCTAACACACCGTCACGATCCCAATCCGGAGTTGTTCGCACTCTATGGCCACGTGGTCACCAAACTTGCGGGCACCGATCCTGTCGATCTAACGCTGCGCCGATTTGAGAATCATCTTCTGGCCGATCTGGGCTTTGGCATCAACTGGGATATGGATGTCGATAGTGGTCGCCGCGTAGTCGCCGAACACCTGTATGACATGGTCCCTGATGCAGGGCCTCGCCAGGCAGCGGCAGGATCTCAAGATGAGGGCCTCATTGCTGGCGCCCATCTCCTGCGGATTGCAGAGGATGACTGGGAGAACCCGGAGACTCGGAAGATCGGGCGACTTATACTGGCGGGAGCGCTGGAGCAGCAGTTAGAAGGTAAGCCCCTGCAAACGCGACGTGTGCTGCGTGAGCTTCGCCATCACACGAAATCCAGCGGGCAAAACAACGAGGGTGACTAGAAGAAACGGGCACCCGGCTAGGAAGCAGGCAATGACGACAAGAATTGATTTGGGCGTGAACGTAGACCACGTGGCGACGTTACGTCAGGCGCGCGGCGAGTCGTATCCCGACCCCGTTATGGCAGCGCTGCTGGTGGAGCAATATGGCGCCGATTCCATCACCGTACACCTTCGAGAGGATCGGCGACATATTCAAGACCATGATGTTCGGCGGCTTTGTGAGAGTACCCAGACACGGGTGAACCTTGAGATGGCGTTGGCGGACGAGATGGTTGGAATTGCTGAGTCGCTAGCGCCGGCAGATTGTTGTCTGGTGCCGGAGCGGCGTGAGGAAGTCACCACAGAAGGTGGGTTGGATGTGGCTGGACAGTTGCCGCGGGTCACTGCTGCCGTTGATCGGCTGGCTGCGGCGGGTATTCGTACTTCGCTGTTTATTGACCCGGATCGGGATCAAATCGACGCCACCGTTTCCGTTGGTGCACCGGTGATCGAACTGCATACCGGGGCCTACGCTTTGGCCAGAGGGGAGGCGGTGAGTTCGCATCTGGAAACGCTGCGGGCGGCTGCCGAATATGCACTTTCGAGAGGTTTGAAGGTGCATGCCGGGCATGGGTTGACGATTCATAACGTCCAGCCTGTGGCCGCTATTCATCCGATCACGGAACTGAATATCGGTCATAGCCTGATTGCCGATGCCGTGTTCGTGGGACTGCCGGAAGCGGTCACTCGAATGAAACGCTTGATGACCGAGGCGCGAGGGCAGGTCGCATGATCTATGGCATCGGCACTGATGTTTGTGAAATTTCGCGGATACAGGCTTCGTACGAACGTTTCGGTGATCATCTGCTCGATCGATTGTTGTTGGATGAGGAGCGCACGGCTTTCGCTCGCTATCGCCGCAAGGTGCGTTTCCTTGCTATGCGATTCGCCGCCAAGGAGGCCTGCGTGAAAGCGATGGGCACGGGATTTGCGAACGGCATGTGGATCCGGGACGTAGGTGTTGTCAGCGATCCGCTCGGCAAGCCGCTGGTCATCTTCAGCGAACGTGGCAAAGCGAAGTGCGAAGCACTCGGTATTGGTGAGGCACATGTGAGCCTGACCGATGAGGCAGGTCTTGTTGTTGCCATGGCAATCATGATGAGGGCATGACGTTGCACTGCATGGTATTCGATATCGAGACGGTGCCTGATGTTGCAACCGGCCGCCGACTTTTTGGGCTTGAAGCGCTACCCGAACAGGACGCGCTGGCTGCGATGCAGGCGTTGCGTCGTGAGAAATCCGGCAGTGACTTTATGCCGCTGCATTTACACAAGATCGTCGCGATTTCCGTAGCGCTGCGAAGTGCCGATGACTTCCGAGTCTGGAGTCTCGGCGGGCTCGATGCCGATGAGGCGGAGCTGATTCAACGGTTTTTCGACGGCATCGAGCGATTCGTTCCGGATCTTGTGAGTTGGAATGGCACCGGGTTTGATCTGCCGGTGCTGCACTACCGGGCACTTCATCACGGTATCAATGCGGCCACCTATTGGGAAAACGGCGATCAACAGCGTGAGTTTCGCTACAACAGTTATCTTGGGCGTTACCACTGGCGCCATATCGACGTCATGGACGTGCTCTCAGCGTATCAACCGCGCGCTCGGGCGCCACTTGACGATATCGCCGTGATGCTCGGATTTCCCGGCAAGCTGGGTATGAGCGGCGACAAAGTAGCTGCAGTGTATGCAGAGGGCGGGCTCCAGCAGATTCGCGACTACTGCGAAACCGACGTCATGAATACCTACCTTGTGTACCTCAGATTTGAACGAATGCGCGGGCGCTTGGATGGCGTCGGCTACGACCGAGAGATCGCTCGGGTCAAAGAGTGGCTACAGACGCAGGGCGCCGAACACTGGAGCGCCTATCGCGACGCCTGGGGTGCAGCGGATGGGTAGACGCTCTAGATTCTCGCGCGAACCGGAGACTACACTGATCCGTGCGTTGACCCACGACGGTCGTGGGATTGCGGACAGTGACGGTAAGACCGTTTTCGTTGAAGGTGCCCTGCCCGGTGAGACGGTCCAGTGGACGCGTAGACGACGCAAGCGGAACTACGACGAAGCGGTTTGTGATGAGGTGATTACAGCCAGTGCCGATCGAATAGCCCCCGGGTGCGACGCGTTCGGCCGCTGTGGTGGTTGCGTGATGCAGCATATGAGCCTGGAGCTTCAACTCTCGACAAAACAGCAGGTGCTTTCGGACAATCTTGAGCGTGTCGGTGGGGTCAGCCCTGCCGCGTGGCTTCCGCCGCAAATGGCGGATGCGTGGGGGTACCGCCGGCGGGCGCGGCTCGGCGTGAAATATGTCGACGCACGAGAGCGTGTGTTGGTGGGTTTCCGCGAGCGCTACAAACCCTACATTACGGACATGGATCACTGCCCGGTGCTCGTGGAGCCTGTCGATCGATTGATTCGTCCGCTTGCAGATTGTATCGGTGAGCTCAGTATTGCGCGGCGATTACCTCAGATTGAGGTGGCCGTAGGGGATTCGTTGGCACCCAATGAAAAGCCGGTGACGGTGCTTTGCCTGCGGGTACTGGATCCACCTGACGCAGACGATTTGCAGAAACTCGCGGATTTCTCCGAAACCCACGATGTCTGGTTCTATCTACAGCCCGGCGGTCCGGATTCGCTGTCGCCATTGGCGCGACGCGATGGTTCTGTTGCGCCTCAGCTTCGCTATCACCTGTCTGAGTTCGATCTTGCGCTGGATTTCGAGCCCAATGATTTTGTTCAGGTCAACGGGGTGATGAATGAGCGGATGGTCTCCGATGCTATCCGGTTGCTTGACCCGCAGCCTGAGGATCGGGTTTTGGATCTGTTCTGTGGCATCGGCAACTTCACGCTACCGATCGCTCGAACGGCAAATCTCGTTCACGGAGTAGAGGGGGCAGAAGCGCTGACGGAGCGCGCTCGCGCCAACGCGGTGAGGAACGGCATTGATAACGTCGGTTTCACGGCAGCCGATCTGTTTGAGCCTGCTTCATGGGAGGCGCTGATGGCGCAGCGTTGGGATCGCATCCTGTTGGACCCGGCCCGCGCCGGTGCACAGCACTTTGCAGAAATCGCCGGCAAGTTGGGCGCGCATCGGATTGTGTACGTGTCATGCAACCCCGGAACACTCGCGCGCGATGCCAAGTTGCTGGTCGAAACGCAGGGTTATCAGCTGCTGCAGGCTGGCGTTATGAATATGTTCCCGCACACAGCACACGTTGAGTCCATTGCCGTGTTTGATCGAGTGATCGACTGATGCCGCTTGGGCCTCTGATGATTGATGTCGAAGGCGTGGCACTGAGCCCGGCCGACCGAGATCTGCTATCGGAGCCCGCGGTCGGGGGCGTTATACTTTTTAAAAGAAATTTTAAATCAATAGAACAACTAATTGAATTAAATGAAGAAATAAAGGAGCTTAGGTCGCCGGAATTATTGATTGCGGTCGATCAGGAGGGTGGTCGCGTACAGCGGTTCGGTCCGCCATTTACGACCTTGCCACCGCTCGGCTGGTTCGGCCTGCTGTACCGGCAGGATCCCACGCGAGCGCTCGACCTCGCACGGTTGACCGGATGGTTGCTCGCCGCTGAACTCCTCAGTTGCGGTGTCGATTTGTCGTTCGCACCTGTGCTCGATCTTCACTACGGCGTCAGTGCCGTCATCGGTGATCGTTCATTACATCGTAACCCGGATGTTGTTGTCGCGCTCGCCACCCGCATGATGCACGGCATGAAAGAGGCGGGTATGGCGGCTGTGGGCAAGCACTTTCCAGGGCATGGGGCTGTTGTTGCCGATTCGCACCACGAGCTCCCGGTAGACCGAAGAGAGTATTCGGACATGTTCGATGACATCGTAGTGTTCGAGCGCATGGCCGCCGCGGGGCTACCTGCGTTGATGACGGCGCACGTCGTGTATTCGGCGCTCGACCGTATGCCGGCAAGTTTTTCGCCATGGTGGCAACAACAGGAATTGCGCAGCCGAATCGGTTTCAACGGTGCTGTGTTTTCCGATGATCTGACGATGAAAGCGACCGCCGCCTACGGGAGTATTGAAGCCCGGGTTGATCTGGCGCTCGATGCAGGGAGTGACATGGTCTTGATTTGCAATGATCGCGCTGCCGCTGAGCGGGCGATTCGGCATCTATCGGGCGTCTTCAATCCCACATCGATGAGCCGCCTCGCGCGACTTCGCGCCGGGGCGACGTTTGACACTGCTGCGTTGACCTCCCTCGAACAATGGCGAGAGGCGCGCTCCGCACTGGACGATGCGCTCGGACGTGAATCGGAGCCCGTGCTTTGGTGAATTCTGTATACGCCGTCATCGGGGGCACCGGCACCGGAGACAGGGATGTGGCGGCCGTACTTGAGACACGATCCGTGGAGACGGCGTTTGGCGACCCGTCTGCGCCACTGAGCCGAGTACGCATTGGTGAATCGGAGGTCTGGTTCCTCCCGCGGCACGGGGAAGGTCACCAGATTGCGCCGCATCGCGTGAACTACGCCGCGAACCTTAGTGCGCTAGCTGATGTTGGCGTGACTCACGTCATTGCGCTGAACGCGGTCGGAATCATCGGCCAGCGAGTAGCACCCGGGGGATTGCTGCTCCCGGATCAGATCATTGACTACACTTGGGGGAGGGTGCATAGCGTGCGAGATGGGGTGTCGGGACCGCTCGATCACATCGACTTCACGCAACCCTACGACGAGGCGCTGCGAGTGCAACTTGTCGCCGCCGCTAAAACCGCATCGGTGCCACTCGCTTTGGGTGGGGTTTACGGCGCCACTCAGGGTCCTCGCCTTGAGTCCGCAGCGGAGGTGGTCCGCTTGGCGCGTGACGGCGTGGAAGTCATCGGCATGACCGGTATGCCCGAGGCGTCAATCGCCCGTGAACTGGGCCTGTCTTATGCGTGCCTCGCACTGATCGTCAACGAAGCGGCGGGTCAGGGGGATGGCGATATCCATGCTCAACTGATCGCCGCCATGCATGCGGCCCGCGATAGCGCCGATCGGGTGCTAGCGGCGTTTTTTAACTCGAAAGGGTGATTTAGTTAGCATTTTCAGGCATCTGCGCTCGATTTTTCGACTCGGCGCTGCTACACATAATGTCTCGAATCGAACTGCAGCCGAGATCTGTGAAGCTACCGTCAAAGAACATCCTCCGAAACATGATCGACGGCCAACCGTCGCCGGTCTGTCTTGTGGATGTTCGCAACGATAACTGGCGGATCGTCTACTTCAACCCGGCGTTTCTGCGAGCTCTGGACCTGCCATCCGGCCAGGTCTCGGGACAGGATGCGGCACCTCTGCTCAGCAAGATTGGCGGGAGCGGAGTCATTACAGCGATTGACTCTGCGAGTGAGGTTCGACCGCAGACCGAGTTCTCAGCAGTGATCGCCGGGAAAGAGACACCAGACCAGCAGGTGTCCGGACGGGTGATGCTCGCCGAATCCGGATCTCCGCTGCGTATTGTGTTCTTCCAGGTCACTACGGCGAGCGAAGCGGCGACGGGAACCACCGCCTCGCTGAATACGCTACCCAGCGATTCGGTCACTGTGTTCCTTAAGAAAGACCCCTGGATCGCGTTGCTGCGACGCGACGCTGCAATCGCGGCCCGAGAACAATCATGGCTGTCGGTGATTGTGTTTCGTATCGACGCGTTTGACAGCTACGTCGAGACCTTCGGGCAACACGCGGGCGATTCGGCGTTGAAGCGAATCGCGCACAGTGTTCGCCGACGTCTGCAGCGCGCGGGCGATACCGCAGCGCGTGTTGCAAACGACGAGCTGGCCGTTCTTATTCACAGCACGAGCGCGCCGTCGGCACGCAAATTCGCTGACGCGATTGCGAGCGATATTCAGGCTTTGGCTATCCATCACCCCAAGTCGCCGGTGGGCCGCCATCTTGGCGTAACGATCGGCGTTTGTGGTCGTGTACCCCGCAATGAAGACGACGCTACGGCGATGCTCGAACAGGCTCGCGCTCAGCTCGATGCCCCTGAAGGTGTCGTTACGCTGTATCCGTCGCTGGAAGATTCCGGCAAAGCGGACAAGCAATCATCGCTTAAGTAGAACGCTGTCTGGTACCACGGAAAAATCGTGATTGCCCGATGGCGTCTTAGAACTCGACTTCAACCACCTCAGGCTTGTTGATGATGGCGATGGCGCCAAAGCGCGGGTGATCAAAGAAGTGGGTTTCACCGCTGCGCATTTTCCGTCGTTCATCGAGCCTGTAGATCACGCTGCCGAGACTGTCAGCAGAAGGTTTAGCCAGCTCGAGATCCAGCGTCAGGTGCAGAAAACGCTCGACGTAGATGCTGGCTTCGGCGCTCAGCTCATCCGGGACCTCCGCGATGCGCTCGAGTGCCAGTGTGGTCGCATCGGCTTTGCCATAGACGGGTTGTCGCCAGCCTGCGTGTATCAGAGGTTTGTAGTCGCGACTATTACGCATCCGCTCGAATGCCTCGGCGAGGTCGAGTTGTTCTTCCTCAAGTAGTGTCCAGATCAGCGGCTTGTCGTCTTCCAGAGATATCGGCAGGCCGTCTTCGCCTAGTCGCATCTGATCGTCTGCAAGCAGGGTTTCATCGGTTGGCTGCGCTTCGAGTTCCGGCTCCGCGAGGGTTTCGGGAAACTCGTTGAACGTGCCGTTCAGGATGGCTTGCAGGCGCTCCTCCTCGAGCCTCTGTGCCTCGAGCTCGGCCTGAACCTCGGCGCGTCCGGTGTCGATGTAAGCCCAGTCCTCTCGCGCGCCAACGGCGCCGCCGACATACTCAAAAACGATCACCTCGATTTCGAATTCGGGAACCGGTTCGGCGGCTTCGTCTTCGACGGGCACTGAGTCTTCGGGAATCTCAACGGAAACCTGCGCGTCGCATACCGATGTCGTGGCTAACAGTGCGGCCAGACCCCAGAGAAAAGGCGTATTGAAGTGTCGCATCGCGCCAGTTTACCTCAGCGACGACTATTCCGGTGTCAGTCGCTGCAGCAATCGTTCGAGGACGGCCACGCGGTCTGGTCCGGTTGGCATCTCACGTCGGAATGTTAGCTTGTCCGCGCCCTGCAGTTTGTAACGATCGGGTTGCTTCTGGACCAGCGTGATGAGCTTCATTGGATCGATGCGCGGCTCTGCCGAGAACTTAATGAACCCGTTTTGCGTATTCGCGTCGATCTTGACGATGTCCAGAGCTTGCGCCTTTTGCTTGAGGCGTGTGATATCGATTAGCAATCGCGTGGCGTCAGGTAGTAAGCCAAACCGGTCGATCAGTTCGATTTGCAACTCCCGAAGCTGGGCCTCATCGGTGCAACTGGCCAGACGCTTGTAAAGCATCAGCCGGAGATGGACATCGGGCACGTAGTCTTCGGGCAGCAAAGCTGGCAGGTGCAAATTGATTTCGACGCCCGCATTCAACGGTTGATCGAATGCCGGTTCGCGACCCTCTCGCAGTGCTTGAACCGCGGTGGTCAAAAGCTCGGTGTACATGGCGAAACCGATTTCCTGGATTTGCCCGCTCTGGCCCTCACCCAACAGCTCGCCAGCGCCGCGAATTTCGAGGTCGTGACTGGCAAGCGCAAATCCGGCGCCGAGATCCTCAAGCGATTCAATCGCGTCCAGACGCTTGATGGCATCGGCAGTCATCGCGTTCCGCGGTGGCGTTATCAGGTAAGCGTAGGCGCGGTGATGTGACCGACCTACTCGCCCGCGCAGCTGATGTAACTGGGCAAGTCCGAATCGATCCGCGCGGTTGATGATGATCGTGTTGGCGGTTGGTACATCGATCCCACTTTCCACGATCGTTGTACAGACGAAGACATTGAAGTTGCGGTGATAGAAATCGAACATCACCTGCTCGAGTTCGCGCTCGCTCATCTGGCCATGACCGATGCCGACGGTTGCTTCAGGCACGAGCTTGCGCAGGTCATTGGCAATTTTTTCGATGTCCTCGACCCGGTTGTGGACAAAATAGACCTGCCCGCCGCGGCGAATTTCTCTGAGGCATGCCTCGCGGATCAACCCGTCGTTCCAGCGGCTGATAAATGTCTTGACGGAAAGTCGGTCGGCCGGAGGTGTGGTGATCAGCGACAGTTCGCGCAGTCCGCCAAGCGCCATGTTCAGGGTGCGAGGAATTGGTGTTGCGGTCAGCGTCAATACATCGATTTCCGAACGCAGAGACTTAAGTGCCTCCTTGTGTCGCACGCCGAACCGATGTTCCTCATCGATGATGACGAGTCCCGGTGATTTGAAGCTCTGTGTATGGCCAAGAAGTTTATGTGTTCCGATCACGATATCGATCGTGCCGTTTCGCATGCCCGCGAGCGTCTCGTCGACGGCCTTTTTCGATCGAAACCGGGACAACAGTGCAACCTGCACGGGCCAGTCGGCGAAGCGATCGACGAACGTCTGGTAGTGCTGCTGTGCGAGTAACGTTGTCGGCACGAGTACGGCGACCTGACGGCTGTTTTGCGCACAGACAAAGGCGGCGCGCAGCGCAACTTCTGTCTTGCCGAATCCGACATCGCCGCAGACGACGCGATCCATAGGCGTGCCCGCCTGCATGTCTTCCAGAATCGCGTCCACCGTGGCTGCCTGGTCTTCGGTGAGTTCGAACGGGAACTCAGCGCTGAACTGTCGGTAGTCGGCCTGCGGGGTATGCATGGATACACCCTGGCGTGCAGCACGTCGCGCGTACACGTCGAGTAGTTCAGCGGCTACATCGCGCGCTTTTTCGGCCGCCTTTTTGCGTGCGCGCTGCCATTGGTCTGTGCCGAGTCTATGCAACGGCGCTTTGTCGGGCGACGCACCGGTGTAGCGCGAGATCAATTGAAGGGCATGCACCGGGACGTAGAGCTTATCGCCGCCGGCATATTCGAGGGTCAGAAACTCATTGGTGATATCGCCGACCGTCAGCGTCTGCAGGCCCAGATAGCGACCAACACCGTACGCTTCGTGAATGACGGGAGCGCCGACCGACAAATCACTGAGTTGCCTGATGACCGCTTCGGGGTCGCGTTGGCCGCGGCGGCGTCGCCGGCGTGCGCGAACGCGCTGACCGTAGAGCGCCTGTTCGGTGACCAATGAGAGCGCCGGCTCGCTCGGCAGTATCACTCCTTCGTTGATGTCGCCAACGGTGACTGCCAGTGGAGCATCGCTGGCAAGGAACGATTGCCAATTCGCCACCGTTGCGGGTTTCAGATCGAGGTCTCGGCACAAGTCGACAAGTGCTTCACGACGGCCGGGTGACTCTGCGACCAGCAAGACCCTGCCTGCGCGCTTTCGGTCATTGACGAACCGCAGGAACGGCTGCGCGGCGTCTTCCTGTGCGGCGCCAATTGCGATTGGCGGTAGCGGTCGAGCCATAGCGTCGATGCCCTCCAGGGGCTTCTCGCGAGACAGGCTCAGTTGCTGGTAGCTTGAAATACGAGCACGCCATTCAGTCGGCGTGAAGAAAGCCTCATCCGGGCGCAGCAGAGGGCGCTCTTCGGCAACGTTTAATACCTCGTAGCGCTCCGTCGCCTGTTCGAACGCTGCATCGATCGCAGGCCTCGTGTCCGAGTTGCTCGCCAGCAAAACACGTTCTGGCAAATAATCGAGCAGGTTGCTCGTGTTGTCGTAGAACAGTGGCAGGTAGTACTCGATGCCGCCATGGGCGTTTCCGGCGGAGACGTCACGATAGACCTGCGACTGCGCGCCTTCCGGGAAGCGCTCGCGATATCGTTGGCGAAAGCCGCTAACAGCGTCTTTGTCCAGCGGTATCTCGCGACCGGGGAGCAAGACAACGCCTGGCGTCTCTTCACCGGAGAGCTGGGTCTCAGGGTCGAAGAACCGCAGCGTCTCGATTTCATCGTCGAACAAATCGACACGAATCGGAGCCTCCGCTCCCATGGGAAATACGTCCAGTAACGCACCGCGCAAGGCGAACTCTCCATGCTCTGTGACCTGAGGTACGCGCGCATAACCGGTGGCGATCAGTCGATTCGTGAATCCATCGAGGTCGAGCGTCGCCCCAGCGGTTAGCGAAATCGAACGTGCTGAGACGTATTCGACTGGTGGCAGACGGTGCAAGGCGCATTGTGCCGCTACAATGAGCAGGCCTCGCTCGAGCGCAGGCAGTTCTGCCAATACGCTAAGGCGCTGGGAGATGATGTCCTGATGCGGCGAAAAGCTGTCGTACGCGAGCGTCTCCCAGTCGGGGAAATGCAGGACGCGTAAATCCGGGGGCGCGAAAAACCGCGCCGCCGCTTCGAGCTGGTCGGCCACTTGCTGCGACTCGGCGAAATACACCACGGGTCGCGCCTCGCTGGTGGCGAGCTCGGCGAGCAACAAAGCGATGCTGGCACCCGAAAGCCCACCGACCGGTTCGGTCAGTGTTGAGGCGGAAAACGGAAAAACGGCCGAAGTGGCCGGTATCGTGGTGGCGGTGTTGGATGTCATAGTGGTGCCGGCTCGATGACGCTGAGCCGGCACGCATTATGCCACAGCAGATGGGGCCGCGATTAGCCCCGCGAAATTACGGTGTGGATGACGCGGTCGTACTCGAAGTAGACCGTGAAACCTGCATACTCCCAACGCGTAATCGGTGGTTCGCCGACGGCAGCGCGACGGGCTTGAGGCTCGCCCCAGCTCGACTCCACTCGATCCATGGTCATGCCGCGGGTTGGGGCACTCGCGTCTGTAAGAACCGGAGCCGGTTTAGCATCGATCGTCTCGGCGTTGCCCGTGGGTGCGGCAAAGAGTCCCGCTATGGCGGCAATTGCCAGTATCTGCTTTTTCATCTGCTGCTCCTCCCGCTTACCGGGAACACTCTCTTAACCGGATAATAGCACTGGCTTTTTCGCCGACGACAGCAACCTTGGCCCGGAACCGTGACGAGTGTCTCGGAAACGGGCATCACGACCGAGGTTGTGACAAAATTCACGAATGGCGAACGCTCTGGAACTCACACTTGCGCTCAGATATCTGCGCGCGCGCCAGGCCTCTCGCTTCGCATCTTTCATGAGTCTTGCTTCGATGATCGGCATTGCGATCGGCGTTTGTGCGCTGATTACGATCTTGTCGGTCATGAACGGTTTCGAAGCAGAGCTTCGCGGGCGATTGCTCGGTCTGCAGACCGAAGCCAGCGTGGCAGCGCGGTCCGGTGAACTGAGCGATTGGGAGCAGCTGCGCGATCGCGTGCTTGAGCTGCCGAAGATTATTGGTGCGGCCCCTTCCGTGTCGGTTGAAGGTATGGCCAATGCGGATGGTCGCCTCGTGCCGGTGCTAATCGAGGGGATTGACCCGGAGCTTGAACGTTCGATTTCTTCGCTGGATGAATCCATGGTGAGCGGACGATTGGACGCACTTGAGTCCGACGACTTCGGTGTGATTCTGGGGCGCTATCTTGCACTGGATCTCGGCGTCGAGACCGGTGACGACATCGTCATGCTGGTTCCTCGTCCCACGGTAGCGGGGGTGCAACCAGAGCTGGTTCGACTGCGTGTCGTCGGCGTCTTCAACGCTGGCGTACCCGAGTACGACGGCGGTGTTGGTTGGATGCACTGGTCCGACGCCGCAGCGATGCTCGGCGGACCGCCGTCACCCAGTGCGCTGCGCTTGAAGCTGGAGGATGCCTTCAGTGCGCCGCAGGTTTCCGCTGACTTGTCGACTTTGCTCGGCGACGACTACACGACGACGGATTGGACACGAGAGAACGCGAGCTATTTTCGTGCGATTCGACTTGAGAAGGCGATGATGGCCATGATCCTCGGTCTTGTGATCGGAGTTGCCGCGTTCAATATTATCGCGAGTCTTGTCATGGTGGTCAGTGACAAATCGACCGACATCGCAATACTGAGAACACTGGGACTGTCACCCAGACGGGTGGTGCGAGTGTTCTTTACGCAGGGCCTTATCCTCGGTTGGTTTGGGGTGCTGTTGGGTGTGGCGCTCGGTGTCGCACTGTCTCTCAATGTCACTGAGGTGGTTGCATGGCTTGAACGGTCGCTCGGATTCCAGATCATGCCGGGTGATGTTTATGTGATGACCGCGATTCCCTCAGAGCTGCACCAAAGCCAGGTGTGGTGGGTTGGGGCACTGGCACTTGGCCTCACCGCCTTGGCGACCATCTATCCGGCGCGCAAAGCAGCGGCGGTGCATCCCGCACAAGCGCTGAGGTACGGCTGATGGCCAGATTACCTTTCGAGATGGATGTCGGGCTGCGCTATGTGCGGGCGAGGAGAGGCGGCGGTTTCGTTTCGTTTATCTCGGCGATCTCAATGCTCGGCGTGGCGATCGGGGTTGCTGTGTTGATCATCGTGCTATCCGTCGTGAATGGGTTTGAGCGGGAGCTCACCAACCGACTGCTGGCGATGTCATCGCACGCTACGATCGAGGGACTCGACGGCGCTCTTTCATCCTGGGAGATTCGCAGAGACGATGCGGTGACCAACGAGCGTGTTGTGGCGGGTGCGCCCTATGTCGAAGCGAGAGCGTTATTGGCTGGCGATGACACAGTCAGCGGTATTGTGCTGCGCGGTGTGCTGCCCGAAGCTGAGAAGTCGGTCGCCGACCTCGATGTGGTTGCGCCGGACGGTAGTGTTGAGCGTCTCGTCTCACGAGGCTACGACATCGTACTCGGAGACGCGCTTGCCGAAGCTCTGGAGGTCGGTGTAGGTGACACGGTGTTATTGATGGTTCCGTCCGGGACCGTCACACCGGCAGGGATTATGCCGCGCATGAAACGCTTCACCGTCTCGGGTATATTCCGCGCCGGTATGTTCGAGTTTGATCGACGCTTCGCGTTTGTGCATATGGAAGATGCCCGGCGTTTGCTGCGATTGCGCGATCAAGTTACAGGTCTGCGGCTGTCGGTTACCGACATGTTCGATGCGCCGGCCATCGCGCGCGAGGTGGCCATCGCTCAGGGCGGTGGTGTATTGATTAGCGACTGGACGCGTCGCCACCGGGCTTTCTTCCGCTCGATCCAGGTGACCAAGTCGATTCTGTTCGTCATTCTTTCGCTGGTCGTTGCCGTGGCTGCCTTCAATATTGTCTCGACGTTGGTCATGGTGGTGCGCAACAAACGTTCAGACATCGCCATCCTGCGCACGCTCGGCGCTTCGCGTCGGAGCATCCTTTCGATTTTTATCAATCAAGGCTCGGTCATCGGTGTCTTCGGTGCGGGGATCGGTGTTGCACTGGGGACCATGGTGAGCCTTAACCTCGAACGGATCGTTGCTGCCGTTGAGTCGGTGTTCGACGTCACGCTTCTGGCCGAGGACGTCTATTTCATCAGCGATCTTCCAAGCGAGCTGCGGGGCGCGGATGTGCTGCTTGTCGTGATTGTTTCCTTGATACTGGTGTTTGCAGCAACTCTGTTCCCCGCATGGCGCGGTGCCAGAACCAATCCTGCTGAGGAGCTTCGTTTTGACTGATCGATCGCCGGACCAGGCAGTCCTGGCATGCCGCGGTGTGACGCGTGGCTTCAATGAGGGCGCTAATCGCCTTGAAGTGTTGAAAGGCGTGGATCTGGACATTCAGGCTGGTGAGCGAGTGGCCATTGTCGGTGCATCGGGTTCGGGCAAGACAACGCTGTTGCAGGTGCTCGGCGGCCTTGATGCACCGGACAGCGGTAGTATCAGTATCGGCGGTGAGGATCTGGCCAAGCTCAATGACAAGCAGCGGGGCGATGTGCGTAATCGACAGATTGGATTTGTCTACCAATTCCATCATTTATTGCCTGAGTTTTCGGCGGCCGAGAACGTCGCGATGCCTTTGCTGATCCGTCGAGAATCCCGCGACAATGCGCTGGCGAGGGCCGCTGAGTTGCTTGCACGCGTAGGTCTTGGTGAGCGGCTCACGCATCGTCCCTCGGAATTGTCGGGTGGTGAGCGTCAGCGTGCCGCAGTCGCGCGAGCCTTGATTACTCGACCGGACTTGATTCTGGCCGATGAGCCAACAGGTAACCTCGACCATGCGACGGGTCAGCAGGTATTGGACCTGATGCTCGAGCTCAATCGCGAGTTCTCGACCAGCCTTGTGATCGTCACGCATGATCGTGAGATTGCGGCGCGGATGGACAGGGAGCTCACGCTGGACATGGGAGCACTTCGCACGCTCAGGTAGCTTCGCCACAGAAACTGTGTGCTTTCACCATGATTGGTATCGGTGATCCGCCTAAATCTCATCGACAATGACACTTGCGTTGATGATATGGAGGTTCGACGGATGGTGGTGGCGGCGGTTGCGCTGGTGGCTGCCATTGCCTGGGATCAGGGGATTCTGTCCGCTCCGGCCGCGATTGCGGTCCTCGCTGTCGTTCTTGTAATTCATCGGCAAAAGCCAGTCGGCCGCATTTTGGTTCCTGCCGTCATCGTTGGGGTCTGTCTGAGCGCACAGGCCCGTGAAGTTCTGCACCTTCAGCAATGGACTCACGAGCCTCCGGTGATTTCGGCCGCCACCATCCGGTTATTGCAAACACCGCACGTGACGGGCGGTTCGACCGGCTTTGTCGCTGCAACTTACGATCGCGAACTGCCGAGACGTCTGCGAGTGCGCTGGTTTGAACCACCGGAGCTGTCTAGCGGTCAGTGCTGGCGCGTCACGTTGGAGTTCTTGCCTGTTGCGAAGCAGCGTTCGACCGTGCGTGCGCTGAGCGATCATGTCTGGGGAATTGGCGCAGAGGCGCGCGTGCGGGGCAGTGCGAGCCTCGTTCAGTGCGGTGCTTTCCCGCGTGCGGTCGCTTTCTTGCGAGACAGGGTGCGTTTGTCGCTGCGCCGCGCGTTGCCCGCAGGCGATTCGAGAGCGGTGCTGTTGGCATTGACGCTCGGCGAGCGCAACGAGCTCTCGGGGCCTTTGCTACGCGATTTCCAGCGCACAGGTCTTTCGCATCTCATGGCGATTTCAGGGTTGCATATCGGACTGGCGGCAAGCGTCGGGTTCTTGTGCCTGCGGTGGTGTGCCGCGCCGTTGGCGAGAGTCAGTCAGGATTTCGGATGGATCGGTGCCTTGCTGAGTGCATCGCTGTACGCTTTTTTATCCGGGTTTGGGCTACCTGCCCAAAGAGCGCTGCTTGCAACGATGCTGCTTGCCCTGGCGCACTGGCAGCGAACGCAGGTGGACCTGATAAGGCTGGTGGCGCTGGCTGCTGCTTTCTTGTTGTGTATCGATCCGAACCAGTTTCCCAGTGCCAGTTTCCTGATGTCGTTTGGTGCCGTAGCGCAATTGTCGCTCCTTCAGTTTGTGCTCCGCAGACGCTATCGAGTGGCGAGCGGATGGCATCAAACGGTGCTGACGCAGTGTTGCCTGTCCCTGGTGCTTGGCGTCGCGACGGGCGCCTTCTTCGGGGTATTCAGCTGGAGTTCGCTGCCGATGAATCTCGTGTTGATCCCCTGGTTTGGATTCGTGGTGGTGCCTGTGATGCTAGCGAGCGCGCTCAGCGCATTGTTGTACCCGGAACTCGCGAATGTGTTGTGGCCGCTGGTCTCGATGACCGTAGAGCCTGCGTTGTTTGTTACGAGCCTTGTGAGTGCAACGCCGTTTGCCGCAATCGAGCTCGCGGCGGTCCCGATCGGTCTGATGGCCACCATCGTGGCCGCTGCGCTGTGGGTGGCTATCAGCGGACTCCCGGCACGATGTGTTGCTTTGGCGGCGCTTGGCTTGCTCCTCATCGTCAGGCCCGCACCTCCTGCCACAGGCTGCATCGAGGTCCATGCGCATTCGGTGGGGCACGGTCTTGCCATGACGGTGCGTGCTGGTTCGGATACTGTTGTCTACGACGCGGGGCCAAGGTGGCGCGGTGGTGATGCCGGTCAGCGTGTCCTTCTACCGTTTCTGCAACAGCAAGGGATTGCGACAGTCACAATGGCCATGGTGAGCCACAGCGATATGGATCACATCGGTGGTTTCTGGTCGCTTCAGCAGGGCATCCGCGTCGAGCATTGGCTCGGCACAGACACGTGGCCCTGCAGTGCAGGCCAGCGGTGGCAGCGTTTCGGCACTGCATACACAGTGCTTTGGCCGGTGCCGGATGTTCCGTTCAAAAACGACAATGATCGGTCCTGTGTCTTGCTGATCGAGACACTTGGCGGTGCTCGTGTCCTTCTGCCTGGAGACATAGAAGCAGGAGCGGAGCGTGAGGTCGTAATGCTCTACGGCCTGCAGAGTGACCTTGTGATCGTGCCGCATCATGGCAGCATAACCTCGTCCAGCAAGGCCTTTGTCGCTGCCACGAGGCCACTGGAAGGCTGGGTTTCTAATGCGCAACGCAAGGGCTGGCAAATGCCCCATCCCGTGGTGGTGCAGAACTGGTCCGGAGCAGGAACGCGGCTGCGCGAAACCGCGACATCGGGGAGTCTGATGACCCGGATGTGCGAATCGCCGCGGAGGACCCTGACAAATTGACCGCGCCCTGTTGTGGTAGCTCGCCGGTCGGCACGGTAAACTTCGCACTTCAACGTACCCCGGACGGGAAATGGTCGAAATCGTACAAGCTGGCGGATGGATGATGGCGCCCATCATTCTGTGCGCAATCATATCGACCGGCATCATCATCGAGCGTTACTGGACGCTGCAGCAGCAGCGCGTGATCCCCAAGGATCTGACCTCGCAAGTATGGGGGTGGGTCAAGAACGATGAACTCACGCTCCAACACCTGCAGTCACTACATCAGGGATCGCCGCTCGGCCAGATTCTGGCAGCCGGACTCTCCAATCGCGACCGCGATCGCGGCGCAATGAAAGAGAGTATCGAGGACACAGGTCGACACGTCGTGCATGAACTCGAGCGCTATATCGACACTCTGGGCACCATCGCGGCCGTGTCGCCTTTGTTGGGTTTGTTGGGCACCGTGGTCGGTATGGTCGAGGTGTTCACCGAGATCACAGCGGCCGGTGTAGGCAATCCTGCGGTACTCGCTGGGGGGATTTCTCAGGCTTTGATCACGACTGCTGCCGGACTGACCGTGGCAATCCCGTCTCTCGTCGGGTTCCGCTACGTTCGCAACAAGGTTGATGCGCTGGTCGTCCAAATGGAAAAGGAAGCATTGAAGCTGATTGAGGCGATCGGCAGGCGTCAGGAGACCAAGGGGTGAAGCTCTCAACGCGCCAGCGTGAGAAGCCGGAGGTCAACCTGACCTCGCTCATTGACGTCGTATTTCTGTTGCTCGTGTTTTTTATGGTCACCACCAGTTTTCAGCGCGAGTCTTCGGTGAGCATCCAGTTGCCCGAGGCCAGTAGTGACCCGGTTGAAGTGCCGGTCGATCGAGAGGTCCTGGAGATTACCATCACCGCCGATGGCCAGTTTTTTGTGAACAACCGCGAACTCGTCAATGGCGCTCCAGACACACTGCGTCGGGCAATCGAAGAGACCGTCCAGGGTAACACCCGCATGCCGGTGACGATCATTGCTGATGCTGATGCGCGTCACCAGTCAGTGATACGGGCGATGGACGTAACCGCGGCCTTGGGGTTTTCGGCAGTCAATCTCGCGACTGTCAATTCGCAGGATGACTGACCAACAGTCTAGCCCGCAAAACCTGCGTTCGGTTTATGGACGGTTGCTGGGATACTCGGCGCGGCACTGGCCGCTGTTCATCCTGGCTGGCGTGGGTATGGCGATGACAGCGGCAGTGGAGGCCAGTCTTTCGCTGTTGATGAAACCGTTGACGGACGAAGCGTTGATCGGTGGGGAAGGGATAGCGAAATGGGTCCCCATCGCATTTCTCGTGGTCTTTATTGCCCGTGGTGTTGCCGGGTTTCTTTCCGAATACGGCTTAGGGTCGATCGGCAGGCATGTGATCTCGCGATTGCGTGAGCAGGTGTTCTCCCAGTACCTGCAGTTGCCTTCGTCCTTTTTCGATGTTCGTTCATCCGGTCCTCTCCTGTCGTTGATGACCTACAACATCGAACAGATCGCAGAATCGGCGACCAACGTGGTGACCATCGCGGTCCGCGATACGATGAAACTGCTTTCACTGTTCGGTGTGATGCTCTACACGAGCGCGCAGCTCACGTTGTTGGTCGTTGTCGTGGTGCCGGTTCTGGCTGCCATCGTACGGATTCTCGCTCGTACTTTCCGTCGCTACTCAGGACGCATTCAGGATTCGGTTGGGGAGGTCACGCAAGTGACCGAAGAGGTGGTACAGGGCCACAGGGTCGTCAAAGTGTTCGGCGGACAAGCTTACGAGAGTGAGCGTTTCGGCGAGGCCAATGAACGCAACCGGGTTCAGTACATGAAACTGATCACAACCAAGGCACTGGGTCTTGCCGTGACACAAATCCTGTTTGCCGTCGCTGTGGGCGCCGTGATCTGGATTGCGAGCGAGCTCGCTGCGGAGGACAAACTGACCCCCGGATCTTTTGTCGCGTTCATGACCGCGATGATTCTTTTGCTGGATCCGCTGCGCAGACTCACCAACATCAATGCTGCTATTCAGAAGGGCATCGTCGCTGCGCAGAGCGTCTTCGAGATTCTCGATTCTGCTGCCGAGCCTGACGAGGGCGACTACATTACCGATCGAGTTCGCGGCGATGTGGAATTCGACCGTGTGAGTTTCGCCTATTCGAACGACAGCCTCCCGGTGTTGCAGGATGTCAGTATCAATGTTGAGGCGGGCACAACGCTTGCGATCGTGGGGCGCTCGGGGAGTGGTAAGTCGACGTTGGTCAGCTTGCTGCCGCGTTTCTATTCCCATTCGGGCGGTGAAATTCGTATCGATGGCAAACCGATCGGCGAGTACTCTCTGAATGCGATCAGGGCGCAGATCGCACTGGTGAGCCAGGATATCGTGCTGTTCAACGATACGATCGAAAACAACCTCGCTTACGGCGCGTTGGGCGATGTTTCTGAGGCAGCGATCCGCGACGCCGCAGAAGCCGCTTATGTCAGCGAATTCATCGATGATCTGCCGGACGGTTTGCAGACAGTGGTTGGAGACCGAGGTGTGCTCTTGTCCGGCGGTCAACGTCAGCGCATTGCGATTGCGCGCGCCTTGCTTAAAAACGCGCCTATTCTGATCTTGGATGAGGCGACCTCTGCGCTCGATACTGAGTCCGAACGTCATATTCAAGGCGCACTAGAGCGCTTGATGCAGTCGAGAACGACACTGGTCATTGCTCACCGCCTTTCGACCGTTGAGCGTGCAGACCAGATTATCGTGCTCGATGAGGGGAAACTGGTGGAGGTCGGTACGCACAGCGAATTGCTCGCAGCTGACGGTCACTATGCTGCGCTGCATCGGATGCAGTTCAGCGACGAGTCAAGGTGAAGCCTCTGTCTCGGTGGCTCTACTCGGTTTGGTATGAGTATGGCAGTGGAGGCTGGCTGCTGTGGCCTCTGGAGGCCTTGTTTCGCGCGGTGGCTGCGGTTCGACGAAGGTTGTATTCGGTCGGGTTTCTGCGTGCTGGCAAGGTCGACATCCCCGTGGTTGTGGTCGGCAACATCGCGGTGGGTGGCGGTGGCAAGACACCGCTCGTAGGCTGGATCGCTAGCGAACTCGCTGCTCGAGGCGTGAAGCCTGCGATTGTGTCGCGTGGTTACGGTGGCGCGGAGCCACGAGAGCCGTTGACGGTGACTCGCGACACACCGGCACATATAGCGGGTGACGAAGCGCTCATGTTGGCGCGAGCGACCGATGCGCTCGTGATCGTGTGTAGAGATCGTTCGGCGGCCGCACGTGCTGCTGCAGATGCCGGCGCGCAGTTGATCGTTTCTGACGACGGGCTTCAACACTACGCGCTCGGGAGAGACCTTGAGATTGTCGTGATCGATGCTGAGCGACAACATGGTAATGCGCACTGTTTGCCAGCAGGGCCGCTGCGCGAGCCGGTAAGCCGATTAGGTTCAGTGGACCTCATCGTGACTGCGGGGAATGCACCTTGCCCACTTGACGGGCTGTCCTATCGGTTGTCACTGGAATCGGCGCGCAACGCGACCAACTCGACCGTAGTCGCGCTCGATCACTTCACGGGTCAGTCGGTTTATGCACTGGCAGGAATTGCACACCCCAAGCGTTTTTTCACGGCGCTGGAGGAAAGGGGGATTCGCGTGATCCCGGTCGCCGCAGCTGACCATGAGCGGGTCAGCGCATCGGACTTGGATCCTGACGATGCGCTGCCGCTGCTCATGACCGAGAAAGACGCCGTCAAATACACCGCGCTCGGTGAGCGTCACTGGATCGTACCGGCGTCTGTCGTGATGAGCGGCAAAGATCGCGAGAAGCTTCTTGGTAACATCTTATCGCTCATAGATTCTTGACAGCACAATGACCACACCGCCATTTCATATCGTCATTCCCGCGCGAATGGCCTCAACACGACTGCCCGGTAAGCCGCTCCTCGACATTGCGGGCAAACCGATGATTCAGCATGTTTGGGAGCGTTGCTGTGAGGCGGGTGCCGTATCGGTGACCCTTGCTACCGACAGCCAGGAAATCGTTGATGCCGCCAGCGCATTCGGAGCGCAGGCGATGCTGACCCGCGAGGAGCATCAGTCAGGGACTGACCGAATCGCCGAGGTTGCTGGCGCAAAGGGTTGGAGTGGTGAGACATGCATCGTCAATGTGCAGGGAGATGAGCCGCTGATGCCGCCTGCTGCAATCCGACAAGTGGCCGCTTGCCTTGTTGAAACGCCCGGTGCTCAGCTAGCGACGCTTGCCACTCCAATCGTCGACGATGCGGATCAAGCGCGCCCCGATTGTGTCAAGGTGGTCTGCGATCAAGCGGGGCGTGCGCTGTATTTTTCGCGCTCGTTGATTCCCTTTAAGAGAAACAAGACTGCCGTGCCTGTGCTGCGGCATTTGGGGATTTACGCGTATCGCGCCGACAGTCTGATGACGTTGGTTCAGGAGCCGCCGTGCGATCTTGAGCGAACCGAGTCTCTGGAGCAGCTGCGTGCGCTTTGGATCGGGCAGACGATTGCCGTTGCCCAAGCAGTCGAGGTGCCGCCGCCCGGCGTCGATACCCAATCGGATCTCGACGCCGTCGCAGCGGTGATTGCCAAGGGCCAGCGCTAGCTGGCCTCTGCGGCGAGAGCGGTTTCAATCGATTTGACGATCTTTGCGTCATAGGGTCGCGTTCCGGCGGAGAAGTCGGTGATGAGTTCACCGTCACGTCCGATCAGAAACTTGTGAAAATTCCAGCCCGGTTGATTACCAGCGAGCTTCGCGAGCTTCTGATAAAACGGATGCGCATCGCTGCCCTTAACTGAAATCTTTTCGAACATCGGGAACTGCACGCCATAAGTCAGACGGCAAAACTCCTGGACCTTTTCTTCGCTGTCCGGTTCCTGACCGCCAAAATCATTCGACGGGAACCCGAGCACGACTAGACCATCCTCTCCATACTCGCGATAGAGTTTCTCAAGGCCTTCGTACTGCGGGGTGTTACCGCAACGGCTCGCGGTATTGACGACCAGCAGCACCTTGTCTTTGTAGGTGTCGCAGAGGTTGATTTCCGTGTCGTCATTCAACGCGCGAAAAGTTTGATCCAGTAGGGGTGCGTCACATTCAGCCATGGCATTTCCGCTCATCAGTAATACGCAGAGTGCGAGTAGGTATCGTTTCATCAGCCAACTCCTTGGTAGCGTGAGTCCTTAAGTTCGTCCGCATGTCAAGACCGGATGCGCTCAGCAATCAGCGCCTCCAGTTTGATTTGGTCTGCACAGAACGCCCGGATTCCCTGGGCTAACTTCTCGGTAGCCATAGCGTTTTGATTCAGCTGTAGACGGAAGTCGGCCTCATCGCTGAAGTTGCAGTCCGGCGCCTCGGATATTTGGTCAGGACTGAGTCTGCGTGTGAGCTCATCCTTATCGTTGTTGAGCTCGTCGAGCAATCCGGGGCTGATGGTTAACCGGTCACATCCGGCGAGTGCCTCGATCTGCCCCGCGTTTCGGAAACTGGCCCCCATCACCACCGTCTCGAATCCCTGAGCCTTATACATCGTGTAGATGCCGCGTACCGACTCCACTCCTGGGTCGTTCTCTGCAGTAAACACCGAATCCGGAGAAGCTGCCTTGTGCCAATCCAGAATTCGTCCAACAAACGGAGAGATCAGGAACGCGTTAACGCGCGCGGCTGCGAGCGCCTGCACATCTGCAAACAGCAGTGTCAGGTTGCAATGGATGCCTTCCTGCTCAAGCGCGCCGGCGGCCTGAATGCCCTCCCAGGTAGACGCAATTTTAATCAGGATTCGGTCTTTTTCGATGCCGGCGGCAGCATAGCGCTCGATGAGTTGGTGCGCTTTCGCAATAGTCGCTCGTGTATCGAACGATAGCCGCGCGTCGACCTCAGTTGAGACCACCCCCGGAATCAGCTTCAGGATTTCCCGTCCAACAAGGACCGCGAAGCCATCAGCAATCTCCGCAATCCTGTCGGACTCCGATTGATTGCGATCTGCAGCTGCGATCGACTCGTCCAGCAACGCGCCATAGGTCGCGTCCTCGGCGGTCTTCAGCAACAAAGAAGGATTTGTCGTTGCGTCCTGGGGGCGGTATTGCTCGATGGCATTGATGTCGCCAGTGTCAGCGACAACGACAGTCATTGATCTCAGTTGATCTAGTTTGGACATGGGTAGCGCTCGGGCGTAGTTTCGACCGGGCCGGAGCTTAGCATGGCTATTTGCCGGAGAGTTGATCGCGGCGCCGCTCAAGTTCCTGCATTGCAATCATTTTTGCAGCGGCGTAGTACAGGTCCTCGCGCATCAGTTCTTCTGTCCGGCGCTTAAGCCAGGCCTTTTCGAACTCCGATAGCGGCGCCACTGGACACACCCTCGAGACACTATGGTCTCGAGGGTACCGATTTGTATCAGCGTACGCGACGGTTGCCGAAGAAGTAGCGCCCGCCAAGCGTGATCTCATCCGTATCGCCGCCGACGTCGACCGTGATGCCGAAGGCGAACTGATCGGTGAAGTAGTAATCGCCTGCCAATTCCACAAACGTGTCACTGTCCTCGATGTCGAGGTAGTTCAGTGCCGCGCGGACTTCAATCTTTTCATTCAGACGACTGCGTATGCCGCCAATGAAGCGGAATCCGTCATCGCTGGCGCTGCCGCCTGTCCCGTCGACTTCAACGTCTACGTAGCTGCCGGTAGCAAACAGGTCGTATTTCGGATCCAAAGCCCAGACATAGCCAACGCCAACCTCAAAAGCCGTCAGGTCAACATCGAAATCGAAATCCTGTGAAGTGTAGCTGCCTGTGACAAGCCAATTCTCGTGGAAGTTGTAACTGCCTCCGAGCGCGAATCCATCACCATCGATATTCGCGATCTCGCTATCTACGAAGCGCACCTCAAGAAAGTCGTAGCTCACATCGGTCGCCATAGCCGGCGTACTCAATGTCAACGCACCCGCAATCGCGGTTGCAGCGCGTGTAATTGTATTCATCGAAATCATTCCTTCCTAAACGATTGAGTTGTTGGTGCGGCCTGCGCACCGCCCTAGCGGTGCGGATGGTAGACATGCCTGTCTGAACGCACAATGAACGAAACTCGCTTTGTCGCTTGTTGGCGACAAACCTTCTCACAGGGGACATTCGCCTCCCACCGGTTTTTCTTTCAGATGAAACGATAAGGCCTGTCATTTGTGCCTGCGTCTATCACCGTTCACAATGCTGTGGGGGGCGCGGTTTGAAAGGAGTTTTGAATGACGAAAACCTCCCGACGGCGCTTTTTGGCTGCGGCAGGGGCGTCGGCACTAGCCGCGGGCTGCTCGACACACGCCACGAAAAGCCGCGCGCAGGCAGAGGCGATCGGCGCATTCCCGAATTTGCCGGGAGGCGCGGATTTAATAGGGCCGGAACCAGGCGTGGCTCGGTTGCATAGCAATGAGAACCCTTATGGGCCTGCGCCTTCCGCGATCCGGATGATGGATTACGCAACGCGGAAGGGCGCATATTACTCGGGTCGCATCGGTGATTCGCTGGCCCGTGTACTGGCTGACCAACATAGGGTTGCCCCGGAACAAATCACATTGTCTACAGGCTCGGCCGAGGCGCTCAACGCGATCGCCATTCGCTACGGTCAGCAGGGAAAGATACTGACCCCGCGTTTGTTCTTCGACGCGACCGTGATGTATGCAAAACGCCTTGGTGTTGCCGACGTTGTCCGAGCACCAATGACCGCTAAACTCGGAACCGACTTCAGCGCGCTCGAGTCGATGATCAATGACGAGATAGCGCTCGTACAAATCTGCAATCCCAACAATCCGACGGGCCTGTTGAGCGATACCGATACGCTCAAAGCCTCGGTCAAACGGATGTCGTCGCGAGTCACCGTTGTCGTAGATGAGGCTTACATGGAGCTGACCGATCAACCCGAGCGCCACAGTTGTGTCGATCTGGTTCGCGCAGGTCACGATGTGATTGTGTCGCGTACGTTTTCCAAGCTTTATGGTATGGCGGGGATTCGCGTTGGCTATACCATTTCCTCAGTTCAAGCTGCGGAGCAAATCCGCCGCGCCAGAATGACCTGGATGTCGGGTGTCGGTATCGCTGCGGCGTTGGGATGTCACGATGACCAAACGTTTATCAGGCGCTCAAAGGCCATGATCGTCGAAGCGAGAGAGATGGTTCTGGACACACTTGCGAAACTGGGTGTGCCTGCGCTGCCGTCACAGGGAAATTTCGTTTATTTCGACAGTGGCCAGGATGCGAACCTGGTTCAACAGCGGTTCGCGGAGCAGGGCATCAAGATCCGTGGCACCTACATGGACTATGCGACCTGGAGCCGAGTGTCGATGGGCAAGCTCGAGGATGTCGCTCGCTTCTGTCGCATGTTGCCGAATGTACTTGGGGCCTAGGTTGTCTGATTCCTGAGCCTTTTCGGTGAATTGAGAACGCGTGCTAGCTAACCCACCTCCTATCCAATCCAGAGACGCGGTCTTTCTCGATGTGGACGGGACACTCATGCCGATCATCGACGACCCGGCGGCAGTGGTCGCGCCCGAGGAGTTGCGGTCGGTGCTCGCGACGCTGCGCAATAGAGTGGGCGGCGCACTCGCATTAATCAGTGGTCGAAACCTTGCTAGCCTCGATCGAGTATTTGCACCACTCAGATTGCCTGCTGCCGGGTCGCATGGCGCGGAGTTGCGACTGAGCGGCGATAGCGACCCTTTGCCGCAAGCGCACGCGTTTCCCCGCAGCGCACTCGACGCGCTGGAACGATTCGCACAATCGCATCAGGGCTTGCTTCTCGAGTCGAAGCCGTCGGGCGTGGCGCTGCACTACCGACTCAACCCCGATCTGGAGACGCCCTGCCGCGAGCAAGTCGAGTCCATCGTGCAGATGCTCGCGCCGGACTATCGATTGATCTCGGGGAAGATGGTTTTCGAGATCGCGCCAGTTTTGCATGATAAAGGTGTTGCGATTCGACAGTTCCTCGAGCGCCACCCGTTCGAGGGTCGTCGCCCGGTTTTTGTTGGTGACGATGTCACCGATGAGGATGGTTTCAATGCCGTTCGCGCTCTGGAAGGTGTTGCCGTTATTGTGGGTGACCGAGCAGCGACAGGGGCAGAGTTTGCGCTGTCGGATGTTCAGGCCGTACGCGATTGGTTGCAGCGTGCTTGTTTGGATCAATAAGGGAGCGATATGCCAGATCTCAATATCGGACTGATCGGCAACTGCCAGATTTCGGCGCTGATCAATAGAGACGCCACGATCGTCTGGGGTTGTCTCCCGCAATTTGATTCGGATCCTGCGTTCTGTCGACTGTTGCGACGCGAGGACGAAAGTGAACTGCCCGGCGTTTTCGATATCGAGTTGATTGACCAGGTAAGCAGCGAACAGGTCTACGTACAAAACACGGCGATCCTCACAACGACGCTAACCGACGCGCACGGTGGCAGTATTCAGATTACCGACGTCGCACCACGATACGAGCACCTCGGCAGGATTTTCGCGCCGGTCATGCTGTTGCGCCGGGTGAGGGCAATTCATGGCAGCCCGAGAATTCGTATTCGCTTGAGACCTGCGATTAATTATGGTGCCGAGCAAGCGCCATTCACGATGGGCAGCAACCACATCGAGTATCGATGCAGCGACGTCGATCTGCGCCTGACGACCAACGTGTCACTAACGCATATCGTCGATGAGAATGCCTTCATCGTCGATCGGGAGTTCTACCTCATTCTCGGACCGAACGAGAGTGTTCGCGAGTCCTGCGGTGACTGTTTCTATCAGCACTACAGAGCGACGCGCCAATACTGGCAGCGCTACACACGAACCCTATCGATTCCCTTTGAGTGGCAGGAGGCGGTGATCCGAGCGGCTATAACACTCAAGCTGTGCACTTTTGAGGATACCGGTGCGGTAGTTGCCGCATTGACGACGTCGGTCCCCGAAGCCGCAGACAGTGGACGCAACTGGGACTATCGCTACTGCTGGCTGCGGGACAGTTACTTTGTCGTGCAGGCACTCAATCGACTGGGCGCCACCAAGACTATGGAGCGTTATATCGGTTACATGATGAACATCGTTGCGGAAGCCGAGGATGCACCGCTTAAACCCCTTTACGGCATCAGTGGCCGTTCTTTGACGGATGAACGCATTGTCGAAACCCTGGCGGGTTATCGGGGCATGGGGCCTGTACGACGTGGGAACCAAGCCTACGAACAGATTCAGCACGACGTTTATGGCGCAGTTGTATTGTCGGCGACCCAGTTGTTCTTTGATAAGCGCCTCGTTCACGAAGGCGCAGCCATTGAATTCGAACGACTCGAAATGCTTGGCGAACATGCAAAGCAGTTTTTCAACGCGCCTGATGCCGGTCTCTGGGAGTACCGCGGACGCAAACGAGTGCATTCATTCTCCAGCATGATGTGTTGGGCTGCGTGTGATCGTCTCGGTCGCATCGCGGCGCAAATGGGTAAGTCATTGCGCCACGATTACTGGACGCGTGCAGCGTCTGACATCAAATCGCATTGGTTGGAGCAGGCCTGGGACGCGGATCAACAGGCGTTTACAGAATCGTTTGGTCGGCCTGAGCTGGATGCCAGTTTGCTGACGATTGGTGAATTGGGCTTTTTGCCTGCCGATGATCCGCGCTTCGTTAGCACGGTCGAGCGGCTCGGCGAGCGCTTAAGGCGTGGGCAGCACATGTTCCGCTACGACGCTCCGGATGACTTCGGTGCGCCGGAGAATGCGTTCAACATTTGTACGTTTTGGTATATCGATGCGCTCGCTAGGATCGGTCGACGAGACGAAGCGCGGGAGATGTTCGAGAACATGCTGTCGCTGAGAAATCCGCTCGGCATGTTGTCGGAGGACATAGAGCCCAACACGGGTGAGCTCTGGGGCAATTTCCCCCAGACCTACAGCATGGCGGGCATCATCAACGCCGCCGTCAGATTGAGCAAGCCCTGGGAGGAAGCGATTTGAGTACGTCGCCGAAAGGGAGGCTCGTGATCGTGTCCAACCGGGTCGCTGTCCCGGAGGCTAACAAGCCCGCCGCGGGTGGGCTCGCCGTCGGCGTTCTGGCCGCGTTGAAAGAGCACGGTGGCGTCTGGTTTGGTTGGAACGGTGAGCTGACCCACACGGATGCTTCGAACCCTACAGTGGAGCGTATAGGGAACGTCGACTACGCGACGATTCCGTTGCCGGCTGTTGACTATGAACGCTATTACAACGGGTACAGCAATAAGGTGCTGTGGCCGGTTTGCCATTACCTGTTGGACTTTCTGCGTTACAACTCTGAGGACTTTGATGGCTATCTCAGAGTGAATGCCTTGTTCGCGCGTAAACTGGCGCCACTGCTGGAGCCCGACGACCTGATTTGGGTGCATGACTACCACTTGATTCCGTTGGCCGCCGAGTTACGCGCGGCGGGCGTTAAGAATCGAATTGGTTTCTTCTTGCATGTTCCGTTTCCTGCGTTTGAAGCCTTGCGAGCTGCGCCCGGGCACGAGTATCTGCTTCGCTCACTGTGTGCTTACGATGTGCTCGGGTTTCACACACCGGGTGATTTGGCCGCATTCAAAAGCTGTATTCGTGAACCGATTGTCGGTGCAGAAATCGATGAGAAGTCTGTGATTCGTGCCGGAACCGGACGTCTCGTCGCCGATGTGTTCCCCATCGGTATCGATGTCGACGAAATTGCCGAGATGGCGGCAGCGGCAGCGGGTACCGATGAAGTGAAGGAGATGCAGGCGAGCCTTGCAGGGCGACAACTGCTGATCGGTGTCGATCGATTGGACTACAGCAAAGGGCTGATGCAGCGATTGCTCGCCTATGAGCGACTTCTCGAGCGCTACCCAAACAGCCAGACTCAGGTCACTTTAATGCAGATCGCTCCGCCAACGCGTGCAGGTGTCCGTGCTTATGAGGAGATTCGCGAATCCCTCGAGCAAGCTTCCGGTCGAATCAATGGTCGATTTGCGACGAGTAACTGGGTGCCTATTCGTTATCTCAACAAAGGTGTCGCGCGGCAGCCCCTCATGGGCTTTTTCCGAAGCGCCGCAGTTGGACTTGTAACGCCGGTACGTGACGGTATGAATCTGGTCGCCAAAGAGTTCATTGCAGCGCAGAATCCCGAGGATCCGAGTGTGTTGGTATTGTCGAGTCTCGCGGGTGCGGCAGCTGAGTTGCAGGATGCGGTTATTGTGAACCCGCACGACAGGGACAATGTGGCAGACGGCATTGCGCTCGCATTGAACATGACCTTGGAAGAGCGACGTGAGCGACATAGCCGGTTGCTGGATGTGCTGCGTAAGAACGACATTACTGCCTGGCGTACTCGCTTTGTGGATGCCTTGATGGCGGCTGCGATACCTTGAAACGCATGCTTGATACGACCAGAGTTTTCCCTCAGCATCGCGACCCATGACCAAACCCAAGAAAGTGCTTTTCGTTTGCATGGGCATCAGGGTGTAGCCCTTGGTATCACTGGTTTTGCGCTAATATCGGACGAATTGAGGTGCAAATTCGGATTTCATAACCATGCAAGGAAGCACAAAATACGATTTCATAAATCGCAGCGCAGACGCGAGCCGAAACCCTGAGGCAGTCGAGGAAAAGGAAGATGCGCGGCAGCAAAATAGTGTTGAGAGTGCCGCCCTTACATATTTGGGCCTTTTCGTTGGTTTCGCAGTAGCAGTCGCACTCATAGCCCTTATCGCGTTGGCATTTAAATTCGGAACCGGCCAATCCTCCGAAATCGAGAATTGGGCGCTCACTGGTGACTTTATTGGTGGCGTCGTTGGCACAGCGCTGTCGTTTGGGACGCTAGCTGTAGTTCTGTTTGCTTTGATGTTCCAAGTTCAGATCACCCAGATAACGAGTGACACTCTGAATGAGGCGGAAAAAGCGCGGACGGCAGCTGAGTCGCAAGCGCAGAGTGCCACTCAGATGGTCGAGGACGCCCGAGTTAGCGCGCAGTCGCAGCTAGACGAACAAAAAAGGCAGTTGGTCTTGAGCGCGATCATACAGTTCATCGATCAACGGTCCTCGATCACTAGGGGACTTGCCAGAACAGATCGACGAGGAGAGGTCGCGACCACGGGGCCTCGGGCGTTGGAACACGAGATGCAGGAACTGATTTCAAAGGCGATTAAGAGGATTGAGGACGCAGAAAGAGAGATTGCACAGAAGCCTCTCGACGACCTCGCTGACATGAAGTTTATGTTCTCAGTCTCAAACTACCGTAATGACATACACCAGATTTGTCTTTCGGTACTTTCGGTAATTGACTTTCTCGAAAGCAGCGGCATCAAGTCGGATGATCCAATTTCGCAGGTGTATAAGACATCCATCAGTTGGGGCGAACTACTAGCCCTAAAGACCTATTTGCTGGCGACCTCAGACTATACGATCGCGTCGAAAGCCATCGATTGGGTCGATAGCGCAAAAATGGTCTCTTCAAACAAAAACACTGAAAACCTCATTTTGTCACTTCGTCGCGCTTGCTTAGTGAAAGTATAGTTGTGCGTTAGCGCTTGCCAGTCGATCCGCTGATACATGCGACATGTTCATCACTCTAGTTTTCGGGCATGTATTTCCTGATCAGCATTAGGAGATATATGGATCTCGTCAGAACCAAAGCGTTTGCGATTCCCGAGAGAGAAACCGGAATCGGGTAAAGCGTTCGTGCAACCGATACCCTGGAGCTGTGGATCCCTTGTGTGGAATTGGTGCCATCTCCCAACCAGCACAAAAGCTCTCTGGAGTAGCAACTTCGCCGTACCACTACATGAAGTCGTCTATGTTAAGCGCGAATCGCGAAAAGGCGTCGGGCCGGTTGTCATGAATCGTTCTAGCTAGGTAGATCCCTGCCACTTTGCGTGGAGTAGGGAAACTATGCGTTGTGATGTACTCGTTAATCAATCTACGCATTGCTACAAAAGACGAGCCTGTCGTAATGACATCATCGAAGACAACTATAACATCTCGGAGCGCGGTTGGTGAGATCGACGGATTTTGAATCATGCCACTGCAGTGCTCATCGGGTGACCGTCTTCTGCCATGGTGTGCTTTCTCACGAGATTCGCCAGACACAAAAAGCTCTCGAATATCAGAGTCGAATCCGTTGCTTGCGAGCTCCAAAATCGTCTTAATTCTGTCATCGTGCATTGGATCGTCAGGCGCCTGAGAGGGTGGGACTGGTACGAACGTTACTTCGCTGAAACCGTGCTCACCAATAATCTCGCGGAGAGTGCGAGCGAACTCCCTCATCGAACGCATTTTGTGAGGCCACTCCGGTAAGCCTTTCTTTGACAACGGTTTCTTGATGTTTGAGATACTGCTATTTCTAGTAGGTGAGTTGGCGTGATACTCGATCAAGAAATAAACTTCGTCCGCAGTCGAGAGATGACTGTATTCACTGCGATAGTCCGCAATGTTGGTCAGTCTTTTTGCCAAGAAGGATCCTTGACAACCAAGTGCTCGCGAATATCATCGTAGTGACGTACGCGGACAGCCCCTTTTGCTTCAAATTTTGCTGGCCAGTCCAGGGCTGGATTCTCGAAGCAACTATTCAGAATGAAGAGTCTTCTGCCTTGGAAGAGCGCAGCTCGCGCCTGAATTAGCGTACCCGACGTCTCGCCAGCTTCAACGATGATGGTAGCTTGCGTTAAGGCGGACATTGTGGCGTTGCGTTCTGGGAAGAACCCACGATTAGCCCTCCAGTCTTGCTCTCTATAACGCAAAATCGGCACCTGGCTAATCAAAAGGTGCTTATTGGCGATATGCTCTTGCAGCTCAAAATGAGGCTTAGGATAGGCGCTTGCGAGCGATGTACCAATTACCGCGATTGTTCGCTGTCCGAGCGCTAAGGCGGCTTCGTGAGCCGCGACGTCGATACCCGCTGCCAACCCAGAGGTGATGGTGAAACCGTCATCCGTCAGGGCCTTGACCAACCGTTTGGTGCGCCGCACGCCTTCCTCAGTGGGCTTTCGGGTTCCGACAATAGCCACCGATGGGACTTCTGCCAATTCCCAATCGCCACGGTAGTACAAAAGCTCGAGGGGGTTTCTCGCGTCTCGAAGTTTCTCGGGATAGTCACCCGCTCCGTTCACTCGAATACCAACCCGTTCGACGCCGGAGTCCCGCAGCACCGTCATAGCCTCGGTCGCAGCGGAAAACATCTCATCGTCGGTCACGAAGTCGCTTGGAATAGACCCAGGTGCGTTTCGAAATAGGTCGGCAATCTGCTTGAAGCTAGCCTTTTCACGTCGCCACAGTGCCTCGTAAGCGCCCATCTCAGCTACGGGTGAAATAGCTCTTTCGATGAATCCCGAAAAATCCAAAGAGGACACAGCCATCAATACTCCCCCTGAGCGCACCAGATCCACACCCTATATGGATCGACTTAGGGATATTAGACAACTTTCCCGCTTGACAGGCCAATAATTGCGACTCTGAGCTCTATACAAGCTTCGTACAAGGTGCAAGCGTCGTGGACCACTAGTTCAAGTCCCGTTGAATTTGTCCTCGCATGCAAACCCGATCATGCTCTCTCCGTTTGAGGTAGAGGCCTTATCCAGATTCTCGAGAATACAGTCCTCGACGGTTTGAGGGCCGGTTATCCAATCCAGCAAGAGTGTGCCGGCAACTCCAACAGTCAGACCAAGTCCAATAGCAGCTAAGTCCCGGGTTGAAACTCGTCCCGCCAGCCGAAAGCGTGGGGAACTCACCGCTGCCGCTCCTCCTTGTTTGCGTCGTCATAGTGGGCTTTAGAAAGGTGCATGCTCAAAAGATCGCATACCTGCTGTTGAACAACGTCCATCATGCGAGCTGCATCGATCATTGCTGATCGGGACGGTATATCAGCGTGCAGTGATATCCTGTGCAGATCGATTGCAGCGTCTACGACTGTTGCTGTACGGAGCAACAGCTCATGGGAAGCGGTTCGGTAATTCTGCTCGTGACACCAGTGCAGTTCAGGTTCCGGTAGGTCGGCACGGATGGGGCAGGATCCGATCATGCCTTCGAAGTGGGTGATGTCAGCTGGGGATGCGTTATTCGGCGGTGCAGCCATGATGATCTCCTTACCAGATCGTTGTGGTTCGTGCTAAGTTGTGCTTGCGCACTGCGGGGCCCGGCACCTCCACGGTAGTCCCGGACTGTACGCCTTTCAACGCTTCGCAATCGTGAAATACCCCATAACAATAGTTCTCTTTGTTCCGTTCCTATGTGTGCGCTTTCTCTGTGATTGGAGTAGAAAAAGGGCTGCGAGGTTGCGTTCAATCTGTACCAGAGACGTGTTTCATCGTCTCGTCGATCGCTGGCAGCTTCATGTTGATAAGCCACCACCGTATCCATGCTGTGTATGGTTGCTTCCCTCGGACAGCAGTGCTGGTCGACTCTCTGGCTGTTCCCGTTGAATCTTCTGTTCAACTGACTCACTCGCGGTATCGGGTGCATTGCGTGTCGCGCCAACTCATCAGTTCGGCTGCTATTGGGCGAGTTCTAACTCTGCGGGCTAAGCTTCACAGTCGATCCCTTGCGCCAGAGCTGGCTTTCAATTCATATCCGGTTACAAGCTCCTCCAGAATCTTGATCAATGCAGGATCATTAGTTGTGTACGGGGTATTCCCGACTCCATTAAAGCCGGTTCCGAGCTGAAAATACGCGCGACTGCCGTCGACAATCCACGCTTCTATCGGAATGGCTTCTTGGGTTTCGATGTATGTTACACCGGATGGTTCTGAGGCAACGAGCCGATCGTGTTCTAACAACAACGCTTTTAGTGTCTCATATGAGTCAATCGATCCGTCAGACAGTTGAAACCTGAATCGTTGCGCATACCTCGCGAGCTTGTTTTCAAACTCCGCTGCCGTCTCGTAGCCAGGTTCCCTGTCGCAATACTCATCCTTGTCTTGAGACTTGTATCTTCTCCAGCGACAGAGAAACTCAGCGTCCAGCGTCTCGCTTCTGTATGACTCGTTGGCATAAATGACAGTTACTCGTCCTCCATCTCTACTTGCGACTGCCTTTAGCGCAGCGTCGTATTGGGCGAAAAAGGCGGGTTTTGAGAACCCTGCGAACGATGGGTACACCGAGATTGCAGAAATTCTTGCTTCAGCGCTTCGCAATAGAGTCAAGAGTTCTTCGTCGACATCTTTCACGGGCTTAGTAGAGATATATCCGAATATCTCGTCTAAACGTGTTGCCGTCTTCTGTAATTCCTCAGATTGCTTGCTGGCCTCCCAGACCGAGTACACGGCTAACAGGATTCCGAGGAAAGACAGTACGGCACCGGTCCATTTGAGTAAGAATTTTTGGTCTAGAGACCGTTTATCGGTGGCTTTTGCCATTTCGTCAGGCGTGTCATCGTTCTTGTGCACAGTCATTCGATTAGGTTTCTCAAAATCTCGGTCGATTGTGTGGAAAAACAGTTGGAGGAAATCTCTCCAAACGATCATCGTTCTACTAAGTCGAGGTACGTAGCGCTTTGCTCCGTGAAGAGTACAGGCTCTGCGGGCAGCAGTCGGAAAGAACTCGATATAGCTGCTGACGCCAATGTTCGACGTGAATCGTAAATTCGCGCAACCCCTGTTCGATAACGGCAACATGAGACTCCGAGTCTCCATGGAATTCTAATGCTTAGAGCTTAGATGCGAAACGCACGTTCAATGAGAGGATTGGTGGGATAACACTCTGCCTCATAACACACCCCAGTTGAGTCAAAACCAAAAAGAAGGGGTGTTCCATGAGATTCACACTGACAGTTCTGTTGCTTGCTACAGGGTTGATGTGGCCGGGTTATTCAAATGCGGATAGTGTCGACGTTAGCGACGGCGTGACGGTAAAGCGGTCTGCTAGTGGACTTTGCCATCCACCGGGCAGTGCCTACTTTGATCGTGTCACCGATAACAGTAAGGACTACGTTGAGAAAGTATTAAAGAAGACCTACACGTCGCCCTACAAGCTTATCGATTGTCTAAACGATGGTGGCAGGTTGCCTAAGCATCTTCAGGAGGCCAGAGACGCGTATGTAGAGGCCAAAAACGCAAGGGATGCTTTGGCAACAAAAAAAGCGGATGCAAATGCAACCCCTGCGGAGGTAGCAGTAGCAGAGTTGCGTGCAGAAACTGCAGCGATCAAGGAAAAGGAAACCGCCGCTGAAGCTGGCGTCAACAGTGCAGGAAAGAAAGAGAATTACACAGATTTTGGGGGGGCTCCGTTTCGGATTGGGTATTGGGATATCTTTTCTGGGTCCGCAGATAGACGAAGTGGATCTGGTTGACCAAGTTGTTGTGGTCCGGGAAGAAAGGAGCAATCAAGCGCGGGTCATATTGGAAAGCCATGCATTCTTTATGGACTGGGGTGCGGAAGATGACGATTCTCGTCAGTGGGGACTAGGGCCGTTCGTTGCAGCTTCACTCGCTGATGATCAAGGGCAAGGCCTATTAGATGCATTTGGCGCTGGAATAATGCTCGGCACGCGCCGACCAGGTTCGACCGCTAGCTTTAATATAGGCGTGGGCTGGTTCGTAGACACCGAAGTGACGCGCTTACGTGACGGTCTAGCGAACGGTATCGAAACCACCATCATGGACACCAACGACCTAACGCGAGAAGTGGATGAGGAAGGACTGATGATCCTTTTCTCGGGAAGCTGGTAGCTCCCAGCGTGAGAGGGGCAGGTACGTACAAGGGTTAGTACCTGACCCTCTCCCATTGAGAAAAGTAGGTAGTTCTACGCAGCGTCTAGCCGGCGCCCACTTACGTGAGCCACAAAGCGAATGCGCGCGAGGTGTTTGCGCCCGTTACCCGCACCAACGACTGTTGTTTTCGAAGGGGATTAGGCTCAAACAGTAACGGTTACCCAGGCCGGGTCGTGGTCACTACCGTCACCGCCATGCTTAGTGCGCCGATCGATCATGGGGTTGCTCACATCGTTTGCTAGCGCCGGGCTTACCCACATGTGATCGAGCAATTCATACCTTGGGAACTCAGGTCCAGGTGGGTTGAACCTATGCGTCCACATGTCGTTCTGAGGTCCGGGGCCTTGTCCTGCGGTCTCGGCTTTTGAAGGGCGAGTTTGCGTCACACCATCCAAGGCGTTAATCAGCTGTTGTCCATGGAAATCGAGCATGGGTGCTAGGAACTCTGAGTCCGGTGGGTCGTTCATATCGCCCGTCAGAACGAACTTGGAGTCCACCCCTTCCTCTTGCTCAAGGATGCGAGCGATTGTCTCTGCTTGCCATCTACGGCGCTCATTGGCGTCTATCGCCCCTTGTACGGGATCCTCACCAAACGGCACGAAATGGCTCTTGAGATGCGTGTTGTAGACGTTGAGTAGGTGGTCCCCGTTGTCATCAAGGATTTGTACCTTGAGAAGGTCTCTGCCGAATACACGCTGATTCGGTTGGTCCGGATGAGTCGCAGTCTGGAATGAGGTGATTGATCCGATAGGAAACTTGGACATCACGCCAACATCGATTAGGCGTTGATCGTTGCCTTCAATAAGGGCGATGTGAGGATAGAGGCCGCCTAGCTGGTCTCGATTGAATGCTTTCAGGATATCGATGTGTTCGACCTCTTGGACTGCAAGGATATCGACGTCCATTACATCGACGATTCGTCTTGCTACCTCCTGAGTGTCGTCGGGGTCCTTCTCTCTGACCAGACGCCCGAAGAATGTCCTTGCTCGAAACTAATCACCACTGAAACTGAGTGTTATCCCACCACCTTCTACCGAAGGAATGTCGGCAACAGTGCCTCTGAAATTGAAACGAGAGAACAGATTGTTGAGGTTGAACGTCCCTATCGTTGGCATCGGTATTCCTCCCAATTTTCTGACTACTTTCTGTACGTGAGGCGCTACTTCCCAAGAATGTCTGTCATCAGAATG
>CAWUIB010000011.1:0-132522 GCA_963922335.1 uncultured Chromatiales bacterium | reverse complement strand
TTCTGTGGTCCGCTGGAGCAGGTACTGCAATTTCACTCGAAGCTCGAGTTCGTACAAGCCGCCGCAGATTTTGGACTCACCGTCCCCTCCACCTGTCGCACTACGGATGCGAATGCTGAGCGACTGCGCTCAGCCCGTTTCGTCGTTAAACCTGAATTCAGTTGCTCAGGCCGTAACGTGACGCTGCATGACACAGGCGACCCAATACCAGGGCGATCCGAAAGCCTGTTGATGCAACAACGAATGCACGGCGAGGAAGTGTCGTGCTTTTCGATTTGCCAGTCCGGTGAATGCCCGATACTGGTGACATATCGCGCGCATACCCGACATGGGAGCGTCGCCGTGTGTTTCGAACGCATAGAGCAGCCTGCGGTAGAGTGCTGGGTAAGCGGGTTCGCAAAGGCGACAAACTACACCGGCATGCTGTCATTCGACTTCATCATTGATGACACTGGCACGGCCTGGGCAATCGAGTGCAATCCCCGTGCGACTAGCGGCATCCACTTCGTCGCTCCGGAAGCGCTCTATGCCGCAATGGTTTCGCCGGACTCAATGCCGCAAATTGAATCAAAGCCCTACCCACTGATGCAGGAGTTCTGGTCGCATTGGACGCACTGGTTCAGCGTCATTGCCGATGGCGATGCTCGGCGGCATACAGGCCGAGCCCTGCGCGCGGCGCGCGACGTCAGTTGGTCCTCGAAAGATCCATGGGTGTTCCTGCTCGCATCCTTCTCGACCTGGCCGATTATTTGGCGCGCGATTCGTCAACGCCGGACATTTGCCGAGGTGCTAGCACTGGATATTGAATGGCGGTCGAGATGACACGGTGTCTTTGGCAGGATTCCGCTTATCGCATCGTGGTCTCGCCCGCACCTGATACTGATTTTTTGCAGCAGTTAGCAACCACACGGTTCCAGACCGAGGGTCAAACCTACCGACGGGTCAACACCGAGGCACAAGCACGAAGACTTGGTGAAGCCCACTTCGTTAGCCTGGTGTCAGGCAGTGACACCGTCGGCACCTACGCCTTGAGCGAAACACCATTGCTGGTCGATGGACAACCCGCCATGGGGTTCTATCGTGCGATGCTGACATTGGCGCCAGCGGCTCGCGGTCAGGGCCTCGGAAAACAACTGCTGCGATGCGCGCATGAATGGATGCAGCAAGTGTCAGCAGATGCGTCGGGGCCGGTTTTCAGCTGGGGCTGCGTCGCCGCAAGCAACACATCCGCTCGACAACTGCTTAGGCATGCGGGACACCAGGAAATCGGGACTCTGTCATCAAAGCTGGAATACCAACAGTGGATCCGTGGTGTGCGCCAGCCGATCAGCGACGCGTTGGATGAGCATATTGAGACCGCCTGGCGTCAGTCACAACAATCGGCCCAGTGGCATTTCGCCGATCTACCCGACTCCGGTTGGCTGACGTTGGCTCACGACAACCAATGGGTTGCCTGCCAACACCACCTGACGGAGCTTGATCTGACGCCGGTCCCAGGACTGCTCGGCTGGATCGATCGTCACTTGATGCCCTGGTTTCCGCCAGGTCGGCGTCGATTCGATCCGAAGCACTTTCGCTACGTCTCGGTATCCAGCGTAATCGGCAGCGACGGACACGAGTCGCTCTGGCCACTGATGCGCAACGCTTTGATGAGTCGTTACGACACGCACTACGTCAATCGCACCCGGTCGCTGCCTGACGAGGCAGGGCTGGTCGTCAGCGTGGCGCGCATTGATGCGCCAGGTACAAAAATCGAATCGGGCGGCCGGCTTGCGCTCTGGCCGCCCGATCTCTGACCGATCAGGTTCGCGACGCGGTCACAATCGCGTCAATCGACGCGTCGAGCGTTGCGTTGAACTCATCGTCAGACTGCTGCGCCGACAACCCTTCCGACAGGGCACGAGAGAAGCTTGCGATCATTCCGGGTTGACGCGCAAGGCGCGCATTGGCCTCTTCGCGACTATAGCCCCCGGACAATGCGACGACCTTGAGAACGCGCGCATGCGCCACACAATCGCCGTAGAGATCGTCCTCTTCAGGCAAGGTCAGTTTCAGCATCACGAGCTGATCATCACCCAACTGATCCAGGTGCTTCATGATTTCAGCTTTCAGAATCGCTTCGGCTTGCGCCTTATCCGGGCAGTGAATATCGACCTCAGGTTCGATGATGGGCACAAGGCCCGCGGCCACGATCTGCTTCCCGACTTCGAACTGCTGCGCCACGATCTTCGCAATTCCCGCTTCGTTCGCCTGCTTGATGACCGAGCGCATCTTGGTACCGAAAATACCCTTCTCGTTGGCCTTCGCCAGCAAGGCATCCAGATCCGGCATCGGCTTCATGACCTGTACGCCGTCGGCCTCGTCTGCCAGGCCTTTATCCACTTTGAGAATCGGCACGATCTGCTTCTGCTCCCAGAGAAAGTGCGCCGTGGGTTTCCCTTCCACTTCGCGGTCCATCGTGTTCTCAAAGAGGATCGCAGCAAGGATTCGATCACCGTCAAACGAAGGGCTGGTCATGATCCGTGTGCGCATCTCGTGAACCAGCGCGAACATCTCGTCGTCATTGGTCCAGGCATCCGCGCTGACCCCGTACAGGCCCAGTGCCTTGGGCGTACTACCACCGCTCTGATCGAGCGCGGCAATAAAGCCCTTGCCGTTGCGCATCTCCGCCAATTGTTGCTCTTTGACACTCATGTCCGCTCCCCGCTAGCAATCGTTTTCGATGGCTGCGAAGGATAGCCGATCGCGAGGACTGCCACCACGCGATTCATCGACGTATGATGCGGCGATGTCCGCGCCTCACCTATCGCCATCCCGCATGCCCGCATTTGGCGAGTTCATCGTCATGATGGCGCTGACCATGTCACTGGTGGCGCTCACCATCGACGCGCTACTGCCCGCGCACGGATTGATCGGCACGAGCTACGGCGTCGTGGACATGAACGAGACTCAGTACCTCGTTTATGCCGTTTTTTACGGGCTCGGCGTATCGCAACTATTTTTTGGTCCGATCGCCGATGCCTATGGTCGCAAAAGTGCGGTCTACCTCGGGTTGTCAATTTTCACTGCAGGCACGCTGCTCGCCGCCACCGCCGAGACGTTTAACGGACTGCTGCTTGGCCGGGTACTGCAAGGAATCGGCATCGCGGGACCCCGCGCCATGACCGTCGCGATCGTGCGTGACCTTTACGTCGGACGGCAGATGGCCCGCGTCATGAGCTTCATTTTGTCGTTTTTTGTGTTGGTGCCAGCCATCGCGCCGGGCATTGGCCAGCTGATGCTCGATGGATTCGGGTGGAAGAGCATTTTCTGGCTGTACCTTGGGATTGCCGTCGTGATCGTCGGCTGGTTTGTCTTGCGCATGCCGGAGACCCTGCAGAAGGGCAACCGCCAGGCACTCTCGTTCCGGCGAGCGGCGAGCAACATGCGCGAGGTACTCACGACGCCAATCGCAGTAGGCTACATGACGGCCGCCACACTCGTATCGTCAGCCTTCATCGGTTTCCTGGGCAGCGCCCAACAGATTTTTGTTGACCAATACCAACTCGGTGCGCTGTTTCCGGTCTTCTTCGCGGCGCTTGCGCTCAGCGTCGGCATCAGCACCACCATCAACGGGCGCATCGTCGTTCGCTTTGGCATGCGCACGTTGGCGATGCGAGCCTCTTTCGGCTACGCGGGGTCGGGCGGGCTGTTGTTTGCATGCGCACTGTTGACCGGCGGCACACCGCCACTCTGGCTGACCATGCTCTGTCTGTGCGCGGTCTTTCTCTTTGTCGGCTTTCTGTTCGGCAACCTGAACGCACTTGCAATGGAGCCACTAGGACACATCGCAGGCACCGCCGCAGCGGTGATCGGCTCACTGGTAACCCTCGCCTCGGGCATCTTCGGCGCGATCAGCGGCAGCTTCTACGATGAAACCATGCTGCCGCTGGGCGCATCGCTGTTGTTATTCGGGGTGCTGACGATCCTCACACTATGGGTAACGGGTCGTCATCATGCAGATGCGGTCGAGGCCGCCTAGCCGGCCTCACACTCGATTGAATGTGAGTCCAGCGTTGGCGATAAGGCGGTCGATCAACGGCTGGCCCATGGCCGCCGCTGGCGTCCAGATTCCAGCCGATGTCGCCTGACAGTCTTTGACGAGACACAGCGCCGCCTCGGCCAACATTTTGCTAGTCGAACCGTAACCCGGATCACGATCACCCGTGACGACGAGTCGCATCGGATCGCCATCTCGCTCTGCGTGGAACAGCACTTCGTAATGGCCCGCATCGCGCTCTTCCTTGCTCGGACCTTCGCCTGGCTTGGGGCCGTCACTCGACGACATCTCATCACGATCCGCCAGGGCTTTTGCGATTTGCTCGCCCTTGTCGCCAGGGCCAGTCATCAACATTTCGTCATAAACAAAATCCTCGCCATACGAGAATCCGGTCAAGGCATTGCTGCGATGGACGTTACGCGTATTGATCGTTGCCATGATGAACGGTGTGACCCAGCTGCCAACGGCCTCGTCCAACATCGGCTTGTTGCCCGGTGGTTGGTCTGCACCGGTAAACCCGGGCACCAGCGAGAAGGGGTTACGCAACAAGGCGAGAATCTCCGGGTCACGTGCCGCTGCCATCGTTGCCTTGAAACTCGCGGCAGTCCCGCCGGAGAAAGTGCCTTGCATCTTGGCAACGCGCCCACGAATTCTTGAGGAGGGTTTGCCGTCTTCCGCGATGCAGTGTTGTTGCAACAACCAGACGCCGCAATCGAACGGAATCGAGTCGAACCCCGCGGAGAACACAATCCGCGCGCCGCTCTGTTTTGCCGTGCTCTCGTGCGCATCGATCATCTGCCGCATCCAGGCAGGTTCGCCACAAAGATCGAGATAGTCGGTACCTGTTTTTGCACATACTTCAACAAGCAGCCCGCCATACATCTGGTACGGGCCGACCGTCGTGATGATCGCTTTGGTCTGGGCGGCCATAGCTTGCAGGGACGACTCATCACTCCCATCTGCGGTAATCAATGGTATGGAATCGGGTACGCCGATTTCCGCTCGCACTGCGGCCAGCTTCTCGGCGTTGCGACCGGCCATTGCCCACTTAACGCTCTCGTCATCGCCGTAGCGCTGTTGCAAGTATTCAGCGACCAGTCTGCCGGTAAAGCCACTTGCGCCGTACACGACGACGTCAAACTGTTTCTCTTCGCTCATGCTTTCCCCCTCAGGAAGCCAATCGGTTTTCGCCCGGATCGTTCCGGGAGAGATATTCATCCAGTTTCGCTTGCGCCTGGTCACCAAAAAATATGCCGCAGGCAACGCCTAACCCAGGTGCAGCGATGACCTCTTCCTCGCGCACCACCTGCGTGATCTTCGAACGTCTGCGCAAGAAGTCGTCGAGCCTTGTCACCATCTCACGTCGCGCCGTGTAATCGATCTCGCAACGCAAATAGTCAGCGTTTTTCATCAATGGTTCGGCCATGGCAGGATTTTCACGAATGCGCTCGAGCATACCGATGGCGTTGGCGCCGTAACGTCGCCAGAATCGTTGCGTGAGCGGCTCAGTGGAGTTCGGATGCGTATGCGCATCGAGATCCATCAACTCAGCCTGACGCAGGAATTCTCGCTGCGCCTCGGGTCCGGGCTCCCCGTACCAACGACGCCCCTGCAGCGGTAGCGCGACGCCAAATTCATTGATCACATCACACACTTCGTTGCCGACGTTCAGACAATCGGTGAGCTTACCGCCGAAGATCGAGAGCATTTTCTGTTTGTGATCGATATCGATCGCGTGCTTGCGAGACAAATCCAGCCAGTCACCATTCGCGTTGCCCGACTTCACGGCCAGTGGGCGCACGCCACAGCGCTCTGCAATGATGTCGTCGCGGGTCAACGGTTGATCAAGCTTCAGTAGTTGGTTGGCGTTGTCGAGGACAAACTGACGATCGTCCTCGGTAACCGCCGTCTCCCAGTGTTCAACGCGGGTATCCGTCGTACCGATGCAAGTCCGACTGCCCATCGGAATTGCAAAATACAAACGGCCGTCGGATGCAAATGACGTCAGGATGCGTTTGCTGTCGGTCACGCGATCGACGATCAGATGAATCCCTTTGGAAAACACATGGCGATGCTCGGTCTTCTGGCCGGTCAAATGATTCAGCGCGTCGACCTGAGGCCCACAAGCGTTGACGAGCGTCTTGGCTCGAGTGGTGAATTCACGGCCGGTTTCCTCGTCGCGCAGTAAGACCTGCCAGCCTCCGTCATCACGATCGGTCTTCGTGACTCGAACGTAATTCGCCGCCACGGCACTGCTGTCCATCGCGGTGCGGACAAAGTTAAAAACGAAGCGGGCATCGTTGTCGTAGAGATAGCAGTCTGAGTACTCCATACCTCCATTGGTGAACTCCGCGCGCAGCACCGGTTCGCGGCCAATGAGACTCGCTTCCGACAAATAGTGTGGCATTTGGGTCCGAAAGCGACCGAATGCCCAGTAAAGCAACGCGCCGAGATACAGCACAAATCGCGGCCAGCGAAACTTGTTAGGTACCGCTGCGATAAAGCGAGCTTCCTTAACCGTAGAGGGGTAGGCTCGCATCAGTTCATTACGGCTGGCACACAAGTTCCAGACCAGCCCAAACTCCTGATTCTCGAGGTACTTGATGCCGCCCCACGCGAGATTGGATGAGTGTGAGCTGGTTTCGCCGGCAAAGTCTCCGGCGTCGACGATCGCAACTTTGGCGCCTTTGCCGGCGAGCGCCGCTGCGCTGACTGCACCGTTGATGCCGGCGCCGATCACAAGCACATCGAACGACTCGCGCTCGAGACGCTCCATATTGGTGTTGCGCAGCTGCGAACTCATGGCGCTAGTGTATCGGATCAGGCCTGCCGGACTAGCCTTTGTTTCGCCTCAGCGAATCGATGCAGAAGACCACCACCGCAATCCAGATCAACGAAAAGCAAACCGTCCTTGCCGGCGTCAGGCTTTCACCGTTGTACCAACCGACGGCGAACTGCAACGTTGGACCAATGAACTGAAGAAATCCGATAGTCGATAAGCGCAGTCGCCGAGCCGCAATGGCGAAGCAAAGCAATGGAACCACGGTCAGTGGACCCGCGAACACAATCAATGCCATCAGTGTCGGTGAAGCCTGTGCGTACGCTGCCGATCCGTGTGACGTGAGCCAGATAAGACCGCCCAGCGCGATGGGCAGGAGCAGCAGAGTCTCGACAAAAAGCCCGGGCATGGCGCCGACGGAAATCTGCTTTCGAATGACCCCGTAGATGGTGAAAGAGATCGCAAGGACCAGCGAGACCAGTGGAAACTCGCCACCACTGACGGTCAGCACCAGCACGCCGGCAGTTGCCAGCGCCACGGCGACCAGCTGCAGCGCACGCAGCTTTTCACCAAAGAACGCGACCCCGACCAGCACATAAACCAGCGGATTGATGTAGTAGCCGAGGCTAGCCTGAAAAATCTGCTGGTTTTGCACCGCGATGATGTAGACCAGCCAATTCACTGCGATGAAGAATGCCGCCAACGACAGCCAACCGAGACGCCTGGGTTTCGTCAGAGCATCCAGCACGTCTCGCCACTGATGGCGCACGCTAATGATGATCGCACCAAACGGGATGCTCCAGACGATTCGGTGCATCAGCAGCTCGGTTGCCGGGACCGCAATCGTGAAGATCAGGTAAACCGGCAGGAAACCCCAGATGGTGTAGGCGGTAATCGCCGCAATCACGCCTTCGCGTGCCGCAGCCTGATCGGGTTCAGCCAACGGCTCGCTCCCTGAAAAATGCGCTGGATTAGGATCTCGCGCTTCGCGAACAGCGCAGGTCGGAAGCAGGACTATCCGACTAGTTCCGCTCCCTTGCAAGCATCGGGTTATCGAGAGCGGTATCCCAGGGCAGGTCGTCGGCAAACCAGGCAACGAGATGATCGATGAAAGCCCGAACGCGGAATGACAGGTGACGCGTGTGCGGATAGACCGCGTGCGCCGGAATCACAGGCAGTCGATACTCGCGGAGAATCGGAACCAACGTACCGCGGCGTAACGCATCGTCGAGCATGAACGTTGGCTGCTGGATGATGCCCTGCCCCTGCTCAGCAAGCCTGCTGAGTAAATCACCGTTACTCGCAGAGACTTTTGGGCGCAACGGCGCCCTGATGCGCGCACCGGACGCCTCCGTGAAGGACCAGATCTCGGGCTCTCTCGCATTGGCATAGACCAGCACGTCGTGATCGATAAGCTCATGCGGTTGGGTGGGTGCACCGCGGCGTTCGAGATAATCCGGGCTTGCGCACACCGTCGCCGAAGCATCGAACAGCTTGCGGGCGACCAGAGTAGATTCCTCCAACACTCCGATTCGAAGCGCAAGGTCGACTCCCTCGGCGACCAGATCGACCCGCCTGTCGTTGAGATCGATCTGACACTGAACTTCCGGGTGCTGAGCAAGAAACGCGCTGAGTGGCTCGCCCATATGGCGAACACTGAACGACAGTGGTAGCGCCAGACGCAATACCCCCGATAGTGTGCCACGCTCCTGCGCAACGGCCGATTCCGCCTCCGCCAAATCCGATAGCACGGCGACAGCACGCTCGTAGAAGGCGCGGCCGGTATTGGTGAGATCAATCGCCCGAGTCGTTCGGTTCAGCAATTGCACACTCAGGCGCTTTTCGAGCGCGGCCAGCCTGCGGCTCACCGCACTCTTGGCTAGCTCAAGGCGATCCGCGGCTGCCGTTATGCTGCCGGTCTCAACCACTGCAACGAAGCACTCGAGTTCTTGGAATCTTGCCATTGTTCTTATTTTGGCAACAATTATTTATTTTTTGTAGTGTTTATCTCCTAAATTGGAACGTACATGCTTAGCTCCAAAGTCATGTATGGAGTGAGTCCTATGTCCACCGCTATCAACATTCTAAACGTCCAGAGCAGCGCCAGATCGTCAGCATCGCAGTCACGTGAACTGACGAATCGCTTCATTGAACAGGTTTCCGCGCACGCACAGACCGAAGTCACCGAACGCGACGTTGCCAAAGGCGTCCCACTGATCGACGAAAGCTGGGTGAGCGCGACGTTCACGCCCGAAGACCAGCGCAGTCACGAAGATCGCTCCGCACTCGCCTTTTCCGATGTGCTGCTTCAAGAGCTCGAAGCCGCCGACGTTGTCGTCGTGGGTGTGCCGCTCTACAACTTTGGCGTTCCCGCGTCATTGAAGGCGTGGTTCGATCAGGTCGCTCGCGCGGGACGGACGTTTCGCTATACGGAGAACGGGCCCGAGGGTCTGCTAACGGGCAAGCGCGCGGTTATCGTCGTCACGTCTGGCGGCGTTCCCGTGGACTCCGCGGCCGACTTCGCAACGCCGCATGTCCGGCAATTCCTGAGTTTCCTCGGCATCACCGACATCACGACTGTGGCCGCGGATCGACTGAACTTCGCTGCCGACGTCAGCCTGGCTGCGGCCGGTGATGAGCTGGCCAGGATCGCTGAAGCACTAGTGGCTGATTCGGCCACCCAGGCTGCTTAAACGCGGGTCAACCAACCGTGTTGGTCGTCGCGCTCTCCGCTATGCACTGCTGAGAGCGCGGCGCGCAGCTTGAGTGTGTTCGCATACTCACTGCCGGGGTTCACGGGGTACTCCTTGTCCCGGTAAATCATCGTGCCAATCGGTGTGAGACTCGCTGCGGTGCCTGAAAGTGCGGCGTCATGGGTGGCGAGCGCGTCGATAAGCGCGGCCACAGTGAAATCCTCGAGCACAACATCGAAACCGAGATCCTCTGCGAGCTGAAGGATCGATGCGCGCGTGATGCCGTGCAGGAAAGACGAGTCCAGCGGCTTGGTTTGCACGCGGTCTTCACCGATCAGAATGAAATTAGCGGCGCCCGTCTCCTGCACATCCGAGCTAGGGCAAAACAGCACCTGATCGACGCCGTACTTCGCTTTGGCCGCCAGTGTTGGACCCAGCGCTGCGGCATAGTTACCGCCAGTTTTTGTGCTGCCGAGCTGTCGCGTGGAGCGCGCATTCTCATCGTCGATCAGAATCTTGAGCGGACGCATACCGCCGGCGAAGTAATCGCCGACCGGCGAAGCCAATACGAAGAGCTTTGCCTCTGTACTCGGCGACGCAGCCGCCCCAATGTTGGGTAGCGTACCTATTAATGTAGGACGCAAATACAGCGCACCAGGCAACTCTGGAATCTGGTCCCGGCTCGCATCGACGATTCGCAACACCATATCCCGCAGCAAATCGGCGTCCGGTATTGGCAACATCAGCGAGGCTGCGCTTTTTTGCATCCGAGCAACGTGATCATCCAGGCGAAATACGTGCACGGAACCGTCGCCCCACCGGTAGGCCTTAAACCCCTCGAAGCAGGTGCTCGCGTAATGAAATACGTGGGCCGCCGGATGCAATGCAAGCGGCTCTAATGGGATCAGATCGCCGCCCTGCCAGGACTCACCGTCGTAGTGTGCAAGCGCATACTGCTCGCAAAATTCGGTGCCAAAAACACTCATGCTGGACTCTATCCTGACGCGCCGGTGCGCCAGAATAACCGCAGGTCTCCAGGCACTCAAGGCGCCGATCGAAGGTTTCGCCAGCAGACGCTGATACACTGCCTCGCGTGAGCGTCTCATCCCAAACTTCCTTTACCGCACTCCGTCGCCTGCTTCGATATGCAACGCCGTTCAGAGGCCGGATCTGGTTCGCCAGTTTCTGCTCTGTGATGAACAAGCTGTTTGACGTGATGCCGGAGATCCTGATCGGCATCGCCATCGATGTGGTTGTCCGTCAGCAGGACTCATTCGTCGCCGAGCTGGGCATTACGGCGCCGCGCGATCAGATGTTACTTCTGGCTCTGCTGACGCTGTTGATCTGGGTCGGGGAGTCGGTGTTCGAATACCTGCTCCTCGTGGGGTGGCGCAACCTCGCGCAGGACTTGCAACACCGCCTCAGGATGGACACCTACGAGCATACGCAGCAGCTGGATTTGTCGTGGTTCGAGCAAACACGCGCAGGCAACGTCGTCGCCATCCTGAATGACGACGTCAACCAACTGGAGCGCTTCCTGGACACTGGCGCCAACTCGCTCATCCAGGTGGCCACGACGCTGATCTCTGTCGGCGGGGTGTTTTTTCTCGTTTCGCCGAGCATCGCGTTAATCGCGTTTACACCGATCCCGGTCATCGTGATCGGTGCTTTCTACTTCCAGCGTCGCGCCCAACCGCTTTATGCCGGCGTCCGCGACCGCGTTGGACACCTCTCCAGCCGACTGGCCGCGAACATCTCGGCGATCATGACCATCAAGAGTTTCGCGACCGAGAAGCTCGAAGTTGAACGGATGGATAAAGCATCGCGCGAATACGTACGCGCCAATCGGAAAGCTATCGCGGTGAGCTCTGCGTTCATCCCGGTGATCCGGATGGCGATCCTGGCGGGCTTCGTCGCAACGTTCCTGTTCGGCGGTTACAAGGTACTGAACGGGGAGATGAATGTTGGCGCCTATGGCGTGCTGGTGTTCTTGACGCAGCGCCTGCTCTGGCCGCTCACCGATCTTGCCAACACGGTCGATCTCTACGAACGTGCGATGGCATCGACGCGACGCATTCTTGACCTGCTCGAGGTGCCGGTCAGGATCCGCGATAGCGAGACCGCCAAAGCGCTGTCCGACCCGCGCGGCGATATTCGCTTTGAGAACGTCAACTTCGCCTATAGAGACGACGTGCCGGTATTAAAGGACATCGCACTGAACATCCAGTCGGGTCAGACCGTTGCGCTGGTCGGACAGACGGGTTCGGGAAAGAGCACGATCATCAAGCTTTTGCTGCGGTTCTACCTGCCGCAATCCGGCAGCATCAGCATCGGTGGCCAGGATATCGCGGAGAGCACACTCGCGAGCCTCCGAGGTCAGATTGGTCTGGTCAGCCAGGATGTCTTTTTGTTCCATGGCACTGTGCGGGAGAACATCGCTTACGGACGCTTGGACGCATCGGATGAGGAGGTGATCGCTGCCATCGATGCGGCCGAAGCTCGCGAATTCATCGACAAGCTACCCGAAGGTCTCGACACCTTGGTCGGTGAGCAGGGTCAGAAACTCTCGGGAGGCCAACGTCAGCGACTCTCCATCGCACGGGCTTTACTCAAAGACCCACCCATACTCATCCTCGATGAGGCGACGTCTGCGGTGGACAATGAGACCGAGGCGGCAATCCAGCGTTCACTGGCGCGTCTCTCCAGAACCCGCACCAGCATCGTCATTGCGCACAGACTATCCACCGTGGTGAACGCGGATCAAATCTACGTCATTGACCAGGGCCGCATCACTGAGGCAGGCACGCACGAAGCGTTGTTCAAGGCCGGTGGGATCTACGCCCAACTGTGGCAGGTCCAAACCGGCATGGCGGCTGGCTCAGACGTCTGACCCTAACCGCTCTTGCAGGGCTTTAGCCTCCAGCAGGTAGACAAAAGTTTCGTCAGCATCCTGCCAAATCATCAACGCTTCCTCGAGAGCATCAATCGACTTGGTCGTGTCGCCGGCCGCTTCGTAGGCCTGCGCCAATCTCAGATGCGCAAGTGCATGCCCTGGAAACTTATCGATCAACGGCAACAAGCCCTCGATAGCACGCTCTGGCTCTCCCGCTTTGCGTAAGACGTCGTACATGCCCGCGAGAATGTTGGTCAATTCGTCCGCCGCAATCACATTGAGCAGCGACTCCCCGGTGAGCTCGATGGCGCGATTCGTTAACTCTAGCGCGCGCTCATTATCATTCTTGTATAACGACTCCTGAGCGTCAGCTGCCAACATCATCATCTGGAAGTTCGCGTTCGGACTGTTGCGAAGTACCGGGGCTGCCTTCTCCTTTGACGCGATGTATTCGTCAGCGAAGTCATACAAACCATAGGGCGTCATGTCATACCAATACAGGAAAGAATCCCATGGCGGCTGCGCTTGCTCACGCAAAGCGTCCAGTTCGGCGATGACGCTCTCCACATCCGACGAGGCGTAGCTGCTCATGGCAACAAACGGCGCTTTGACCTGCAGCAGATAAATCAGCGGATTCATCAATCGTTGGGCGACCTCGTCGACCGCCTCCATTTCTGCGATAGCTTTTGAGTACTGACCTTTCAGCCGGTACAAGGAGCTTGCGCTAGTGGCTGCTTCAAGCAACTGCTGATCGGTCAGCTTTCTCTGCTGTAACCGGCTCAGTCGATCTTCGGCCTGCGCGTAATCGCCACGCTGTGACAGTGTCCGGATTACACCCAGAGACGCACTGATGGACTGATTGTCCAAGTAACTGGCGCGTTCGAACTCAGCAAAGGCATTGTCAAAATCTCCCTGGTCCAGCTGTGCCTGCGCCAGAGACAGGCGCGCTGACAAGCTGTCCGGCTCCGACTCAAGGTACGTCTCGATGTACTCGATCGCGGAATCCAGGAGGCCTCTTTGGCGCTGGATTTGGGCAGACTCAAGCAATGAGTTCAACGCATTTGGGTTGATCTGCCGTACTCGATCCCACGATTCGAGTGCCAGCTCGAGATCGATAGAGTTTACCTGCAGCATCTGTGCGAGCATGGCGTGGGCCGCTTCGTTGTTCGGTTGGACCGTGACCCAGGTTTTCGCGACATCGATAGAACGCAGCGGGTTACGCTCGATAACCCCGCGGTTGATCTGCATCATGAACTGCGAGGACTTGGACAGACGGTAATCAAAGCGGAAAGTCTCGTCGATCTCTGCAAGCGCGTCCTGATTGCGACCCGACAGATAATACAACCGGGCGCGGTTGGCGCGTGCTTCTGCGAACGCAGGATCCAACTCGATCGCTTGCCCTAGCAGCACTTCAGCCTGCTCCCGGTCGTTATCCAGTGTGCTCGCGGCGATCGCGTTCACGTAAAGCCCAAATGCCTCGGTCGACTCGGTGAGTGACTCGGTCAACAAGGTATCGCGCCGCTTGGCGACGTCTGCCCCGATCATCTCGACCAGCACTTCCTGAATCTCGGCAGAAATAGCGTCGGCGCCCGCCAACAGATCATCACGATCGAACTCCGTGCTACCCGAGATCACCACTTCATTATCGCTGGTTTGCATCAGCGAGTAGCTGACGCTCAAACGTCCCGGTGTCTCAGTGTCACGTACCGCACCAGAAACAAAATACTCAAAGCCAGTGCGTGTCGCCATTTCCGCTTGAATGGAAGTCGGTTCACGGATCGCACGGTCGAACCCGCGGCGCTTTAGGAACTCCACTCGGTCGGGCGACTCGACAACGGAATAGACGCGGAAGGAGTTGCTGGCACGAATCATGTCCTCGCTGAGCAACACCGAAAAGGCGTACCCGAGCCAGTCCGGGTCTTCGGCGGTTTCGTTACGGAATGAAAAAGCGAGCACTCGTACTGACTGCGCTTGCGGGTCTTTGGCCTCAGCAGCGGCAGGTTGCGCGACAAATTCGATGTCCTGCTCAGGCGCTTGCGGTGGTACCGCGAACACAGCCGCTAACGCGATGACCACATTCAGCGGGACGAACACCATTTCAAACTTTGTCGTCCGGTCTTTGCCTGGTGCGCCATGCCCCCACGCGATCAGAGCAACGGACGGCACCAACAACACCAGGAAAACGAACAGGTACGCGGGCAAGCGTTCTGGAATCGTAAACTGCTCTCCGAGCCAACCACCGATCTCGATGGCTACCCAAACACCACCAATGTAGAGCCCGAGAATCTGCGGGACACGACGGTGGAGTAACTCGGCAAAGAAACCGCGCTGTGTAGTCATTCAAGGAAATCCGTGATGCGGTAGGCAGCATGCCCACCCGACATTCTAAAAATACGTGCCACGGCGGGTCTCTACAAGTGATTGATTCTCTGTTCTCCCCTGCCACCCATTCTCATTGACAGTTCTTGACTGTCAGCAGCACACAGAGGCGGCATACTCATCGCCATGGCCGCCAATCACATTCTCGTTATCGACGACGACCAGCAACTCGCCGGCATGCTCTCCGAGTTGCTGCGACTCGAGCAGTACACGGTGACGTGTGCGCAATCCGGTGAGTCTGGTTTGCGCCAAATCTCCGCGAGTCTCCCGGACCTTGTGCTATTGGATGTGACACTCCCGGGAATGAATGGTTTCAAGGTGCTCGAGCGAATCCGTTCGATCAGTGCCGTGCCCATCATCATGCTTACGGCACGCGGCGAACCCGATGATCGAATCGACGGTCTCGCGCGCGGCGCGGATGATTACTTGCCAAAACCGTTCAACCCGCGTGAGCTCCTGCTGCGCATTCAAGCGGTTTTGAAGCGCACCGCCCCGACACAGGCACCGATGCAAGATACTTACGAGTCGCTACGGGTCGATCTTGCCGCTGGCGTTGCCTACCTCGACGAGTCGATTTTGCAATTGACGGAAACCGAGTTTCGCGTGCTTGCCCAACTGGTTCAGGTTGCGCCAGAGGTCGCGTCCCGCGATCGGCTCTCGCAGAGCGCACTCGGGCGCAACTACAACCCCAATGACCGATCGCTCGATACGCATGTAAGCAATCTGCGTCAGAAGCTGGACGCGACACCCTCAGGTCTCGCAATACTCAGCGTTCGGGGTAATGGCTACCGACTACGCAAAAGAGAGGGCGCCGAGTGAGTCTCTTCTGGAGGGTGCTTGGCGGCTTTCTACTCGCGATGATCGCGACGGTCGCTATCGTCTTCTTTGTCAGCTTTCGGTTCGTTGCCGAACGCGATGCGAAGGCGGCTGCGCTAGATCAGGAGACGGTTCGTGAGCTCGTACAGACTTCACTACAAGTGAACGGTGCCGACTCGTTCAAGAGTTGGTTGCGCCAGCAGGAAGTGCTGCCACTAGGACAAACGATTTACCTCGTTGATCGCGATGAGATCGATATATTGAATCGGCGTTTGCCGCCCGAAGTTCGCCTGGGACTGCGCCGGTTATCGCGCAGCCCCAGAATGCAGCGACGAGTCCGCGAAATCACCGTCACCGATCCGACCGGTACCCCCTATCTTGCCATGGTAGGACCCGCCAAACCGCCCGCATTCGGACTGCTCGCGATGCCCGGGGTACACCGCAACGTTCTGTTGTTATCGCTGACGGTCACCACGCTCATCTGCCTTTTGCTATCGCGCTACCTCACGGCGCCGATTCGCGGCATGACGGATGTCGCCGAGCGATTGGCGAACGGTCAGCTCAACGCGCGCGCAGGCGCACTGGCGCATCGCTCGGATGAAATCGGCACGCTTGCTCGCCAGTTCGACGCAATGGCTGACACCCTTCAGTCTGCGGTCGACCGTCGCGACGCCTTGCTGAGACACATCTCACATGAGTTGCGCTCGCCGCTGACTCGCATTGATCTCGCACTGGAACTCGCCGACCGACAGCCGCAGAGCGTCGACGAACAACTCGCTCGCATCGCCAAGGAGTCAGCCGCGATTGAGCAGATCACGGAACAGGCACTCACGCTGATTCGCGCCGCAGATCGGGGAGCCGCCAAGCGCGAAGTCATCGATGTTGAAGCACTCTGCTTCGACATTGCGACGGATGCGCGATTCGAGGCGGAGCCCAAAGGCATCAAGGTCAATGTCAGCCACGCGACACCCGGCGTCACGGTGACGGCTGATCCTCGGTTGCTCGCCAGCGCGATGGAAAACGTACTTCGGAATGCGCTGCGATACGCACCTGCCGGTTCGCTCGTCGACCTCTCTACCGCGCAACAGGACAACACCTTGGTCATCGAGATCAGGGATCGCGGCAAAGGCGTCCCGCCGGATGCACTGGACCGATTGTTCGAACCATTTCACACGACTGAAGCGGACCACCACGGCTTGGGGCTAGCGCTCACAGCGCACGCGATGCAGGCACACGGCGGTTCTGTATCGGCGGAGAACCATCCGGAAGGCGGATTAGTCGTTCGGTTGACGTTACCCGCTGATCAATAGCAGCACGCCTGCCACCGCGACACCGAGCATAAGCGTCTGACCCAGCATCGCTGCCAGCGGCATCACTCCCAGACTTGCCAATCCGCGCAGTGATGTTTTGAGACCTAGTGCAGCGACCGCCAGAACCAGCAATTGTCCAGCAAGCATCACAAACGGTGCGACGATCGTATCGGGCACGAGCCCGCTGCTGTTAATCAACATCAGAACGACAAACCCGATTAGAAATGTCGGTAATCCGGGGGGCTTGCCAGTCTCCATCGAGGTGTCCCGAAACAACCATGCAATCACCAGTACGGCCGGTACCAGGCACGCGACCCGCATCAGCTTCACCAGCGTGGCGGTTTCGCCAGCGGCGTCCGAGACTGTGTATCCGGCGCCAACAACCTGCGCCACGTCGTGAATGCTCGCGCCAAGAAAAACACCGGCTGTTTGATCGTTGAAATGCAGCAGATCAGCGATGATGGGGTAGGCCACCATGGCGACCGTGCTCAAGCTGGTGACACCCACAATGGTGAGCAGCGTGCGTCGCTCGGCAGTCTCCCCCTGCGGCAGCACGGCGGCAACGGCGAGCGCTGCACTCGCGCCACAAATCGCCACGGCACCCGCCGTCACCATCGCAAATGGCGGTGCCAGGCGACATGCTCGGGCGATCGCGTAGCCACCTGTCAGTGTCAACACCACCGCCCCGACGGCGATCAATGCGACCGACCATCCCAGGACTGCGATATCACCCAGCGTGATTCTCAAGCCCAGCAATGCAACACCGAAACGCAGGACCTGTCGGGCGCAAAACTCGACGCCCGGTGCAAATCGCGGCGTGCGGCCGGCAGCGTGCAAGGCGATGCCAAGCAGCAGTGCATACACCATGGTCGCACCGCCCAAAGCCTTCTGTGCCAGCGTTGCTACAACTGCCACCAAAAGTGCGAGTGCTACACCGGCGCCGCGCGTCGCCACCCAGGTGGCTGCTCCACTTTTCATCGCACCAGAGACCCGTGGTGCTGCGTATCGTCCGAAGCACCAAGTAACCGCTGCGCGTGTTCAACCATGGTGCGAAGCGCCGAACCGTCGTCGATCATGGATTGCTCCACCCGAAGGGTCGCGTGTATCGAGGACGGCCGGACAAACTCAAGATGCATCGGCTGTACCTGCTGTTCAAACTGGGCGATCACGTTGCCCTCAGTGCGCCCGCGCTCTGCAACATCGCGCGCGATCCTTCTGCTCAGTCGCTCTTCGGGGGCACAAGCAATGTAAGCACTGAAATCGATGATCTGCCGAACGCGCTGCGCTGTGAGAATCAGAATTCCGTCCAGCAAAACAATCGGACGCGGCGCCACAACCACGCCCTCACCTTCAATTCGCTCATGACGCGCGAAGTCATAATGCGGACAAACCACTTCCTCGCCGCGCTTCAACGCTTCCAGGTCCCTCGCGAGATACTTGAAATCGATCGAGTCGGGGTGGTCAAAATTGAACTTCAGATTGTCACGCTGCGCTTCAGGACGACTATGATAATAGTTATCCTGCAGGACAAGCGCGCATTGCTCAGGGCCAAGCGCGTCCAGAAGCTGGTGCAGCAAGCGGGTCTTGCCGGAACAGCTGCCGCCGGCGATACCGATGATGTGTACTCCCGCCATGGCGCCGAAGTGTCTCACACCTGACGCCTCGAGGTAGGCTGTCGGGCGGTAACCCACCAGTTACCGCCCGCACTCGCATTTTAGTCTTCGCGGGTTTCCTCTACCTCGTCAGCATGAGCACGACGGTGTAATCGCCGGAATTGCATGCGATCACGTCGCCGCTCCATCGCCGTCTCGAACTGCTCGCGCTGTTCGGGCGTCAGCTGCTCGGCAATCTGCGCCTGCGTGGTCTCATGCAAAGCTTTGAGCTCCTCCGCTGCTTCGGCACGCTGGTTCAATGTGTAACGATCGCCAATCGCGGTGCGCGACTCGGCAGCCTGCTCGAGTATCGCCTGGATCGTAGCGGCCTGGTTGTCATCGAGATCCAGATGCTCAGTCATGCGCGCGACGTGCGTCGCGGGATCGCCCATCCGCTTTCCTGGTCCTGCTCTATCCGCTTGTGCGGTCATACTGCCCAGCGCCAACACAGCGACGCCTGCCATCAACAAGTTTCTTCGGTTCATGTGTCACTCCTGTAATTGACGGTTGCAGTTTGGCCGGGCAGCGCTTCAAGATGTGTCGAGTCGTGTCAAGAAAGGTCAAGCGCCGCCTGCCGCCGATATGAGGCCGTATGGTAATCTGGGCGGCAGATTCCAGGGGATGAGGACGATCCATGCAGTACCTGCACACGATGTTGCGCGTGCGTGACCTCGATGCCGCAACACATTTTTTTTGTGACCTTCTCGGACTGACCGAAGTCAGTCGCTACGAGAATGAGGGTGGGCGCTTCACCCTCGTGTTTCTCGCCGCACCGGAGGATGTGGAGCTCGCGCGGGAACGCAAGGCACCGCTCGTCGAACTGACCTACAACTGGGATCCTGAGGACTATCAGGGCGGGCGAAACTTTGGTCATCTGGCTTATCGAGTCGAAGACATTTACGCACTCTGCCAGAAGCTAATGGACGCCGGCGTCACCATTAACCGCCCCCCACGCGACGGCCACATGGCGTTCGTACGCTCTCCGGACGGCATTTCAATCGAGCTGCTGCAACGGGGTGAGGCCCTAGCACCGGCGGAGCCCTGGGCATCGATGGAAAATACAGGGACGTGGTAGTGGCACGGCACACCGGCAACCTCGGGCGTCGATGTCTCGCGCTCGTGCTGATTGCGTTTGGCCTCGGCGGATGCGTGGTCAATCCTGTGACCGGCAAGACCGAACTGGCGATCGTAACGGCGCAACAAGAGGTGCAGCTGGGGGAACAGAATTACCTGCCGATGCAGCAATCACAAGGCGGCGTGTTCAGACTCGACCCAACTGTCAACGACTACGTGCGCAGTGTCGGTAACCGAGTAGCAGCGGTGAGTGACCGCGCCCTGCCCTACGAATTCGTGGTTCTGAATAACTCTGTACCCAATGCGTGGGCCCTTCCGGGCGGCAAGATCGCGATCAACCGCGGTTTACTGGATGAAATGCAAAGCGAGGCCGAGCTCGCTGCCGTGCTGGGGCATGAAGTAGTACACGCCGCGGCGCGACATTCGGCACAACAGATGCAGCGTGGCCTTTTGCTACAAGCGTTGGTTGTCGGCACGGCCGTTGTCACAAGCGACAGCAACTATGGACAATTGGCGACCGGCGCCGCAAACGTTGGCGCACAACTGCTGTCGCAATCCTACAGTCGTCGCGCGGAACTCGAGTCCGATCTGTATGGCATGCGGTATATGCACACTGCCGGCTATGACCCACAAGGTGCTGTAGATCTGCAGGAGACATTTCTGCGACTGGCTGCTGCACGCGGTCGCACTGGCGGGGAGTTCGACTTGTTCGCAAGCCATCCGCCCACGCAACAACGACTGGCGACGAACATCATCACAGCCAGTGAACTCAATGCACAGCAAGCGGGCGGTAAGGTCGGTACCGATGCATTCGCTCGCGCGATGGTGGTACTGCGCGAGGCCAAACCTGCCTTCGACGCGTACGATGCCGGTCGAAAGGCACTGGCTGCCGACGATTTCAGTGGGGCTCAACGCTTTGCGCGAGAGGCCATTCGTCTCGAACCCCGTGAGGCTTCCTTTTATGCCCTGCTCGGCGACAGCGAGTTCTTGCAGCGAGACTACTCCAGCGCAGTGCAACACTACACCGACGCACTTGACCGCGACGCGACCTTCTTCTACTACCACTTGCAGCGCGGCATTGCTCGCCAGCGATCGGGCGCCATCGACAGCGCAGTGGTCGACCTCAACAATAGTCTGAGACTCTTCGAGACCGCACCTGCCCACTTCGCTTTGGGTGAAATCGCCAAACAGCAGGGGCAACGCACCGCAGCGCTTGGGCACTTCGAGCGTGCTGCCACAGGCGGCGGTGATATTGCGCGAGCTGCCCAAAGTGAAATGATGCGGCTCGATCTCGGCAACAATCCAGGCAAATATCTGCAGACTCGTGGTGGTCTCGACAGTAACGGTCAACTCCTGGTCGCCATCAACAATCCGACGTCCGTAGATGTCCGCGGTTTGCGGCTTGAGATTCGCTATCTCGATAACAACGGGCAGGTTCGATCGATAACACGAAGTATCAACGGCACGTTGCGCGCCGGCCAGTCGACCACAGCTGCAACGGGGCTTGGACCGTTTGTGAACAGCTCTCAGTTTGAGGTCAGTCTGATCGGCGCTCAGCTTGCGCAATAACCAACTTTTTTGATTAAGGGGACAACATCATGGCAACCACACCGATGCAGTATCTCGACAAGGCGATGGGTACACTCCGCGACCTTGGGCTGGTACCTGAGAAAACTAACGAAGCCCCCGTCATCGCGTTGATCGATCGGATCAGCGACCTCGATGAAGACAAGGCGCTCGCGATCGCTCGGACATTAAATCAGGCTTCCCTCTTTAACGAGGTAGTCCGGGAGCAGATCGAGGCAATGCGGATTGGCGAGCGCTATCGCGATATCACCGAGCGCTTTGACTCGATCCGAGACGACGCCAAGGGCATGGTCGATCAGCTGGAAGACGGCAAGATCGACCTTTGGGAGCGAGCGCAGAATGTCTGGATGAAGGTCTCGCGTGGCGACATCCCCGACCGCTTCAATAAGATTAAGGAGATCTATCTCGAGGTGGCAGCAGACTCGCGCGACCAAATTGACCGCGAGCACACAATCCTTAATGCCTACCGGGACTTCCGCGGCGCACTGAAGTCTTCAGAGGTTCTGGCAATCCAAATCCTGAACAAAGCGGAAGGCGTTCTGGATGCACAACGCACCGCGCTTAAGGCAGCGGCGGATGCGATTACCAATGCGGGCACCGATGATCGCGAAACACTCGCGAAGCTCGAGTTGGCACGTGATGCGGAGCTGCGACGTTTGCAGCAAGCCGACGAGCGTTACCAGATTGCCAAGGATTTGGCCGACAACCTGACCGTGTCTTACAACACCAGCGAGACGGTGATGGCCCGTTTGCTCCAGACAACGCACGCAAAGGAACGTGTGTATTCGCAGGCCGTGATGTTCTTCGGGACTAACGAGACTGTGTTTACGGCACTGGCCGCGTCTTTCACCGGACTGCACGGTCTGCACGAAAGCACGGAGACACTCAAAGCCATGAAAGAGGGTGTGAGTCAGAGTCTCGAAGTTCTGGCTGAAGTGGGCGGCAAAGTTCAGGAAGCAGCCATTCGCGAAGGGTACGGTCCGACCATTCGTGCCGACGCCGTGAAAGCCCTCGTTGAGTCCGTTGTTAACTTCCAGGAGCGCTCGGTCACATTGATCGACGAAATGCGGGATGCCGCCACGCGCAATGCGGAGGAAGTTCGCGCCGCCGTTGAGGATGGTAAGCGACGCATGGTGGCCCTCGCGAATCAGGGTAACGCGCTGACCCTTGAGGTGAATGCCTGATCCCGAGTCTTCGATATGAACACTGAAGCGAAGACCGCGCCGGGACTGTCCGATGTCATGTTGGCGATGGATGTGGTGGACACACTACGCCACGAGCAGCGCCTGGTCGCGCGTGCGCTTAACGCTGAGGCCAGGGAAACAGCCCTGATCGAGCGGGTCCGCGCCGCTTACTCGGCACAAGGCATCGAGGTCAGCGACGCAGTAATTGCGCAGGGCGTGCAGGCACTCAAGGACCGCGAGTTCGAGTACACGCCGCCGCCACCGGGACTCAAGACTCGCCTTCTGATCGCATGGATCAACCGGCGGCGGATCGGCGGCTCAGTCGTCGTTTTGGCGACCCTGGTCGGCACGATCTGGGCCGGATGGTGGGGTTTCGTCGAGCGACCCAAGGCAAAGGCCACAGAAGCCGCATTGATTGCGGAACAGCAGCTCGCCGCGACGATTGCCTCGCTGCGGGGGACGATCGAGAACGCAGCACAGACGGCCAGAAGCATCGCGCGAACAGAACCGGCAAAAGCGGCTGTTGAGCTTGCAATCGAGCAAGCCAGGACCGCGTTCGCCTTGAATCAAGTCGAAGCGACACAGGATGCACTACAGGACTTGCAGCGGCTCGCAGAGCACATTCGCCAACCACTCCAACTGCGGATCGTCTCCCGCCCTGGCGAGATGACCGGCGTCATCAGAACAACCGGTCGCGGCAGCATTGAAAACTTCTACATCGTCGTCGAGGCGTTGGATCCGAACGGCCGTCCGGTCGCTGTGGATATCATCTCCGAAGAAGACGGCTCCAGCAGACAGGTCAGTAAATGGGCTGTACGTGTTCCCGAAGACGTCTTTAATGCGATTCGAGACGACAAAGTCGACGACGGCGTTGTGCAGAATCCGCGCGCTGGCGAGAAACCGAGCGGAGCACTAGAGATCAACTACAGCCTGCCTAACCTCGGCGGTGCGATACACAGCTGGGAGTCACGTTAGTGGCGTCCGGACGACATTTGCTGGCACGAATCGATGACGCGCTCAGCGACGCTCGCGAAACGTTTCGTGCGCTCGATGTTGAGGTCCAGAGCAACAACGCCGCCATGGCTCGGAACCATCGTCGCCAATTGGCGGCCTACCAGTCACTAGCGCAACACCGGCTGCGCGATATCGAGCAAAATTCGAGCGCTGCCGAGAGCAGCGCCGACCGTGATGCAATCGTGTTGCTTGAACGGCGCGAAACGGCACTCGAGGCACTGGCGAAATCAATCGCCGAGAACGAGGCGAAACTGACCGAGCTACGCAGCGAAGAGCAATCACGGACACAGGAACTCGAGGACGCCGAGAGCGCACTCGAAAACCTCCTGGAGAATGTGGATCGGCAGCTGGCAAATTCAACATCGCATCAGCGTCTCGTCGATACCGCGCAAAAGGCCCTCGATACCGTCGCCAATGCGACCGAAAAGCTAAACGATGCGCAGGCACAGCGCGAGCTCAAACGTGAGCCCTACGACAATGATCCGCTGTTTTCGTATCTGTGGGCAGAGGGCTACGGCACGTCGGAATATCGGGGCGGACTCATCAAGCGGTTCATGGATGGCGTCGTCGCCCGCCACGTGCGCTTCGAGAGCGCAAGGCGCAACTTCTTCACGCTGAATGAGATTCCACGACAACTGTCGGCCCACGTAGCACAGTTGGAGGCTCTGGCTGCCGAACACGCACAAACCCTTGCCGACGCAGAGGCAAATGCTGACCGCGACGCAGGGGGCGACACACTGCGAGAGGCAGTAGACCGAGTAGAAACGGCACTAGCCGACATCGAGGAGCGGATCGAAGGCGCCCAAAAGGAATTCGCCGCACTGTTGAGACAGCGTCAGGCATTTGCTGACGGACGCGATCCGGACTACGTCGCGGCACTTAAGTGCCTGTCCGACGAAATGCGCGACGAAGATATTGGTGAGCTTGCGCGAGCGGCAGCGCTAACCCCAAGCTCAGATGATGACCAGATCGTGGCGACCCTCGCCGAGTTGCGCGAAGAAGCGGATCGACTGGACGAATACATCGAGGGTCATCGTGAACTCCACAGCAAGCGTGCGGACCGCATGAATGGGCTCATTACGCTGAGGCGCAGATTTCGGGAACGCGGTTTCGACCGCAGTAACAGCGTCATCGATGACCAGAGCCACGTGAACCGCATGCTCTCAGAGTTCACGATGGGTCTGATTTCCAGTGAACGGTTGTGGCGACATATTTCGAAGGCGCAGCGGTTTCAGCAAACGCGTGTGAGCACGGGAAGGCGACCTGGTCATATCGGCCAGATACGCATACCCAAAATGCCGAGAAGCGTGCGTATCCCGCGAAACGTAGGCCGAAGTGGCGGCTTTGGAGGCGGTGGATTCCGCACAAAAGGCGGCTTTTGAGAAATGCTGCACTGCAAAAGAGCACCGCAGTAGTGCCTATTGCACCAACATTGCGCGAAGCGCTCCCCAGATCTGGACCAAGCTAATTCAACAAGCGTTGATAAACAGCTGATTTCACAATGATTGATGTCAAACCGGCGTCAAACCCGGATTTTGGCACGCCGTTTGCTACTACTTAACTAAGCGGTAAGTCCGCATCGATCGACCCGCGCGGAGGGCTTCATTAGGTTTCGCCCCCCGTCATCCAAATGCGCCAATCGCGCGGGTTTTTGAATCCCCCCAAATGGTCGGCCCGGCCGTGAGATCCTTCTCACGGCCGGGACGCGGCCTCACCCCCCTTCGGTGTCTGGTCTTTCACAGTCGTCTTCTTCTTTTTCTTAGCGACTGCTTTCTTCTTCGCGGATTTCTTTTTTGTGGCCTTCGCTGAAGGCGTTTTGGGCTCGCCGTCACTGCCGTTGGCAAGCGCCTTCTTCGCCAGTCTCGCACTGGCAGCAGCGGCACCTTCGCCGATCGTTGCGTCTTTCAGCGCCTCAAAAGACTTCTCAAGGCAATCACAGTAGAACGCAGGATCCGGCATCATCTCGCGGCAGGACACGGCGCTGATCGTGATCTTGTTGTCATAGCTGAGCACGGGCTGGAACAGACCCAGTCCATGCACCACCGGTCCGATGCCGTAATTCGCCACCATCTTCGAGCCCATGGAATACATAGGTACCTGCGCACCCGGCACATTGGTGATGACCGTGTTGAACAGCGGCGGCAGCGACTCAGACAGGCGCATACGCGCATACGCCCGTACCAAAAGACCCGCCGTGGTCGAAGGCAAAAATTCAGCGGCGCTCACAGCGAGCTCCGGACCCATGGCGAAAGTCATTTTCTTCGCGTTCTGCGAGCCTTCGTTAACCGCTAGCAGTCGCTCCAACGGATCTTCGATATCCGTACGGATCGGCAGACTCATCGCGGCAACAAGGTTACCCTCACTCCGACGCTGGCTCGGCATCCGCACAGACATCGGCGCCATGGCCACAAGCGATTCATCGGGCAGTTCGTATTTCGATTCCAGGTACATGCGCAGAGCGCCGCCGCAGATCGTCACGATAACGTCGTTTACGGTCACGCCCGGCTGACTGCTCTTGATGGCGCGAATGTCATCCAACGAAAACGTCCGCCCGTCAAACACACGGTGTGAAGTCACATTTCCGTTGAACCGTGTGCGAGGTACAGACTGCGGACCCTTGAGCTCTTTGGTCGCAAGACCGCCAATGATCCTGCCCACGGCTGGCAGAGTTTTACGGGCCATCTTGCCGACTCTCAATGGCGCACCCGCCATCCGAGCGCCGGTCCTCGCCAGCATCTCCAACCCGGTTGGCTCTCGCTCAGCGATCCACTCACGATCGGGCGGTGTCACTTCCGCCTGCGGAGATGGATCGTGCAGCGCTGCCGCAATTTCGGCACCCGAGACGCCATCGATGGCGGCGTGGTGCACTTTGGTGACGACTGCGAAGCTGCCCTTCGGCACGCCTTCCACCGCATCCAGCCCCTCGATTACCGTGACCTCCCAAAGAGGACGGTTAAGATCGAGAGCGCGCGCGTGCAGCCGCGCCGCCTGAATGCACAACTGTCGCCAGTCTCCAGGCGCAGGCAAAGCGATATGACGCACATGAAATTCGAGATCGAAATCAGGATCTTCGATCCAGTATGGATGGTCCAGTGACAGAGGCACCTTCGCGAGACGCTGGCGGAACACGCGGGTTCTGTGCAAACGCTCTTCGTAGAACTTCAGGATGTCCTTGAAACGAACATGCCCGCCAGGCGCAGTCGACTGATCGTAAATACAGAGGCTACCGATGTGCATCGGTGTGTTGGCTGTTTCCAGATACAGGAAAGAGGCGTCAAGCCCGGACAGCTGTTGCATAAGACCTTCTCTTCGCGGGGAGAACTCTAGCCAAAAATAGTAACTGATCTAGACAATTATTTCCCGCCTGTTCCCAGCCTGCACAAAACCTGCGAACACAACCGTTGCGCTATCGGAAGCAAGCCACGCGATATTACTCCCGGTCGCGCTCCAACAGGCGATCTGCGGCAGCGGTCAGAAACCAGTCGATGCTATCGGGGTTGGCCATTGTCTCCCGGTTGATACCATCAGCGCCTGCCTGACCCAGCAGTACACGTCGAACGGGAATCTCCATCTTCTTGCCGGAGAACGTTCGCGGAACCTCGGTGATCTCGTGGATCACATCCGGCACATGTCGTGGGGAAAGCCCGCTCCGAACCGCCGTCTTGACCTCTCCAACCAAAGCTTCGGTCAGCTCAACGCCAGGATCAAGCACGACAAACAGAGGCAACAAGGACTCGCGGCCGAGAAACTCGAGATCGACCACCAGGCTGTCCGCAATGCCGTCGATCGACTCGACAACCCGATAAATCTCGCTGGTGCCCATCCGAATACCGTGTCGGTTGATGGTCGCGTCCGAGCGCCCATAGATCACCGCGCTCCCCCGCTCGGTAATTCGTATCCAGTCACCATGCCGCCAGACACCTGGGTAGGTATCAAAGTAGCTCTCAAGGTACCGCTGGTTGTCGCTGTCCCCCCAAAAACCAATCGGCATCGACGGCATCGGCTTGGTGATTACGAGCTCACCCACTGTATCGACGACCGACACACCTGCCGGGTCGAACGCCTCAACCGCACAGCCCAGCGATCGACAGCTGATTTCTCCGCTGACCACAGGCACGCTGACCGCACCACCAACGCATGCTGTTGCGAAGTCCGTACCGCCGGAGATGGACGCAAGATACACGTCAGCTTTCACCGAATCGTAAATCCAATCGAAAACCTCCGGTAGCAACGGTGATCCCGTGGACCCAAGCGCATCCAGCATTGACAAGTCATAGGACTCGCCCGGCGCAAGGCCCGCGTTCCGGCAGGACTCGAACCAGGCAGCACCTGCACCGAACACGCGTATTCGATGGCGCTCAATGACCGACCAAAGCCGACCCAAATCCGGCTTGGCAGGATTACCGTCATAGATGCAGATGGTTGCGCCGACGAGCGCAGCCGCGATGTTGTAGTTCCACATCATCCAGGCGGTACTCGAGAACCACATGAACCTGTCACCCGCGCGAATATCCATTTGCAGGGACATCTGCTTGATATGTTCGAGCAAAACTCCGCCATGGCTGTGCACGATCGCCTTGGGTTTGCCGGTGGTACCGGAGGAATAAACCACCCAAAGCGGGTGGCCAAAGTCGACTGCGGTCGGCTGCAACGGCGCATCGCCACGAATAGCGTCAGGCCAATCGAGCACCGGGACGCGCTCTGGTCTTGCCGAACGACAACCGGTTGCCGGCACTCGCACCATAGCCTTCAGTGTCGGCAAACCCTCAACCATCGTGTTCACGATCTGCGATCGATCGAACGTCTTGCCGCCGTAATCGTAGCCGTCAGTCGCGATCAGCACTTTGGGCTCGATCTGTGCGAACCGGTCCAGTACGCCCTTCGCGCCCAGATCCGGTGCAGCGACCGACCAGATCGCGCCGATGCTCGCAGTTGCATGAAACGCAACGAGACATTGAGGGGTGTTGTGCAGGTAGGCCACAACGCGATCGCCGGGGCCAACTCCGAGATCAACAAGCGTTGCAGCGAGTGCGGCGACCTGCCGTTGCCATTCGGAGCGCTCGAGCGTCTCGACGTCACCCGACTCGTGCTCGCAGATCACAACCGGTTCAGGCCGATCCGCGTGACGCATGATGGCGTCCATGTAGTTCAGCCGTACCCCGGGAAACCACTGCGCACCGGGCATCGCGGAGCTCGGTAAAACCGGCCCCTCCGGGTCTCGAGGTGCCAGCTCCGCAAAGTCCCACAACAACGACCAAAACGTCTCCAGCGCCTCAGTCGACCAGCGCCAGAGGGATTCGTAGGAATCAAACTTCCGGCCCGTACGGGCACCAACGAAAGCTTCGAAACGCGCAAGCTCACTGTCCGCGATCCGCGTTTCGCTCGGCACCCAAAGCGGTTGCGTTGAATCTGCCATAGTCCCCCCAGCACTCATTACCCGCTAGTGTAGCTCAGCCGGAAATTGCGGCACGCCTCTCAGCACGTACAATCGAGCAGTCACACACAACGACAGAGGTCGGCATGGACATACCGAAAATCATCCACTGGATCGAACGCAGCATCCTGATTCTGATTGTTGCATTGACGGTTGGTGCGGTACTGATCGAGCTGAAAACGGTCTGGACCAATCAGACCATCCGCATTGCCGACATCCTGCTGTTGTTTCTCTACACAGAAGTCATCTCGATGGTTGGGATCTTCTACCGCTCCAATACGATCCCGGTGCTCTACCCAATCTTCATCGCAATTACGGCACTTGCGCGCCTGGTGGTCTTGCAGAGCAAGGATATGGAGCCCGCTACGATCGTGTTTGAAGCAGGCGCGATCTTCATTTTGGCGGTTGCCGCGTTTGCCTTACGTTTCACTGTGGTGGACGGCCTCGCACCGAGAGATTCTCAGAGCGACGACTAAGCACATCACTCCGGAGGTCTGGCGAACCGCTTCACGTACTTGAAGAAGGTGCCAACGCCGCGCGCATAGGCGATGACCAGCCCACGCCACCCAGCCAGCACGCCCAGCTGCAAAATATAGCTCCTGAAAAACGCAAACTGCGCGCGCAGCAGAGCGAAGATGGGGTGCACTGGAGTGGATTTCTGCGCGGCATTCAGGGTCGAGTAGCGACTGATTTTCTGCAAGAACTGGTCAACGTCGGTGACCGCCTCATGCCAGAGCGTGCCCGGCAGCATCACAACCGATACGTCAGGCTCCACTTCGACTTTCTCATGCACAGGTTTGTCGTTGAATCGGGCAGCTTCGCTATGAAAAACGCGTAACAGTCGATCGTTACCCCAGCCGCCACGCGCTACGTGGACGCCCATGAATCGGTTCTTGCGCAGAATCTCAAATGCTGTTTTCCCGTTCTCTAGCGGAATCTCTTGCAGTGCGCGTCGCAACTCCCTGTCCAGCCACTCATCGCTGTCGATCGACAGCACCCAGTCATTCCTGGCTAATGACACCGCCCGCTGCTTGCTCGGACCAAAGCCCACAAACGGACCCTCGTGCACAACGACGTTGGGAAACCCGGCAACCTTCTGCCGGAACTTCATCGCATCTTTTCCGTTGAAGTAGATGCAAACCTCGCCGAGGTCCGCGAGCGACTCAAGACACTGCTCGATCAGTGCGGCTTCATCCCCGCAGATCATCACGGCGCTAATCGGTAGTGGTTGCTCGGCGTCGCCTTTACTCATCTGGCGAGTGTGGGCCAAGAGCACCTCACAGTCCAAGTCGGTGCGCGATTCGCCCGCTTCCAGTACCATGCCGCGGATGTCTGCTCTCAAGTCCGTAAGCTACGTCCTCAATCGCTTCCTGCTTCGTCGGGCGTTCCTGAATGCGCGCGTCGGCGCGTTGAAATTCCGGGTCAAGACCGAAGATGTCGTCGGGCGCCATATCTACAAGTACGGCCGCCACGAGCCGCAGCTTACCGAATGGCTGCGCGCCACCGTCGAACCGAAGGATGGCGAACTATTGATCGACATCGGCGCAAACATCGGTTGGTATGCGCTACTTTTCGAAACCCTGTGCCGCAGCACGACGGCAGAGGTTCACGCCTTCGAACCGGCTCCGGACAACCTCGATCTCATCAGGTATAACCTGCAACAGAATCAAGCTGAGCACGTGACGCTGCATGAAATGGGGCTGTCCGATAACAGCGACGGTGCCGCTCTGCATTTGTTTTCAGATGCCAACAGGGGGCGTCATTCACTCCTGCCCATCAACGATCACGCCACTGTCGATATACCGACCGCCAGACTGGATGACGTACTCGAGTCCATGCAGCTTGCGGACCGGCCCGTTCGATTAATGAAGATCGATATCGAAGGATTTGAATTGGTCGCACTGCGAGGGGCGCACGCCACTCTCGATCGCTGTGAGGTCGTCGTCACCGAATTCTCTCCCCACTACATGCGACAGGGTGGCCTGAAGCCACGCGACATGCTCGACCTGCTCGCAAGCAAAGGCTTCGAACCCGGGTTGCTCAAGGACGGTGAAGTAGTAACGACGTCTGTCGATTCGCTCGAGACTGCGGATCGTCAATGCGACATTATCTGGCAACGACCATAGCGGATGCGTCTTCTCTGCATTTCATCCCACGCTGATACTCGCAACAGCGTTCGACCCGAAGCAGAGTCGTTCATCGGACTGCAGCGCGTCGGCGTCGAAGTGCATGTGCTGACGCAGCGCGATTCTGCTTACGCGGAAGAGCTCCGTGCCTCAGGCATCAATCTGATGCACCAGCAACTGCGCAAGAAGTTCTCTTGGAAGGACATGAGAGAGATTCGAAAGAACATCGTCGAGCATCGTATCGACGCCGTTTACGCATTCAACAACAAGGCGATATGCAACGCAGCGTTCGCTTGCATCGGCCTACCCGTGGTCATGATCACGTACCGTGGTCAAACCGGCAATATCTACCGTCACGATCCTGCCGCTTATTTGACGCACCTGCATCCTCGTGTGGACGCTATCGTGGGCGTCTCTCAATCCGTTGTGGACGACCTGAGACCGCGTGTTAGGAAATCCGTTTCCGTCGAGCGCATTTATAAAGGTCACGATTTGTCGTGGTACACGGAGCCCGCCACATCAAGAGGTGCGCTGGGGCTAGCCGAGAGTGATTTCGTTGTTGGATGTGTGGCCAACAACCGGCCTCGGAAAGGCGTCAAGTACCTGATCGAAGCCTGCGCGAAGTTAACTGACCTCAATAACCTGAAACTGGTTCTGATCGGCAGCGGTATGGACGACGCGCATCTTGGCGCTGAGCTGGCACAAGCCGGCATCGGTGGGCGAACCCTGACATTGGGACTGCGCAGAGACGCTACCAGCCTGATCCAGGCATGTGATGTCGCGGTCCTGCCTGCCGTGCGCCGCGAGGGCCTGCCGAAAACCGTGATCGAAGCGATGGCTTACGGCGTCCCGAACATCGTCACGGACACCGGCGGAAACGCTGAGTTGGTAGCACATCAGGAATCGGGACTGGTCGTGCCGGTCGCAGACTCAGATGCCCTGGCAAGCGCGATCAGGCAATTGCACTCCGACCCGAAATCGGCAGCGCTGATGGGGAAAAACGGGCGCAACCGCATCGAGACGAACTTCCACGTCAGTTCGACAGTTGAGCAGACTCGCTCGCTGCTCGAAAGGCTGGTTCCCACAAGACGAGCAAGCGCGACGCCTCACTAAGGATCGCGCCATTTCGGCCGCTACTTCCCTTATGGCACTGATGCCTCAGGGGTTCACCAGCGATCGATTATGAAGAACGCAACGATTAATGCAGCGGAACGCCAGCTACGCTCTGCGCACTCGCGTAATGAAATCTTCGAACAGGCCAGTCGTCTGACCGGATTGCATTGGACCGTACTGGTATTAGCACTTGCGCTGACTTTCATTGGTGCAATGATCGCGCGCAATGAAGCCGCACAAGCGGCGGATGCGCGATTTGATAAGGTGGTAGAGCGCGTTGTTGAGCAGGTGGACTTTCGGATGTCGACCTACGAAACCGCGCTCTTGGCGGGTGTCGCCGGACTGCATGCGAGCAGCGAACGTCCAACCCGGGCACAATGGCGAACTTTCGCCGACCGGCTCGCGATCGATACCAATTATCCCGGTATCGCAGGCATCGGTCTCATCGTGGCGGTGTCGCGCGAAAACGTTGACACCCACATAGCCGAATACCGCAGAGATCGGCCGACATATCAACCCTACCCCGAACACGACATGGACGAGCTATTGCCCATCGTCTACGTCGAGCCTGAGGCGCGCAATCTCGCCGCCATTGGGCTGGATATGGCACACGAGGCACGCCGGTACTCCGCCGCTCGGCGGGCGCGCGACACTCGATCCACACAGATTACGGCGCCCATCCAGCTTGTTCAGGACGACGTCGGGCAGCAGGGCTTTTTGTTGCTAGCGCCGTTCTACAACAGCGATATGAATGCGTCCTGGGACGCCCGGCCCGGCGCGTTCCTCGGCTTCGTCTACGCGCCATTCAATTTTAATGATCTTCTGGTTGGCGCCCTGGGACGCGACAACCGAGAGGTAGCCATCAAACTCACCGACGGAACGAGCGTGTTATTCGACGAATTCGAATCCAGCACCGGCAATGAACGACATCGCACGAACCGTATCCTTCCGATGTTTGGGCGCGAATGGGAATTTGAGTTTCGGTCCAATGAATTCCTGCCGGACACCGGCGTATCGACGGCGATTCTGATCGCCGGCCTCAGCATCGATCTGTTCCTACTGTACGTCTTCGTCAGCATGGCGCGCGCTAATCGCCGTGCACTCGCGCGCATCGACGCCGCCACGGCGGCTCACCGCAGCCTGAACCACGCCCTGTCCACGGCGAACTCGGAACTCACCGATTTCGCGCACGCAGCAAGCCGTGAGTTAAGGGCACCGCTGCGAGGAATCGTTGGACTGACGGAGTGGATTCGAGAAGACCTCGCCGCAATCCACGACACCAAAGTTGCCGAGCAATTGGTCCCCACACTGGGGCACGTAAAGACCATCGCAAAGCGCGCACATCGAATGGATGCACTCCTTCATGGCGTGCTTTCCTACAGCGAAGTTGGCGCGCAACCTCAGGTGATAGAGATTCTCACGGTCTCCTCCCTGGTCAGCGCAGCCAGCGAAGGGCTCGAGTTGCCAGACGATATGCCAAAAGTCGAGACCGAAATCGGTGCATTGAGTATCGATCGAGGCCGTGTCATTCAGGTGCTTCGGGAACTCCTCGACAATGCCGTAAGGCACCACGATAACGAGCAAACCCTCGAGATCGACGTACAAATCACCGAGGACGAGCACCATTACTTTTTCACCATCAACGATAATGGTCCGGGCATCGAGCCGTCCTTCCATGAATCCGCTTTCGATTCGTTCAAGTCGCTCTCGCCGGCGGAAAACACGAGAACCTCAGGCCTGGGACTGGCACTCGCTCGCAAGATCACCGAGTCCGTTGGCGGGGAAATATCGATAGTCTCAGTGCCCTCGAGCGGCACAAGAATCAGTGTGCGATGGCCCAAGTCCTTACTGAATGAATCCGAGGTAGTTGCAGCATGAACAGAGCACGCTACACCTTACTGGTCGTCGAAGACGACGATCTCGATATTGAAAAACTCAAGCGCAGCTATCGCCGCATGAATGTCGCTGTCGACCTGCTGTGCGCCGTAGACGGTGAGCAAGCACTCACGCTGTTGCGCGATCAAATTGAGAAGCACGCATTGCGACGTCCGCCGGTGATGCTTGTGGATATCAATCTTCCGGGGCTCAGCGGTTTGGAACTGCTCGAGCGCATCCGACTCGACCCCATGATCGCCTCAACACCGGTCTTCATCGTTTCCACCTCTTCACGTCCAGAAGATATCAATGAAGCCTACCGACATAACGTTGCAGGCTACTTCGCAAAACCGATGACGATGGCCGACACCTACGAGATGGTTCAAACATTGCACCAATACTGGTCGATGACGTTATTGCCCTCCACGGTTTCGATCGATACTGGTCGCTTTCGAAGCACGGCCTGAGGCCTCGTCTTGTTGACGCGGTAGCGTCCCGATCGTCACTATCGTGCCCAACATGATCGTGACGGAGTCAGCAATGAAATCGGATGAGCTGCCGTTTCTCGAAGATGGGGTGTTCAGAGACCGAGGCGCCGAAAATACCCGCCTGGAGACGTTTGTCGACGCCGCGTTTGCGTTCACCCTTACGCTGCTGGTGATTTCGTTCGACGAGGTACCGAAGTCTTTTGAAGAGCTGATCTATGCGCTTCGGTTCATCCCGGCATTTCTCGCCTCTTTCGCGCTACTCATGATGTTCTGGTTCGCACACAGGGCGTGGTCACGACGATACGGACTCGACACCACGGGAGCGACCCTCATCAGTATGTTCCTGGTTTTTGTTTTGCTGGTGTATGTGTTTCCGCTTCGAGCCATGGCATCGGCTGCGCTGTCGTCTTTGACCGGCGGTTGGGTACCCTACGAAATGCGCATAACAACTCCGGACGAAGCGCGCGCGCTGTTCGTCATTTATGGTGTGGGATTTCTGCTGGCCAGCTTCTCGATCGCAGCGCTTTATGCCTACGCATTAAGCGCACGCGAGCGCTTATCGCTCTCCGAGCCTGAGCGCTTCCTGACACGTGCGGAAGTGCTCTCATGGCTGATCATCGGCTCGTCGGCGATCGTCTCGATCCTGGTGGCACTACTGGGCTCCGAGCAGACATTCCTGTTTGCCGGCTGGACCTACGCCGCGCTCGGCATCGTCATGCCATTCTTCGGATGGCGGGTTCACAAGGGTTTCGAATCGAGATTCGGGAAATCCTAACGACGTATCCGCACCGGCATGCGGAAGTGATTGACGATGCTCAGCAGGAGCACTGCGAGCGAACCCCACCAGATCCACCGCCAAGGCGTAATCACACGTTTAATGATCTCAAAATTGTCGAGATAGATCGTTTCACAGGCACCATCACCCGTATCTAGCCTTGTTGTACTCGTGCCGCGTGAACTGCCATTCGGGGACGTGTACTCCGCCAGGTATCCACTCAAGCGAATCTGATCACCGATTTTTACTTTGCTGATCGCCTTGCGTATCGCTGGGCTGTCGGATAACAAATGATTGTTGGATATCTCGGTTTGATCAAACGCATCCCACGCCGCCTGGTCGCGTGTTGACCAGTTACAGGTGAATATCCCGTTGTAAAAATCCAGCTTGTTGAGCCCGCTATGGTCTGCATTGGCACCCCACACCACACACAGGTCCGCCGCATTCAGGTGGTCATCGCTCTGGCGGTGCATGCGCGACTCGCCGTCGTGTTGCCGATAGGACACGACCAATCCGCTGAGACTGTATTCGTAAAGTGGATCGACCTTGTAGTCCCGACCTTTCCAGCGAGCCTCGAACGCAGCTGACCGCGATTGGGTCTGTACGGGTGCAGAGGCAAGTTCCGGCAAAATGAACTCAGGACTTGGCAGCGTATTTCGATTGAAAAACGCGACCACGGCTGTGATCGCCGCCAGCATCATGACTCCGTTGTTCATGTCGTTGCGCTCAGTAGTATTCGAGTGGCGTTGCCTTTCCCCAAAACACACGATACGCAAATATCGAGTAACCGATGATGACCGGCAGCACAAAAGCGGCACCAAAGAAAATGATCAGGAGCGACTCCGGCGCTGCAGCGGCGTCCCAGATCGTAACGCGGTCGACGACCAGGTACGGAAACAGGCTGTAGGCCAAGCCGTGGAACGAAAGCAGGAACAGCCCGCAGGTACAAACAAACGGGACCCAGTCGCCGTAGTGATTATCGTCGGCGAGACGCACCGGCAGGCGCTTCAGCGTACGCCATGCGATTGCGATCGTCGCAAGCGTTGCAACGGGCACTGGCCAAACCATCAGAAGATTTCCGATGTCAAACCACTTGTGGAACACCCGGTTGCTGACGAGTGGGGTAACAACCGACACCGAAGCGATGCCGACCGCCATCATCACTATTGAGTTTTGTGCCCAGCGGATCGAGCGCATCTGCAAATCGTCGGTTGCTTTGATGATCAGCCAGGTCGCACCTAGCAGCGCATACCCGGAGGCGAGGCAGATACCAATGAACAGCGAGAACAGTAGGCTGGGCAGATCACCAACAAAACCGGTGATCACCTGACCCAACATATAGCCCTGGCTGATCGCGGCTAGAGTGGAGCCCGCAAAAAACGCGCGATTCCAAGTCTCTTTAAACTTGTCGCGTGCCTTAACACGGAAATCAAAGGCCACACCGCGCAGTGTCAGACCAATCAACATCATCGCGATCGGCAAATACAGCTCGCCAAGAATGATGCCGTGCGCCGTTGGGAATGCGACCAGAAGAATGCCCACTCCCAACACTAACCAGGTCTCATTGGCATCCCAGAACGGTCCGATCGACGCGATCATCAGATCTTTCTCATCGGGGTTGCCCAATGGCAGCAGCATGCCAACGCCAAGATCGAACCCGTCCAGGATCACGTAGGCGAGGATCGCGATCCCCATCATGACCATGAAGGCTAGCGGCAACCAGCCTTCCTGGGTCGACAGATCGGGTATCAGCTCAGGCATTTTCCAGACGCACGCCCGGAATCAACGCCGGACCATGTGCCGCCGGCTCGGCACGTTTTGCCTCCGGCGAGCCCGCTTTCAGCGCAAGATAGAACACCGCGGAGATGTACGCACCGATCAGGATGGTGTAGAGGATCAGGTAGAGCGTCAGCGTCACGGCGACCGCGCCACCACTGACCGGGCCCACCGCATCAGCCGTCTTCAACACACCAGATACCAAGTACGGCTGCCGACCGATCTCGGTCGTGTACCAGCCACTGAGCACACCGACCCAACCGGAGAACGTCATCGCTGTCAGAATGCGCATCAGCCAGACTCCCGGGAGCCCACCGCGACGCAGCTTGATTACGCCCCACCAAGCTGCAACCAGCATGGCAAGACCTGTCGCAACCATTACCCTGAACGCCCAGAACACCGGCGCCACAGGCGGGTGCGACTCGAAATCATTCAAGCCGGTCAATTCGCCGTTGAAATCGTGCGTGAGTATCCATGAGGCCAAGCCAGGGATTTCCACCGCGTAGTTATTGGTTCGTGCATCCTCGTCCGGGATACCAAACAAGACGAGCGGTGCTCCCTCTTGCGTCTCCCACAATCCTTCCATCGCAGCCACTTTCGCGGGCTGGTGCTCTTTGGTGTTCAGTCCGTGCAAATCTCCAGCGAGGATTTGCAGTGGCGTGATGATGGCGCCAAGGATCAAGCCGGTTCGCAGGGTGGCAGTGACCGCCGGCGTGCGATCATGACGCAACCAGCGAAACGCCGACAAACCGGACATCAGGAAAGCGACCGTCAAAAACGACGCTAACGTTGTATGGATTAACCGGTACGGAAACGACGGGTTGAAGATGATTGCCATCCAGTCCGTTGCATAAGCGACGCCATCGCGCATCTCGAAGCCCGCAGGCGTGTGCATCCACGAAACGAGCGCGAGAATCCAGAAAACAGAGAGCGTCGTCCCACCTGCAACCAACACAGTCGCAAGCGTGTGCACCCGGTTCGACACCTTTTTAAAGCCGAACAACATAATGCCGAGAAAGCTCGCCTCCAGGAAAAACGCGGTCAGCACCTCATAACCGAGTAGCGGTCCTGCGATATTCCCGACTGTCTCCATGTAGCCTGGCCAGTTGGTGCCAAACTGGAAACTCATGGTGATGCCACTGACCACTCCCAGCGCGAACGACAGCGCGAACACCTTGACCCACAATCGATAGGCGTTCATCCACTTGTCGTCGCCGGTTGCGTTGAAACGCAACTTGAAGAACAACAACAACCACCCCAGTGCGAGGGTGATCATCGGGAACAGGATGTGGAAACTGATGTTGGCGGCGAACTGAATTCGCGATAACAACAGCGGATCGGCGTTCATCTACTCGTTTCCTCCCGCTCGTGCCTTGCCGCCGCGCTTGAAGCGAGCGGGGGCGGTGAGCAACTTTTGTACGCTGCCGCCAAGCTTCATGAGCTTGACCGCAGTTCCATGTTCAAGATCACTAACGTCATCCAGCCAGCCAGTCACAAGCTCAATCAACTCGAGCATGTCGCGCATGCGCTGCTCCGCGTATTGATCCTCTTCACTTGTCGCACGCTCCAAAAGCACGTTGCGCAGCAGTGAAAGTGTGGGGTCGATTTCGCGTTTACGACGCTCTACCACCAACGTCCGGAAAATTTCCCAAATATCCTCGGGCGCACTGAAGTAGTCGCGGCGATCTTCCGGCAAGTGTTGGAGCCTGACGAGACGCCACGCCTGCAGTTCCTTCAACGCCATGCTGGTGTTGGATCTCGATATCGAGAGTGCCGCGGTGATCTGTTCCGCGTTCAACGGCGCTTTATTGACATAAAGCAACGCGTACACTTGTCCCACAGTACGGTTGATGCCCCAGCGGCTGCCCATCTCACCAAAATGCAGGACGAAAGCCTGTTGGTATGGCGTGATTTCCATTGATTTCATTAATTTCTGAAACTTCGGAAATATTAGTTTTTGCGCAGAGCCAAGTCCAGTTATTCCGATCGGAAAAGCGATTCAGATCACACGGTTTTTTGGAACCTGCGTTTATTCCCCTGTAAACTGTCACCACGGTTGGGGGGCTGTGCTTTCGCATTTCACTTTTGTGAAATTTTCTGGTTTGGCGTTGATCAAAGGGTCATGCCAAACGTTATAATATATCCCCGTTATCGCTTCGACCGAGTTCCTGGCAGAGTGCCTGAATCTTCTTGAGCGACTGGAAAGCCTTAAGGAGGTTTAAATCAAATGGGTAAGAAACTTTACGTCGGCAATTTGCCATATTCAGTGGACCAGAATCAGCTGCAGGACGCGTTCGCGCCGTTCGGCACCGTCGATTCTGCCGTGGTCATCAACGACCGTGACACGGGTCGCAGCAAAGGCTTCGGCTTCGTTGAAATGGGTAGCGACGCCGAAGCGCAGGCCGCGATTGATGGTCTGAACGGCACGAGCCTCGATGGCCGGAATATCACGGTTAACGAAGCGCGTCCGCGCGCGCCGCGCCCTGATCGCGGCGGCTACGGCGGCGGCGGCGGGTCCAACCGCTGGTAAGCAAATCGCTCCGATAAAGGAAAAGCCCGGCCCTGCGCCGGGCTTTTTTGTCGCTCCCGGTTACACTCCCCAAGTGACGGACACAACCCTCAATATCACTCGCGAGACCGACTGGTTGACGCTCGAGTTGAACCGCCCGGATTCGCGCAACGCACTCTCGCCGGAGCTGATTTCGACGCTCACTTCAGAACTCGTTCGCGCGAGGGAAGACATCAGTATTCGCGGCATGACGCTTCGGGGTGCGGGCGAGGTGTTTTGTGCGGGCGGCGACCTAAAGGGCTTCCGCGCACTGAACAACGAACACGAGTCCTCGCTCGAGGACATTCACACCGCCAGCCGTGAAACCGGCAGGTTGCTGCGCGCGGTGGCACTGCAGCCACAACCTGTAATAGTGGTCGCCCACGGCGCTGCGATGGCAGGTGGACTCGGCCTGATGGCGGCGGCCGACATCGCGATCGTCCACGCAGACACACGCTTTGCATTAACGGAGACACGACTCGGATTGATACCCGCACAGATTGCACCCTGGATCGTGCGCCGCGCCGGGACCATCGCTGCGAAACGTCTGATGCTCACGGGAGCTGCGTTTGCGGCTGATGAAGCGCTTGCGCTTGGACTCGCCGATTTCGTCGAATCGGATGAGGAGCGATTGCAAGAGCGGCTCGAGCGGATCAAGGGCGACATTCGCTCATGCGCACCCGGTGCGAATCGGACAACGAAAGCGCTGATGCAGCATCTCGAAGCGCAAACGCTCGACGACTTCATCGAGCGCGCTGCCGATGCCTTCTCGCAGGCACTTGCAGGTGAGGAAGGGCAGCAAGGAATCCAAAGCTTCCTGGACAGATCGCCGCCGCCATGGCGATCCAACTGATCCAGAACCGGTTGACCCCTACACGTGATCGACCGACACTCGCGAGCAGATAACAAGCGGGGCGGACACATGCAAAACAGCCAACTGGAAGTTCACAGGACAACATACTCGAACACGCGCGTGAGCGAGCAGGAGCTAGCGCCGGCAAAGTCTGGTGAGATCATCGTTGCAATCGATCGATTCGCGCTGACGGCGAACAACATCACGTACGCCGTGGTTGGGGAGCGCATCGGTTATTGGAAGTTCTTTCCGGTCAGCGACGAGTTCGGCATCATTCCTGTTTGGGGTTTCGCTGATGTTGTGGAATCCAACCATGATGAGATTGCGGTCGGCGAGCGACTGTACGGCTATTGGCCGATGGGCACGCACCTGCGGATGAAGCCCGGGCGCATTTCCGCGACGCGCTTTTTCGATGCTGCTGAGCATCGGGCGGAATTGCCGCCGGTGTACAACGCCTATGCGCGCTGCTCACACGAGCCCCATTACGACGCCGCGCTGGACGATGCGCGCATGCTGCTGTTCCCGTTGTACGCGACTTCTTTCTGTCTCTATGACTACCTGATCGCCAATGACTTCTTCGGCGCCGAGCAGATCATCATCCCAAGCGCATCTTCAAAAACCTCGGTGGGGCTCGCGGTCGGCCTGTCGACCGACGAAGGGAAGCGTCCGGTCTTCGGGGTCACCTCCAGAGGCAATCTCGATGCGGTTCGCAACATGGGCTTCTACGATAGCGCGGTCGACTACAACGACCTTGAAGCGATCGACGTCGAGAAACCAACGGTGATCGTCGATATGTCCGGTAATGGCACGGTGCTGTCCAAGTTGCACGGAATGCTTGGCGACAACATGAAATTCACCTCAAACGTCGGGTTGACCCACTACGAAGAAAACTCAATGGGACCTGAATTCATTCGTGAGCGCAGCCAAATGTTCTTCGCGCCCGGACACATGCAAGCTCGCAACAAGGAGTGGGGACCTGGCGAGTTCGAGAAGCGCACCTACGAGTTCTGGCTCAACGCAACGCAAGCCACCGCCGATTGGATCAGCTACCGACATTTGAATGGCATGTCGTTGCTGCAGGCAGCTTACAAAGAAGTGCTGTCGGGCGAAGCCAGACCTGACGTAGGTCTTATCATCAGCCCGACTGCCTGAGTTTCGTTTACTGGTAGGTGGCCTCTACCGTGACGGGGAAGTTGACTGACCGGGCAATGAAACACTTGTCGTGCGCAGTTTCGTGCAGTGCGTCAGCGGCCTCCGCTTGCGATGGATCCGCGAGCGTAATGGTCGGCTTCAATACGGTTGCGGTGAACTCCCCGCTGCCATCCGACTCGGCATTCAACGTCCCGACTGGGTGATCAACATAGTCGGTAACGACAATGCGCTTCATGGCACATAAATGCAGGAACCAGAGCTTGTGACAGCCCGACAGTGCGGCCACGAGCAATTCCTCGGGATTCCAGCGAGAGGCATCACCAAGATAGTTGGGATCAGCAGAACCGAGTAATTCGGGCTTCCCATCGGCATTGACGCTGAAATTGCGGTCGTAGCTCTTGTAAGTCTTGGTGCCCTCACCGGTGTTCCCGGTCCAGGACATTGTCATCGTGTATTCGTGTGCCTTGCCCATGTCTACTCCTCAATACTCAACCACAATCTTGCCGAACTGCTGCCCCGAGGCCTGATACGCGAATGCATCACCGAGTTCGGGTAGTGAAAAACTTTTATCGATCACCGGTTTGAATCCGTCCTGATCGATTGCACGCACCATGCGCTCCTGATGCACATGACTGCCGACTGCGATGCCAGCGAGATGCACTTGTTTGAAAAAATACTTCGGGAAGACAATCTCGCCCTTACGCCCACCAAGAATGCCGATCAGGACAATATTGCCGCCGATTGCGACCGCCTCCGTCGATTGGCGAATCGTCGCGCCACCCCCAACATCCAGAACATGATCCACGCCGCCACATAACGCGTAGGCACTCTTACCCCAATTCTCGTCGCTGCGGTAATTGATCGTATGGTCCGCACCCATGTCACGCAGCCGCTCGAGCTTGTCGTCCGATGAAGAGGTCGCGATCACCGTAGCACCTGCGGCCTTGGCGATCTGCAAGGCGAACAGAGACATGCCTCCAGTGCCCTCGATCAGTACCGTATCTCCCGGCCGCACGTTGCATTCCTCGACCAGCGCGCGCCAGGCTGTCACGGCGGCGCACGGTAGCGTCGCCGCCTGCGCATCCGTATACCCATCGGGCACCGTCGTCAGGGTATGTTCGCCCACGTTGCTGCGATCAAGGGCAAAACCGTCAACGGTTTCACCAGCGACTTGCCACATGTTCTCAAGCGCGGGGGCACCGGTTCTCCACAACGGGAAAAAGGTCGACATGACGCGGTCGCCAACCTGCCATCGGGTCACTCCCTGACCAACTGCAACCACTTCCCCGGCGCCGTCGCTCATCGGTACTCTGTCGCCTGCGACAGGGATCAAACCCTGCGCAACCATCAAATCGTGATAGTTCAGTGAGGTCGCCTTCCACTGCACCTGCACCTGTCCCGCGGCGGGTTCACCGACTTCCGCTTCCGAGAGCTTCAAGTCTTCCAGACCTGCCTGTCCTGTGACCGTCATCTTGCGCATCGGCTGACTCCCATAATCGCTGCGAGGCGCGACAGCATACCCCAATGACATCACTCTCACGTAGCATTGAGACTATGCGCAACTCGCAAGACCAAAACGCCCTGATCGTCGGCGCCGGCATTGGCGGATTGACCACCGCACTAGCATTGCAAGCTCATGGCTGGCGTGTGCGCGTTATCGAAAAAGCACCTGAGCTCAGCGAGGTCGGCGCTGGCATCCAGATTTCGCCAAACGCCTCTCGGGTACTGCGAGCACTCGATCTGCTGGAGCCATTGATGGACGTTGCGGTCACGCCCACGCGCATAGAAATGGTCCGCGGTATCGACGGCAAACCGGTGTTTTCGGTACCGGCGGGCTCCGCGGCCGCCGTGCGCTGGGGCGCACCGTACCTGCATTGTCACCGAGCTGATCTGGTTGATGTCTTGGCCGCAGCGCTGGATGCCCGGCAACCTGGTGCGCTCGAACTCGGCGTTGCGGTTGAGAAAGTCAACGAGTCCGCCGAGGACATTGCACTGCAAACCAATCGTAACCGCCATGAACGCGCCGACCTGGTGGTCGCAGCGGACGGTGTGCGTTCGAAGATCCGTTCAGAGGTTTTCGGAGATGCAGCCCCCAGGTTTACCGGAAACGTCGCCTGGCGGTGCACCGTTCCGACAAGCGCACTTGGCAAGTACGCACCACCCGCAACAGCGCGAGCATGGGTTGGCCCGGGTCGACACGCCGTGACCTATAGGCTGCGCGGCGGGGACCTCGTCAATTTCGTCGGCGTCGTGGAAACCGACGCCTGGAGTGACGAACGCTGGACCGCGAAGGGCACCAGGGACGACGCGCTTGAAGACTTCGCCGGCTGGCATCCCACTCTGCGGCGCATCATCGAGAGCGCGGATACGCACTACCGATGGGCGCTGTTCGATCGTGAACCACTCGATCGTTGGTCATCAAAAAATCTGACACTGCTGGGGGATAGCTGCCATGCGATGCTGCCATTTGTTGCACAGGGTGCGGCTATGGCCATTGAAGACGCCTGGGTACTTGCCCGCTCGCTGCAGCATCATCGGGATCTCGCAAGGGGCTTACGTCGCTATCAACAACATCGCATTCCACGCACCTCTGATATCCAGCGACGTGCGTCGGCAAACACCGATCGATTCCATGCTACGAGCAGCATCGGCCAGTGGTGGTATTGGCAAGTCCCTGGCATTGCCGCGAAGCTGATGCCGTCACTAATCCATCGGCAATTCGACGCCATTTACGGGCATGATGTTGTCGACGAAATGCGCGGTCGCTAGGGAGAAGCAATGCACATACCCCCGCCACTCATCGCAGGCGCACTCGGCGTCGCCATGAAGCTGGCCGCCAATGCGACGCCTATGCTGACCTACAGAGTTCCACGTCAGAGCTTCGTCGCCATTGCACTGCTGGTCATGGGACTGATGATCGCATTCATCGGTGTCGCACAATTTCGAAAACACCGCACCACGGTAAACCCGTTACAGCCTGAGAAAGCGAGTTCGTTGGTCACTGACGGCATCTTCAGATGGACACGGAACCCGATGTATCTTGGCTTGCTGATGGTCGTGTTGGCCTGGGCGGTTTGGTTGGGCAATGGCGCCGCCGTTTTGATCGGATTGAGCTTCATCCCTCTGCTCAATAAGCTACAGATCATCCCGGAAGAAACCGCACTCCTTGCAAAGTTCGGGCAACCCTTTCAAGACTATTTGAATCGAACGCGTCGCTGGCTCTAGCGCTACAAATACACAATTGGCTCACGACCGTCCCAATCGCGACTCTGCGATTGCCAGTTAGCAAACATCGCTTTCACATGCGGATGCGGCTCTAGCAACTCCGTCATGCACCCGAACTGCTGTCGCGTATCAATGTAGGCGAATCTCGGACCGCCACGCATACGACCGATATTGACAGTCGCAGCCCCTGCACGCGCGTAGTGACCGATATCGCGATCGATATCCTCACTCCACAAACACACATGATGGAAGCCACTGCGCCCTGCGGGGTAGACATCTCGATACGCATTTGGCGCATCGCCAAGTGGCTCAATCAGTTCGATCTGCAGATCTCCGCTGTAGGCGATCGCAGTGCGCATCGTCAGTACGCCCGATGCACCTCGATAGCGCATCTCTTCGAACACACTTTCAGGATAGGTTCCGAGAAAGAACGGCCCTATGCCGAGTGTCCGCGACCATGCCCGCGCGGCCGCTTCGATATCGGTGACGACCCACGCGTTCTGGGTAACGACCCGCCCCGTCGGACCCATCAGTCACCAGACTCTGTTTGCGATTTCGGTGCGAACACAGCAAGCAAGTTGCCGGCACCATGGAAATAAAGGCCGTAGCCGGAGTTTGCGATCAGATGACCATTCGCAACGACTGGTCCTGCCCCGCTCATGCCGCCGCCAGCACCTTCGATACCATTAACCCCGAGCACCGGCTGCTTTGTGTCATAGGACCAGAGCACCTCGCCCGACTCACGGGCATAGATTCGGAGGAAGCCATCGAGGTGGCCGGCGACAACGGCACCCGGGAAAGCCGTGACCGGCGCAGAGACGCCAGGGTCACACAACGCCATGTCGTCCGGGCAGACATCGTCCTGCACATAGCTCCAGATCACCTCTCCGGTTGCCGCGTTCACTGCGTGCACGCCGGGTCGCGCATCCTCGGCAGATAGAACATCACCATTGCGAGTGTCGTTCATGTCGTTGATCGGTACGTAGACGGTGCTGCCTTCGGCAGCCAGTCCAAAATGGACGCCACCCTGAATGCTGCCGCGACCGACCCGCGTCTGCCACAACAGGTTGCCCTCGGCGTCCGGGTCGAGTCCGATAACGTGACCGTCTTTCAGACCGGCAACGAGGACTTGCCGATCCTCACCCGCGTCAACCAGCAAGATGCTCGAACCATGATCGAAGTCGGGACCATCCTCCTCCGGGCAGTTCGGATTATTGGCCATCATGCAGGCGACGTTCCAAGCGTCGCCTTCGAATGTCTGCCGAGTCCAGACTCGCTCACCGCTGTCCAGATCCACCGCCATGACAGCATCGCTATTGCCGTCGGCTGGGGACGAATAATTCTCACCGGTACCTATATAGACTCTGCGGCGCTGCAGATCGATGGTGGGGCTCGCCCACACCGGCGCACCGGATGGCGCCATAACGGCCGTGCCTGCCGACGTTCTCGCTACCTCGCTCGGCGCTTCCGGAATGGCGTAGTGGGTCCATTCGATATCACCACTAGCCGCATCCACTGCAACCGTTTTGCCACGGAACGTGCAGCAGGCGTACTCAGGATTGGCTGCAGCGGTCACCTCAAGCGATGACACGTTAACGATGACGCGATGCTCGGCGAGCGATGGTGTAGCCGTTAACGTCGCACTGGGGTGCTCGTCGACCTTGAATGACCAAACGGTCTCGCCCGTCAGCGCGTTGACTGCATAAAGTCGTGCGAGGATGTCACCGAAAATTGCGAGTGGCGGCTCACCGTCTGCACCGTCCGCGAGGATCACACCGGTGCGAACCTCGGCACTCGCTTGTATGCGCCAGTGAGCGCAACCGGTCTCTAGATCCAGCGCATAAACGCTGCCATCCTGACTGCCAACGAATACAGATCCGAAACCGACAGTGGGGTTAGAACGCGCCCGCAGCGCACCTGGGTATGCGTAGGCCCACTTCAGTTGAAGGTCTGCAGCGTCATCGGCGCTCAGGCCCGCCTGCTCTGAATTGGAATACCGATTGGTGTCGTATCCCCAACCCGCCTTTACGATGCCAGCCTCAAGATTCATATCAACTAACTCATCGCACATCGGCGCGTAGGCCAACTTCGCCATCTCGCTGTCGGCCGGCGTCTGAGTGATGTACTCAGCGACGTGCCGGCGCTGCGCGTCGGTCAACTCGGCCGATTGCGTCTGCATGATCCCCTCATTCATCGTGGTGAGGATCGACTGCGGAGCCAGCATCTCAAGGAACGTCAGATGTGGCGCCTTCGCGATACCACCGCTGTGACAGGTGGCGCAGTACTGCCCGTACAACGCAGCTCCGGGCATCTGATCGCGTGGTCCAAGGTCGACCGCACGCTCCGTGAATTCATCAGTCGACTCAATCGTTGCCGCGCTGTCCGCTATTTCGGTGACATTCTTCGACTCGCCGCAACCGACCAGAAGAAAAGCACCCACCGCTGCCAGCGCTGAAAATCGTGTCTTCGCTCTCACTCGACTACCCCCCCGTTGGTGACCGGGTCGAGTATAGACACCCCGAAATCAAAAAAAACAGTCTTGCTTGACTTTTTTGGATCGATACAACAGAGTCGCGATGTACCAATTTTGTCGCAATCCGGGGGGATTCAAGATGAACAAGGGTCTGCGTGTTTCTGTGAAGGGGGTCGCGCTGAGCACATTGTGCGCTGCTTCTACGCTCCTTCCAGATGTTGCGGTAGCGCAACAGCAGCTTGAAGAGATCGTGGTGTCGGCTACACGCCGCACCGAAACCGATATACAAACGACGCCAGTGGCGGTCTCGGCCGTGTCAGCCGAGCAATTTCAGGGGCTCTTCGCACAGGATATCGGCGAAATCGCCACCTTCGTGCCGAACTTCTCCGCCGCGACTGTCACGGGATTCAACGCCGCCTCCTTTGCGATGCGTGGCGCCGCCGAGACAGACATCATCGTCCACTTTGATCCGAAAGTTGGCGTGATCGTCGACGATTTCGTCGTCCCCCACGTCCAAACACAGCTTCTCGAGCCTTTCGATATCGAAGCTGTCGAAGTTTTGCGCGGCCCGCAAGGCACACTGTTCGGCAAAAACACGACAGGCGGCGCGGTGGTCGTGCGAACCATCAAACCCAGCATGGAAGCGCAGACGGTCGACGCCAGCCTGCAATACGGCAGCTTTGACGACACCAAACTGCGTTTTGCCTATAACCAACCGCTTAGCGATACCCTCGCCTTCCGTTTTGCCGGTATCTATCAAACCAGCGACGGCTACTACGAGAACGGCAAGGTCGATTTCCCGATTGATGCGTTCGGCGCGGGTCTCGGCGATGCCGGCCAGACCGACGGTTCTCCAGTTCGCGGTGATGGCGACAATGTCGGTGGCAAAGACGTGCTGTCCGCGCGCGGCAAGCTGCTGTGGGAACCCAGCGACCGGCTGTCGATCCTCGGGCAAATTGAAGTCATCACCGATCGCAGCGATCCGGTCCCGGTTGTCAACGTGACCCCGGACGGCGCCGGACAGCTGGCGACGCTACTCGGCTTCCCGGGTGTCACTAGCGGCGATCCGCTGGAGCAAGCGGGCATCCATAACTCGAGCGTCGTTGGTCTGAATGACACTCAGGAGGTCGACGTATTCGGCGCCTACCTGAACCTTGAATACGCCCTCGAGAACCACACCATCTACGCGGTGCTCGGTCAGCGAAACCAGGAATCCCGTCTTCCTAACGAGTATCTCGGTACACCGTATGAGAGCTTCTTCGCTGCGCGCCGGGATGACGATCGTGAGACTTTCCAGTTGGAAGCACGCATCGCCTCTGAGCTGCCGGGCATGTTCAATTACGTCGCAGGTTTCTTCTACCAGACGAACGACACAGACTTCTGCGTACGCCAGCAGCTCGGTCTGACCGAGTTCTTCGGTTCCGCTGTACCGGGTGTGCTCGATAACGAGAACCCGCTGTTGCTGTGTAATCGTCAGGAAGCGACGGCAACGGCGGTGTTTACCGACATGACCTTCGACTTCACCGACCGGTTCCAGTTGGGTGTCGGTATCCGCTACACGGAAGAAGAAAAAGACTTCACCGCGCGTGAAGGCCTCCCGGAGAGCGTGATTTTGCCGAATGGCGGCGAGCCGCTGGATGGCGCCGACTTCTCACTAGCCTCTTTTGCCGTTCAAAGCGACACCGCGGACTTCGACGAAATCACGTGGCGCGTAACCGGTGCCTACACCTTCAGCGATGAGGTCTACGGCTACATCACCGCATCGCGGGGCTTTAAGTCGGGCGGCTACAATGACCAGGCTGGTTCCGGTGGATTCGCGAACTTCCCATTGGCGCCGTATGCACCGGAATTTGCGAATAACTATGAGATCGGTATCAAGACCACCGGCTTCGATGATCGGGTTCGTTTTAACGCAACCTACTTCTTCGTGAACTACGAAGATTTCCAGCGAAGCGCGGTTGTGACTGTCCCGGGTACGGCATTCCAGGAGACGCGGACCTTCAACGCAGCTGACGTTGATGCAAGTGGTCTCGAGCTTGAACTCGAAGCACTGCTGACCGACAACCTCACCCTGCGGGCCAACATTGGCACCCTGGACGCCGAGTACAACGAGTTCATTCTCGACCTCGACCAGGATGGCAACAACGAGGACTTCTCGGGACGCGAGGTGACACGTGCACCGGAGCTGACTGGCGGCATCGACCTCACGTACCTGCAGGCTCTCGATAGCGGCGCCAACATCCGCTACAACATCAACTTCAACTACGAAGACGAGAACACCTACTACTACAACGAAGTCATCGGTGCGAACTTCGATACGATTCTCGAAGAACGCACGATCCTCGGCGCCAACGTGACCTACACGGCACCGGACGACAAGTGGTACATCTCTGCATTCGGCAAAAACCTGACCGACGATCGTTACAAGACGGCGGCTCAGGCAGTCGGCGCTTTGTGGACGTTCGCCAACTATGGTCCGCCGCGCGTATGGGGCGTCGAGGCCGGATTTAATTTCGGCCGCTAATCCGCCGAAGTTTACCGTCAGTATCGGCGCACCTTCGAAATGAGGGTGCGCCGTTTTTTTTGGAGGCTATTCAATGTTTGATTTGACAGGTAAGCGTGCCGTCATTACGGGTGCGGCAAACGGCATCGGCAAAGCAATTGCTGACCTTTATCTCGAGCGCGGGGCGAAGATCGTCGCCACCGATATCAACAGCGACGAGCTCGATGCCGCGTTTGACGACACACCCGATGTGACAACCGTTGTTGGCGACATCTCGGATGACGCTACGCAGACGACCGTTCTCGAGACGGCTGAGTCCGCACTCGGGGGTCTGGACATTCTGGTCAACAATGCGGGGATCGTCATCGCTGGCGAATTCGATACGCTCACTGACGATCAGTGGGATCAAATCATGGGGGTCAACGTGCGCGCCGTGTTCCGCCTCACCCGCGAAGCGGTGCCGATGCTCAAGGCCAGCGGCCGAGGACGCGTTATCAATCTCGGCTCGATCATGTCGGATGTGGCTGGACCCGGACTGGCGATCTATGGCACGTCGAAACACGCCGTCGCCGGGCTGACCAAAGGTATGGCGGTCGACCTCGGAAAGCATGGCATCACCGTCAACTACCTGCAGCCGGGATCGATCATCACGAAGCTCTCACAACCCTTTATGGACGACCCGGATTTCAAAGCGTACTGGGAGCAGAAGGCTCCGATCGGAAGATTGGGAGAAGCGCGCGAGGTCGCAATCGCCGCACTGTTTCTGGCGGCTGAAGAGACACAGTTCGTATCCGGTTTAGGTCTCAACGTCGATGGCGGTGCCATCGTTCAGTTCTAGGAGGACACGATCATGAGCACACTCGAACGTATCTCACGCGATCAAATGCCCGATGAGTTCGCACTCGCCTGGGATACTCTCAACGGCCTAACCGGGGAACCGGCGTTCGTGGAGGCGTTTGCTACTGCGCCCCATGTATTGAGATTCGTCATGGGCGACTTCTACCAAAACCTGTTCTTTGAAGGGATTGTCGATCAACGCTTCAAGCAAATCGCTCGCTTGCGACTATCCGCACTGCACGGCTGCAGAACCTGCAACAAGCAAAACACCGCGGGTGCATCTGAGGCTGGCCTAACCGATACCGAGATCGACGCCATCATGAATCACCCGGATTCGGGGGCGCTCGACGCGAAAGCGCGCGCGGTTGTGGACTACGCGGATCAAGTGGCACTCACCAATCCGGAGGGGCTGTTGACCGCTGAGCGTATCGCAACGCTGCAGGAGCATTTCACCAGCGCCGAGATCTGCGAACTCGGAACCGTAATGGCGATCATTAGCGGAATGGCGAAACTGACGTTTGTGATGGATCTCGTCGAAAAGGAGCAGTACTGCACGTTCGCAAACGTTGGCTAATCGACTATCTTGTACTATCGGTCTACCAGATCGTTTTCTGCTGTCGCCTCGAACCCGCGGTGATAAGAAACCTGCCCTTGAGGAACCTCGTCGCCCATCACGAGCGCCTGGAAGTACTCTGGCGGCACGTTGCTGAACGTCAAACCTTCGACTGGCGCGAATCCAAACCTTTGGTAGTAGTTCGGATCGCCCAGCAGGACGCATCCTGCAGCACCTAACGCCTCGAGCTGAGAGATTGCCGCACGCATCAGTTGACTACCAATGCCCTCGCGCTGACGGTGCGGTGCTACGGAAATTGGACCCAGGCCATACCAATCGTGACAGCCGTTCGAGATCGTCACAGGCGACACGGCGACATGACCAACGACAACGGATGCTTCCACGGCAACCAGTGAGATGCTTAGTGCATCGGCATCACGAAGCGCACGAACAATCCAGGCTTCGGTGCCTGACGCATGCGTAGCACTGGCGAACGCATCCTGTGTCAGCGCGTGGATTGCGTCGACATCCGAGGGTTGCTCGTGGCGAATCGTAAGACTCATGACCATTCAGCCCGATTCAGTAGGACGGGACTAGCTGGTTCAGCGTGAGAGTCGATCTCTCCAACAAACGAAAATTCGATTTTTTCAAGCAATCTAGCCGATAGCGGCGTTCTTCGGTTTGCCATGAAGCTCCTCCCGGACCATTGTCACCCCACTATAATCGTACGCCATAGCAGCGGTAACGTCGGCGAAGCCTGCGCCAGCATTTGGACTCAGCGACTCGATCCCTAAGTCGGGACCTGACCCACCTTTCTTGCCAGGATTGTGACGCCCTCCGTCATGCTAAACCCGTAGCCGTACCCATACCCCCAACCCCAACCGCCGCTCGGTGAAACCCATTTCTCAGTGTTATACCGATACTGATATGACCCGGAGGTCACAGGTGTGATGCTGACTACTTCATAGCCTTCGCTGTTCAACGACGCGACAGCCTGATTGATGTCGGCCGTCAACCGCTCTCCGTCGATGGTGCAATCCGAAAATTCGTCGGTCGCGACCAATTGCTTTTCCTTGCGGGTGACTTCTTTTTTCCCGCCAAACAATCCCTTCTTTACCTCTCCGGTTGGGACCTTGACGGATTGAACTTTCATTAGTGGTTTGAAATGCGCGTTTACGTAAACGACTTTGTTCATTCTGATCTCCCCAAATGGCAACAATCATAGCCTTCGGTATTCGGGCAGCTAAGACTGGTGCAGCCTCAGAACCCTAGACACTTTTGATAGTAACAACCGTGAATGACAGGGCGACTAGAGAGCGCACGCCAGCGACCGTTATTCGCTGTGAAGCGACGCCGCTATCTCTTCTGCTACGATGACGGCTGTTGACCCTTAGCTGTCGCTCAGAAGGGGAAGCTTACGAAAACCGCTGTCCGAAACCGAGCATTGGAACTCTTAACGAACGCGTTCCGTATCGGTTTTCCTAGCTATGAAGCACAGATTTACGCCACGCTCCTGCGATCAGAAGAAGATCGCCTTGACTGATTAGAATACTATTTGCCTGTGGGGTTTCCCTCCACAATAAGCCCAAAAATGATTACGGCTGGAACCGCGTAAAAAAACACTAGCGTCGCGGCACTCGAATATGGGTGACCACGATCCTTCCTTGCCAGGTATTCTTTTTCAAACGTCTCTAACCCTCCGAACTTACCAAGAGAAAAAGAGGTCAGCCAATAAACAAAAATGTACACAGACATCAATGCAGCAAAGCCAAACCAATCGCCTACTCGGGGTGTGGCTTCATTGAAATATAGTATTTCTACATTCGGAAACGCTCGGATCGTAAGCATCAGTAAACCTATCGCGTAGATCAAGGCGCTAAATGCAAAAAGACTAAATATCGCCTCACGAAGACGCTCTTCTGTCTGGCTGTGATACTCAGACGCCTTAACTAGCGAATATGCTCTCAATAGGAGGGCCTGTGCCATGATAGTAGATCTCGATACTGTGCTTCTGTCGATCCTGTCGATAAACTCTAAGGTGGTGCTCGCGATGACCCAAAGGCACAGGATCTGCACTTACTTTGAGCTAACGGTTTCTAACGACAATCAAGTAGCCGTTCGCTTACTCCATCAATCGCCGAGCGTTTCCTGTTTCGGGGCCGCTTTTCTTGGAGTATCGAAGCAATTGGTCGACGGGTATATCCCCCGGTCGATTTCTCCGCTATCTAAGTCGATAAGAACAGAGTCGCCATTCAAATCAAAAAAATCTAGCTCCTGACCTACTATACGGAAGGGTATGGACATGCATACCCATGGCTTCGAATCCAAACAATCGGGGTCGTAGCCAGAATAGTCTACGCTGAGAGAGTCAATGTTGAATAGAAGATCACCGTCAGGCGAAAAAACCTCTATTGTGTGTAACAGTCCATCGGCATTTAGAAGTGGACCAACCACGACCGTTCCATTTGAGGAGACGTGTAACTCGTTCAATCGCCTTGGAAAGCCCCAGAATCGTACGTGGTCGAAAATCAGGGTATACGCCCCTTTCCGGCGAGCATATAGCTCGAGACTAGTACGCTTTCTTTCGTAGTCTTCGATTTCAAAAGGTGGGCCGTCTGCGCGGGCTAACGCAACAAATTCGCCCCTAAGGCTACTCGCCGCAAAAGTTTCATTCGACCGAGGATATTGCTCCACACCTACACTACAATACCCATCAGGTTCGACTGCCTGAGACGCTTTATCCTCACCAATTGCACGTCCCGACAGAAGGACGGTAATGACCGCTAGCGGCAAGCCCCACTCAATACGATGCCGGTGTAGAAGCTTCATTCTCTCTGCCATAGTCAAATATCCCTTCATTGAAGCCTGGGTTCCCAGTACAAAACTATCATCTGCCTCGGAACGACAGCTTGTCGAACACGAGCGAGATTATTGCGACTTCCAGCGCCAGGATGGAGATAGTCAAGAGTATCCAAAGCAGATCTGCCACAGGCCTGAAAGAGTCACCGAATACCGATCTTGTGCGATCAGCACTCCGACAAGTACAGATCCAGTATTTTCTGTCTATCCTCAGGGCTAGGCGTGTGCTGAATCTCCTCTCGCATTCTATCGACGTACCAACTTGGCGCAGCACAAAACCGCTCTGTCAGTACACCTTGTGTGAGCCAGAATACGAATAGATTTCGGAAACGCCCAGAGTCGTTAAGTAGTGCGATAAACAAGACCTCGGGGACACTCGCCTCAATGATCGGTTCAATGCTCCAAATATCGACGAACAGCCTTAGCTCGGACAGTGCACAATCCCTGGTAACGCTCTCAGCGACACTCATCGTTTGTCGATCTGACAAGGGAGTATCGAATTGTTTGGCCATCATGGCGAACATGCCGCATTGGCCATTGCCTGCTGCCCTAACCAATGCTTCGGCACGTGCAGTCTGGGAAGCTTCGGGAAAGAGTTCCAGAGCAATACGGTACGCGCCCGCTCCCGCAGCAAAACCGAGAGCGATATCAATCCATCCGCTATCCATGGCGATTTCCTTGTCGTTTTGCCGCAACCAAGAGAACGACTCGTAGGCGCCATAAGCGGCAGCATAAGTGATCATTGGATAGTCGTACTCGTTGAGCGCAGAAAGCCGGGACTCCTTGATGATGGCTAACGCATCGGCATCACGGTAAGACTCCAACAGTGACACGATCGCTGCATGAGGTGTGACCTCGGAATTCTCTATTCGCTTTTTAATTACCTCAAGTGGCCCAGCTGCCGGAATGCGATTGTCAGGAATTCGCGGTGACGAAGCGAACGAGGTGGCGGAAAGTAGACAAACGCAGCAAAGGAAAAATCCAACAAGCAATCTATTCATAGGGACACCTAGTAGATGACTGTGCTCATGGACAAAATACCACAGGCGATATGTGATACGGGCTAAGAACCCTACACGTTCTGGTTGGTGACAACTGTGAATGACGGGGCGACTAGAGAGAACGCCAGCGGCCGCTTCTGGCCGTGAATCGACGCACGGGGCTCTTCTGCTACGATGACAGTCACTGACCCATAGCTGTCGCTCAGATAGAGAAGCTTACGGTACAAAGAAATCTGGCAAGTAACCCAATTCCGATAAGACAAATATCCAGATAACGAGGATAAATACACTCCACACAATGAAGTGTAGTCCAAGATATCCATATGGAACCTTGGTGCGAATCGACGCAGCGAGAGCTTTAATAATTAGCTTATTCGATTCAAAGTGTTTCTCTGACCACCGAAACATAAGTAACACGCAGAAAACACCGGCCAGACCAAATACCCACGCGTACGAATCATTGCTCTCTATGCCAAACCCAACAACAACCAATGATTTCAAACCGGCAAAAGCCAAGACTAACAATGGGATCCCGAGCACAAGCGTAACAGCGATACCCTGCAGCTCTTTCTCCAACTCTTCTTGCCGCTCCTGCTCCGGGCTCATCATTGCATTGAGGATGGCTTGAACAAGAATTACAGGCCCACCTTTCTTCCCCTTCATTTTGCGTCCAATAGTCCTTGTCGCTGTAGTAATTCGCTACAGTGTCGGCGACTAAAACTAGTCCCGCGACACCCAAAGCCGCGGGAGCCGAGTGGTATGGCCTGACAATGCTAGAAATCTCTTATCGTAATAATCGTAGAGGACCATGCGAGGTGCAAGATGGGTGGCTACTGCTTCTGGCCGATAGCAGCGATCCACTGCTGCCCCAATCAAGACACTTGAGCGACCGCTCTATGAGTAACCAGTGGTTCGTTCCCCTACGCTTTTGATAACGAAAATGAGCGCTAATCGCGAGGCGGATTGAATCGGCTTAGAGCGTACTTCAGACATCCTCAATTACCAGAGAGCGTGCTCGTTAGCGCTTAAGGTAGCTATACATCACCGGATCGACGATAAACCATCCGCCTCCCAGGTCGGGGCGGATAAAGTCCTGCGCTTCCAGAACATCTTTAGCATTGCTGCCGGTCGAGGCGGACAAGCGAATGCTCGAGAGGAAGGCCTGACTGGTTGGTTGTTCAACACGTCCAGCGTTCGCAATCCCGATTAATAGCGCTCGTTGCGTCGCACTTAGGCTGCCGACACGCTCAGTGACGATCGGCGTTGACTCTTCCACCACTTCCGCCCACGCCTGCTCGACCGTGTCGGTTTTCGGCGGCTGTCGCGCATCCCACAATCTACCGCAAAGGCTGTTCACGTAAAAAGGTTGCCGTTGCGATCTTTTAAGGATTAGATCGACTGCTCCATCAGACAGCGACTTTTGCCAGCGTGCGCGCGCCGCCTCAATTAAAAATCGACGATAGTGCTCTGCGGAAATTCTCCCAAGACTCATCTTGCGACTATGGTGGTACAGCGGGCGATCGGCATTTTCAAACATATCCGCCAGCAACGAACGTTCGCTCCCCGAGAAGATGTACGTAATCCGTCTTGCCCGCTCGACAGCATGTCGGATCGCCCCCTCAAGAGTCGTGTCTTTGCGACCATGCGTCAGTCGACTTACCTGTTGAAACTCATCCAGAACAACGACGGCACGCCGGTCGAGATCCGTGGCAAGTGCGTCGAGCGCCAGCAAGACCTCAGCGATATTTGCAGCCGGAGACTCCACCGGATTCAATCGCATCTGAAATAACGACGTGCCGATCTGGAATTCTGGCCGAAATCGGCCGAATACCTCGCCAAGCAAATTCCGCACCTTGGTGCGACCCCCTGGCACCATACGAATAGCAAGATCCGCTACCGCCCGACGCAACGCCTGATCCAGAGAATCAGCATCATGGACGATGTTGCAGTCCAGCTTCGCAGCCTGGATTGCTGGTCGAGCGCGGGAGAGTTCAAGGAGAACCTGCTCGATGAGACTCGTTTTCCCGATTCGTCGTCGCGCCCAAATCCATGTGTGGCGACCAGCACGTATATTGCGCTTCATCTCGTCACGCTCGTCGTCCCGATTGCAAAACGCCGGCCCGATAGCCACGCCCAGCGGAAACAGGTCTTTGATCGAATCTGACATCTCGATACTTATCGATTCGTATTTTTACGAATCAATAGTTATCGAATTCCGAAGCGCTGTAAAGCCTTTGGCTTGAATTCCCGGTGTCAGGCGGACTCGTAGGCAGTTCTCAGAAATGAGAACGGTTCGTAGCAGGCGAAATGGGTCTGTGCCATTATCCGCGCGTGCCTCGATTTAACTGTTTCGTTATTTTCCTGATCACGCTGAGCTTCGGTGCTGCTGCCTCTGCGGCGGATCTCGATGACATCATTGCGGAGGTTGACCGGCTGCAGGATGCGGGTCAGCTCGGCGATGCAGAGGCACTCGTCCGCACCACACTGGGCAGCCCAGCGAATGACCTGCGCCCTGAAGGCAGGGCGAGACTTCAGCGCAAGCTTGGCACTATCCATATTGACCAAAACCGCTATGACGACGCAGAGTCCGTCCTGCAAGCGTCGCTGGACAATCTCACCACCGACGAACCTTCCAGTGATCGCGGTAATGCCCTGCTCGGGCTTGCACGGGTGTTCCGGTATCGCGCCGAGTTCACCGAAGCGCTGCGATACATCGAACTCGCCTCTGAACAGTTCACTGCCGTTAATGACCAATCCGGCATGATCAGCGTCTACAACACCTACGGTGTGGTTTATCGATTCCTCGGACAACTGGAACAGTCGCTGGAATGGCACCAACGATCGCTCGCCATATCACGACTGACCGAAGACCAGACCGGTGTGGCAGACGGATTATTCAACGTCGCTTCGATTCACGAGTCTCTGGATGAATTCGACGCAGCACACAAGTTTTACGAGGACGCGCTCGACATCGACCGTGGACTCGGCAATAAGCGGAACATCGCCTACAGTCATATCAGGCTCGGGATGATAGAAATCGAAACCCGAGCCTTTGACGACGCAAGGGGCAATATCGACACGGCGGTCGAACTGTTCGCTGGCATTGATACACCGCGGGATTATCAGTGGGCACTGTCGACCCGTGCGCGACTCGACAGCCTGGTGGGCGATCGGGACGCAGCGCGCAGCGCACTCCTTGAGATTCTCGCGCTCAGCGAACGAAATGCCTGGCCGATCCTTGCCAATCGTGTACGAGAATGGCTCGCGGCCATTGCACTTGAGTCCGGCAACTATGATGTCGCCCTCAACTATCTCAATACCGCTGTTGAAGATGCGATTGAACAACAGTCACTGCAGCGGGTGCTGGATCTGTACGACCTTGAAGTGAAAGTGTACGAGGCCAAGGGCGAACCGGCCGCTGCACTCGAGGCGATGCGACGCCGAATCGCTCTGAAAGACGATCTCTCAGACACTCTAAGAGTCTCCGTGATGGCCGCCATTCAGGGTGAGGCGGAGTTTGAACGGTAAGCGAATCTGCTCAAGGCCGCAGAGCAACGCAATCAAATCAATGAACTCTCGATGCAGCGCGAGGCGAGTCAACAACGCACATTGATCTTGGGACTTGTGGTGGTATTCGCGCTGTCGTTTCTGCTCTATGGTCGTATCGTCGCGCAAAAACAGAATCGACGCCTGGAACAAGAGGTCGCCGCGAAAACCAAAGCGCTGCGAGAGCGCAACATTGCGCTGACCGATGCTTACGACGCGGTGGAGGCTGCCAGCCTCACCGATGCACTGACGGGCCTTGAGAACCGGCGTTTCCTTGAGGACAGGATCGAAGCGGACATCGCACGTAGCGTAAGGCTTTGGCATCAGCGGCAAGATCGCACGTCAGTCGCTTCTAATGAAGCCGCTGATATCGTCTTTTTCCTCGTCGACATCGATCATTTCAAGATGATCAATGATAAGTATGGTCACGCCGCCGGAGACCGCGTACTCAAGTCAGTGAGCAGAACACTGAAGACAACGGTACGGGCAGAGGACTTTGTAATTCGATGGGGCGGAGAGGAATTCCTGATCGTTGCTCGTTTCATCGACAGGCTTACAGCACCCGTCATCGCAGAGAAGCTGAGAGCGGCCGTCGAAGCCACTGGGATGGTTCTTGAGTCTGGCACCGCGCTTCGTTGTACCTGCTCTGTCGGATTCGCTGCCTTCCCATTCCTCGGCGAGACACCAGAGGCGCTCGCCTGGCATGACGTCGTGGAGTTAGCCGATCTGGCGCTGTATTCAGCGAAACAAGCAGGTCGAAATGGATGGTCGGGATTTCACTTGACCGAGCCGGCGTTGCCGAGCAGACCCCTGCGCCAGTGGGTCAGCCAATCGCTTGCATCCGGGCTCATGAAATCGACACGATCCTACCCGGCAGAAAGAGAGGCCAGCTAACGTCTCGCGGCGAGAAGCTGATCCGCTCGCGCACGCTCAGTCTTGCTAACCCGTCGTGCATCAACGATTGGTTCACCCGCCTCGTTGAATAGCGGCGTTTCCAAGCTCTTGCCTGCCAACTTAGTGCCGAGCACGCGCTTCATCATTGCGACCAATAGTCCTGGCATGAACGCCCGCTTGCCCTGAAACGGTCGCCAGCTGCACTCGGTGTAAATGCCACCTCTTGAGGGGCCGAGCGCATTTCTAGCGGCTTCGGGATCGTCCGCCATTTGCCCAAGCGCAATCAAACCGATGAAGGGCAGTTTGGTTGAATTGAGGGTATTGCCGATGGGTTGGTGGCAACAGGAGGTATACCAACGCAACAGGGGACCCCCTGTTAAGCGTAGCGCGGTCAGATGTTCGCCACCTTCACGGATCTTTAGTCGGAATGGTGAAGTCTGGAAAATCGGAGTTCCGCCGTTGTCATCCAGCACTTCATTTATACGATCAAGTGTCGCAGCGAATGCCTGGCAGTCCTTGCAGTAACAAACGACATGGGAACCGGTCGCAGCAGTTACATCGTTTAGTGTTGCCTTGAACTTTCCGCAATCACACGAGAAGTCGATATCGGTCATCGTTTCTGATCACTCCGGTAAATCTGCGCGCAACATATAGTTTACGCCTGTCCACGAGATGATCGACATGCGGCGATTGAATGGATTAACGCGAACCCCCACCGGTTTTTCAACCTCGAACCCGTGGGCTTCCAGTGGCGTAATGATCTCCGCTGGCTTGCGCAACATACGATATCGGTGCGTACCTTTTGGTAGCCATCGCAACACATACTCTGCACCAAAGATGGCGACTAACCCAGCAACCGGATTCCGGTTGATCGTCGCCACAAACATCGAACCGCCCGGGCGGACCAGCCGACAACAGTCCCCCATGAACGCGTCGACGTCAGCAACATGCTCAACAACCTCCATGTTGAGGACAACATCGAACCTGGCGCCCTGACTCGCGAGGTCTGAAGCGGTTTGCTGACGGTAGTCGATATCGATACCGCTGGTGAGTGCGTGACGCTTGGCGATACCGATGTTGCGCTCTACGACATCAATGCCGGTTACCCGGGCACCCAGCTTGGCCATCGATTCCGAGAGGATGCCGCCGCCACAGCCGACGTCGAGAACCGAGAGACCCTCCAACGGTGCAGCGCGGTTCTGATCGAGTCGGAATCGCTCGCAGAGCTGTGCGCGGATGTAACTGACTCGCAGCTCGTTCAGAGTATGCAGAGGCCAGAATGGGCCCGTCGGATCCCACCACGTCTCAGCGAGTTCCGTGTAATGCTCGACCTCGTAGGGATCGACGGTACGATCAGGCTGCATCGACCACCGCCAAAGCTAATCCGCCCAGCAGGAACAGACCCAACAGCAAAACCAACACCGTTAAGCCAACGTTGATGCCATGCAGCTGTCCAAAGCGCCGCTTCCCGGCCTCTCCCTGATCCCGCGCCGCATTGATCGCGGGCACCATCCGTCCAGCAGCAATTTGTAAAACCAACATCAAGCCAGTAGTCAGGCCGAACGTAAGGAGTCGCGTGTCGGAAGCACCAGCACCATAGATGCTGGCAAGCCCCAACAGCATAACAACACCGCAAACAGCTCCCGCGGTAAAGAATCTTGGGAACAAACCACGCAGAAATCTGCCGGCATCATCGATATCAAGCGTGGTGAACACACTGGGTGCGACAACAGCAGTCTGAAAAACGATGGACCCTACCCAAACTGCCAAAGCGAGGGTTGTCAATACAATGCCAAATTCAAGCATGCTTACTCCTGGAAGAACGCAAGCGTGTGCTCGCGTTCACGTACGCTATAGAGAATGTTATTCGCATGCGGGGAGCGAATGGATGACTTCACTTAGCGGTTCACGACACATGGCCAGCTCGCATTACCGTGACAATGTGGCAGTGCTTGTCCCGGTTTGCTGAGCGGACTGGCGGTAGTGAACAACGACTTCGCCGGTCTTCATGTCTTCAAATACCGCTCTTTGGCCATCGATCACCAGAATTCGATCCCGACTAACCGCATCGAGCGCAAAGCCCGACACGAAGAGTATTCCGAATACGGTCAGGGTATCCCCCTCGATTTCCCATTTTCCGGTATAGCGGCGACTCGACACCTCATGGAACTCGCCATAAATCTGTACGTGATCCGCCACGCGACCCTCCAAGGTACCGTCGGCGTGGAACGTGCGCACTTCGTAGACTCGAGACGAGTCGGAGACGACTCGGTATGCGACCCAGGTATCCACGACCTTCGATCGGATCTCGAACTCAGGCGGTGTTGTCGTGCATCCAACCAGCGCGAGCAGCAGACCAATCGTCTGTACTGTCTTGAAATTCCACATTCGTGAAGTAGCGGCAAACGTCACCGCCAGTTGAACAGAAGTGACACAAAAAAAGGCCGCGCAATGCGCGGCCTTCCGTGAGTCGGGCAGTTTCTGCCCACGTACTCAGCAAGGGGATGATCAGAAGTTCATGCCCTCAACTACACACGCTTGCAGACTCCGCTCCAGTTGATACTCACTCGACATGTGATCACCTCCTTAAATTTGCCCGTGGAGATTGGAGCATGCCGGATTTTTCTCGCGATGGCTATGCCCAATTTCGATGCTATTTGGAGGGGCGGTGCAGACCGCAGATTTTGTGTCCGTCAGGATCGAGAAAATAGCAAAGATGCATCAAACCCATCGAACCCTCTCTTGGTCCCGGCGGTTGCTCGATGCTGGTCGCGCCGTTGGCCACCGCGACATCATGAAACTCCTTTACTTGCTCTGGCGACTCGCACACAAACCCAATAGTGGAGCCGTTAGCCACGCTGGGCGCCTCACCATCAATCGGCTCCGAAACGCTGAACGTTGAGCCGTTGTGCATGTAGAAAAGACGCGTCTGCCCGGTGCTGTTGACGTTTACGTAAGGCTCTCCCGCACCCAGCACTCCGAGTACTGCGTTATAAAATGTTTTGGTTCGCTCAATATCACTACTGCCAACCATGACGTGACTCAGCATGCTGCGCTCCTGATTCTGATGATTCGCCACCATTATCAACCGACTGGCGCAGTGCTTCCAATACTGAACCTTTCCGACACCTGGAACGACTGAACAGTTATGAGGAAGCAAACCGAGTTGCCCGATACGCAGCGACTGCTTGGCGACACGGATCAGATTCAGGACGTCGTACAGGAGTCATGGTTGGGCATCGCGCGAGGTCTGCCGAGGCTTAGGGATCCGGCGCGATTTGCACCATGGGCCTATGGAATTCTGCAGCGTCGAGCGTTCCGATATCTCCAGTGCATTCGAATCGCTGCCGTACCCACTCAGGGTCACTGCCACGCTTTTCTACAGCGAAGGGCTCACCCTTCACGAGATTTCACACGCAACTGCCGTCCCTGTCGGGACTGCCAAGTTGCGGTTATTTTACGCCCGCAAGCAATTGCGGCATTACCTTGACGGAGAATCCTGATGACAGACGATTTCGATGAGAGACTTCTGGGAACACTGAGCGAGAAGGATCGAAGTTACCTTGAATCGCTCGATGGCGAGAAAGGGCTCTATGCGCAAATGGCGGATACGTTTGCAGGTCCTATGCGGTGGTGGACAGGCTTTGCGTTTGTCCTGAGTTTCATCTTCTTTGGGCTATGTGTCTTCGCCGCAGTGCGCCTTGCTAGCGCACCCGATTTGAATCAGAGTCTGCTTTGGCTTGCCGGGTTTTTGTGGTGTTCATTGGCCGTTGCGATGATCAAGATGTGGTTTTGGCTGCGGATGAACCAGGTGTCGTTATTGCGAGAGTTAAAAAAGATCGAGCTTCAGATTTCACGCCTGAACTCCGCCGGCTAGCTATGGACGACGAGCAATCGACAAATCGAAGGCACTTCCTGAAGGCTACCGTGCTCACACTGGCCACCTCTTGGATACCCGCGGTCGCAAACGCAAGCACTGCATCGCGGCTACAGCGTGAATTTGCAGCGCTTGAGCAATCATCGGGAGGTCGGCTGGGCGTCGCGCTATTGGAGACCGGTCAAGACACTATCGTCGGACATCGAGTCAACGAGCGATTCGGTATGTGCTCTACGTTTAAGCTCGCACTGGCTGGTCTCATCTTGCGCGAGGCTCAAGACGGCCGCCTCAGGTTGGACGCTCCGGTCAATTACTCGAAAGCGGATATGGTGCCGCACGCGCCGGTCACGTCGCGGTTTCTTGAGCAAGGTCAGATGACCGTCGGCGCGCTGGCTGAAGCTGCACAAACCACGAGTGACAACGTAGCAGCCAATCTGCTATTGAGTCTGATCGATGGACCGGTGGGCTTCACACGCAGGCTGCAAGACCTCGGTGATGAGACCACACGACTGGATCGTTATGAGCCAGATATGAACCTCGTTCCGGCTGGCGAAATCCGCGACACGACGACGCCAGCGGCAAGCGCCACCACGGTAAACACCATGCTGTTCGGTGATTTTCTTAACGACGAGAACCGACAGCAACTCGCAGACTGGACCCGACAAACAAAGACCGGGCGCCGTCGATTACGAGCAGGTTTCCCGACAACGTGGTTGTCCGGCGACAAAACGGGTACTGGCATGCACGAGACTATGCCAACGAAGTACAACGATATCGCTATCGTCTGGCCGAACGACACCATCCCAGGATTCGTACTGGCTACCTTCTATGACGATGATGGTAAGCGGGGCGAGTTTCGCCGGGAGGATGAGAAAGTCCTGAAATCAGTCGGCGAGCGCTGTGCCCAATACTACGGCGCCTAGCCACGACGGCCGCTATTGACGCAAGAGAGACTGCGCTCGCTGCGTGAGTGGATGTGATTCACCGAGTACCGGCTCAAGAAGGTCGATTGCGACTTGCGCATGCTCCACGCGATCAGCGGCCTTAGCCGAAGCCTCGGCTAGCTCCAGATGTGCGATGCCGACGCGGTAGTGTCCCGCCGGCCTCGATTGCGTCTCGATCAAGACCGCAAGCTCAAACCACTCCAGCGCTTCCTCCATCCGACTGGCCGCTACAAGCGTCTTGCCGAGCTCGATAGCGACACTTCCGGCGAAGGCACTCTTCTTGTTGGTTTGCCACTGTTCATCCAGATCCGGCCAAAGGTCACGAAGCAATTGTTCCGACGACGCCGCCGCACCTGCCTCACGTTCAATGCGGGCACCGAGAATACTGAGTAGCAGCATCTCCTCCTTATCGGCAAACGCATTCTGTCGAAGGTTAGTATCCGCCTCAGAAAACAGTGTACGCGCCTCTTCGATATTACCCTGCTCCAGCAGGGCTACGGCCTTCAAACGACGACCGCCCACGCTGATACGATGGTTTGGCCCTAGCGTTGAGTCAGCGATCCTGATTTGTCGATCCGCGTGCTCAAGTAATTGGTCCCATCGGGCAAGCAGCGCCTGAATACTCATAATGTTGAGCAGGCTCCAGGCAACATCCATATTTTCGCCGGCAACATCCTCGGAAATGATCTCGCGGTACTCCAGGCCTTGCTCGTGCAGCGATAATGCATCCGACAATGCTCCAGACTTGCCGACGATCACACCAAGATTATCGAGCGCCGCTGCGAGTTGGGCGCGATCACCGTGGTTATCCAGCGGCTGCGTTTCGCGGATCGCTACCACACGGCGTTGAATGCGCTCCGCATTCTGCAAATCTTCTGCGTCGCTAAGCGCAATACCGTAGGTGTTGAGGACATAGGCCAAATCCAGGTCATCCTCCGCCAGAAACTCATCGCCGATAGCGACAGCTTGCTCATAAAGCGGCATCGCGCGATCGAGTTGATTCTGTAAGCGAGCACTCGTGGCCAGCCGTTCGAGGACAGCCATCTGACCGCGCGGCGTTTGGCGCAACTCAAGCGTGCGCTCGAAAAGCTCATCCGCCCTCGGATACTCACGAATCCAGATATGCAAATCAGCGATCTCGTGCAATAACGCGCCTGAGAGCTCCGGGTCATCATCAATCTGCTCTGCCCTAACCACTCCCTGTTGCAGGACGTCCATCGGCGACGGCGAAGTACCCTCTGGCACTGAACTTGCGAAAAAGAAAAACATGCCTTTCATGAAACCGGCAACCTCGCTGGCGAGGCGTTCTTGCTGCTGCGCCCGATCACGCTCATCGGCAGCGATTTGCCCTTGCCACAGCGCCGCGCCAAGGCCGACTGCCAGAGCCGAGAACGTCAGTGCCAACGCGCCGATACCGGCCCGGTGTCGCCGCACAAATTTGCTGGCGACATAAGTCCACCGACTCCCCTGCGCAAGAACGGGCATACCCCGCAAATGGCGCCCAAGATCGTCAGCCATAGCTTCAACCGAGCTATAACGGTGATCGGGTCGCTTGCTCAGCGCTTTGAGAATGATCTGATCGAGATCACCACGAAGCGCTCGCTGCAGCCTTTGTGTCGTGATCGAATGGGTCTGGGTTGCGGTATCCAACGTCGAGTCCATAACCATTGTGATGGCTGTGCTCGGGCGTGTCGGCTCCTCTTCGAGAATGATGCGCTCCATCTCGCGAATTGCGACGGCCTTGTACGGACGACGCCCCGTCAGTAGCTCATACAGAAGCACACCCAACTGATAAACATCGCTCGACGTTGTGATCGAATCACCGCGAATCTGTTCAGGGCTCGCGTACTCAGGCGTCATCACCCGAGCGCCCACCTGTGTAAGCGACGGTCTGGATCGGGCGTTTTGATCAAGTAACTTCGCGATACCGAAGTCGAGCAGCTTCACCACCCCATCCTCAGACACGAGGATATTGGAAGGCTTCAGATCTCGGTGAACCACGAGATTCTGGTGCGCATACTGCACGGCGCTGCAGACCTGGCCGAACAGGTGCAGCCGTTGCCGCACACCCAGCTGTGCAACATCGCAATACTCAGTAATCGGTACACCATCCACGTAGTCCATAACGAAGTACGGTGTTCCGTCGGCGCTAAAACCACCATCGAGGAGGCGCGCGATGTTGGGATGCTGCAATGGCGCGAGTATCTGACGCTCAGCCTCGAACCGCTGCAGGTGATCCTCGCTGACACCCGTCGGCAACAGCTTTAAGGCAACCTCCTGCTCGAACGCACCATCATTGCGTGCCGCCCGATAGACGACGCCCATGCCGCCACGGCCCACTTCCTCGATCAATCTGTAAGGACCAATTTCACTGCCGGCAAGGCTCGGCACCGGCGTCCGTGTTTGTGTCTCGGGTGTCAGATCCTCTGCGAAGCGCTCGAAGAACACCTGCGCGTCGGCTTGCTGCGACAGCAGCGTTTCGACCTCGGCGCGCAGCTCGTCATCGTCCGCGCAAGCCTTAACGACAAAAGCGGCGCGCTCCGCAAGCGGTCGATCAAGCGCGTCGGCAAGAATCTTGCTGACCTGTTCCCATCGCTCGGGCGTCATCGCTACTGCCTCTCGAATCCGGGAGAAATACCCATCTCTCTATTTCTACGTAGGCGGCAAGGCAAACAGCTCACGAATCAGCGCTCAAGAGATTAAACAGAAGCGCCTGTGCCGCTGCCCAGTCCCGCTTCACCGTCGCTTTCGACAGGTTTAAAGCCTCCGCGGTCTCGTCCAGTTGCATACCGCCGAACAATCGACACTCGACAACGCGGGCTTGTCTCGGCTGCAGCTCGCCAAGCTTCTCCATTGCGTCGTTGAGATCCAGCAACTCATCAACGCGCGCATCACTCAAATCAAAAAGCTCATCGATTTGCACACGCTCCAGATCTCCGCCGCGTCGCAAGGCCTGCCGGCGTCGTGCGTAGTCGATCAGAATGTGGCGCATCGCTTGAGATGCGACCGCGAGAAAGTGAGATCGATCGCGATAGGATGCGCCTGTCTGGTCGATGAGCTTCAGATAAGCCTCATTCACCAGCGCAGTCGCGCCTACTGTGTGGTCACCCTGCCACCTCGAACGCTGCTTACGCGCCAGACCATAGAGTGCGTCGTAAACCTGCTCAAAAAGATCTGCAAGTGCCGCCTTCTCCCCAGCCTGGTAAGCAGCAAGCAATTGCGTCGGCGACGATGTATCAGCCATATGCGAAAAAATCCTGTCCCGCGGATTAATCTTTTTTTTCGAGCGTGAGCCCTTTCCTGACGATCTTACGTGATTACCCATGAGCGTCACCATCTCGGACAGCGGTGTCCGTCTTTTCGCTTCGCTACTTCGACAAAGAACAAACAATGAGGAAACAACATGTTGAAACGCATACTTATGCTCGCAGTATTTACGGTTGCGCCCGTGTGTGCTGTCGCCGATGGATCACTGGTCATGGATATGGAACATCATGTCGACTGGGCAACCCTCGAGTCTCTCGACGAACTCGCCACATCGTTTTGCTGTGCTGACAAGGACAACCCGAAGGCGGCCGTTTCATGGGAAGGTAATGGTGATATCGACGGGCTCGTCTTCTTTCTGACCTTCATTCAGGACGGAGAAGTTGTGGGACAACTCAAGACCATTCCGGCGAACATGGACAATATGAGCGTAAGTCCGAAGGAAAACTACGCTTTCGGCATCCACTTCTTCCCGGGCGATATTTTCTTCCCCGGAGACATCTTCCGAGGCGTCAATGAAGGTACGCCGTTCCCGGAAGGCGTGTACGGTGGTGAGCGCGCAGCCCGGGCGCAGCTCGATCGCCTTTGGTCAACCATGGGCACCGGCAAATTCGTGATGCAAGTGACTGCAGTTAGAGACGGGGAAACAGTAGGTTTGGCCCGTACTGAGATATTTTTACGTAAGAGACCAGGTAGAGCTTAACGGAGCGTCTGTTACGCTCTTGGACACAAAAAGCACCGATCGTCAGCGCAGGCCAGCTTGGATGGCCTGTGCTGACCCATTGCCAAGGGGAAAATCTGTGAATACTTCGAAAATGGCTGGACTAGCTGCGCTTTGCTTCGCGTTGGCACTTCCGGGAAATGCGCAAGCACAATTCCTTGACCGTCTAAAAGACGCTGCCAAACGGGGCGCGGAACGTGCGGTTGATCGAGAAGTTGAGAAGCGCACCGACGAGCTGACCACCGATGCAATCGACGCGGTTATTTGCGCAGTCACCGATCTCGACTGTATTCAACAGGCGAAAGACGAAGGACGAGATGTCGTCGTCACTGACGAAAATGGCGAGGCACTGCCGGAAGACGAGCAGGCCGAGGCCGTTGCCAACGCCGGCCGACCTGCCGCTGATGCTGCACCCGCGACACCGGGGTCTGACAGCGTCTGGGCCAACTATGACTTCGTCCCGGGGGATCGGCCTCTGTTCATCGAGGATTTCGAGAACGAGTACGTTGGGGATGTACCGAGACGCATCGGATTTGTCAGCGGCAATATGGAAACCGTCGAGTGGCAGGGCAGCCAGCTAATGCGTATCACCAGTGACTCGGGCTTCACGATCGATCTTGGCGAAGAACTACCCACGCGCTTCACCGTCGAGTTCGATATGTACGCGCCGCACTATTGGCACAGCCTCTGTTTGGCAACGGGATCTCTCGACGACAGCAACAGCCCCTTCACCTGTTTCCAGAGTCGCGCGAAGAATTACAGCAGCGCGTTCTTTACGGTGTCGGACTACTTCCAAACCGGTATCCGCGGTGGCAGCGGTGGTGTCAGCCATGCGCGCCAGACTCGCACGATGGAACAGATCACGCCAATCCGGATTATGGCCGACGGCAAGTACGTAAAGATGTATCTTGACGAAACGCGCGTGGTCAATGTTCCCAACGCTGACTTACAACGAAGCAACCAGCTGCATGTCTACGTGGTCGGTGAAGTGGACCAGGAGAAGCCTGTATACCTCGACAACATTCGTATTGCTTCCGGGGGACGGGAAATTCTCTATGACCGCTTGATGGCCGATGGTCGTTTCGCGACACAGGGGATTCTGTTTGCTACCGGGAGCGCATCGATTCGCCCAGAATCGACGCCGACGCTAAAAGAGATCGCTCGCACGATGGACCGTTACGGCGATCTGCGCCTACGTATCGAAGGGCACACGGATACGACCGGGAGTGCCGCGACCAATAAGGCGTTGAGCACAGCCCGTGCGAAAGCGGTACGCGAACACCTGATCTCAGCCTACGGAATCGACGGCGAGCGTCTGGAGTCCGCGGGTTTCGGACCCGACAAGCCCGTTGGGGACAATGGCACGCCTGAGGGTCGTCAACAAAACCGTCGCGTCGAGTTGGTGCGGTTGTAGGACTGTTCGATGATGAGACGCGTGTTGCTGCCGACAATAACTGCAGCCCTGATCGCTGCCACCATTCCGGTAGCGTTACCCGCAGCCGATGTGACGCTCGCCTCAAGCGTGTCTGACCTGTTGGACAACAGTCCCGCGGAGGCCCGAGACTCGTCGACCGCCTGCGGTTTGCTTGCGGATCAACTCGGCGCTTTCTCGGCAGTTGATTCACCCAATAGCACAGGTGACGCTGGCTTCATGGGCGCCCCGATCGCCTGCGCAAGAACCTACGACACCCCTGGCTTACCCACTCCCGTCATGGTCTATACCGATCCGCAGTTCGTTGCCCGAGTGGCAGGCGGGCCACCCCCGGGGCAGTCCGTAGAGCGGCGCACAGTACAGGGTAGAGCCGTGTTTGTTCTACCGAGCACGCAGGGAATGCCACCCATGCTCATCGTCGATGCCTCCCCCGCCGGCGTGATTTTCGTCCGGATTGCTGACCCAACCGGCGCGCCGGATACCCCGCTATCGCTGGTCGATGGTATGGCGCTCAAGACGTTTATCGATGCTTCGACTAGCCCGCCGGATGCGACGAACAGAGGGTCAACGGAAGCACAGCTGGTGCGCGAAGCTGAGCAGTTCAAGACACAACTGCAAACGGTGATGTCCGATCACTTCTCCGCGCCGGAGCTTTCACTCGATCCCGTTAGCACGCAACCACGATGCCTGGATATCGGCGAGCTGCTATCCGAGGGAGCGTTCATCTATCTAAGCGTCCTCGTAGGTCAACAGTGCGTGGCGACGGTGCCACTGCCTGAGAACCGGGACGTCGACCTCGGTGGCTTCAAGGCCTACCTGGAGGCTCCGGAACAAGGGTTCAGTGGTGAGTACAGCACGCGTGGTGTCATCGTGTTGTCCGAGCACGCCGTAATGAGCTTTCACGTCGTGGGTAAAGACTCCGCTGCGACCGACGCGTTACGGACACTACCGCTTGGGGCAATCAAAACGCTTCTCTAGTGCGGATCACCGCGTCAAAGCGATTTGCACATCACAGTAGCGCTGTCCGGACAGATTGAAGAAAACTGGCGTGAGCGTTGGATAGAAGGTGGAACACGTGTTCTGTCTTGTTCGATGTAGCCGAGATGCGCGAAGAATCTCTCGGCGGTTTCGGTCAACAGATAGATTACGTCTATGCCTTTTTCGATGGCGAGTGCTTCAAGATCCGCAACGAGTGCTTTCGCTATGCCTTGCCCACGCACACTCGTCGCGGTCGCTACAGACCGAATAAGCGCAAGGTCACCCTGGCGCTCGAGACCAGCAACTGCAACCAGCGCGTCTGGATCACCGACAATTCGGAAAAGCGATAGATCCTGATCATCCAAATCGTCGATTGGCAGACCGCTTTTCGACAGCAAGCTGGCGATCGCTGGGAGATCTGTGTTGGTAGGTGTCCGCATCAGGTGCCCTTCAATTTCACACGCTGAATAAGTACCAGTGCCTCGCTGTCGGAGTACTCGCCGATACAGATTCCATCGCCGACGGCGATATGGGGCTCGCACTGGAAGACCGCGATGTAGCTACACGCCGTGTCGAATTCCGGCAGGAACGCTTCTCGGTCCCAAAACCCGATGTAGTTCAAACACTGCAAGTCCAAACCGGTCACTACCGGATCTTCCGCCTCGACACGATCCTTCACGAAGTTGTAAATCTCGTCTGCCCTGGCGCGCTTCAACTCCTTCTGAACGAGCAGCGGCTGCTCGCTACCTGCCAGCCCCCCACCAACTCCGTCATCACCGACGGCGTCCGAGGCATTGACCGATCCAGCACCGCCGAAAGATCGACAACCGGACAAAATCATCACCGCAACGAAAACCAAAAGCCTCATGCGTCACCCCAAGGTTCAATTACGATCCAACTCTCGATTGTTTACTGACGACCCACTCTTCGATAACCCGTTCGAGAATAGGCAACGGCAGCGATCCGTAGCCCAAAACCTGGTCGTGAAACTCCCGAAGATCGAAGTCATCGCCGAGCGCTTCGATGGCATCTGAGCGAAGCTCGAGAATTTTTCGCATACCGATTTTGTAGCCCAAAGCCTGTCCAGGCAAAACCAGATAGCGTTCGATCTCCGCGACCACGTCAGCCTCTGAAATGCCCGTGTGCTCTAACATGTACTCGATGGCTTCCTCGCGAGTCCAGCGCTTGGCATGCATGCCGGTATCGACGACCAGTCGCACAGCTCGCCACATCTCTGCCTGCAGTCGCCCAAGGTTGTCCAGCGGGTCGGAGGTAAAGCCAATCTCCCAGGCCAGCTGCTCGGAATAAAGTCCCCACCCTTCAACGTACGCAACGAATGGAACCAGACGCCGAAATATCGGCAGACCTTCGAGTTCCTGCGCAATCGAGATTTGAAAATGGTGACCGGGAATCGCCTCGTGGTAGGCAAGGTTTCGCATAGGGAAACGCGGATTATCCTTCACGTCACGAAGATTGATAAAGAACGCGCCAGGCCGAGAACCTCCTAAGGACGGCGGCTGGTAATAGGCCAAGGGCGCCGTGTCTTCAGAGAACTTCGGCACGCGCTTAACTTCGACTCCGACTTCCGGGCGTAGATTGAAGTACTCGTCCATTGCTGGGTCGATCTCATCAATGATCGCCTGGTAGTCCGCGATGATCTGAGCGCGCCCTTCATCCGTGTCTGGATAAAGCTGATCGTCACGCTGTGCGATTTGACGTACGCGCTCACCGAGCGTCCCTTCCGTCAGTCCTTGATCACGAAGGATCGCATCCATCTGAGCACCCACTCGTGCAACCTCGCTGAGTCCATATCGATGAATTTCATCCGCCGTCAGATCGGTCGTCGTATTCTCTCGAATCGCAAACTGGTAGTAGGCGTCGCCGTCCGGAAGATGCCAGACCCCATGGTTGTTTGTTGCCACGCCGGAAAGGTCACCGAGATATGACTGCAAGCTTCTGTAGGTTGGATAAACAACAGTCTCTACCGCTTCAACGACCGATGCTCGCAACTCGGTGCGCCGCGCCTCAGAAATCTCAGAGGCGTCGATCTTCGCCATGCGTTCATCAAAGCTCGTCACCAACGGGTGTTCGCTCGGCGCCGGGGCAAGAAACTTGTCGAGCTGATCAATGACTTTGGTCACGGCGAACGACGGTGGGTGAATACCGGCATCCCTGCGCTCGGCCAGCGAGGCGGTCACCTGTGCGAATTTTGTATCGAATGCGTTGAGTCGTGCGATGTAATGCTCTGCGCCTTTTTCGTCCTCGATAACGTGCTGCTGGATCAACAAATCCGGCACGCCACTCTGCACGCCGAACAATTGATTGACCGGCAGACTGTAGAGTCGCCATCGATCCGCACCTTCGAGGGTGCTCCTCGCGAAATAATCGAAAATGTCGTAGGACAGCAGATCCTGGCCTTCATAGTCATCGCGATCGTAACGCTGGAAGACCTCATACTGATCGCGCCACCATTCGATAAGCTCACGATCCGCTTCCGGAGACGCATCCGCCAACTTCGCGTTGTGACCACGAATTCCGAATTGCTCGAACAAGCCAATGGAGGTGAGCAGCTCCGGGTCTCGAAGGCCAAACTGCAAGAACACTCTCGTGTAGAACAAGTCGATGCTGACGGGCTTGAAATACCAGACATTGACGAACAACGCGCCTGCGCCAAGCAATACGATCAGCACGCCGACACCAAGCCATTTGAACAGTCGTTTCATCGCGGAATGCTCCTGTTGCGTGACGTTGAGAATACCCGAAGTGGGAGCGCATATCGCAGCGAGGACCGGAACACTGAACATTTTTCTGGTCACTCCGTCGGCTTGGCGCTACGCTGAGCACAGGGGGTAGACGGAGACCAAAAGGTGGGAATACGGAAGCGCTGGTTTGCGAGCAGCGAGATGGTCGTCGCTGCGTCAGCTATGGTGGCGAGTGTTGCCGCGGTGATCGTTGCTGTGTACTCCGCCTCGATCGACCGCGCTTCGGCGCGCGCAGCTACCTGGCCGCACGTAGAATTTTATCGCTCGTTCACCGGCTCCGAGCTCAGCTACGCGGTGAGCAATCGCGGCACTGGTCCAGCTCTGATTCGGTATGCCGTACTTGAGGCGAATGGTACTCGCTACCGAACGTGGCAACAGTGGTTAGAAAACGATTTTCGCCTTCCTGAGCGAGGATTTATCCAATCGCATGTCTCGACTCGCGTGCTCTCCCCCGATCAGGAAATTCGAATCATCCAGATCAACGATCCGGAGCTGTCTGTAGAGCTGCGTCAAAACGCAACCATCAATCTCACGCTGTGCTATTGCTCCGTATTTGAACAATGCTGGATTTCTGATCGCAACAACCAACCAGAAGAGACTGACAGCTGCGACACCCTGCCTGAGGATGCTTTCCTCCAATGAGATCGTTCATACTGGTTTTGTATTGCCTGCTGCTACATGCACCCGCTTATCCACAAGAAGTGGAGCCTCTGAGAACTGATAGCTCATCGGGTGAAGCACCGATCACAATTACGATCACGGGATTGGACGACATGTCCGCGGATACCCTGGCCGCTATCGACAGACTGACCGTCGTTCTGGAGTCGATACAGACTTCCGGTATTACGTTACCGCGTGATGAACTGACTGCGTTGAACGAAGTGATTACCAGTTTGACAAACTTGGTCGAAGCAACCGGAGAGGCCGCGCCCAACCTCGAGGAAGCTCTGCTGCAGTCCCAAACGACACTCGCTGATGTGACACGCGGCGTTGCGGATGAAGTGAATGTCACTGTGGTCGAGCCGTCTCTGACGAGACTCGAACAAATGACTGAATCGTTTGCCGACGTCGTCGCAAAAGCTCGCACGACCGCCTATATTGCTGGTGCACTTTTGCTTGGCCTGATCATCGCAATTTTGGTGTGGTTAGGTCGGTATCTCGCTCAAATTCTCACCGCACTTCGTGATGTGACCGCACGATATGTGATCGTCGATCGAGCCGAGTGGGATCGACTGCGCGAGTTTGCGAGTCAGGATCTGTCAGATCGCTCGAAGCATCGTCGCACACCATTAATGCCTCGACGCTAAACACTCTGGTTATTAGACAATGAAAAAAACTCGTCAGATTCCCTGGCCAAGAATCTCCGCTGAGGGCTTCGCTATCGTTGTCAGCATATTGCTTGCCTTCGGCATCGATGCCTGGTGGTCAAACCGGGTGGAAGACAAGCTCCTCGATGAGAGTCTTGCCGCTCTGCGGGGCGAATTACAGAACAACCTATTGGAGATCCAGCACGAGCGTCGATTCCGCGTCGCCGTTATCGCATCAATGGATGAGTTGTTCGCGTTAACGACAGCCGCCAGACCGCTCGACGAGGCCAAGGTCGACGCTCTTTTGGAAAAGATCACGTGGGGTGGTCGAATCGATATTTCGACCGGCGCTTTGGTGAGCATCCTGGAGTCTGGCGCGCTCAATACGATCGACGACGGAGCGCTCAAACGCAGCATCGCAGCACTCCCCTTTCTCATAGAGACCACTGGCTTTCACGAAAAGAGCGCCTGGGCCTTTCTGGAAGGCGAGCTCATTCTCTTTCTGAATCGCGAGGGGTCGCTGGTACAGGTATACAACGCGGGAGTCGGGCAGGGTAGACCCGGTGGCGGGGGTGAAATGGCCTCGGGCACCAAATTTCCATCACGATTCTCAGCAGAGCACTCGCGGCTACTGGATAACAACCAGTTCATTGGCCTTCTCGCAATCGGCCAAGGTAGACATGAAAACGTAGTGCTCTACTACGACCGACTGGAAGAAGCGGTTCAGCAAGCGATTGAGTTAATCGACCAGCATCTGGACTAAGCGTCCTGCCAGTTAGGCCCTACTCTACGTACTTGTCGCTAATCAGTGCCGCGGCCTTTTCAGCATAGGCGGACAACTCTGACAGGTTCTGATCGCACATGCCTTCGGCATCAATCACGCTGGACGCGCTGAGCTCCTGCGCAGCTCTTGCGTACACTTCAAGTGCACACCGACCGTCGGCAATCTCAACAGAGCCTGTAACGAACACGCGCTCATCCTTGCCCGGTAAGAATGCGGATTTCACATCCACACTCACATCGGGCAACCGGATCTGGAAAGGAATGACCCGCACACCCTCCTCTTCAGCGAACACCTGTGCGATCACCCCTTCAGAGGCTTTCCTCACTTCAGCAACACCAAACTTTCCTGCTTCGCCGTCACGGTCGGTCTCCGTCACTGTGGTGCGCGACTCCGACACACGCGTTGGGCCAAGCGGTTGGCAGCCGGTACCCAACGCAACTGCCACTAGTATGGCGACCAAGCGCGTTACTCGGATCGTTTTCACTCGGAGTCCTCTTGGGTTTCCGTATCGATAGACTCGGACGCCTCGTTTTCCCAGTCATAGAGGATCGAGCGCTGTGATTCCGCGTCCTGGGTATCATCAACGCCATCCTCATTCGGAATCTGGGCGCGTTCGGCGATCTCAGCCCGGCGCTCGGCGCGCTCTCGACGCATACGCTCTTCCACCGCGAGCGCTTCACTGACACCGCGGTCGGCGCCAGACTGACACTCTTGCACCGATCTACCCGTCTGCTGACAAGCTCGAATCGCACTCCAGTACTCCGTGCCGTACTGCGGCGCCGGCAACTGGTCATTGATAACGCGCTCGTCATCCAACAGCGGATCATCCGCCACATTCGAACTGGACGCACAACCCGAAACCAGAGTCAGCATCAACAGCGAAAGCACTACACGCAACATATTTGACCCTCTTCTGACTCCGTACGTCCTTAAACTTCTTGCCCAGTGTGATCGTTGCCCCTGTATTCCGGGAGCATCAATTCAGCAATTTACCGCCGCTCATCGCCGTCCTGACCTGTTGCCGATAGCGTCGACTCACAGGCACCCGCGCATCGGTGGTCAATCGAAGTTCACCATCACCCGAATCGGATACAGCGAGCTCGGCGATTCGGTCAGTGTTAACAATCGCCGAACGGTGAACCCGGATAAACCCCTGATCTGACAATCGGTCCGCAATCTGCACCATGGTGCCACGCAGCGGGTATACGCGCTTCTCAACATGCAAATTGACATAGTTGCCAGCGCTCTCGATCCACTCGATGTCTTTCGTTCGAACCAGAAATTCCTTGCCAAGCTTTTTGACCAGGAATCGGTCATTTGGTGCCGTGTTTTGCTCTCCCGAGTCGTTAGCGGCGAGGAAGCCGGCCTCTCCTTGCAAGCGGAGCAGCACGAATCGATAAAGGTATATCAGGGACAGAATCAGGAGGTAGGTCCGGAAGTCTTTCAGGTATTCGTAAATGAATTCACCGAGAACGCTGTCCCAGCGGTAGGGGTAACCCATGTAGATCGGGAACAGCACCTTTCGCCCCAGATACATTAGTGACACGTGAACGGCGGAAAAAACGACGCTGAAGACAACGTGTGCAGGCAAACTGCGAGCCAGAGTCTGAAAGCGCAAAGGCGACTTGCTGTCCAGCCAGAGCACCAGCGGGATGGCCAGAGCAAAACCCAAATGACTCGTCCCCTCAAGAATCCACGCCTGGACGGGGCTCGGTCCACCGGGATTCCGGGAATAATCGATGATTTCAGTCGCGGTGTTGGACAAGAACCCGAGCACAAGCAACGCCACGAAAATCAGCGTTTCCCAGACTTGGCGGTTTCTCAGATAACTCTGGAGCATCATGCGCAAAGACTACCTCCCCGCTCTTCGCGTTGCCCACCACTTGTCACTGCGGGCCCGCAACTCATCACAAACCCCGATCAATCAATCACTTGACCGCTGACCAAAGTGCGCGCGGGACGCAGCATGGTGCTCGCACTAACGAGGAGCGAACGATGCGAACCGCCGAAGATACTCGCCGCCACGACATAGACGCCCTGCGCGTGATCGCGTTCGGACTCTTGATTCTCTACCACTGTGGCATGTTCTACGTTCGAGATTGGGACTGGCACATCAAATCGACCTACACGTCGCTATGGCTCCAGGAGCCCATGCGATTTCTGAACCAATGGCGAATGTCACTGCTATTTGTCATCTCAGGCCTCGCCGTTGCCTTCGTTTGGACAAAATACAGTGGCACCCAGTTAGCTCGCCGGCGGCTTTGGCGGCTGGGTTTGCCCTTGATCTTTGGCATGGCCGTCGTCGTCGCCCCACAGCCGTATTTCGAGGCCCTGGGCAAAGACATCATCGAACCTGGTTTCTGGGAATTCTGGATGCAGTATCTGAACTTCCATGACTTCCCGGGTGAGGCATGGGGCGGCGAAAATCGAGTGGTATGGACATGGAACCACCTTTGGTATCTGCCGTATGTGTTGCTCTACACCTTATTAATCATTCCGGCCGGTCGCGCTTTGCGCGCTGCCGGGGTCCACACCGCATTCCGCCGGCTTCGTGGCATCTGGGTCGTCGTCGTTCCCGTCGTCCCACTGATGCTTTATGGCAATTTTGTCTTTCCGCACTTTCCCTACATCGACCATGGCCTTGCTGGCGACTTCTACGCGCATGCGTTGTACGGGACGATGTTCACCTACGGCTTTCTTCTTGGCAGAAACACCGAATGGTGGGCAGCGCTCGCCGCTCAGCGCCGTGGATTCCTGGTGACAGGGCTGATCGCATACGCCAGCTTGCGCTCGCAAGACTGGTGGGTTGGCGCGGACCCCAATCTGCTCATTGAGCAACTGAGCTATCTCTCAATCTACGTAAATCGCTGGACCTGGATTCTCATCCTCTTCGCCTACGGCCACCAGTATCTGAATCGACCGAAGCGCTGGGTCACTTATGCAACCGCCGCCGTTTTTCCGTGGTACATCCTGCACCAGACCCTGACCGTTGTACTCGGTGGCAACCTCGCACCCCTGCAACTTGGCCCGGTGGTCGAACCTTTGCTCGTTCTCGGTGGTACAGCAGGCGGATGCTTCTTGATCTACGAGTACATCATTCGACGCATTCCATTGCTTGGACCTTTCTTCGGCACCGCGTATACATTAAAACCAGAAGTCGCGGTGGACGACGCCCATTCACGGACGACCGCCGCCATGTGATACCTTCGAGGGCTCGGCAAATCGAGCATCGAGGGGGGACTCTTGTCGAAGCAACTCGGTAAATTGCTTACAGCATCTGCGGTTGTCCTTCTTTTGGCCTGCGCGGCGACGGAAGTCGCACCACTCGACCAAGTCGAAGAAATCCCAAAAGACGAGGCCCGCTTGTGGGAGCGCTCGGAAGCCGCAGCCGATGGCATCAAGCAAGCGCTGCAGTCTGGCGACGATGAACTGCAGACCTACGTAGACGGGATACTGGATCGTCTGATCTCCAGTGGCACGCAGCTGTCCCCGGAGCGTTACCCGACGATCACCTTGCTCGACTCAGTAGAGGGGAATGCGTCGGCGATGCCACACGGAGATCTCTTCATTTCTTATGGCATGCTCGCGCAGCTCGATAACGAGGATCAGCTTGCGTTTATTCTTGCCCATGAGGTCACTCATTACCTCAATCGACACTCTCTCACCGCCAATCGGTACGCAACCAACCAAAAAGTGAAGTCATTTCTCGGCGACCTCGCGCTTGCCGCGATAGGTGTGCCACCCGTAAGCGGTCCGAATGAGGCGGCGTGGCAGTTGGCATTGAACTCGCGTTATTCGCGTGAGCAGGAAACCGAAGCTGATCTTCAAGCTGTCGTGATCATGCGCTACGCGGGCTATAGCGACAGTGAAGCGATTGGAGCACTGGAAAAGCTGAGAGTTAGCGCGGGCGAGGTCAGGGAACCGTTATTTTCGACGCACCCGAATGTGGGTACCCGGATCGCAGCAGTCGCAGAACTGATGGAAGTCGAGGCCAGTTTGGTCGAACACAGCCGAGTTGACGATGTGTATATCGATCGCATTGAGCACCTGCTGATGCCGCAGGCTGTCGCCATGATCAACAACCGCGAATATCGCGGTGCCAGTACGATTCTCGGTCACTACCTGAAGCGCAACCCCGACGATGCGGACGCAGTGTTTGCGCACGCAGAGACAACACGACTCGCTTCCTCATCGGTGGAGTCAAGCACCGAAGCTGCGAAGAGCTACCAAAAAGCGATTCTTCTCGGGGACGCACCACCAGCGGCGTATCGAGAACTCGGTATGCACTATCGGCTCGTGGGCGATCACGCGAAAGCACGAACATTTTTCATGCAATATCTCGAGGTGGCGCCGGATGCGATCGATGCGCCGATTATCAAAGCCTACGCTGAGCAGGAGTAAGTCTGCGTGCGAAAATACACCAATGAAATCTGTCTAGGTCTACTGGTTAGCCTGATCAGTCTGTCGTCACCTGCGACGGCCGAGTTGCTGATTCCGGAAGCCGACTTCAAGGAGAAGATCCAACGGATTGCGCTCTTGCCCTCTAGAATCCAGATCGAGACCAGCGACGACTACGCAGCTGCCAGACGCATTGATGAACTGGTCGCGACGAAGCTCGAAGAAGCCGGGGTCGACATTATTCCAGCCAGCGAGTTCCTCGAAGTCGAACAAGCGACTGCTCGCACAATGGGTGGCAGTTACGACGCGTTCACAGGTGATCGCGACATGGCGAAGGCCAAGACCATCAACGATCTCGCAATCCGGGAGTTCGAACGACTGCATGAGTTTGATGCATACCTGATCGCATCAGTCGTTACGACGCCCAGTAGTTTCCGCGGTGGGCGGGCCCGCTGGGATGGCATCGAGGTAAAGACCAAGGGCAGTGGTGGCGATCTTTATGGTTCGCTGACCGCATCGTCACTCAAGATTTCCGTCATCGATAAAACCGAGGCGGATACCGGCTACATGGTGGAACAAACCGGCATCCAGTTGTTGCTCGATATGGATGGCGGATTCTGGAAGGCGGCGAGGTTTGTGCCGGTACCGTTGGAGGAACGTCTGACGGACGATGCGACTAACGTCCGGGCTGTAGAAGCGGCACTGGCACCGCTGATCGAGTTGATCGGAACGCCGGTTACAACGGAAACGGCGGCGACCGAAGGAGCATCAGAATGATCCAACGACTAACACTGACGCTGTTGATCCTGATGGCAACACCGGTTGCGCTTGCGATGGGTAATCACGGCGCACCCAAAGGTTCGAAAGATCACAATCGTTTCATTAAGGAATTACGTGAGACCTATCCAGTCATCGCGCTCGCACCGACAGAGCTACCGCAGGAACTGCGCTCGCAGGAAGCGGTCGACGCTTTGGAGGCCGAACTAACACGCAAGCTCGGTTTCAAGGAATACACCGTCATTCCCGCGGCGGTTTACGCCGAGCTGTGGCAAAAAGAACTCGAGGCACTGGGCGGAATCTACGATCCGATCACAGGACAACTGATCGCAGAAAACCTGTTGGTCGCAAAGGCTCGCGTGCGCGCCGCCATGGTTGAATCCCATGATGTGGATGCGTTCCTGGAAACTTCGGTGGTTGAACGAGATGCGGCCTATCTTGGTACCGTGATCACTTACGGCGGCGTCAAAGAGAAAGCGTATGTTAAGGGGCCATCCTGGGGCACATCCGACGTCGCTATGGGCGTTTTGCGTGCGCTATTCCTGACCGCAGAGCTCGTGACGCCGGAGGGCAATGTGCTGTACGAAAACGCTGGCGGCATCCAGCTTCGATTCAAAGAAAGCCGAGATGACGTGGTCGTCACGCCCGTCGAGGAACTGCTGGCCGTTCAGGAATACAACCGCACCGCTGCACACCTCGCGTTACGAGGCATGCTCTACGACTACCGGACACTCAGTCGCGATATTCGCGCGCGCAAAACCGAGAACGCTCGTAAGTAACGGTCAATAGAAATCTCGCTCCAACTCTTCGCCTTCGGGGTAGCTGATGGTGTAGCGCTGGATAATGCGCCAGGTTTCCTGAGCGCCGAGATCCTTGCGCCAAAGAATAAGTCCCGGCTGGTCATACACATCGACTTCGTCCGGCGGTGTCGCAGCGTCGTCAATCGCAACAGTAATCGACTTGTTCTCGGAGACTGGGTATCTCCCATAGACCTCGATCGCGGCTGACTCAGTGCGGCGATTAGTGATCTCGTAGATTGTGTGTTCTGTCTCAAACTGACGGCGTCTAATCACACCGCGTTTTTGCTCGTACTCGCCCTGAGGCAACACACGAACCTGCAGGAATGGATCCTCGCCTAGAGACAGAGACATCACCTCGCCGGGGCGCACATACAACTTGCGTTGACTGCCAACGAACGAACCGTCCAGATAAACCCGCACATTGCCTTCCTGAATCGGCGCCTGCGCTGCGTGTTCAAAGCTTGCTTCCAGCTCTGCAAGCGGTGACGTCACGGGAATCAGCACTGTCGAGAAGCTGACCGACTGCTCGTACCGATCTACGTCGAAGGTGTCAGGCGCATCATCACTGCTAGACACATTGACCCGGCCGGGAATGTTGTAGGTGACCGCGTAGCTGCCAACGTCAGCGATGTCTTCCGGTGTGATTCGAGATCCCGTAACAACAATTTCCGCCAACTCATCAGCGACCACGCCGCCAGCGGGTGCAGAAAAACGTGACCGCGCCTCCTTGGAGTAGAGATTCAGGTATTCGCTATCGGGCCACTCGAGACGAGCCTGATTCACCACCTCGCGCGCTGACAACGTGAGCTGAACACCTCGCCAGTCTTCATCAGTCGACTGTCCAACCCGTGCTATGTGGAGCATCTCCAAAGTCTCGGTATCGCTATCGACCCGCGCCTCATACTCCGAACCCCAACCTGCATCTTCCGTCAGATAGCTGAGCGACAGGGTTATCGTCTTCGCGGTCGGACTATAAAGATCGACAGTCACGACAGACTCACGTGATTGCGAGCGCACCAGCTGGTCGCGTTCCTGCGTCAGACGACGCAACTCATTCTGCGCCTCAATTCTCGCGATTGTGTTTTCGCGAATGCGCCGCTTCGCAGCTTCGGTGCCTTCGCGCAGTAAAGTTAGTGCGCTTTGCCAGTTATTGGGGTCAACGCTTGAGCTCACACCTTGCACACCAGCGTCTCGCGAATAGCCTTCGGCAAAGCCCTGCAGAAATCTCAACTCGAGCCTCGCTGCCTCATCAGAGTCATCTATCGCTTGCACAACAAGCTGTTGTTTCCGAACGCGCTCCTGCGCTTCGGCAAACGCACTGTTATATGCCTCGCTTCGCGGTACCGAACGTGCGTTCACCTGGCCTATCCGAATCGCTGAATCGTCCGCGCTCAGTCGCAAGTCGTAGTCATCGACGTTCGGCGGCAATCCGACAAGGCGAACTGTCGTTGTACCAGCGGGCAGCGAGACATTGCCGCGCCGGGTCACATCAGCCCCATCTTTGAATACGATCGCCGATGTCACCTCGGTGGCAATGTCCACGGCGTAAGCGGTCCCGGCAAGAAACACCCACGCCACGAAAACCAGGTTCAGTATTCGCATCAACTTATCCCCCATGGGCGTCCCAACCCGCTTACCTAATGTGACATAACATAAGAAACAAGAATATCTTTGCGTTATTCACAAATTGTAAACATAACGTCACCGATTTTTTCTATTCTTGGCGAGCCTTATCGGGGGTGGCAAACAACAAAGCAGAGCGATCACTCCCGGATTCTTAATCCATCGGAGATAACAATAATGCCGATAAAACTGTCGACTCATTCCGGAAGGAATGATCTTTCAACACTCAAGCGCTTGCCGTTAGCAGTGGCCTCATCCTTGGGTCTAGCGATGGCTTCTGGCGCGTTGCACGCGCAGACCGTCGCATTTGATCTGGTAGGCGACGAGAGCCAGGGGCTCACCAGCTTTTCGGTCACCACCGCTGGTGGCACCGAACCTGCGACCGAATGGGGGCCAGGTGATTGGTTCGGTGTCGCTGCCTACGGCAGCTGGCCACAAGCCGCAGGCGTTCCATTCGCTATCGCCGACGACAGCGTAGTCGGTATCAGCGGCGGCGCATTCGCTGGTGACACACTCGGCATTATTGATTCCACGGTTGCACCAACGGACCGTTTCCTGAGCATGGTTGACACGGTCAACGGCTCGAACGCCGGCGGCAGCGCTACCGCCACATGGGTATTTGACGTCCAGGGTGCCTCTGAGCTCGCCGTTTCCATCGATATGGCGGCGATGGGCGACTTCGAATCTTCAGACACCTTCGTTTGGACGTGGTCCCTGGATGGGGGTCCAACCGAAACGCTGTTCGAGCTGGCGGTGAATGAAGAGGGTTCGCAAATCTACATGATGGAAGGCGGAGCGATGCCCGAGCTTGCCGATCCGCTCACCCTGAACGGCACGACCCTCTCGGACGTGTTCGCCACGTTCTCGGCGACGCTGCCGTTTACCGGCAGCATGCTCACCATCGAGTTCACAGGTAATGGCGACGGTGGCTCGGAAGCCTACGCGGCGCGCAATCTCATCGTTAGCGAAGGTGCGATCAATCCTGGTGGTCCAGCGGTTGTCTTGAACGAAGTGCTCGGAAGCAACACCGGCCCCGACAATGAATTCATCGAGCTCTACAACGCCGGCACCTCTCCGGTGTCGATTGGCGGTTGGAGTGTCGAGCTTTGGGACTCCGATGCAGGGAGCTCGTTCGGCGGTGCAGATGCGGGCAGCCCTTACATCATTCCCCCGGACACAGTGATCGAGCCGGGTGGATTCTACTTGCTTGCAACCGAAGCAGCAGTCGGTGCTTTCGGCGAAGCGGCCGACCTTGAGTTGCCATCGAATGCGGTCGAGAACGGTTCCTACACGATCATCCTGGTCGAGGGGAATGGCGATATTGCCGATTCGGTTTACGTACGCGACTCCGGACCGGATGACTCACCAAACCGTGCCGGAGAGGCGTTTGAGCCGAATTTGACCATCGGTCCCGACGGTAACTTCCTGCCAGCCGGCTTCTTCCGGGCGGACGAGATGGGCGTTGCGCAAGACGGTGGTCCTGCGCTTGGGCAGCTCGACTTTTTCCTCAGCAATCCAGCGCCAACACCAATGAATTCCGGGCTGGTTCAAGCGCCCGCGATTCCGCTGACGATTATGGAGATTCAGGGTAGCGGCCACTTGTCTCCATTCGCCGGCGAACGTGTGATCACCTCTGGTGTGGTGACGGCAGTCGATCGCAATGGGTTCTACCTGCAGGATCCGGCCGGCGACGGCAATATCGCTACATCCGATGCGATTTTCGTTTTCACCGGCGGCGCACCGACCGTTGCGGTTGGTGACGACATTGAAATCACTGCAGGCGTCAGTGAGTTCCGCCCAGGGTCTCGCGGCCTCTCCACAACGCAGCTAAGCGGCGTTGAAGGCATCATCACAAACGCAACGGCGGTGGCATTGCCAGCGCCGGTCATTGTTGGTGCTAACGGTCGCACGCCCCCGACTGTGGTTATCGATGACGATGCAGCTTCAGCCGGCCTTGAGTCGATCAACGTCGAAACTGATCCGGTTGCCGTGTTCGACCCGGTTGCAGACGGTCTCGACTTCTACGAGAGCCTCGAGGGCATGCTGACCCGCATCGAGTCACCGCTTGTGGTCGGCTCCAAGCGTGTGTTTGGCTCAGGCGGCCCGGGCAACGAAGAGTTGTACGTCGCCCCAGATATGGGGGCTGCAGTCAGCCTGCCGACCGGTTTCGGTGGTGCGCGTATTTCTGCAGACGACTTCAATCCCGAGATTCAGGTAGTCAGCAATCGCATCAGCAGTGTCGGCGACTTCTTCACGGGCGAGAGCATCGCTAACCCGATTGACGCGGTGGTTAGTTACAGCTTCGGCAAGTTCCTGTTCATCGCACTAGACGACATTGCTGGTAGTGGCGAGGAATTCGTTGCCGAGACCACGTCGTTGGTTGCCACGGATGACGATGAAATCACGATTGCGTCGTTTAACGTGCTGAACCTCGACCCGGAAGACGAAGAGAACAGCCAATTCACCAATCTGGCCAACATCATCGTCAACAACATGAAGTCACCGGACATTATCGGTCTGCAGGAGATTCAAGATAACTCCGGCCCGACTGATGATGGTGTGGTTGCAGCTGACCTGACGCTACGCCGATTGGCAAACACGATTCGTGAAGCTGGCGGTCCTCGCTACCGCTTCATCGAAATCCCGCCGCTCGATCTCGACAACGGCGGTCAGCCGGGTGGCAACATCCGCGTTGCATACCTGTACAACCCCAAGCGTGTGCGATTCGCGAAGCGTAAGGGTGCGGATGCGACGACTGCCAACGCTGTGGTCAAGGGTGCTCGTGGGCCTCGATTGCTGTTCAACCCAGGCTACGTCGATCCGGAGAATCCCGCATTCGCCGGTTCTCGTAAGCCACTGGTCGCCGAGTTCCGGGCGAATCGGAAGTCGATCTTCGTGATCAACAACCACTTCAGCTCAAAGGGTGGCGACGACCCGTTGTTCGGCTCAAACCAGGCGCCGATCCTGTTCTCAGAAGCGGAGCGTACGGACCAGGCCACGGTGGTCGCGAACTTTGTTAGCGACATCCTGGCCATAGACGAAGACGCACGAGTCGTGGTGCTGGGCGATCTCAACGAATTTGAGTTCCGGCCACCGTTGTTGGCGCTGGAAGCAGCAGGCCTTATCAACCTGACCAACACCAGCGACATCTCGGATGCCTATTCCTTCATCTTTAACGGGAACTCACAGTCGCTCGATCACATCCTGGTGAGCCCGTCGCTATTCCCGGCGGAATTTGATGCGGTTCACGCCGTGGTGGATGCAGCTGAGGATATCGACAGCGTCAGTAGTGATCACGACCCGATCATTGTTAAGCTCGATCTCGGCGACGACTAACCAGCAAACCAATACGCTGGAATAGGGGTCGCGGGCGTTTCGCCCGCGACCTTTTTTTGTGTGAAAATTCAGGCCGATGAAATGCGAAACGATGGGGCACTACCGTAGGTCGCCCATCGCCAGAGATACTCGAGCGGTCCGTACCGGAACCGGCCTAGCCAGGAATGGCTCGCGAGCGTCAGTGCTACATAGAGTGTAAGCGCGATCAGCAACGATGGTGCTGGACCGATTACCCCTAACAGGTCGAGCCCGAAGGGCATGTAGATCATTGTGAACACCAAGCCGTGAGCGACGTAACAGGTCAATGCCATTCGCCCGACCGGCGCGAACCAGGACACCACCGAACGCCAACGCTGGGTCTGGAACAATGCGATAAGCGCAAGCGCGTAACCCACAGCTGTTACTGGTGCGCCAATCATATGTAGCGTCGCGTCCATGATTTCGCTGCCGGGAATGATCTCCATGAAGATCAGTAGCGAACCGAGTTCCGTGGCAAGACCCACCAACACAAACCATGTCGCCGCTTTCGCCGTGCTCGGCATATGGCGTAGCCTCTGAACCCATCCCTCACGCATCACCCAGGCACCCAACAGGAAACGCCCAAAGATATACAGGCCCCAACCGAGAAGACCCGCAAACAGGAAATCCCGCTGGAACATCGATGAGGCCATCATCGCAACCCAGGTGAAATACTCACCCTGCTCGAATGCAGCCACCTGGATGTCGTCGAACCCCTCAAACGATAGGCCCAACCCATCCAGTAAGTGCGCTGCAAGCGCCTGCCCGAGCAACGCAAGTGCCAGCCCCAAAAGCAGCATTGTCTTTGCGGACACTCGGCGCATGGCAAAGAGCGCGAAACCGATCAATGCGTACTCATGAAGCACATCTCCGGGAAATATCAGAAACCAATTCAAGATACCGAGCACGAACAGAACGGCGAGCCGACGAAGATAGATCGCGGTGAAGTCCGCCTGACGCGCACTCAGTCGTTCCAGCATGACCCAAAACCCCATGCCGAAAAGCGTGGCAAACAGCGTGTTGGCCTTGTTCTGAAAAAAGAGATCCGAGAAGAACAAAGCAGCTGCGTGATACCACTGGCCTGACCACAGGTCTGACTGGTCTTCATCTAACGGCAGCTCGTAGAAGGCAGAACCCACAAAATGCACGATGAAGACACCCAACAGTGCGAAGCCTCGAAGCACGTCGAGTTCTTCAATGCGCTCAGGCGTTTGTAGAGGGCTTGGCGTCACAGCTTACTGCTCGTCCTCTTGCGACTTTTCTTTATCCTGCTGCTTGCCTGCCTCGATGGTCGCCTCGAGCGCTTCATCGAGCGCCTGCTGCTCCGCCTCAATGCGCTCCCTGGCCTCGCGTACGCAGCGATCCACGACTGCCTGTTCCAACGGATCGCGTCTTTGCAAGAAGCGATCTCGATCGGTGTCCCGACACTCGACTCGCGCCCGGTCCAAAGCTGTGAGCGGTTCGTCCTGCGTGGCACAACCGGAGAGCGCAAGAACAAGAAATAAAGCGATAGCACTGCGCATGCTATGGCGCCTGTCTCGTCATTTGCTCGTATCTCACTTGAACGGCCTCGATCGAGGCACTCGACTCTTGCTCGCCGAGATAGCCAAGGAGGGGTTCGACAGCGGCGAGATTATCGAGATCCATGTAGGTGTTCGCTAATCGAACGGCGATCGCAATCCGTTTGCCCTTGCGGCCGGTCTTGTCGGCGTAATCCATAGCCGCAACATACCAGTCCGCCGCTTGCTCAAAATTCGATTTCCGTCGCTCTATGTCGCCTGCGTATCGCATTGCCTCGATTGCCGGACTGGGCCAGCCTTCGGCGAGCGCACGCTCGCGAACAGATGACACTCTTACGGCTGCGTCATCCAGATCACCGCGCTCCATCGCGAGCTGTGCGAGCCGAAGGTCGACCTGAGCCGCGCGCGAACCATCTTCAATCTTGAGAAAAATCGTGCGCGCTTCCTCGAGAGACACTCGAGCGGCTTCTGTATCACCCAAGCGACGGTCAGCCTCAGCCAGTTGCGTCAGACCGGTTGCGATGAACATCTGATCGCTTGCATCTCGTGCGATGGACACCGACTCGGCTGCTGCTGCACGTGCCTCATCAAGCCGATCCTCTCTGTTATAAAGAATCGACAACATACCGAGGATACGACCTTGTCCAACGGTATCTCCAATCTCGCGACGCATCTCCAATGATTGTTCATGCAATTCCAGCGCTTCCGCGAAACGCCCCTGGATACGTCGCAGGAAACCGTAATTGTTGATCATCATCGCCTCATTGCGACGATCACCGATCGATCGAAAGCTGGCGAGTGCGTTATCCAGATGCGCTTCTGCATCGCTGAGTCGACCATCATTCATGTCGATGTTCGCAAGCGTGGCGTATATCTGGCCTGGCAGAACTTCGCGCTCCAACCGCCGAAACGCTAGCGTCGAGCGCGCCAACTTCTCTCTTGCACTTTGAAACTCGCGGCGGTCATAGTCGAGCACCGCCATGGAGATCAAGACACGTCCAATATCCTCATTTGAGTTGGCGGATTCGGCGATCTGGAGACTCTGTGTGTACAACACTTCCGCATCATCAAGCCGTCCTGTGTCGTGGACGACTTTCCCGAGCTTGGCCAAAACCTCAGAGTGCGTCGCGGCACTCTCTTGCACCTCCGCCGTTGCCGCCAGCGATTGGAGCGCTTGCTCTGCTTCCTGCCATTCGCCCAAAACGAACTGGCAGTTAGCGCGCTCAATCTGTGCCCGCAACAACGAAGCATTCCGCGCGAGCACCACATCGAACAACGGCACCGCCTCCTGGCACCGCCCCTCGAGTGCCTTGCTGATGGCTCTTGCGTAGGCCTCATTGATGAACGGGTCGGCATCGACTGACGACGACACTCGATCGCCATAGCGATTGACGCCCAACAGCCCGGACACACCCTGGACCATGCCACTCGCGAGGCGTGCCGGCTCGTCAGAAACCATGGTGGCCTCTCGCCGATCGCCTTTCTCGTCAATCAGGGCGTAGGTAAGGCGCAGCCCTCCTACGGCGGGCTCGACTCTTGCGCTCAGCAAATGAGTTGCACCATAAGCCGCACGCAGCAGATCGTGGGCGGATGTCACCGAAGCGGATGAAGCCGTCCAGTCGTTATCTTCGCTGAATCGCACAATATCTGCCGACGCGACCACCGGAATCGTCGCGCTATCCTCAAAAAGACCGGTCGCAAGATCCATAAGCCCGTAACGCACCCAGTCGAACTCTGGATCGCCAGTCCCATTCTGAATCGGCATCACGGCCAATCGGAGCCCATCCGGCGCAGAGCTTCGTGGCCACAACACCACCAGCGCCACAATCGCCACGAGCACCGCAACCCACAGTGTGAGGCGACTAGCAGATCCAACTCCCGGCTGACCACCCTCAGTCTGTGCGACATGGGGTGTTTGCTGTGGATCCAGAACCGGGTCGTGAAACTCACCGACAAACTGGTAGCCGTGACCGTGAACCGTGCGGATCAACGTCTGCTGGTTAGCATCATCGCCGATCGCCTTGCGTGCTTTTCCAACCGCTCGTGTCAGTGCGGTCTCCGATACGATCATCGGTGCCCAGATCGCGTCCTGCAGTTCGTCCTTTGAAACCGCACGCTCGCGGTTCGCGACCAGATAGGCCAATAGATCGAAGACGCGCGGCTCCAGAGCGATCGGCGAATCCGCTCGCATAAGCTGGCGGCCGTCCACATCTAGCGTGTAGTCCCCAAAACGGAAACGCGACCCCTGCGCAGCCGTCATCTTCACCCCCGAATTCGCTCGGTTACCTCATCGTCAGCCATTGGTCAGGCAATGGTCAGCGCTCGGTCAGGACTGTTTAGCCCAACCTGCCGAAACTGTCTCCACGCTCAACGAGCGCTTTTTTATCAATGACTTAAAAGCGGACCATATCCAAAGGAGATTCAAAATGAAACGCTTTACCATCCTGCTTTATAGCCTCACCAGCTACGTCGTATTCCTGGCGACGTTTCTGTATTCCATTGGCTTTATCGGCAATCTGATCGTACCAAAATCGATCGATTCAGTGCCGACCGCGCCACTGGCAACGGCACTGTTTATCAATCTGAGCCTTCTGGGCCTGTTCGCCGTGCAACACAGTGTCATGGCTCGCCCCTTCTTCAAGCGTTGGATCGAGAGGTTTATCCCGGCAGTCGCAGAACGGAGCACGTATGTGCTGGCGTCGAGCGTTGCAATGATCCTGATGTTCGTTTTTTGGGAACCGGTTGGCGGCATGGTTTGGTCGCTCGAAAGCCGCTGGGCAGTCACCCTTGCTTATGCAGGCTTTGCGGTCGGTTGGGGTCTGATACTGTTCTCGACATTCGCGATCAACCACTTCGATCTCTTCGGTCTTCGTCAAGCGTGGAAGCATTTCCGAGGTCTTGACTACACACCGCTGAAGTTTGTGCAGCCTTGGATTTATCGCGTCGTGCGGCATCCGCTCTACGTGGGCTGGTTTATGGTCTTCTGGTGCACGCCAACGATGACGGTCACGCATCTGCTGTTCGCTGTAGCAACAACCGCGTACACCCTGATCGCCATTCAATGGGAAGAGCGCGATCTGGCCGACATGCACCCCGAGTATGAAGAGTACAAACGCCGAGTCCCGGCGCTCATCCCCTCGTTGGTCCGCCCGATCAAGCAGCGCATCGCCGAGGCACGCTCATGAGCGGGGTCACTATCGATCGCGTCAACGCACTGCGCCGCCTTAGTCAGTTTGGCTTCACCTTTTTTCTGATCAAAGGGCTCGCATGGCTCGCATCACCGCTGATTCTCTATTGGCTGGTCTGAGCGCGGGAGCGCGCCAGGACCCAAAAAACCTGGCGCGCCCCCATTTGTTGCAAATTTGACACAAAAAATTCAAATCCAAAGGGAACAAAAAATGCGAGACTATAGTCATATATCCCAACGGCCTGAGATAAACACAGCCCTGATTACAGACATCCTAGAAACTGCCGCTAGCAAAGAAACAGGAAAAGCAGTGCAAGAAAACAACAAAGTTCAGGAGGAACCTACCGTGGCGAATAAGGACTTTCCCGCGCGTTTTCTTCGGGAGACCGAATATCTCGATTTTTCGCACCCTGCGTTGCAGACGCTAATTCGGCGCGTCCGCGAGGATCACAGCGACGATCAAGCGAGAGCGGTCGCGCTGCACAACCATGTCCGCGACAACGTACGATTCGGGTTCACTCCGGCGTTCTACGATATGAAGGCAAGCGAAGTACTGCTGTCTCGGCAGGGTTTCTGCAACCCCAAGGCGACGCTGCTGACCGCTCTGCTTCGTGGCGCCGGCATTCCGGCGCGCCAACGATTCTTTGGGCTTTCGTCGCAGGTACTCAACGGTCTGATCAACCCAGGCTCGGATTACGTTGACCATGCCGTAGTCGAGGTTTGGCTAGATGACCGGTGGATCCGGACGGACAGCTACATCATCGACGCGGAGCTGTTTCGGGCGGGTGCGTCGGCACACACAGACATACTCGGTTTCGGTGTGCGGCGTGATGGTGGCACTGAGTGGGATGGCGAGACTGACTGTTTCGCACAATTCCATCCGGACTTCGTTGCGCGCGACTTCGGTGTCTACGATGACGTCGGACGCTTCTACCGCGATGCACCGAAACCTTATAACCGCTCGAGTTGGTTAGCCCGGATTTTATCCAGGCCGGCGACCACCCGAGCGAATGTCAGAATCAGCGAATTGCGCAACCGGGCTGCGGTCGCAGCCTGAACGCACCTGCTAGCGCCCGTGCACCTTGAAATAGTCGGGTATGCCGGCCGACCAATTCTCGCCGTGCTGCTGCGCGCCCCCATCAACGGATAGCACCTCTCCGGTAATGAACTTCCCGGATGGCGCTGCCAGGTAAACAATGGCTTGTGCGATATCCAACGCATCACCGAACCGATGCATCGGATTGGCGTATTGGAACATTCGGGCAACCTCAGGCTCGTACACGTTCAAACCCTCGGTGCTGATTGACCCGGGAGCGACGCAGTTCACCTGAATGTTGAGTGGCGCCCATTCCGTGGACACCGTTTTCGACAGATAAATCACCCCCGCCCGTGCCGCACAGGTATGCGCCACCTGAGGCATGCCGCGACCGATAACCGCAACGACGTTAATGATGTGACCAGGGCGATCTGCGTCGCGCCATCGCTTGGCGGCGGCCTGCATCATCCACCACGTGCCATTCAGGTTGGTGTCGATGACGGCATTCCAGCCCTTCACGCTGAAATCGATGGCGTCCTGAGGAAACTGCCCGCCACCGTTATTGATCAACACATCGATCTGGCCGAACGCCTTGTACGTCTCATCCATGAGCATTTCTACCTGTTCAGGATCTCGAATGGTCATGGCCTGATAAGCGATTTCCTTCCCGGTAAGTCGCTTCACGCTGTCTGCGGTATCCGCCAATCGTTCTTCGCGACGACCGCAGATCATCACGCTGGCGCCGAGCCTGGCCAACACAAACGCGGTCGCCCGACCGATGCCTGAGCCACCGCCTGACAACACGCACACTTTCCCCGCCAGCAGATCGTCACGGTAAACGAGCGGCATGCTCGCGAGCTCCTCATCACTAAAGCCCCATTCCGGATTTGCATCCTGCATTTTTTCTGCACCAGTACTCATTGCAGCCCTCCGAGAATCCCAATGCTTGCAACATTGCGATTCGGAATTCCACCCAGGTTGTGGGTGAGCCCAAACTCGATCCCGTCCAGCTGACGCTCGCCGGCCCGACCAAGTAGCTGTAAGTAGACTTCGTACAGCATTCGAAGCCCGCTAGCGCCAATGGGATGGCCAAAGCACTTCAGCCCCCCATCGATCTGGCAGGGAATCGCGCCATCGGCGTCGTAGCGACCATCCATCACGTCTGAGGGCGCTTTGCCATGATCGGACAACCCGAGATCCTCCATCACCACAAGCTCAGTGACCGAAAAGCAATCGTGCACCTCGATCATGCCCAGTTGATCGGAGGGGTTGTCGATACCTGCCTCCGCATACGCTTTCTGCGAGGCCAGACGCGTCGTCAGTGTGTGAGCGCCGTCCCACGAATTGTGCGACGCCTCGACACCGTTCGAGATAGACAACTGAAGCGCCTTGACCGATACGATATCTGTCTTGCCAAGCGACCTTGCGATCTCCGGTTTGGCCACGATTGCACACGCTGCGCCATCGCTGACGCCGCAGCAATCGAGCACACCCAGTGGGTACGCAACCGGTGGTGCGTTCAGCACCTGCTCTTCATTGATCGCGCGATGCAGATGGGCCTTCGGATTCTTGAGTCCGTTGTCGTGGCTCTTTACCGAGATATGCGCCATCGCACGCTTCAGATCACTCATATCGATGCCGTGTCGCGCGCTGTAGGCGCTCGCGAGCTGAGCAAACGCACCAGGCGCTGTTGAGTTGGGTAACCACAAGTCCTCGAATGTGCCGTGCGTGCGTTCCGGCAAACCCGAGAACCCCGTGTCCTTAAGTTTCTCTACGCCGAGCGCCAGCGCGATATCACACGCCCCCGATGCCACCGCGTATACGGCACCGCGAAACGCCTCGGTCCCGGTTGCGCAGAGATTTTCGACTCGGGTCACAGGCACGTTCGGCAGGCGTAATGCATTCGATAATGGAATCGCAGACTTGCCGATGTTCTGTTCGTCAAAAAACACGCCCAGCCAGGCGGCTTCGATCTGATCTCGTTCGATGCCTGAGTCTGCGATGCCTTCCTCGAAGGCCTCGACCATGAGATCGGCCGCGCTCATATCCCAGCGTTCACCAAACTTCGAGCAGCCCATTCCGATAACGGCCACTTTGTCGCGAATACCCTCAGCCATACGCAACGTCCTCCTGTGGAACCGCCTTCCAGAAATAGCGACGGAAATCGCGTACGCGATCGATGTCCTTGATGCGAAATTGCATGCTGACGCGATTCCCTACTTTGGTCTCACCCTCAGCGGTATCGGTGAACTGCATGAGAATATTGGCGCCACCCTCGAACCCGATGTTTCCGTAAATCAAAGGAGGGGCCGGCGAGTACGCCTGCCAGTCTTCGGTAAAACTCTTGACCGTGCCCGTGAGATCAGCGAATGGATAGGGTGTTTGAGAGTCGAATGCTCGACAATCGGGATTCACACATGCGCGCGTTCTGGGAAATTGGATCGTGCCACACACGCGGCATTTTCCACCGACGAATCCGGAAACCTGATCGCGCTCGCGGTAGTAAGCGCTTTGCGCTGTGCGGACATCTCTTTCCGCCCGCTTGCCCCAGTCCATTTGTAGCAATCCACGGTGACTCAGGAATCTCAGATAGTTGTCATCTGACTCCCCACCCTCAATAGCTTCCAGCACCTGCCCTGACGGCGACTTGCCGGTGGCGCGAAACAGCATGACATCCAGTCCCTGGCCGAAGCTGATGGAAACGACGATGTCACCTGCTTTTGCGCGCGCCAGGGATTCGGCGAGGGCCAAAAAGGGATCAGCACAACCACAATTACCGACCTTGGACTCATAATCGAAGTTGGATTGCGCGTTCGTCAGGCCGACAGTTCCAGCGAGCTTTTTGCGCACGCGGGCTGGCGCATTCATCGCAAGCCACTGGACCGAGTCGGGAGCAATGTCGTACTCGGCGAGCACCTGCGGCAGCATGTCCGGCAATTCTGCGAGCTGGCCCTCATCGCGAACCCAACGTGCCTCGAAACCGTAGTCGAAGTCGGCATCGCTGGAGCGGTAGTGATCCACGAAGTCGGTGGCTCGACTGGCACCGCCAATGTAGTCAGCGATGCAGTCACCTGTGCCGGTGCGAATTGCCACTGCGGCATCACCGTAGCTGATTTCCTCGGCACTACCTGGCTTTGCCAACCGGCGTTCGGATGCGACGACGATCGCGTTTTGATGACACATCAATGCCGCCATCAGTGCGCTGCTACCCGCTCGCGCGGACGCTCCGACATCCATAGTCCGCATGCTGCCCGACAGCGTCAGCGCCTCTGCGAGCAGGGCGGCGTGGGAGCGGTCGGCGAATGGCATGGAAGTCGAACAAAAGCGAATACCGCATACCGTGTCGTCTACAATCTGCCGACAAGCGGCGTGCGCCATCGTGACACTGTCCTCGTCCCAGTTGGCCGAGGCCACAGTGCCGCGGGCCTGACCCTTAAGCGACGGGACTGCCCAGGCGTGCGCGTTCGCAATCGCCGCGCGCTGCAGGCGACGTCGAGGCACGTAGACAGCAATGTCGGCGATACCGAGCGTCATGAGTCAACAACAAAGGGCTCAAGCCTTGGAGCCACGCGCAGGTGTTCGGGCACCTTATCCACACCGATGCGTCGATCGAGTTCCTCATGCCAGTGATAGATGCGGCGTTCCTGGTAGTTCAACGGAATGCCTCGGAAACCGGGCGACTCGACGGAGGCCTGAATCTGCGGCGCGAACTGAGTGTCCTCTTCGAGGATACGATCGAAATTGGCGATTCTCGTATCCCAAAGCGGATCGCGTTCTCCGTCACCCCAGTCGGGCGCAAACCAATGCACGTCCAACTTCATCGTGTTGTCGGTATCCGGCCAGAACAAGATAAACGGCATGCCGGTGTGCGCCGTTGGCGTCACGATGTTCGGAAAGATGTTGTAGCTGAAATTATTCGTGCGCACGATCTCAGGCATGCTCGCGATTTCCTGCATCCCTACGGTGCCAGGATCAACCCAGTCTGGCCGACGATTGGGCGTAACCATCAAAGAATGACCCTGCGGCCACAGATCGATCGTCGTGCCGTTGTGGTCGAGGAACCGGTCAACGGTCTTCTGGTGGATCGAGCGAAGGTGGTAGACCTCAAGAAAGGCGTCTTGAATCACCTTGACGTTGCAGGCCACGTCGAAGGACTCAGACTCGACCAGCCGCAGACTGTCGATTTCGAAGTTCGCGAAGTGTGCGGGAACAGGTCCGAGGCTTTCCAGCAATGGCGCCGCCTCTGGATCTTCGCTGACGAACAACCAGTTGCCGAAGCGTTCGCAGCGCACGCTTTGGAGTCTGTGCTCATCGTCGGCGAAATTCGGAAAGTCCCGACGATCGCGAATGTTGATCAGCTTGCCTTCAAAGTCATACGACCATCCGTGATAGCCGCAAACAAGCGCGCGCGTTTTGCCGCAGTCTTCCTTGACGATCGGACCACCCCGATGCTGACAGGTATTGTAGAACGCCCGGACAATGTCATCGCGCCCGCGGATCAGGAAGATGGGGGAACCTGTGCGAGTGAACATCTTGAAGCTGCCCGCGCTTGGGAATTCATCGATGTGGCCGGCATACACCCACGCCTTGCGCCAAAGGTGCTCTCGCTCGAGCGCCTGGAAAGCCGGGTCGACGTAGCGGCCGCCAGGAATGCGTGGAAGCTCCGGAAATCCCTCTGGTGGTGTCTCTCGCGCAGCCTCATAGGCCATACCAGCAGTGATGCGATCAATAACCGCCTGATCCATCAAAGGCTCCCCCCGAAGCGTACGGAAATCATTGAAATTCCAGTATAGAGACGCCCTTGTCGAAAATAAACAGGCCTGACTGTTTTTTTCCAAATAGGGCTGAGCTACACTCCGGGCGGTTCTGACGGGAGGGTAGACCATGGATTTTTCACTGACTCCGGACCAACAGGAGATGCAGGACGCCGCGCGGACCTACGCCCAGTCTCGCCTCCCCGAAATCGCCGATGAAATTGAGAAAACCACACAACCACCAACGCACGAACTGATCCGCGAATACGCGGAAATGGGTTTCCTCGGCATCAATATCCCGGAATCGCTGGGCGGCCTCGGGCGCAGCAGCCTCGATGCTCTGATCGTCCTCGAGGAATTCGGCAAGATCTCATCGGCCATTGCCTTCCCGGTGTTTGAGTCGTGCACAGGCCCGGTAAAAGCGATCGAGCATTTCGGCAGCGACGCACTGAAGGCGCGCGTGGTGCCCGCGGTGTGCAGTGGCGATATGGTGGTCGCGATCGCCATGTCAGAGCCTAATGCCGGCTCTGCACTAACCGACCTCACAACGCGAGCGGAAAAATCATCCGGCGGCGTTGTGCTCAACGGCATGAAGCGATGGTGCTCTGGTGGCGGCCACGCCGACGGCTATCTCGTCTACTGCCGCATGAGCGACCAACCCGGCGCCAAAGGCATTGGAGCGGTGTTCGTCGACAAGGACACGCCGGGCGTGAGCTTTGGTGAACAGGAGGCGCTCATGGGATTCCGCGGCGTGCCGAGTTCCGACATCTTTTTCGATAACGTGGAGTTACCTGAAGAGAATGTCGTTGTCGGCGCCGGTGGATTCGGGAAACTCATGCAGGCGTTTGACCTCGAGCGCTGCGGTAATGCAACTATGGCAATGGCGCAGGCCGCGGGCGCGCTCGATGAAGTGCTCGCCTACGTCCAGGAGCGCAAGCAGTTTGGCAAGCCGATCGTCGACTTCCAGGCGGTCCAACTTCGGCTCGCCGAAATGCAAATGCAGGTGGATGCAGCCCGTCTTCTGATTCACCGCGCAATTTCTGACGCAGAAGCGGGAATGCCCAGCATCCAGAACAGTTCAATCGCCAAGTGTTTTGCCAACGAGATCGCCCGGACCGTGACGGGTAACGCGGTCCAGCTGATGGGCGGCTATGGTTACTCCAAGGAGTACCGCATCGAACGTCGGATGCGCGATGCGTGGGGCTGGGGCATCGCAGGGGGCGCGATCGACATCCAGAAAACGAATATCGCCAGCGCGATGGTTGGACGCCGATTCAACCAGCGGGCACAGTAACGCCGAACCCGAATGCGGGCAGAGCGGGCGGAAACCCGCCCTGCCCATCTTTCATTACAGCGTCTCGAGGTCCGCAGGAATCAACACACGATTGATCGTGCTAACGAAACCGTTTGCAGCACGGAAGTTCTTGCGCGCGACTAACGAGATGCGCGGATCCTTGAAGCTATCGTCCTGATCAACGAGTGTGCGCGACTGCGCGTCGGGCGTGATCGTAGGACCCGCCAGTGTATCCAGCGACTCAGCAGTAATGATCGACTTCACCGGCAGTGCATCGGGCAACACGTGATAGAGCAACACCGTGCGGAGCAACGGCACGGGATCACCACCACCGAGAGTCGTCAGCGCTTCCACGATGACGCCGAATGCTTCTGCCTCATCGCTACCGCGATATCCGAGGCTCCGTGCCAGTCGGATGAACGCGAGGTCGTTCGGCGCCAAGACCGTCAGTGATGCCTCGCGATCGGCGACCGCGCCCACCAGATCCGCGGTCTGCAGCGCAGTCAACAACAAATCGAAGTCTTTGGGGTTGTGATCAAAATCACCACCACTCGCAGCAACGAGCTCAGCGATACTCGGCAACTCATCCGCAACCGTGTTTTCGATATCCAATGGAATCAAAACACGTGAAATCGGATTGATGATGCCATTGCTGGCTTCGATACCACCGCTGCGCAGGCGCAGGAACGGGTCACGGATATCGGGATCGTTGTCGATCAGGCGACGGCCGTTCGTAACAATGGTTGCACCGAGAGCGGTCTCAATGACGCGCGTGGACGCAATCTCTTCGGAAGGCCGGCCCACTGGCGAGACGTGGTAGAGCAGGATGTTGCGCAATACCGGAATCGGCTCACCGTCACCGAGCACTGTCAGAGCAGCCACGATTGCAGCGAACGCGCCTGACTCCTTATTGCCCTTGTAGCCGAGATCTCTTGCCAGCCGCAGGAACGCACGGTCATCGGGCGCCAGTACTGTGAAGTCCGCTGCGGTGTCAGCCAACACACCTTCGAGCTCAGCCGCCAACACGGCATTCAGCAAGATATCAAAATCGTTGAGGTTTCTATCGAACTCGCCGCCGCTGGCGACGACGACGTCTGTAATGGTTTGGGCATCCGCGCTCTGCGCCTGAAACCCAAGTCCGAGGGCCAAGCTAGCTGCCAGGCCGGTGATCGCTCTTTTCATTAATCCCTCCCACTGGATTGTGTTTGTGTTCAGCGAGAGATTCGACGAATTTTGGTGTGTAGATTCACTCGGCAAATGAACTTTTTGTGACAGCCCGGAACTTGGCTATCATGCGGGCCTTGCGGAAAAGGACCTTGCTGATGGCGTACTGGCTAATGAAATCCGAACCGGATGGTTACAGCATCGACGATCTCGAGCGCGACCAACGAGAGCCTTGGGATGGTATTCGTAATTACCAGGCCAGGAACTTCATGCGTGATGAAATGAAAATCGGTGACCAGGCGTTTTTCTATCACTCGAGCTGTCCGGAGCCCGGTGTTGTGGGGCTCATGTCGATTGTGAGTGAACCTTATGACGACCCAACGCAGTTCGATCCGGAGGCGAAGTACTACGACCCGAAGTCCACTCCGGATAAGCCGCGCTGGCAGCTCGTAGATGTACAGTTCGAGCAGAAATTTGAACGTACGATTTCGTTGGCCGAGCTAAAGATGAACCCAAAGCTCGAGGGCATGCGCTTGCTCCAACGCGGTAACCGGCTCTCGATACTGCCGGTTACCGCTGCTCACTGGAAAGCTATCCTGAAGATGCTCTGAGGTCAGGAAGACTCAGGAACGTCGACTGAGACTTTGTCCAGGCCGAAAATCTTGAGCGCGAACGCATAGTTGTGCGCCCGCTCTTTCAGGCGTTCGAAACGTGCGGCAGAGCCGGAGTGTCCGGCACCCATGTTCATCTTCAGGAAAAAAGGTCCGCCTTTGGCTTCGTCGCGCATTCTCGACACCCACTTGGCGGGCTCCCAATACGTCACTCGATAGTCGGCAACGCCACCGGTCGCAAGCACTGGCGGGTATTCGATGTCACCGCGGATATTGTCGTAGGGTGAGTAGGCAGCGATGTCCGCGTACGCCTCCGCACTATTGATCGGATCGCCCCACTCTACCCACTCCGGCGGCGTCAGTGGCAGGCTGGCGTCCGAAATCGTATTGATGACGTCAACGAATGGCACCGCAGCAATGGCACCACCGAAAAGATCGGGGCGAAGATTCAGTGTTGCGCCGACCAGCAAACCACCAGCGGAACCGCCATAGATCACCGTCTCACCCTTCCTGCCGTAACCCATTTCCTGCAGCGCTTCCGCCGCATTAGCAAAATCACTGAAGGTATTTTTCTTCTTGTCGAGCTTGCCATCCAGATACCACTGACGGCCCATCGCAGCGCCGCCACGGACATGTGCAGTCGCGTAGATCACACCCCGGTCGACAAGAGACAAAACGCTTGTGCTGAACGATGCCTGCATGGTGGCACCGTAACTGCCGTAACCGTACAAAAGCAGCGGCGCAGTGCCATCTACGACGGTCTCCTTGAGACGCAAGACTGTGACCGGCACCTTTGCACCATCATCGGCGTCAATGAACAGGCGCTCAACCATGTAGAGGTCTGGGTTGTGCCCGCTCGGAACCTCCTGCGTCTTGCGCAGTTCACGCTCACGTGACTTCAGATCGAAATCGAAAATCTGTGTTGGTGTCGATGGTGACTCGTACGAGAAACGCAGATTCGTCGTGTCGTATTCGTAGCCAGAAGAAATGCCCACATCGTAAGCCGCTTCTTCAAACTCGATATCGTATTCATTGTCGCGCGCGTAATCTGACACAACGACGCGCGGCAACGCATTGCGTCGTTCCAATCGAACGATGTAATCCTTGTACGGGATGAAATCGATCAGGTAGGTACCCGCTCGGTGCGGTAGCCAGTCTTCCCACTGGTCTCGACCTGGGTTGTCGGTCGGTGCGGTGACTATTTTGAAGTCGATCGCGCCATCCGCGTTGGTGGTCATGACGAAATTGTCGCCGTGATGCTCAACGTAGTAGAGCTGGTCGTCCAGACGCGGGGCGATGAGCGTCGGCTCAGTACCTGGTTCGGCATCGAGTTCGAGATATCGGTACTCGGTTGATGTGCTCTTGGCGCTACCGATCAACAGGAAGCGGCCGCTTTGTGTCTCGTCCGTGAACAGGAAGTAACTGTCATCCGGCTCCTCGTAGACCAGCAGATCTTCGCTCTGCTCCGTGCCGAGCACGTGGTGCTTGACGCGTTTCGGGCGCTGGTTGTCGTCGCGCTCAACGTAAAAGAACGACTTGGAATCGGCTGCCCAAACTACATCACCATCGGTCGACTCTAGGGTCTCCGGAAACTCCTCACCCGTCTCGATGTTACGAATGCGGATATCGTAGTATTCAGACCCTGTACGATCGATGCTGTAGGCGAACAGCTTGTGATCGCGACTGTGGTCTACTGAAGAGATTCGGAAGAACTCGCTATCACCGGACTCACCGTCGCCGTCGAACAGGATGGTCTCGTCGCCACCATCACGCGGAATACGGTAGTAGATCGGATAGTTCCCGCCCTCGCGATACTTCACCGCATAAGCGAATGGACCATCGGCACTCGGCACCGAGCTGTCGTCTTCTTTGATGCGACCACGCATCTCTTCGAAAAGCTGCTCACGCAACCCGGCAAGGTCGTCCGTCGCAGCTTCATAGAACTGATTCTCTGCGTCGAGATGCGACTTGATGTCGCCGTCGAGCGTTTCTGGATCGCGTAAAACTTCCTGCCACTCGGGGTCGCGCATCCAGGCATACGGGTCAATACGTTCGATGCCGTGCTGTTCGATCGTTACCGGACGCTTTTCGGCGATCGGCGCTTCGGCGGCCAGTGTGTCAAAGGGGTTGGTCTTGGTGGCGGTCATAGCGGTTGCTTCCGTAGCTGACTGACCGGCATCCGTGCTATCGCCGTCGCAGGCGACAAGAAAGGCTGAGAAAGCTACGCCGACAAGGCGGCGAAAGTTCGTGACTCGCATGACAGCTCCCGATCAAAAGGAACCGTCGATTGTGCCGGGACGGTCAGACTTTGCAACCGTCCCGACACATTATTTTCGCACCCGTTGCGGCGCCTTTCTCAGGCGCTACGTCGACGGACCAGCAGCCCCGCGAACAGTGCCAATAACCAGGTGATGGCGCCGCCACCGCCACCGCCGCCGCCGTTGTTCGGAGGCGGAGGCGCCGCTGCGGTATTGATCGTCACGGTCGCCGCGCTGGTGTTGTTCGCCGCGTTGATATCGGTTGTCGATGTAGTTGCCTCAGCCGCAATCGAGCGACTGCCGGTTTGGCCGCTGGTGACATCCAGATCGATCGTTGTCTGAGCCGACGCACCGACCGTCTGAGCAGTACACGTAGCAACGCCCATATCCAAAACGCAGCTGCCTACGCCCGACCAGCTCGCGCTCTCGATCGTCAGACCACTATCGGGCGTCAACACCACCACGACATCGTCTGCCACGTCATCACTGAGGTTGTTGACCTGTACAGGAACGTCGGCTGTCGTCGTGGTGGTCGCTGTCGCGCTACCGCCGTTAACGTCGATATCCACCGCAGCTTCAAAGACGACACGACTAGTCGCCGAATTGTTGCCAGCGTTGGTGTCTTCCGTGCTGGAGACGGTTGCGCCAATATCTCGAATCCCTCCGGTACTCGCCTGAACCTGAATCGTGACGTCGAACGAAGCGGTCGACGCAAGCACGTTGAGCGTGCACTGAGCCGCAGTGGCTGAGCTGGTGCAATCACCATCCGTTGATGTAACGGACTGCAATGTCAGGTCACTCGGGATAGGAATGTCCACCACGATGTTGGTTACGGGCTCTGTTCCCTCGTTCAGCACCGTGAACGCGGTTGTGACCGGCGTATCTGCCAGCACACCCAGCGGGTCTGGCTGAGCGCTGATGGAGATTTCTGCTACCGAAAGAGTGCGGATGCAAGATGCTGCAGCCGCAGCGTTCTGGACGAGGTTGAGCGTACACGGAGAGAACGTCGTGTTGCTTGCAACCCGCGGCGCCATCAGGAATGTCTCGGGCTCGGATTCACAGACCGATCCGTCTTCTCCATCATGTTCTGCAGAGAAGTTATGACCGAATTCGTGGGCTGCGATGATCGCATCGGTGGCAGCACCGAATGTCGACTGCGTTAGGCCCACGCCGAAGTTTCTGCCACCGGTGCCGCGGAACTGAAAACAGACGACGTCAAGAAAAGCGATGCCCGCGGTCGTGCCATCAAGGTTGCGTCCCGTGAACAAATGCGTGAGACCCTGACCTTCACGCTGCGGTGTGCTCGCGCGGAACACTGCCACCTCATCCAAAAGATCGCCCGCATCGGTCTGGTCCGTGAATGGGTCGTTCGGACCTGTCAGGACCTCAAGTTGAGCGACGTTGAATTGCAACTGCAGCTGGTCGCTGTAGATACCATCCACGGTGTTCATTCTGGCGAGTACGGCGCCTTGTGGGTCGGCGTTGTTCGCTGCAAGGTCGGCGAACGAGGTGTCGGCGACGACGCCGATATCGATCTGTCGGGTTGCGCCGAGCGCTCGTCCAACCGGCGGCTGCTGGACTTCAAGCGTTCTCTTGAGGTCGCCAATCAGTTCCGCTGCGGTGTGCGTTGTCTTGTGAACCGGGCATGCCAAAGCGCCTTCTGCGAATTCAAGATCCTCAACACGGAAGACGATAGGCGTATCGGACCCGCCGTGCTTTTCAATGGCGTAGAGCTGCTCGCCATCCGAGATCATGCCCTGTGGCGCCCCGTCGATATAACTGATGCGCGCCCAACTGTTATCAATACCCTCTAGCTTGCCTTTCCAGGCGACAAAGCTTGAGCCGCCATTATTGCGCTGCAAAGACAATGAACGGTTGGGGGTCAGTGAAACATCGAATCGCTTACCGAAGGCATCAAATTGAAGCCGCCTGCTGTCCGAAGCGCCACCTACCGCGAGACGCTCGGGCTCCTCGATCAACTGCAGGGGTTCGGAGTATTTGACTGTCACAGGCGACACGGGCTCAGCGGCACCTGCCGCACTAGCCAACATGCCAGCGAGGACAATAATTCGTTTCAACATCTGCTCAACCATCGTGAGTTAACTCGTTAGACGTAATACATAACACGCAGTTCACAGTGAACCACAAGACGTGCGTCTCATTTGCCGATTCGACGAAAATTAGACCGGTGAACGGCTTAACGGCCCCAAACTAGTTTTCGGAGGCGCCCTCTTGCTGCAATGCGCAATCTGGCAGCGCACCGCCATCAGCGACGGCGTCGTGTTCTTCTTGAGTCAGGAGGTAGCGATCACGGTCGTTCTGAAAACTCACGAACGTGCCGACAACTGATCCGGATTCGTCCACAAACCGCATCACCGTGTCATCGATTTCTACGGTGCCAGTGCGGGGATAGCCCGGATTTGCGTCAATCTCATTACCGTCCTTATCGACGCGACGTGTGTCTGTAAATCGGTCCCAGGTAAAGCGATCACCGGTCACAGCAATTCGATCTCCGGAATAAGCCGCACAGCCAGGGCTGTAGGTTACTGTGCCGGAACAACCACTGAGCAGCGCAAAACTCGCTGAAATCGCAATATATCTGTACATCGCATGAGTATCGGTCATGCTGCCCCCCATCGCTAAAGACCTGTGTCACATAAGTATGGCCACTGCGAGGTACCGCGAGTCAAGCGACTCAAATTCTTGAGTCACCTGCATCTGTTTGGCGGTGTCATCCGTCTATGTGGGTAGGAACACAAAAACGGGAGTAGAAGATGGGCGATATCGGCGCCTTCGGATTTTGGTTTTTCATCGCGGCCGCCGTCGTTGGCGGCATTTGGTATGACGCGAAGGAAAAGGAATCCAAACAAGAAACGCTACGGCGAGTCGTTGAGAGCGGGCAGGATATTGACGTCGCGCTGATCGAGAAGATGCTTGGCGAGGCCCAAGGCAATCGAAACGCAGCCCGTGATTTGCGAATCGCTACTCTGATCATGATCGGTGTTTCCGCTGGCATGTTTGTGTTTAGCCTGTTCCTCGGCGTTGCATCGCCGGAGGGACGAGCGGTTTTGATGGGGGTTTCCGGTCTTGTGATTTGTATCGCAGGCGGGCTCTGGGCGGCCGCACGCTACCTTGAGCGAGAAAGCGCAGAATAGCGACTCGCATTCATGTCCAATGCACCCGCCTATTACGCCGAAGGGCCAGAGGCGCTGATCGTGAGTCTGGCCGCAAGAGGCGATCGCGACGCGTTCACTGAGCTCGTGCGTCGAAGGCAACCGTGGTTGAGAACCCTGATGCGGCGTTTCTCGGGCGACCGGGCGCTCGCTGACGATCTGGCACAGCGCGTATTTCTTAAAGTGTGGCGTCGGATTCGCAAACTGAAGCAACCCGAGAAATTTCCGGGTTGGATCAAACGCATCGCTGTTAATGAATGGATCGACCATCAGCGCAAAGAAGGCAACATGTGGCAGCAGACGTACGACGACGAGCTGCAAGCGGCACCACTCACGTCGACCACCGAGGCCATCGACCTCGATGCAGCGCTCGCGCTACTCCCGGAAGTCGTTCGTACCTGCGTTGTAATGTCCTACAGCGAGAGACTCTCGCATCCGGAGATTGCTGCACTTACAAAGCTGCCTCTTGGCACCGTTAAATCCCACATCCGGCGCGGCAGTCTGGATCTGCGCAAGCTGCTGGATGATTACGGAGCGACACCATGACCGAACAACGAGATCAGAAGCTTGAGGCGCTGTTCGCTGACGCAGAGCACGCTACGCCTGACCCTGAGTTCACACACAGCGTCACCCGCGAGATTCAACGGCGCCGTTGGAAGGTTTACGCCATTCGCGCATTGGTCATCGTGATGATCGGCGTATTGGAACTTGTCCTCGAATCGCCTTTACAACAATCGCTTGGCACTGCAGCAGACTTGCTCAGTAAACCGGTGATCGCGGTAGAAGGCGACTGGATCGAGTTCATTTTAGGCCCAATCAATACTGCAGCCGGCGTAGTCGGCATCGTGCTCCTTGGCTTACACGTGTTCATCCGGCGTGTGGTGCACTAGACAGAAGTGGCCCCGCCGTCGCACGGGGCAATAACGAGCTATACTGGGCGCTCGATCTTTTGGGGAGGTTCGAGCAATGAAACATTTACTGGCAGGTATCGCGCTGGTAGCGCTCACCATGACCGCGTTCGCGGCGCACCACGAAGCGGCAGAGACCGACGAAGCAGAAATGATGGCTGTCATGATGGCGGCAGCGAAGATCAACGAGCCACACCAGCAGTTCGCCGAGGCCGTCGGCACCTGGGACGCGGTTATGACGTTCTACATGGGTCCGGACGCAGAGCCGATGGAGACGGCGATGGTGGTGGAGCGCAGTGTCGAGCTCGGCGGCAGAGTCATGGTTGACCATTGGCGCGGCAACATGATGGGTGCGCCGTTCGAGGGCATTAGTCGCACCGGTTACGACAACGTGAAACAGCAGTACTGGTCAACCTGGACGGATAACCTGTCAACCAGTGTGTTGATGATGCACGGCGAAATCGACGCGGAGACAGACGCTCTGGTCATGACCGGAGAGGCGATCAACCCGATGACGAATCAGCCTTACGTCAGTCGGTCTGTCGGCAAATCCGTATCGCCAGGCGTCGAGGAAATGCAGATGTACGAAGATCACGGCGATGGTGAGTACCTCAGCATGAGCTTCACGATCACGAAGCGCGCACCGTAGGGGTGGCCTGCTTCACAAGATTCGGTAGACTCAAAGCCGTCGGTACGCTCGCAGGGAATTTGAGATGAGATCAATCAGGACGTTGCTGGAGAAGAAAGGCACTCACGTTTGGTCGATTCGGCCGGAGGCGACGGTTTTCGAAGCCGTGCAGGAGATGGCGAAGAAAGAGATCGGCGCACTGCCTGTCATGGATGGGGAGGAGTTAGTCGGCATCATCTCGGAACGCGATTACGCGAGACGCATCATCCTGAAAGAGCGTGCATCGAAAGAGACTCGTGTCGACGAGGTAATGACCCGCAAGGTTGTGTGTGCCAAACCCTCGCAACAGGTCGAAGAGTGTATGGCGATCATGATGAACGGCAAGTTTCGTCATTTGCCGGTGATGGAAGACAACAAGGTCATCGGCGTTATCTCACTTCGCGATTTGGTTAAGACCGTCATTGCCGAACAACAGTTCACGATCGAGCAACTGGAAAGCTACATAGCAGGCTGACACCTCACCCGCGCCGCAGGCGATTTTGACGGGGACAGACAATCCAAGATTCGGACACTAAACCCGCCGAAGTTCCAGCCGCGCAAGGGGCATTCGTTTTCCTCGTGATCTCGACGTTCATCGGCTCTATGGGGTTCGGGCTGGCAACACCGGTTTTGCCACGGCTTGTCATGGAACTCTCGGGCACCGATCTCGCGGAAGCCGCGCGTTGGGGCGGGCTCGCGTTGTTCGTCTACGCGGTCATGCAGTTCATATTCTCGCCGATTCTCGGTGCCCTGTCCGACCGCTACGGACGGCGACCGGTGTTGCTTCTGAGTCTCGCCGCATTCGCGATCGACATGTTGGTGCTCGCTTTCGTGACCACCATCTGGGCCTTCATGCTGGTCCGCGCTTTTGCGGGCATCTTTGCCGCAACATTTTCGACGACTAATGCTTACGTAGCGGACGTCACACCGAGAGACCGGCGTGCGCAGCGCTTTGCCTGGATCGGCGCGTCGTTCGGTGCCGGTTTTATTTTCGGACCCGCCCTCGGCGGCTTACTCGGCGAGATCGATCTGCGGCTACCTTTTCTGGTTGGTGCCGGACTGGCAACCGCGAACACGATCTTTGGCTACTTCGTCGTCTCCGAATCGCTCGCCGAGCACAAGCGCAGACCGTTCACATGGTCACGCGCCAACACCTTCGGAACGTTGCTCCGCCTATTCCGGACACCCGGCCTTACGATGCTGCTGCCTGTGTTCTTCTTTGCGACGCTGTCCTCCTGGGTGTATCCCACTGTTTGGTCGTACGTCGCGATCGAGCGATTCCAATGGGGAGATCAGGCTGTCGGCTTGTCGATCGCCTACTACGGAATCATCGCGTTCATCTCATCAGCGGTCGTCATCCAGGTGATTCTGCCGAAAATTGGAATTGTCAGGGCCATCTGGATCGCCCTGATCGTTGAAGCCATCGCATTGACCGGCATCGGGTTGGCGACCGCCGGCTGGATGGTCTACGCAATGATTACGCTTGCCCTCATTTCTTCGATGCAGGATCCGGCGATCCGACAAGAGCTCTCCAATCGGGTCGCCGAAGACGCGCAGGGCGAGTTGCAGGGTGGTCTGTCAGCACTGACGAGCGTGGCGATGATTCTGGCGCCGCTGGTCTACATGGGACTGTTCACGGCGACAGCAGGTGATCAGGCCGTGATTTTTCTTCCGGGCTCGCCGTTCATCGCGGCCGCGATGATGTCGTTGCTGACACTCGTGCTCTATGTGATCTCGATGCGTACGCGGCCTGCCGAATCTACACCAGAGTCATAGCAGTCCGAGCTCAGGGCGATTTCGGTAAGACGCTCGTTGCCGAGCGATCTCGGCGTTCACTGTGGCAACCGACTGATCCCACGCCTCCGAAACCGAATCCCGCGAGAACACCGGCGCTCGCAACAACCACCAGCGGCTGTATCGACCGGATTCCCGAGCGCGATCCAGGGAAGCCGCCGCCTCTTTATGCCGATCTTGCGCCAGGAGCGCCAATGCCGCATCAAACTCCGCACTGTTGCTGGTATCCGCCAGCTTCGCTGCTTCCAACACCGCAGTCGCACGCTCCGGCTCACCCATGCGGTTCAGCACAACACTGGCGAGCAGACCGATATCTGAATCGTATTTCGAAAGATCCGGCACCGGATCGGAACCGAACAACCCCGGCTCAATCGTCTCAAGGAGTTGCTTCGCCGAGGCAGCATCGTCGCTCATCACATAGGCCGCAGCGATCCCGATTTTCACCGGCGTACCCAACTCGAGCGCAAAACCAATCGGCACCAGGAACTCCTCAAGCCGGTCTTCCATCACCATCAATTGGAAGTGCAAGGGCGACTGCCCCACCGGCATCCGGTTAGGAAAATCCTCTGACAATCGATCAACGCACGGTTTGCCGAGCTCGAGATCATCCATCACCAGTAACGTCTCGCATTGTCCGATCCGCGCGTCTGGTGCAGTAGGTTCCAATCGAACTGCCTCGTCAAACCAACGCTGCGCTTCGGCGAAATTGCCCTGTGCGAAAAACGAGTCACCGACCAGTTCGTAATACAAATAGAAGTCCGGAGTCGCCTGAATCGCACGACGCAGCATCGCACGCGCCTCCGAGTACTCGCCGTTCAGGATGTACATTGATGCCTCGGCACCAGCGAGGATCGGCGCTAATGGGTCTGCATCGCGAGCGCGGCGCATCACCCGTTTGGCCTCCTCCACTTGCCCGGAATCCCGAAGCAGCAACGCATACCAATGTAGTGCGTTCGTGTAGTTCGGATTGATTTCCAGCGCACGCTGCAGCGCTTGCTCAGCCTCCGGAATCTCTCCCTGATGCCAACGGAGCAACCCAAGCGATGCATAGGGAGGTGCGATCTGGTTATCGAGCGCCAGTGCCTTATCGATCGCCTCTTGGCGCGGCGCGAACGTGCTCTGCATATTCACACCCGCGTACTCCGGCTGCAAAGCGAGAGCATCCGCTATGCCCACATAAGCTTCTGCGTAGTTTGGGTCGATCTCGATGGCGCGCCTGAATAGCTCGAGCGCTTCGGCCAGCTTCGGGGCATTGCGCCACTCGACTTTTTGACGCCCAGCGGCGTGTAACTCAAATGCCTCGAAATTGTCTGTCGGCTTTCTTTTCATCGCCGACATCTCGCGATCAGACAACACACCATCGAGTGCAGCCACCACTTCGCGCGTCACTTCATTCTGAATCGAGAAGAGGTTGTTTAGTGTGAGCTCTTTGTCCCAGGTCTTGGTCCACAGGGCAGCGTCACGACCTGCATCGTAGAGCTTCATGTTGATCCGAACTCGCTCGCCTGCCCGTTGCACCGATCCCTCCAGCACAGCTGCCACATCGAGCTCGGCAGCAATCTCCGGAATCGATAGCTGGGTCTCGCGGTAGCGCTCCATCGTGGTGCGGGAGATCACGCGCTCGAGCGTCTGCAATCCAGCCAGTTGCGTCAGGATGTCGTCATGCATGCCCTCGACAAAGAATGCATCGTCGGTCGCAGCACTTTGCGTGCTGAACGGGAGCACTGCCACCGTGCGCGCCAAAGCCTCTGCAGACGCGCCATCGTCCTTGAATCGATCGACTACCAGGAAACCGACAATCACCATGAGGACCAAGATGATTGTCGGCTGCAAATAACTGCCCGCATCACCACGCCGTTGTGATTCGGTCGGACCCGGGTCGACACGCAATCCGTCTTTGGTGCGCTCGAACACCCACGAAAGAATGAGCACGATCGGAAACCCAACAACAACGCCCGCGAGCAAGCCACGGAACATCCAATCGGGCAGGTCCAGATTGTCGCCAAGAATATCGGCGAGCTGCAGTATCACCCATGCTGTCACCAGATAGGCGATGCCCGCGCGGTAGACCCGGCGGCGCTTGAGTTCACTGAATAAATCCAATCGGGGATCCTCTGTGGATAACGAAACTATGCACGAGCACAGGCGTAAAGTCGCCCTCGCCACGCATATGACCGTGATATTGTCTCGGTCCCGGCAATCAGGAGTATGACCATGCGAACAACGGTTTTGCTTACACTGGCGTGCATTTTTCCGGCGATGGCGAACGCTGAGCTCGACATCAAAGAGTGGGAAGTTCCGTACGAGCAATCCCGGCCGCGCGATCCGTTCGCCACCTCTGCCGACAGTGTCTGGTTTGTTGGGCAAAAAACCGGGTACCTCGCGCGTCTCGATACGGACAGCGGAGCGTTCGAACAAATTGAACTCAAAGACGGTTCCGGGCCACACAATCTGATCGTCGCGAGCAATGGGGACGTGTGGTATGCCGGCAATCGCACGGCACTCATTGGCCGCTACGATCCCAGCGATGGCAGCATCGAAGAAGTACCGATGCCTGACCCCAAAGCGCGTGATCCTCACACGCTGATTTTCGATGCCGATGAGTCGCACATCTGGTTCACCGTTCAGGGCGGCAACATGATGGGACGTTTGCGCCTCGCGGATCGCAAAGTCGATTTGATCGCATCAACTACGCCACGCTCGCGACCCTACGGCATCAAGCTGGCACCGGATGGCTCGGTCTGGGTCGCGCTGTTCGGCACGAGCAAGCTCGCTCATATCGACCCCGAAACAATGGAGCATACCGAGATCGATTTACCCCGCGATGAGGCCCGCCCGCGACGCCTTGAGGTCCTGGCCGACGGCACCGTCTGGTACGTCGACTACGCCGGCGGCATGCTTGGAAAGTATGACCCGAGCACCGGTGCGTTCACCGAGTGGCAGATGCCACAGGGCGAGCAAGCACGTCCGTATGGCATGGCTTCCGATGGTCAGGGCCGACTCTGGATGGTGGCGACCGGCGTACAACCCAATGTCTTCATGGGCTTTGATCCGGCCAGCGGTGAATTTTTCGAGCAGACTGAAGTCGGTTCTGGTGGCGGTACGATCCGCCATATGCACTACCATGCGGCCACCGGATCGGTCTGGTTCGGCGCAGATGCCAACACAATAGGTCGTGCAGTTGTCGAACCGGCCGAGTAACGGTGTCGCGACCCTAGTCCTACTGGCGGCCAGCGGCACTGCCACGCTGGCTCTGGCCTATCCGGAAGGCGCTCCGTGGGGCGCTGCCGACTCTGGCGCGAGCGAGCACTGCGCGAGTTGCCACTGGGAACGCGATGCCGTTGAACAATCTGAGTCGATTGTGCTTCAGGGACTGCCCGCGGTGCTGACCGCCGGCGAGCAGTACAACCTGCAATTGACGCTCGAAGGTACGACTTTCGAGGTCAGCGGCTTTCAGGTTATCGCACTGATGGAGCACGGCACAGCCGGGACATTCGCACCAGGCGATGATGACGCAGAAACGTCGTTACACGGCACGGCGATTCGCTCGACCGCGGTGCGCGCTAATGAAGATGGTTCAGTACGATGGCAATTCGATTGGCGTGCGCCGATCGGCAAGCTTGAGCGCGTCACATTTCTGATCGCTGCATCTGCTGCCAATGACGATCAATCACCGTTTGGCGATCAGATCCATTATCGGGAAATCAGCGTTCCGGCAGCTCCTGATTAGTCACTCTGTCCAGCATTGAGGGGCTATTGCAGCGTTCACAGCGTTTTCCTCATGTGAATCACCGTGTTGAGTTCGCCGTTGGCACCCGTGTGCACTTCACGATCGAACTCTACGTAGCCACGCGCGACGTATAACGGCTCGCCGGGCACCGTGGAGCCCAATTCGATCGTCTTGAACCCAGCCTGGCGCGCCGCCTGCTCGCCAAGATCAAGCAACAGCGTCCCTATGCCTTTGCGAGTCCAGTCGGGATGCGTATACATCGCCCGAATGCGAGCGGCCTCTGTCGCAGGATCGCTCAACGAATCGTCACGGCCCACCGTATGGTTGCCACCGTACAGCGTGCGACGTTTTCCCCAACCGCCGCAGCCTACCAGCACCGTCTGACCATCGACGACTGTTTCAATCAAGTGGTAGGTGCCATCGTCAATCAGGGTCTGATCCACACCCATAGTCTCTTTCGCCGCCTCCACCTCTGCGGCGGAAAGAAAATCGCGCATGTTGACCTCGATCGCTGCGAGCATCAGATCCATAATCGCAGGTATATCGTCATTGCCAGCAATGCGGCATGTGAAAGGCGTCGACGTGCTTGCACTCATGCCGTCGATCATACAGTTTTGCAACGGTAGAACAGAGCCGGGTGCAGGGGATGAATCGACGTACGCTTTTGATAGCCGCAAGTTGCGCCATGTTGATCTCAGCTGCCATCGTGATCGCGCTGCGTTCAGATGAACCGAGGCCCACGAATTCGACGATTCCGTCCATGGCAGACGGGATCACCCAGCCCGCCGAGCAACCGACGAAGCAGAAACCAGAATTCTCTGTGCTGTCGGTAGACACTTCGATAGAAACGGCATCGGTCGCGCCCATGCAACCAGAAGTGCCTGAAAGCGCCGACACTCCCGACTTTGACGAAAGCAAACCATGCATTGCCCCGGAGGACATCTTCTCCGAGCCAGCCTTTGTTGCGGAGCTGGAGAGGATGGAACCTGTGTCCATAATCGGTCGCGACTACGAGGTTTTTCTCGATGTCGACAAAGCCGGCTTACGGTCGTTTGCGGAGCAGGGCAACTCAGCAGCCATGGTCTTGTACGGGATGTACCTCAGTGCCGAAGCAAAGGGTGAAGATCCGGAGCGACTCGTCTCAATGGTGACCCAATTCAGTATCACGCCAAGCAACCTGGGCTTTATTGCCGTCGGTGGTGCGGACCTTAGGGAGGCGCCTGAAAACGCGAAAGCGCTATTCGAAGAATCAGAGTATTGGTACCGCGAGGCCGTGGCGAGAGGCAGGGTCATGGCGCTTGTCTTGCTAGGCGAGGTGAGATCGAAGCTCGGCAGAACCGTTAACGATCTTGAACTCGACCTCAGCCCAGAAGCACGGGCCATCGCCGACAAGCGGGGTGGCGGGTATCCGGCCAGCACAATGATGGCCCATATGGGTGCCATCACGAAGCTGGTCCCGGAACTGGACAACCAGATGTCCACGAGTGACTCGACTAACGAGGAGATTCAACTACTCAACGATGCAGTAGCAGAGGCCCTCAGTAACCAGGTCATCGAAGACGCCGCCGCACTGGGTCTTTCTATACCGGTGATTCCGCCGGCTGACCCCGAGTACGCCGAACTCGAGGCCAGAATCTGTAAACCCGGAGCTTTCTAGTAAACCTGGTTACTTCTCGCCGTTGATATACCGCTCGAGCTCGACCTCGAAATGACGGACGCGTTGCTCCTGATCGCCATATAACGCACCACGGTAGCCGCGAGAACGCACACCTTGCTGCACGATTGGCAGCAACTCCGCATCCTGATCCAGGACCTCGCCGAGATTCGGGCTTTCGCCCGCGGGTACCCAGATCGGCTCCGGCCTGACATCACCCGAGCAATCAGTGCCCTCCGGCAAACCCATCCATGCGGGAACGTCGTAGTCCGGGTCGTCTACCGGGCGGAACAGAATCATGGTGTCGTAGATGAACTTTTCCGGATCTTTTGCATCGGGAATGAAGCGCATGATGAACACGCCTTCCGGATGCATGCCCATCTGTACGTTCGGGAACAGCCCGGTGGCCCAGCTGTCGGTCAGCTGACCATCGGTGAAGTTCGCGTAGTGATCGAGCCCCAAACGTTCGGCACGCTCGCGCTTCGCTTTCTGTACGGCCTCACGGACCTCCGCCGCCGAACCCTCGAACGTCGCAGGATCCAAGCCCGCTTCCATCATCATGTGCGCCTGATAGGGGTCGACCGATTCCTGATCCTCAACCCGATGCGACTTCACACAAATTGGAACGATCATCCGCGACGCACCATTCGGATACAGATCGTTCTGTGAGAAATCTTCCATCACACCCTGCGTCTGAGGATGTACGTAAGGAAGGTGGTAGGTCTCATAGAATGCGTCAACGCCGATTTTCCAGTTCGCATTCCATTCGCTGCGCACATGATGCACAACGTGCATCTTGTCGACCTCGTACTGCTCGATGTAGCCCTCCGGCAGACCGAGGTACTCCTTCAACGGCGGCGCTTTGCCATCCATGTTGATGAAGATGATGCCGCCAACGCTGTCGCAAGCGACTTCGGTCAACCCGGGACGGTGAGCGACCAGCCGTGGGTCGAACGTGTCCTCATCGGTGATCTGATCCAGCGAGCCGTCGATGTCAAAACGCCAGCCATGGAATGAACACGCAAAGCTCGCGGCTGCGCCACTGCGTGCGAGGCAAACCCGGTTCCCGCGATGTGGACAGACGTTGTAGAACGCCTTGATGCTCTGATCTTCCTGACGGACGACGATGAATTCTTCGCGTCCGAACGAAAATACAAAGAAATCACCGTCCTCGGGAATATCTGTGGTCACGCCGGCGAGCAGCCAGACTTTTGGCCACAAATTCCGCTCTTCGAGTTCCTTGAACTGGTGAGAGTAGTAACGGGAGGGGTGGTAGACATCGAGTCCGTTGTCGATATCGGGTTGCTTCGCTTCCAAGGACTCGGCCGGTGCTCCCAGATCCATCGGCCACTTAGCTTTGTACTGTGCGCTCATTTCACCCCCCGGTTGCAGATTCGCGGAATCCAAAATACTAGCAATGCGAATTCGGCAAAACAATCAGCCCTGACGGTTTTTTTTACGCCGTATCGGGGATCTCCGCGAAGACCTTGCCGTCCTCAACCGATGTCTGAAACACACAAATCGGTTTGTCGGCGGGTGGTCCGAGCGCTGCCCCATCCCGCATATCAAAGGGTGCGCTGTGCAGTGGGCAGAAAATCTTGTGCCCTCGGAGCTTGCCGCCAGTGAGCCTCGCCATCTGGTGGGAACACTGGTTCTCGATGACGTAAATTCCGGTTTTGGAATGGCACACCAGAAGTTTACGGCCCTCGACCGTGACCGGCCGAGTCTTACCGACTTCGACCGCATCCGCCTCAATTACGAAGGCTTTCGCCATCCCTGTTCCCCTTCGAACACTCTGAATTCCCTAGACTTACACCCTCTTCGATAAAAAGAAACAGTTCTGACTGTTTTTTTTCGAAAGGGGACGCTATGCTCCAACCAGTCGCAATATTCCGGGGGGAATCCAACATGGCGATCGTTTCTTTTCTGTCGCGCATGACGATTCATGCAGACAAGGAGCAGCAGTTCATTGAAGCCTGTGAGGCGCTCACCGAAAAGGTGCTCGCTCATGAGCCAGAGTGCCTCTACTTCCGCTTTTACAAGCTGCGTGAGGAACCACTCGGGTATGCGGTCTTCGAGAGCTTTCTAACCGACGAAGCCGAAGAAGCACACCAAAAGACGGACTATTTTCTGAAAATCGTGCCGGGTCTCGTCGAGTGTCTCGATGGACCTTACGTTCGTGAGTATCTGGACCCGCTCCGGAGCTGATCATGGACAAAGCGCTACTTCGCTCCAATCGGATCAGCGTAACGACCCTTGGCGATTTGCTGCTCTCTGCAGCCGATGACTATCCGGAATCTCCGGCGATTGTGTTTCCGGACTTCCGCCTGACTTACGCCGAGTTGCGCGATAGAGCCATGACAAGGGCGAAATGCCTGATGGCGCTGGGCGTACAGCGCGGTGAGCACGTCGGTATCTTGTTGCCGACCTGCCATGATTTCCCGGAGCTCTTCTTTGGGGTAGCGCTCGCCGGCGCGGTTCCTGTGCCGGTCAATGCGCGCTACCAGGCACACGAACTCGCCTACGTGATCGAGAACGGAGATCTAGTCTGCGTTATCACGACGGACCAGATCGCGGAGCAAGTCGACTTCGTCGAGCGTATGACCCGAGGCTTGCCGGATATCGCCGAGCAACAAAACGTTTTGGCTCTATCAGTCAGTGCCGCGCCTAAATTGCGCAATCTTGTGCTCCTTGGCGAAAGCACACCGCCCGGGTTTATCCCACAGCAACAGTTTGAGGGTTTGGCCAGTACAGTCACTGATGATGAGGTGCATGAACGGCGGATGCGCGTGCAAGTCCGTGACCCGGGATTGATGCTCTACACCTCAGGAACCACAGCCAGTCCGAAAGGCGCGGTGATCAGCCACGAGGCAATGGTGCGTAATTCAATCGCACTCGGACGCCAGCGCTACAAACTGACACATGAAGATCGTTTCTGGTCGCCGCTTCCGATGTTCCATATCGCCGCGATACTGCCGATCGTCGCGTCATTCGACGTCGGGGCTGCGTACCTGACGATGTCCTACTTCGATGCTGGTGTCGCGTTGAAGATGCTCGAAGAGGAAAGAGCGTCTGTCACCTACCCCTGCTTCATCACGATCATGTCGGACCTGATCCATCACCCGGACTTCGAGAAGACAGATCTATCCGCCGTTCGGCTCATGAATTCCAATTTCGCCGTGCAACCACCAGGGATTGCCGAGGCAATGCAAAAGGCGATGCCGAATACCATTCAGGTCGGCACATTTGGCATGACCGAAACCGCCGGCACGGTATGCACGAGCGAGCTTGATGCAACGCTTGAGCAGCGAACCACAAGACTAGGTACGCCACTGCCGGGTATGGAAGTGCGGATCGTCAACGCCGAGACCGGAGAAGACCTACCCACGGGTGAGCGCGGCGAGATTCTCGTGCGCGGGTACAGCTTGTTCGATCACTACTACAAAGACCCTGAAAAGACAGCGGCTGCAAAAGACGATGATGGCTGGTATCACACCGGCGATGTCGGCTCGCTCGATGAAGACGGACAGATCATGTTCTATGGACGCACCAAAGACATGTTGAAGGTTGGTGGTGAAAACGTGGCTGCGGCCGAGATCGAAACGTTCCTTGCACGCCACGACGCGGTGAAGATGGCGCAGGTCGTTGGCGTGCCCGATGCTCGACTCGGCGAAGTTGCCGCGGCCTTCGTCGAACTACAAGACGATCACACCGTAGAACCCGAAGCGTTGATGGCTTTCTGTAAGGGAGAAATTGCTAGTTTCAAAATCCCACGCTACGTACGCTTCGTGACGGAGTGGCCGATGTCCACCAGCAAAATTCAAAAATTCAAACTCCGCGATCAACTCGTAGCGGAACTGGAGCAAACATCATGATGTCATTCGTTGCCACTCTGGTTGTGAAACCGGAGCGCGCGCAGGAATTCGAAACGTTGCAGACGCGTTTGACGAACCTTGCAGTGGAGCACGAACCTGATCTGATCGCCTATCATGTACTGAGGCAGCGAGAGGCGGAAAATACCTATGTCGTGTACGCGGCGTTCAAGGACCAGGCAGCGTTCGACTACCACATGGGCATCGATTTTCATGACGAGCTCGTGCCACCGATTCTGGATTGCCTCGCCGAGGAAATGGACCTCAAGCTGTTCGACGGCGTTTAGGCTCCGGGCGCACCGTCCTCGGTGCGAACTCAAACTCCGATGACAGAGCCTTGCGCGAGTTGCGGTGCGAAGGCCACGGGCGAGTATTGCTCGGTATGCGGCGAGCGACGATTAAATCCGTCAGACCGCACTCTGGGCGCGCTGACCCGAACCTTCTTCGAATCGGTCACTGATCTTGATTCGCGATTCTTCCGCACGCTTCGCACACTGATACTCAAGCCCGGGGCGCTAACACACGCGTTTTGCACCGGAAAGCGCAAGCCCTTCCTCGGGCCAGTGCAACTCTTTCTGTTGGCGAACATCATCTACTTTGTTTCGCATCCGTTCGCGACTCACGCCGGATACAACACATCGCTAGAAATACAAATTAACCAGCAGGCCTATTCAACTGCGCTACCTATTGAGAGCTGGGTCGAAAAGGCCGCAGCAGATAGCGGTCTCTCCCGGGATGCGTTTGAAGCAGTCTACGACAACCAAAGCGAAGTACTGGCGCGCTCATTGATCTTCGTCATGGTCCCGATGCTGGCGTTGACGATCGGCATCCTGACTCTGGGCAGGCGAAAGCTCGCAGCCGACCACCTCGTATTTGCATTGCACTACTACGCTTATGAACTGCTTGTACTGCATTGCGTGTTCATGATGGTGTGGCCAAGGCTCGTGATCGGTGCAAGTAGGCTTACGACCGCATGGCTCGATTCACCAGCAAGTACGGCGATCATCAACAAGACCGCCTACTTCGCAATCGAGCTGATCGGACCACTACTTATTATCGGCCCCTACCTGTACCTGTCTATCCGACGCTTCTACGGCACGGGCGCCCTGCGAACCGCAGCAACGGCGGCGGTCGTTGTGTTCAGTTTGTTCTGGAACGCAGTGATCTATCGACTCATCCTGCTGCTTGCCACGCTCGGATCAATCAATACGTAGCAGGGCAATCGACATTATCTGGGTAGCGGACGTTCTTGATTTGCCCATCGTCGTTTTCGTAGGTGCACGTCTTCAGCGTGGCACGCATATTGACTTGTCGGCCTTTGCGTCCCGCGACGCCCGTACCGTGGGCAGTGCCCGATGGTTCAGCAGTAGTGAATCGGTTGGACGCCGGAGTCGTACTGATCAGTTTGTACGTACCGCCGGTATAGGCTGGGGCAGATGAATTAGTGTTTGCACAACCCATCAACGCCATCGAGGCTGAAACGATGGTGACTAGTACCGCTTTGCGATTCATGAATGCACTCCTGTTACCTACACAACCGCCCCCGGAACTTGAACTTACGTTGAACAAATCGATTGCTCAAGCTTATTCAGATCGGGATTAACGAAGTTTGCTCAGCTTCATAGATTCGGTGGGCACGGCATCCCGCCTGGGTAACGACGGATGTCGCGAGCGCCGGTTTCACGACTGACGTAGGTGCACACGGTGCTGCCTCGCGCCCTGGGGCCGGCGCTGCCTATCGTGTCGTTTGGACCCCGGATATATTGCTCACTGATGAGGTCGTAAACGCCGCCACTCGGTGCGTCATCCTCGAACGACGTACTGACACATCCGCCGCAGATCAAGGTGCTCCCCAGCACCAACACCGAAGTGAATCTCACGAGATCAGGGCTGTGCAAGACTGTGGCATCGGTGACGACGCCGGATGAATAGTGTTGCAACGAGGAACAACAGACCGGCGATTCCGACGGAACCACCCCCGGAACCGCCGAACGGACCCTGCTGCGGCGGTACTGGGACGATCGGGTCGAGATCCATCTCGGTCAGTATCGTGAACTCCGCGGGAATGTAGGTGAAGTCCGTGATGTACTCCTCGCCGAACGCAACCTCCTGCAGGGGATTTTGCGATGGCACGTTGTTGGAGTTTTGAATCCGACCAGTACCGTCGGCACGTAGCTCGAGCAAAGCGGGATGGAATCGTCCGTTGTCGACTTCGCGACCATCGAAACGGAACACCACATCAGTACCAGTACCCACCAGCTCCGAGGCAACCACACCATCATCGATAAACGCGTCGGCGGCGACTTCGAAACGCAACGAGCTACCCTGCGCATAGAAGTCAGCACCGGAAATCGTGCGCTCGAGCGCAAACGATGGGAACCCCGACGGCGTACCCATCATCAAGTCACCTGAAACTGAGTAGACCACCTGCACAAGATCAGGGTTGTCGTAGACACCCGTTCGGATGGGTTCCTCAAACTCGATCCGAATCTGGAACGTGGTGACGTCACTAAACACCGCAGTCGTCACAATATCCGAACCGTTCGAGTCAATCGAAAAAGAAGGATTCATCTGCGCGCCGGCAGTACCACTAGCCAGAATTGCAGTCATTGCAAGCACGAGGTTGCGCATGGGTGGCTCCTGTCGTTACCCGAAGATTATGGTAACGCGTCGCAGAACCTGCGGCCTGCGCCAGATCACATTATCAGTGATCGGCGAACAGTACTGCAGGCGCTTCGAGTAGGGCCTTCAGATCAGCCAGAAACGCCGCACCGGCGGCGCCATCAAAAGCTCGGTGGTCGCAGGACATCGTGATCGACATCTGCTCTGCGATGCCCAGTTCGCCGTCCTTGATTGTGGGTACTGACCTGGCAGCACCAACCGCGAGGATTGAGGTTTGTGGCGGATTCACGATTGCAGTAAACGCATCGACGCCATACATACCGAGGTTGGAGACGGTCGTCGCCCCGCCTTCCAGGTCGCTCGCCTCAAGCGACCGATCATTGGCTGCTGCAGCAAGGCGACGAATCTCTTGCGCCAACGCGGTGAGTGGCTGACCCGCTGCATTCTTGATTACGGGCGCTACCAATCCATCGGCCGCAGCAACGGCGACACCGACGCTCGCGCTAGCCGCGTAAAGCTCATCATCCCGTAGCTGCACGTTGACGGCTGGGTGTTTCGTCAGCGTCTCGGCGACCGCGCGGACAATCACATCGTTGAGCGTCACCTTCACACCATTGTCGTTGTTCAGGCTACGCCGGAGCGTCTGGGCGCGACCCACGTCGACTGCGATGTCCAGATAGAAGTGCGGAATCTGCTGCTTGGCTGCCTGCATTCGCGCAGCAACCGTACGCTGTAGTGCACTGCGCTGGATCGGCACGCCGCTCTGCGCAGCCGCCGCCGCAGCCTCGACGTCCTGCTTGGAAATGCGTCCGTTGCGACCCGTGCCCTGAATGTTCTGCCACGCGACACCCAGCGATTCGGCCAAGCGCTTTGCGATGGGTGAGATTCGAGGCTCACCTGCCGCAGGTGTTGCAGGCTCGGCAGCGGGCTCCGGCGCGTCAGTAGGTTCTGATGGCTCACTCCCCCCACCGTCAAACGATGCATCAACCGGGACGAAGGACTCGACGAATGCGTCTACCTCTGTCTCGCTTTCATCACCATCGCTGATGACACCAATGAGCTTTCCAACTTCGAAGACATCGCCGGGTTCGGCCAGAATTCGACGCAAGACGCCGGCGGCAGGAGCTTCGTGCGTGTTCACGATTTTCTCGGTTTCCATGTCGACGATTTCATCGCCTTTGGAAACCGCCTCGCCAACAGCCACCTTCCATTCGGCGAGCGTCGCTTCCTGCATTTCAATGCCCCATTTCGGGACGGTCACAGCATGAATGGTCATTTGGAGTACGCCACGACTTCGCGTATCGCCTTTTCGATATCGTCCGGGCTCGGCACATAGGCGCGTTCGAGCTCGCGAGCAAATGGCACAGGCGTGTGCGGTGCTGTGACGAGTTTCACCGGGGCCTGCAACAAGTCGAATGCCTCGCTCGCGACCATCCCGGCGATATCCGAGGCGATGCTGCATCGTGGATTCGACTCATCAACAATAACGAGTCGACCGGTTTCTTCGAGGCTTTCGAGAATCGTATCGAGATCGAGCGGCGAGGTCGTACGCGGATCGATGAGGTCGCAGGTGATGCCGTCCGCTTCCAACTTGTCGAGCGCCTTCTCGGCAAAACTGACCATGCGAGCAATCGCGACAACCGTCGCGTTCTCGCCCTCACGAACCAATGCGGCTTCGCCGAACGGAATCAGGTATTCACCCTCGGGCACCTCGCACTTACGCGGATACAGCGCTTTGTGCTCAAAAAAGACTACGGGATCATCCTCGCGCAACGCGGTAGTGAGCAACCCTTTCGCATCTGCGGCATTTGAGGGGATCACACACTTCAGGCCAGGCACGCTCGTCACAATCGGATAGATGGTCTGCGAGTGTTGTGCTCCCATATTCATGCCGGCGCCGGTTGGCATCCGGATGATCGCGGGGCAGCGCGTCTTGCCGCCGAACATGTACCGAAACTTCGCGATCTGGTTGTAGAGCTGATCCATCGAGACACCGATGAAATCAGCGAACATCAATTCAGCAACCGGGCGATAACCGGCGAGAGCAGCCCCTGCGGCCGCACCGACAATCGCCGACTCACTGATCGGTGTATCGATGACGCGATCCTTACCGAACTTCTTGTACAAGCCGCTACTGACGCCAAAGATGCCGCCCGCGGCTTCTTCAACGCCGGTACCGCCAGCACCACCCGCAACATCTTCCCCGAGGATGATGACCTTATCGTTGCGCGCCATTTCGGTGTGCAAAACCTCGTTCAGCGCATCGCGCATCGACATGACAGGCATACGCGGATCCTCAGTAGTTGATGTAGACGTCGGTCAATACGTCCGACAGTGCAGGCGCAGGCGCGCTCTGAGCTTCGCTGACCGCGCGATCGATCAGCGCCAAGACTTCCTCGTCGATGGTGTCGAGCTTGTCGACATCCACGTCGCCATCCTTGGCAACTCGAGCTCGGAAGTTCTTAAGACAATCCATTGTCTCGCGGAAATTCGCTACTTCGTCCTTAGCGCGATAGCGCTGCGGGTCACCTTCATAGTGACCGTAGAAACGGGTGATTTTGCATTCGAGCGCGGCAGGCCCTTCACCGCGTCGCGCACGATCAATCAGCTCACCTGCCGCCTCGTAGACGGCGAAGAAATCAGCACCATCGCATTTGACGGCGGGCATACCGAAACCGGCGCAGCGACCGGCGATGTCGTTGCTGCCGACGGAGTACTCGGTCCCGGTGTGCTCGCCGTAGCCGTTGTCTTCGTAAACGAAGATCGTGGGCAACTTGAGCACGACTGCAAGGTTCATCGCCTCGAAGACCGTGCCTTGATTGGACCCGCCATCACCATTGAACGACGCAGTGACTTTGCCCTTGCCATCCAGCTTGGTGGCGATGGCAGCACCGGTTGCGATCGGCGGGCCACCGCCCACAATCGCATTGGCGCCCAGCATGCCTTTGTCGAAATCGGCGATATGCATCGAGCCGCCCTTGCCTTTGCAAAGACCATCTGCACGCCCGTAGATTTCCTTCATCATCCCGATGACATCGCAGCCTTTCGCGATGCAGTGCCCATGACCACGGTGGGTAGAGACGATGTAGTCATCATCGGCGAGGTGTGCGCACACACCGGCGGCAACCGCTTCCTGCCCGCTGTAGAGGTGGGTGAATCCGGGAATGGCGCCCGTGGCGATCTCGACGTGAAGGCGTTCCTCGAATTCGCGGATCGTTTTCATCACGCGATAGGCGTCGAGCAACTGTGTTTCCGTCAGCGCCATACATATCCCCCCGGAACCGGTGCGCCAAAATGAACACGGAGTGTACAAATTGCGATCGAAAAAAGAAACAGTCTTGACTGTTTTTTAGAAATTTCCATGAAAAACCGATGCTTGGGTTCGAAATCGACTTAGTTGAGGTTAAACTGACGGCTTACAAAAATTCCTTCTACCGGAGACGAAAAGCGATGAAACACTACCTCCTTGGCCTGTCTCTTGTTGTGTTGCTCTCGGGCTGTGCCTCGACCCGAGGTACACCGGACGAACGAAGAACAGCCGTCCAGGAAATGCGCACGGAAGTTATCGGCAAGCTCTACGAAGAAAAGCCGAGTTCGCGTGAGGAAATCGCGTCGTCGCCAGGCTATGGCGTGTTCAGCAACGCCAACATCAATCTACTGCTTGCGAGCTTCGGTGGTGGTTTTGGTGTGATTCGTGACAATCGCACGGGTACTGACACCTACATGAAAATGGGCGAAGTCGGCGTTGGACTCGGAGCAGGCGTAAAGGACTACCGCATCGTCATGGTGTTCCATGATGCTGAGACGATGATCGACTTCGTTGAGAAAGGCTGGTCGTTCGGTGCACAAGCCGACGCCGCTGCGAAAGCGAGCGACAAAGGCGCGGCCGCCGGAGCCGAGGCAATCCTCGACGGTGTCACTGTCTATCAGATTACAGAGACAGGCCTTGCACTTCAGGCAACGATCAAGGGCACCAAGTTCTGGAAGGACGACGAGTTGAATTGAACTCAGTCGGTGCCGAGATAGTCGTCTAACGTCTTGTGGAAGTGTCGGATCCGCACCTCGAGATCACCGAGCCATAGACCCTCGTAAGCCGCCGAATTCATGCCGGCCTGAACGTTCGGCAGATTACCGCCGTCCTGGTCGATGACCATTCCAAGGGTCTTTTCGCCGCGCGCGTAGTGTTTATGGCGAGGTCGACGCTCGGGAATCTCCTCTTCGTCGACGATGTACTCCAGCATCCAGGTATCGAACAGCATTTTGTTCGGATCTGTGGGATGCGGACGATGTCGGAATAACATCAAGTGGTCCGCGTGCGTGTTGAACGTCAGGTTCGGGAATACGAGATAGTTGTAGTCATCGGTGAGCTGATCGTCGTTCAGCATTGCGTAGTCCCGACCCTCGTCGCCTGCCGTCTTCCGGATGTGCTCCTGGACGGTCTTTCGAATGCCGTCGACCGGCCCTTCGTAGGATGCCGGGTCGAGTCCAGCCTCGGTCAGCATGTATTTCAGCGGCGGCGGAATTTCTGGAATCCGCTTGATGTGCGGACTGGTCATACCGAATGGCACCAGATAGCGTGAATGACGATCGTAGCAATCGATCTGTACATCCATCTCATTCAGATACCACAACAACTGCGGATGCGTCGCGGCAACGTGGTAAGTCTCGTTAAACGCGTCGACCGAAGCTTTCCAGTTGCAATCCCACTCCATGGTGACATCGCGTGTCACGTACATCCGATCGAACCGATAGGGCTCGAAGTGCCCAAGCAAGGGGCCCATGTACTCCTCAAACGGCATCACATCCTTATCGAGCGAGAAGAACACCAGCGAATTCCAGACCGCACAGGGCAGCTCAACCAATCCGGCGCACGGCTTGCCTTGTGGGAACAACTCCGCATCCGGAATGTTGATGAACTTGCCGTCCAGCCCGTATTCCCAACCGTGATAGGAACACTTGAACGTCTCCGTGTTATCGATGCCCTCGTCTGTCAGCCGATTGCCGCGATGCATGCAAACGTTGAAGAATGCGCGGACTTCGCCGTCGTCCTGCTTAACAACGATGACCGACTCACGACCTATCGTGGTCGAAATGAAGTCACCAGGTTCGGTCAGATCTTGTTCCAGCCCAGCCAGCAGCCACACCTTGCTCCACATGTGCGTCCATTCGCGCTCCATGTAGTCGGTGCTGGTATAGCGCGACTTCGGGATACTCTCGTAGCCGAGATCTTCCGGCGCCGGAGAATGCTCGACCGGCGTCCCACCAGGAACCGGCTTCGCCACGCGCTCAACATGTTTGTAGCTGCGTTTCGCCACGATCAGAACTGAACGCGTTTGGTAAACCCGCCGTCGATTACGAGGTTAGCGCCATTCACCCAGCTGGCGGCCGGGCTTGAGATGAACACCACACACTTCGCAACTTCCTGCGGCTTACCCAACCTTCCGGTCGGGTGATCGCGCAACGTCTTTTCATAAAACTTCGGAATGGTGTCTCGAATCATGTCCCAGCTGCCGCCAGGAAATTCGATCGGACCCGGTGACACGATGTTGCATCGAATACCGTCGGCACCGTGAAACTGTGCGAGCTGGCTTGAGTAGGTATACAGGGCGCCCTTCATGGCGTTGTAGGCCTGTGGACCTGCAAACATCTCAAGCGACGCCGTGGTGCCGATCATCGTGATCGCGCCGCCACCGCCTTCTTTCATATGCGGGACCACCGCTTCGACGCCGCGAACGGTGCCGAGCACATCGGCTTCGAAGTTCTTCCACCAATTCTTCTCCGAATCCATCCCACCACCGGCTGAGACGTTCGGGATGAAGATATCCACGCCCTCCATCTCCTCGACCATCTTGTCGATCCAGGCAGCGTACTCATCTTTATCGCGCACATCGCACACGTCGCCATAGACCTTCGCCTTGCTGGTTGAGACTTTCTCTTTCGTCATTTCGACGTCTTCGATCGAGCGCGAGCAGGTGGCGACGTTGCACCCTTCGGCAATCAAAATTTCGAGAATCTGACGACCGATTCCCTTCGTGGCACCAGTGATAATGGCGCGCTTGTCGCGAAGTCCAAGATCCACGGTCTACTCCTTACTGAACGGTCAATGCGTTATCGATGACAAGTTCCGCGCCATTGACGAATCGCGACTCATCCGAGATCAGGTAGACGATCATGTTGGCAACATCCGCAGGCTCGCCGATGCCGACCGGATCTTCCGGGTCCGGCTCGATGCCAAGCGCGTCGTTCGCCGTCTTAATCATCGGTGTGTCGATAGCGCCCGCGTGTACCGAGTTGCAACGAATATTCATTTTCATCATTTGACACGTCACGGCCAGGCTCTTGGTCATCGCCCGCACCGCGCCTTTTGCCGCTGAGTAGGCGAAGAAGACGGGATATCCAAGGTGAGATGCCACCGAGGACATATTGACGATGGAGCCACCACCACTCTTCTCCATGAGCGGCAGGGCCGCTTTGCAACCGAGGAATACGCCTTCGGACATCACCGCGTTGACGAACCGAAACTGATCGAGTGTGGTGTCCTGCGGCATCGCGATCACAACAACGCCCGCGTTGTTCACAAGCCCATCGAGTCGCCCGAATCGCGACTCCGTTTCCGCGATGACTTCGGCCCAGCGTTGCTCATCGCGAACATCATGATTCATATAAATGGCTTCGTTGCCTGCCGCCACAATACTGTCGGCCAGCGCCTGACCTGCGGTATCGTCGATGTCGGTCAGCACAACCTTGGCGCCTTCGCGCGCCAGATGTTCGGCGTCGGCCCTTCCGAGCCCGGATGCCGCACCCGTAACGATGACTACCTTTCCTTCACAACGCCCCATGCGCCTTACCCCCCCGGTTTCCATGCAGGCGGGCATGTTAACCAGTCAGCTCATCCGGTTTCAATCTGCTTTGACTTTTTTTCGACAAACCGCGACTATGAAGATGCGAAGATCAAACTATTCAGGGACAAACATGGCGAGCAATATGGCGCGTTCGACGCGCAATTCCGGCCAGAATCCGGACAGCTGGCAGGCGCAGAAGAGTGCGTCGACCAGAAGTCAGATTGTAGAAGCGGCGATCCAGGCGTTCGTCAGCCGCGGCTACGCGAACACCACTACGACCCATATTGCCGCAGAGGCCGGGCTCTCGCGCGGCGCGATGCTGCACCACTTTCCATCCAAGATGGATATCGTCAAGGCGGCCATCGAACACCTCCACAGCAAGCGTTTGTCGGCATTCCAGCGCGCAATTCACGAGATCCCGCAGAACGAAGATCGCGTGAAAATGGCGGTCGAAGCCTTTTGGCGTCATGTTCAGCATCCGATGTATGTGGCGTTCTTTGAGCTGTCGGTCGCGGCGCGCACTGACGCTGAGTTACGTGAAATCCTGCACCCGGTGCAAAGAGAGTTCGGCGTTGAGTGGTATCAGCTCGCGAAGCGACTATTTCCGGAATGGGACGGCAAACAGGATGCCTTCGACCTCGCTCTGGATCTTTGCGAGTACGTCATGGACGGCATGGCCGTGAGTTACATGACGCACCACTCTCCCAAGCATGTGGATCGCCTGCTCGTGTATTTGGAGCAGTGCGTTCGTGACCTTCTGAACGGCTAAGCGTTTTGGAGCATCGCTCGGTGCTCCGGGTCTGCAATCGCGATCAGTCGTGTTGCTCGCTCTAAAGGATCCGGCGTTCGCAGGTCGGCCACGCCATACTCGGTGACGATGTGGGTGACGCTGCCAGACTGCAGCGTCGGCGAATCGTGGTTTGCCAGCCTCGGGACGATGCGCGAGATTCCTCGCTTGCGATTGGAAGCGGGCAAAGCGATCACGCTCGCGCCGCCGGCACTGTGCGTGCCACCAAACGCGTAATCGGGCAGCCCGCCCGGGCCGCTGACAATCCTGCTGCCGAGCTGTTCGGAGTTGATGCTGCCGTCCAGTGCGACCTCTAACGCACTGTTCACGGCATGAAAACCATCGATCGATCTAAGCACATCGCGATTATGTGTCTCGCTACAGTCGGCAACCCGGAACCCACTGCGTCCGTCCAGCCAGGCATAAAGCGATTGGCTGCCGAGCGCCATCCCGAAAATATGTTCATGTCTCGGATCGAGCGCGCCGGATTCCGCTAAAGGCACTAATGCATCACTGACCATACCGCTCATGATCCGAAGGTTCTTGCGGTCCTTGAGCAACGCGAAGACCTCACTCGGAATGACACCGAGGCCCGCCTGCAGTGTCGCGCCATCGGGAATCAAATCTGCAACATGCTGTGCGATCTGCAGACTCACGTCATCGGCACGGCCACCGGGAAGATACTCAATCAGGGGTTGTTCCAGCGCACAGTGATAGTCAGGCTCGCGCAGCTCGCAACAGTCCCCTGGCAATGACATGGACTGGTTATCCAAAAGACAATAGCGTTCAGCGCGCGCAACCGCCGCACGAAGCAACTCGCCCGTCAGCCCTGTGCTGACACGGCCACCCCCAATTACTCGCCCATGAATAAACGCAAGATCCAACTGCGGCAGGTTCGTAAGGTAATCGCTCAACGCCGAATAAGGTAAGCGCAGCGCCTCGCGCGACCCCGGCGCATCCGGCTTTACCGCACTCGCCATAAAGCTGGTATAGCGTTGCCCTTCTGCAAGTCCAGCGATATCCACCGTGTTAATGCCGGGGACAAAACTTGTGATGATGTGAACGTCGCGAAGTCGTTCCGAGGATTCATGCAACGCCTCCACCAGCGCCCGCGGCTCAGTCGCGCTACCATGAACGAATACCGTCATGCCTGGCTTGATCAATTCGATAGCGTCGGTCAGTGTCATCTCGGCCAAATCACATCACCGGTTTTGGGGGAGCGAAATCGTGCCTGACTTTATCCTGCATCATCATGATCCGTCACCTTTCGCTGAGAAGATTCGTCTGGTGTTCGGACTGAAGGACATTCATTGGGGTTCGGTACAGATCCCGATGATCATGCCCAAACCTGATCTGACCGCATTGACCGGTGGGTACCGAAAAACGCCGGTTGTCCAGTGCGGGGCTGACGTCTACATCGACTCACTGCTCATCGCGCAGGAAATTGATGCCAGGGTTCCTTCACCCACGCTCTTTCCCAACGGCCCCCGCGGCATGACACTCGCACTCGGTCGCTGGAGCGATAAGGCATTCTTTGAACCCGGCGCGGCGCTATCGATGGGAGAAAACCCGCAGGTGCCAGACGCCGTGATCGAGGATCGAAAGAATTTCTTCAATTTTATGGACTTCAACAAGCTTGCCGAGTCGTTGCCTGCTGCACGCTTCCAGCTACAGGCGCAGCTTGCCATCCTTGAATCTGCTTTTGGCGAAGCACCGTATCTTGATGGACAAGCGCCAGGCTACACCGACGTACTCGGGTGGTTCCCGGTCTGGATGGTGAAGAACAACGTCCCAAGTGCTGAGTCCCTACTTGCTCCGTTTCCAAAGATTGCCGAATGGTCAGCTCGGATGACAGAGATTGGTCATGGTCGACGAGAGGATATCGAAGCCGACTTGGCCATAAATATCGCCGCCGATACCCAACCGGACGACGATGGCCTTGTCGCCGACAACCCATTCGCTGTTGTGAAAGGCGATCAGGTCGCGGTGTTTGCTGACGACTATGGCAAAGACGAGATGACAGGCGAGCTACTGCATCTTGATCACCACCGGATCAAAATCCGGCGACAGGATGACCGCGCAGGTGCACTAAACCTGCACGCACCCGCCAGCGGGTTTCTGGTGAAAAAAGTATGACGCAATGGCGATACCTGGAAGACCTGGTTGTCGGTGAGACGCTCGACTCCGAGTCTCTGGTAGTGGATCACGATCATATGATCGAATTCGCGAAGGAGTACGACCCGCAGTACTTCCACACAGATCCTGAGGCCGCGAAGGAGTCACGATTCGGCGAAGTCATCGCTTCAGGGCAATACACGATGATGCTATGGCGAAAGCTCGATCATCAGCTCTCGTACAATATCGCGTGGATTTGCGGGGTCGCATGGGATGAGGTGCGGTGGCCGATCGCAGTTAGGGCAGGAGACATGCTCAGAGCGAGAGCGACTTGCCTCGAGAAACGAGTCTCGAGCTCAGATCCTTCGCGGGGCGTGACCCGCTTTCATTACCAGTTATTCAATCAGAATGATGAGCTCGTGTTTTCCGCGATCTCAACGAATCTTATAGAGCGAGCGCCTTCCGCTTCCAGCGAGCACGCATGATCAGGAGTGGCAACAGCATCAACACCACACCCGCAGCGAAGCCTTGCATCTTGAAGCGCAGCGTCATGCTCGTATCGATGTCATGCCGATGATTCCATAGCTCGACGATCTTACCGTTCTCAAACCGAAACACATTGATGATGGGGATATCCGGGCTGTTCAGAAACACCTTTCCGAATAGTGTTGTCGGCTCATATTTCCAAATCCATCGCGTTGCCACGAGATCACCATCGGCGACCTGGTAGTCATACTCAACGCTCATCTCGCCGTTGTTCCAAAAGAAATCGGCAATGTTCTTCTGTTCGATCGCGAGCTCCACAACACCTTTGCGATCACCAATGTCATGGGCGATGTAGGTATCGGCCATGTACTTGCCGTATTGGTCGGTGTTGTTGCTATTCCAGAGGTCTTCATAGAACGCTTTCGCCAACGCCTTATTGACGACCTCTTGTTGTTCTTTCGTTGACTCGACCTGCGCCACCGCAGAAATCGGCAGAAAGAACAGAGCCACCTTCACTAAATTCGACAGCATCGCAAATCTCCTTGGTGTGCCATCTCAGCGAAGTGACTAGATCGCTGAATCGTTGGAGGCCAGATAGCGTGCCACTTCTTCTCTGGCACTCTCAAGACCTGAATTCCAGACTTCCAGACCTTTCCTGATCTGCTCATCCTCAAGCAATGGTCTGGATACCTCGAGACTCAGAATGGTCCGTTCGGGATGCCGAAGCGTTCGAAACGGACGCGACGGTAAAATCGTATCCCGGTAGTGCGCGATCGCGCCCTCGATGTTGTTTTCCAGTAGAAACAACACGGCTTGGGGAATACGGGTTTCACTGACTTCGATACGAAATGCTGCAAGCAAGACACGAAGTTTGTCCGCCTGTTGTTTTGCTTGCGCCTCTGAATACTGCGACAGGAGCAACACCTCGATACCCGCACGAGCAGATCCTATTTTGGGGGGCACACCCTCGCGGTACGGGTCTGAGAATTCAGGGTAACGACTTTCAAGAAACGCTAATGCTTCTTCGAGTTGAGATAGCTGGCTGGAGGCCAACACAAAGTTAAAGACCGCGCTGCTAAACGCATCGTTTCTGTTTTCGACACCATCTTCGATCAGTTGACGAGTCAATGCCTGGACGGTCTCGGTTTCGCCCAAAGCCAATGCGCGCTCGACTTCTAGTATGCGAGCTGACGGTGAGTTTTCATCGATATCGCGCACATACCCAAGGTACTCATCTCCGGTCTCCACAAAATCCATACGGTAAAGCGTCGCAGCAACCTCGAACGGGAGCTCGGGGTCCTGGGGATCGAACTCCATGGCGCGCTTGTAGTTTTTGATGAACCCCACATGGTTGCCGTCGCGATAGTCCAGATTGGCGATTGAAGCCCAGATATTGGGTTGCGCCTCCTCGAGATCGAGCGACTTGCGAAACGCCGCACGAGATTCTCCATATTGATCAGTGTTGGCATACGCACCGCCCAACAATTGGAAGACCCTCGGATTTTTTGGATCGATCAAGGCAGCTCGTTGGAGCAGCGCGAGCGCCTGCTCATCCTCACCATCGAACTGCAAGTAT
>CAWUIB010000010.1:0-180502 GCA_963922335.1 uncultured Chromatiales bacterium | reverse complement strand
CTAACGCCGGTGTTCAGCAGCGCTTGAGGCAGGTGCCGGGCCGGCGCCAGCCGGAACGGCAGCTGGGTCAAGCGTCTGCTGCAATGACTGGTTAGGAGGCAGCTGCGAACTCACTGAGACCCTCCGAGAACTCCAAGTAATCTATGTCGGTCGAGCACAAGTGTGCACGAAGCGACGGCGTACAAAACAAGCTTATCTGGCCAATTCCAGACGTGGTCATAAGCAGGAACTTGTTTCCATCTAAATCGAGATCGTTAATCTGATCTGGCGAGAAGACATGCGAGACCAAAAGGGAACGGTGAGTGCGCAGCTCCTCATCCGACTGGCGTCTCCAGATGATCGCGTCATCGAACCTGGTTCTCTCCAGCCCAATATCCTGAAGCAGTCGCACTAGCGCGTGGTCTGCCAGGACGTAGTCCACCCCAATCATCAGGGGCGCGGTGTCACCGCCGCTGATGAGTTGGTAGCGGCCATCGGCGAGCCGGTAGAGCCGATCGCTATTGATTGTGCATGCTATGTGGTACGGGAGCACGCCCTGCCACCTAACGCCTAGGCTCAGCTGCACTATCGACACGGCGGGTGGCTTGCGACAGCAAGGCGATCGCCGAGTCTATAGAAGTCAGCTGCAGCTGCTTGTTAGACAGCCGAGGACTCGTCCAAGTCGTCACTGATCGCTCCAACTTTGAATACATCACTTACTCCGAATCCAAGCATTAGTTTACTCGCTGCCGCTAGGTGATTCGGAACGTGAACTAGAAAGTCCATCAACAGACGCTCTATCTCTTCCGATCCAACAGCATTCGGATCTTCAAACAGCTTAACCAGTCGATCAAGATCTTTGTACCAATCGATCATATGGAATGCGATGTCATCAGCGTTCCCATAGCCCTCCTCACGAAGCGCTTCGGTAATTCTCTTGCGGATGGTCGCTGTATCCACCATTCGGCTGTTTAACGCCTAGGCTCAGCTGCACTATCGACGCGGCGAGTGGCTTGCGGCAGCAAGGCGATCGCCGTGTCCATAGAAGTCAGCTGCAGCTGCTTGTTAGGCGGCGCCAAGCCAAACCTCATTAATCCAAGTGGCCAAATCGGGCCATGACTCTTCAACGGCACCATTGTGGCTCCAAAAAAACAATACGTTCATTCATGTCAAAGCAGTAGAAATCCCCGTTGTCTTCACAAAACGGTAGCAACTCGTCGGGTACGCCATATGCTCTTCCGGTGTCAACGATATTCAGAAGGTATGTCTGCCACGTCGGGTTCACTGCCGTCGCTGGCTCCAGCGCTCCGAACACGACATCGCTCGCATTGAGGAGGTAATTCCTCAGATCAGGAGGTAGTGATGCACCCAGGGCGTCCTCAATCAAATCGACCTGCTCCGTCGTAGGCAGAGTTGGCGGCTTCGGTACAGTCTGAGTTCGGTTGCGTAGTTCCGAAAGCACGTCAGAAAGCTGATTGATCACAGGCGCCGCCTAACGCCTAGGCTCAGCTGCACTATCGACGCGGCGGACGGCTTGCGGCAGCAAGGCGGTCGTCGAGTCAATAGAAGTCAGCTGCAGCTGCTTGTTAGATGGCATCAAGAAGAATCCCTCTCAAGGCTAGGTGCAAGGCTCGCAATAGCCGAAAGCAAAACGGTTCCTGCCAACCAGCCTAGCAGTGTTCCAGTCCAAAATGACAGCCCGCCCGTTTTACCGATGATGCCTGCAAACGGAGCGTATGCAACCGCACAACAGGCCCCAATTAGCAAAGGTCGCCGCTTCCTAAATCGAGACTGCATTTCGTACGGCGCGTAAAGAAGCCCCGCAATCGAAATCAACGAGAAAACATTCACAAGTGTCTCACTCATCGAACGGGGACCCGAATGCTTCCCGAACCGAATGACATCTAACAGCTGATTCTATGGAAGGTGCTGAAGAACGTGTGTGCGGTGTTGGTCACTGTCTGGGCCCCTCCATGGATCAACTTAGTGTCTGTGAACACCCCAAAAACTACACTGAGTCTGTGATTGCCCGCAACGTGAAATTGCAGCTGCGTCTGTTGAACTGGGGTCCTTGCGTTCCATAGCGATAAAGAACGCGTATTTGGCAGACTACTGCTACACCTCCCATTTCTCGCAAACTGACAAGAAAGGCGTGAATCGTTCAGGGACGGATGCCGTGAAACTCCGAGGGAAGACTAACCCTGGGAGCAGTCATGGACGACATCCGCCCGCCGATCGGTTTGAAGCCTGAGCGTTTCATCGATCAGTTGCGACGCAGCATTCGCGACGAAGGACTCAGTTATGAGACCGAGAAGACCTATGTGCATTGGTCGAAGCGATTCATCCGCCATCATGGTTTTCGCCACCCGAACGACATGGGTTCCGAACAGGTCACCGAGTTTCTGACCGATCTTGCCGAGCGCGTGCGGGTCGCACCGGCGACGCAGCGCACTGCCCTTAACGCACTCGTGTTTTTATTCCAGCGCCACTTGAAGCAGGAACTCGGCATGCTCCCGTTTCGTTATGCAAAGCAACAACGCAGGATGCCAACCGCCTTCACCCATGCGGAGGCAACCGCTGTGATTGAACAGCTCGACGGCGACACGGCACTCATCGCGCGGCTGATGTACGGGGCTGGGCTTCGGGTCTCCGAGGCATTGCGCTTAAGGATAAAGGACATCGACTTCGGAGCACTTCAGATCACGGTGCGAGACGGTAAGGGTTCGAGCGATCGATGCACACTATTGCCGACGTCCGTCATCGCACCACTCACCCAACAAATCGAAAAGGTCGAAAAGCTCCACGCGTTCGATACCACCTGTGGCTACGGTGAGGTGTACTTGCCCTACGCCCTGGCGCGCAAATACCCGGAGCTTGCGAGCGAGACTGCGTGGCAGTTCTTGTTCCCGGCTCGAGAAATCTCCGCTGATCCAATCGACGGCACGCTACGTCGTCACCATCGACACCCCACAGGCGTACAACGCGCGGTGAAGTACGCGATCCGGGCGTCCGGCTTCAAACGCAAAGCGAGTTGCCACACCTTTCGCCACTCGTTCGCGACGCGACTGATCGAAACGGGTTACGACATCAAACTGGTGCAGTCGCTACTCGGCCACAAAGACATCCGCACCACCGAGATCTATTTGCATGTCGTGCGCAACCGCGCCGGCGCGATCGTGAGCCCAGTCGACAACTAGCGACTACTCATCATCGAGCAACGGTGGCACACGCACACCCTGCAATCCGCCGGGTGAATCAAGCAGTCCATCTCCAGCGACAGCCGCCTCTGCGTCGAGGCCAAAATTGAGCTCGAGATAGTCGAGCAACAACACGCGCACTTCCGGCGACACTACGGGCATGTTCTGAGTCTCGCTCATCCACGTCATGAGCTTGTCCCAGCTCTCACGACTCTGCCGTTGCTGCTTGATCAGATCGAGCGAGTGACAGGAGCCGCAAAACCCACCGGTGAGTTCACGATTGGGACCAGCCGGCCAGTCTTCCCCAAAAGGATCTTCCGCGAGTGCATTGACACAAGCCAGCGCGAGTCCAACCAAAATCGCTCGGTACACAGTAGACATCACGCGTTACCCACAAGCACAGCGATGCGGTGCAGCGCATTGTTGAGATAACCCTTCGGGTTCCAGGCGACGACCATCGGCTGACGCTCGCCTGCCGAATCGGTCGCGCGCGCCCACACCTCAAAATACCCCTGAGACGGGAAGCGCAGCTCGGTTCGCCATGCCTGCCATGAACCGGGATTCGGCGCTTTGTCCAGAGCAGCGGGTTGCCAGCTGGAACCAAGATCAATTGACGTCTCGACGGAAGCCACAGACCGGTCGCCCGCCCACGCATGCCCGGCGACTCGCAGCGGGGACACGGGAGACGAATAACGCACACCGTTCTTCGGGGTCGTGATCATCGACTTCACCGGCATCGAACCGATCGTCACGAAGTCCGCCTTCTCGACCTTCGAGCCGGGTACGACCGGTTGTCGTGGCACCGAGTACGACGGCGGCGCCATCTTCGCACCCGTCCATTTCTCGGTCGCCACATGAATCTCGGTCAGCCACTTCTGCGAACAGGAACCCGGCCACCCGGGTACGACGAGTCGCAGCGGCGCACCGTTGTGCGGATGGATCGCCTCACCATTTTGTTCGAACGCGATGAGGTTGTTCGGATCTAACGCTTTCTCAATCGGCACGCCACGCGACAAAGGCTGCTTGTCCGGCACGCCGGAGATATGCGCATCGGCGCCGAGGTGCCCGGTGTACACCGCCTCAGGTTTTACCCCCGCGCGCTCGAGCACATCGGCAAGCCGCACCCCGGTCCACCGCGAGTTACCAATCGCACCAAGAGTCCACTGGTTACCACTCGCTGGCGGGTTGAAGCTCGCCCGCCCGTTGCCGCCGCACTCGAGCTGAAGGGCCGCCTCCACCACCTCGAACTCGCGCTTGAGATCGGCGATCGACAACACGAGCTCACGCTCGACCGCACCGGTGATCCGAAGGCGCCAGGTGTCGACATCCACATCGGTCGGCGGAATACCGTTATTGCGAATAAAATGTCGTTCCCGCGGCGTGAACAGATCCGTCAGCAAATGCGGTGGGGTCTCGGCGTTCAACGGACGATCGTTCAACAACACAAGTCCGGACTTTCCCGCGATTTCGAATGGCTCGCTCGTCTCTGCAAAAGCGGCCGGGATCAGACCTGCGGGCATGTGCCGGTGAAACGGAATCCAGCCCCCGACCGCCGCCGCCATCGCGGTAAGTCCGGCATTTTTCAGAAAACCCCGCCGCGAGAGCGCCGACCGACGCCCGAACACGGCCAGATCGGCGCGCTCCGGATCTGCTGTATACAATTCAAACAGGCCGCGTTCGACTCGGTTCATGACAAATTCCCATCTCGTCTCGCGAATCCCGCGAACTTCGGGGCGATTATACGGTCTTTCCTGTTGAAGCCTCGGGGCGATCCGCCGCTAGACATATTCAAGACATAGAGTATGGTTACTCTGTGCCGGGGGGACTCGATCTGGATGCGCTGTACACGGAGGACCGTCATATGTCAGCACTCGTTATCGCGGCAATTGGATTTGCTTGTTTTCTAGCCGGCTTGGGCATCGCTTACTGGTTCATTAAGACCGACAGCGACATCAACGCCGAAAAAGCGGAGAACCTCCGCACAGAATTCGATACGTATAAGTCTGACGTCAGCCAGCATTTCTCTGAGACCGCCCGCCACTTCCAGGCGATCGGTGAGCAATATCGGGCGCTCTATAACCACATGGCCGACGGCGCCGAGAACCTGCTCGGTCTCGAGGGCGAAGAGGCACAACGCCAGTTCGCATTAATCGCACCAGCCGCCGCGGCAGCAGAGACCGCCGCCGCGGATGCCGGCGAGGTCATCGACAGCGCCGCGATAGAACCCGAATCAAAAGCCGAGGACGAGACGGTTCAAGCGGCGATCGACGACGGCGAAATCACAGCAGAAGCAGAAGCACCGGAAGCCGAGGATGAAGCGCCGGTCGTAGAGGCTGAGGCGGAGTCGACTGAAGAGACAGCCGAAGAAGTTGTAGCCGAGGGCGAAGCTGAAGAAGAAGCGCCTGTGGTTGAGGCAGAAGCGGAAGCGCCCAAAGTCGAGGAAGAAGCGCCGGTAGTTGAGGCAGAAGCCGAAGACACCGAGGAAGTGGCGGAGGACGATACCGTTGAGATGAAAGCGCTCGATGCGTCCGCGATCGCAGCGGAAGCTGAGGACGAAGCATCAGCGGTGGAAGGTGCGACCGTACACGTGCTACACAAAGCCAAGGAAAACGCGGCCTAACATCTCTTCGACAGGGCATATCTGGCTGTTTTGACCAAATATGCGACTTTACTGACCATTTTCGGTTTGTTACGTTAGCAATCAGATAACAGGGAGTTACTGTCGTGATACGCGTACCCGTGATTCTGTTCGTCGTAGTGTTCTCTTTAATGTCGTCGCCGATGGCATTCGCCCAGGCGGGCAGCGGCCAGCTCGGTTTTCCGGGCGAACCCATGAGCGAAAGACGTCTGAAGACCGCCAAGAAAGCGGAAGCGGCGTTTGAAGCTGGAGACTATAAAGACGCGTTCTGGTACTACAGCACCGAACTCGCCCCGATTGGCGACAAGTACGCGCAGTACATGGTCGGCTACATGACGGCGCGCGGCCTCGGCACACAAGCTGACCCGGTCCGCGGCGCCGCCTGGTATCTGCTCGCCGCCGAGCGTGGCCATGACCCGCTGGTCAACAACTTCGAATCGATCATGGCGGACCTCACGCCCACCCAACGTGCCCGAGCTCAGGAAATCGCCGCAGAGTTACGCGTTGAATACGGCGATCGCGAATTGGTCGAGCGATTGATCCGTTTGGATATCGATCGGCTGGCCGAAACTACGGGCAGCCGAATCCGCGGCCGCGACAAATGTTCTACTCGGTCGCTGCGTGTCATCGACCCACGTCGCTTCGGCAGCATGGACGGATCGCGCTACTGCAAGATGCTGAATGACCGCATCGATTCTCGCGTGGCCTACCTCACGGGCTACGTTGAGTACAGCGGCATGGAGCTTCTGCCCGACGAGGAGCTGGACGAAGCGGCGTCGAGCGAGGCCGACAAGAGCGAGACGGAATCGACCGACGAGTAGTCGGTCGCGTTCTGCGTCAGTCGACGCGCGCTAGCAACCGAATCACGAACGATGGCGCTCCGCCGCCACTGTCGCCATTCATAGCGCCGGTCAGCGCAATCCGCACGCCAGTCACCGCCGCGTCAAACCCATCCGCATCTGGGGTCGGCACATAATCGAACGGCGCGCCGCCGCCGGGCTGGCTGCTGAACCGCACACCCGTCGCAAAGCTGAGCGACACGCCGCTCGCCACCCCGCCATCACTAAACACCACCGGATCGCCTGAACCGGTATCCACAAACAGTGCAAGGTCGTCGGGGATAACGTCGGTCAACACCAATGTGTCGGCGTCCACGGCACCAGCACCGGTATTGGAAACACTGAGGTCATACGCTTTGATCGCACCTGGAATGGCATAGGGGTTGGTCGTGCCGTTCACAGGGTCGGAAATCGTCGACGACACCTTGGTCACCTGCAGCTGCGGCAGGTCGCGCACATCAAGGCAAACATCATCGACGTGCCAGAAATCGAACGCCAGACCCGAACCGCCTTCTTGGCGGAATCGAATCCGGAACGCTGCATGCCGCGCGCCGACCGGCATCGCGTAGTTGCGATTGAAAATCTCACCCGGCGTCCCGCTGCCACCGAATGTCTCGAGCAGCACCCAAGTGTTGCCGGAGTCGAGATACTCGATCGTAAAGTCTTCGATGCCATCGGGGTTTTCGCTAAACGCGTCCGCGCCGCGGCGTACCCAAAGCGACACGGCATCGAACGCCGGGTCTGTTGTGTCGATGGCATTCGAGGTGACGGTGACTTGCCCACCATTGGTGAACAGACTCGCGCTGGGCGACTGGAACGTTGCGCTACTGGTGCCCGCGTTCCCACCAGCCGACGTCACCGTCCAATTGGTCGACAACCCGGTATCGAACTCATCGCAGGTACCGACAACAAGCGCGGGCGGAGCAACCCGCTCAACAACGCGAATGTCATCAACGTGCCAGTAGTCGAAATCGTTGCCCGAGCCACCGGTCTGGCGCACCCGCAACGCGGTGTTCGCGTGCAGCGCGTCCGGTGGCAGAAAAATTGTGTCCTGAAAGATCTGTCCTTCCGGGCCGCCGCCTGGATAGGTGATCAGACTGCCCCAGGTGCCGTCCGCGCGACGATACTCGATGACCAGATCCTCGCCGCCGTCCGGGTACTCGCTGAACGCATCGCTACCGCGCCGCGCCCAAAGACTCACTTCCGCTGCGGGTACCGCCGCCGAGAACGTTGGGCCTGTTGTGATGACGGGATCATGCCGGGTGAACAAACCGCGAGTGCCCGAGTTCGATACGTCGGCTCCAGTAAGGATGCCAGAGCGAAACCCGTTGTTCGTGGTCCACGGCGCGATGTTGGCGCGCTCGAAGTTATCCGAGAACAGCACATCGCCGGGCGCAGCAAATGCCGCACCCGGAGCAAGCAGCGCGAACCACATCATTGCGGTGCGCCAGTGTCTCAGGCGATGGGTCAGGGACATGCTTCATTGCAGCCAAATTAACCTGTTGTTAGTTTATCGAGCGGCGACTTGACATAGCGTGCGAAAGATCACACTGCGAAACATGTGTCCGAAGCAATTTTTTGTTAGGTTTCAGGCCTTTCTCATCGACAGGCAACCCACATGGCCGATCGCTCCGGCTTCATTGCGGGCGGGACATCACTCGCCAAGACGCAGGCCGATTACCTCGAAAAACTGCTGGCACGAAACGCCCAGACGGTGTTCGGACGCAGACATGGCTTCAGCGACGTTGTCGCTGGCGAGGCGTACGCGACTGTGCCGTTTATGCGCTACGACGAGGTTGCCGGCTTCGAGGATGGCAGTTATTGGCCGGACGCATCGAATTACACGACTGATCGTGTCAGCGCATGGTTCCTGACGAGCGGCTCGTCGAGCACACCCAAACGCATACCGGTGACCAGCAGCCTTGTTCGCGAGAAGGCGGGTGCGTTCTCGTTGTTCTGGGATGCGATTTACGCCGATCACCCGGAACTGCGCACCGGCAAGTTTATCGCAAACTTTGGCGACAGCGGACACAGCGCCCGCGACAGCAACAACGTGTTGGAGGTTTCCGAAACCACCTTCTGGAACCAACGCATGCAGGGTTTTCAGGCAAGCGACCGCTGGCCGATTCCGCGTCAAATCACCGCTATCGAATCGCCCGAGTGGCGCTACTACGCAGCAGCTCGATTAGCACTGCAAGGTGAGCTGCACGCAATGATGGGGCTCAACCCGTCAACGTTACTCAAATTCTGTGAAGTGCTTACAACGCACGGCGACGCACTCGCTGCAGGACTCAAGCACGGCAACTGGGGCGTGGCGGCTCTGGATGATGCTTCGCTGCCGGAGAAACTCACGAGCCGCTTGACCACATCGCCCGAGGTGGCAAGCCGACTGATCGCCGCGATCAGCACCTCGGGAAAAACACAGCTGCCCGACATCTGGCCAACGCTCGAACTGATCATCTGTTGGCAGTCCGCACTGGTAGGCCCGTACCTGAACCTGCTGCGAGAACACTCGGGCGGCGTTGCCTATCGCGACTACATCACTCAGTCGAGCGAATGCATCATGGCGATCCCGATGGTCGACAACGACTGCGGTGGGTTGCTCGCCTACCAGACGCACTACTACGAGTTCATCCCCGAGTCCGAAGCCGAGGCGACCCACCCTCGCACGCTCGGCGCGCACGAACTCGAACAGGATGGGCGCTATGAACTGGTCGTCACGACGGGAGGCGGTCTCTACCGCTACCGCACCGCCGACTGCATGCAGGTCGTCGGGTTCGAAAATGGCATTCCGCATTTGAGTTTCCAATACCGACTCGGACGCACGTCGAGCATCACTGGCGAGAAGCTCACCGAGGCGCAGGTACTCGATGCCCTTCGCACAATGACCGGTCCATCCGCGTTCCATCGTCAGGATGTGATCGTGCATCCACGTACCGGGGAAAGACCGCACTACGCATTGTTGAGTGCGGCAAGCAACATCACCGCGGGCACAAGCGATGCGGACCTCGGCGTGCTCGCCAACGCATTTCACGATGCGCTGTGTGCCGCCAACGGCGAGTACGCAGACAAATGTGCATCGCTACGACTCGGCAAGCCGAGTGTGGTGGTCGTGACCGACGAAGACATCGCCGCGCTACACCGAAAACTGCGGGCAAGCCATGTCGGCGACGACCAGTACAAGCCCGGTGTCCTGCGACGCGAGCATGATCTTGATGCCAGCATGACCGTCGTGCGCGAAGCCCATGCAGATACGTAGCATCACGCTGAACCGCGCACGCATCCCGTTTCGCCAGGCGTTCAGTCACGCGGCAGCAAAACGTGCGGAAAGCGATGTGATTCATGTGGCGATCACCGATGATTCCGGTCGCACCGGTTTCGGTGAAATCCAGGCGCGCCCGTATGTCACCGGCGAGGCCAACGACTCGGTGTTCGAACGCGCGGCACCTGCACTCGCCGAGCAACTGCTCAACGTCACACTGACCGATCGCACGAGCGTCGAGCGCTGGTTTGCCGAACACGCGGATCGCACGACCCAACCGGCCTGTGTGGGTGGTTTTGATCTCGCGCTGCATGACCTTTTGGAATTAAACGGCCTGCTCGACTGGCCCGATGCACTCGGCCCCGCGCGCACCCGCCCTGTCGGTAAGTGCATCACCATTGGCGACGATCAGGATGACAAGGCGCTGATCAAACAGGCGCGCTTCGCGCGACTCTCGGGTTGCACGGTGGCCAAACTGAAAGTCAGCGGGCCAGATGACCTCGAGCGCTGCCGAACGCTGCGCAAACACCTTGGGGCCGCCATCGCTATCCGCCTGGATGGTAACGGGCAGATGACGCTCGATGGCGCGACCGAATTGCTGACTCGTGCAGCAGACCTCGACCTTCAGTCTCTGGAAGAACCGTTTGACGCTAAAGCGGCCGATATCGATGAGAACCTGCGCACACTGCATGCTGAGACGGGTGTCGCATTAGTCGCGGATGAGTCCGCCTGCACAGCGGCCGATGTCGAGCGCTGCGCCGATCAATCGACCTACCAGATAATCAATGCGCGCGTGGGCAAATGCGGCGGCATTACCGGCGTACGCGATGTGGTCGATACCGCCCGCAAGCACGGACTTGGGCTCGTGTGTGGGACGATGGTGGGCGAGAGTGCAGTATTGCTTCGCTACAGCAAAAAATTATTGCATCATTGCGACGCGCTGGATTACGTCGAGGGCATCGACCAAAACAAGACGTTGTTGGCAGACGAGGTGATCGTCGCATGCGAGGATGATGCGTTGAGTCACTTCCACTGGCAGCAGGACAAGCGCGAGCAGTTCACGGTGGGGACCAGGAATTTCGGATAATTGAATCAGGAGCACTATCCATGGCTGAGTCCAAACAAGAAAAAATCCAGGCGTTCATCGCGACTCTGAACCCTGCCGCGGCGGACGGTCTCGATCCCGACGCCAACCTGCTGCAGGACGAAATCGTCGACAGCGTCGCCATGATGGATGTCATCGTGTGGCTCGAAGAAACGTTCGACATCTCGATCGATCCTGATGATCTGACGCCGGAGAACTTCGGCACGGTCAACAGCATCGTCGCCTACCTCGACCGCTAGAACACCATGCGCCTGGAACAGGCGTTAGCCCGGATTGCTACCGAACGCGACGAGCACCTCGCGGTCTCCGTCGTGGGCGGTGGTTCGCTCACCTATGGCGAGCTGCACGCGCGCGCGACGCACTACGCCGCCGCACTGCAGGCGTCGGGCATCGTCGAGGGAGATCGGGTCGGCATTGTCTCGCGCCATAACGCGGAGGCGATTGCGTTGTTCTGGGGAATCCTGACCGCCGGGGCCATCGTCGTATGGATGAACGACGATGCCAAGGGCAAAGACCTGCCCGCAGTGTGTGCAAGTGCCGACCCGAAACTGATCGTCGTTCAGGGCGAGAAACAGCAGCGGCTGTTTGCCAACAACGATGAGATGTACGAACGCGTGATGGAGCTCGAGGTGCTGGCCGGTATGGCCGTGTTGCCGCCCGAACCGATTACCGGTGACGACACTGATCCAGCGGTGATCGTCTACACCTCGGGCAGTAGCGGCCGCCCAAAGGGCGTGTGTCTGTCGCACAAGAACCTCTACACCGTCGATCGCTCGGTGATCGAACACATGCCGATCACACCCGAAGACATCTACCTCATGGTGGTGCCGTTGCATTACGTGCACGGCATCATGCAGCTCACCGTGCACCTGCTCGCTGGTGCAACACTGCACTTCCATGACAGCTTCCTGTTTCCCGCACAGGTCGTCGATGCACTCGTCAACCTGCGCTGCACCGGCTTCTCCGGCGTCCCGTTTCACTTCAATGCGCTGATGACGCGCGGCAGCCTGCTCGATCGGGAACTGCCGGATCTGCGCTGGGTCACAGTGACCGGTGGCAAACTTCCAGCCGATGCGATCCTCACGATTCTGGATCGCTTCCCGGAGCTTGAGTTTCATATCGCCTACGGACAGACCGAATGCGCACCGCGCGCCACAGCACTGAAGCCCGACCGGATTCGGCGAAAACCCGACTCGGTCGGCAGTCCCATCCCGAACGTGACCGTCGAGATCATCGGTGACGACAATACGCCGGTGCCGCAGGGCCAGAAAGGCGAAGTTGTTGTATCCGGCGACAACATCATGCTCGGCTACTGGAACGACCCGGAAACCACCGCCGAGGCGATCGACGATCAAGGTCGACTGCGCACCGGCGACATCGGCTACTTTGACGATGAGGGCGATCTGTTTCTCGTGGGCCGTCGCTCGGCGATGATCAAGTCGGCTGGCGAGCGTATCGTGCCCGAAGAGATCGAGCGCGTTCTGGACGCGCATCCTTCGGTGATGGAGTCTGTCGTCATCGGTGTACCGGATGACATGTTAGGCCAGCGCGTCGTCGCGCATGTTCGCGTCGAAGCGCAGGCGGGTCTCGATGATACGCTGAGCGCCGAACTGCGCACTCATTGCCTGCGTACCATTCCCCTGCCTCGCGCACCACGAGAATTCCATCTGTGCCGGGACTTCCCCCGCAAAGCGAACGGCAAACCGGATCGCGTTGCGCTCGCCAACCTCGGAGCAGAAGACGCATGACCGACCATTCCACCCGCGATCTTCGCGAGTTCCTCGAATTCGCTGAGTCCAAGGGTAAGTCCGCCTGGCTGCAAATCGACAAACTGATCTCACCCAAGTTCATGACGACCGCGGTGGTTACGGGTCTTGCGCGCAAGCTGCGCAGCCCGGTGATTCGCTTTAACGACATCGAGGGCAGCGACCTGCCGACGGTGACCAATATCTGCGCATCGTTAGACCGTGTTGCACGCAGCGCGGGCATGACCGCGAACGAGCTGAATGAGCGACTTGTCGGTGCCATGACGGCAGGCATCAAGCCAGTCGTTCTCAGCCAAGAGGACACCCCCGCGCAACAAGTCGTTCGTGATGCCGATGCGTTCAGCCTCCACGAATTGCCGGCGCTCTACTACACCGACACACAGGATGCGCCGTATCTGACATCCGCGCTTGTCGTCGGACGTGACCCTGACACCGGTGCGCACAATCTGAGTTTCCATCGACTGATGATCGCAGATGATCACACCTGCGCGATCTACATGACGCCCGGTGGACACCTCGATCAAATCTGGCACAAGTACAGTGCTCGTGGCGAACCCACACCTTTGGCGGCCGTTGTCGGCAACCACCCATTGTGGTGCTACGGCGCGTTGATCGCGGGTGCACTCGAGCACGAAGACTACGACGTCGTCAGCGGACTGCTCGATGCGCCACTCGCGCTGACGCGTTGCTTGTCGCACCCCGAGCTTCAAGTGCCTGCGTTAGCCGAGATGATTTTCGAAGGCGTGATCGAACCTGCTGAGACCCTACAGGAAGGCCCGTTCGGTGAGTTCCTCGGCTATGTTGCGGACAAGGCGGCACGACCAGTAGTGCGGTTCACCAAACTGACGCATCGCGAGCAACCGATCTACCAGGACATCGTTGCAGGCCAGACCGAACACGCCACGATGTCGAGCGTGAGTCTGCGTGCCCGCTTAAATCGCGACTACATGCAGGACGAACCCGCGATCCGGGATTTCTGGTTGCCCGCGCCGATGACCATCTTCCTGTCAGTGGAAGAACACGCCGAGGATTTCGATGCACAAGCGTTCATGGAGCGCTTGCTCACTAAAGAGGCATATCTCAAACAGGCGATCGCGTTCGATGCGGATGTCGATCTGCGCAAGCAAGCGAGTGTGCAGATGGCGCTTGCCTGCTTTACCCAACCCGGGCGCGATGTCGCAATCTATACCGACCAGAACGGTAACGGTGTTGACCCGTCAGAAACCGATGGACGCACCTCCAAGATTGCGATCGATGCGCGCTCGCGCATGCATGCGGTGCGTAACCTGTTGCCGGAGAGTGTCGAGACCGAATTCGATCTCAACGATTGGATTCGCTGATCAGTTTGCCGTGCGGCCGCCGTCGACGTTCAGTGTCTGCCCGGTAATCGAACGACTCTCATCCGTCGCCAGATAGTTAACCAGTGAGGCGACATCCTCAGGCGTCACCAGGCGGCCTGTTGGCGTGTCATCGACCAGGTCCTGCTCGTGTTCCTCGATGCTCACGCCTTTTATCCTGGCGCGCGCACCTTGGGTCTGCGCAAACAACTTGGTCTTTACATAGCCCGGCTGTACAGCGTTCACAGTGATGCCGAGTCCCGCCACCTCCAACGCAAGAGACCGGACCATACCGGCGACGCCCGCTTTGGAGGCCGCATAGATCGCATTGTAAGGCGCCCCGACCTCGGCGGAAATTGAACCGACATGGATGATGCGGCCGAACCGGGCGCGAATCATCGGTCGCAACGCCGCGCGGGAGATATTGAACGCACCCAGCGTGTTGACGCGTACCACCCGCTCCCAGTCCGCATCCTTACCGAGCAGCACCGGTGCGATGTAACTCACACCCGCGCAGTTGACCACAGCACTCAACCCGCCATGGTCGGCGGCAACCTGCTTCACAACGTCGCGGCACTCGCCACCATCGTCGATCAGCAGTTTCACCGGGTGGAGCTTACGCTTGGGGTTCGCAAGCGCTTCACACGCCTGCTCCGCCTGTTCGATCGTACGCCCGGAGATGACAACCCGGTGGCCCGAGTCAGCCAATCGCTCACAGATCGAAGCACCGATGTCCCCGGTGCCACCGACGACCAGTACTGCGCCCTCACTCATCCCCATGGACTGATCCTGATGTCGTCAGGGTCGTCTTCCCAGCCGTTCGCCTCGTTGATCCATTCACGACGCACTTCGAGCGCACCGTTCCTGTGGGTGGCAAACAGATTGGTCAGCCAGTTCGCATCGTCGCGCTCGGGATAGTCGCTGCGATAGTGCGCACCACGACTCTCCTTACGCATGTCCGCCGCTTCGATAATCACCTCGGCAACGTCATGCAGGTTGCGTTGCTCATAGGCAAGCGCATAGTCGAGCGGTTCGCGAATCGCTAGCCGTTCGTTCAACCGTTGGCGATCGGCTGCGATGTAGTCGCGTGCCTCGGCAAGCGTCTCTGCATCTTTCTCGACCGTCAGCAGCTTCCACATCGTGTACTGCAACTCGCGTCGCATTGTGTCGATATCAACATCGCCTTTCGCTTTCTGGAACGTACGCAGCGCATCGAAATGCGCGAGCGCGTCGTCGTCGGAAATACTGACCTGCGGTCTTGAGCTGCACTGCTCGCCGGCGAATTTCCCGGCACGCCAACCAAAGACTTGTGAACCCCCGAGCATCGTGCCGCCCAACCGATCGGCACCCTGCCAACCACCGGCCTCACCGACCGCGTACAAGCCAGACACCGTGGATTCCGCGCGCTCATCGATACGGATACCACCGTTACTCGAGTGGTGATGGATCTGTACCTGGACAAGATCATTCTTGATATCGATCCCGTTATCGATCATGAAGTTTTCGAACAACTCGTGCTTGAAGCCTCGCGTTGCGTGCGACAGATCGAGGAACACTGCATTGTTCTCCGTACCCCGCCCGGCCAGCACCTCGTTCTTGATCGCGCGATCGATATGCAAAGACGCATCCCGGCAGCTCACAGGCCAGTGCGCCGCCTTGAGGTTGCAACCCTCGATCATCGAATCCGCATCCGGGTAGTAGTCCTGCAGGAACGACTTGCCGTGCTTGTTAATCAGGCGATAAGGCTCTTCCATTTCGTAGAGCATCACGATCGCCTGCTGCGGCCACGTGGTAGCGAGGCCCTGCTGCATGTATTCCATGTTGAACAAGTCCGCACCCGCACGCGCCGCCATCGCGTAACCGTCACCGGTATTGCCCGGCGGGTTGAAGCTGTAGGTGAACAACTGGCCAACGCCACCGGTCGCGATCACGACCGCACCCGCTTCGACCACAAACGGCTCGCCATCGTCTGTCACACCCACTGCACCGATACAGCGACCGTTGTCGACCACCAGGTCCGTGAAATTAGCGTGTTCGAGCACTTGCGTGTTCGTGCCTTCGATCACTGCTTTTTGCACCGCCACGATCCGGTTGGTCTTCAGATCACTTTTGTGCCCTTCCATCGTCGCAAGCATCTTGCTTTGGAAGCGCATGCCCATCGACTGCAATCGTTTTACTGCGTCAGACACTTCGTCCACAAAAATCTGGCACAGCGCCGGATCGGCCATCCCCAGACCCGACTGCAGCATATCGGCGTGCACAAGCTCCGGCGGATTAAAGAATCCACCTTTCGGTCCGACAGTTCGGATCGTCCAAAAATCACCAATGGGGTTCGAGGTGGCACCGGCCCCGCGTACACCGGGGATACCAAATCGCCCTTTCACAGCGAGCATCGTCCGCGCCCCGGCATCGTGTGCTGCGATCGTCGACGCGGTTGCCGCACCGCCACCGCCGATCACCAGCACGTCTGTGTTGTAGCGATGCAATTTCATACTCACGCTACCGCCGTCACGATGGCTGCGTACTGATCCGGGAAGCTCCCAGAAATCGATTCGATGTCCGGCCAGATCTCGCCCTGCGAGAAACCTGCCAATTCGAATACCCGCAACCAGTTCTCCGGTGCGAGATAACAATGCACCGGACGGTAGTCCTGATTTCTGATCGCAGCAGTACGGTGATAGACCGAGAGGTTCAACGACAGCTCGCGCGGCGCCATATCGCGCGGCGTCAGTCGAATCCGCTCCGCAAACAGCACACGACCGCCAGGCTTCAGCGTCTCTTTACAAGACTTCAGAAACGCGACGATATCTTTCGCCACGTGCGCGGCATTCACCGCATAGATCAAATCAAAATCACCCTGCGGCACTTTCTGTTCCGACAGGGGGTTGTTGAGATCGGCGAACCTCCAGTCGGTGCTCACGTCCGGGTAGTCCGCGCGGATTTCATGGCGCGTGCCCATAATGAACTTCGCGCTGATATCAGTGAAATGATAGTGCTCGACACGATCGAGTTCGTCTTTCGCGGCAAGATGTTTGAACAGATTGCGAATCCCGTTGCCGGTGCCGCCGCCGATTTCAAGGATGCGCCCTTTTGGCAACAACATATCGATGGCTTTCGCCCCCATGATGCCGTGCACGTTTTGCAACGGGTCGGTGTTGGTCGCACGGAACCAGAGTTCCTGAAACTCGGACTCACGACCCGACAGAATCGCATCGAGAAAATCGGGCTCGTCCTTCAGCGAACGTACCCAATGATCAGCACCAAATTGCAAAAACTCGAGCGGTGACACGTATTCCTCACCGAGCGCCGCCATGTCCTTTTCAATATCGGCGATATCGCGAGGCGGTGTGGCTACCTCACCCGTATGCTGGAAGGTCGGCATTCCCTCAGACTCGGTCCGGGTGACGAATTCAAAACGTGCGCTCAACCGATCCAGCATTGCCTCCAGCGTGATGAACGCAGAATCGACGTAGCCTAATGATTCGGTCAGAGCCGCCGGCGTTGTCGGCGCCGCCAATTCCGTTGCGAGGTTCAATGAGCGGTACAGGCCAAGCAGGTGGAAATCGAGTGCTTCCTGCAACAGCGCCGCTCCCTGGATCATTTCCGGCGTGAAGAGATCCTCTACACACCAGCGGGTGAAGTCCTGTCTGAGTTGTTCAGTCACAATGCGATCCTTTCGATTCTTGTTCTGGTTTCGGTGCTGCGATCAGGCGGCCGTTGATCCCATCGCCTGCGCCACTTCGGTGGTCCACGCCGACACGGCAGCGATCGTTTCTGGCAGCGCATCGAATTGCACGCCATGTTCGCCGGGCACGATGATATGTGACTTGGGGGTCCCTTTGACGTGACGCCATGCACGCAAATGCTTTTCATTGTGGGAGAGCCGATCCTGCTCGGCCAGCACCATCAGCGTCGGCAAGCGCAGCTTTGCCCAACGCGGACCGAGCATGCGGTTCATGTCGACCAGGCACTGGTTGAAACGGGGGGAGACCTCGCGCGTTCGAAGCGGATCGGGAATGATGAAGTCCTCGTAGGCCGGCCCACGCGTGAACCGATCGATCGGCACGTGTGGCTCGCAACTCGCCTCGCCCGAATCCCCAACGACTAAATCGGCACCGCCGATGTCATCCGCCGGAAAAATCGACGGGGCGATCATCAAAAACGACGCAACCCCTGCCGCATCGCGCGACAACACGTTGAGTGCGTATGTCGCACCCCAGCAGAACCCGCCAAGGTGGGTGGTCACGGTGTCGGACGCGTAATGGCGTCGCACCGCATCGACGTCGTCTAGTAACTGCTCGGTGGATGGCGCATCGCCACTCGCCGACGTGCTGAGCCCGGCACCGCGACGGTCCACCGCAAGCACAGCGACACCTTGCTCGGCCAGACCCTGTCCCAGTGTCTCGAGCCACCCGGAATGAGAGACCACGCCGTGCAGCAAGATAACCTGATGCGCATATGGGCGATTCGGCTCATACCGCCGCACAGGCAACGACTCGCCATCGGACGCAACGACAGAATCAATAAGCTGCTGGGACATGGGCCGTATATTACCCAAAACCGCGATTTTTCGACCCCGATGCATCCACTCTTCAAATTGTGACGAAGTTCACAAAATCATATAAACCGGAACGCCTCGGGGAGCGCCGCTATGTCCACGTCCGTCGACTTCGCCCAATCGCCTGTATTCGACCTCGCCGACCCGGATTTCCACACCTACGGGGATGTCGATCAGGTCTTCCGCGACCTGCGCAGGACAGAGCCCGTCTACTGGCAGCGCGAAAAGGACGGTCCCGGCTTCTGGTCGATCACCAAATACGACGACATCATCGCGGTGTCGAAAAATCCCAAGATCTTCAGCTCCGAACTGGAGCGCGGTGGCTTCCACATCGAGGACAGCCGCACCTTCGCCGTGAACACCGGCACCAACATGATCACCAGTGACCCACCGCAACATAGCGCCTACCGCAAGGCGGTCGCCCCGGCGTTCGCGCCCACGCGCGTGCGCGAGCTGGAGGCCACCATTCAAAACTCAGTTTCTGAGGTCATGCAGGCATTGGAGTCTTGCAGCACGTTCGATTTCGTTGATCTCGTATCGGCGCCTGTCGCGATCGATGTCCTCGCACGCCTGCTGGGTGCCAGCAAGAACAAGCAAGACCTGATTCGCTGGTCCGATGAACTGGTGGGCTATGACGATCCAACAGTGCGCTCGTCGGAAGCGGAGATCACCGAGAGTCTGCGGCGCATGTCCATGTTCGCCCTCGGACTGCGGTTGAAGTATTCCAAGGCGCCGGAAGACACAATGATCTCGATGCTGGTGAACAGCAAGACGGATGCTGGCAAGCCAATGAGCGTCAGCGATTTCATCGCGACCTTTATCCTGCTGATCGTCGCGGGTAATGAGACCTCCCGGAACGCGATCTCCGGCGGCATGCTCGCCTTGTTCGAAAACGAATCGCAAAAGCGACTGCTCAGCGAGCATCCCGAACTCGCGAACGCCGCCGCGAATGAGATTGTTCGCTGGGTGACACCCGTGATCTACATGCGCCGCACCGCGACCGAGGACGTCACGCTGCGCAACACACAGATCAAAGCGGGTGACAAAGTGGTGCTCTGGTACACCTCGGGTAATAGGGACGAAGAGGTCTTTGAGCGCCCTTACGAGTTTGATATCACCCGGAAGAAAGCGTCGCACCTGGGATTTGGTAGCGGCACGCACTATTGCATCGGTTCACGTGTCGCACGAATGCAAATCGGCATCCTGTTCACATCGCTGTTGCAGCGCTATCCGAATATCCAACTTGCAGGAGACGTCGAAAAGCTGCGCTCCAACTTCATCAACGGCGTCAAACGGATGCCGGTCAGCGTGTGAAGTGCTGGACTAAACGTCGTTATCGATAAACGAGAGTACGACCTGATCGACCGACGCGCCTTCAACGTGTGACAGACCGACCGTGACGAAAGCGCTGAACGAATCACGAACCCGAAAATGGGCACCCGCCAGTACGCTCGCAGCCGCTGATTGGTGATCCGGAATCGTGAAGGTGAGAGAACGTCGTTTGCCCGCGTAGCGCCGCGTCAGCTCATCAACAAGCACACGCAGCGCATCTGGCGTGGTGTAGGCCATGTCTTCCACGATGAGCGCATCGTTAACGCCCGAGCGCAGTGCCGCGAACGCTGCTGGGTGGCCATGCCGATCCTCGATCGCAACGAGGTCATAGGTGTGGTTTGGGCTGTTCTTGATGCGCCAATCGACAAACTGCGCATCGCGCCTGCCGATCTGCCAACCACCCGCGACCAGTGACTGCCACAACCCGTTCATGAAATCTGGCGTGTAGTCGACCACTCGATGTCCGCCGCGCCGGAACGAGGCGCGAAGCGCATAGTAGCTGCGCGATACGAGATTCAATGCGCCGCCCACAAGCGTTGCGAGCATAGCCGGAAGCCTGGATTTCAGATAGGCGGTGAAGTCGAGCGGCAGCACAAAAATGTCCAACGAGTAACCGAGCTTGTGGCCTCCGAAAGAGCGCACCTTGCCGGACAACGGGTTGGGAAACCCGAATATGAAATCGGAACGCTCACGTGCGTATTGCAGGAAGTCCTTCTGAAACTTGAGCGCCGGGCCCAGGCTGCGGTGCTCCGGTTCGACGGCAAAGTCGCCGAACACCGAACCCATCGCACGCTCACCCGCAACCACGAATTCGCGCGGGCTAAGGCACACCACACCGACGTTCCGCTGCTCCGGCTTGTAACTGAGGAATAGCACCGTGCCGACGCCCGCAGGGTTATTGCGGTAATACCAATCCAGCTTCTCGCGCTGTGGCGGATTATCGCCCGGCAGAAATCGCCACAATCGCAGGATGTCGTCAGCATCACGCTCCAGATCGCCCTCGCGAATCTCGTAGAGGTCGCTGACTTTCGCACCACGTGGTTTTGGTGCGGACTCCTGCTGCACAGCACTCATTGGTTACCCAAACCCTCCCAGGGTTCGTAGAGTTCGTTGTTTACTCCCGCAAGGCTCATGACGCGACCGACGGTCTCGCGCACCATGGTCTCGATATCTGGCGGGTTCGAATAAAATGCTGGCACCGGAGGGTAAACAATCCCACCCATCTCTGTCACCGCAGCCATGTTACGAATGTGTGCAAGGTTCAGCGGCGTCTCGCGGGCCAACAAAATGACGCGTCGCCGCTCCTTTAGCATCACGTCGGCGGAACGCGTAATCAGCGATCCGCCGATGCCCTGTCCAATGCAGCCGAGTGTCTTCATCGAGCATGGCGCGACGATCATCGCGGTCGACGGAAAAGAGCCGCTCGCGATCGAAGCGCCGACGTTGCGATCGTCGTGCACCACATCGGCCATCGCCTCGAGCTCTGTTTTCTTGAGACCGGTCTCGGTCGTCACGGTGAGGTAACCTGCCGAAGATACGATCAGGTGCGACTGCACGTTTGGCAGCTCGCGCAAGGCCTGCAGCAGGGTTACGCCATAGACGGACCCGGACGCTCCGGAGATACCGACGATGATCTTATGTTCACGCGGACTGGACATAAGTAGACAAAAGTCACTGTTTTAGAAAAGAAAAACAAGAATAATCCGGATATTACATTCATTGCGTTGATTTTTCCGAGCAAAAACTCGACGATTTCCCGCCAGAAGGGAGTGTTCACGTGTTAGACATGAAATCAGTCTTGCGACAGGTCTGGGCGCGCGCCCTGATGGTGACGATCGTCGGTATGCTGGCGGCTTGTTCCCCGTCGGGCGACGGCGAAGTACAACTGCTGCCAATTGCGACGCCGGACACGGTCGGCCTCTCGCAGTCCGGGGCCGAATCGGCGATTCGCGGGGCGGGGCTTGAGGTCGGGACCGTCACCGTCGAGAGCAGCAATACCGTCGCCGCAGGCAGTGTGATTTCGCAGGACCCACCGGCTGGCACGGATTTGCCGCAGGGATCCACCGTCGATCTCGTCGTATCGGGCGGCCCTGCCGACGTCCCGGTCCCGAATACCGCAGGCCTGAGTCGGACGGAGGCGGAGGCCGCAATCGTAGCTGCCGGGTTTGTGGTCGGCACCGTGATCACCGAAGCGAGCGACACCGTCGCCCTTGGCAGTGTAATTAGAACCAGCCCACCCGCCTCTGACCTTCTAGCGCCTGGCAGCACCATCAATCTGGTGATCTCGGCCGGACCAAACAACACACCGGTACCGAACGTCGCGGGCCTGAGCGAAGCCGATGCACGTGACGCCATCCTCATGGCTGGGTTAACGATCGGCAACGTGACCGGCGAGGCGAGCGACGTCGTGCCCGTCGGCAATGTCATTCGCACAGACCCATTGGTCGGCACCGAAATCACGGCAGGTGCACCCGTCGACATTATCGTGTCATTAGGGCCTGCCAATGTCGCGGTCCCCGATGTCACCAACCTGACGAGCGCAGCCGCTGCGCAGGCACTGATTGATGCTGGGCTGATCGTCGGAGACGTGACGTTCGCGGTCAGCGTCGATGTGCCTGCGGGGAGCATCATCAGCCAGGATCCGGCGGCAGCCACGCTGGTCGCTGCGGGCACAGCGATCAATCTCGTCGAATCACTTGGGCCGGACGCCGTTCCTGTCCCGGACATTGTTGGTCTGCAACAAGCGGACGCTGAGTCGGTGGTCACTACCGCCGGGCTTGCGGTCGGCAACATCAGTTTCCAGGTCTCGACGCTGGTACCCGAAGGCGAAGTACTTAGCCAGTCGATTCCGCCTGGTACGCAAGTGATTCCGGGCACATCACTTAACTTTGTCGTGTCGATCGGCGCGCCGGTGACCGTGCCGGATGTCAGAGGTCTGAGCGAAGCCGATGCTGGCACCACGCTGGTCGACGCGCGTCTGGTGGTGGGCAACGTCACAACACAAGAAGACTTGAACGTACCGGCGGGCGCTGTGATTTCGCAGAACCCCGCGGGAGGCGCGGTCGTCGATCCAGGCACGGCCGTTGACCTGGTGATCTCGCTCGGACCACCGACTACAGTCACGCCGGGCGTTATCGGCCTTATGCAGATGGCCGCCGAGCAGGCGATCATCGACGCTGAGCTGATCGTTGGAACCGTAACGCAACAGCCCTCCAACACCATCGCTGCTGGCGTGGTGATCAGCCAGAGCCCAGCCGCCGGTGCCGTCTTGGTCGTCGGTAGTCCCGTTGATCTTGTGGTCTCAAGCGGTCCTCCGCAGGCGACTGTGCCGGACGTCGTCGGATTGACCGAGGCAGCAGCAGGCACCGCGCTTAACAATGCAGGGCTCGTGACAGGCAACGTCACTCAGCAATCCTCTGCCAGCGTCCCGGCCGGACAAGTCATCAGCCAAAATCCGGCTGCCGGATTGCAGGTCAACGCGGGCTCCGCGGTAGATCTTGTTGTGTCTTCAGGACCGGCCAGCGTGTCGGTACCGAATGTGGTTGGACTTACGCAGACCGCCGCCACTAATGCCATTACCGGCGCCAACCTCGTGGTCGGTACCGTGACTACACAGGCTTCGAACACGGTCGCCAACGGCGATGTCATCAGCCAGAACCCGACGGGCGGTACAACCGTATCCGAAGGCAGCGCTGTTGATCTCGTGGTCTCCAGTGGCCCAGCTACGGTGTCCGTGCCGAACGTCGTTGGTCAATCGCAAGCAGCGGCGGAGGCAGCCATCACCGGAGCGAGTCTCGTGGTTGGTGTAGTCTCCAACGCCTCGTCCAACACGGTGGCGAGTGGAGATGTGATCAGCCAGGACCCGGCAGCCGGCACGAACGTCACCGAAAACTCAGCAGTCAATATCGTCGTGTCGACCGGCCCGGCGAGCGTATCGGTACCGAACGTTGTTGGCCTCTCTCAAGCGGCCGCGTCGAGCGCTATCACCGGAGCCAACCTGGTCGTCGGGAACGTGACGACGCAAACGTCGAACACGGTCGCCAACGGCGATGTCATCAGCCAGAACCCGACGGGCGGTACGACTGTCTCCGAAGGCAGCGCTGTTGATCTGGTGGTTTCCAGTGGCCCAGCGACCGTGTCCGTGCCAAATGTTGTTGGCCAATCGCAAGCGGCGGCGGAAGCAGCCATAACCGGCGCGAGTCTCGTGGTCGGTGTGGTCTCTAACGCGTCGTCAAACACGGTGGCTAGCGGTGATGTCATCAGCCAGGACCCGGCAGCCGGTACAAACGTCGCCGAGAACTCGGCGGTGAATATTGTCGTATCGACAGGACCCGCGACATCGAGCTTCACCGATGAATTCAACGATGCGTCCTCGCTGTCCGACTGGTCGCTGCGCCATCAGGTCGAAGGCACCGCGCAGCAGTACAGCACGCTCGACATCAACACCTCACGCGCCGGCTATCTGGTACTGATTCCCTCGGTGCGATCGGGATGGTTTGCCGCCGGCAGAGCGCCGCTCGTATACAAGGAAATCACCGGCAACTTCGCCGTGCAGACTTATGTGGTAGCACGCAGCCTTGGCTCGGCGAGCGTCGCACCTGCGAGCGAGTTCAACTCGGCCGGTCTGCTCGCGCGGAATCCGGCTGGCGCGACAGGACCTGAGAACTACATCATGGTGAACCTGGGCCGGCAGGATACCCGTATCCCTGGCAGTGTCGGCAGCGAGGCTAAAACCACGGTGAATTCGAACTCTACCCTGACACTCGACGCTGCCGGGTTTGAGGGCGACATCCTGCTCTGCCGAGTTGGCAACGAGATGATCGCGTATCGAAGGCTGGCGGCCGACCCGGATTGGGTGGAACTCGATCGCTATACTCGCGCCGACTTACCTGCAACCTTGCAGGTCGGCCTCGTGGTCAACGCGTTCCAAACGCCGATCGACATTCGCGCCGAGTTTGACTACATCCGCGAGTTGCCAACGCCGAGCAACGATACGCAGTGCACGCCTTGATCAGCGAATGAGTCAGGCGGGTTAATCGCCCGCCTGACTCTGCGCCTGTTTCGCTGCCTGTTCACGACGATAGTCAACGAACGCTCGATACTCGGCAGCGCTCAGCTCACCATCCTTGTTCTGATCAAAATTGCTAAGGCCACCCTCGGTAAACGCCTGGCGCATATCATTCGGCATCTCAGCCGGATCAAGACTGCCGTTGAGGTCATCGTCCATCGCACCGTAGAACTGGTTGATGTTGAACTGCAACGGATCGTGCACCGGCGCCTCGACCGTGCCGTCTTTCCAGCGGAAGAAGAATCCGCCGTACAGCATTTCCTCGAACGACTGCAGCCCCCAATAGACGGGCTTGGTCGCATCCGGATTCGACGGATTACGCTCGCTGTTGTCGTAGACCGTGCGGTGCACGAGACGCGTGCCGGCGGGCACCTCCACTGGCTGCTCGAGGGTGTACGTGTGCTGCCAGTTGAAGTCGTAACGGGGCACATGCAATAGCGGTGCGACCTTTCCATCCGGGTAGTGCAGATCGAAGCTCGTGCTCTTGCCGCGGTAGTGCGCGTGCGGGAACAAGCTGTAGATCACCGCGTCTTTATCAAACTCAAAGTAACCGTGCTCCTCGTGATCACCCTCGCCTGGCGGGATCTGGATATCCCATCCCATGACAACCTGCTGGCGCAGATGGAACTCGGGTGGCTCCTCGTGGAAGTACAACGCCACCTCGGACACATCGGTTACCTCACGCCCGTAAGTGGTGTAGTGCATCTGCAGGTTGATCATGCCGCCCGCTTTCACGAATACGCCGGTGCCTTCGGGATAGATGTAGGACTCCTGGCCAGGCGCATAGCCCATCAGGTAGTTCTCGAACACCGCCTCCAGCTCGCGCTCCTCAGGGACGGGTTGCTCCGAGGTGCCGATGAGCACGTGGTGCACAACCTTGCCTTCACCGGGCTTGATCGTTACTGCGCGTACCCAGACGTCTTTGTCGAGCGGGTTCTCAATCGCGGGGAACTGATAATCGACCACGCCGGTCGCGGGCACCGTGAATGCCGGCGACTGGACCACAAGATCCGGCTCACCGAGCGGCCACTCTTCCGGCAGCGGTGTCACCGACTTCAACGGGTCGGGCCCTTCTCCACGAGGTGCACCCGCTTCGATCCAATGTACGAGCGTTTGCTTCTCGGCAACCGTCAGTGCACGCGATGCACCGATCGGTGGATGATCATCTTCGACCGACACCTCCCAAGGTGGCATACGGCGGGTACGCACGACTTCACGGATCATCGGTGCAAACCCTCGCACCATCTCGTAGCTGGTCATCTCCCACGAACCAATACCACCGGGTCGATGGCACGTCGTGCAGCGTTCTTTAAGCATCGGAGCGATCGTTTCGCTGTAGCTGATTTCGGCGTGTTGTGCGGTCAGCTCGCGCTCCGGGAAGTTCACGATACATCCCACCGCCGGGCGGCTCGGGTTCGCCACCTCACGGCCTGCCACCACATCGGCGAGCGCATCCTTGAGGTAGTGCTCCGTCGCTTCCTGCTTTTGCGTCTCGTAACCGACACGATCACTCAGCGCACCGCGGTAGGCGATCTTCCAGTCGTCGGTCGTGATCACGAGCACCTCACCGGTACGGTCGAGCTCGAGTGCCTCGCCGATCAGCTGTGTCTCATCTTTAAGGATCGGCATGTCGATCCCGAATGCTTCCGCTTCCTCGCGGATGGCAGCGCGCGTGTCCTGAAGACTCGCGTTGATCATGGCGAAGACCACACCCTGACCTGCGTATTCGTCTCGAATCGCCTTGTAGTCGGAAATCAGGTTGCGACCGATTGGGCACGCGTTGCCCTGAACCATCAGAACGATGGCCTTCTGGTCTTTGTAGTAGTAGAGCTCGTGCGACTTCCGGTCCTGATCGAGCAGGCGGAAATTTTCAACTCGTTCCACTTTGGCATGCGCTGTCGACGCAAGGCCGATTAACGCGAGAGCAAACAATCCCATTCGCATTTGCGTAGTCCCCATGAACGCAATCAATACCCAAATGATGCGCGCTCATCCGAGCACCTGCAACTTGCCTGGTGGCACACGGCAAAAAAAACGGCCAGACCCCGAAGGATCTGGCCGCCTTAATCAGGCTTTTAACCTGCGATTACTCGCCAAACGTTTTGCGAATGGACAGACCGTAGGTACGCGGCGCGTTCGGGTAGCCGTTGAAGCTGCCTTCCTGCGCTACGGTCGGGAACGCACTCTGCAGGAATTCATCTTCCGTCAGGTTGCGGCCCCACAGGCCGAATTCCCAGCCGCTCGGCGTCGCGATACCGAAGCTCGCGTTAAGCAAGCCGACTTCGCGAGAAGCGATTTCTTCCGGCACGTTTTCGATGACCTGCACATCGCTCTCGTACTGGTAGTCACCACGTGCGAACGCGGTCCAGCCGTTGTTCAGCTCCCAGGAATAGGTCGCTGCGAGGCTGGCTGAGGTTTCACTGACGCCCGGAGGTGCGGTGCCGGTCAGGTCGCCAACAGAGCTCATGGTGAAGTCGTCAAACTCGGGGTCGAGCAACATCACCGCGAAGTTCAGCTGCAGTTGATCGGTGGCATACCACAGCGACTCGAACTCGAGACCGGTGGTGGATTGCTCACCCGCGTTGATCAAGCTGAAGCCCGTACCGGTGAAGACGTTCGACTGGAAGCCTTCAATCGACTGATCGAAGATCGTCAGAGCGAAGTTACCGCGGTTGTACGATCCTTTAAGACCCGCTTCGATAACGGTCGTCTCTTCGGGATCTGCAAAGCGCGTGCCCGGCAGCTGCTGAGCCGGTGCAAGACCCGCGGCCTGCAATGCCCCGATGTTTTGCGGCAGCGGACGAGAGTCACGCGACAGGTTCCAGGATGTTGCCTTGAAGCCCGTGCCGTAGCTGACGTAACCGTTCAGACTATCCGTCAGATCGTACGCGAGACGCACTGTATAGGTAACGTCGGAATCATCCGATGTTCCCGTCTCTACCTCGTTCGGAATAGACAGCGTTTGCGGCAGGAACTGGAACGGACGCAATGCCAGCAACGCATTACACGCCGGTGGCGGGTTGGTTGCAGAGCAAGGCACGTTCGCCAGCGCTGGCGGCAGGCCAAGACCTACACCAATGGCCGCGAAGTCCAACTGTGAGAATACGTCGTCGTTTTCCTGTCGCAGCGTGATGTCTTTCTCGACCTGCGTGTAGTTCGCGCCCACCGTCGCCGTCAAGCGATCGGTCAGGTAGAAATCGAAGTTCGCGAAAATCGACAGCGACTCATCGTCCTGCGTCGCAAAATCACGTGCGCCAGCGCCCTGAGCGAAGAACGTGCCTGCCGGCAGGCCGAGCCCCGCTTCAAGATCGGAGAACGTGTTTGGATCAGCACCCGCTGCTGCAGCCAGCAGCTCACCGTAGGCACGGAAGTCAGCGCCGTACAGCAATGCGGTGTTGTAAGCCACATCCTCTTGCGCGTAGAACAAACCGAGCAAGAAGTCGGTGTTTTCGCCGAAGCTGGTCGTCAAACGCAGCTCTTGCGTGAAGGTGTCGATATCACGATCTTCGAAGTTACGACCGATCAGGTCTGCGCTCGTAAAGTCCGAGTCAGCATTCGATACCGCGCTCTGGTTGCGGAACGCAGTGATCGACGTGATCGAGAAGTTGTCGTAATCGAAGTCCATCTGTGCAGACAGACCGCTGTTTTCGATCTCGTTGTCGGAATCGAAGTTGATGAACGTGCCGTAAGAGAACGGGTCGTTCGGCACCAGGTTGCCACCGATCAACTGAATCGCACCGCCCGTTGGGCCGTTGAACAAGTTGGTCGTACCACAGCAGTTCTCGTCGATTTCGTCGAAATCGGCGATCACGCGCAGCGAGAAGGTGTCGTTTGGTTCGAATAGCAGATCACCACGGACGCCGTAGCGATTGCGCTCGTTCAACTGGGAACCGTCTTCGAAGTTATCGAAGTAGCCGTCACGCTGGTTGTAGTTGCCCGACAGGCTGAATGCGACAGTCTCGGACAGCGGGCCCGTGACGTTGCCGCGGAACACTGTGGAGCCGAAGTTACCTGCCAGCACCTCCACGGAACCGCCAGCTTCAAACTGCGGTGCCTGAGTGACGACACTAATGACGCCGGCAGACGCGTTCTTACCGAACAGCGTGCTCTGCGGACCACGCAGCACTTCGATACGCTCGAGGTTCGGCAGGTCAGACAAAGCAGATGCCGAACGAGAGCGGTAAACGCCGTCGATGAAGACGCCGACCGAAGGCTCGATACCCGGGTTGTTAGCACCGTTACCGAAGCCGCGAATCAGGAAGTTGGTGTTGCCGGTTGACTGCAACTGGCTTACGCGAAGCGAAGGAACGACCGTCTGCAGATCGAGCACGTCGAGGATGACCGCTTTTTCAACGGTGTCCGCGTCAGTGACAGAAACCGAGATGGGTACTTCCTGCAACGTTTGTTCGCGTTTTGCAGCGGTGACTACGATCTCTTCGAGAAACGCATCTTCCTGCGCGAAAAGTGGATTGGTTGCGACGCTCATCAGCGCGCCAAATGTCAGCGCTGAGCTTATCGCACTACGTCGTAACCCTCTGAAATTACGCATCTAAACCCCCGTTTAACGTGCGTCATATAGGATGGAGCGTGCGCCTTAAGCGCACCTGTGAACGCGCGGAGTATAGAGCACACCTCTGAGATTAGAAACACGTTATGGCATAAACCCCTAATTATTCAGGAATAATGTTGTGTAAATGAGACACGCGTCACGCTCGGTCGGATATCGCACGCAAAGCGTCGATCGAAACGCTGTGGCAAGTATCGTCGAGTGTGGCAACCAACTGAATATCCAGTCTGGCCTTCGGCAACTCGTAGCGGAAGAAGTACTCGCAGGCGGCGAGCTTGCCCTGATAAAACGCTGAATCACCGTTCGTCTCGATGCCGCGCGCAGCGGCTAGTGCCTGTCGCAACCAGAGCCACGCCACCACCACATGTCCGAATCCGTTCAAGAATACCGTGGCATTCGCCAGCGCTAGCGTACGGTCCGCACACTCGCCGGTCGCTCTGACGGCCTCCAGCACCTCTGCCCACGCACCATCGAGCTCTGCGGCCTGGGCTGCGAAGCGCGCATCGGCCCTTGCCGCCTCTAGATCATCTGCCATCTCCCCGGCCAGCAATTGCAAAGCGGCGCCATCGCCCAGTCGCACCTTGCGACCGAGAATATCAAGACCGTGGATCGCCCAGGTGCCCTCATGAATATGGTTGAGTCTATTGTCGCGATAGTAGCGCTCGACCGGATAGTCTCGGGTGTAGCCGTAGCCGCCGAGAATCTGGATCGCCAGTTTGTTGGCTTCAAGGCAGTATTCCGATGGCCAGCTCTTGGCGACGGGCGTCAGCAATTCAAGCAATAGCTCATACGCATCGACCGTGTTCTTGTCCTCACTGATCGACTGACGATCCTGCAGCCAGCCACAGTACTGGATCAGCGCAAGACCACCCTCGACCCAGACTTTTTGCGCCATCAACATTCGGCGCACATCTGCGTGCTCTATGATCGGGACCTGCGGCTGCGCTGGATCCTTCGCACCGAGCGCTCGCCCTTGGCGGCGTTCCTGCGCGTAGTCGAGCGAATAGAGATAGCCACCGAGTCCCGCCATCACCGCGGCCAGCCCAACACCGATGCGCGCTTCGTTCATCATGTGGAACATGTTGGCAAGACCCGCGCCTTCAGCGCCGACAAGATAGCCTTCGCTCGCCCCACCCTCGCCGAAGTTCAGCAAACAGTTGGTGGTGCCGCGCTGCCCCATCTTGTGATTCAAACCCGCAAGCGCGATGTGGTTGTGCTCGCCGAGGGACCCGTCCTCTTTTACGCGAATCTTCGGCACCAGGAACAAAGAAATCCCTTTGACCCCTGGCGGTGCGTCCGGAGTTTTGGCGAGCACCATATGAATGATGTTTTCGCTCAACGGCTGATCACCGCCTGAGATCCACATCTTGGTGCCCTCGAGGTGGTAGGTGCCATCCGCCTGCTTCGTGGCGGTCGTGCGAATATCCGCAAGCGATGAGCCCGCTTGCGTCTCCGACAAACACATCGTGCCGAACCAGCGCCCTTCCAACATTGGTGGAAGAAAGCGCGCCTTAAGTTCATCGCTGCCGCACACATGCAACATGTTCGCGTTCGCGCCGGTCAGAAACAGGTAATTACTCGCCGCCGTGTTGGCGCAAGAGAACAACCCACCAATCGCGTGCGAGACAGCGAACGGCAGCTGCATACCGCCAACCTCCTGATCGAAGCCGGTGGTCAAAAGGCCCGCCTCGCAATAGGCCGCCAGCGCTTTTCCAACCTCGGGCATCATCTCGACCTTCCCGTCGACAAACTTGGGCTCATTCGCATCCAGCTCAGCTGCGAGCGGCGCGAACTCCTCCTCGGCGATCGCCTGCGCCGTATCGAGAATCGCGGCCAACGTCTCCCTATCGTAGTCGGCGTAGCGTGGCGCTTTCAGGACGTCCTCAAGCCCAAACACTTCATAAAACAGGAAATCGAGATCGCGGCGACTCACGACTAGCGACATGGGGTGTTCTCCTTTACAGATCGGGGCGGAGCATAACGCAGCCGGCTCCGGGAATCTCTATTTACGTTAACGTCAACGTCAGTTACGATTTGAGGATGAGTAAAGCCAACGAAGCTACCTACGCCATCGGGGATCTCGCCGATGAGTTCGGGGTCACAACGCGCACACTGCGTTTTTATGAAGAAAAAGGTTTTCTAAGACCTGAGCGGCGGGGACGCGTGCGCTATTTCAGCCAGGCGGATCGCGTGCGACTGCGACTTCTGCTGCGTGGCAAGCGTCTCGGATTGTCGTTGGAGGAGAGCGCGGAAATCGTGGATCTCTACCAAACGCCCGAAGGCTCAAAGCGCCAGTTAAAAGTGCTGTTGGCAAAGCTCGCCGAGCGACGCGAGCAACTGCTCGAACAAGCGAGAGATCTTGAGGCTACGCTCGATGAACTGGGACGCGTAGAGCAGCAGTGTGGCGTCGCGCTTGCACGGCTGGAGACGCATGGCAGGACAGCACGATGAGCCAGATCGCCACGAAGATCGTGACCTCAGATGACAGCTTCTGCGAAAACGCCGCGCACATGCGGGCGTTGGTAGAGGACCTTCGCAACGTGGTCGACAAGGTTTGCGAGGGCGGTGGCGCTGCGCGACAGGCGCGTCATGTCGAGCGGGGTAAGTTGCTCGCTCGCGACCGCATCCGTGCCTTGATCGACCCCGGTAGTGCGTTTCTTGAGCTAAGCCAACTCGCCGCGCTCGGTGTCTACGAAACCGAGGTTCCCGCTGCAGGCATCATCACGGGCGTTGGTGTGATCCACGGGCGGGAGTGCATGATCATCGCCAACGATGCCACGGTAAAAGGCGGGAGTTATTTTCCGCTGACCGGCAAGAAGCATTTGCGCGCGCAACGCATCGCGTGGGAGAACCGCCTGCCGTGTATCTATCTCGTCGACTCGGGCGGCGCATTCCTGCCAATGCAGGACGAGGTGTTCCCGGATCGCGAGCACTTTGGCCGGTGTTTCTTCCATCAGGCACGCATGTCGGCTGAGGGTATTCCCCAGATCGCCGTGGTCATGGGTAGTTGCACCGCCGGGGGTGCGTACGTGCCTGCGATGGCCGATGAGTCAATCATCGTAGCCAATCAAGGCACGATCTTCTTGGGTGGACCGCCACTGGTAAAAGCCGCCACCGGTGAAGAGGTCACGGCAGAGGCGCTCGGTGGTGCAGATGTTCATTGCCGTGAATCCGGTGTCACCGATCACTATGCGCGCAACGACGCACATGCGCTGCAACTGGCGCGGGATGCGGTTAAACGACTGAATCGTGAGCCCACTAACGCACACCTACGTCAGAAATCGGTGCCCCCGGCCTACCCTGCCGAAGAGCTCTACGGTGTCGTTCCGAGCACGTTGAACACGCCCTACGATGTGCGCGAGGTCATCGCACGAATTGTCGATGCATCTGAGTTCCATGAATTCAAACCGCTCTACGGTGACACCCTCGTGTGTGGATTTGCGAATGTCGACGGCTACCCGGTGGGCATCGTCGCGAACAACGGCATTCTGTTTTCAGAGTCATCCTTGAAAGGTGCGCACTTCATTGAGTTGTGTGCGCAGCGCAAGACACCGCTCGTGTTCCTCCAGAACATCACCGGCTTTATGGTCGGGCGACAATACGAAGCACGCGGCATCGCAAAGGATGGCGCAAAGCTCGTTAACGCGGTCGCGTGCGCCAACGTGCCAAAGATCACCTTCATCATCGGCGGCTCATTCGGCGCCGGCAACTACGGCATGGCCGGGCGTGCGTACGACCCACGATTCCTGTTCATGTGGCCGAATGCGCGCATTAGCGTGATGGGTGGTGAGCAGGCCGCGAGTGTCCTGGCCGAGGTCAAACGCGACCAGCTCGAACGACAGGGCGAGACCCTCAGCGAAGCGGCTGAACAGGCAATCAAGCAACCGGTGATCGACAACTACGAACGCCAGGGCCATCCCTACTACGCTTCGGCAAGACTCTGGGACGACGGTGTGATCGATCCGGCAGACACGCGTCGCGTCTTGTCGCGGTGTCTGTCAGCAAGCCTTAACCGGGAAATCGAAGATACGCAGTTTGGCGTGTTCCGGATGTAATCATGGAAAAACTACTGATTGCCAATCGTGGTGAAATCGCCTGCCGCATTATCGCCACCGCACAGAAACTCGGCATACCGACGGTCGCGGTGTTTTCGACGCCAGACGCTAATGCACGCCACGTCGAACTGGCCGATGAGGCAGTGCACATCGGCGATGCTGCGCCGCAAGCGTCTTATCTCAACCAGTCAGCGGTGCTCGATGCCGCGCGCCGCACCGGGGCGACCGCCATTCATCCGGGCTATGGATTTCTATCCGAGAACGCGAGCTTCGCGCGCGCGTGTGCAGACGCGCACATCACGTTTGTTGGACCACCCGCCTCTGCGATTGAGTCGATGGGCTCCAAGTCTGCCGCCAAGTCGATCATGGAAGCGGCCGGTGTGCCGTTGTTGCCTGGCTATCACGGCGACGATCAGGCCGACGAGACACTCGAAAAAGCGGCCCTCGAGATCGGTTATCCGGTGTTGCTGAAAGCCACAGCCGGTGGCGGTGGCAAAGGTATGCGCATCGTCGAGTCCGCAGACGAGTTTGGAAACGCCTTAAAGACAGCGCGGCAAGAGGCGATGAGTGCCTTTGGTGACGACAAGATGTTGGTCGAGAAGTATCTCGGCGCACCACGGCATATCGAAGTGCAGGTCTTCGCCGACACACACGGCAACTGCGTACACCTGCATGATCGTGACTGCTCCATTCAACGTCGCTATCAGAAAATCATCGAAGAGGCACCGGCGCCCGGCCTCAGCGAGGACCTGCGCGAGCGCATGGGCGAGGCTGCGATCGCCGCGGCTCGCGCCATCGACTACGTCGGCGCAGGCACGGTGGAGTTTCTGCTCGAAGGTGACAATTTCTATTTCATGGAAATGAACACCCGCCTGCAGGTCGAGCATCCGGTGACCGAAGCAATCACTGGCGTCGATCTTGTGGCCTGGCAGTTAGCCATTGCACGTGGCGAGCCGTTGCCGGTGTCGCAGTCACAAATCCCACGCAACGGTCATGCAATCGAGGCACGCATTTATGCCGAAGACGCAGACACCGGGTTTCTGCCAACACCAGGCCCGATCCATGCGCTGCGTTGGCCCGAAAACCAGTCGCAACCACGCATCGACACCGGCGTGCGATCAGGCGATGTGGTGAGCATTCACTACGATCCAATGATTGCGAAGATGGTCCAACATGCAGACACGCGCGAGGCAGCGGCCAGCACGCTGTCGAGAAGTCTGCGCGACACGCTGTTTATCGGACTCACCACAAATGTCGACTTCCTGGTTCGTGTTCTGGACGCTCCCGCGTTTTTGGTGTCGCAGCCCACAACCGCATTTCTGCGTGAGCAAGCTGAAGCCATTGAACCGGGTGAGCCAACGACCGACGCCATCGTTACGGCAGCGCTAGCACTCTGGCATGAGGCGCAATCCGCACAACCCGATACTCCCTGGCACACCGGCACGGGATGGTGGCCTAATCGATCGCCGTCAGTGAGTTTTTCGATGCAGGTCGGACCGACAACTCTGGAGGTAACGGTTGGCTTCGATCGCGATGGCGAGATGCCGTCCGTTGTGCGCTGGTCGGAACATGAGGTGCCGCTGGAAGCCGTCCGCTTCTCCACCAACGGACCCGACTTTGTGCGCGACGGCCTTCGAATCCGAACCAGCGCCCTCATTCGAAATGGCGCAGGCGTGATCAGCGCGGGTGCGCGCCAGTGGTCAATCGAAAGAATCCCACCTGATCTGGGGGAGGCTTCCGGCGGCGTGTCCGATGGCACCCTGCGAGCACCGATGACCGGACGCCTGGTCGAGCTGCAGGTCGGCCGAGGAGACACCGTTAACGCGGGCGACACTATCCTCGTGATGGAAGCCATGAAGATGGCGCACACATTGACCGCACCGATTGACGGCACGATCACCGCCTGTCATGCCAGTGCGGGTGATCTTGTCGAGGGCGGGCAGGTGCTCGTACTCATCGAACCCGAACAAACCGATACCGATTAGGAACTCCAATGCTCGACTTTGATCTTGGTGAAGACATCGAACTACTGCGCGACACAGTGCGCCAATTCGCACAGGCGGAGATTGCGCCGCGAGCGCAAGACATCGATCGCAACAATGCGTTTCCAGCAGACCTTTGGCCGAAGTTCGGCGAGATGGGGCTGCTCGGCATGACGGTCGCCGAGGAATACGGCGGCAGCGGCATGGGCTACCTTGCGCACGCGATTGCCTATGAAGAGATTTCGCGAGCATCCGCCTCCGTTGGCCTGTCCTACGGTGCGCACTCGAACCTTTGTGTAAACCAGATCTTCCGCAACGGAACCGATGCGCAACGCGAGAAATACCTGCCCGCGTTGTGTGCGGGCACGGCAGTAGGTGCGCTCGCAATGTCGGAGCCCGGCGCCGGATCCGATGTAGTCAGCATGCGTTTGAAAGCCACCGCAGACGGCGACCACTTCATCCTCAATGGCAGCAAGATGTGGATCACGAACGGACCGGATGCCGCGACCTATGTGATCTATGCGAAGACTGACCCGGATGCAGGTTCGCACGGGATAACCGCCTTTATCGTGGAGCGCGACACTCCGGGGTTCACGCAAGGTCCGAAACTCGACAAGCTCGGCATGCGTGGCTCCAATACCTGCGAGCTGATTTTCGAGGACTGCCGGGTACCCGCGCAAAACATTCTCGGGAAACTCAATGAGGGCGTGCGCGTTCTCATGTCTGGCCTCGACTATGAACGCGCCCTGCTGGCTGCAGGTCCGGTTGGCATCATGCAAGCGGCGATGGATGTGGTATTGCCCTACATTCACGAGCGGAAGCAGTTCGATCGCCCGATCGGCGAGTTTCAGTTGATGCAAGGCAAAATCGCCGACATGTACGCGTCGTTGAACGCCTCGCGTGGCTATCTGTACGCCGTGTGCCGTGCTTGCGACAACGGCCGGGTCAGTCGCGCAGACTGCGCGGCGGTCATTCTCTACACCGCAGAGCGCGCGACACAGGTCGCACTCGAAGCGATTCAGGCGCTCGGTGGCAATGGCTACATCAACGACTACCCTACCGGACGATTATTGCGCGATGCGAAGCTGTACGAAATCGGCGCCGGCACTTCCGAGGTGCGCCGCATGTTGGTCGGTCGTGAACTATTTGCCGCGTCCGCAAGCTAGGAGACCGATATGCCCGGCCTGTATTTTGATGACACCCAGATCGGTCAGAGGATCGAACACCGACTCCGACGCACCGTGACCGAAGCAGACAACGTGATGTTTTGTGCGATGACCCACAATCCACAACCGTTGCATTTGGATGCCGAGTACGCGAGCAAAACAGAGTTCGGTCAGCGTGTCGTCAACAGCCTGTTTACGATGTCGCTGGCCGTCGGTATCAGTGTCGAGGACACCACCAACGGTACTATCGTTGCGAATCTTGGCTTCGGGGAGACGCGCTTCACGAATCCCGTCTTCCATGGCGACACGCTGCGATTTGTCACCGAAGTCATCGACCGACGTGACAGCAACTCGCGCCCTGATGCCGGCATCATCACGTTTCGCCACGAAGGCTTCAATCAGCGCGACGAAATGGTCTGCAGCATTACGCGAACGACGATGCTGCAGAAGCGCCCGACATGAGCACTCGCACGCGCTCCTGGCTGTTTGTCCCCGGCGACAGCGAACGCAAGATCGAAAAGTCTGCCGCCACTGACGCAGACGTCGTGGTGTATGACCTCGAGGACGCGGTCGTACCCGAGCGTCGTGCGCAGGCTCGCGAGCAGGTCGGCGCGATACTGCAGCGCTCCGTCGCTCCCGTCCAATGCGTGCGTGTGAATCCTGTCGATACCGAATCGTGTGCAGAAGACGTCGCGGCTGTCATGCCGCATGCCCCGGCCTGGATCATGCAGCCTAAACTTCGCAGTGCCGCGTGCGCCGATCAACTCGCCGCACTTCTGCGCGATTTTGACAACAAGTCTGACGACGACCCGGAAGCAACGCCTATTATCGCCATCGTCACCGAAACGCCGGAAATGGCACTCAAGCTCCCCACGCTCGGCTCCCTGAACCCACGCGTGCGTGCTGTCACCTGGGGCGCCGAGGACCTGTCCGCCGCGCTCGGCGCCACAGTCACGCGTGACACAAACGGCGACTGGTTAGCGTTGTACGAGCAGATGCGCAGTCAGACGTTACTACTGGCAAGGTCGCTCGATGTGCTTGCGATCGACACCCTGTTTGCTGACTTTCGGGACGCCGCTGGGCTTGCTCGATACGCGGCTGCCGCGGCACGTGACGGCTTTGATGGACAGTTGGCGATTCACCCCGCCCAGACTGACCCGATCAACACGGCCTTTACGCCATCAGCAGAAGCTATTGATTACGCCCAACGCGTCATCGATGCTTTCGCGGCAACACCTACCGCCGGCGCGGTGCAACTCGATGGCCGAATGCTCGATAGACCGCATCTCACTCTGGCCCGGAAACTCATCGCCCGCGCGAGCTAGATCAAACCTAGCTCAATCGCTTTCAACACGGCGCGGGTGCGATCGCGCACGCCGAGCTTTGAGAGAATGTTGGAAACCTGATTTTTGATCGTGCCTTCTGACTTGGACAGTGCCTGCGAGATTTCCTTGTTGCTGTAGCCGCCCGCCATTAAGCGAATAACCTCAGTCTCGCGCGGCGACAGTGGCTCCACCGAGTCCGCCGTCGTGTCTCCAGCGCGCTCCCCCAACCCCTTCAACAAGGTTTGTGTCAGCGCGGGCTGGATCATGGTCTCACCGCGAGCAACCGATTCGATCGCCGCCACGAGATCATCCAGCGAAACATCCTTGAGCAGATAGCCCTTGGCGCCGGCGCGAATGCCGTCGAGCACCTGCTCGTGATCATCAAAGGTTGTCAGGATAATCACGGGGATGCTCGAGCCAGCTTCGGTAAGCGCACGGATCGCATCGGCACCGTTCAAGCGCGGCATACGCATATCCATCAGGACCACATCGGGGCTATGCGCTTCGACGAGTGCGACCGCTTCGGCACCATCGTCCGCTTCAGCAACCACCTCAACGGCATCCGACAGCGCGAGCAGGCCCGCGATACCCTGTCGGACCAGCATCTGGTCATCGATAAGCGCGACCCGTATCGGCATCAGGCAGCTAACGGAATCACGGCGCGCAGCGCCACACCTTCCGGCGCCGGCTGCACTGCCAACGAACCGCCAACCGCTTGGAGACGTTCTCGCATGCCCTTGATGCCGTTGCCCTCGTCAAGCGACTCGGCGCCGCCATCGTCACGGACGTTAACGTGCACTTGTCCATCTTCCTGATACACACGTACCCAACTATGCCGCGCGTTGCTGTGACGCAGCGAGTTGGTAATCGCCTCCTGCACACAGCGAATGATCGCATCAGCAATCTCGACGTCCTCGACGCTGACGGTCGCGTCCACTTCCAACGTCACGTCGAGCTGCGGCACGTTCTCGACCAGCAATTCGAGTGAGCGACGCAGGTCGAGCGTGCCCTGATCGCGCAGCGAGGACACCGCCTCACGTACATCGGCCAACAACAGCCGTGCCAATCCGCGAGCTTGCTCAATGCGTTCTCGCGCTTCCCCATCCGCCTGACGCTCAGCGATCTGAAGGTTGATTGAAAGCGCTGTGAGGTGATGCCCAACGAGATCATGCAGGTCCCGGGCGATGCGAGTGCGTTCGCTTTGCCGCGACGCCTCGGACAGCAAGTGTTGTGTCGCAACCAACTCCGCATACAACGCCTGAGTGTGATCGCGCGCCGCCTCTGCACGCATTGCACTACGCGCACTCATCAGGGCGAAGACATGAAACGTCGCATAAAGTGCCGTGGTTTCTACCGCGAAATCATCACCCCACCAGAACGTTAGCATCGCCCACCACGCCAGCGTCACCCCAACGAGCGCTGCAACACAAGCGCGCCACGGATACTGTGACGGCATCATCGCAATCCAGATGATCGTAAAAATCGGCAGGAAATCGATCGAGATCAGGGCTGCTAACGCAAAGACACTCAGCAGCTGTATCGCGTGTAGCGTTCGTCTCGTCGCCAACGACCAGCTCTTCGTGTTGCTCGCCAGCATCGCGGCCAAATAAAGCAGCAACAGTGCGATCGTTGGCTCGAGCATCGCCATGTAGGAGACGGGATTTCTCACCATCATCCATAACACGATGCCGCTCACCACGGCCCAGGTGCCGATTCCCGCGTAAAAATCGATTCGCCACTGTCGCATAGGGTTATTCATCGTCACTATTGTGCCTTGACCAAGGCATGGGGCAAATAGGCCAAAAGTCATGGTTACAAGTCATGACCGGCGGCACTTCGAAGGTTACCGCTCGCCGAGGATACTGAGCTCACGCTAACGAGGAGTTCGTCATGCACCATGTTCACCAGTCATTGCTTTACGCCCACATCGCCACCGGCCTCGTCGCCATTATCGCCTTCTGGTTGCCGGTTGCTGCCCGCAAAGGCTCTGACTGGCATATCCGGGCGGGTCGATTCTACGTGTGGGCCATGTATGCAGTCACCGCCACCGCGTTTAGCATGTGCATCCTGGTTCTGGTGAATCCTGTGGGCATCGCCGCTGGGGGTGAGTACATCAGTGTCGAACGCGCTTGGTCGGTCCGCAGCAACGCGCAGACCTTTGCTGCATTCCTGCTGATGCTATCGCTGCTCGTGTTAAGTGCACTCCGACACGGTCTGCTCGCGCTGCGCCTCAAGCAGGATGCAAACGCACTGAAACGCCCGATGCACCGCACGCTGATTATCGCGCTTGGTGTTGTCAGCGTGCTCGTCGGATGGGTGGGCGTTGGCCAGAGCCGCATCCTGCTGATGGTCTTCGCTGTGCTCGGCATCAACGGCGCCATTCGTATGTTTCGCGAGACGCTGCGTTCTGAATGGACCCGAGGCGAGATGGTTTTCGCCCATCTCAACGGTCTGCTTGGCACGGGCGTCGGCGCGTACACCGCGGTATTTGCATTCGGCGGTTCGAGACTGCTGGCTGAGTTGCTGCCCGGTCAGCTGCAGGTGATCCCATGGGTCACACCAGCGATCGTCGGCTCCATCGCGGTCGCACGCATGAAACACCGCTATGTCCGCAAGACCACCGAACCGCGACGCTCCGGTGCGGTCGCTTCCATCAAGGCGGCGCTGACGCGAGCATAGTCACCATGACCCAACTCAATTCCATCTACACTCAACGCTCGGAGGATAAAACCATGTCACGCGTAGAAACGATTATCCGGAACCTGCCGCTGGTCCTGCTGTTGATGCTGGCTGCTTCGATGGCACGTGCAGACACCCTTGGCGACATTGCCACCGCGCTGGAGAATGGCCAAACCAACGAAGCACAGGCGATGCTGGACGCTTTGGGTGCCGACGCGACCGCGCCGGAAGCACAGTTGCTGCAAGGCCGACTTTGGGTGCAGACCAACCAGCTGGATGAGGCATTTGAACTCCTGAGTGAGGTCGCAGAGGCGCGCCCTGAAAGCGCGGACGCACAGTACTGGCTCGGTGCTGCTGCCGGAAGTCTTGCCGCCAATGTCAGCATGTTCAAAGCCGGAAAATACGCTCGCATCGTCAAGCGCGCATTCACCCGCACCATCGAAATCGATCCCGAGTACGAAGACGCCTACGCAGGCCTGATCAGCTTTCATTTACAGGCGCCACGCATCGTCGGCGGCAGCAAGAAAGAAGCACAAGCACTCGCCGTAAAACTGCAAACGCTCGATCCATTGCAAGGCGGGTTGTCGCTCGTCGACGTCTACCGTCAAACGCGGCGCGAAGACGAGGCACGAGAGCTACTGAAAGCCATGGCCGAGAGCATGCCTGACGAGCCGCGCGCCTGGAGTTCGCTGGGTTTTCAGGCACAAGCTGATGAGAACTGGGAAACCGCCCATGAGGCTTTCAGCAAGGGCGCGAAGGCGGGTGACGATAGTCTTGAACAGACTCGGGCTCGGCTCGGTGCACTCTACCAAGTCGGGCGTACTGCGGTGTTTGCGAACACCAACTTCGAAGCCGGTATCGCAGCATTGGACGATTACTTGAAGGCCGACCTTCCCGACGGACTGCCAGGTAAAGACTGGGCACACTATCGCAAAGGGCTTTTGCTCGAGGCGTCAGACAACAAAAGTGCCGCGCTGACCGCCTATACGAATGCCAAAGCGATAACCGAAGATGAGGAATTGTTGGCGCAACTGGGCCGCAAGCTCTAGAAATCAGGCTTCGGGTGTGTGGCGCTCGAGAAAGGTGATCAGGTCGTTCATGAAGGGGTGGTAGAAGTCATCCGCCTCCTCGAACAAACAATGCCGGGCTTCGGCGTAAACCTTCCCTTCACAATTCGACAGCGCCGCACACGCCGCCTCTGACTTGGCGTTATCCACAAACGTGTCGTTCTCCGCGAGTGGCATCCAAACCGGCAAAGTGAGTCGGTCGAGCGTCTCAGCACTCGCTGCCGTTTTGCCAGATTCCAGCATCGCGACCAGGAAGTCATTGGTCAGTCCGCCCACTTTCAGTGTTGGATCGGCAACCATCCACGAATACCACAGACGTGTGCGTGTATTCGGATGACTGCAGTCACTCGCTTCGAGATTGTGTGCTTGCATGTCATATGACCAATCCGTGGTGCCCGGCGCATAGCGTTCACCCAACCCCATACCCTGCAGCATGCCCAGCATGGCCTCCTCAACCGGGTTCGGGCGATCACCATACAAGCCATAGGCCGGAGTGATCAGAGCCGCCGCAGTCACCAACTCTCCATCCGCGCTCGCGAGCACACGAGTGCCAAGTTGTGCACCCATCGAAAGCCCAACTACAAACACCGGCAGATCAGGGTAAGCCTCGCGCGCGGTGCGGAGCGCTGCCTGGCCAGCGGCCACATGCGGGTCAAGAGAAGTCGCATGGATCTTCTGCGGGTTGTCGAGCGGGCGCGAACTGCCGCCCTGAGACGGCCAGTCTATCCCGACCACCGCGTAGCCCTCGTCCATCAAGCGCGTGAACGACTCGTAGTAAATGTTGAGCGGCGCGGAATATCCGGGAAAAAACACGACCACCGCCGACGGTGCGAACTGCGACCCCAGCCCGATTCGAACAGTCCCTGCACCCTCCACTTCTAATTCACGCGTCGTCCAATCTTCGGGCTCGAGAAACCGCGGATCTTCGAGCACATCGGTCGCATTGTCGGGGATCGGCACGACTGGAGCCGGTTGCTCGCGGGACACCCACAACACCGCACCGAACAACAGCACGATAGGAACAATGAGGAGCAACCAGCGTTTCATGCGGCGATTCTATCGAGCCAACGCGGGAATCACACCTCGTCGCGTCTGCGCTCCGGACCCGATGCGGAAAAACCGGCGCCGGAGATTGTGCGCCCGGTCGGTGTCGCGACAGCCGATCCACCGGTTCGCGCCCGGATCGCTTGCCACGCCGCCGAGCATCCATCGAAGAAGTCCTGCCGCAGCATGTAGAGCACCGGCACCATCACCAGGGTAATCACCGTGGCAAAGACAATCCCGAAACTGAGGCTGACCGCCATTGGAATCACAAACTGCGCCTGAGCGCTGGTTTCCAGCATGATCGGAATCAGACCGATCGCAGTGGTCAACGACGTCAGAATGATCGCGCGGAAACGCGCCTTGCCCGACTGCACCACCGCCTGCTCCAGCGGCACGCCCTCTTCGCGCGCCTTGTTGATGAAGTCGACCATGATCAGGCTGTCATTCACAACAACACCGGCGAGCGCGATGAGCCCAAAACACGAGAACATGCTTACGGGCATATCGAGCAGCAGGTGTCCGATTAGCGCACCGACGAAGCCGAACGGGATGACCGACATGATCATCAACGGCTGCGAATATGACTTCAGAGGAATAGCGATCAGCGCGTAGATCAGGAACAGCGCTGCAATCGACGCGTAACCCAAATTGCGAATGAATTCCTGCTCGTCGAGGCTTGCCCCTTCGAGTTTGTATTCGACGCCCGGGTAGCGCTCCAGAATGCCCGGGATCACGCGCGTGGTCATGTCAGCGATGATGCCGCCAGGCTGCGAGACCAGAGTATCCAGATCCGATGACACCGTAACCGTGCGCTCGCCGTTCTGACGCGAGATCGACGAGTAGGCGTTGCCGTAGGTCGCGTTTGCAACCTCACCAAACGGGACTCGATCCCCGTCCGGCGTGGTCACGAGTAATGTCTCGAGATCGTAAACCGAACGACGATCAGACTCGGGGAATCGCAACATCACGCGCACTTCGTCGCTGCCGCGTTGAATACGCTGCACTTCCTCACCGAAAAAGGCTTGGCGAACCTGCGTGCCCAGCGAATTCAATGTGATTCCGAGTGCCTCACCTTTTGGCTTGATCTCCAATTCGATTTCATCGCCCGCCGCGCTCGCAGAGTTGCGAACATCAAACACACCAGGGTATTGGGTGAGCGCTTGGGTAACCTCTTCGGCCGCTGCCTCCATGGAGACGATATTCTCGCTTGTCAGTGCGAAGCTGAGCGGTGCACCGCCGCCAAAGGTCTGACCATTGGTAAATTGCAGCGAGCGTACGCCCGGCAACTCACCGACAGCCTCGCGCCAGCGCGCTGCGTACTCGTCACCGTCGATCAATTGATCTTCGGTCGGCAGCATTTCGATGATGACGCTGCCGCGAGTACTCGTTTCGGTAAACGTTGCGGTGAATTGCACCGGGTTGTCTGCACCAGGATTATCGGCAAGAAATGCATCCTGCACCGAATACATCGCTTCCTCGATCTTCAGCAGCGTTGCATTGCGATCCTCTTCCGGCGTGCCGGTTTGCATCGAGACCGACGCGAACAGATAGTCACCCGGCAGTGTGGGGAAAATCACGACCCGCAGTGCACCACTCGCAAATAAGCCCCCGGCGACAATAATCATCGCGAGAAAGACGGAAAACGAGACTGCCCGCCAGCGCAACGCTAGTTGCAACGAAGGGCCGTACACTCGATCGATAATCCAGTGCAGACCGTGTTGTGTGCGTCGCTGAATCCGCTGGAAAAACTTGCTGATCCAGTTCAACGGATTAACGCTCGCGCGGTACGGACTGAAGATTTTCTCTTCATCCACAGGTTCAATCTTTGCGTGCGCCAGATGCGCCGGCAGGATGAGCTTTGATTCCACCAAAGAAAAAATCAGGCACAGCGCAACCACCGCCGACACGGCCTCGAGGAACGATCCAGAGACGCCACCAACAAACAACATCGGCGCAAAAGCGGCAATCGTAGTCAGCACGCCGAACGTCGCCGTGAGTGCAACCTTGTTGGCACCGAGTATGACGTTATCTACCGAATGTCCATCGGCACGCGTTTTCGTGTAGATACTCTCGCCAATGATGATGGCGTCGTCCACGACGATACCGAGCACCAATATGAAACCAAACAAACTGATGACATTGATCGTGACAGGCCACGGTGTGTAAGGCAGCAACGCCACGGCGCCGAAGAAGGTCACCGGAATGCCGATCATGACCCACAGCGCGAACTTCAAACGCAGGAACAGGCTCAGCACGACGAATACGAGCAACAATCCCTGCCAGAGGTTTTTGAACATCATGTCCAAACGCTGTTGCAAGTAGGACGCCCGATCGACCCAGGTCACGATCTGTACTGACTCCGGCAAAGTCTTACGGAACTCTTCCACGTAGTCTTTGACATACTTTGCGGTCTCAAGCTCGTTTTGCTGACCGCCGGCCATCACCTGCATGTTCACAACCGCTTTCTTGTTTAGGCGGCTGAAGCCTTTGCTCTCTACGAAACCATCATCAATACGGGCTACATCCGACAACGTCAGTCGTGTGCCGTCGGCAAATGTACGCACCGCGATGTCTGCATATTCCTGGCCGGTGAACGCCTGGCCCTGTGTACGCAATCGGATATCGCCGCGATCGGTCTTGATCGTGCCGCCGGGGATATCTCGGGCGCCGTTCCGCACGGCGTTAGCGATATCGGTCATCGTGAGGTCATAGCGTTCGAGCGTCGCTTGCGACACCTCGAAACTGATCTCGTACGCACGATCGCCGAGGTACTCTACGTCGTTGATGCCAGGCAATTTCAGTATGCCGTCTCGGACGTCCTTCGCGATTTCTTTGCGCGCGTAGGCATCCATATCGCCGAATACGGAGATAAAAATCACCGGTATGGGAATTTCACGTCGCTCGATGACCGGCTGCTCGGCTAGCTCTGGAAAGGTATCGATCGCGTCAACACGTGTCTTGACCTGCGTCTGTACCTGATCGAGGTTGGCACTCGGCTCAAGCTCAATCGAAACGGTGCCGGAGCCTTCGCTCGCCGTGGAATTGATCTCGGAGATGCCAGGTACGTCCTGCAACGCCTCCTCGATGCGAATCAAAACGCCCTGCTCGACCTCCTGCGGCGCAGCCCCGGGATACGGCACGCTGACACTGATGATATTGACCTCAAACTCGGGCGTGGTTTGCTTCCGAATCGTTGAAGCGACGTAAAGACCCGCAAGCACGATGACCGCCATCAACAGGTTGGCGGCGACGGGATTACGAGCAAACCATGCAATCAAACCAGTCGGCTTCTCACTCATCATACTTTCCTATGGGCTGGTCGCGACCGCACTGGCCGTCGGCGCCTGTGCGCTCGCAGCCTCTTCGTTGTCGTCGTTGCCAACCCGAACCAACATACCGTTCAGTGGCGCCTCGAGTACCGTCAGTACCACTCGCATTTCTTCCAGCTGATCCGCGGCGACGTACGCGTACGTTGCATCGGTGCGCAGGAACTCAAGATTCCGGAGCCTTAATTGATTCTCGTCGTCTACGAAGACGACTTGGTTGTTACCGCGAATGAGCGTACGCGGAATACTGACAACGTCGTCGAGTACGATCCCCTCGATCTCGGCAGAGACAAAAGTGCCTGCCGGCAGCGGTTGTGCATTTTCGGACTCAGACGATCTGAGATACGGATCTTCGATTGATGCCACAGAGAACACCATGCGCGTGCGCTCATCGACAACACCTTCGGTGCGGACGATCCGACCGGTCCAGGTCACGTCGCGACCCCGGTAACTACCGAGCAAGGTCACCTCAGGCAGATCCTCGGTCGCAGTATCGACACCGCTCTCGGGCAGATTCACGAAGGCAAGATCGTTGTCGGGTAACGGCAGGCGCACCTCGAAACGATCGGTCGCGAAAACGGTACCGATCGGCGAGCCCGGAGCCACATAGTCACCTAATTCCGCATCGCGGCTTCTCACGAGGCCATCGTAGGGCACGATAATCCGGGTGCGCTCGAGATCGCGTTCGGCACGCACCAAATCCGCACGCGCCGACTCAAGCGCCGCTTTGGCAGACAAGAGCTCCGCCTCAGCGCGATAGCCCTGCTCTCTCAGCTTCTTCGCACCGTCGTACTCAATCTGTCGCTGATCCAACGCCGCCTTGGCACGTGCCACGGCGACCTCGTAGTTGGTGGGGTCGATCCGCATTAACTGCTCACCCGCGACAAAACTGTCACCGGGCTCAAAAGCCGCGGACAATTCAACGACAGTGCCCGCGACCTCAGCGCTAAGGGAAGTCTGCGTAACCGGTAGCACACTGCCCTGGCTTTCGACAGCAAACTGCACTCGTCCTGGTTGCAGATCCAGCACGTTAACGAGCGGTGCCGGTCGTTCCTCCGCGTTCGGCTGCGGTCGCGTCGCGCCCGCAAGCATAGCGCCAACACCAGCTATCGCTCCGCCCAGAATAATCACAATGAGTACGGCGCCAATCAGGCAACCCTGAGTCCACTTAGGCACAAGCCTGTCCCTCTATGCTTTGCTCTGACGGTATTGTGCGCCCTCACCCCGGCCGATAGCCAGTGTTGGACACCAATACAACGTCAAAAAGCGTCAAGGAGTAACAGAGCGTTACTAACGCCAGCCTGTCTGTTCGAACGGCGATCGTGCGTCAGAAAACCGTGGATGCGGTGCAGCTAAGCGATTGATTTATTGTCAGCGTGCCTTTTATCGGTTCATCAACCTTGTGCGGCGACCCGCGCTTCGATGATGCCGATGGCCTGCTCAATTCTCGCGAGAGTTCTCGGCTTACCGACCAGCGCCAGCGTGTCACCGACGCCTGGCGAGGCACCGCCGCCGGTGATGGCCACGCGCGTTGGCTGTCCGATCTTCCCAAGACCTACGCCTTGTGCCTCGGCGACTTGTGCCACCAGCGCGCCGAGGGCATCCGCCTCCCAGCTATCGCTCGCCTGAAGCGCGGCTAGCAAAGCCTGCAGTGGTTCCAGTGCGACCGGGCGCAAATGCTTTTTCGCAGCCCCTGCATCCACCTCAATGTCGTCGACGTAGAGATATTGCAGGCTGTCGGCAAGCGCACCGAGCGTGACTGCGCGATCCCGGTAAACCTCGAACACAACCGCCGGGTCTGGACCGGCAGCAACATCGAGACCCCGCGCGTTCAATTGCTCAGCCAGCAAAGCGCCCATCTCGCGCGCATCTGCGCCTTGCAGGTAGTGCTGATTCAACCAGTCGAGCTTCTCGGTATTGAAGGCTGATGCAGAGGCATTAACGTCACCGATATCGAATAGCGCCACCATTTCATCCATCGAGAAGACCTCCTGATCGCCATGCGACCACCCGAGTCGGACGAGATAATTCAAAAGCGCCTCGGGCAAGTAGCCGGCGTCCCGATAGTCGAGCACATTGACCGCGCCATGACGCTTGGACAATCGAGACCCGTCGTCGCCAAGAATCATCGGCACATGGGCATACGTTGGCGGCGTCTTGCCGAGCGCTTCGAACATATTGATCTGCCGCGGCGTATTCGCAAGATGATCATCCCCACGGATCACGTGCGTGATGCCCATGTCCGCGTCATCGACGACCACCGTGAAATTGTAGGTTGGCGTGCCATCAGATCTCGCGATGATCAAGTCATCGAGCTCGCCATTGCTGATGTTGATGCGACCGCGAACCTGATCGTCGAATCGCACTGTACCTTCCAGCTGATTCTTGAAGCGTACGACCGGGTCCACACCTTCGCGCGGCTCGTTGCGATCGCGGTATCGACCGTCGTAGCGCGGCTTCTCGCCTGCGGCGCGTTGCGCCTCGCGTAACTCGTCGAGCTCTTCGCGAGTCGCGTAGCAATAGTACGCTTTGCCACTCTCCAACCATTCATCGATGACCTCGCGGTAGCGATCGAATCGATGGGTCTGGTAGTACGGCCCCTCGTCAGCATCCAGTCCCAGCCAAGCCATACCGTCCAGGATGGCATCGACCGAGGCCTGCGTAGAGCGCTCGCGGTCGGTGTCCTCAATCCGAAGCACAAACTGCCCGCCGTGGCGGCGCGCATAGAGCCACGAAAACAATGCGGTGCGCACACCGCCCACATGCAACACCCCGGTTGGACTCGGAGCGAATCGCGTCTTGATCGTCATGTTGGGAATGATACCGACTCGTTTGCGCTATCGCGCGCCCTTATAACCATCCACGTAAGCGCGCGCGGCAAGCATCGATTCACGAAACTGTTGCAGATCGTCCTCACTGACCGCGCCCTGCAATCGGGTCACCGACTCGCGCAGCCCCTGAAGCGGCAGATCGCGGAACTGATTCAGCCTCTGTATCTCGAAATACAGGTCCGGATTCTCATGCACGACGGTACTGCCCATCGCAAATTGCGCATCGAACGTCGGACTTGAGATCAGCGCCAGCGCCTCGGCATCAATTCCACTGTTTGCGAGCGTGTCGACAAACGCGATGTTCACGAAATGCGATAGCCCGAGCACGAACGCGATCAGCTCATCGTGCGCCTCCAGCGTCATGTCAACCGACTCGACCATCGTGTCGGCGAAAATCGCTCTTGCCGCTGCCGTCGCTTCCGGATTCCCAACATCGCAGAAAATCATGTGCCGGCCAGCCAGCAGGCGTGTGGACGGACCAAACATCGGGTGCAGAGAAGTCACCGCTACGCCGGAGTTGGCGAGCGACCGCAAAGGTTCAACCAAGGGTGTTTTTAGCGAACCCACATCGAAGACCAGACCACGTGGAGCGAGCTGCTCAAGCTCTGCCAGCAATGCTGCAGAGACGGCGAGCGTCGCAGCCACGACGATCACGTCGTAATCGACCCCTGCCGCCGCAAGCGATTCGTGCACATGCGTTTTGGATGGGTCAGCGGCCGGATCGACCACGGCCACGGCATAACCCTGCGAATGGAAATATTCGACAAACCATCGGCCCATGCGCCCGGCACCGCCGAGCACCAACGCGCTTTTGCCACTGCCACTTGCCGAGCCTCGGATTCGCGCCTGCTCCTGATCCTGCAGCGACGCGCGGATTACAGCGGCAAGCACGTCGGTGGCCAGCTCCGGAGAAACCCCAACCGATTCGGCGGTCGCGCGCGCCTTATCCAGTACGACTTTCTCGCGTCGAAAATCTCGTGTCTGGTGCCCTTCAGCTGCCTTGAGCTGACCAATCTGACGCACGAGATCCTGACGCTCGCCGATCGTCTCGACCAGCCGTGCATCCACCGCATCCAGTCGCTCGCGCAATGCCTGCAGTCCCGCCGACTTGATGTCGACCTCCGCATCACTCATAGAAAGGTTTCCCAGGGAATCAACGTTTGAAATGTTATCGCGTTCGCACTTTGGCATCACGTCCCTGTGCGTGCGCGCCCACAATGGTAGGATTCGCGACAACGGAACCCGAAGGAATGGCGTGAACGTCCGCCGCTACTCAGCTTCAGATCTACCGGACATTCGAGACCCATGGCAGTCGCTCCAGCAGCGCACGGGTCGACCGAATCTGTTCTCCAGCTGGCATTGGGTCAACGCCTGGTACCACGCGCTTCCCTCGGAACATCGCGAAGCGATCGATCTGAATCTCGTATGCGTACTCGACGCTGACGGACGATGGCTTGGGCTCCTGCCGCTGGTTCGCACCACTATCAACCGGCGCGGCTTGCGTTATCGCGCGCTGCAGTTTGCAGGCGGCAGCACAGGGCTGCGAAGCATCTTTCGTAGCGAGTTCCTGGACTGCATGATCGATCCGGCGGTTGACTCGAACGTATTCGAGACGCTGATGGACGCGTTGTTGGCTGATCAACACTGGGACTCACTGGTATTGACCGACTGTGATACCCCGCGCATCCCCACAGCACTGCATCAACGCGCGCGTATCACAGAGCGCGATCTTGGCGGGGACGTTGGCTACCGTGCCGAGCTCGGACACGGCTTTGAACACTATCTCAGCGGGATAAGCGCAAGCGGTCGACGTGGCCTGTTTAACAAACGGCGCCGACTCGAGCAGCTTGGCGCTGTGGAACACAAATTGGTGACACCCGAGAATTGGGAAGCATTCGTGACGGTGATTAATCGGTTCCACGAAGCCCGTTGGGGTGGTGCGACGATCAGCGACAGACGATCCCGTTTTGTTCGAAGCTTGACGCAAGATGCCGCTGACGCGGATACACCCAGCCAGGCAAGCTCGATTCTGTATCTCGACGGAAAACCGATCTCAGCCCTGTTGGACATCGATTTCCAGGGTAGGCGTTACAGTCTGCAGGCAGGCTTCGATTCCGGTTTACCAAAAGCGATCAGCCCGGGCCTCTTGCACTTTGGCTACAGTATCGAACAGGCCGCTGCCAGTGGTTTGAAGAGTTACGAGTTCCTGCTCGGTCGTGGCAAACACGACGACTACAAGAAGAGCATCGCCACCAGGAAACTGCAGGCGCAGAGTCGTGAGCTGGTGCGTACTTCATGGTTACGACTGGTGTACCGGGTCTACGACGCACTGATCCGAAGCTAGCGCTTATCCCTTGCGTTTCCAGCGCGGCGAGCGATACAACTCGTCAACAAACGCGATGTCGCCAGACTCAGCATACGTGTGAATACCAATCGCGCCGCTGCGCGCTCGAGGCGGGATATGTTCGAGCAGAACCTCACGGTAATCGGTGGTCGACAGCGCGGTGACCTCCATGAAGTTCAGTCCGTAGCCATAGCGGTAGGTACAGTCCTGCGTCGGGCGAATCAGGCGCCCGTCTTTTTCGATCATGGCGCCCCCTGGTCGTGACGTTCTGCAATCGGAGACCACCGGGTTGAGCGGGTGCGCCTGCCACGGACCCACCAGATCCTCAGCAAAGTAAAGAAAACATTCATCCTGGGACGACACCGCAGGATGCGACTTTACGTTGGCAAACAGCCACCACAAACCATCGCGTTGCAGCAGCGTCGCGTCGGAAGCATCAATGTCCTCCATCAGTACCGAGTGTAAGGTCCACTCGTCAGGAAACTTGGTTGCCTTATAAAGCTCTATGGTTTTGTTGCCTGACGTTTCGGGCAGCATGTACTGCTCGCCATCGACGTCCAGAACCTGCGGATAGGAAAGGTGATAGGGGCGCTGCAAAACCATGCGCACGTCACCGTCAGGCCTGCCGTCGGCATCGAGGGACACTCGCGATAGATGCCCGAGTTTGCGCCGGTCGCAGTACTCCTCAAAGAACAGGAACCGTGATTCGCCACTGACATGAATGAAAGGGTCGGCACGATAAACCCAATCGGGGTTGTGCTGAATCTCAGCGAGCCGTGTCTCACCGGTCAGCGCAAAAGGTGCGGCCCGTCGCAAACGCCATCGCTGCTCAAAGACATTGTTGTCGACGAGTGCTATCGCCTTGCGCAATACCGCACGCGCCACATACATCCCGTAGGCCAGAGCACCGGGGTGCGGTGCCGAGAAATTGCGCTCAAACGACTGGTCGACCCTCGCGCGACAGTCAGCGAAGTAAACGCTGGCGCCGAGATCTCGCATGCGTCGGATCGCCCGGGGAATGCTGAAAAGCATCTTCCAGTAATGGCGCGATATGTTGTCTCTCGTCGAGTGACGGCTGGTCGCCATCCATGACTGCGCCAGCACGACCGGCGCTCGATCGGCAAACGTGACTGAGAGCGTGGATCGCGTCAGTGGTGCACCTTTGAGCACCGGCCAGAACCCGGCGGGATAGGCTTGTTCGATACCGGCGGGCGAACCGAGCAATGACCACACGCCAGATTTGGCGCTGGCAATCACTTCTGGCGAGACTGCGCGCAATCCGCAATGCACGACAACATCGATGTTCAGGTCGATCAACGTTTGGCGGTCAGACTCAGAGAATGCCGCCGGAAGGTCGATATACGTCCTCCCGGTGAGCGCTGCATCTGCGTGGACCCACGCGTCTGCGAAGATAAGGTTCCGATCAACGAGCTTTCGATAAGTCGCCATCAAACGCTGTCGAATGCCTCGTCCGAAACGTCCGTCCTGCCAACGCGGCTTGCTGCCCGGAGCGCGATCGCTACGTCGACGATCGTGGGCAATCAGCACGCAGGCGATCTCGACGCCATCGTCCTGATCGAACTGCGCCGTCAACTCTGCCACCCATGCGGGTATGGCATGTCGATCGAGGAGCAGGGCTACACGGGTCGGTGACTGTGGTTGTTGTTCGCTCAACGCGTTCAGGTCACAAATGAGGTGAGACCAGAGTCTAATCGCTTCTCATAGGCGGCACGAGTCCAACCCGGGTGTCGGTTTCCCGACGCTGCTGTCTGCTCGCCGCGACAAACCAAAGAGCCGCCTGCTTTCAGTAGGTTGCGCAGCCCATCTCGGCAATGGGTGACCGGGCTGTTTCTGTCTGACGACAGGTTGCCCTGCTCGACCCTTTGAACGCCGAAACCCGCTTTCATTGGAAAAACAGGCAATTAGGCCAATGTCTGCGCGTTTGAAATTTGTGGCACAGAAGTTGCTTTACTTAACTTGGATTTGGATCGCGTTGAAACCGCATGGCGTGGTTTTTGACGCGAGCATTACGTGACACAAGCCTCAATTCGACGCTCTGGCGCTGTCGGCACTATCACAGGGTCGGCACACTAGGCGTCAGTTGAAAAGGCATAACCGTCGAAAGGCGGCGACGCAAAGCTACCGGTCTACAGGCGCAAGCCCATGACGGCGGAGTTACCAAACTCGAGAGAGGCAGTCCTGCTCCTCCGCCTGTTGAAAACCGTGTATCCCAGCGCTCGTCGTCTCGACCTGACCAGGTGAAACATCGAGCATGACACGCCGAATTTTCAGTCAGACAAAGCGATTTTCCACTCTGCTCGCGGCAGCGGGTTGTTCACTTGCACTCGCCGCCTGCTCCGGCAGCGAAGATGCAACCGAGAACACGATTCTGGACGGTGGCGCTGGACCCACACCGACTCCAGTCGACAGCCAGCCCCCCCAGATCAGTATTTTGACGCCCGACGACGACGGACGTGCTGAAACCAGCTCAACCGTTATCTCGTTGACCGGACAAGCGTCCGACAACGTAGATGTTCAGAGTTTGAGATGGGCGAGCAACCGCGGCGACAGCGGTGACATCACCGTATCGTCGAACTGGATCAGCCCGCAAATATCGGTCTTTTCCGGTAGCAACGTGATCACCGTGACCGCCGAAGACGCCGCTGGCAACACCGCTAGCGACACGATCACGATTGTGTTCGACCCGAATGCGGCGCCCGAACCTGCGATGGGAATGGTCAGCTTCAACCCGGATCTCACCAACCCGATCAGACTTGCGGACAACACTATTTCGCGCCAGTTCGCCTATCTGTTCTTCGAACCGAATTCAGTGTGGATCGATCGTGGTGTCAGCCGCGTTGAATTCTCGTGCTGCCGGTCTGTGACAGGCGCACCTGAACCGCATCTACCGACCGTGACTGACACCGCGGCGCCGTGGGCATTACCTATTGACCTCGTTCAGTTCACAGCGGGTACGCGGCGTGAGCTCTCCATTGATGTCATTTTTGCAGACAACGGTGAGCGGGTAACACAGCGACTCGAGTTCAACCTGGCGACGGCGAGCGGCGGCAACAACCGCGCACCGGTCATCAGTGGAAACGCGCCGGGGACCATTGTGGCTGGGGAGAATTACAGCTTTGTGCCGACCGCCAGCGACCCCGATGGTGACATGCTGACGTTCGGCGTGAGCAACCTGCCCCGCTGGGCATCGTTCGATCCGGTAACCGGCCGAATCTCGGGTACCCCTGCCAACAGCGACGTCGGTCTCTTTAGAAACATCCGGATTCGCGTGTCCGACGGTATCAACACGGTGTCGCTGCCACGGTTCGATGTACAAGTCGATGCGGTTGCACTGCGTTCGGTAACGCTTAACTGGACACCGCCAACTCGTCGCGAAGACGGCTCACCGCTCAACGGCCTCTCGGGATATCGGGTCTACTACGGGCAGGTTTCGGGGGTTTACCCAAACCGCCGATCCGTTAACGACGGTGCCATTTCGAGTTTCACGCTCGACAGTCTCCAGCCTGGAACCTGGTATGTGGCTATCACCTCGATCGACAACAACGGACAGGAAAGCGCGCTGTCGAACGAAGTCGCGAAACAAGCGCAATAACCCTGCAAAAACCGCGAGTTGCGCAAACCTGCGCCGCAAGAACAGCGCGAGTTTTTGGACGTCGCTTGAAACATGTTCGCTAAGTTACTGACGCCAAAACATTAACTAATTGTCGGTTTTTTTCGACAGTTGAGACCGGCGCTCGGATACCCGCATTATCGCGCCATGCAATTAAACATATTCCTCTTGCGGGGGTTCGAACAGTGATGTCGACAACCACCGCACACGGGTTGTTTTGTGCTCGTGCACGGCTCGTCGGCGCTGCGGCACTCCTGTCTGTCCTGTTGGCCGCTTGTGGCGGCGGTGGCGGTGGGGACCCGGATAGCGGCGCCGTCAGCACAGGCTCACCGAGTGGGTCTGGCGGCACCCCAGCCCCGTCGAAAGGCAACATCGAGGTCGCGTGGACCCCGCCAACGACGAAGGTCGACGGCACAGCGCTCACCGATCTCGCGGGGTATCGTTTCTATCTCGGTCGCGAGAGCGGGCGATATATTCAGACGGTTGCAGTCAATAACCCCGGGCTGTCGCGAGTGGTGCTGGAAAACCTGCAGGGCGGCACGTGGTATGTGGCGATGACCTCCATGCGCCGGAACGGCGTAGAGAGTGATCTGTCGAACGAGGTGGCGAAGTCCACCAACTAATGGGTTAGCCGACAGCATCCCGAAGCACAGTCACTGATCGTTCGATGTCTGCCTCATCGACATGCGAATGAATCGGCAGCGTCAATATCCGATCCGCAAAATCGCCGGCGCAGTCCAGCGAACCATGAGCGACGACGTGGTCTGTTGTCCCGGGAATCTCATTCACAGGTCGCGGATACAGCCGAGTTGCCCCGAGCCCGAGGCGCTCCAGTCGATTCAGCGCAAACTCCCGAGCCTGCAAAGAAGGCGCCAACACGGTGTGGCGCAACAAACTGCGTGACGCATCCGCCTCGCACTCGCCTGGCAAGTCGCACCACTCTGGTACTGACGACAGACGCGCCGACCAGAAGGCGCGCCGCGCTTCGAAACCGGTTGCGCGAAGATGTTGCGCTATGGCTGCGGATACCGCGGCAATGCCGCCAGCATCCAGCGTCGCCAGGTGGTGGAGCGGGTGGAAGACCGTCTCGCCGATGCTGAGGCCCGGCAGGCGGAGCAACAGTGAGTAGGCGCGAGGGTGAATCAACAAATTGTACGCAAGACGCTTAAGCGCGGAAGGCGCCGAAACAGCGCCGCTCGTCGCAACATCTCCCAGCGCGCCCTGCAGCGCATCGTCCGCAACCCACAGCGCTCCGCCAACCAGGGCGCTTGCCGGTTTGCCACGGCCGAAGCTGAATACCAACGCATCCGCGTGGCGCATCGCAACCTCGTTCGGCGGATACGACTGGCAATGGTCATAGACCAGGGGCAGCTGCGCCGCGTCACACAGGGTACGAAGATCGCCCAGTCGCTCGTCGATGCCTTGAAAGTTCACCGCAATCAGCGCAACCACGTTTTGGCTAAGCGCACCTTTGACGTCGGTCAACGACATCCAGGGTCTATCGCGCTCGAGGTCAACGAGGACGGCTTTAGCACCAGCAAAAGCAATGGCGCTAACGACATCAGGACAAGTGTAGGCTGGCATGAGTACTTCAGGGGTCCCGATCACCCGGCTGCGCTGGATGATTGCCTTCAGGACTGCCGCGAGCGCCATTGTCCCTGAGGCGAAGAAACTGAGGTCTCGCCCAGCCAGCGGCTCCAGGTTCGCACTGCGATTGGCCGGAACCGTCTCTCCGACAGGCCTAAGCGCGCGCAAGTGCCCCACCCTTCATTAGGCGCCTCGGCCGAACCATCGAGTCAGACGACGTCGGATACGCTTCAGAATTGGCTCTGCCTTTCGCGATTCGGCGGTGTTGGCGCGCGGAAACGGCTTGTCGGGCACCTCGTATCCGAGAAAATCGCACAGCGCTGGCCATCCATCGCCCGCCGTCAAGTCCATGATCAGCAAATCATCCGGCCGATCCTTGAAGTACTCACGCACCTCCCGTCCGTGCCGACGGTAGCGTTCGAGATAAATCGATTCATTACCTTCGGGGGCACCCGCATCGGCACCGTAGATCATCTCGCGCATGGGAGTTGTTCGCGTACCAAAGTGCTTTACCTGGCTTCGAATCCATCCATCAGCGTCACGCTCAGTCAGGATAAATTTGCTGCCCGGATAACGCGCATCGAGCTCTTTGTAAACGATCGGCCACGGGTTGTCTTGAAACGCATCGTACTCGGTGACCGCCCGCTCGATGATCGACCACAGGTTCTCAGCAATGTCGGGATCATGGACACCGTTTGGCCCGGTTACTCGATACCCGAGCTCACGCAACGCGACCGTCATGCTGGAGGTGCCGGTCTTGTGAAACCCGATGCAGAAAACCTTGGACTTCATCTCTTGGCTCCTCTAACGAACCGACGGCTTCCACGTCGTAATTCGCTTCCCGCGAACAAACTGAATCGCGGCGAGCCCGATTGCCGCATTCACTTGGGCAAAGAAGAACACGACGCGCATCAGACCACTCTCACGCAATACAGGAGCGACCCACGCCATCAAGGCCGCGCCGTAGAACAGCAATTGTGCGATTAAAGCCAGCAGGACTAGCGGCGACTTCGGTACGAGCAGTGTCGTGACGGCCAGAGCGAGGAGAAACCAGGGGACAAGCCAACGCATGATCTTGTGGCTCCACACCTGAAACGCGAACCACCCCATCCTGGAGAAACTCAACACCACTGGAGCGCGCGCCACTGCAGTCATACCCCGGATCACCGTGCGCACCTTACGTTGAAACTCTTTCGCAGGATTCTTGATGTCTTTGTAGACGCCGATCACCGCCGGACTGGAAACCGCGACGAGACCCTGGCGGGCGCAATTGAGTGCCGTGTTGAAGTCGCTCGGCGAAACAATATCCCAATCACGACAAACACTGGCTCTTGCCGCGAAGAAAGAGCCGCTCAGTCCCACCAGCCCAGCCAATCGAGACTCTTGCGCCCTGAGCCACATCTCGTAGCGCACGTATAATCCTTCGCCGGCAACCTCACCATCGTCGGTGATGAAACGGTCTTCGCTCGAGACTGCGCCGACGGTCGGATCGCGAAACACTTCGACAAGATTACGGATGGCATCCACCGGAACCGAGGTTGCGGCATCCGAAAACACGAGGATATCGCCCGTCGCTGCCTTCACCGCCAGCGATTGCGCGTACTCTTTACCGAGGTGCTCGTCTGCGCGTACCAGGGTGACCCCCTCAGTCCGGCTGACAATCTCATCGGTTTCATCGGTCGAGCAATCCGATGCCACAAGTATCTCAAACTGTTCCCGGGGGTAGTCGATAGCGAGACTGTTGTTCAGTTTCTCCTCAATTCGAGTTGCCTCATTGTGGGCGGCGATGATCAGTGTCACCGAGGGCAGCTCCTCATCCGCAGCACTGCCGGGCTCGCGCTTCGGCAACAACATCAGAATCAGGGGATACAGGAAGTAGCTATAGACGGCGCAAATCGACAGTAAAACCACCAGTCCGTCGGTCCAGAATGTGCTCATCTGCGTGTGCTCCAATCAGACAAATCACGTTCGATCAGTTTTCCGAGCAGCGCCACTTCCGATGCGAACTCTGCGCGCAAATGCGCCACGAATTCCGGATCGCGTTGGGGCTTGCTAACCCCGCTGCGGTTGAACGCCCGCAACCGCTGCCCTAGTCCGAGCGACCGAATACCGAGCAAGCGCTTCACACCGCTGACACTCCGGCTAACCCACGCCGGCGGTCTGCGCACAAACTGCTCGAGGACTCGAGACTTGTGTCCCTTGCGCGTGTTGTAGGCGGACAGGCGCTCCACCGTGTGAGCCGGCAGATCAAGGAAGCGAAGCACCTCTGAATACTGCTGCACCGAATCCGCCTTCAGATCCTCGAACACAATAAAGTGAATTTGCCCTCTTGGCACACGCGCCAGGAGACGTTCGACCTGAGTGCCCAAAGCACACGCAGCTCGGTAGTTGCGAATACGCCCCGGTTCGTTCGGTTGCGCCGCCCAGGCACGCTCCGGCGATGTCTCGGACTCTGACATGTTGTAGATAAACTGCGAATGCAGCGAAAAAAACATCTCGACCGGATCACGCAACATGACCACGAGCTTCGCATCCGGTTGGAACCGCAGAATGTTGTCGACAGCTGTCTCAGAGAATAAATACCAGGTAGATGCCTCTCCCACCCGGGTAACCGAAGGCTCGGTATTTTCAAAAAGCGCGAGATATTCCGCTTCTGTCTGCACCGTCCGCATCTTCGGAAGGTCCGTCGAAAAGAAATTTGGTTCTTTTGGCTTGCACACAAAAACGTTCGGATGTTGGTCCAGGTAGACCGCCATCGAGGTCGTGCCGCACTTGGGCGCGCCGATAATAAAGAACTCGGGTTTCAAACTGCCCACCGACCCGCCCTACAAGATGTCATAGCCAAAGTGGCGCAGGGAATGGCCCGCAACTTCATTCACAACCGCGATCTGCTCGGGGGTCAGCTTCTCGATGCTGATGTGATTCATGTTTCGGACCGCTTCATTGCGTTCATGAATCGCAAGCGCTTCCGGGCGATAAAAACCCTGCGTCTTATTGAGACCCGCAAATTCCGCGACACGCGCCAGTGCCGCTTCAGGGTCCTCGCACAAATCCTCGTACTTAAGCCACATCAGATTATCGAGGTGTTCAGCATCCTCGAGCAAAACGTCGTTGCCACGCGCCCACTGGCGCGCCGACATATCGATTGGCCAGCCTTCGTCGAAGTGCTTCGGATCCCCCTTGCGAGTGATGCCCTCAGCCACGGCGTAGCCGTTCCTGACCAACGCCACGAAGTACGCATCTTTGAAGTGCGCCTGTAACCAGCGAGTACGCGCTGAATTGGGCGGCGACTTCTCCATAAACACTTCACCCCGCCCACGTGCGCGCATGCCCCACTCACGCTTAATGCGAACCGCGTCGGGCCCGGCATCATGTTCGGTGAGGCGGAAGAGCGACTCTTTCTCGACCCACATACGCGGCACCCCAATCGCGTAGTCCTTCACGAACTGATCGGTAATGAAATGACCCTCGGTGGGCAGAGAGCGGATTTCCGGGTGTCGAGACAGCAATTCGGCGAGGAGTGTGGTCCCCGAGTTATAGCATCCGACAAGAAACAACCATTTCTTCGGCGATGGAACCGGAGTCAGCGCAATTCGCACTTCGCGCCACATATTGCCGAGGCTTTCCCGGAATACCGATTTGAGTCGTGTCCCTGCCATGATGCGTGCCGCAAAGTCCCCGATGAAAAACCCGCGAACTGTAGCCTATCCGCGCAGCGCCCGCTATGTTACAAAACGCGTTTTTGAGAGTCCCGGAAAGCGGATCGGCGCGCATGTATATCAGCGAAAAACTCGCGTTTGTCGAACTGCACAAGACCGGCGGTTCGCATATCGGTCGTTGGCTCGCGAAAACCCTACCGGGCGAGCAAATTGGCAAACACAATCGCCTGGCGCCGAAGCACTATGACAAATTTGTTGTTGGCTCCATTCGCAATCCTTGGGATTGGTACGTCTCGCTCTGGGCTTACGGCTGCTCATCACGCGGCAGCGTCTGGAAGCAAACCACAGACGGACCGAATTGGACCTACTATCGACGCTCTCTGCACCGTGAAATGGGCAGGCGGCGGACGGGCCCAGCAATCGCTTTGCGTCAATGGTTCAACGATCGTCAAAAGCCGCGAAGTGAGTGGCTGAACACCTACAGCGACTCGAACGATCCCGCTGCGTTTCAACGCTGGCTCGAAATGATGCTCGACCCCGCTCGAAGTCTGGATCTTCGCGAGGGGTATGGACTCTCATGGGTCGCCGAGCAGGCGGGCCTGATGAGCTATCGATACATCAAATTGTTCACCAGCATTGGCGACGCGCTCTACCAAGCGAGGCATCAACAGCCCATCGATGCCTTGATCGATCGTCTGGGGTTCGTAGACGCGTTTGTCCGGACCGAGCATCTGGAGCCTGACCTCGTCGCTGCAATTGAGGCTGCGGAGATTGAATTATCGAGCGAACAGCGCACGGCAATACTCGAATCTGGCGCACAGAAGACCAATACCTCCGAACGTAGATCAGCAAGCTTCTACTACGACACGGCATCGATCGAGCGCGTTGCAGAACGCGAGCGCGTAATCATCGAACGTCACGGTTACACACCTCCCGAAACCGGGGGCGTCTCATGAGTTTCTTCAAAGCCGCCTACGAGCGTTTACTCGATGACGAAACCCGCAAACGGATTTACAAGTGGCGGCACCCGGAGCACTTCCAAAGAATGCGCGAACAGGTGAATCCCTCTGACAAGGGCAACTTCTCACTGAAGCCGTTCGATGAGCATCAGTGCATCTTCGTGCACATCACCAAGTCAGCAGGCACATCCGTCGCTTTGGCACTGTTCGATCACTTGCCCTATCACCACACGGCACGGGACTATCGTGTGATCTACGGTCGAGACACCTTCGAGCGTTACTTCAAATTCGCATTCGTGCGTAACCCGTGGGATCGCCTGTATTCAGCGTACTCATACCTTCGCGGTGGAGGTTGGGATGAATATGACCAAGCGTGGGCTGAAGAGCACTTAGCGCGATTTAGTTCGTTTGAGGAGTTCGTACTAACGGCGTTCTCACCGAAATGGCTTGATCGACATCTGCACTTCAAGACTCAAATCGACTTCATCGGTGATCGACGACAACAACCGATGATCGACCACCTCATGTACTTTGAAACGCTGACGACAGACTTCAACCATCTCGCGCAGAAACTGTCACTCGAAACACGCCTTGAACACCGAAACCCTTCGGCTCGAGCTGGCTATAGAGAAGTCTATACACCTGAAATGATCTCGGCGGTAGAGCGGGTTTACGCTGATGATATCCGGACGTTCGGCTACGAGTTTGAAGGCATCGCGAACAGAACTCGTATCGTCAATGGCGCCTGGACTCAAGATGACTGATTCACGGCCCGGGTTTCTACTCGTTGCGAACTGGCCATCTGACGTCGGCTTCGCTTGGTGGTTGATGGAGAGCTACTGGGCAGCACTGGCCAACCACTATCACTCCGACTATCGAATGGTGCTGGCGTTTCCGCAGATCAACGAAATCCCAACGGTGATCCAAGAAGCACCAATCGACACAGTGGAATATGCGTTTGGACGCAATGCAGTCGAGCAGGATCTTGAGTTCCTGAGGCAGTATCGTATCCGCAACATTTACTTTAGCGACCGCCCGAACATTGACGCTCGCTATTTGCGCTATCGACGCGTCGGGGTCGAGTACATCATCACGCACGACCACACGCCTGGGCTGCGCACACCTCCTTCAGGACTCAAACGTCTCTTCAAATGGGCTCGGGCGCGGATCCCTGGCCTCGTCTGTGATGCCGCGATCGGTGCCACGGAATTTGTTCGACAGCGCACCATCGACACAAACTTGCTTCCCGCTGATAAGTGCTTCGCCGTGCCGAACGGCCTACCAGCACCACAGGCGTTGCCGACGCGCGATCCGATCGCGGAATTTTCACTCGACCCTGACGCGGTACACATGGTCATGACTGCCAGGGCAAACCCTTATAAAGGTCTACGGTTCGTGCTCGAGTGTCTCGCACAGTTTCGACGTTCTGAATCCGTCGATCTGCAATTCACGCTGTTGGGCGATGGGCCCATGCTGGGCGAATTGAAAACGCTGGCCGCGGATCACGATATCGCTGACGCGTGCCATTTCCCGGGGTACGTGGATGGTGTCAATGCATTGCTACCCGGTTTCGATTTTGCGATTCACCCCTCGAAGGGCGAAGTCGGTTACTCACTCGCGATTCTCGAGTACATGCGGGCGGGCCTGGCGACACTCGTACCCGACAACCCTTCCGTTTGCGGCGCAACCACTCATGGGCAAACCGGTCTCATTTTTCGTGAAGGCGATCAGGACGCTTGCGTAGCGGCGATGAAAGCAATGACGTGCGATCCTGCCTACCGCTCAGAACTCGGTGAGGCAGCAAGAATCGACGAAAAACGCTACTCGCTGGCTAACGCGCATAAGCGATTACTGCAGGTTGTCGAAACGACACTCTCGCGCTAGTGCCGCCCAAGTCTCGCCAAGAGCGCGAAACGCACCGATTTGAGATCTTCGCGCGTGGCCGGATCTCGCTCCAGCATCCACCAGAGCGCCGCGAGCAGAACGAGCCCCAACACACCCTTGCCCGCTGCACTCACCCAGAGCGAGGTATCCGCGAACGCGAGGATATCAACCGCGACGACTGCGCCGCCGATCGCGATAAACCAGAACGCAGGAAAGAGCCGCACCGAGACATCGAACGTGCGTTTTGCCACTGACGCTGTGATCAACAGCATAAGAAACGCTGCCGCCAAGGTTGCATAGGCTGCCCCGAGATAGCCAAGCGCGGGAATCATGGCAATGTACATCACGGTTAGCAGCGCAGCAGACCCATACTTCAGCGTCGCGATCAGATAAGTGCGCTCCGATGCAAGGAAGCTGATGTTCAAGAACATCGCCAGGTGCTTTAGCACCACAGAGAACGCCAACGGTGGCACCGCCAGTGAAGCGGCGTGAAACGCCGAGTCTGCCATGACCCTGATGACAATATCCGCGAACAAGCTGATGCCCGTCGCCATGATCACCAGCGCCGCGGCGACCAGGGAGTAGACCGACCGATAAACCGGCGCACCGTTATCGTCACGACGCAGTAATGCAAAGCGCTCGGTCTGCCACCACTGATTAAACGGTTGCCAAACGAGGATCAACACGAGGCTGCTGAATCGCGCGGCGAGGTCATAAAGCCCCACCTCCGACAGGTCGCCGAAATATCGGATCATGAATCGATTGGCAAAGCTCACATAGACGGCTGCTGCACTGCCCACCCACAACGGCCAGCTGAAGCGAATCAATCGACGCATCAACGTCTTGCTGATACGCCATCCACCTGTCTGGTAAATCGTGTACGCGCCCAGAACCAGACCGAAACCCGATGATGACAACACCGTACTGGCAACGACACCGGCGACACCCCATTCAAGAAACACGACGAACCAGATGTTCAGCGATAAGGCGACAACGAGTTTTGCGAGCGAAACCGCCATAAACAAAAACGGCTTGTCGCGGAGCCGAATGTAAACCAACGCGTAATTCTCAATGGCGACGGTGATCAGGGTAATGCCGTACAACGCCACGAAGTGCCAGAGCGCGATATCGGCAAGAAATGCGCTAGCCAGCGGTCGCGAGGTTGCAGCGATCAATAATGCACCGATAACGCTGGCGGTGATGGTAATCGCGAGTGCGGTGCCGATGACTGTTCCGCGTTCCTTTTCGTCATCGTGCTCGTAGTAGAACTTTGGAATCGCCGAAGCGAATCGCGCTCCGAGCACAAGTTCGAAAATAGAAATCAACAGCGCCAACATCGCAACGATGCCGTAATCACTAGGCGCTAGATAGCGCGTGTAGATCGGCAACATCAAGAAGCCGACGATCTGACGAATGACAGCGCCCGCGGAATAAATTCCGAGATGTTTCGCAGCGTTCTTACGACGACCCATTTCGCCTATCTCTTAATCGGAGTTCGCGATCGATGAATATGTTCATCATAAACTGCGGTCATTTGCTTGCCGATCACCTCACTGGAGAAGCGACCCTCCACCCACTCACGGCCGTTCAGTTGCCACTCTTGCCAGCGGTCAGGTTGATCCACTACGGTCTTCAGTGCATTCGCGATCGCCTCTGCGGATCGATCCTCAATCAGGAAGCCCGCACGACCATCATCGATGCACTCGGGAATACCGCCGGTGCGCGTCGCGATTACCAGTAGTCCGGATGCCTGCGCCTCCTGCAACACCACACCTTGTGTCTCCTGCCAGTGCTCGGCAGTTGCTCCAAGAGACGCCAACACCAAGACATGGCAACGCTCAAAAACCGCACGCAAGTCCTGATCAACCAAAAGTCCGTGGAAAACCACGGCATCGATCAATCCCAGGGACTCAACCTGTCGCGAATATTCCTGCCTAGCTGGACCGTCACCGACCAGATGTAATCTGACCCGACGACCCGCCACCTTCAGTAGCCGTATCGCCTCAATTGTGTACTGCTGTCCTTTGGATACATCCAATCGACCGATCGAAAGAACCTCAAGTGGCTCCTCTGGCTGCGGTGCATGACGCGGCGTGAAAGGAAACTGATCGAGCGGAATACCCTGCGGTACGATACGCATCTTTTCGGGTGGTGCACCGAGTGCGATGTACTGCTGCTTTGCCGCTTCGGTATTCACCAGAATTTGATCGGCGGTTGAGATATACGCCTCGCGTCGACGTTCGGGCAGCTCTGGAACGCCCTCGGGTGTCAGCCCGTGGAACGTGGCCAGAAGCGGAACGTCGAGACCAATGATGATCGGCAGCAATTTGCTTCCAGCAATCTCACTGTGTGAGTGAATGACGTCAACATCGTCGTAGCCATAGAAGCGACACAGCAACAACCCATAGAGCTTCTCGCGTGGCGACAATACCGAAGCAGATGCCACTCGCCGAAACCGAAACAACCCACGCCACGCCCTGCCCATGCGTGACGGCCACACAAAGCTGACCAGCCAATCAAGTAGCAGTTTTGTGCTATCGCCCGGTATCCACTCGCAGCGATCGAGTAGCCCGTGATCTCGCACCTCTCGCGACACGAGATCGAGCTGGGCACGCCGCGCGAGAATCCTGTTTCGACCGCCGTTCGCCTGAATTCCGATTAGCTGATTAACGAGCCACGGCTGAACGACATTGGGGAACTTGGCCGTTATCGACAAGATTCCACGCGATGACTGTTGAGGATTCATTGCGAGCGACGGCCTGTTGCCTACCCAAACTGCGCCGCAAGTCTACGCCACACGCAAAGCGGAAAGCTACGACAAGGTTCCGCCTCGCCGTGTGAACCACATCGAAGGGTGCGGTTAGTTCAGGTCGTTGACCCGCTCCGCCGGTGGCTCGTCCGGATCGAAACCAACCGGGCCGACTAACGATTTCGCGATGACGACATCGTCGACGTAGACCGCCCCTGTCACTTCCACGAAGTGCTGCCAGTTACCCATAATGGACGCTGTACGCAACACACCCATCTGGACATCATTGCGCTCAAAAATCGGGGTCAGCAACTCGGAAAAAGGTGCTGTCGCGGGGCCCATGTAAACCCGGTAGGTGCCATCCGACGCACCCGGCGCGGATTCGCGAATAAAGAGCTCTTCGAAGTAGACCCAGGTATCGCGCTGAGCGTTGCTATTTCTGACCACAATATTCTCGCCATCGGGTGCATTCAGCGTGATCTGCAAATCTCGCTGCGTCGATAGCTTCAATTTCGCGTTCTGAGAGGAAGTGCCAGGTCGCTGCCATGCCGTGTAGCTCAGCTTGAAGGTGACGTCCGGCAGCGTCGCTTGAGACGGCATATAGATATAGAAGCGGCGAGACAGGGTCTCACCGTAATCTACGTCCGAGTCGCGAACGTTAAGCAGATAGTTAATCGCACGGTTGCAGTCGGAGCGCCTGCCGGGCGACCCGCCAACAGTCCCGTTGACACCACACTGGTAAGGTACTCTCAGACTATCTCCAGCCGACAAACGGGCCACTGTATTCTCGAACACACTGCCGCCGATCGGCGAAGAGGTGTCGATGCAAACCTGGTTGCCTGTAACGCTTGTGACACGCCATTGACTCCAACCGTTTGACAAGTTGTAAACCGAGTCACCGTAGGGCCCTGGGTTTTCTGGCGTGAAACAGCCGGTATTCGCGGTAGTAGCGTTGAGCGATGCACCCGTCGTGCCGCAGGCGTTGCAGAACCCATTGCGTCCATCGAACTGCAGCTTCATGGCGTATCGACCACGATACGCACGCTCCGTTGAAACGCTGTAGACATCATCAACGCCACGCATCATGTGGTTGTCCGTATTCGATGCTGTCGGAGCCGGACGCCAAGCGTAGACAGGGGATGGGCCGGTCGCAAAATCACCGGTTTCGAAATCATCTTCGAATAAGGTCTGTGCCGAGGCAGTTCCAAAGAGCAGGCTCACTGCAAGAACAACAGAAACACATGAAAGCAGGTTCGCGTTTTTCATCAATTGGCTCTCTCGTCGGTTTGGGACAAGACTCTAAAGTGACTAGCGTCACATATGCACCATGACAGGAAGATGAACGAGTTCACACTTGCTGTCATGACACACGTCACAATCGCAGGCAGCCCTGGAATTATGTCAGAATTTTCCGCGATGCGACTGTCTCAATTCTGCGACCTCCGACAGAAGCATTCGGCGTAAGTTCCGCGGCCAGCTGGTTGCGGACGCTGGACAAAAGCACACAACTCAAGGCCAAATGCATCCACATAAAGGGATAATAGACGATCGATACAAACTGACCCCCGATCAGGAAACCGACATATCCGAGCATCAACCCCTTGGCGGCGAACACTCGCCATTCATCCCCTTTGTCGAACCGCTCAAGCAATTTGATCGTCTTGCGCGGAATCGCAAAACAAAGGGCTATCAAAATGAGGTAGACCGACAATCCAATAAAGCCGAGGTCAGCGCCAACCTGAATGAAGATGTTGTGCGCAAGCTGCGCGTGATCGTAGAGCACGTATTGCGAATAGAAGCGCTCAAAATAGGGAATAAACGCGAAATACCCAACGCCGAACGCTGGGTAGTCTTTCATCATTTCCCAGCCGTTTTCCCAGTAGTGCATCCGCTGGATTGAAGTCTTGTCCTCACCGATTGTTGTAAAACGTTCGATCTGTTCTGGTGGCAGAAAACTGAACGCGACGTAGCCAACCACTGCCGCGAGAAGCAATGCGCGAATGGAAATCTTGCCGTGCAGGAAAATCAAATAGAGCTGGACGGCAAGTGCCACCTGCGAGCCGCGCGAACTCGCAGCCATGACGGTCATTGCAGCAGTAATCGGCGCTGCTAACAGTAACCACTTTCGCCATCCGGTCAGTGTCGGCCCCAGCGCTTTGTAGAGATAAACCGAGATACCGAAGAACACGACCATCTGGACCGCAAGTTCACCCGAGTTCTCGAAGAAACCAGGCGGGCCCTTCATCCCCCAGCTTGTGAACGAGAACCCACGCAGTGTCCAGGTGCGGGCACCGAACAGAGAAAGCTTCAGGCTGGCAAGGAAGAAGATCACCAACAAGAAATAGAAATGTCGCTCGGTCGTACAAATGCGAGTGATCAGAAAGAAGATGATGACCCAAAGGTAGTACTTGTCGAGTGAGCGCCAACTGACCGGTGGAGCGAACCCTCCCTGACTGGAAATCAGGATCACAACAAAGAACGCAACGAGCCAAAAGAGCACAGCGCCGCCACTCGCTCGCCCCTTATTCTGCTGGAAAAAATACCCCACCGCCGACAAGAGAATGAACACCTGCATCCACGGCAGGATATCCAGTGCCGGGATAATCGATTGCGGGCGGGTGTACTCGAACAGGAAATAGCAGAAGATCATCCAAACCGCGAACGGTTCTGCCTTCAGTGCTTGCCACATGGATCCTGCCTTCAATGCGAGCAGGTCAGCCATATCACTCTTGTGCCCAGTGCGCGGCTCTGCTGGCATAGAAGTATTCATCCCGCCGTGGCACGGAAGTCGTTGAGGGTCTCGACACCCATTTCGATCCAGGAAAAACAACGCGCGAAATATGCGGCCGATTTACCAAACGGATCTGGAATGAATGGTCTTCGTGGACGCTCCATACACATACCTAACAGTATCGTCGGAAAACCTGGGAACAGGACCTGGATCTTCTCAGCCTGTTGCGGTTCCATGCAAACAAACCAGTCTCCGGCCTGCGGCTCGAAATCCTCGACCCGGCTCGAGCGGTGTTGCGCCAACGGAATTCCGCGCTCGCTAGCCACAGCGAGAGCCACAGGATTCGCCGGATCACCACCGCGTGTACTCAGCCCAATTGACACCGCACTGAGACCCTTGCCCTGCGCGACAACTTCAGCAAACGGACTTCGGCAGATATTTCCGGCACACACAAAGACCAATCGCGTGAACGAGGTTTCCGGCTTAGGCTTGAACGTATCGTAGCGCCCAAGCATCCCAAACCCACGATGCAACTGGTATCGCAAAAGCCCTTTCTTGGAACCGTATCCGTCTTTGATCATTTGCGTGATCATCACATCACCACCGCGAACTAATGACGCGCGATCTCAAGTGGTGTTGAATGCAAACGACGCAGTGGCAGCACGCTGCGCGCCAAATCCTTCGTACTGAAAACCGTTGAGCGGATATGCGAGCGCAGACGATCCAGCGCTCCAAGGCCACCCTCGCCGACAAGCTCGTAGCCCTGACGTACCAACGTCTCACCGATCGCCGCCTCGACGAGCCCGATCTCCTTTTCGGAAAGCGTCTTTCGCCATCGATAGATCGGAACTTCAGAGAGCCCATCGCCGAGCGCTTCGAATGCCGTATTGCTGCTGACCACCGCATCTCCCGTCGTTTCGCGCCGATCCCGGTTCTCCAAAGCGGTTTTGAAGTTAAAGGGTTGCAAACCAATGAACTCGGTAACGGCTTTCATCACACGGTCAGGCGTTCGGATCACGTCTTCGTAGCGCACGGTCATTGCTTGCCCCGACACGACCGACTGAGCGCGCTCAAACGCTTGTATCGACCGCTGCCATTTCAGTGCTGAATACTGTATCGCCGCTTCAGGATCGGAAGCACGCATACCTACCCAACCCAGTTTGCGCAGGGAAGCTGAAACCGCGCGACCGTCTCGCACCATATGTATGATTTTAGCGTCTGGAAAGGCGCTCGCGATCGTCGGCAAACTGAATACGTGGCCCGGCGTACTGTCCAGCCAGTAAGGCTTGTCCTGACTTCCGGCCAGTTGGTTCATGACTGCGCGCAACAGACTTGAGTAACTGGCGCTCGAGCGCACCAACGCGCGACCTGCGTCCTCGGTGATACCAAGACGGCGAAACTGACGCGACCGCACCCAGTCGTCCGCAAACGCGGCCTTTCCACGATCGCTGGACAACGCGCCATAGCACCGATCACAACCATTGAGCAGCATCGATTCCGCACGGTATACGGCGACCTCGGATGAAGCTGTAATCAACGACGCCATTAGCGTCGTACCGGATCGCGCAGACCCAAGTACAAAAATCGGTTTTGCCGATTCGGCGTTCATCAAGCGATGCGTCTCGTTTCGGTATCGTTCAAATGCTCGGTGAGCCTCGCATTCAAGGCGGCCCAGTCGTCCAGCAGGCTGCGCTTTTTGCTGCTCACTGCGGCGCGCAGCTCGTCTGCTCGCTCCAGCATATCGACCAGCGCCGCGCGTATCGCTTCAGTCTCATTCTTGGTAAACACGGCGCCGCCCGAAAAATACTCGCGAAGTGCGGCGGTGTCCGACAGCAACAGTGGCTGCTCGAGTGCAATCGCCTCGTACGCACCGCAAACAAGGCAATCGTCGCGTAAGGTCAAGTCGATGACCACGTCCACACCCTGCATCAAACCAAAAAATTCGGACTCCGACAGAAAACCCGTAGGTACCAGGTTCTCCGGCAACTCCGGGTTGCCGGGCAATGGCTTACGTCGGCCGGAGGCGAACACCGTGAGATTAGGAAGTGTTCGGATCGCATCAAAAATCTCAGCAAGTGGCTCATCTTCAGCCCAGGAGCAAACCAGAAGCGCGGTGTTTGGCGTGCTCGCGGACGTCAGCATTTCGGGCTTTTGCAGATCGAAGTCAAAACTCGGTAACGGGTCTGGCATCACAAAGGGTCGACCACCGTTCGTCGTGACGAAAGCGCCCAGTGCGTCGTTCGTCACGATCGTCGTCGATGCATGCCGCATTATCCAGTTCGCCACTTTTTGCAGACCACGCGAGTTACCCTCGCCCGGATAGACGCCGGCATTGTGTGCATCCACAACAACATGGCTGCCAACCAGCTTGCCCAGCACGACACCCAAAACCGACAGTACGATCGACGGGTTCTGCACGAACAACACGCTCGGTCGGCGTGACAATACCGCCGAGATCGTCTTCAGCGTACTTAGCAAGTAGCGCACAAGGCGATTCGTTGAGCGCGGATAGTCGATCTCGAGGAGTTCCGCACCCAACTCTCTCGCCATTGAGGTGTTGCGGGTATGGCGCTCCCAGCATATCCAGAGACGGTCTGTCATTATCGTTGTTGCCCCAAAGTCGCGACCAGATGCTCGACACGGCGCAACGATAGGAGGAATCCGGTCGTCATGCCAGTGCAACGCACCCATTCGGACCAGTGAATTCCGTCACATCGCTAGCGCCCTGGTCCTGGACGACATAACACACTGTTTCAATTCCGAAAAACAGCTATTATCGCGCGTCGAATCGGAATGCGAACCAATATGCCTACCGTTCTTGTCCTGGATGCTGATCAACGCAGTGCACTGGCCGCGACGCGCGCGCTTGGCGCGGCTGGCTACACTGTCTTCACGGCAGATACCGGACGGAAGGCGCTTGCAGGGCGTAGCAAATGGTCTGAAGGGTACTTTCGCTATCCGGATCCAAGTCAGGACACGAACGCCTCACTTCAGAGCATCGCGCAATGCTGTGAAACACAGCGTGTAGATCTGTTAATGCCGATGACTGACGTGAGCACTCACCTCGTGCAGAACGCGCATGGCCTGGATCTGCCGACGACACCCTGCCCTCCTCAGGAAACCTACGAAACCGCCAGCGACAAGGGCGCGCTTATGCGCGTTGCCTCGCAAAGCGGTGTCGCCGTACCGAAAACCTTGGAGATCGCACCGGGAGCCCCGATGAGTGAGCTGCCCGACGGTTTCGATTTCCCTGTGGTCATGAAACCTACGCGATCCCGAATCCCCGTGGAGAATGGTTACTTGCATACTCAAGTCGCCATCGCAAAAGACGCAGCTCATCTGCAGCGCCTTCAGGAAACCCATCGCTGGTTTCGAGACCACCCATGGCTGCTCCAAGCCTTTATTGAGGGCGTTGGCAAGGGAGCGTTTGCGCTCTACGACAAGGGCACACCGTTGGCATGGTTTGCGCACCAGCGCGTACGAGAGAAGCCGCCATCCGGCGGCGTGAGTGTCGTCTCACGCAGTGCCGAGCTCGACAAGAAACTACACGCATCGGCGTCAACACTTCTGAACACATTGCAGTGGCACGGGCCCGCCATGGTTGAGTACAGAGTGAGCGACGATGGCACACCTTACCTTATGGAGATCAATGCGCGGTTTTGGGGCTCATTGCAACTGGCCGTTAGCTCGGGTGTGAACTTCCCACTGCTGGCCGCGGAGCTCGCCTTGGGCAGGACGCCGACTCCGGTCAAAGACTATGCGTTGGGCGTCACAAATCGATGGCTACTCGGCGATTTGGATCACCTGTATTTGACGCTGAAGAGCAATGAGTTCAGCGCGAGTCGAAAATTCCTCAGCGCCATGCGCTTTCTTTTGCCCTGGTGGCCCGGTATGCGCTATGAGGTGTTGCGAGGGAGAGATGTTCGCCCGTTCCTCCATGAGTTTGCGTGCTACTTCGGTTTCGGGCGATGAGCACGATACTGCATTCCATTGACACCGGCGGGCCGGGCGGCGCCGAGACGGTGTTCGCCACGCTTGCGGCCAGCCCACAAAGCACGGCGCGCCACATTGCGGTTGCCAAACCCGGCAACTGGGTTGAGGCAACACTGCGGGAGCGAGATGTTGAGAGCTACTTTATCGACACCAAAGGCTCCTTCAACACCCATTATCTGCGCTATCTGATTCGACTCATCCGCAAGCACCGTGTGGATTTGATTCAGTCACATCTATACGGCTCCAACCTTTACTGCAGCATCGCCGGCCGCATTACGGGCACGCCCGTTGTCGCGGCGTTTCACGGAGCAAGAGACCTCGCGGCGCCGGGATTCGCGAACGGACTGAAACGCGTGTTGGTGCAGCGGGGTGCCTCCGCGTTGGTGGCGGTCTCGCATACGCTGCGTGGAGAATTGCTGGAGGCCGGATTTCACGACGACCCAAAGCTCTCCGTGGTCTACAACGGCGTCGACATTAAACGGTTCGCCGAAGCGGCACCGAGCGACCTTCGCTCACGGTTTGGCATTGATGAGCACGCGCCACTCATCGGCGCGCTCGGCAACATCCGCAAACCCAAAGGTTATGAAATTCTGGTTCGAGCGGTAGCTATCGTGCGGGAGTCGTTACCTGACGTTCAGCTGATCATCGCCGGCGAGGGCGGTGGCCGCTTGCTCAACGAGCTCAGGCAGGAAATCACCGCCCTATCCCTCGATGACTGTGTTCACCTCGCAGGTTTCCTTGATGATCCGCCTGGACTCCTGGCAACACTCGACGTCTACTGCTCGAGCTCACATTCCGAGGGCTTTAGTCTGACCTGCGTGGAAGCGATGGCCGCTAGCGTTCCGGTTGTTGCAACACGCAGCGGTGGCCCCGAGGAAATACTGACCGACGAGCAGACCGGGTTACTGGTTCCGACCGCAGACCCTGCGGCACTTGCCGCCGCACTCCTCAGCACACTGACGGATCGAGAGGCCGCACAAACTCGCGTGACACGTGCATACAAGCGCGCCGAGACGCAGTTCAGCGTCGACGCGATGGTCAGGGGCTATCATGCAATCCACGAACAGTTGCTAAATCGTCGCGCCCACCCATGATCAAGAGACTCATCAAGTCGACGTTACGAAACGCAATCGCCGTTGCCGGTCCGCACCGGTGGCGCGGTGGTGGGCAGCTTGTGATTCTCATGTATCACCGAGTTCTGCCGCCGGACGACCCACGGTATCAGGACGAACAGCCGGGCATGATCGTCCATCCGGATACCTTCGACATGCATCTCGACACCATGAAGCGTCATTTCACCGTTGTTGACCTCGCGGAGTGGCTGAAGCGTGCAGATTCGGGTGATCCCTTGCCCGATCGTGCGATCGCGATCACTTTCGATGATGGCTGGCGGGACAACCACGAGTATGCGCAACCCATCCTTGAGCGGCACAATGCGCCGGCAACGATTTTCCTGGTCTCGGATATGGTGGGCTCAACCGGCAACTATTGGCCCGAGCAGCTCGCAACCGCGATTCGCCTTGCGCATGAACGCGAGCCGGATCTTTGGGATACCGATCCATTCGCTTGGCTTCGCGATCTGCACCCGCCGGTGGTTCACGCAGACAATCCGGAGCGTATCGACGCAGCCATTGTTAGCGCGAAATCACGACTGGATGACGCCACTTTGCGCAATCGATCAACCGAAATGCTGAACGCACTAGGGGGTCGACACAAACAACAACCAAGGTCGCTGCTGAACTGGTCGGAAATTCTCGAGATGCGGTCGGCGTCGTTCACCTTCGGTTCGCACACGGTAGACCACACGAGACTTACCGATGCGCTCGCAGACGAAGTGATCGAACACCAGTTGGTCGCATCGAGGCAGGCGCTTGAAGCAGGAATGGAATCACCGGTGACCTTGTTCTGTTATCCGAATGGTGACCACGCGCCTGCTGCCGTTCGATATGCCCAGCATCACTACGATGCGGCTGTTACGACCGTTGCCGGTTGGAACACTGCAAACACGCCCCGCCATACTCTGAATCGTATCGGAGTCCATGAGGGCAATAGCAACACACCGAACGCGTTTCTCGCTCAAGTATCGGGGTGGCTCTAATCTACAGCCGTTGGGGTTAGGAGACCAGCGACTGGTAGAGCGCGACCGTTCGGGAGGCACACCCATCCGCGGTGTAGCGCTCGGAGAATCGCCGCTGTGCCCGCATTGAAACACGACGTCTCACATCCTCCTGCGCCAATGACTGAAGCGCGCTCAAGAACGCTTCACCGGTATGTTCGCGAACCAGAACACCACACTCACCGGACGCCAACACCTCAGGCATGCCACCCACTGCGTGCGCCACGATCGCGACCCCCAGTGACATAGCTTCCAGCATCACCATCGGCAGACCCTCGTGATCTGAGGTCATTACCAGCACATCCATCTCACCAAGCGCGTCTGTGAGGCCGTCAACGAACCCCCAACAGGATACGGAGTCCTCCAGACCCGCAGACGAGACCCGCTCACGAAGTGCAGGCTGCCCTGGACCATCTCCGAAGATATGAAAATGGAATCGGTCATCTGACTGCTGCTGCGCCGCCGCCGCCATATCGACAAACAGATCCACCCGCTTGACCGGCACCAGACGCCCAGCAAAGCACACGTTCAATTTACTCGCTACTGCGTACTTCGCAGCACCCTCAAGCCGATCGATTGGTGCCAGACCATTCTCAATAACACTAACCTTCGCAGCAGGGTAGCGACCGCTCAACTGGTCAGCGAGGTCTTCCGTGACCATCACGACACGATCCTGAAGCCAGCGCGCCGTCCAGCGATCAAGCTCCGAGTTAATGCGACGACGCCACCCGACAGCACTGAACTCAGGCGCACCGTGTACAGTCCTCACACTGAACTTTACGCCCGCGAGCTGCGCTGCGAGGCTGCCGAGCACATTCTCTTTCTGCCGATGGGTATGCACGAGCACTGGCTGAATGCGTCTGAAATGCGATATCAGTCGGAGCAGAATCGATACGCCACCGTGCTGGCGCTCATCGATCACCGTCACCGGGACACCCGCCTCGCGCAGCCGCTCCGCCAGCAACCCTTCGTTCAGAAGTACCACATCGATTGATACTTCGTCGCGTTCGCGCATAGCCATCACCAACTGAAACAGCTGCACTTCCGCACCTGCCCAGAGGTCACCAGAGGCCAGATGAGTCACTCTCATAGGCACGCGCACCGACCTACGGCAGGTTGCGGATGATTCGGGGCCCAAGCAAATTGGCGACCGAGATCGGTAGCCTTTGCCACAAGCGGATTGCACGGGCGTACTTCGGATTGTCCGGATTCATTTTCGGCGGCTCTCCGCCGTCTTTTAGCCAGTAGTGCCAATACAGCTGCTTGGGTTCTGCACCCCACTGCCGCTTGAAACGATAGGTTCCCGCATCCACCGTGGACCGACCAAAATCAAACCTTCGGTAGCCCGCTTCGATCGCGAATCGAAGTACTTCCCAATAGAGGAGCATGTTGATCGAAATACGATTGAAGTCGCGCACCGTCGACGCCCAGGGAATCTCCAGTTGCTCGCGATGCCCGATAAGAAACGCTGCCGCAGCCGGTTGATCGCGCACCGTAATCGCCACGATCTTCACGTCGTCCGGAAACGTCGTCGCCATACGTTCATAAAATGAACGTGCATAAACGGGAGTCCCAAGGTCACGCATGTTTCGGGCGAACACCTCGTAAAAAAGTGGCACCAGCTCCGCACCGCCAACCTTGATTTGCGGATCCTCACGCAATGGTCTTCGCACTTGCGAGCGTCGCTTGCTCCCGATGGCTTTCCCGAGATCGTCGATGGATGCTGGCAGGTCAAGAATCATCGATACCTTGTCCGTTCGAACTGGCATGCCAACCTCATCTGCCGCTTGCTCCCTGAACTCGATATGCGATACGCCCAGGGTACGACCGAGCTCTATCGCCGCCTGCTGCAGGCGAGTCCGGGCAGTCGAATTGGTGGCGAGAACACCGCCGTAATTCAAATAGGGCATCGACACCATATAGTGACCGAACAATCGGCTGTTCAATCTGACCAGCGGCAGTACGCCTTCAACCTCATCACCGTTCATCGCCATCAGGTAATGCGGTGTCTGCCGGAATTCGGCACGGATCAGCTTCGCCCAGGAAAGTTGATGATAGTGCGTCGCGTCCGGATGACGCTCGACATACTCGACCCAGCGCCGGTCGTGATCGTCGACGGTAACGACACTCTCGCCTGCCGTGTTCATCCGGAAACCTCTACGTCATCAGGCCGCGCTGAGCGCGAGCGGGGTCGAATCCAGCGCAATGCGCTCAAGGACTCGGTCCATCCGGGTGAAGCGGAAATCCGAAATCAACTGACGCAAACGTGATTCTGTCTTATCGAGATTGTTGTAGTGTCGGAATCGCGAAAAACGGGAGGCTTCGATTCGCGGCTGCCCTGGGTCTACCTCCCAAGGGTGGAGGTAGAAAACAAACGGTCGCTGCTCTACTTCGTTGACGCGCTTGAGGCCCAGGCGAGTAAGCCAGTACGGAAAGAGTCGAAAATACCCGCCACCGGCAACCGGTAGCTTGACGCCCGCGACCCTCGAGGTCGTGATCGGGAACTCTATCAATTGACCGCCGTTGGGGGCCTGTAACTGATACGGGTGCCGCGGAGAATCAGGGATGCCGTAATTGTCGTGATGCACAGGAAAGATACTGGAATCGTATCGAAACCCAGCTTCAACCAGCGTGTCCAGCGCCCAAAGCGAGCGTCGTGTTATCGAATAACTCGCAGCACGGTAGCCATCGACACTCGCACCAATCGCATCCTCCAACACACGTTTCGCGCGCAGCGTTTCCTCGCGAAACACCTCCGGCGATTGCTCGTAGATCAGTTGATGCGAATAACCGTGGCACGCGACCTCGTGGCCCCCGTCATGAATCCGGCGTACCAGCTCTGGATAGCGCTCGGCGACCCATCCCAGCGTGAAAAAAGTGCCTTTAATTCCCGCTTCGTCGAAAACCGTCAGTACTCGGTCGGTGTTGGCGACCACACGTGATGGCTGCGTTGCCCAGGAGTCTGTTTCTACAGCGTCCTTAAATGCAGCGACCTGGAAGTGCTCTTCCACATCGATCGTGATCGCGTTTTCAATTGTCGAACTCACCGACCGCCTCGGGAAGCCGTGGGGCGCCATACAAGCGTCAGGCGGATCACGTCGTCATCGAAAGAGGCGCCGTTGGCGGTGCTGTTCCGCTCGATGTGAGCAACCGATGCGTTCAGGGAAAGGGTACGCGAGAGCTGTCGGCCCAACGTGGCGCGCACTTGCCAGTTGTCATCGTCACGACCGTTCGTGAACTGGTTGCGATTGATGCCGCCCGAGATACCCACTCGCCAACCATTAGAGAAGTTGCGGTTGGTTCCGATGCGGAACTGATAACCATCACGATCCTGTTCGTCCGAATCGACAAAATCAAAATCGATCAGGCGCAGGGAAGTGAAGATGCTGCCGTTGCGCTGATCGAGGGTCAGCGTGAAACCACCGGTACGCTGTTCCAACGGATCGGCCACGGCATTCTGATCGGTTGCCGGGTTTCCGATGCCGTCGCCGACAATATTGCCGATATTGCGGTCACCCAGAAAATCCTGGAACAGTCGCGCACTGTCGATCAGCTGCTGGTTGTAGTTGGCCGAGAAGCGGATGCGATTGCTGATCGAACGTTGGAACTCAACGGTTATCTGAGCGCCGTCCTGATCTTCGCGATCGCCCTCGAAAATGACTTCGTTCTGACCCACTTCGACACTCAGAGACGAGCGCGAAGTTTGACTCGAAAATCCGACGGTAATCGCGCGTCGGTCAAAGTCGGGGCTGGCCTCTCGGTCAAAGTCGACTTCCCCGTTCGTAGCATTCAGCGAGAAGCTTCGGTTTCGACTCACACTGCGGATCAGCGAAAGGCGAGCGTTGATACCGTCGTTGTCCTGCGGTGAGTCTTCAAAACTTACGTCGCGATACAACGCTGACAATTCAACTTGCGTCTTGGTGCCGAGCGGCAGATTCAATACCGGACCGGTGGTGAAGACATTGACGTCCTCGCGGTTTTGCGGGTTATCCGGCGCAAACACATCGTTCAGCACCTGACCAAATGTATCGCGCACCTGCCACTGAAGCACGTCTTCAACGACGCTGAGATCCAAAGAGCCGACGAACGTACCAAGCGTTTCATCATCGTTGGTGTCTTTGGTGTAGATCCGCTGTTCGATATCCAGCGCAATCGTGCTGTCGATGCGTCGGGTGTCGGCCGTGAGGTCCAGGTCCAGGCCAACGATCGCCGCGGTTTCATCGAGACCATTTTCTACGTCGCGGTTGATGTTGTTGGTATGCGCACCACCCGCTTCAATCGCGTAGTCGACGTTGACTTCAGCCTTCGCCGACCCGCAAAAAAACGAGGCCGCGATTGCGATGTAAACGAAACCTGGGATATATCTTATTGTTCTTGTAATCACGACCGGCTCCCACGCCTAGCTGTCTGCTTGTTCTCTGCCGTAACCATAACCGTAGCCATAGCCATAGCCGTACTGCGCTCCGGTCAGTCCCGACACCGAGCTCTGATTCAACACGAGGTTGATCGCTTTTGACTCATCAATACAGCCGACGGCGTCCTGCACCGCAGTGACCGGCGTCTTTCCGGCACAGACCACCATTGCGATCTGCCCCATATGCGAGGCCAGCACGCGCGACTCAGGGGTAATCAGCAACGGTGGCGAATCGAATACCACAGCACGGTTCGCGTACTTGCGTGCCAGTCGCTGCGATAACTCTGCCATTCTGCGACTAGCCAACAGCTCCGTCGCCTGATCGTTACGCTGACCGGCGGGCAAAATCGCAAGACCCGGGACATCCGTTGGAATGATCACATCCTCTACCTTCAACGATTTGTCGAGGAGAAGGTCGATCAACCCCGGCTCATTTGCCACATCGAAGATGCGTGAAATGTGCGGCTTCGGCACGTCTGCATCGACAAGCAACACGTTGACGTCGGTCTCGCTCGACATGCTGAGCGCCAGATTGACGCAAGTGAAGGTTTTGCCATCTCCTGACAACGCGCTCGAGACCATGATCAGGTTGCCATCCTCGATCAGGCCGACGTTTTTGCCGACCGCGTTGTCCAACAACGGACGCTTGATCAATCGATACTGGTCAGCAAGCAGTCGTTCCTGCATTTCCGGCGCAAGCATGCCAGCTTCCCGAAGCTTCGCGCGGTTCACTTCGATCACTCGTTGAGTACGAAACTCGCCGGTTTCCGCGATGGTTTCCTCGCGCAGCGCCAGCGTCGCGATCGTGTCGTCTGCAGAGCTTCTCGCGCTCGGCTCCTGATCGCGTTTGGGTTCTCTGGCTTGCGACGGTTTGGAGCCGGATTCACTCTTTGAATCACGTATTCGCTTTAGTGCATTCTGAATCTTGCTCATTGCCTTTCCCCTAAAGCGCTGCCATCAGGCCCCGGACTGCGACCATCCCCTGCTCGCGAGTAACCAAAACAAAAAGAAACGCGGCGATCAGCGCGACCAAGCCGGTCGAGAACGCCGCAAGTTGCGTGATGCGCTGCTTCTTGCGCTCTGCATTAATAACTAGCGATACACCACCAAGAACCGGCAACCCGATCTTTTCTCGGAGCGCACCCGTGTGGTGGAACACCGGACGGATCTGGCTAATCAAAAATGCAACGCCTCCGCCTGCACCCAAACCGAGCAACAACACCCCGGCCAATAACAGCGGTCGATTCGGAGACGCCGGCGCCTCGGGGACCAATGGCGGGTTGATCGTTTGGAACTGTATGTCCTGGCTTTGGTCGGCAGAGTCAGAGAGCTCTGCCAGTTCCAGTCGCTCGCTCAGCGCCTGATACTGATCCTGCTTCACACCATAGTCTCTGTTGAGGCGTTGCAACTCGGCTTCGACCTGCGGCAACACATCAACGAGGCTCTGCAAGCGGGTGATCTGACGCATCGCTGCCTGCTCTTCGGCGATCTTTGCCGCAATCTCTACGTCCGTGTTGTTGAGATCGATCTTGATGCTCTGGTAAATCGGATTGTCGGAAGCCGCGCCGCCGGTTTCCGCCAACTCGGCGAGTGCATCCTCCCGACGTCGTTCGAGTTCCTCGATCACCGCCTTGGTCTGAATGACATCCGGGTGCAAATCCGTGAAGCGCAGCGAAAGCTCTTCCAGTTTCTCGCGGTTGCTATTCAAGCGCTCATCCAGGTCGGCAATCGGTCCGGACTCCGCACCGGCCTGAACGATCGGTGCTTCGCCCGCGAGCTGCGCCTCGAGTTCACTGCGTTTTCTTTGCAGCAGCGTCAATTCATAACGGATGGTGTCGCGATTATCGATCGACTCCTGGAGACTGCTGTAGTAGTCGCCGCCCTCATCCGGCATGCGCCCAATGTTTGCGCGCTTGAAGTCTGCAAGTCGCTTTTCAGCGGCTGTAAGCTCGAGCTCAAGATCGGCAAGTTGCTCACGGAGGAACCGCTGCGAGCTTTCTGAGCCTTCGCGGTTCGCACCGAGTGAGTTCTCGACGAACTTGTTGAGCATGGTTTCCACAACGACCTTCGCGAGCACTGGGTCGGTATCGAAATAACTCAGCGAGTAGAGGTTCGGATCCGCCTTCGCATCGTTGGTGAGCGACAACCGTTTTCGCAATCCGCGCGCGACGTCGCTTCTTGAGCGTTCTGGGTTAACCCGAAGATTCAAGTTGGTGTCAGTGACCACCTGCTCCAACTGTTGCTGACTGAACATCACGTTGGTAACGAGATCGAGCTGGTCGGTGACATCGGTGTCTACAATCAAACCCTCCAGCGTCGGGCGCAGCTGAGAGCTTGTGTCAACGTACACCTGCGCCGAGGCTTCATAGGTATCGGGCAGCATCAGCACGAACAACCATCCGCCGATGCAAACGACCCACGCTGCGATTAGCGCGATGACGCGGAAGCGCCACATGCCGCGCGCTTCCGAGACCAGAAATTCGAGTTGCTCGCGCATGCTAGAACAGCGCCTCTGGAATGATAATGACGTCGCCAGGTTTCATAGCGACATTCTGGTCGATCCGGCCTTTGTTCATGAGGTCATTTAACCGGATGCGGTACTCGGTCGTCTCACCGTTCTCAACGCGTACCAGCTTCGCGCGATTGCCTGCGGCGAATTCACCAAGACCACCGACCGCAATCATGACGTCCAGCACCGTCATGCCTTCGCGATACGGAATCGCCTGCGGATTCGTCGCCTGACCGACGACCCGTACCTGGCCCTCGTATACACCCTGGAAATTGGTCACGATGACATTGACCTGCGGCTGCTTGATGTAGATTTGCAGGACGTTTTCGATATCGCGCGCAAGTTGCGACGGAGTCTTGCCGACCGCAATCATGTCCTCGACCAGCGGCGTTGAAATCTTGCCATCCGGTCGAACCGGTACAGTCGACGAGATTTCCGGGTTGCGCCAAACGAAAATTTCGAGCTGGTCACCCGGGCCGATACGGTATTTGCTGAGATCCTCCGCCTGCGGAACCGGGGTGGCACCCGCCGCAGCGGGAGGCAGCGTTTGTCCGCCACCACAAGCGGCGAGCAGTCCTGCTGTCATACAGATCAGGAGCAGAGAACGTCTTGCACAGTACGTCATCGGGAGGTTGTCCTTATTCGGTCGCGAATACCGTTGCGCGCTGTAGCCGCACGCTCAATACCCTATGATGCCAAAGTCATGTTTAAACGACCAGAATGCTTTGATTTAATTCCAGAAAATGTCATTTTTTATGTCACATGCCGATAACGATCCACGCCCTACCCCGTGGACAGCCCTGATACTGCTGTTGCTGGCGGTGCTGGCCGTGCACGCAATCGATAGCGATCGGCAATCCATCATTCTTGGCGGGGCTCGAAATGCCGGGCATATCCCACTATTCATGCTCGTAACCCTTCTAGTTTCTCGGTTTTTTCGAGGTCATACGCTGAAGACTGTCACGACCGTCGCTGTGATCGCGCTCTCATCCGAGATTTCGCAGTTGGTCACAGGTGGGGAAACCGATTGGCGTGACCTGCTCGCTGACATCGCTGGCGCCAGCCTGATGCTGGCCGCAATAGCGCTTTGGCGAGGTCGTCGCGGGGCCGCGAGGCTTGCCGCGGTCGGTCTCATGCTGATCGGAGTAGCGCCGCTTTGTGGCTGGCTCTACGCGGGATACCAGCGTAGTGCCGCAATGCCATGTCTTGCTCGATTCGATGCACCGTTGTTGAGCTCCGCACAAAGACCGATGAATGCCTCGATCTCCGCACGCACTGAGACGACGCTCTCGCTAAGCTTGGGGCAGAAGCGCTACGCCGGTTTACGCCTGCTCGATCCGGTGGCCGACTGGAGTGGCTACGATCGCCTTACCATCGACTTTGCAACAGCTCCACCTGTGCCGATTACGCTCAGAATTCACGACCGGGATCACAACAACGAACACGAAGATCGCTTCAATCGACGATTCGACTCAGGCAGCGCCAGCGTGAGCATCCCTCTCGATCAGATTCGCAACGCCCCTACCGGCAGATCGATGGATTTGACGCGTATTGAAGCGCTGACGTTCTTCACGAGCGACCCACCGCCGGGCACTTTGCTCGAGGTGTCCGCACCTTGCCTGCAGAGGGAAGCGAATTAAGGAGACCCGCGAAGCTCCGCGTACAGGGCTTCGGCCTCACCGCGACCCGCAAAACGCGCCTCCGACTGCAACGCCCGCCCCAGCAATCGCATCGCCTGTTCGCGCTCACCGTTCTTCGATAGAGCGGCAGCGAGGTGCCAGGCGATTTCTGGGTTGTCACGATCGAGCTCATTCGCGCGCCGCAAAGCGGGCAATGCCGTGTCGAGGTCTCCCTCTGAAAGCGCAATCCAACCGAACGTATCGTTGATCGCGGCCGTGCCCGGCGAGAGGCTTTGGGCCTGCGCTGCGGTTTGCCTTGCGCGTGCGTCACCGGCTGTGAAATACATCCACGCGAGATTGTTCAACACGATCGCTCGGGCACGATCATTGGTGCCCTGCCGCTCTGCGAGCTCCTCGTACAAAGAAATTGCAGCCGCTTGCTCGCCCGCAGCATCCAGTGACTGTGCCAGCACAGTTTGAATCTGCACGTCATCAGGATTCTGCTGGAGCCAGGCGTCCAGAACGCTCCGACTATCCGGCAAACCGAGCTTCTGCCGCGTTGAGAACTGCCGAAGCAGCAGTCGACGATCCATCTGGTTGCGACCCGCGACGTCATAGCGGTCCAGGGCCCCTTCCAGGTCTCCCCGCTGCAGCAAGATATCGCCCTGGAGAATCAAGGCTGCGCGGTTGTCCGGATCTTGCTCCAACACCGCGTTCACCGCATTCGCCGCACGATCCACCGCACCCTGGTTCAGATCGAGATCCGCACCGAATAGCAATGCGACGGTGTCGCCGGGTTGTGCATTCAGGTAGTCGCTGATGACCTCGCGAGCTGCATCCGGATCGCCCGTGTTCAGCAAGACTCTGGCTTTGTCGAGCTGCATCAGTCGGTCCAGCGGTGCGAGCTCCGCTGCACGCAACAAGTCCTGTCGCGCTGCCTCCTCGTTACCGAGCTGGCCTCTGGCTTTACCACGCATTTGTAACAAGCGAGCGTTATCGGGATGAAATTCAAGACCTGCCTCAGCGCTCGCAAGTGCGGCCTCGGTCTCGCCAGCCGACAGCTGGTACTGAGCCAACAGGAAACGCGGCTCGGCGGCTTCCGGCGTCGCTGCTACCGCGGCTTCCACTCGCGAAACCGCCGCTGCGGTGTTGCCCATCGATCCGGCGATCTGACCGAGTGTTGCCACCGCGGGCATATAGCTCGGCACATCATCAAGCAAGGCCTCGAGCAACTCATTCGCTTTGCTGACATTGCCATCAGAGAGTTCGACCCGAGCAAGGCCATATCGCGACGGCGTATGCATGGCATCGATGGACAATGCCTGCGTGTAGTACTGCCGCGCTATCGGAAATTCCCGTAAATTCCCCATAAGCTGACCCGCTAGCGACCACGCGGTGGCATCGTCGGGCGCCCGCTCGACCAGAGCCTCGGCTTCACCGATTGCTGCAGCGCGATCATTGCTCGAGAGATGAGCCAGCATTCGCAACAACGAACCTCGATATCCGCCTATTGCGTCATCCTCGAGGTTTTCCAACAGGTCGAGCGCCTCGGAGGCTCTGCCGGAGGCTAGATAGCTATACGCCGTCGCGAGCTTCAGGCCGGGGTCGTCCGGCACCTGAGCTGCACTGCGTTCGAAATAGATCACCCCATCTGCAGGATTACCCGATGCGACGGCAGCTTGACCCAACAATGCGAGGACGCGCGGATCACTGGTTTGTTCCGGCGCCAGAGCAGCTAGCACTTCCAGCGCCTCTTGCGGTCGATTGAGCTCCAGCAACGTTTCGGCAAGGAGCTTGCGTGCCATACCGCTGGTTGCATCAAATCGAAGCGCCTTGGTGAGGTAGGCCTCGGCCTGGCGAAGATTGTTCTGCTGCAGATTGATACTGCCAAGAAACAGGTCTGCTGGAGACCCGCCGGCCACACCTTCACTGATCCGCAACAGCCCTGCTCGCGCGCGGTCGATATCGCCGCGCTCCAGAGCAATCAAGGATTGCAGAAACAGCGTTTGCGGGGCCCCCGGAAACTGTGTCTTATAGTCATCCAACGCGGCCTGCGCTTCATCGAGCGCGTCTCTTTGCAGAAAGTTCTCAACGCGCACCAACAACACCTGCGCACGCGTCACCGGGGACGCGTTGTCACCGAGGCCCGCGTACGCACGCTCGATAAACGCGGCTCGCGCCTCGGCATCCGGCGCCTGCTGCGCCAGATACAACTGCAACTCCGCACTGCCTGGCACCTTGGTTTCAGCGACTGCCAGCACGCGCTTGACCTCAGCCGAGTTGCTCGCACGCTCTGCGAGTGACGCCAGTCCCACGTAGGCATCCGGAAGCTCGTCGTCCAACGCCAGCGCACGCTCATATTCTGCCTTGGCGAGCTCCGGTTCCCCGGATGCGGCATACGCGTGCCCCAGAAGATTACGGTGCACCGCAACCTCTGGATTCGCCTTCAGCGCATCGCCTAGCTGCGCCAGCACCTGCTGTCCGCTGCCAACAACCAGAAGGCTCTCGGCGTACTCCGGCAAGAAGTCCCTAAGCTGCGCGCCGAGCTCCACCGCTCGACCGTACTCTGCTGCCGCCGTGGGAAAATCACCCACTTGCCGCGAAGCCTCAGCAAAGATCAGGCGCGCCTCGATGTTGGCTGGTTGCTCCTGCAGAGCGCTGCGCGCCTCGAGCACCGCAGCTCGATAGTCGCCGCTTGCGACATGCTCATTGGCGCGAGATACACGATCCTCGGCGCTCGGCTGACATCCCGTCAAACCGATAATCGCAATGGCCATCATGAGCCGGTAAGGGGTAAAGCTGAAAACAAAACGTGTCATGCCGGTGTCGCTCCTAGTCCTGCACGAGTCTTTCCTCCGCGGCATCAAGCGCCGCGGCGGTATCTATTGGTGGCCGACCGCTGAGCATCGCTGTTCGGCAGCTGTTATCACATCGCTGCGCGACCGCAACCATCCGCGCATCCATTCTGCCCTGAAACAACTGTGCCAGCTGTAGCCACTTTGCTTGTATCGGTGACGTCACAACACCATCACCAATCCTGTGGCGCACCGCGACCCATACCCCTTCACCGGATGGATAGCGCGCCACGAGAATTTCATCGCCGCCTCTCAGAAAACGACCGAGCACAGGGTTGTCCCCAGTGCGCTCCCTTGCAACCGGGCGATTGGCACCGCTCAGGAGTTCTGAGCCCTGGCGCTGATAGCGGTACCACGCCATGTCGATGCATAGCGGCTCACCCTCCCAGAGGATAGCGCCGCGACGCTCAACCGCAGGTCTGCTGTAGGCCGTGCGCCATAGCCCGCAAGCCGACGTTCGCGAAGTCGAGTCATCAGCGAGGCGAGGTGGGTTGTAGTCGGACCCGGAGACAATCACAAAGCGGGCGGCGAACGCTAACGCCACCACCAGCACACAACTCCCCGCGACAACCGCAAGCCGCATGATGCCCGGAGATGCCGTCGTCAGTGCAGTCTCTTCGTGCTCCGGCTCCGCTTCCTGCAGACGGGAAGCAATCCAGAACACAACGATCATCGTGGCAACGAATAGCGACCACCCTGCGAAAGTGTGGTCAACTACCTGCGGATGATCGATGCCAAGTCGAATGCCCATCTGGATCACGATAAAAACACGGATCCAGTTGCCTATGATCGCAACCAGCATCGCGATAGCGACCAACATTAAAGCATCGCGTGAGCGCGCGAGGTACCAATATCCGTACAACGCAGACACCGCAGCGCTGATGATGAAAAAACGCAGGCCACTGCAGCCGGCAGCGATCTCGAAGATACCGGTGGATACCGTCACCATATTGCCTTCGATAAAGGCGGGAGTGCCGGCGATGTAAGTCATTTGCCCAACAGCAATCGAGGTCCATTGCTGAAGCACCGGGTTGATGACATCCCAAACCGGAAGGCAGAAATAGAGCATTGCCGTGGTTGGCAGAACCCGGCGCAGTGAGTCGCGGCCGTAGAGTGCCACGAGCATCGCGCACAACACCAAAGGCAGAACCAGCTGATAGAGTGCGACGATGCCGAGTAACTGTGCCAGCGCCATGGCCGAGGTGCCGACAACCGCTAGCCAAAACGCCGGCCAGAAGAGCGAAGATGGAGATACTCTCTCAACCGCTCTCGCGATGATCCAAACAATAAGCGGCGCGAGCAGCAAGCCATGCCCGTAGGTCGGATCCTTCAACCAGCGGGCCAGGAGATTCTCTGTCGCCGGCAGAAACGCAATGCTCACTGTGATGATCACAGTGATCACAATTAGCATGTGCCAACCCCCTGGAAAGGTCAGCCCCGATTTCGCCTCAGAAAATTGCAGAAGTTTGTCCGCCGTGCCAGCCCCCTAGCAATACGGGATACTAGCGCATGCACCCGCCTCAGGTAAGGAACCGAGTCCGATATGAGGCAGTGAAGCCCGTCACATCCTAGACGGCCGGCAATCTCGCAATAAATTCGGTGCCCTGACCCGGCGTCGAGGCCACGTCCAAGCTCCCACCGAGCTGCCGGATGTACTCACGCGCCTGATACGCACCGATGCCCATACCCTGAGCGCCCTTCGTTGAGACGAACGGCCGAAACAACCGCTCACGGATAAAGGTCCCGGTCATGCCAGCGCCTTCATCGACGATCGAAATCTCATGAACGTCGCCATTGCGACGCAACGTCACGCAAACCGATCCGTGCGGGCCACCTACCGCGTCCTGGGCATTGCGAACAAGGTGCCCCAAAACGGCGCCCAAGCGATCTGGATCTGCACGAACCGAAAACGCGCCTGCTTCACACTCAAGGTCCGGCACCGGCTGTCTTGAGGAAGCATCCGAGACCACGTCCTTAAGTAGGCTGCACAGGGCAATAGTCGTGACCGACTCCGGCTGTTGCTGACGCGTCAATGCAGCGAGCAGCTTCTCCATCCGTCGCACGGAGTTGGCAATCGTCTCGATCGCGTCATCCACGAATTCCGGATTGGTTTTGTGTTTCTCCGCGTTCTTGACCACCAGGCTTTGCTGCGCGATGAGATTCTTAAGGTCATGCATGATGAACGCCGTGAAACGATTGAATACCTCGAACTGGCGTGCCTCTGCCAGCTCATCACGCGTTCGGTCACGCTGCAAAAACACACCGAGTTGTTGCCCGACGGTGCGCAACAGATCGTGATCTTCGAAGATCAAAAGCGGCATACCGGCGGGTCGCACCAAAGCCGCGATCCCGATCAGCTCACCGTCCAGCGTAATCGGTACGATGATGCGATCATGCGTCAATACTCTGTCCGAACTCGGATCAAATGCGCCGCCATAATGCTCCGGGTCACGCAACGCTTCCCTCCCATCGATCACCCAGTCACGCTCGAGCAGGAATGCAACAACCGGATCCGACTCAGTCAACATCTCAGGCGCAGAATCGTTGCCAACGATGGCGACCCGATCAAATACCTCGCCCTCCGAGCTCTTCAGCCATAGCACCGCGGCAGGACTCTCGATGATATCCGCCAGTGCGTCGAGGCACAGATCCGGCATCGGCGCTCGCGCGCTGTCCTGCGACAAACGGGTAATCAACTTCAACCACTCTTCCCGATAGTCGTATCGGTTGGCATAGAAGTGCGTCGCAATGAACACTTTCAGGCGACGTCGGATGGCAGCGGAAAACAGAACGAGCGTGAGCACAAGCAAACTGGCTACGAAGAACAGTCCTTTTAACGCTGCGCCCCAGTCGCCGCCCTGCTCCTCGATAAGCGCACCACCAAACGCCACCACCAACAGGTACAAACCGACAGCCACCAGAGACGATGAATAAAAGACCACCTGCCGCGATACAAACAAACCGCTCTCAGCGCTGAGCTCCTGGCGAAGGGCAAAGATGAGAACAGGCACCACCATCGCGTTTACGAAACCGCGCCCCGCCCATAGTTGCTCGTCCAACAGGCCGAGCAAGATCGCGTTTGAATAGATGAACAGATCGAAAATAAACAGCAATCCGAACGAAATCGCGACCAGCGTTGCGAAACGACGCTGTAATCGACCTGCGTTTCGGTAAATCTGCTCAACAGCCAGCAGTCCGGCGATCGAGATGAAGACAATGAAATAGTAAGACCAGTTGAACTCGACCGCGCCGCCGGTTAACTCCCGCCAGATCAACGAGACCGAAACCGGCAGCACAAGCCAGGGCGCACGGGCAAACCACAGGCGCCAGCGATTCTGGTGCCCTCGGCTAACCAGCTGGCCAAGGAACAGCAATACAGCGAACGCGTGTATTGAGTCGACACCGATCACGAGCCCTATGTCGGGGGATACTCCAGCGACCCAAACCATGCCGAGCGCCCAGCCGGTGAGCAACAGCGACATCGCAAGCACGTGCAGCTGCGGCCAACTGAATCGCCGACCAAAGAGCAGCATTAAAGCGAGCAGCGACCAAGCGATGGCCGACGTCAGATAACCGAGCTGAACAAACCCCATGCGCTCGAACTATACCGATTAGATGCTCAGCGCGGGAATGCGTTAGCGGGCGCCCTTCTGCCAGAGCACCACTTCTGCCGTCTGCAAAAGGATCATGAAGTCGAAGACCAGTGTTCGATTCTTCACGTAGTACAGATCATATTGCAGCTTCTCGAAGGCGTCTTTTTCGGATGAACCGTAGGGATAGCACAGCTGCGCCCATCCCGTAATGCCCGGTTTGATGCGGTGTCGCTCCAGATAGTACGGGATCTGCTCGGACAGCTTATCTACAAATTCCGGACGCTCTGGCCGCGGGCCAACGACGCTCATGTGTCCTGCCAGCACATTGATCAATTGAGGCAGTTCGTCGATGCGCAATTTGCGAATGACGCGGCCGACCTTGGTTACGCGATCGTCGTCCTGCTTGGCCCAGACCGCCTTGCCCTCCGCCTCGGCGTCGGTGCGCATACTCCGGAACTTCAGGACGTTGAACCGAACATTGCCTTTTCCGACACGCTCCTGACGGTAGAAGATCGGTCGGCCGTCCTCCAGATAGATCAGGATAGCAGTGACTAGCATTATCGGTGACGCGAGCAGCAAGACCGCGCTACTTGAAAGCACATCAAACACGCGTTGGGCGATTCGTCTCGGTAACTGGCGACGAAATCCGTTTTCAAAAATCAGCCAACTCGGGCTCACCAGATTCAGGTTGAGCTTCCCGGTCTCACGTTCGAGAAAATTCATCACGTCCGTGATGTCGATACTCTCTAGCCGACACTCGAGCAACTCTCGAATAGGTAGCTTTCCGCGGCGATCATCCTGTGCAATAACAATCTCGTCGATTTCGTGTCGTTGACAATACTCGATCAACGATCGCGGCATCTGGCGGACGCGCTTTTGCGGCACCTCGGATTCAGCATCTCCGGGCATTTTCATGAACCGAACGAGCTTGAAGCCGCGCTGGTCCGCCTGGCGCCGTAACTGAAGGAACTGCTCCGCACGCTGACCTGCGCCGAGCACAAGGATGCGCCGCTTAAACAGGTTTTCATCAACCAACTTCAAGAAACCCAGTCTGACGGCAAGTAGACCCGCAGTGGCGATCATGCTCGATAGCGTGAGCGTGCCGGGCGTTAGGTACAGCCAACGGAAGAAGTAATATACAAACGGCAAGATGACGCCGGTCAGGACTACGGCGGTAATCACTCGCGCTGCGACGCCAGCAAAAGTCTCCCGCAATGCAATTCGGTACAAGCCCATTGCAGCCATGCACAGGAACAACACAAAGCACACGGCGATCGTTCGATAAAACTCGATCGCATCGGTGACCGAGCCTGACACCCAGCCCAGCTGCACGGCCAGCCAAGTGCCCGTGCAGATCGACGCAGCCACAACCAGGGTCTCTACGATTACCAACAAGGCAACCGGCAAGGACACATAGTGGTCAAAAAGTCGAATAGCCATGAATAAGGCGTTCCCCTGGACGAGCAATAACGAACAGCATGGCCGCCAAACTGAGGCCTGCCGCACGGTTTTCTTGTTTTCGTTGCCTTTATGTTAACGAAGCAGCTGTGACAACCGCGTGAACTGTCTCACTAATCGACAATTTCGCCGCCGATTTGATCCAGCAGTTCACGGGTTTTTTCCGCCATCAGTGCACTATCACCGCGACTCTCGACATTTAGTCGAATCACGGGCTCCGTGTTCGAGGCACGCAGATTGAAGCGCCATTGCTCGAATTCGATGCTGATGCCATCGACTCGATCACTCGCGAGCGCACCATCGATGTAGTGCGCCCAAACGTCCTCCATCACGACACCAGCGTCCGCAACTCGACGATTGATCTCGCCACTCGCGGGGAATTTCCGGATACGCTCGGCGACGAGCGCTGACAGTGGCAGTGTACTTGCGCTGAGTAGCTGCGCCACCAACAGCCAGGGAATCATGCCGCTGTCGCAATAGAAGAAGTCGCGGAAATAATGGTGCGCACTCATCTCGCCGCCATAGGCCGCATTGTGTTCGCGCATCACCGCCTTCATGAAAGAGTGCCCCGATTTGCTTTGGATGACTTCACCACCAGCAGACTCAACCACCTCAACCGTGTTCCAGGTCAGTCGCGGGTCGTGGACAATTCCGGCGCCCGGGTCGGTGGCGAGCACGCTCGCCGCCAGCAGCCCTACGATGTAGTAACCCTCGATGAACTCTCCGGTCTCATCAAAAAGAAAACACCGGTCAAAATCACCATCCCAGGCAATACCGAAGTCGGCACCCGCATCACGCACTGCCTGTGCGGTCGAATTGCGATTCGCTTCCAACATCGGATTCGGCACCCCGTTTGGGAAATTGCCATCAGCTTCGTGGTGCACGCGCACAAACTCGAAAGGCAGGTGTTCTGCCAGCAGGTCCAGCGTGGGGCCCGCACCACCGTTTCCGGCATTCACCACGATTTTTAAGGGTCGTAGCTTGTCGCGTTCAACGTACCCCATTAAGTGAGAGATGTACTGCTCGTTGATCGGCGTCTTAACACGCCTGCCCGGCTCAGCCGAAACATGACGAGCGTCTGCCTCAGCGAACTCCCGAATCTGCGCGAGGCCTGAGTCGGCACTGAGCGGGCGCGCGCCATCACGCACGAGCTTGAGCCCGTTGTAGTCTTTCGGGTTGTGACTTGCAGTCACCATGATGCCGCCGTCGGCCTCGAGCGAACCGGTAGCGAAATAGACCATTTCGGTACCGCCCACCCCGATGTCCAAGACCTCGACACCGGCGTCAATCAGGCCTTTGGCCACGGCATCAGCGAGCGATGCACTCGACAGTCGGATGTCGCGTCCGAGCACCATGCGCTTCGCATCCAGGAACTGGGCGGCCGCATTGCCAATCCGATAGGCAATGTCTTCATTCAGTTGGTCGGGCAACCGTCCGCGGACGTCGTAGGCTTTAAAACTCGGAATCGTGATCGGCATCGTCTTGTCCCCGCTGACCATTCCGTCAGCTATCAGGTGTTGGTTCCCTCGCGACCATAATTATCCTCGAAACGGACGATGTCGTCCTCCCCAAGATAGTCGCCAGATTGCACTTCAATGATGTGCACAGGTTCGTCAAACGGGTTCGCAATCCTGTGCTTCTCGCCGATGGGGATGTAGGTCGACTCGTTAACCGATAAATCGAAGACTTCCTCGCCGCGAGTGATTCGAGCTTTTCCCTTTACAACAATCCAGTGTTCGGCGCGGTGGTGGTGCATCTGTAACGACAATACAGCGCCGGGATTGACGATGAGCCGCTTAACCTGAAAGTTCGCACCCTGGTCCACGCCGTCGTAGCTGCCCCATGGGCGGAACACTTGGCGGTGCAGTGAGACTTCAGGTCGATCATCAGTCTTAAGCGCATCAACGATTTGCTTGACGTTTTCGGAAGCACCCTTGGGCGCCACCAACACGGCATCCTTGGTCTCAACAACGACGAATCCTTTAAGACCAACGGCTGCCACCAGTCGGCTTTCCGCGCTGAAGAGCGAGTCACTGCAATCTGACAACACGACATCACCCGACACTGCATTGCCCGACTCGTCTTTCGGCAGGGCCTCCTGCAAAGAGGACCAGGAACCGACATCGCTCCAACCAGCAGCCATCGGTACAACAACGGCGCGATCGGTGCGCTCCATAACGGCGTAGTCGATCGAGTTGGAAGGGGACTTCGCGAATTCCGCTTCGTCAGGTCGAATGAAATCCAGATCCGAAACCGCAGCGCCGACGCTGGCTTCGACTGCCTTCACCATTTCCGGTTCGAACGTAGAGAGCTCAGTCAGGTAGGTTTTCGAGGGCAACAGGAACATACCGCTGTTCCAAAGGTACGATCCGGATGCGACATACTGCTGCGCAACTTCGAACTCCGGCTTCTCGCGAAACTCTTGAACCGCAACCGGTGTATCGCCATCCAGCGTCGCGTGAATGTAGCCGTAGCCCGTATGCGGCTCGGTCGGCACCACACCGAAGGTCACGAGTTGCCCCAGATCTGCGGCAACAGTGCCACGTGCAACAGCGCCTGCAAACGCTTCCACATCCCCGATGACATGATCCGCGGGCATCACCAGCAGGTGACCCTCGTCCCCGCGACGCAAACTATGGACCGCTGCGAGCGCAACAGCAGGCGCCGTATTGCGGCCTTCGGGTTCAAGCAGAATATCCGCCTCGACACCGATCTCACGCAACTGCTCAGCAACCATGAAACGGTGGGCATCATTGCAGACGACGATCAGTCGCGAAGTATCTGCGGACAGTGCTGCGATGCGCTGAGCGGTGTCCTGCAACATGGTGGTTTCACCCACCATCGGCAGCAACTGTTTGGGGTATTTCGCTCTGGATACAGGCCACAAACGGCTGCCGGAACCGCCCGACAGAATTACAGGGACGATGCTCGCCATGTCTCCCCCAGCAGATGAGTTTGTTATTTGGAGAGTCCGCGCCCGATTGCGTAATACTGCAGACCCTTCGAAGCTAATGACTCAGGATCGTACAAATTCCTGCCATCGACGATGACGCCGTCCACAATTTTGCGTTTGAGCAGGTCGAAGTCTGGCGAACGGAACTCTTGCCACTCGGTCATGATCGCCAGTGCATCAACGCCATCCAACGCTGATTCAGAGCTGTCACAAAGCACAAGATCATCCCGCTCTCCGTATATGCGTAGCGCTTCCTCGCTAGCCTCTGGATCGTAGGCTCGAACGGTCGCACCGGCGGCCCACAACGCCTCGATCAGGACCCGACTCGGCGCTTCTCGCATATCGTCCGTTTTCGGTTTGAATGACAAGCCCCAGACACCAATCGTCTTGCCGTTAAGGTCGCCGTCATAGTGCGCCAGGAGTTTTTCGAAAACCCGCTTCTTCTGATCCGCATTAACCGCTTCAACCGCTTCCAATAGTCGTGCGCTGTAGCCGGACTCGGATGCCGACCGTGCGAGCGCCTGAACATCCTTTGGAAAACAAGAGCCGCCGTAACCCGCACCTGGATAAATGAAGTGATAACCGATTCTCGGGTCAGAACCAATGCCCACTCGCACTTTCTCGATGTCGGCGCCAAACCGTTCTGCCAGATTGGCCAACTCGTTCATGAAGCTGATCTTCGTCGCAAGCATCGCATTTGCAGCGTACTTGGTAAGTTCAGCGGAACGCACGTCCATGACAATGATCTTCTCGCGATTGCGGTTGAACGGCTCATACAACGCCCGCATCAACTCCGCGGTGCGTGCGTTGTCCGTACCGATCACGATCCGATCCGGTTTCATGAAATCTGCAATCGCAGCGCCCTCTTTCAAAAACTCGGGATTCGAGACCACATCGAAATCAAGCGCCACGCCCCGGTGCGCGAGTGTTTCAGCGATCTTTTCATGCACTCGGTCGGCGGTCCCAACGGGCACCGTCGATTTATCGATCACAACCTTGAAATCATCCATGTGCTCAGCGATCGACTGCGCGACGGCAAGAACATATTGAAGGTCGGCAGATCCATCCTCATCGGGCGGCGTTCCGACCGCGATGAACTGGAAAGTTCCGTGCGCGACGCCGAGCTCGACGTCGGTTGTGAACGACAATCTGCCGGCGGCGCGATTGCGTTCTATGTAGACATCCAAACCGGGTTCGTAGATGGGCACGTCGCCGGCATTGAGTCTGTCGATCTTGGACTGATCGATGTCGACGCACACCACATCGTTCCCCATCTCCGCCATGCAGGCGCCCGTCACCAGGCCAACGTAACCAGAACCAAAAATCGTCAGTTTCATCGAACCGCTCTAGTGATTGCTTCACACGGAGCCGAGAGGATAAACACTCCGGACGCAGTACGCTACAGGCTCGCCGCTTCAGTCGGGCACGCGTTTGGATTCGTTGGCTTGCTGATAGTCGTTCAATGACGTAACGGTGCTTGAGACCTTGCGCACGCGTTGCGGGTAAAGATGGTCAGCTACCTGCCCCGTAGGCAGATAACCTTCAACGTATTGAACCATGAGATCGCGCATGCCGTCGTAATCGCGCCGCTCAGCGAGCCGCTCGATGGTTAGGATTAGACCCTGCATCATGTCCGGCTCAAGACAAGCTTCATTTGCACGCATGATCCGCGGGTGCTTTGTTCCGGTGACGTTGTTACCAATCAGAAGTTCTTCGTAGAGCTTCTCAGCAGGCCGCAACCCGGTGTATACGATTTCGATATCGCCGCCTGGGTGCTCATCGGTTTTTACCGACTGTCCCATCAAGTGGATCATTTTGGTGGCGAGGTCGACAATCTTGACCGGCTCGCCCATATCAAGCACGAACACATCACCACCCGATGCCATCGCACCGGCCTGAATGACAAGCTGGGCAGCCTCGGGGATTGTCATGAAATAGCGGATAATCTCGGGGTGCGTCACCGTCACCGGACCACCAGAGCGAATCTGTTCTCGGAACAGCGGCACAACTGATCCAGATGAGGCAAGCACGTTCCCGAAGCGGACCATACAAAATCGTGTTTTTGTGCTCTGCAGCGCCTGCGCTTGAAGGACGAGCTCCGCCAATCGTTTGCTGGCGCCCATTACATTGGTGGGGCTGACGGCCTTATCGGTAGAAACCAGCACGAAGGTTCCGACCTCAGCCTGCATTGCCGCATCAGCAACGGCAGCAGTGCCAGACACGTTATTGAGGATTCCTTCAAACATGTTGTGCTCAACTATAGGCACATGTTTGTACGCAGCTGCGTGGTAGATCGTATCGACGCTAAATACGTCGATAATCTCGCGCATTCTCCGTCGGTCGCGAACGTCGGCAAGAAGCGCCGTTAACTGAACCTCGAGACCTCGCTCTTTTGCCAACCGTCGCAGCTCGCGATCGAGGCTGTAGAGCGCGATTTCGGACCTCTCGACCAACACAATGCGCGTTGGCTCGACTTCCAGCAACTGCCGGCACAGCTCTGACCCGATCGAGCCGCCCGCGCCGGTCACCATCACCGAACGCTTGGCATTCTCCTGGCAAAGCAGATCATTGTGTGGCGGGACAGGGTCACGTCCCAACAAGTCCTCCACTGCCACATCTCGGAGGTCTTCGAGCCTTGAAACACCGGTGATGACATCATCCATGTCCGGGATAGTCTGAACGCGGACCGCTAAAGGCTCCAGTCGATCGATGATCGCCTTTCTGGACCGTCGCGAAGCACTGGGAACCGCGATCAACACACGCGTTGCGCCGGTTGTCTCGATCACCCTTGCAATGTCGCGTGGTGAGAAAACCTCCAGACCATTGATCCGCGACTTGAGCAGAGTTGGATTATCGTCGATGAATCCAACCGGGTGGAATCGTGAGCCCCCGCCCAGCGAAGCCGCCAGTCGGATGCCCGCCCTGCCCGCGCCGTAGATCACGACTGACTCACGGTTTCGGACACGCTTGTTCATGATCAGGCGTGCGAAGAACCTCGAACTTGCCATCCATGAGAATGCGACAAAAAGAAACACCGTAGACAGCCGCGCCCACTGCGAACCTTCAGCAAGAGCTGCAAGGGCACCTGCTAGCACAATGGTATGGACAGCGCTCACGCGCGCCGCCGCGGTAGACATGTCTGCGCCAACGAATCGGATTACCGATTTGTAAAACCCCATCAGCGCGGTCAGCGGCAGCCCGACCAACAAAATAGCCATGCCGGCCAGAGCAGCATCCGAAGCTGCGGGCAGTCGACCCACCACCAGCAGGTGAGCAAGAACGTAACCCATCAGCAGAGCGAAAGAGTCTAGTACGACGAGTATGGCGCGCTTCTGAGCACGGGTTTTGCGAAGCAGAGACAACCTGGTTCGCTCGAGCAGTATTTTGGGCGCTTCCATTGCACCTTCTCGTTCGCGAGAAGGAAGAAAGATAGCATTGTCAGAGAGTTTCAGCCAACCTTGCCGAATCTGCTGGAACTTGCATTCGCACCCGAAGATGTTTAGCCGGAAGCGTCGACAAGCCTGTTACAATGCTTACGCCTTAATCGAGACCCAGACTGAGCGTGCCCGAGAAAACGCAATCGTTCTCCAGTAGCCCTGACCCATCGAATGCCCGGACGGGCTACGTTGTCGCTATCGATGCTTTCCAGTTTTTGGAGAGCCGCACGTTTTCGTGGCTTGCCGAAATCGTCTGGTCTCGCAAATGGTGGATCGTGCTCGGCGGTCTCGTCGGTGCTATAGCGCTTACGGTGTTTGCGTTCCTGATGACTCCGCAATACCGCGCCACCGTGACTACTGTTTGGAAGGGTGATGAACAACAGGTCTCCGGGCTTGGTGCGTTTGGTGGACAATTGGGGTCATTGGCAAGTGCGGCTGGATTGCTTCCGGGTGCCGAGTCATCACAGAACGAAGCACTGGCAGTCATTAAATCAAGAAAATTTTCACGCGAATTCATCGAAACATTCGAGCTTCTGCCGAGCCTGTTTCCCGAGAAGTGGGACTCAGAAAACAACACATGGAGTGAGCGTTACACCGACGATCCGCCAGATATGTCGGATGCCGTTGAGCGGTTCGACGGTAAAGTCCGAAAAATCTCGCAAGACACTCGCGAAGGCACGATCAGCATCTCGATGCAGACCGTCAATCCGGACAATGCAGCCCAATGGGCAAATGATTTCGTCAACATGGCTAACGATATCCTTAAGTCCCAGCGCATAACAGAAGCTGAAACGAGTATCAGCTTTCTTACGGAGCAGCTCGGCACCCAGGACAGCGTTGAGATTCGCTCGAGCATATTCAAGATGATTGAAAGTCAGCTTGGCACGATAGTATTTGCAAGAGCGCGTCCGGATTTTGCGTTCAGAATTATTGACCCGGCCATCCCCCCTGACGAAGACCGCGAAGTTTGGCCCAACAAACCACTTTTCCTGATCTCTGGTGGGTTGCTTGGAGGGTTCCTCGCCGTGCTGTCCATAGCGTTGTTCGCAATGCGCGATCGACGGCGAAAGCAGACCGACTGAGTCGATCAAAATAATTCATGCCACTTGATCTGATCGTCATTACTGGTAATTGCAACACGGCCAGGTTCTGCGTCAGTTCTGGCGTGGATAGGATCATGGTCGACCTGGAGATAATCGGGAAGCGCGAACGGCAAGCGCATCGTGACACGCTCATCAGTGCGCACACAGTTGAGCAAGTTGCCGAGGTTGCCCATGCGATCGGCGGCGAGCGCATGATCGTCCGCACTAACCCACTACATGACCACATCGAGGCCGAAGTCGACTCTGTCCTTGCACACAATCCACGATACCTGATGCTACCCATGGTCAGGAACGCCGACGAGATAAGGCGCTACGGCCAACTCGTCGATTCGCGTGCTGGCATTATTCCGTTGGTAGAAACTCATGATGGAATCCGCAACATCGGCGAGATCGCCTCACTCGCAGAAGTCAGCGAAGTGTATATCGGCCTGAATGACCTGCATCTGGACTTAGGCTGTCAGTTTCTGTTTGAACCACTTGCTTCAGGCATGATCGAGGACGCTGTGAAAAAAGTCGGGCGTGCGGGCAAACCCTTCGGATTTGGCGGTATTGCAAGACTGGATGAAGGCGTCATTGAGGGCGCCAGAATTCTTGGCGAGCATATTCGCTTGGGTTCATCGTCAGTGATCCTCTCACGCACGTTTCACAGGCGAATGACCGACAATGGGGCTCTTGAGTCCGATAAGTCATTTGCGGAATCCCTTAAGGATTTTCGCGTCGCGGAAGATCGCTTGCGCAACACCGACCCTGAAGTCCTGAAGTTACGCAGTAAAGAACTAGCCCAAGACATCGAGAAGGTAGCGTTAGGTTGTTGAAGCGAGCACTGGATGTGGCGTTGAGTGCAGCGGCACTCATAGTGTTGCTACCAATTATGCTCATAATAGTCGTCGCAATCCGTGCTGAATCATCAGGGCCTGCTTTGTTTCGCCAGATTCGGGTTGGTCGCGGCGGAGCACGCTTCGAGATCCTAAAGTTCAGATCAATGCGTGTCGGGTCAGATCGTTACGGTCACAGAACTGATGCCAATGACACACGTATTACACGCGTAGGAAAGGTGATCCGAAGAACCAGTCTCGATGAGTTACCTCAACTTTGGAACGTGCTGCGTGGCGACATGAGTATTGTTGGCCCTAGGCCGGACGTTCCTGCACAAGAAGCGGAGTACACGTCGGCTCAGTGGGAAGCGCGCCACGGAGTTAGACCAGGAATTACGGGACTCGCTCAGGTGAACGGACGATCTGCGATGAGTCCTGAAGAGCGAATCGCGCTTGATCTAAGCTATGTTCGCAGACACGGCCTTCTCGTTGACCTGAAGATCATAATCAGAACGGCAATGACGCTATTCTCTCGCGGGGTGAATTAATTTGTGTGGAATCGTAGGACTATGGGCAAAGGATCGCTCAACACCAATAGCCTCAGAGGTCCGCGAAATGGCAGGTGCTATCGAGCACCGCGGCCCCGACGACTATGGAAGCTGGGTTGGTGCCCGTGCGGCGATTGCGAATCAACGGCTATCGATAATCGACCTCGAAGGTGGCCACCAGCCATTCGTAAGTGATGACGAACAAATCGCCGTAGTTCAGAACGGCGAGATATTCAACTACATCGAGTTGCAGGCATTACTGGAGCGCCAGGGCGTGCACTGTCGGACACAATCCGACACCGAAGTCATACTTCGCATGTACGAGCTTTTCGGGCTCGATATGGCGCAATATCTGAACGGCATGTTTGCGATCGCTGTGGTGGATCACCGTCACGGTAAGCTTTACCTCATTCGCGACCGTGCCGGCATCAAACCGCTCTACTGGCAACAGGATTCGCGCGCTGTGCGCTTCGCCTCTGAAATCAAGAGTATCCTGCGTTGTCCCGTAGAGCGCCGTCCAGATCCATTTGCGATTCATCAATTTCTGTCGTTCAACTATGTCCCACCACCACGCACCGCGTTTGACGGGATACAGCATGTTCCACCGGGACACATCGCCGAGATCAGCGATGAAGGGGTATACCTGCGTAAATGGTGGGATATCGACGTTGCAGATGCTTCCGACAATGAGAACGCAGCATGGAAAGACGAGTTTCTCGACCTGCTCGAGCAGTCAGTGAAGATTCGGATGCGCGCCGACGTACCTTTTGGGGCATTCCTGTCCGGTGGCGTTGACTCAAGTTCGGTAGTTGCGACGATGGCGCGCTGTACACAGGACCCCGTGCGCTCGTTTTGCATCGGGTTCTCCGACAAGCGATTTGACGAATCAGCCTACGCCCAAGAACTGGCAGACCGTGTTGGCGCATTACACCAAACAGAGATCGTTGAATCTGACATGTTATCTCTATGGCCGGCTGTCACTTACTTCAACGATCAACCTCATGGCGACGTTTCGTTCATGCCTACCTATCGGGTATCCGAGCTGGCTGCTCGCAAAGTCAAACTCGTACTGACCGGCGACGGTGGAGATGAGTTGTTCGCCGGCTATGACAAGTACCGAAATTTCTTCGAAGCTTTCGGCGAAAATCCACCTGACCGGAGCGTGTTCGAGGCCCACTACCCAAACCAACTCAGGTTGTTCTCGCCCGAACTGTTGGCGCGCGTCTACGCTGACCCGATGCGTCAATACCTGGCTGCCAATGCGGATGATCAGGTGCGTGAACTGCTTTCCGGTTGTCCTTCCAACGACTCGATTAATCTTGCGCTGTACATCGATTTCAAATGGCTCTTGCCAGGAAACAATCTCGTGAAGCCAGACCGCATGGCTATGGCAAACTCCCTGGAGGCTCGCAGCCCCTTTCTCGACGTTCGGATGATGGAGTGGGCGTTTTCGCTGCCTGGATCCGCGAAGCTTCGATCCGGGGTGACAAAGCACATCATGAAAGAATCCGTGCGAAATTTAATCGGAGACAACCTCGCGTACCGCAAGAAGCAAATGTTCACCGTACCGATCGGTGAATGGCTGAAGGAACGAGCACACAGCCTTGCGAGCAACGTACTATTCGACCGAAGGACAATCGATCGTGGGCTATTTGATCCGACACCTGTCAGACAGATGCTCGAAGCACATCGAACCGGCGAGGCAAACTACACCCGGGAGCTACGCGCAATGTTAGCTCTTGAACTGTGGTTCCGGATCTTCATCGACCGCGATTCTCAATCCGCTCCGAACTGGGAATCGCTTGGCGTCGACTACACGCCGCGAAGCTAGTCAATGTTCGTCGCAATTATGCTAATAGCAACCGTGGCGATAGTAGCATGCGCCGCTGCAGCTTGGTTTACGCGATCCGTTTTTCCGCTCTTGGGGACGATATTCCTTTTACCTGTAGCCAATATTTATGTGGGCGGAATTGGATTCTTCGTCGGTCTGCTCGCGACGACGATAATCAGCAACGCTTCAGAAACGGACCTCCGGCACGCGCGTTGGTTCTTTGGTTTATGGGCTGCCTGGTTGCTTTGGACAACCATTGGCTTGTTTTCCATCGAGGCCACTTGGCGTCAGTTGCTGCAAGCCATTGAATTCCTCTTTTACGGCGTCCTTGCTTGGCAAGTCACGACAATCTGCAAGACTGACAGTCAACTCTTCGTTCGTATCTTGATTTCAGGAATACTCGGCTGCGTCGCCTTATCCCTGATTGCAACGCTTGCATTCGTCGTCTCAGGTGCGGAGTGGCCCTCAGGTATTCTTGGGCGCAATGAAGCTGCCTTTGTAATAGTTGCGCTTGGCCTCATACCCGCCCTCTACCTCCTTGCAAGACCTACCTGGCTTGTACGAATTCCGCCAATGCGGCCACAGCTGCTCAGCGCTATTGTCCTGTTCGTGTTTACAGCGGCGCTGCTTGAGGCACGAGCCGCTATGGCAACCGCTGCATTGCTGATTGTTTACACTCTGGCGTTCGGCGTGTTGCGTCGGCGCGCGGTCGGAGCCGCTGCCGTAGGCGCCGTCCTTGGGTTGTCGGGACTTGTTGCCGGGTTGGCCTCAGGAGTTTTAATCCAGTCAGCCGACCTCTCTGCGAGCTTCTCTAATCTCGAACGTTTGTCACTGTTGCAAGCAAGCTTCAGGTTATTTCTGGAACGGCCGATACTCGGTTGGGGCTGGGGCAGCATCGATGCGTTGATACCGGTAGTTCCGGAAACGGTACTTAGCTATCCACATCCGCATAATTCGCTCGCCCACTTTGCGGTAGAGCTTGGTATTTTTGGGGTGGTTTTATTTGTATTGCTCGCATTTCGACCGCTGGCACGAGCAATCTCTTTGAGTAAACGCGGCTTTCAATCAGAGGCGCTGTTTTGCATAAGCGCTTCTGCCTGTATCTTCCTGCTCGGCATGACGGGTGTGGTTTTTTACGGAGCTAGTCGCGCCATTCCTGCAGTGATCTTGCTAGCAATGGTAGAGGCGCTGCCTTTGCAAAGCTTCGTTCGAATTGACGACGAGGAACCAAGTATTGAAAGTCCTGCAAATTCGCAGTGAATTCCGTGACAACGGGCCGGGAAGCCAAGCACTCACGCTCGCGCGTGAGTTGCGTTCTCGAGACCATGAAGTGATTTTCGCCGCCAGCGGTGGTGAGTTGGTCGATGAAATCCGGAACAGTGGTTTTGATTTTTCGCGGATCGAAACCCTCGCTGTTGATCGGCGAGGACTAGGCGATGTTCTGTCGACTCTGAAGCAGCTTCGTAAACTGATTAAGAAACACAAACCCGACGTCATCCACGGGCACAACGCTGCCAGTATAGTTCTCGCCGCTATAGCGGCCCGCACAGCAGGCATTCGAGCAAAGTACGTGCAGAGCGTTCGCGGTGTCGAACTTCGTCGCGGCTACCAGTGGCGAAATTTGATTTACCGCATAAACCCCGCACGCCTCTTGGCGGTAAGCGAATTCACGAAGCGAGAACTGGTCTCGCTGGGCGCCAAAGCTGACAATATTCACGTCACCTTCAATGGTGTCGATCTGCAACGATTCGACCCGGATGTCGTCAAAGGCGATCAGGTAAGAAACGAATTTAATCTCGGCGAAGGACCCGTCATTGGCCACGTCGGCAACTTTAGCGGCTGGAAAGGACAGGAGCTTTTGGTGCGCAGTGCAGCGGAGCTTCGCCAGCGATTTCCGAATCTGCGCTTTGTACTGGTGGGCAAAGGTCCTGCGCTGAATGCTGCGCAGAAACTCGCGCGTGAACTGGGGGTTGAAGACACCGTGGTTTTCCCGGGCTTTCGAAGAGATATACCCGAATTTCAGGCTTGCTTTGACATCTATTGCCAACCCTCTACGCAAGGCGAAATGTTTCCCAATGCGATCATAGAAGCAATGGCAATGCGCAATTGCTGGATAGGATCGAACCTCAGCGGCCTGGGTGAGCTATCTGCAGCAGGCGACGCCGGAGATCTCGTCGCGCCCGGCGATCAGGATGGCCTTACGAGAGCGATTTGCTCACTGCTGGAGAGACCCGACGCAATCGAGTCACGCGGGATCGCTGCGCGGCAGTTTGTCGAAGATAACCTCACGATTGCCAAGGTGGTTGACCGGGTCGAGGCGGTATACCGTTTGCAATGATGGTCTCCGATAACGCAACCACGCCCGAGATCGTTATGGTTTGCTACGGTGGTGGACACGTCAACATGATGATCCCCATCTACCAACGCTTGCGTCGAGACTACCCGGAACTGCCTGTACAAGTACTTGGTTTAACCAGTGCTCAACCGGTACTCAAGGCCCACCGGATTCCGTTTATTGGTTTTAAAGATCTTCCGGGCGTGGATTGTGAGCGGGTGCGCCAACATGGCGGGAGACTTGTTGACGCAATGGGTAGAGTTCAAGACCGCGTCGAGTCAATCGCTTATATGGGGGCTTCCTTCGTCGATTTGATCGATGAAATCGGTGAGCAAAGTGCTCGTGTTCGCTTCAACGAAGTGGGCAGACAAGCCTTTCTCCCAGTGCGGACTCTCACACGTTATCTTGAGGCTACCGCTCCACGTCTAGTGATTGCGACCAGTGCACCTCGTGCCGAGCGAGCGGCAATTATGGCGGCCGGAAGTTTGGGCATTCCGTCCATCTGCTTGGTCGACCTATTCGCGGGGCGCGAGATCGAATGGCTGGGACAACCTGGCTTTGCCACAACCGTGTGCGTGATTGCCGAGTCAGTGCGGCAAAAGATCATCGAAGCCGGAAGATCAGAGAACGTAGTTCGCGTCACCGGAAACCCGGCGTTCGACGAACTGAACACAGCGAATCGCCGAGACGCCGGCGTCAAACTTCGCCAAAGCTACTCTAAACAGGGCCCTGCCATACTCGCAGCGCTGCAACCTGAGCCACCCCTACACCCGGAGACTGGCGCAGCTTCAGACCCTGAACTACCTGCAAAAATCGAACACGCGCTACTATCACTTGCCAGGCGACGAAAAGATCTGACCATGGTGCTCAGACGACATCCAAGCCAGCCTGCGTTTGGGCACGAGCAAGCGTACCATCCAGCAATGATTAGTCGATCCAGCGAAAATCTGGCTGCGCTGCTTCACAGCGTCGACTGTGTGATCACCTGTAGTTCGACTGTTGGCTTGCAGGGTCTGCTGTTGCGTCGACCGTTAGTAGCATTGCAAATGTCTGTCACTAGCGCGCAGGTACCCTATGCCACACTCCAGGGCTCGACTGCGGTGGAAACACTGGATGCGATCGAAGCAGGTTTGGACAACGCACTGGCGATGAGCCCACTTACGGAGCTTGAGTTCATGCCTGCAGGCTACGCAACTGAGGAAATTCTCAAACTGATCATCGAGTCGCTAACGGGAAACAACACGCAAGGGAAACTCGGATGACAAGAGTGATTGCCACCATATGCGCTCGCGGCGGCTCTAAAGGCGTGCCCGGCAAGAATGCGCGGCGACTGATGGGCAAGCCGCTCATCGCACTTGCTGTCGAGCAGGCTATGCGCTGCCCGGCGATCAACAGCGGCGTTTTCGTTTCGACCGACGACCCACATCTTGCGGAAATCGCTGCCACGGCGGGTGCTAGCGTCCCTTTTCTTCGTCCGGACTACCTCGCTACAGACAGCGCGGGAAAAATTCCGGTGATCCAACACCTGTGTAGGCATGTCATGGAGCATGAAGGTGGTTTCGATGTTGTTGTTGACTTGGACCCAACATGTCCGCTCAGAGCTGACAGCGATGTAGAGGGCGCTCTTGCAATGCTAACGCCCGATACGGACCTTGTTATCGGTTGCACTGAAGCGCGTAAAAACCCCTATTTCAACATGGTCGAAAACGATGCGAGTGGATACGCGCGTTTGGTCAGACACAGTGAAGACGGTCCGGTCAGTCGTCAGGCAGCACCAAGAGTCTTCGAGATTTCGGGCGCCGTCTACGTCTGGCATGCTTCAACACTTGATCTTGGACTTTGGGGCGGCCGCGTCCGCGTCTTCGAGATGCCGCCCGAGAGATCGGTGGACATAGACAGCGAATTTGATTTCAAGATCGTCGAATTGCTTGCGCAGGAGATGGACCGTAATGCGTGAACCCGAAGCTTTGCCAATGCCCGCCGATCAGACCAAACCGCCTGGGTATTGCTATGTGATTGCCGAGATTGGCGTCAACCACGATGGTGATCTGGATACGGCCAAACGATTGATCGACGCTTCCGTTGCAGTTGGTGCCGACGCAGCGAAGTTTCAACACTTCTCCCCGTCGAAACTCGTGACGGCCACCGCAGCTAAGGCTGCCTACCAAAAGCGGCATGACGATTCTTCGACACAGTCCGAAATGCTCAAGAAACTGGCGTTGAGCGACGATGATCTCGAACAGCTCTACAACTACTGTAAGCACGTCGGCATCGATTTTTTGTGTACGCCGTTTGACCTCGACGCGTTAGCGCTTCTGGAACAACTAGGAGTCGACGCAATCAAAATCGGATCAGGCGACTTGACTTACGATCGCTTGCTCGCCCGCGCTGCAGGTTCAGCAATACCCGTGATTTTGTCGACCGGGATGGCGACGGTCGACGAGGTGGCGCACGCGGTTGCAACGATACAAACTTCGCGGCCGAGTGTCGGCCTAGGGGCGAAGCATTTTCCAGCTCTCACCCTACTCCACTGCACATCGGCCTATCCAACGCCCGATAAGGATGTGAATCTCCTCGCGATGCGATCTATGGCAGATCAGTTTGATCTACCGGTTGGATATTCCGATCATACCTCCGGCATCCTTGTACCCACGCTGGCCGCAGCGATGGGGGCTTCGATGATAGAGAAACATATCACTTTAGACAGATCTGCAATCGGCCCTGATCACGAAGCGTCACTGGATCCACCGGCCTTTGAGGCCATGGTGAAGCAGATTCGGATCACCTCCGAAATCTTGGGCGATGGAGTGAAAACACCAAGGCAAATCGAACAAGAAACACGAGGTGTTGCACGCCGAAGCCTGCACCTGAAACACGCTGTAGCTGAGGGCCATGTGTTGGATGCAAGCGACCTTGTCGCGTTGCGCCCTGGAATCGGCATCGCCCCAAGCCGCGAGCTCGAAGTCCTTGGGAAACGTATCAATACTCAATTGCCGGCTTTGACCATGTTGCTTGAAGAGCATCTAACCGAGTGATGAGAGTTCTTTATTTCACCGGTACACGCGCTGACTTCGGACTTATTTCGAGTACGCTAACGCAAATACATGCAGACCCGGATATTGAACTGGGACTGGCGGTGACCGGAACACACCTAGACAAGGATTTCGGATTCACTGTGCAGGATATCCGTGAAGCCGCTCTTCCGATTATCTCGGAAGTGGTCGTACCGCTCAGGCCACGCAATGGCAAGACCGTAAGCATTGCCACCAGTCTTCAGCTAAGTGGATTTGCAGAAGCCATCGAACACTGGAAGCCGTCTTGCGCGATGGTACTGGGAGATCGCCCAGAGATGCTTGCTGCTGCAACCGCAGCGGCACTGAACGACGTGCTTGTTTGTCACCTGCATGGTGGAGAGCGTTCGGGTAGCGTCGATGAGTCTATTCGCCACGCAATCAGCAAGCTCGCGCACGTTCATTGCGTCGCCACATCCGCGGCAGCGGAAAGGTTGGAACGTATGGGCGAAGATCGACAGCGAATTTACCAAATCGGCGCACCAGGCCTCGACGATATCACCGGTTTGAACTTGCCCCATCGCAGTGACACCATGCACAGACTATCGCTAAACCCTGATGAACCATTGGTTCTCGCAGTGTTCCACCCTGTGACGTTCGAAAAAGAAAGTCTGTTCGAGCAAATGACTGCATTTCTGGAGGGACTTGACGCAACCGGTGCTCAAGTTGTGCTGCTTCGGCCGAACAGTGACGCAGGGGGCGACGAAATTGACAGCGCAATTGCGGCGTTTAAATCAAAGCATTTCAAGGTGCTGGTGCATCTGAGTCGACCTGAGTATCTGAGCCTAATGAAAGCAGCAGATGTGATGGCGGGAAATTCGAGCAGCGGCATCATCGAGGCGGCATCGTTTCAACTACCAGTGGTTGACGTAGGCAGTCGGCAGAACCTCCGAGAGCGTGGCGACAACGTCCGCTGGGTAGCACCCGAGAGTAGTGCCATCACTGTGGCTATCAATAGCGCTCTAAGGGAAACGCGCGACAGAGTCACAAATCCGTATGGCGACGGCACTTCCGGCAAGCGTCTCGTGGCGCTCCTGAAATCCTTGAATACGGGGCCCTCGGTGTTGGCGAAAGTCAATGCATACTGATCGCGCAATTTTCATTCTGGGAAGCGGAGGACATGCGCGTGTCGTAGTGGACACATTGAAACAAATCGGCACTGCGACAATAAGGGTGATCGACGAAGACTCTGAAATGCACGGGCGGGAATTGCTTGGTATTCCCGTAGAGGCGATACCGACCGAGTTTATCGCAGCCACACGAATTCACGTCGCCATCGGCGATTGTAAGACCCGGCGCCGCATAATGAACGAGTACCGCGCACGCAACGCGTCTTTTGAAACGATCATTTCACCATTTGCACGCATCTCCACAAATGCGAGGCTAAGCGATGGGAGCTTTGTCGCGCCCGGTGCAATTATTGCGGCCGGTGCGATCGTCGGCCATTGCAGCATCGTCAACCACAATGCGGTCGTTGATCACGACTGCACGGTGGGAGACGCGTGCCACATTTCGCCTGCTGCAACGCTTGGAGGCGGATGCGATATCGGGCACCAGGTAATGATTGGGGCGGGCGCGAATATCCTGCCTGGGACAACGATAGGCGACCGAGCCACAGTGGGCGCCGGAGCAGTAGTAACGACCAACGTGCCTGCTGGTGTCACCGTAGTCGGTATGCCCGCAAGAGAGATTAGACATGACTAACACCAGCGATTTGCTGATTACAGAAGAAGCGACCGTTAAAGAGGCGTTTGAACAACTCAACGTCAACGCCAAACGTATTCTCTTGCTAGTCGATGCTAACGGAAAATTTTCTAGAACAATCACAGACGGTGACCTACGTCGATTACTGCTCAAACACGAACATGTGAGCACAAAATTGAGCGCACTTCCTGAGATGGAATCGATATTTGTTAGGGCAAAGACGCCTCAACGTGAAACCGTATCAATTATGAAAGCAGGTGGAGTCGATGTCGTTCCGGTATTAGATGACGATAATCAGGTAGTTGACATAGTAACGCTCGAGGAACTGGAAAAACCGATACTGTTGTCGATTCCACATATGGGCGAACACGAAAAGCAGTATGTCAGCGAAGCGTTCGACTCCAACTGGGTTGCACCTCTCGGTCCGAACGTCACCGGTTTCGAGAATGAACTAGCGGAGAAAACGCAAACCGGATACGCGGCGGCGCTGAGCTCAGGCACTGCTGCCATTCACCTTGCACTCGTTATTCTCGATATCAAGCCAGGTGACAGAATCTTTTGTCCATCACTGACATTTGTCGCAAGCGTTAATCCAGTTCTGTACCAACATGCATGTCCTGTGTTGCTCGATTCAGCACCCGGCAGCTGGAACATCTGTCCCGTGTTGCTTGAAGCCGAACTCGATCGGGCTAAGCGTCAGAATCAATTGCCCAAGGCGGTAGTAGTCGTCAATCTCTACGGGCACAGTGCAGACTTTGAAAGGCTGGCTCCGATATGTGAACACTATGGTGTACCGATTGTCGAGGATGCAGCGGAGTCACTCGGCGCGAGCTACAAGAGAAGAATGAGTGGCACCTTTGGTTTGATGGCCGCTTTTTCATTTAATGGCAACAAGATAATCACAACATCTGGTGGCGGTATGCTGGTATCTGCCAATGAAGACTACGTCGCTAAAGCGCGTTGGCTATCCACACAAGCAAAAGACGATGCTCCTTACTACCTCCATTCTGCTGTTGGCTACAACTACAGGATGAGCAATGTGCTCGCCGGCATTGGTCGTGGTCAGCTGAGAGTACTTGATGAGCGTGTACGCCAGAGGCGAGCAATTTATCAGCGATACGAAACCGAACTAGACGACACCGGCTGTTTCGAGTGGATTAAGACACCAGCGGATACCTATCCAACACACTGGCTTAGCGTGGGGCTGATTCGGAAAGGGGTCGACTACTCCGCTCAGTCCCTCATCGACGATCTCAATTCGCATGGAATAGAAGCACGCCGGGTGTGGAACCCACTTCATCGACACCCGCTCTTCGCCGACTTCGAATATATACCGCAACCAACTGGTAGCGTCAGCGATGATCTGTTCGAGCGGGGCATTTGTTTGCCGTCCAGTTCGAACATGACCGACGCTCAGCAGTCTAAGGTCATCGAGACAATTTGGGATCTGTGCCGACCGAAAACAAAACGCTAGCGCCCTGCTTTCAAGAATACAGAACCAAACAACACGGGAAACACACCAATCTTCTGGTAGGCGCCAACGGCCAACCAGACGCACCAAGCTGCCCGACTTAGCGCGGCTACGACGGCAACGCCCTCTACGCCAAACACCAAAGCAGCGGGGACGATTGCAACAAGTTTTAGAGCAGCGACAATGCCGAGCACTCGTAAGTAGAACCATTGTTGCCCGGTCACAGTCAGGAGAGGTCCCACAGGACCTGTGAGCACATTGAACAACTGCCCAACAGACAGCACTAGGAGCAAACCTACCGAAACCAAATACTCCTCACCAAACACTCCTAGCACCAACCTCGGCGTAAAGAACAGCGCAAGGAACAGAGGAACACTAATCAACGTAGCAAACAGTACCGACTGCGACACAGCCTTCTGTAGCTGCTCTTGATTGTTGGCATGGAAATATTGGCTAAACATCGGGCCGGCGATCGCGTTCGCTGCGGTTAATCCAAAAACCGTCAGATTAGTTATCCGCAAGACGACCGAATACTGCGCCACGTCCTCGGGGCTCAGGAAAATACCCAGCAGTATCAACTCACCACGTGCCAGCCCATAACTGAGCAGCCCGGCAAGACCAAGTGGTAGCGCCAACGACACCCAAACGCCGTACTCATTCTTGGACGAAGCTGTAGCCGGCGCATCGCTGCCCACACGGAAAACTGCTGTGCGCAACAACATACCCACCACGACCGTCAGTACAACGAGAATCAATGCGTGCAACCAAACGACACGTGTTGCGGTTACGTCTTGCGCAGTTGCCAAGAGATACAACACGGCCAGTGCGATAGCAAAAGGCAACAGAACTTGCTCAAAAAGCTGGGACGCGATGATTTTCTTCAAACCGCGTAAACACTGCTGCCAGTACTGCAACAACCCAAGTGCAGGCAAAAGGATTAGACCCGGAACAAAATACGCTCGCAATTCGCTGCCCGGATAACCAACTAGCCCAATTCCACACAGTAGTGCTGCGATTATGAGCGACATCAGAAGTACGACACGAGAACCAAAACTCGTGAACCTCGCGATATCCCACGGGTGTTCTTCCGACTGCGCCTGCGGGATTACCTTTATCGCCGCCTTGTCGAGACCGCACTGCACCAGCAAAGCCAATAGGCTGATACTAGCGATAAGAAAATTGTAAATACCGTAGTCAGCTAACGTCATCGATCGCGCGAGGAGCACATTCAAACCGAATACGACTAGTGTTGCGGCGACACGAATAGCTGCAGACTTCGCGGCACCCCGAAAAAGAACACGCTTGCTCAAGTGTCGCTACCCGCTGAGTCCTGGATCATTGCGTTTAGAACGTCTCCGCCATAGACAGGAGATCACCGTAAACACTTTTGGCCCTTCCGGATTGACCTAGTGTTTTCGAGTACCACTGCGCAAGCCTCTTGTGCTGCATCCCTTTGATGTTGCGGTCAACCAATGCATCGCTGGCCGCATCCTTATCGAGAGGGAGACTGAAGCGCGAAGCAATGCGCTCTATCACCGACGAGGGTGACGCCAACAGCGACTCGTTATGAAACAGTACGCAGCGTTCCGGGGAGCGCCGCATAAACTCACGGATATTCTCGTTGTAAACGCAATAGGTGAGCAGTGCATTCAGTGCAAAATACGGCTTGTAGTAGATCTGATTACCGCTTCGGCGCAGGACCGAGTAGATCGTCTTTTCAGGCTCACGGAAAATAAATACAAATCGAGCGTCTGGATGTTGCGTCCAAAAATCCAAGAGTAGCGTAGCGTCCGGAACTTTGAATCCACACACTTTATCGCCGACGCGTGCGTCTTCCACGAGTTGAAACGCATGCGCACGATCCGCCTCGGAAACGTTCAATCGCCGATGGCGCCAAGCCCGCCATGATTGTCCGTTTTTTTGTAGAACGTCCCGATGAAACCTCAGTAGCTCTACGTGTTCGTAATGTCCGTACGGGTTGCTTTCATTCGCACCGACCAGCTTATCTCCGACATCGGCGCCAGCCTCGGCGACCGTGCGCGCCAACAGCGACGTGTTAGACCGATGCATCCCACAGATGACAAGGAATGGCGCTCCCGTCTCCGTGACCTGCTCGCTCATGTCGCCCGCTTAGAAACTGTTGACCGCAGCGACCGCGATCGCAAGGTTATAAACGATCTGGGTCACACTCGACCAAAGCGTCAAAGGCGCCATGCGATCAGCGTCGATGGGCACAACGATGGTATCGCCGGGTCGTATGTCGGTGCCTCCCACTCGGCGAAGCCAAGCTGAGCCTGAGTTGGCAACGACCTGTCCGTTCGCGCGAACGACGTAAATTCTCTTACTGTCTGCCTTACTGGTCAGCCCACCACTTCGCGAAATGTAGTCGTCCCGGTCTAGATCATTGTCAAAAAGATGACTAGTGGCATACTGCACTTCGCCAATGACGGTGACTTCCTGCACCGTCTGAGGAATCAACAACGAATCACCATCGCGCAGTCGAATGGTCGACGTAGAGTCACTCGCTAGTACTTCCGCCAAGTCGATTACAAGTCTGCCAGTCGCTTGGCTTTCACGAAGTTGGCTTAGCAGGCTCTGACCGAACACGAACGCCTGTTGCGTGTTGCCTGATAGCGCTGCCTGTTGGAGCGCAAGTGACGCGAGATCGGCCTCAAGTCGAGAAATCAGCGTGTTGATCTGCTCTTCTTCTCGTTGCTTCAGAATCTCTCGCGTGAACACGGCGCCATCCGGAAAGGACAAGTCGGTCAAGCCGCCCGCGCGTGCGACAACCGAGGCCAGACTCTCACCACGCTTGATCGGATAGGTGCCCGGAAATCTGACCTCGCCGAGAATCTCAACCGTCTCCTGCTCACGCCACTCCGGAACCTCACGAATATTGAGATAATCGTATGGTTCAAGCGTTTCGTCGGCGATCAAATCTCCCTCGATAATCTTTTGAAGATTGATACGAATCAACGTGGTGCGCCTTGTGCCATCCTCGCCGACGACATACCGAGTGAGTTCTGCGTCGTCCAGGTAAGCTGAAGCGGTGAATCCACCACCGGCTCGGAGCAGGTCACTGACTCGCATGCCAGGTTCCAGTGGATACTCACCACTCGATCGAATCTGCCCTGCAATCGAAACCTTTCGAACCTGCTGTCCATCAATGGTCTGCCGTTCAATTTCTGCAAGCATGTCGCGTAACGCTGCGCCGCGAGACGGCCCCATTGGAAACGCGAAGACGCGATCACGAGGCATTAGCAATGGATCCTCGACGGTTCCCGGTGCTTGCAACGCCGCATTAAGATCAGCGGAAACGACCTCTATCCGACCATCATCTGTTGGCTCACGTCGGATCAATAAATAACCAAAATCCGCCTGCGGCTTGAGCAATGCCGGCGAAGGCACCACATCTGACAAACGCAGACCATCGCGCCACTGGTACGGTGTCGGCCGACGGAAATGGCCGACAAGCTCGACGGATTGGTCGAGGCGGTCGATGATCGGGAAGACGCGCAGTACATCGCCATCCCGCATTGTCACAACGTCGTTGGATGCCTCAAGGTTAGCATCGATGATTTGTCGATCACCTTTTTCCGAGATACGCTCGATTCGGCCGGTCGAAGCAAACGCAAACGGCGTCAGACCACCCGCTAATACCACCAGTTCTGATGCGCTCGTGGCGTCATTCAGTTCGTAGTAAGCAGGTCGCTCGACCTCGCCCTCAACAGCGACTCTCGGACCTACTGGCGGCACAAAGATTACGTCTCCGGGTAACAACCGACGATCGCGACGCGTATCCCCCCGCAAAAGAAGATCATAGAAATCGAGTGTCCCTATCAGTTTGCCGTTGCGTTTTAGCTGGATGTTACGAAGTGTGCCTGATTTACGCACTCCACCGGAGAGGAGCAAAGCGTTGGTCATCGTACTCAGGCCACTGACAACGTAAGAACCCGGCTCGTTGACATCCCCCAACACAAAGACACGAATCGAACGTAGCTCGCCTATCGTGACAGAGGCGCGAACCCCAATCTTCTGCTCGGTAATCCGGTCAACGATAGCGTTTCGCGCCTCGTCAAACGTCAGTCCTACTAGGCTGATTGGTCCAATATCGGGGAGAGAAATATCGCCATCACGAGACACAAAAACCCGTATTTCGTCTGTTTCGTTACCAAACAACTGAATGATCAACTCGTCGCCTGGCCCAATTACATACTCAGAAGGAACTGGTACGTCGGTCGCAGGCGCGAAAGTTGTCGGCACCTCATCGAAAAGCTCGTAGCCAAAGTACTCGAGAGCCTCAAGTCCAATTGCGTCCAGAGGCAGACGAGTAACCGTAATTTCATAGGCTGAGAGAAAACGTATGGCACCAAGTCGCAGTGCCGCCTGCTCATCGTCTAATCCCGACAAAGGTGCGCTGGCAACGCCCGGCAATGACAAAACACCCTGATCATCAAGCTCGTATACGCCTGTGCCGGCCAACTCGAGAACCGGTGTTGGCAGCGACTCTTCAACATCCTCTCCAAGAACCTCAATCAGCTCGAAATTGATGACCAGTGTGTCTCCAGCCTGAATGACCTCTGGGTCCTCCTCCTCCGGCAGCTCTCGGCTGCGAGTTAGATCGGGGAAATCCAGAGCATCGGCATTCTCGAGTGCATCAGGCTCAAGACCGTATTGCTCCAGCAGCTCTCGCTGTTGGCTCTCGGGTAATGACTGAAGAAGCTCGAGCTGCTCGGGCGTCGGCGTAGGTGTTCCCTGGGCATGCAAAGAAACGGTCGGCGCCAAAGTCATCAATGACAAAATGAAAAGTCGAATCACGGAGAACCTGCGGGGTTTACCAACGCCCAAGTCGATGCTGGCGAAGTATACCGTATGCATGCCTCAGTAAGGCATACGCCAGCCAACGAATACACGAGCGTCATCCTTGCTCGAACCAGCGATCGAGTCCTCGAACCTGGAGACGCCTGCACCAAGCTCGAGCTCGCCGTTCCCAACACTCGTTCGCCAACTAACTTCAAGTGACATGAACTCCGCTGGGGTTGCACTGATTGTGTTGCCAGGATCTGGCGCACCATCCTGATTGAGGTCTGCCAAACGCAACACTACTTGCAGCGTATCTCCACTCGAATTAACAGCAACACCACCGATGGAGACAACCTCGGCATCATTGTCCGCTGAGTGGCCTATGCTGCGGCCTTTGTAGCGGTAACCCGTCCTGTAGACGCCACTGTTATAGCCGCAATTAGGCCGACTGCTGGATTCGTAAAACTGACAAGTTGTGCCCGAAAACTCAGCGAAGCCGCGGAGGCTGAAATCACCGTAGCGGCCTGTCCATTCGACACCGATCTGCCCGAGGAAGCGGCTAGGAAAACCGCCCGCCTCGTCCTCACCAATAAACTGGCCGTACACAGCACCGTTCGCGGGTGCCCATCGTGGGGCCCACCGCAAATCGACGCCCGCAAGCTGGTTACCCGGCTCGTTCGATGCATCGACACCGTCGCCGCGGTTGTCTCGCCCAAGCGCCAAATTGACCAACGTATCGAAATCGCAGGGACGATCACCGTTACCGCACCACTGCGCCGTGCGCGATAAACCTATCTCGAGAGACTGCAGCGGCCGAAAATTGACGCGCAGACCGAGAAAGCGCGCATTAGGTACTGCCCGGTCGTTTTCGAGTTGCCCCCAAACAAGACTGGCATCCCATGGCCCAATCCACGACAGCCACTTGCTGCGAAACGGCGCGGTGTCGTTGCGTTCAACCGAAAACGCTGGGATCGGTCGCTGGTTATTGCCGAGAATGATGCTGCCATCATATCCGGGGCCCCACCACCGCTCCATGGCGCCAGCGGACACCATATAGTTCCCGAACTGCATACCTACGAAAGAGCCATCCAAGCGGATGTCTTGATCATCATCCGGGCTACTGACCGCGTTGATATTGATCCTTGCCGCAAACCGATTGCCGAGCCAGGAGACCCCCGCCGTCACATCACTATCTTCACGGGCACGGTCTTCGAATCCCCGAAGAATCAGCGGGCCTGTATCGTATTTGGCATCGATCCCGTATTGAAGTTCTCGCACGTGAGTCGCGCGGGACCCGAGTCTGCGTAGACGTGTCAGCGCACCGAGTGCGCTTTCATCGAGCGACGCCACCGAATCAAAATCCGAGATATCGTTCAGGATATCGCCCCAGGATAATGGCCAGCTCGTCACGGGCGAGGTGATTACGCCCTCGTCTGCCAGCAGTTGGATATCATGGCGGAGGGCGAGATCGCCCGGATCAATGTAAGGGCCCGCGCAGGCCGCTGCCGCTAGCAACAGTCCACACATCATTCCCGTGAACTGATATTTCACTCGACGCACCGCACTTCCTTGCAGCTAATCCCTGATTCGAGTGGGATCATACCAGTGCGACAGTCACTAGACGATTTTGCAGGCATCCTCAAAATCGAGTCGCGGCAAACGCGGGTGCACCTCGCTGTAATCGCCATAGCCGGTGTTAAGCAGGAAATTCGCTTTGAATCGACCATCCGGAAAGAACTCACCGTTGATCCCCGCAGGATCAAAGCCGGACATCGGCCCGCAGTCGAGACCGAGCGAACGTAACGCCATAATCAGGTAACCACCCTGCAAACTGCCATTGCGCATAGCGTTTTCATAGATGCTCTCATCACTGCCGGTAAACCAGTCGCGCGCACCGGGATTATGCGGATGCAGCTCCGGCACCCGTTCGTAGAACTCACTGTCATAGGCCACGATAATCGTTGCGGGCGCCGTCATCGTCTTCTCGATATTCGATTCGATCAGGTGTGGTCTGAGACGAGCACGCCCCTCGTCCGTCGTAATGAACACCAACCGCGTTGGACAACAGTTCGCGCTCGTCGGTCCCATCCGCATCAGGGCATAGGCCTCTCGCAGCAAGGACTCGTCAACAGACTTATCCAACCAGTGAGCACAAGTTCTCGCCTCCAGAAACAATCGCTCGTAAACATCGTCAGAGAACTTAGTCATCGGTCCTGCTCCATAGAATTCCAACCGGCATCATCGCCGGTAATCTGTCCGTCATTCGCCAGTTTGGTGAGGTGCGCAAGCAGCGACATCCGTGCAACGGGCAAAACTACTTCCGGCACATCGCTATAGACCTTCGGCAAAAGACCGTCGGTGCTTACCGGGGCATGTTCAGCCACCATTTCAAGTACAAGCGCTTCGCGCCGTTTGCGGTGTTCGACGATGGCATCGATTGCTGCAATCGGGTCGGCAATCACGCGACCATGTCCCGGCGCGATACAGCGCGCACCCACCGTACGTAGCCGTGCCATTGACTCGAAATAGGCCTGCATATCACCGTCTGGCGCTGCGATAACGACCGTCGATCCTTCCATGATGTGGTCGCCGGTAAACAACAAGTCAGGTCCCGCCAGCAACAAACACACATGATTGGATGCATGACCGGGGGTGTGCAGGACCGTCACTTGGTAACCGTCGCAATCGAGCACATCGCCATCGGCTAGCTCAACATCCGGCACGAACGTCTGATCGTTCTCAAAGGTGTCCGGTGCTCGCATGCCGAACAGCGAAGCGCCCGTCGCTTTTGCGATCGGCGTCGCCGCCGGACTGTGGTCGCGATGCGTATGCGTGACCACAACGCGTTCGAGTCGATCACCTACCTCGTCCAGCAAGGCATCGATATGTGCGGGGTCGTCTGGCCCCGGATCGATCAGCGTTACGCGTTCTTCACCAATCCAGTAGACATTGGTGCCAGGACCGGTCATGACGCCTGCATTCGGCGCGGTGTAGCGCGTGACCCCGCTCTCAATGACGACAGGCTGTGCAACAGCAATCGGAATCAAAGCGGGACCCTTGTGCCATCCGGAAGGCGAACACTTCGAGCATCTTCAGGCTCGTCGATGATCGGGACAATTTCCTGAATGTCGCGCTTATCGATCGCCCGAGCAGCGGTCATGACTTCCTGAACAGATTGGAACTTCGCCAGCCACTGAAGATTCACGCGCGTCGGCGGATGCAGAATCATGGCGTCATCACCGGTTTGCTCGCCGGCCTCCAGCGCTGCCTCAGGGGTTACCCATCGGCTCGCGGTGGTCTCGCGCCCGTCCGGTGCCCCCTCCTGGCCATGCGGCACGGCGGCAACAAAGAAGCGCGTGGCGTAACGTCTCGCCATAGGTACTGGAGTAGTCCAGAAACTCACATACTCCAGCGCACCAACGTCCAAAGTCAGGTTTTCGGTTTCACAGACCTCGCGTAGCGTGATCTCCTCTCCCGCCAACGCCACTCTGTAGTCTTCGAATCGATCCCGATGCTCGGACGACCCCGGCTGACACAACTCACCTTCGAAGTCACGGGCCAACAAGAATCCGCTCTCTTCGAAACACTCGCGTATGCCTGCAACCCACAGACCAAGCCCGCCGGTTTCGACACCCAGCTGTCTCGATGCCTCAGCATCATCGAGACCGCTGCAAAACGGATCGAGACTGCGCTCGAAGTCGGAAGGCGCCGCAAGACCGCCAGGAAATACCCACGCACGGGCAAAATCCGCCCCTTTATGACGGCGCAACATCAAGACTTCCAGCGTGCCTCCATGATCCCTGAGCAGCATTACCGTCGCGGACGGTACCGGCTTTTTGACGTCAATCGCTTCGCGAGCCTGGTTCATATCATCTTGTTTGGTTTGGGTGGTCTACTGCCCGCAGGCTTGCGCGTGTTATACACTACCTGAGCGAGCTCTCGAACCCCCGGAGACCCGGATGAAACTGATCACCGCCATTATCAAGCCGTTTCGACTGGATGACGTGCGCAACGCACTTGCGGAGCTCGGCGTCCAGGGCATGACCGTTACCGAGGTCAAGGGCTTCGGGCGTCAGCGCGGCCACACGGAACTCTATCGTGGGGCGGAGTACGTCGTTGACTTCCTCCCGAAAACCAAGGTGGAAGTAGCGGCGACTGAAGAGATGGCAGAAGCGGTGATCGAGGCGATCGTTGGCGCTTCCCGTACCGGTAAAGTCGGCGACGGGAAGATTTTCGTCCAACCGCTCGAACGCGTTCTCAGAATCCGAACAGGCGAAGAAGACGGCAAAGCGGTCTGAACCGACATGTAATGTTTCGCGGGTGGCGCTGGTCTCTCTAGGCGCAACCCTTGCGATAGACACTCATGGCTTTTGACCCGCACCAACAACCCGTACTGATCTTGATGGCCAAGCGTCCAACGCCTGGCGTCGGCAAGCAACGTATCGCTCATCAATTTGGGGTCGATAGAACCGCGAAACTTGCGCAGCTGCTTTGGCTGTGCGCGCTAGAAGATGTAGCCGGGTGGCCACACGAGAGGGTTATTTCTGTCGCCTCGGCCACCGATACTGAGTGGGCACAGAGTGCACTCCCCAGTGCAACAGTGATCCACCAGCCCGCGGGCAATCTCGGTGAGCGTATTCAACATGCCCATCAGCAGTTTCACCAACCGGGTCGACCCATATTGTTCATTGGATCCGACGCACCCACGCTGGATCTTGTCTACTTGAATGAATGTCTTAAGGCGCTTGAGACGTTCGACGTCGTATTAGGTCAGGCCGCGGACGGCGGCGTGGTTGTGATGGGGTCGAGGGCGCCGTGGCCAGCGCTGGAATCACTACCCTGGTCTACCGCTTCATTGGGTACGGCTTTGCGCGCCGCCTGCGAAACGGCCGGACTTAGTCTTGTCACGCGTGAGCCGCTTGAAGATATCGATACCTTCGACCAACTCGCCGGATTGCCTGCGGCGCTGGCCAACGACGGCCGCGCTGCGCGACGGGCATTGCGCGACTGGGTCAGCGTCAATCTCACTGTGTCGCAATCGGTGCCTGGTGCACTGGCCTGACACTTACAGGAACCGTTCAAAATGAAATCCCGAAACAAGATCATTGCGCTCATCGGCGCCATCGTGGTGCTCGGTGTGGCTGCCTGGCAGTTTCCGATTGCACAGTGGCTGACGAGCCTCGTCCAGTGGATCGACGCCAACAAACAAACCGCCTGGATCGTTTTTATTGTCGCCTATGTTTTCGCAACCGTACTCATGCTGCCGGGCTCAATCTTAACGCTTGCCGCTGGCTATCTGTTTGGCGTTATCTACGGCACCGCCCTCGTATCCGTATCCAGCGTGCTCGGGGCTACCGCCGCCTTTCTCGTCGGCCGCTCACTGGGCCGCGGCTGGGTACGAGAGAAAATCGGCGCGGATGGTCGGCTCGCTGCGATCGACAAAGCGACAGAGAAGCGTGGGTTTCTGGTTATGGTGCTGCTGCGTCTTTCCCCGATCTTTCCGTTCAACGTCATGAACTATCTGATGAGCCTAACCGGCATGAGTCTGCGTAACTTTGTGCTGGGCAGCTGGCTTGGCATGCTCCCCGGCACGGTCCTTTACGTCTACCTCGGCTCGGCTGCGAGCGACTTGACCGCGCTGGTTGCCGGTGAATACGACGCCGGGCCGTACGGGCAGGTGTTCTTCATCGGTGGTTTGATTGCGACTGCCGCAGTGACGGTACTGATCGCCCGATTCGCGGCAAAAACACTGAAAGAGACCATCGGCGTTGACGACGCGTCGGTCACACAGGAGTAACACGGCGTGTACGCAGGAGAACAATTCGACCGGGAATGGCAACAACTGGTATTTCCCGGTGACTACACAAATCCAAAGCCTGACCCCGAAGGCTATAACCTCGTTGTCATCGGGGGTGGCCCTGCCGGCTTGATCGTGTCGATCGCCGCAGCAGGATTGGGCGCCAAAGTAGCTCTGATCGAAAAACATGCGATGGGCGGCGACTGCCTGAATGTTGGGTGTGTACCGTCCAAAGCGCTTATCGAAATGGCCTCTCGAAAACATCACGGCGAAGACGTTAGTTTCGACCAGGCCATGAGCTGGGTGCGAGAAGTTCGCTCCGGTATCGCACACCACGATTCCGTTGAGCGCTACTCCGAAAATGGCGTCGATGTGTTTCTCGGTGCAGCCAGTTTCGTTGACGAGAAAACCGTAGAGGTCAGAGACACGCGCCTCACCGGCGCCAAGTTCGTGATCACCACCGGGGCGCGCGCTGCCCTACCCCCGATTCCCGGACTGGCAGATGCCGAGCCACTGACCAACGAGACCGTATTCAATCTCAAGCAGCAACCAGCAAGACTGGGTGTGATCGGCGCAGGCCCTATTGGCAGTGAACTCGCTCAGTCGTTTGCTCGACTCGGTACGGAAGTACACGTATTTGAAATGGCAGACCGACCTGTACAAAACGAGATTCCGCGTGCAGGTGAAATTCTCGCTGAACAGCTGCGCAACGACGGAGTACACCTGCATTTATCGACCGGTGCCAAAGGCATCCACAAGCGCGGCGATGTGCGTGTCATCGAGACCGAGGGCGGTGAGTTCGAGGTTGACGAGGTACTTGTGGCTCTCGGACGACAACCGAACGTCGATGCGCTGAACCTGGAGGCCGCTGGTGTGCGCTATGACCTGCGAAAAGGCATCGAGGTCGACGATCACCTGCGCACGAGCAATCCGAAGATTTTTGCTGCAGGTGATGTGTGTTCCAAATACCAATTTACCAATAACGCCGATCATCAGGCTCGCATCATCATTCGCAACACCTTATTTTTCGGTCGAGGGAAAGCGGCACCAGAATGTATTGGTCGCTGCACCTACACGCACCCCGAAATTGCGCATGTGGGCGCGGAGGAAGCTGAACTTAACCAACAAGGCATCGCCTACGACGTATACGAGGTTGAGTGGGATGCCATGGATCGTGCACGCACCGAGGGTGACCTCGATGGATTTGTTCGAGTACTCACGGAAAAGGGCAAAGACAAGATTCTGTCGGCGACCATCGTGGGGGCAGATGCTGGTGAACAAATCGCCACACTTTCGGTTCTGGTGGCGAACGGCGAAGGACTCGGCAAGCTCGACCCCGCAGTACTCGCCTACCCTACTCGGTCCGAGTATCTGCGACGATTGGCCGATGCCTACAATCGCACTCGGCTGACACCATTCGTCGCGGGCGTATTCCGGAAACTGCTGGCTTGGCAGCGACGCAGGCAGTGACTCCGCGGCCGCAACTGGCGGTCATCATCCCTGTTTACCGGGACACGGAAGCGTTGGCACGCCTGCTCGATTTGCTGAATCGAGACACGGGGGTCGACGAGATCATCGTCAGCGCCGCCGCGGTGTCACCTGACGAACTCGACAAACTCGAGCAGCGCTTTCCGAGCGTATCCATCGTCATGGGCTCCGCCGGCAGGGGTGCACAACTCAACCGCGGGCGTGCAGCGACCGACGCGGCCCTGCTTTGGTTTTTGCATGCCGATGCAACCCCCCCGGAGCACGGAGCACGCCAAATCCGAGCGGCGGCAGAAGACAATGCCACCGGAGGCTACTTCCAGTTTCGGTTTGAGGACGTTACTAGCAGCGCCGCAATGCGGTTGGCCAGACTGATCAATTGGCGCGCTCGGCGCGGCATCCCTTACGGCGATCAGGGTCTTTGGTTCGCAGCCAATGCATTCGACGCTGCAGGTGGCTTCGAGGAACAACCCTTGTTTGAGGAAGTAAGATTGGTCAAGGCACTACGTCGCACAGGTCGTTTCGTCGAATTGCCCGCAACGATCGGTGTGAACCCAAGGCGCTGGCGTTCGACCGGGTGGACCCGAAGGACACTGATCAACCGTGCTTTAGCACTCGGTCACGCCGCCGGTATCTCGCCGCATCGTTTGGCGCGGTGGTACGCGCGTTTCTGATTCCGAGCTTATGCCGGGAAGAAATCGATCGGCTTAGTCGTGGTGATGGCTTCAACATCACGCGCCTCGAACCGGAACAGTTTTACCCGCTGTACAAGCTTGCGTTCCAGGTCCGGGTCATTGAGTTCACTGGACTCGATTTCGCATGCAGTGACCACACCGTCCGGCGAAATCGTCAATTTCAGGACCAACTTGCCTTCCAGCGTTGGGTCCTGACGAAGTGCTCGGTTGTACAGCGCGTAGATTGCGCCTTTGTTCCGGTCGAAAACCATTTCGATTTCTTCGCGTGATCGCGAGCCGCGATTGCTCGCACCGGCACGCTGAACGTCCGCTTCGGTGCTACCGCCGTTACCTATGGCAGCGACCGGCGTATCTACCTTCGTGGTGTTACGACCGGACAGTCCAGTCCCACCCGTGTTGCGCGAGAGTGCCGCTGTGTTGATCCCACCACTCGCTGCACCCACGTTGGATGTAATCAATGAACGCTCATTGCGCTCCGCGGCTCCCACGGCACCGGTCAGCTCCTGACTGCCTGCGACCTGATCGACAACGCTGTTGTCACGCAGTGCAGCAAGGTCATCTGAAAATGGCAGCAAACCGGCAACGGACGCGCGCTCGCGCGCGGCGGGCGTTGGATCTGGCTCAGGCTCAGCGACAGGCTCAGGCTCAACTACAGGTTCCGGCGTCTCCTGTACCACGGGCTCAGGCTCGGCTTCCTCGATCGGTTCGGGCTCCGGTTGCTCCTCTTCGACGCGCGGCGGCGGCGGTGGAGGAAGCTCCCGTTCCTCCAGAATCAACTGAGCGAAACGCTGCTCGATCTCAACAACCTCACTAGCATCAGGTTGTGGCGTTGGCAGGAACGGCCAGACGACGCTGAGGACCAACATGATGATCAGGGTCGTCGTCAGAATCTTGCGGAACTTTTGTTCCTGCTCGTCCGATATAACGGACCAGGGCAACTGGTATTCGCGGTAGTACGCCTGGTAGGCGGTCAATGAAGCGCTCGCCATGACTTAGCCTCCCAAACCGTTCGCGACGCTCGCGAGTTGCTCAGGACTCTTCTGCAGTACCGCTAGCGAAATCTTGCCAAAGTCCGCATCGGTGCAGGTCGCCATGATTTTCTTGATCAGACGATAAGAGGTGGTCTTGTCTCCCATGATAGTCACTTCGCGCTGGGCGATATCCTGCCGCGCCGCCTCCCGCAATATGCGGTCGTTCTGTGCAACCAGCGCTTGCTTCAACCCTGGGATGACATTGCCCTCTGCCGATAGCACTTCAGCAACACCGGCGACCCGTTCACCCTGAACCAGAATATCGCTGGCCGTCACTACGACAACCACCGTTTCGCGCGCCTTCTGCTCTGCGATAGATTCAGGAAGTTGAAGATCCTTCGCATTCGGCAATGACTCAACGTCCGACGAGTTCACCAGTAGGAAGAACACGAGGATCGTAAAGATGTCCATCAACGAGACAAGGTTCAGTGCGGTGGATTTCGCGGTGCGCTTGTGGCGCCGATCCATCCGCATTGCGCGAGCTGAGTGACTCATAACTTAGACGCCTCCCGTCTGGGTGGCATCACCCATCGAGATATCCGGGAACAACTCATAGCGCTTGAGCTGACCGTCGTCCTGCAACTCAACGAAGACACGAAGCGTGTCCATCACCTGAATGATGGTGTCGTATTCGATCTCCGCTTCGAGCAGCAAGGTGCAGTCGAGCTTATCCGGGTTGAGCTGTTTGACTTCACGAAGCTTGCTGGAGAGTTGATCGAGATCATACTCGCCGTCGACCTTCGCGATGCTTGAGATCAGGCCGCCGTTGCGATCCCCAACATCGATGCGCGCCTCGCGCACCGTAATTTCCAACTGCATTGTCTCGATCGGCGTTTCCGCGGGCTCAGAGGACGCACCCGGAACGTTCAACTCGAGAATGGCGCGTTGCGAGAACACCGCCGTAATGAGCAGGAAGGGCACCAGAATCACCATAAGATTCATAAATGCCGTGATGTTGAGCTCGGTCGCCTCCACCTGGCGACGCGCGCTGCGGCGGCGGTTGATCACGCGAGTGCTCCTTCCTTCGCAGCGCCTTCACGCTCCGTGACCGCATTCAGAAACTTCACAGAAGCCATTTCCAGGCTATCTACGATCTGGTTGGTCTTGGTTTGGATAATCGTGTGAATCAACAGGAGCGGAATCGCAGCCATCAAGCCGAATGCCGTCGTGTTCATCGCGATAGAGATACTGCCGGAAAGCATGTCCGCCTTTTCCGCCGGGTTCGCATTCGCAACCGCGGTGAACGCCTGGATCAAACCGATGATCGTGCCTAGAAGACCCATCAAGGTTGCAATGTTGGCGAAGGTCGCAAGGTAGTGCGTGCGCTTTTCAAGGCGCGGCAGCACTTCCATCATGCTCTCCTCCATCGCTTTTTCGATATCGTCACGGCGGCGTGCCGATGCCACGCGGTACAAGCCATAGGTCATGACTTTTCCAATCGCAGACTTGGACTTGCTCGTAAGACCGACCGCCTGCTGGAAGTTGCCCGCCTTCAGGTACGGCACCACTTTCTTCCACATGGCGCGGTTACTGGCACCGGCCATCGAAAGATAAACCCAGCGCTCGATCGCAATCGCGACGCCGAGGCCGAAGATGAACAGAATCGGGTACATGAACGCCCCGCCCTGCTTAAAAAACAAAATTACTGTAGACACTGTCGTTTCCTCTGGTTGGTGGTGTGGAGCAGGCGATTCCTATTCGCTCGCCTCCTCCGAATACAAATCTTCGTAGTACGCAATCTGTCTGCGGAAGACTTCGCGATCCGCAGGCGCCAGGACTTCATCCAGCAATGTATTGACCGGTCGACCCACAAGGTCGCCAAGGTCCGAACTCTTCCACGGCACGATGTAAAGCACCTGCGGCAACTCCTGATTGCCTGTGATTTGCGATGTCCTTAACTCAATCGAGTCAATCGCTCGATTTGGTGTTGCCGCGCTCGTCGCTGCTCGCGGTAGCACTTCGTCTTCCGAAACCTCGACGCTGGTATCGACCTCAGGTTCAATGGTCTCCACGGTCGCATCCGCGCTCGTGTCGACCATCGGTTCGAGATCATCGATCTCTTGCGCGTTGAGCGTGGCGCAAAACATCAGTGTTGCTACTAGCGTCCATCTTCTGCTCATCATCGCTGCTCCCTGCAAAACGCTACTGCGACACACTCGCTGCACGAGCGGTTCGCTCGATCCGGCGACTGATGTCGGCAATCCAGCGTTTAACCTGTTTGTCCTCGTCAGGAACCAACGCCTGATAGCGTTCATAGTGCTCAAGTGCCCTTGAATGCTGTGCGAGGTACAAGTCCAGCAAAATGCCGAGGTTAAAGTGTGCCAAGGCGTAATCCGGGTTTACTGTGACGGCCTTCAAATAAGCGGCCTCAGCATCGGCAAAACGACCCGCCTCTCTGTGCAAAATGCCAACTTCGTTCCATCCCGGGGCATATCCGTCGTGAACGGCCAGTGTGGATTGCAACATCGCAAGCGCGTCGTCGCTGCGCTCCATTTGGCGCCAGGCGATGGCGAGCGTCGTAGCAATTGCCGGATACTCCGGCGCACTCTGCGCGAGCGGCTCAAGGATCTGTACTGCGCCGGCGTAGTCTTCTACCGATAACAACGTCTGCGCGTTCGCATAGTCGTTCGCAATCGCTTGAGGGATCGCCACAGCCTCTGCGTTGCCACTATCCGAGGTGACGTCGCGTTGCGGACCAGGTCCACCTGCACACGCGGCGATGGCGCTGCACAGCACAACGGCAAACAGCCTTTGCAAAAAAGTATCAGTTAAGTAGCGCAAGGGATTCCCCACTTCGTTCTGATTTCGCGTACCGCGCAGGCATCAGAGTGGCCAACGCATCGAAACTCTGTTCCACCCAGACATCAAAGACTCCATCAGCAGCCCGCGCAGCGTTTGCCTCGAATACCTCGATCGCCTGTTCCTCAAACGGGAATGCCTGTTCCTCAAGCAAGATGTCGTACTGTTCAAGCGCATCTGCATCGAGATCGGCGGGTCGCTCACTATCCATCAGGTCACGGCTGAACTGCTGATACATCTGACCAATGCGGAAGGTCGATGCGGTAGTCACCTCAGCAACACCGTAGTCGGCGGCTTTACCGTAGGCGGCTAGTGTTTGTTCCATGAGCTCGCGCTTGCGCTCAAGGCTGGCTTTCAGTGGCGCGGTTAGCTTGAGTGCAACGAACGACAGACGCTTCGGTTCGGTAAGCTCGAGCGTCGCGGTTGCTGCGAGATAGCGACTGCGGTCGGTGCGAGCGGCACCCGCTGCTGCGTCTGTGGCGACGATATCTTCGAGCCAGCGCATGCGCCCGGCGATGTCCGCATCAAGCTGTGCGATATCGGCGAGTCGCATTCTGGCTTCGAGCGTTTGATCGAAACTCGCGGGATACCGCGCGACTACACGCTCCAACGCACTGCGCTCTTCCGTACGCATGCCAGCCGTCTGATAAAGCTCCGCCGCCGTCCAAAGCGCTTCCTCACGCTCGGCAACACTCATTGCTTCATCGTCAGCGATGCGCTCGAATTCTCCCGCAGCGCGCATTGAATCGCCGGTCTCCAGATAGCCAGTGGCGAGGCTTCGAGAAACATCTTCGGCAAGCGAGCTGTCGGGATAGTTCTGTCGGAACGCCTCAAGCACCGGTGTCGCACGCGCCCATTGACCCATCGTAATCAAGGCAGCTGCAGCGTCGTATTCTGCAGTCTCGCGAACCGGTGAATTCGGCACGGCTTGAGCTACCCGAAGGAAATGACCAACCGCGGTTTCTAGATCACCGCTGTCACGGGCGAGCTCGCCCTGTTTGTAGATACTCGCGGCAATACGCTCGCGAACCTCTTCCTGCCGTGTCTGATCGTCCAGTGGCAAGCGCGCCTGCAATTGATAATAGGCTTCCTCTGCATCGGAGAAACGAGCGAGATCAAAATTCGAATGAGCGACGACCGTCCATGCCGCGAGGGTCAACTCAGGCTTTGGCTCAACCAGCATCGCGGTGACGTCATCAGCCACGTCGATCGCTTGCTCAAACCGCCCTTGCGAGAAAAAGTCTTCTGCCGTAGACGTCAGCACTGCCGCGGTTTCAGGATGCTCCGGGAAGCTGCCCGCAAATCGCAAAGCACTGCTCAAGCTGCGCTCATGCCAGTTAGCCACCGCCTCAGCCGGCAGTGTTTTTTCATGCTCTCGGTAAGACAAAAGCGCCGCATATCCCGCCTCGGCTGCCTGCGGATGCGACGGGTAGTCGTAAGCAGTGCGCTCGTACTCGTCAGTTGCCTCGTTGAACGAACCGCTCTCGAAAAGTATCTCTGCAAGTAGGAAGTTAGTGCCCGCCGAATCGGCCTGGCCTGGGAAGTAGTTCAGGTACTTGCGATACCAACGCGCCGCCGCCGTATAGTCTTCCTGTATCTGCTGATCTCGTCTGAGCGCCTTCTCGGTCTCGTCGATGTCTGCGACGATCGCCTCCGGGTTCTGCGCACGCGAGTGATAGAACTGTGCGAGATCCGTGAGATTCACCTTCAGTGCGCCAACCACCTCTGGCAGCGCCGCCGCGTCGTTCGTCGACCAGAACGGCGTATCCATACCGTAGTGTTCAACGAACGTCTCTTTTGCACCGAGCACCCGAGTTGGGAAACCGGCAAGCTTGAAGGCCTCGATCACATCGAGCTCAAGCAAGGGAGATCTCGGATGAACGGGGTTTCGGGCAACGAACGCCTGGTAGGACTTCGTCGCATCCTCATAGCGCTCTTTCTGCACGTAGAGATCGCCGAGGTTTTTGTAAATCAAGTGGGCGTACTGGCGCTCGCCTTCGGCATCGAGGAACGCATCGATACTCTCTGGCCCATCCATGTACGAAAAAGTGATTGAGAGCACACGAAGCGTATCCTGGATCAGCTCACGTTCCGCACGGCGCGTATCTTCGGTGAACAGAAGCCCGCCGAGTGGGTCACTATCGATCAGCCTTAAGTCGAGCAGACGAAAGAAAGGGTCGAGGCTGTCCTCATGAGCCGCAATCTTGAACTGCGACCAACCGAGCTTGTAGAGCGACTGCAGATAAAAATCACCGGGAGTCTCAGCATCAGTAAGGAATCGGTAGGCATCCTCGGCGTCTGCATACCGTCGATTGATGAACAACATCTCCCCACGCCGAAACTCCGCCTCCGAGCGGTGGATCGTTTCAGGGTACTCTGCGACCAGACGTTCGAGCGTCGCTAACGCGGCATCAATCTCACCGCTGCTCTCGTACGCCCTTGCCAGCTGGTAGAGCACGAGGTCATTACGCTCGTAGTTGGGATAGCGTTCGAGCAATTGCTCATACAGATCGACAGCACCGTCGTAGCTGGACAGCATGACGTTCTGCAGGTTGTCGGATAAAGTCTCCGCTTCGCTCGCCTCAAGCTCGAGATCGGCGAGTCGGCGCATCGCCTCGGGACCCAAATTAGGGTCATCCCCGACGAGGTCGAGAAACAATTGATAGTTTTGTCGAGCCAGTTCACTTGCGTTCTCAATGGACTGCTCAGAGTCGATGACAACTTCGGTGCGCTCGAGCGCCTTAATCGTCGCATCGTCATCGTCGACGTCGCCACCGCCAAACGGCCAAAGCCAACTGAAAACCAGAAGCGTCGTTAGAGAGTTCATTCCTGACCCTCTCCGTTGCTGCTGACCGCAGTTGCACGATCGTAGACCGCAGCAAGTGCAAAACGCGCTTGTACCGTATAGGTATCCAGTCGCGCTTGTTGCGTGCGTAGCTCCTCTACCGCCAATCCGTCCAGGAACGCTCGCTGTCGCTCCAGCGTCTGTTCGACGCGCGCCAGCATCAGCTCAATTCGGGGTGTAAGCGTTGCCACTCGCAAGTCGAAATCGAGTAACCGTTCGGGCTCATTCACTCGCGCATCGTCAACGGCGAGTCGTGCGCGCTCAGCGGCAACGATAATCCGGTTGATGTCATGCAGTTGCTTACGCTGGCGCCAGATACGGGCAGGGAAATCTTGCTCCGCCTGCCACTGCATCACGCCCTTCATCAGCTTGATACGTGTGCGTACGTCTTCAACCTCTGGCGTGCTGTAGCGCAGTACCGGGTTTTCCTCCACGAGCGCTATCTCATCAGCAACTTGCTGCTCGCGCCGCGTGGCAAGCGCATAGATATCTCGCTCGCCTTCTATCCGGTCTAGCTGCGCGCTCAACGCTTGATGACGGGCGCGCAATTCATTCATATCTGATGCCGCAAGACTCGCCTCGATACGTGGCAGCCTAGCCGCGTACCCAGCTTTCCGCGTATCCATGATTTCTCTGAACACGCGTGTCTTGTCGAGCCAACCCAGTAGATTCTCACGCAGCGCTACCATGTCACGGTAGTTCTTCAGCGCTTCCTGAAACTCGTGCTCTGCCATCAGCAAGTACAGATAACGGCTTTCAGTTGCATCCGGCATGTTGTCGAGACGCCAGTACCAGCCGCTCGCATCGTCAGCACTTTCTTCAACAGCCAGTAGTCTGTCGATCATGCGACCGTTTTGGATATCCGCGATGGCGTCTTCGAGACGCTGGTGTTCCTGAGCGAAGAGCACGATCGCGCGTTCATACTTCGTGGCTGCCTGTCCCGTCGCATTCAGTTTGCCGAGCGCATACGGTACTGCCAGCAACGATTCCTGCACCGCCGGATCAAGCAGATCGCGGTCGGATAGCGCCTGCCACGGACTCAGTGCCGCGCGATAGTCACCGCTATCGGAATCTGCCCAGCCAACTCCCAACAGTGCCTTATTTGAAAAAGGGCCGTTCAATCGAACACGTTGCAGAACAGGACGTGCACGTTCCGGCGCTTCGTTCTGTAGCCACGTGTAACCCAGAGCGACGTTCGCTTTGTCCCGCAGCCCCACCATTTCCGGACGGTCGTCGCCGAGGCGACCCACGCGATCCAACCAATTAGCGCCCTCAGCAAATCGCCCGGCGCGCACCAGCGCAACGCCGAGATTAAAGCGAGCATAGTCGCTCCACCCTCTCGGACCTTTCCAACCGTCCAATGCAGCGATGGCATCGTCGAAACGACCCTGCTCGATCGCAACGTTGGCGGCGAGCATCTGGCGCTCCGCGTCGAGTTCCTTGGGCAGGTCCTCGCCGATAGCACTTAACGCCTGTGCGGCGCCGTCCAGATAGCCGCGTTGATAGCGGATTTTGGCGAGGAAAAACCAGGTTCTGTCACGCACTTCCGGGCGGGTTTTGCTCGCGAGGAGTTGATCAAATATCTGACCGGCTTCGTCGTGCAGACCGTACGAAAGGGCAAGCCCACCGCGCAGCAACTCTGCATCCTCGTCATGGTGAGTCAGGCTGTTACGTTTTTGCGCAGCGGTCAGTCTGACGATCGCGTTGAAGTAGTCGCCCTTGTAGAAGTGGAACAGCACGTCTCCGTAATACGGATCGCGCACCACAACGGGATCGCCGACGTCACCGTCCGCATGGAGCGTTGATGTCGCCAGCAGTAATGCCAGGCCCAGAACAAAAGCGATAAAGGATTTCACGACCGACGCTTATTCCCACTCGGAGATGAAAAACTCGGGCTGCAACTTCGACTGACGATCGGAGATTCGAAGCTCCATATACTTCGCCCCGAGGCCTTTCTCGAAGGTCATTTCCGCGCCACGCCGGTAGTCCCGACCTTGCGGGCCTTTACCGACAAAGAAAGCGACCAACTCATGCTCGCCGGCTTTCAGGTTCTCAATATGCAGGCGGTGGACACCACCACGGATCAGTGCTTCAACCTCTTTCTCAGAGTAGAGGTAGTTCGCGACCTCTTTGCCGTTGATCTTGACCTGAACGGCATCGAGCGCGAAGAAATCGCCAATGTCCATGGAGACGAACAACGCGACTTGAGAGTTAGCAGGGAACAGAAGCTCTTCCTCAAGCAGGAACAACTCGCGATTCAGCGCCAGCACTTCCTTCTTGAGATCCTGTACCTCTGCATCCAGCTCTCGCGATGTGTCCTCGGCGATAACCGTGGAGGTCAACGCGGCTGCAGTCAGCGCCACCAGTACCTGTGTAAATCGTTGCATCATGATCGGGTCCTGTTTGCGCTGGTCACTCGCGAAGCAGTTCGCGGATCTGCTCGAGGTACTTGTCTTCGTAGCCAGGCTTGTAACCGTGGTGCACGTAGCGCACGACACCTTCGCGATCCAACAGGATCGTGACGGGCATCGCGTTCACTTCGTATTGCTCGCTGACTTTCTTGGTGCTGTCGAAAACCACCGGGAACGTTACGCCCAGCGATTCGATCATCTCTTCAGCGCGTCGTGGGTCATCGTCGATATTTACCCCTAGGAGGCTGAACCCAACCCGGTTGTACCGGCTATGCATCTCATCGAGCAGCGGCATTTCCTCTCGACAGGGCCCGCACCAGGTTGCCCAGAAATTGATCATCACGACTTCACCGCGCAGATCGCTCAGGCTGACCTGCTCTCCCGCGCTGTTTTGAAGTGAGAAATCCGGCGCTTCTTTGCCGTCCAAGCCGCCTGAGGCGCCTGCGACAGTTGCGAGAAGCATCGCGCCCGCGATTGCTGCGACGACGCGTCGCCCCTGTTGCCAACCAGTCCATCGATTCATCGGTAATCTCCTTAAGATCGCGTGCGTCCCGCACGCATTCGGCAGTGCTCCAGGCACTGCAGCAGCGGGTTAACGTAATACTCGCAGTCGATACCGACGGGAGCCGTGACCAAAGTCACAGTAACCGCTGAGGACCGCGGGCATACGTCACAAGCTGCCCCAAAGGAGAGATGGAGCAAATTACATGCCAGTGACTATATGAGGGCAAATACCCGGCAATTTCGGATTATGTGGCACGCACGTTGTCGTCAACCGACTACGCTGACGCAGATGAAGCTCTCTAAGTCACTGAAACTTAGCCCATTACACTGTCGGTCGAATGCGACAACGGTGACACTCAGAGTCGCCCGGTTCAGTCCCCAGCGCCGAGACCCGAGGAGTAGTGCAAATCGCGATTCTTGTCGATAACGACTGCGTCGAACCCATCCATTCGTTCGATCAGGGCCAGCCCTTCCTCAACGCCCATCACGAACACCGACGTCGAGAGCGCATCAGTCATCGTCGCGTCCGGGCCGATGATGGTGACGCTTTGAACTTCACGCGCCGAGTCGCCAGTCGACGGACTGATGATGTGGTGGTAGCGCACGCTACCCTCATCGAAGTAGCGCTCGTAGTCTCCGGACGTCGACACCGCCTCATCTGCCAGCGGCAAACGAATCGCAATTTCCGTCTTGTCGCGTGGATCCTGAATCCCGACGAGCCAGGGCTGACCGCGGCGGTCTCCCAACAATCGCGAATCGCCCCCGGCGCTAACTGAGGCGTACTGGATGCCCATCTCGCGCAACAACGCGACAGAACGCTCGACAGCGTAGCCTTTGGCGATACCGCCAAGATTAATTCGCACGCCTTCCTGCAGGAACGACACCGTCTCCTTTGCGGGGTTCAGCACAACGAATCGGTAATCGATTTTCTCGACCGCTTGCTCAATCGTTGCTGGATCCGGTCTTTCGCCTTCGCGAAAGTCGTAGTACTGACCCACGCTGTCGTACGTGATGTCGAAACGGCCATCGGTCATTTCCGACACGGCCAGCGCCTTCTTGATCAACGAGAATAGCTCCGCACCCGCATCTATCGGCTGCCTATGCGCTTCACGGTTGATTGCCGAGATGCGACTGTCCGGCTTGTAGGTACTCATCAATCGCTCGATTCGTGCGATTTCATCGAGCACGACACGAATGGCTTCCTGGGCACGCTCTTCGTCGGGATGCCACAAACGCACAGTGATTCGGGTGCCCATAAGCGACTCGGTTTGACCATGCCAATCGGCACGAACCGGTGAAATCGCGCAAATCAACGCGACTAACATCGAGATCATTGGCGCGATTCGCATACGCGGAGTATCCTTAAGGCATTCATATTCCGAGGAATTTTTGATCATGACAAACTTTCTGATCTTTCTCGCCATCGTTGCCGGCATCGTATTTTTTGCGATCAGTATTTACAACCGACTGGTTAACGGTCGTAATCGCGTCAAGAACGGGTTTGCCCAGATCGACGTCCAGCTGAGTCGTCGCTACGACCTGATCCCGAATCTGATCGAAGCCGTTAAGGGGTACATGGCGCACGAAAAGGACACACTGGAGGCGGTGATCAACGCACGCAACGCCGCGATGAGTGGATTGAACGCCGCCAAGCAAGACCCAACTGACCCTTCCGCCATTGCCTCCTTGGGTGCGGCAGAGTCGTTGTTAGGTGGCGCGCTCGGAAAACTTTTTGCGCTCGCGGAAGCCTACCCCGACCTGAAAGCCAACGAAAACATGATGCAGTTCCAGGAAGAGCTAACGACAACTGAGAACAAGATCGCATTCGCACGACAGGCGTTCAACGATTCCGTACTGAGCTACAACAATCTGCGCGAGAATTTCCCGAACAATCTCATTGCAGGGCCGTTCAACTTCGAAGCGGCGAGCTATCTCGACATCGGTGACGAATCGCGCAGAGAAGCGGTGGCGGTTTCCTTCAGCTAATTGCACAGGTCAGAGGACACTGACCGCACGATGAACTTTTTCGAAGCTCAGGATCAATCGCGCCGCAATACGCGACGTCTGGTGGTGCTATTTGCGATCGCAACACTGCTAATAGTTGCGGCCTCAACGCTTGTGATTGAGGCCGCCTTCTCAATGTTCAATCTCAGTCAGTCGGGTGCTGCGGTGACTGCCGGTCAATACGGGGCGATCAAACCCTGGACGTTCGTTGATCCCATTCGGGTCGCGATCATTGCCGGGGTAGTCTTGTTGTGCATTCTGGTTGCCAGCGCATTTCGTATCGCCCAACTCGGCAGCGGCGGTGCGCGCATTGCACAGGAGATGGGCGGTACTCTGGTCACGGGCAACACGCAGGACTTGCAACGCAAGCGCCTGTTGAACGTGGTCGAAGAAATGGCCATCGCATCCGGTGTTCCCGTACCGCAGGTGTTCGTGCTCGAACATGAAGCCGGCATCAATGCATTCGCCGCCGGATTTACGACGTCGGATGCCGCCGTTGCCGTCACACGCGGCACGCTCGAGACGCTGAATCGTGCCGAGCTGCAGGGAGTCATCGCGCATGAATTCAGTCATATTCTAAACGGCGATATGCGACTCAATCTGCGACTGGTGGGCATCCTCTTCGGCATCATTGTTATCGGTCAGGTCGGTCGCATGATGATGCGCACTGGCAGTCGGGTGCGGGTATCGAGGCGCTCAAACAACGGCGGGAATCCAGCGCTGTTAGTTGGTATCGCACTGTTTCTGATTGGCGCGGTCGGTGTGCTTGCAGCGAGACTGATACGTGCGGGCGTCTCACGACAACGCGAGTATCTGGCCGACGCTTCGGCGGTACAATTTACGCGGCAAACCGATGGGATCGCCGGCGCACTCGCCAAAATTGGCGGAATCGATACGGGGTCGCGACTCACCGAGGCCGACGGTGAAGAGATATCCCATATGTTGTTTGCCCGAGGTGGGCGCCGTGTCTGGTTGTCCGCCCTCGCCTCGCATCCCCCGCTCGAAGATCGCATACGCAAACTCGACCCGGCGCTTGCCAATCGCATGGTCGATGCGAACTGGCAGGCCGATGCATTGATCCGCGACGTCGAAGCGGGTGTCTCTGGGTTTGCCGCCTACGCGGGCGAGCGCGTTGCCAACTTAAGCGCCGAGTCACTCACTGAACGCATCGGTCGACCTGATGATGCGGATATCGCCGTTGCGGCAGGGCTGCGCAGTGCGCTGCCACCATCGATCGAGGACGCCGCTCACTCGCCGGAGTGGGCTTTTTATTTGGTGATCGCGCTTGCCACCGTCCCTGAGGTTTCTGAACGCCGCAACCAAATGAGCTATCTGCTGCCTCGGATCGGTGAGATGCGCCTTCAACGAGTGGACGAGTACGCAGACTCCATTCATGAGCTGGGCGCGCAGTACCGGTTGCCGATTCTCGAGCTTTGCTTTCCCGCACTCAAGGAGCGTCCAAGCGGTCAGATCCGATTCCTGCTCGATCTCATCGATGGCGTTATCGCAACCACCACACATGCTGCTCTCGGACAATATGCGTTGCGCCAGTTGCTCGAATACAGCCTGGAGGCGAGTCTCAATCCGGCGTCGATGGCACGAGCGACCCGCCACCTGGGACAACGCGACGTCCTCGCCGCTGCTGCTGACTTGTTGACGATCGTCGCCGTGCAAGGGAGCGCGACACCAGAAGCAGCAAATGAGGCCGCGCGCGCCGGGCTTGCGGTTCTGGGCATACAGCATGCGGTGGCACCTCGGCCTTTGGAAGACAGTGCAAATCTGCTGCGCACACTCCAGGGCATGATCGGCCGAGACCTGCATCGTTTGTTGCGTGCGCTCCTTCAGACCGTACAACACGACCGCAACATCACACTCGAGGAAGCCGAACTAATGCGCTTGATCTGCGCCGCGCTCGGTTGCCCGCTACCACCGATGATTGCTGAGTTTGCCGTGAACCCTTAGCGACGGTTATTGTCAAAAGCGCAATTACAAGAATTGCGCCCGAGGAGATGGAGAATGGAGCGAGCGTTGAGTAGCTGGTTAGGGTTGCTGCTGGTCGCAGGGCTGCTGCTGAGCCCGCCAGCACAATCGTCCGAATTGGATAAGAAACTGGATGAGGCCACAGAAGTGGTCAACACCTTCCACGCCATACCGGAACAGGGTATCCCGACGGCACTACTCAAACGTGCGTATGCGATCGCCGTCATCCCCGACATGATCAAGGCAGGATTCGTGGTCGCGGGTCGGCACGGGCGTGGCGTCATCAGCACCCGTACCGATACCGGATGGAGCGACCCGGCATTTATCAAGCTCACAGGCGGGAGTATCGGTTGGCAAGCGGGTGTCCAGGCAGCGGACCTCGTACTTGTGTTTACCAACAAGCGTGGCGTTGAAAACCTGAGCCGCGGCAAATTCACCCTGGGCGCAGATGCCGCGGTGGCTGCAGGACCGCTTGGACGCAACACGTCCGCCGCGACGGATCATCGACTGAAGGCGGAGGTCTACTCCTATTCCAGAGCACGTGGGCTGTTTGCTGGCGTCTCCATCCAGGGCGCTTCATTGCGCATGGACCACAACGCCAACGCCAGCTACTACGTACGTCCAGGCATCACACCTGATGAGATTTTTGCCGGGGAAGTCGCGGCGCGACCGGAGAGCATTACCGCATTCAGACAGTCGCTGAAGGCATCCACTGCGGTCGATTCCGAACCCGCGGAACAGGTTGCGATGTCAGACAGCGATGAGCCACAACCTGAGGAGTCGGGAACTAGCGGTGTCACCACTTACGCTATCGGCGAGCGCACGGCGGAGGACAGCGACTAACGCCCGTTAGCGATCGTCATCCGATTCAACCAGTACCGATGAGTCCGGATCGATACCGATAGCGCGCGCTTCCTCCGGAGTGAGTGCCTGGCCGTTCTCGATCTTGGACTCTGCGGAAGCGACCAACTGCGCGCGCCGGCGCTCAGCAGCCTCATCGCGCGCCGCCTGTTGGCGCCGTAGACGATCGAGTTCGGCTTCCGATGCTCTTTCGAGCGCTTCTCGACGTGCCGCCTCCTGAGCCGCGGATAACCTCGCGGCAGCCTGTCGCGCAGCCTTACACTCCGGATCCCGCACGGCCTTCTTGCGATCCTTGCGACACTCGAGGATTTTGGCGTCCATCGCCACCGTATCCCCGAGGAAATCGGTGACCGTGCGCGCCGGAGTCTCTGCAGGGCCGCAGGCCGCCAGTGCGATGCAAAACCCCGGAAACAGCCCCCGATGGATCCGAATTGTTAGTTTTCGTTGACGCATGCTTCGAGATTTGGTGTGGTCGCTTCGGCTGAACATAATCGATTTACGACAAATCTGTAAGTTATTGTCACCGATTTGAGACAGTCGAAGAAGTGATCGGAGTATCATTTGTAACGTCGGTTTCGGGAGGTCCCAGATTGCGCAATGAGAACCAGTTCTCACTCCTGAGTACGCCACGTTTCTTAGCCTACTTCGTTACCCAGTGTCTCGGCGCGCTGAACGATAACGTTTTGCGCAATGGGCTGGTGATGTTGGTCACCTATGGGGTGATCGAATATGCCGATGGCTCGGCAGACATTCTCGCGAACGTTGTCGGGGCGGTTTTCATTCTGCCCTTCCTGCTGTTCTCAGCGCCGGCAGGTCAGATCGCTGATCGAATGGACAAGGCGCGGCTTATTCGACGCGTTAAGGCATTCGAGGTTCTGCTCGCCCTTTTGGCGATAGCAATGCTGGCGCTACAAACCGTAAACGGGTTGGTGGTGCTCGTGTTCGCGATGGGGGTTCAATCTACGTTCTTCGGTCCGATCAAATACGCAATCCTGCCCGACCTTGTTCCACGCCAGTCACTCATCGGCGCCAACGGACTGGTTGAGGGCGGAACGTACCTTGCGATCATTGTCGGGCTGTTCATCGGCGGTACCGTGTCGACCATCGAAGGTGCAGGGCCATATCTGCTTGGCGGCTGCATTCTCATCCTTGCGCTGCTCGGCTTGTTGGCAAGTCGCGCGATCCCCTCGATATCCGCTGCAGACCCGACCACGCAAGTCAGCTGGAATCTCTGGCGCGACACCCTCGAGGTTGTTCGTCACGCACGCACCGAGCGTTCGGTTTTCTTATCCATCATCGGTCTTTCCTGGTTTTGGACATTTGGTTTTGTCGCGCTGATGCAGCTGCCGGCACTCGCACGCGAAACGCTGAATGCAACGCCATTCCTGGCCAACCTTTTGTTGACGGGTTTCGCTATTGGCACCGGCGCTGGCGCATTGCTCTGCGAAAAACTCTCACGCCGACACATAGAGCTTGGTCTGGTGCCGATCGGCGCTATCGGCCTCAGCGTATTCGCCGCCGATATTTGGTTCGCATGGGGTGGCGCTCACTCCACGGAACAAATCTCGGCAGCAGAGTTTTTCACCTCGTTCTCTGGCTGGAGATTGACGCTGGATCTGGCGCTGCTCGGCGTGTTCGGTGGATTCTTCAGCGTTCCGCTATACGCGATGATGCAAGATCGCAGTGCGCCAGAGGTCCGCGCTCGGGTGGTCGCGGCGAACAACATCTTGAATTCGGTGATGATGATTGCCGGCGCAGGACTTGCGATCGTTCTCCTGACGGTCGGTGTCGATATTCCGGGAATCTTTCTGACGCTGGCACTGATGAACGCAGCGATCACGGTATTCCTGTTCACGCTGTTGCCCGAATTCGTGATGCGACTTGTCGCCTGGATCATCGTAAACGTGATGTACCGGGTGCAGGTTCGCGGACTTCACCACATTGCCGATGCCGGACCATTGTTAATCGTCGCGAATCACGTGAGCTTCGTCGACGCATTGCTATTGGGTGCTGCAGTCCCGCGACCGGCGCGGTTCGTCATGTACTACAAGATCTTTGAGACGCCCGTCCTGAACCAGGTATTCCGCAGTGCACGAGCCATCCCAATCGCGGGGAAGCGTGAAAACCCGGAACTCATGGAAGCAGCGTTCGCTGCGATCGACGATGCGCTCGCCACCGATAACATCGTGTGCATATTCCCTGAGGGCGGAATCACGCGTGACGGCACCCTGCAACCCTTCAGACCTGGAGTTGAGCGGATTCTGGCGGCGCGCCCAGTGAGCGTCGTTCCTGTGGCGCTGAATGGCCTTTGGGGAAGCTGGTTCAGTCGCTCCGATGGCGGTGCGCTGCGCAAATGGCCACGGCGTTTCCGCGCACCTATTGAAATCGAAATAGGCGAGCCGATAGCGGCTATTGATGCAGACGCCGCCACACTGGAAGCGCGAGTGCGAAGCCTACTGACTGACGATTCCTAACACCTGATTGAGTCGCTCAAGTACCGCCGGACCGACAGGTGTCACATCGCTGAAATCAAAGTGAAGCACTCGCGGCAGTGGCTCGTCCAAACCATCCAGCATCACGACCGCCGACGCATCTGCACCAACCATAGAAAATCCACTATGGTTCAATGCACCTGCGGGCAACAGCCGCTGATCGGAAATGCTGAGACCAACCCGCGCGTCACGAATACGCAAGAGCCAGCGACCTGCTCGCACCACCACATAACGTCCATTTTTTGTGGGGCGCATAGACTCGACGCTAGCAGGCAGTTCCAGCGCGGTGCCGATAAGCCCCCCCGTCTCGGCATCGATCAATTGCAGGCGCCGCCCGTATGCAACCACGATATGCTTTCCAATGAGACCGCCAGCGACATGATCCACAGGTCCGCCCGATGCGATGGCGACAGGTTGCAGCGGCGATTCGGTGTACCCATCCCACCCGAGCACGTTCCCTTTAGCGTCACCGATGAGCCACTGCTGCGTTGACGGATTCCATGAGATCGCACTCAACCGTTCGCCCGCAGACTGTCTGGCAGAAAGCTCGCCGCTGCCACGGTCGAAACCCAGCACCTGGTCACCGGCAATCACAGCGAACTGATCACCGGACAGGTTGAACGCAGCATCGGTAACCTCGCCGGAGATACGTCCAATCTCGCGTCGCACGCTGGCACGCTCAAGGTCGTGCAACCGAAACAAACCCTGACGTTCAATGGATAAGGCGGTCGCGCTATCCGGTGAAAATCGAACAATCGATGGCGCCCCGCTGTGCGTTACCGGTGCGACTGCGTCGTCGATTACCGATAACCCAGGAATATCTTCATCGAGCCGCAGTGCCGTGAAAGCATCTCGATAGTCACTGAACGCAATCGCTTTGCCGTTATCCGACAACCACGCCTGTTGTAGGCGAAATCCCCCAACAGGCAACGCTGGCAGACTCGGCTCGTAAACGGAGACCCGCCCTGTCGACGGCTCACTGAAAACCGCCATTGCATCTCGCACACGCAATAACTCGGCACGCAATGAAGACGGGGATAAACCGAGAATCGGCAAAGCGCGATCTCTTCGTGCCGCCAGATCATGAATCCGAAACCCGTTTCTGCCTGATCCCAGCATCGTCAATGTGGTCTGTACATCGTGTGCTGCCGACCATCCAGGCTCTCCGGTCCAGCGGGTCAATGCGTTCGGCCGGTCCGGCGACCAGCTCAACAGTCCGCCTGAGTTGCGATAAATAAGAAGCTGATCACCGACGAACTCGAGGCCCATCAACGTTGAATCAACTGGCAACTGAGAGAAGAACGCATCACGGTCACGTGACCAAATGCGCACCACCTGATCGGCGTCCGCGACGGCGACAAAAGCACCATCATCGGTGATGGCGACATGCGTAGGACGCCGCCCACTGGCGAGCCTCGACACCACTTCCGCGTTGCGCACATCGAGAATCACCAGTGCTGCATCATCGGCAGTGTTGCCCGCGAGGTAGGTACCACTTGGCGAAAGCCAGACTCCCCCGACCGCATTGAGGTCCTCGGGTAGCACCAAACTCATTCCATCGCTCAAGCGACGCCGGACCAGTCGAGACGCGCTACCGAGAAAGACCTCGGTGCCGCGGTTGCCGAAACCCAATACTCGTGTCTCCGGATCGACAGGAATCGCGGCCACCAGTTTTCGGCTGGTCAAATCCCAGGCAGCCGCAAGATTGCCTCCGGCGTCCGGCATCGCGATGGCAAACCTTGCGTCCCCGGCCAGCCGGACCTCCAGCGCCGTCGCCGCCATGGGATCTTGAATCTCCAGCCCGGCGGATACATCAGCGCTGATACCGCCGATGCTCGCAGAGATGATCTCACCAGCCATATCCGGCATCACGTCAACCAGGGTCATGGACCAGATACCGGCGGGCATCGACGCTGCGAATACATCAAACTCGGGGACATCGGAGAGACGCCAGCGACTTGAAGGAAGTGCATCCACGGATATCGACGCACTGCTGCCGTTCGGCGCAGTGAGCGTGAGCAGCAGGTCGCGAGGCCGTGGGTGACTGATTTGTAACTCCGCCTCGAGCCTGACCGGTCGGTTGATTGCCGGCAACTCGAACCTCAGGTTGGCAGGGGCTGCGCGAAGCGCGAACGGAGACAAAGATACAGCCGCCGCGTCCCAACCGGTTTGGGAATTACGCGACCAAAATTTCAGGTCATTTGCGTGCCGGGATACGAGCACACCACTGCGCGCCTGATAGCGCACAGCATCAACCGGCGATCCAGTGTCCAGAATGCTGCGTAGTTGAGCAAGGTCGGTGCCCAACAACGAAGACAATTCGCGCTCCAGTGCCGAATCATCATCGCTGGAGCTCATCGCCATCGACACCGCGCGAATCGCGCCGAGGCGATCACCAAGTGCAAGTGCTCGATCACGTTGCCGTAACCATACAGAACGACGCCAGCCGCGCCTTTGAGCGTCGTCGATCCCTTCGCGAGAGGCCAGAGTATCGAGTACGTTGACCGCTTCGTCCGAGTCGGCCGTCTCGTATCGCGTGTCGAGCGCAAACGCGAGCAACCGGTCCGCACTTTCTCTGTGGCCGGGCAGCCGGGCAAGACGTCGGTGCGCCTGTTCGATCGCCACCGGGCTGGCACTCGCATCAGTCAATGTGCGCACCCAACCCTGCGGCAAGACAGAGAAGTACCAGACGGGCAACACGATGCCAGCCAATGCCAGAACCAGCGCTGAGACGACACCCGCGTACTTTACAGCTAGGTGCCCGTTAGCCCACGCCGCACCGAATCGACGTCGTAGCAAGCGACTGCCCGGCACGAGAAAACCATCCGGACTGAGTTGCGTCAGCCCGACGGCAAGCAGACGGTCATGTGCCGCCGACTTCGCATCAAAGAGTAATCGACCTTGCTTGGACACACGGCCTAGTGCCACCAACATTTGGTCACGCTGGGCGCGCGGCGTGTCGAGTATTCTGCGACTCGCTGCGTTGATGTAATCGTCGTTGCTCGAGGACTGACTACGGGCAAGCATTCGCTCTGCAAGCGCATCCACTATGGCGGCTACGCTCTCTGCATCGGTCTCCCGTGTCGCGAGTCGCGCGGCCAGCGCCTGGGTCATGGAGGGTTGACCGGCAACCCAATCGTAAATGCGTTGCATCGCAAATTCGGCCACATCCCGGCTGAAGCCAAGTGCGGGCGCCAGACGCAGCGTTTGTCCAAGTGTGAAAGACTCAAGCTGGACGCGCACGGATATTTGATGTGGCAACTTCTCGGAGCCTGCCACGCCGAATTGCGCATCTCCGGTACTGCCGAACAGAATCGACAGTCGCGCCATCTCAGGGTCGGTGGTGCGCGCATCGAACGCCAATCGAATCGCCGTCAGGAGCGGCTCACCCTCCTCGCGCCGAATAAGATCTCCGGTATCGTCGAAGAGCAATACCAGCCGTTTACCAGGATTCGCCAGGGTGAATTCGCGAAAGAGTTCTAGAAAGCGCAAGTGGTGCGGCAGCATGGCATTGTCCGCCCACCAATCCTGCAAATCGAATCCCACGCGAAGCTGCCGAGCAAGTCGAAACGCGATCGCATAGAAACAGCGCGCGACATCTTCGCGACCTTCACGCTCGATCAGCTGCCTGATTTCGATCATCGCGAGTGCTGGCGGCTCATCCAAATCACGTAGCCGTTTTGCGAGCCTCAGCAAAAGGCTGGTTTTGCCACTTTTCGGCGCGCCTGTGAGATTGATGAACTGGCGACCTTCCAGCGCGTTCCAAACTTTTTCATCGGCCTGGCGCTCAACGTAGCCCGGCCGGTCCGGTGACAACGGCCCGCCTTGTGAGAAAAACTCCGGTCGGGACGCGCGTGTCGTCGCTCCGCTAAGCGTCGTATCAGTGTGGGTCGGCGAGGCCATGTGCGAAGAGTACCAGCGCATCGTGCAGCGACCTACTTGCCAGCGCACAGCCTGTCGACAAAACTAGGGCAATGGCGAAAACAGAACTCATGCGCCCGCTAGTGCAAAGCGAATTGCTAAAGCGCGACACGTTCGGGGCAGTCCTTCTCTGCCAGCAGCCCGACGGTGACCGATTCGTGGCACGCGATCTCTCTGTCGCGAAATCATGGGCGCGCCCACTGGCACGCTGGCTGATGCGTCGCGAGGCATTGGCGCTCGGTGCTCTGCCAGACCGCTTCCCGGCCCCTCGGCTGTTGGCGCTGAGTCGCGACGGACTGCACCGAACCTTTGTCGCGGGCGTGCCGATGTACGAGGCCCGGCCTCGCGATATCGAATATTTCCGGGCTGCGCGCAAACTCCTGCACCGCCTGCACCGAGCTGGACTCACGCACAACGATCTTGCGAAGGAACCCAATTGGCTGGTGACCGATGATGGGCAGCCCGCACTGGTCGACTTCCAGTTGGCATCCGTGTTTCGCAAAAGAACCTGGCGATTTCGGCAACAAGCTCGAGAGGATCTACGGCATTTGCTCAAACACAAGCGAACTTACCTGCCCGACTACCTGACGCAGCGCGAGCGCGGGATTCTGGATCGACCCTCGCTGCCCAGCCGAATCTGGAGTGCAACGGGGAAGAAGCTCTACTTGTTTGTCACACGAGTGATCCTTAACTGGTCTGATCGTGAGGGCGCTGCTGATCGCGGCAGACAGTAGCGCCCTGTACCCGGGCAAGGTGCATCGCTATTATCGACGCACGGTAAATAGGGACCAATCCGATGAGCGACAAAGCGTATTGCCACGAGCACAACCTCGTGGATTCGAGCAACATCAACGATGAGCGGCCGTGGGGGATCCGAGTGACCGCTCCACCATCAGACCCATTCAACAAACTTGTTGGTGCTGAGTGGGAGAAATTCCATTGGTTTCAGACGCGTGACGAGCGCGACCAAAAACTCGAACAGATGCGCCGGCGGCACGGCTTCTATCGCATTGGCGATGACCCGAGCATCGTTCTGGAATCGGTCGATCGCAATACTTGACGCGGCAGGGTGCGGCGCTCAGTTGGGTGTTGCACCGAGGAAGAAATAGAGGGTGGTTTCACCATCTTCACCGAAACCACTCGCGAGATACGCAGGCCCGAGAAACGTATCCAGGCGGGCGAACAAACTGCCGTTAAATATGAGATTGCCTGCCGACACATCACTGCGCGTCTGCCAGGCATTACCCGCCTCCACCGACGCCCCCAGATAGAGCGGCCAGTCAAAAAAGCCGCCGCCGGTGCGACCGACCCTGCGCTGGTACACCAATCGCGAGACTGCGGTATGGGGTCCCGACAACGCGTCGCGGTCCAGCCCGGATAGATTCAGAAACCCGCCGAGAAAAGACACCTCAGGGAGGATATCGTCAGCATTGCTACTCGTCGCCAGATCCAGTCCAAACGACAGCGTGTGTCTGCCGCGCGTCCAATAGCCATCGTAAGTCGACCGGTACGTCTCGTAGTTGCGGGCGCCACCCATCGCTTCGCGCACAGAGCGCATCGTAAGTTCAAAACGCGAACCGCGTTTCGGAAAGACGGTATCGTCGAGGCTGTCAAAACCGAAAGCAGCCCGAACACCACCGGCATCAAATTCGATCTGTGGCAATTCGGGCGCACCGACTTTGGCGCGTGCATCACCATTTTCGCGGAACAACCCGAGCCGTATCTCACCCCAGTTGCTGATCTCACGACCGACCGACAGCTCGAGGTTCCCTGTCGAGAGTCGATAGCGTGCGATTCGATTATCGCCGTCGAATACATTCAGGTTTCTTTGCTCGAATCTCGCAATCGGCGCGACGAAGTAGCGCAGGTCCTGACTGATTGGCTGGTAGAACTCCGATTCGATGAAGAGGTTCGTGCCTACTGAAAGGCTGGTACGCCACTCTGCACCATAACGATTGATCGCGGTTTGCAAGTATCGCGCCGATGCCTGGAACGTGCCTGAGCCCTCGAAGTCTTCTTCGAGCGAAGCGCCAAATCGAAGATACCCCGGCCCCCATTGTTTACCCGCGGCGTCGATAACCACACCACCCGAGTCTGGCTCATCTCCGGGCACCCATCGATAGTCCACGCGCTCGAAAAAGCCAAGGCCGTGGATTTTTGCGAGATCTTCTCGAAGACGCTCAATCGACAACGGCTGCCCTGCCTGCGTTGCCATGCGCGTTGAGATCACCTCGGGCTTGATCGGCACATCGGTATTGACCTGGACGTATCCAGCAACCCGCTCGCCAGGCTCCCTTCGTTCGCGCTTGGCTAGATGCGCAGCGTACTGCGCATCGTCCAAAGACAAATGCGACAACCGCTCAGCTGCGGCCAGCGTACTCCGATACCCGATCTCGATGGCATCCAGAGCTTGCAGAAAATCCGTGGAGCCCAAAGTGCCAAGGGCCGGCTGGATCAGGACATCACCGTCTCGCAGTAGCGCGCGCTGTTCGCGTGTCTCTCGCTCGATAAGAATCGTCAGCATTTGGTTGGACACCGCGAGCGCAGAATCGAGTGTGTCTACCGGCAGCACAGGGAACCCGACGTCGATCGCGATAATCACATCGACATTCAACTCGCGCGCGACCTCAACGGGAAGATTCATCGCCAGCCCGCCGTCGACCAGGATCTGATGATCGAACTCGACGGGTGCGAAAACACCCGGCGCGGACATGCTCGATCGCATAGCCAGTGCGAGGTCACCCTTGGACAGCACAACCGTATCGCCAGTGCCGAGATCCGCAGCGACAGCGCGATAGGGCGTGGGCAACTCATCGAAAGATCCGGTCTCGGAGTAGGCCAGCGTATTCTCGCGCAGATACTGCATGAGCTTCTGCGCCTGAATAATCCCGGTCGGCACCCGCAACCGGCCGTCCCTGACGCCAAGATCGAATCGAATCAGGAAATCGTCGTCATCGCGTTTGCGCCGGTACGTCAGATCCTTGCGCGCCGAGTTATCAACAAAGGCATCCAGCCAGTCGATATCCCTCACCACGGCATCGAGTGCCTCTGCGTCCAGACCGGCGCAATACAGCCCGCCAACGACCGCGCCCATGCTGGTGCCAACCACGACATCAACCGGGACCTGTAACTGCTCCAACGCGCGAATCACGCCCACGTGCGCAGCACCCCGCGCACCGCCGCCGGAAAGCACCAATGCCACTCTCGGGCGCCCATCGACAACGGCGGCGGACTCCTCTGCGTAGGCATTGGGGAGCACCGTAGCGCCCACCCACAGTGCGATCGTTAGTACGAAACTTCGCATGCCTCGATTATATCTTGGAATGCTGGCCGTCCTGCAGCGAATGGCGGATAATGCGCGCGGGACAAAATATGCAAGACGGGGAGCAATACATGTCAGATCCGATCATCACGCCACCAGAGGGCGGCGAGAAAATCACCATTGAAAACGGCAAACTGCAGGTGCCTGATCGACCGATCGTGCCGTTTATCGAAGGCGATGGCACAGGGCCGGATATCTGGCGCGCGACCGTAAGAGTGCTGGATGCCGCCGTCGAGAAGTCTTACGGCGGCAAACGCAAGATCGAGTGGGTTGAAATTTTCGCAGGACAGAAGGCGAACGATCTCTACAACACCTGGTTGCCCGAATCTTCGGTGGAAGCTTGCCGGGAGTATCTCGTATCGATTAAAGGGCCACTGACCACACCGATCGGCGGGGGCATTCGTTCGTTGAACGTGGCACTGCGACAGCTTCTCGACCTCTACGTTTGCCTGAGGCCTGTACGCTGGTTCGACGGCGTACCTTCTCCGGTACGTAATCCCAAAGACGTCGACATGGTGATCTTCCGTGAGAACACCGAAGACATCTACGCGGGTATCGAATTCGAGGAAGGCTCGGAGAGCAATGCACAGTTCCTGAAACTGCTACAGGAGAACTTCCCGGCCGAGTACGAGAAAATTCGTTTCCCGGGTACCAGCGGTATCGGTTTGAAGCCGGTTTCCAGCGAGGGCACAGGTCGTCTGGTTAAGGCTGCGATCCAATATGCAGTTGCCAACAATCGCAAGAGCGTGACCTTTGTCCATAAGGGCAACATCATGAAGTTCACCGAAGGTGCGTTCCGTAACTGGGGTTACGCACTTGCTGAGAATGACTTTGCCGATCACACGTACACGTGGGATCAATACGACCGCACGCAGGCCGAGCAAGGAACCGACGTGGCAAACGCAGAACAGAAAGCTGCCCTGGATGCCGGCAAGATCCTGATCAAGGATGCGATCGCCGACATCACGCTGCAGCAAGTGCTGACGCGACCCAAAGAATTCGATGTCATCGCCACGATGAACTTGAACGGTGACTACTTGTCGGACGCACTCGCGGCGCAGGTCGGTGGTATCGGTATCGCCCCCGGCGGCAATATCAACTACGACACGGGTCACGCCGTTTTCGAGGCAACGCACGGCACCGCGCCCAAATACGCAAACCTCGACAAGGTAAACCCTGGATCGCTGATCCTCTCTGGCGAGATGATGCTTCGCTACATGGGCTGGACCGAAGCCGCCGACGCGATCATCAACGCAATGGACGCGACGATCGCAAGTCGCAAGGTCACCTACGACTTCGCCCGTTTGATGGACGGCGCTACTGAGGTGAAGTGTAGTGAGTTCGGCGACCTGATGATTAGCCACATGAGCTGAGTCGTCCTCGATGGCAAGCCGGGTCTCGCAAGGATTGGTGCATGAGGTGTCGCACACGCTGCGCGACGCTTTCATCGACTACAACACCCGCTTCGGACAGATCACCCGGCGTGCCAAACGCAGTTTTGAAGAGCGCGACTGGTCAACCGGCCGCCTCGATGCCGTAGAACGAATCGCGCTTTACGACCGATGTGTCAAAGCGTGTGAGGATGAGCTTCGGGAACGCCTCGCGGGCGTTTCCGATCTCCATCCACTCTGGTGTGCCGTCAGGGAGCGCTATGCACAGCACATCGGTGGCTATCCGGATACGGAGTTCTTCAAGACGTTCTACAACTCTGTCACGCGTCGAATCTTCGAGACGGTAGGCGTGGATCCATCGGTGGAGTTTCTGGCTACCGACGTCACGCCCACCGATATTCCGACTTCCGAGCTGGAATGCCATATCTATCGAAATCGCGGCTCGCTCCGTCACCTGCTCGATGAAGCACTCGCTGACTTCTCGTTCCGGGTAAGCTTTCGCGATATCGAGCGTACGATCGATTTTGTCACCGCCGAACTTGAAGCGTTCATTGCGCACACGAATCCGGATATCCAGGTAGAACAAGTCGAATTCATGAGCAGCGTGTTCTACCGCTCGACTCGTGCGTATCTCGTCGGCCGCATGAGCGCGTCGGATTGGTCATCACCGCTGGTCATTGCACTGCGCAATAGTGACGAGGGCATTTATGCCGACGCTGTAATCCTCTCAGAAAACGATGTCAGCATGCTGTTTGGCTACACACGCAGCTATTTCCATGCGGATGTATCTCGCGTCGGTGCCGCAGTGGGCTTTATCAAATCGATGCTGCCACGCAAACCAATTGCGGAAATCTACACCGTGCTTGGTCGTGCCAAACAGGGCAAGACTGAGCGCTATCGCGCTATGGCCCAGCATTTCGAAAACTCGACCGACCAGTTTGTGTTCGCGCGTGGCGACAAAGGCATGGTCATGGAAGTCTTTACGCTGCCCTCCTACCCCATTGTATTCAAGTTGATTCGCGATAGATTCGCCTACCCGAAAGACATCGCACGCCAGGACGTGATGGCGAAATACCGACTGGTATTCAACCATGATCGCGCCGGTCGACTGGTCGACGCACAAGAATTTCGCAGCCTCGAATTCGATCGCGATCGTTTCGCGCCGGATTTGCTCGAGTCACTACTCGAAGGATGCGCGAAGACCTGCTCCATTCAAGGCGACAAATTGATCGTGTCGCATTGCTACATCGAACGGCGGCTCGCGCCGTTGAACTTATATTTGCAAGAGGCCGAGCCCGACGAAGTGCGCGCTGCAGCGATCGACTATGGCCAGGCCATTCGTGACCTTGCCTTGAGTAATATTTTTGCGGGCGACCTCTTGTTGAAAAATTTTGGTGTCTCCCGGCACGGGCGCGTCATTTTCTATGACTACGACGAGCTGTGCCTGGTCACGGAATGTAACTTCCGGCGCTTGCCGGAGGCACGCGACGACGTGGATGAGATGCGCGCCGGGGCATGGTTTTACGTGGGACCGAACGATATCTTCCCAGAGCAATTCGTTCGGTTTCTAGGGTTCCGTGAAGACGCACGAGCGGCGTTCATGGAACATCACGCTGATCTGTTGGACCCAGACTTCTGGATTCGCCTGAAACGTCGTCTCGAGTCAGGAAAATCCCCGGAAGTCATTCCTTATCAGCCAAAGCAGTGGAGTGGCCACGCAGGCCTCGGCCATTTCGTGGTTCGCTAATGACGGCGGTTCACGCGCGAGTCTGACCGGCACCGCGGACGACGTGCTTGTAGCTCGTCAACTCCTGAGCGCCCACCGGGCCCCGCGCGTGCAACTTGCCGGTAGAGATACCGATCTCTGCGCCCAGCCCAAACTCACCTCCGTCGGCGAACTGTGTTGATGCGTTATGCATGACGATCGCGCTGTCCACATGAGTAAGAAAGTGCTCTGCGGCCTCGGTTTCCGCGGCGACAATAGCATCCGTGTGGCCCGAGCCGTAGGTTGCGATGTGGTTGACTGCGGCGGCGGTATCGGCCACCTGCGCAACCGTGAGTACCGGCGCAAGATACTCGGTACGCCAATCTGACTCCGTGGCGGGCAGCACCCTTGAATCCAGTGAACAGATCGCCGCATCGCCGCGCAACTCACAACCGCTCTCGATCAGGCTCGCGAGCAGCGCCCGCTTCGAATCGGTGGGCCACTGAACATCAATCAGCAATTTTTCAAGCGCACCACAGATGCCGGTACGGCGCATCTTTGCATTCATGACCACCGCTATCGCCATGGACTCGTCCGCACTGTGATGAATAAACGTGTGGCACAGCCCTTCGAGGTGACCAATCACCGGCACGCGTGCATCGCGCTGCACCCGTTCCACAAGACCGCGCCCGCCTCGGGGTACAACCACATCGACGCTTCCATGAAGCCCGGATAACAACTCGCCCACCCAGCGACGATCCTGATCGGGCATCGTTTGTATCGCATTAACCGGCAAGCCAACCTGATCGAGTGCGGTACGGACCGCGTTCACGATTGCGTTCGAGCTATTCGCACTGTCTGTACCACCTCGCAGAAGGACGGCGTTGCCTGCCTTCAAGCAGATGGCCGCCGCGTCGGCAGTCACGTTCGGTCGACTCTCATAAATGATGCCGATAACCCCCAGCGGGACCGTCACTTTGGAAATGTGCAGACCATTTGGCCGCGTTGTCTCTGCGGTGATTCGGCCCAGTGGATCAGCCATTGACGCGATATCTCGCAAAGCAGCAGCAATCGACGCCAAGCGTTCCCGATCCAAAGTCAGGCGGTCGACCATAGCCGGCGAGATCTCTCGTTGCTTCGCACTAGCAACATCAAGTGCGTTTGCGGCGAGAATCTCTTGCTCGTGCTCGACGAGCTGTTTCGCCATGCACTCGATCGCCGCATCGCGCTGTTCCGCCGAAGTCTGCGACAAAGCCGAGGCAGCCGATCGCGCAGCTTTCCCCAATCGCCGTGATTCTGCAGAAACATTCATCCGTCTGTGTCCTTGTGAAGCACGAGATTATCTCTATGTATCAGCGGCTCGCGACGCTGACCGCCCGGTGTCTTGTGGATTTCTGTGCTCGACATGCCCGCCAACCCAACGCCAATATCCCTGCCGTCCTCCGTATGGATCGACAGACTATCACCGAGCTCAAAATCACCGCTCCAATCAACCACGCCGACATCCAAAAGGCTTTTGCCGGCCTTCAACGCGTTGACGGCGCCGGAATCAATACGCACAGTCGCCTGCGTGCGCACCATACCGGCGATCCAGCGGCGTCGCGCACTCCCCGGATCGATTTGTGGCGCAATCACCGTAGCGACACTGCCCGACTGAAGCACTGCCACCGGATGGTCGCGGCGCCCGTTCGCAATGATGACAGCCGCACCAGAACGCGTGGCGCGTTGCGCCGCTTCGAGTTTGCTGCGCATACCGCCGGTTCCAACGCCAGACACACTGTCACCGGCCATAGCTAAAACTTCCTTCGATACCGCCGGCAGCCACTCGACCACCGACGCATCGATCGAGCTGTCCGGTGCAGCCGTCATCAGTCCCTCTACGTCGCTGAAGAGCAGTACACAATCGGCGCCAATCATCTGCGCGACTCGCGCTGCAAGCTGATCGTTGTCGCCATAGCGCAGCTCCTCGGTGGCAACCGTGTCATTTTCGTTGATGACCGCAATCGCACCTCTCGAATGGAGGGCCGAGAGTGTCGCCCTTGCATTCAGATGTCGGCGTCGGTGTTCCGTATCAGCCGGTGTCAGCAATACCTGGGCCATCACAAGATCGACAGACGCAAAAGCGCGGCTCCAGGCTGACGACAGCGCGACCTGTCCAATTGCGGCGCAGGCCTGCTTGTCAGCCAGTGACTGTCGCGAGGCCTGGTCAGCACGACCGAGCGCGACTGCGCCGGACGATACCAACGTCACCCGCTTGCCGGCTTTGAGCAATCCGGCCACATCGTGAGCGAGCGCATCGAGCCATCCACAACGCACCGCGCCCGCCTCTGATACCAGAGACGAACCTACTTTGATGACGACATGTTGGCTGCGAGCGAGAACCTCGGCGGGCGTCATCGCAGCACTCTCAGTCCCTGAACGCGCGCTCATTGACTGCCGGTCACACGCTCCGCGAGTACTGCTATATCGGGCATCGCTTCGCCGGCAAGCACTGTAGCTCCGCGAGAGATACCGAGACTGCCGCTGCGCACCAGCGCGACGATAGTGCCGTACTCAGTGAGACCGACGACAAACCGGTCAACATCAGCCGTCGCATTGGCGTACTCAACAGTGAACGCACCTGGATGCTGATCCAACACCCGTGCGCCTGAGGACTGACAGTGTTTGGTGACGGTATCAATGTCTCGCATCGGAACACGCAACTTGATCAACGCGAGCTCACGCTCGAAGTGATCGCCCAGCGTCATGTCGTGCAGATCGACGACGTCGACGAGCTTGTTGATCTGGCGTGCGATCTGCTCAAGCGCGGCATCCGAACCACTGGTCACAACCGTGAGACGCGAAATTGCGGGGTCTTCGGTCGGCGCCACATTGAGCGACTCAATGTTGTACCCGCGCGTTGAGAAAAGCCCGGTGAGACGGGTAAGTGCACCGACTTCGTTTTGCACCAAAACCGATATGACGTGACGCATGATGTTACTGCTGTTGGAGTTCGACTCGATAGTCGCGCAAGGACCCGGCTATTGCAATGCACAAGTCCATGCAACACACTCGAATTTAAGCAATTGTATGGATTTTCTGAGTCCAATCCGAAACCGGCTATGAACCAACCCGCACCAACATCCGCCACCACAAATCATCCGCTCGCAGGTCAGGAAATGACCGGTGCAGAAATGATCGTTCAAGTGATTGCTGACGAACAGGTCGGTGTCATTTTCGGTTACAGCGGTGGTGCGATCCTGCCGACGTACGACGCCGTATTCCGCTTCAATCAACAAAACCGTGATGAGCGTGACAAGGGCAAGCTACCTCTGGTTGTACCAGCGAATGAACAGGGCGCTGGCTTCATGGCGGCTGGCTACTCGCGCGCGACCGGCAAAGTAGGCACGGTGATGGTCACGTCCGGTCCGGGCGCAACCAACATGGTGACGCCCGTGCGAGACTGTGCGGCCGACTCAGTTCCGCTGGTTGTGATTTGCGGACAAGTTCCAAGAGCTGCGATCGGGACAGACGCGTTTCAAGAAGCCCCGATCTCTGCGGTCATGGGCTCGGTCGCCAAGCACGTGTTCCTGGTTACCGATCCTGAGCGCCTGGAAGCGACGATCCGCACGGCGTATGAAATCGCCAGAACTGGCAGACCCGGCCCGGTCGTGGTCGACGTTCCCAAAGATGTACAAAATTGGAAAGGCACCTTTGACGGTGGCACGAGACTTCCGATTCCAGGATACCGCCGCCGCCTGCAGCGCGTCACCGAGAGCGCACTGCCCGAGTCTGATTGCCAATCATTTCTTCAATTCCTGAGTCAGGCGGAAAGACCGCTGATCTATGCAGGTGGTGGCGTGGTGAACGCAAACGCCAGCGACTCGGTGAGAAAGTTCGCTGACCGTTTCGGAATTCCAGTGACCACCACCCTTATGGGGATCGGTGCGGTAGATACGACGGAGTCTTTATCACTTCATATGCTGGGCATGCACGGCATGGCCTACGCCAACTACGCCGTCGAAGACTGTGACTTTTTGATTGCGGTGGGCGCTAGATTCGATGATCGCGTCGCCGGCGTACCGCAACGCTTTGCCCCCAATGCACGTCACATTGCTCATTTCGATATCGACGTATCGGAGATCGATAAGGTTCGCAGCGTGTCGTGGTATCACAACGGCGTGCTCGAGGACGATCTGGAGGCGGTACTCAGCTACGCCGAACGCATCGGTTTTGAGAAATCGTTCGAAACCTGGCACGGCGAGATCGCCGCACTGAAGACGCGCCATGCGCTGAACTTCGATCGCGAAAGCGACAAGATTCAACCACAAGCCGTCATTGAATCGATCAACAAACTCACTGACGGTCGCGCAATTATCACGACGGGCGTCGGCCAGCACCAGATGTGGGCAGCGCAGTATTTTGATTTCCGTGAACCTCGTCTCTGGCTGACCTCCGGCAGCATGGGGACGATGGGATTCGGCGTGCCCGCCGCTGTGGGTGCTCAGTTAGGACACCCGGACAGGCTGGTCATCGACATCGATGGCGACGCCAGTATCCGCATGAATCTCGGCGAGCTCGAAACGGTCACGACCTACGGCCTGCCCATCAAAGTGGTGGTTCTGAATAACTTCGGTGACGGCATGGTTCGGCAGTGGCAAAAGCTCTACTACAAGGGCCGACTTTCCGCGAGCGACAAGTCACTGCATCGTAAAGACTTCATCAAGGCCGCCAAAGCCGATGGGTTCGAATTTGCGAAACGCTTGGCGAACCCAGACGCGCTGGATTCGACGATTCGCGAGTTTATTCAGTTCGACGGCCCCGCGTTCTTAGAGGTCATCATTGACCCCGATGCCGCGGTCTACCCGATGGTAGGTCCGGGCCAGAGCTACGCAGAGATGATCACCGGCGAGTTCATCGCGAGTCGCGGTGATGATGCAGACAAGAACACCGAGCAGACAGAGTCATTTTGACGCCGGCGTGCGATCGTAGATATCGCAACCTCGCGCGAGCATCTCGTCATCAACATTCCCACCTGACAGTATGGCAACGGTGGTTCGATCTCGCACCTCGAGCTTGTTGTGCAACGCAGCCGACAATGCCACCGCGCCTCCGGGCTCCAGGACCAACCGACATTCACGCCGCGCATATCCGACCGCATAGAGCGCTTGCTCATCGGTGACACTCACACCGCCCGCCAAAAGCGCCTGGTTTATCGGAAACGTCAACGCACCTGGTGTCGGTGTCAGCAACGCATCGCAAACCGAGCGCGTATCGGTCGAATTGGAAACTCGCCGACCCTCAGCAAGCGAGCGCACCGTGTCATCGGCCGCTGAGGGTTCCACCGCATAGATTTTGGTTTGTGGCCAATGAACAGAAAGCACACTCGCAATACCGGCGCTCAGCCCGCCGCCACCACAACACACCAAAACCTGATCGGGCACCGTATCCGCCACCCGGGGATCCGCAACCAGCTCAAGACCAACCGAGGCTTGCCCTGCGATCACCGCCGGGTGGTCGTAACTTGGGATTAGTGGCGCGCCTAACTGCGCAGCGCGTGCCGTCGCGATCTCCTCACGATTTTCCGTGTAGCGATCATACGGAATGACGATCGCACCGAGTCGCTCGGTGCTCGTCCGCTTGGCAGGCGGTGCATCCTCAGGCATCACGATATGCGCTTGTACGCCGCGCAACTTTGCAGCGAGTGCAACGCCCTGTGCGTGATTGCCCGATGACCAGGCGACCACACCGTTTTTTCGTGCAACTGGCAGACAACTATCCAATGCATTAAGCGCACCGCGAATCTTGAACGAGCCTGTTCGCTGTAGATTCTCCGGCTTGAGTAATACACGCCCCCCCACTAATTGGTTCAGTCCTGCGTACTCAAGGAGGGGCGTAGGATTGAGCTCATTGCGCAGCCTTGAATAGGCACTGCTCGCCGCCTCAACAACAGCCGCTGCGCTCAGCTCAGCTTCGATAGTTTGAATGCTCATTATTGTAAAATTGCCAAATATTCCGGGTTGTTGCGCTGCGATAAATCGAACGCTGACGTCAGTGCATTGTTGAACGGTGAACAATACTGACCCGATGTGTGCCAAAAAGAACAACTCGGCGCATTCTGTTGACTTGTCATATTTTCTCACCGCTTCGCGAGTAGACTGATCGACAGGGGAAAGCACTTCAAGTGCGGGGAGCAAGGATGGCATCCGAGGGCAGAAGCACCGACGAGCTGATTCTGATGTTGTTGACCGGGGCCGGCACCATCGCCGTGCTGCCGTTCGCCATCATGCGGTTCATGCAAGACAGCTGGCCGCTGTTTTTTCTGGATACTGCTTTGGTCACGGGTCTGAGCGCTCTGACGGCTTACGTATATCTCACCGGCCGAATTGCACTTGCACGCTACGCAGTAGCCACACTGTGCGTGGCTGCCATCCTGGGCACGGTATACGTCGCTGGCACACAGCAGCTGACCTGGACATTCCCGGCGGTGCTGATCATCTTCTACTTGCTGCCGCCGGTGCACGCACTCGGTATCAGCCTGCTCACCTTCTCGGCGTTGCTCCCACAATTCGTCACGACACTCGAACCCGCTCAGTTGATGACAACGCTGTTCACGATCGCGCTTACGGTCGCCTTTTCATTTGCGTTCTCATCGCAGAAGGAAGCTCAGCGAATCACTTTGCAGAACGTCGCGACAAAAGACCCACTGACCGGCGCGGAGAATCGGCGAGGACTCGGTAAGCGACTCAAGGGGTTGATTGCACGCAATCAGAGAACACCTGTGAAAGTGTCTTTGATCTTGCTCGATCTCGATAACTTCAAACGGATCAATGACGAATACGGTCACGCCGCAGGCGATGATGTACTCGTTGGTGTCGTCAACGTCTTGCGCCAGCGCGTGCGCACCAGCGACAGCATCTATCGAATTGGCGGCGAAGAATTTCTGATCATTGCGGACAGCGCATGCGAAGGGACAGCACACGCCATGGCCGAGGATCTTCGCGTTCTGATTGAGGCAACGCGACTCGTCAAAGACTACCCCGTGACGGTCTCGATCGGCATTGCGCAGCTGGTCGCCGGAGAAGACTACGACAGTTGGATCAAGCGCGCCGATGATGCACTATACGAAGCGAAGCGAAACGGGCGCAACCGGGTTGTACATGCCTTGGCGGACGGCACACTCTCGAGCGGAGTCCCGGCAGTCACGACCAAACCTGCGCCGACAGCGCGACTCGTCTCCTGATTTTCTTGATGCGATAAGCGTTACGCCGCGAGACGGCTGCCGTCGTTTGCAACTAGTGACACGAGAATGCAGCGCTTGCCGCCAAAGGGGCGACGACCATGCATGACCAGAAAGTTATCCACCAGGACGAGGTCACCTGACTGCCACGGTATATCGAAAGTCAGCTCATCCGAGAGATCGCAGACCACCTGCATGTCTTCCGGATCAATTGCGGTGTAGTCACCAAAGAGAATCGATTTCTCCGCATCTTTCCAACCACGGAATGCGGCGATCAGCTGATTGAAGAATACGGAACGCCCGTCATTGAGTGTGCGCACTGCAGGCAGCGCCGGCGAGGTAAAGCTGAGCGACCCATCCTCCAACCACTCCCAGTCGTAGCCAAGCTCCGCGAGGCGCGCTTCTGCTGCTTCGCGTGAATCGACCTTCAATGTGGATCGCCAGCTGCGCCCCTGCCCGGACTGGGCATCGTCTGCATCCGGCATCGTATTGCGGTAGCGCACGCCATGTTCCCGGCAACGCGCTACAAAATCGGGTCTCGCTGACTCCAGCGCATCCAACAACCAGTCCGATCGACAAACCGGCGTTTGGCCGGCCCGCTCCGGCGCGTGCTCACAGAAGAAAAACAGCTGCGCAGGAAACACCGGGGTCTGAGCCATTTCATGGTGCATGTAGATAGAGACCTCCGGCGGTGCCTCGTTCGCCGTGAACACGCGTTCGGTACGGTTAATCCGCACCGCGTTCGACAATGACTCCGCGTAGGTGAAGTTTTGTTGACCGAAAGCCTGAATCGCAGCATCGAAGTCCTGATCGCTCGCAAGCGGGAAGCCGCGCAGTAAAATGGCACCGTGGTCCGCAACCTGTTGCAACAGCGTACTCCGGTTGTCGCGAATCCATTGCAGGGTCTCGTCGAGCGACATTGTCGAGTCCGGGCCAAAACCTACAGGGAAGGCATCAGGGTTTGCCTGTTGTTCGGGAAGACTGATTGATTGGACACTGGCCATGGCCGCCTCCTTAGTCGTAGATGGGATGGAAGCGGTTGAATGCCGCCTCACAGAACACTTTCGGATCGTTGAATCGACGATCCAGATTGAGTTTGGAGATATCGATCATCTCGGCGTCGGTGAGCTCGAAGTCTCCGATCGCCAGGTTCTCAGCCAGCCGCTCCTTGCGACTGGTTTTCGGGATTACCGCCGTACCGCGCTGTACGCCCCAGCGCAAAACAACCTGTGCGGGTGTCTTGCCCGTGCGGTCTGCCGCGAGCTTTACTGGCGCCGCGTCGAGCACGGTTTCGCCACGATCCGCCATGCCGAGTGATACATAGGACAGCGCGCCGAGCGGTGAGAATGCCGTTACGGGAATACCGTAGTCACCGGCCAGGCGGATGAGCGCTTCCTGAGTAAGATAAGGGTGCGACTCAACCTGCAACATCGCTGGCTTAATACGCGCGTAACTCATCAAATCATGAATCAAACCGGTATTGTAGTTGCACACGCCAATTCGCTTCACCAAACCATCGTCGACGAGTCGCTCCATCGCAGCCCATGTCTCGTGTAGAGGAACGGGCGCAATTTCCATTTTGGGCTCGGCTGCATCCGGGTCAAAAAACCACTCAGGCGGATACCGTTTCTCGATCGGCACATACTTCAATGCGATCGGAAAATGAATCAAATACAGATCCAGGTACTCAAGTCCGAGATCGGAGAGCGTCTTCTCGCACCCCTCGCGCACATGCTCCGCCGCATGAAAGGTGTTCCATAGCTTGGAGGTCACCCACAAAGATTCGCGATCACACAATCCTTCGGAAAGCGCTTGTTGGATGCCCTGCCCTGCTTCGATCTCATTACCGTAATCAGCGGCGCTGTCGATATGCCGGTACCCGACCTCGATTGCATCGCGAACCATGGTTGCCGTGTCTTCGCGCTCAATTTTCCAAAGGCCGAATCCAACGTCAGGTGCTTGGTCGATAATCGTAGTCACTATGCGGACTCCTTGATGAACGAGTGATCGATTTGGTGTTCGTTGAGCAACTCGGCAATCTCCACCGGCATTCCACTTGCTGCCGACTGCTGTGCGGCCGTCGCGACCAACACAGACCACAGTCCCTCCACAGCGGTCGCGCAATCCACAGTCTTGCCTTCCAGCTGGTCATAAAACGCGAGGTGTTCGAACCACGTAGCCCCGTGGTGTCCACTGCCCTCAACGACAGCGGGATAGCCCACAGCAATCTGTCGGGAAGCGGCCGGCTCAGGGTGTTCGATAGCGACATGGGACTCGGCGCCTGCCGCGCTCAAAAAATCGAACTGCTCGACGGCGGTCAATTTGCCATCTGTGCCCACGAGCACCAATTCCTCTCGAAATTTCGGGCAGAACATATTCAAGGTGAAGCTGGCACGAATCCCATTCTCGTACTCAACGATCACAAATGCATGGTCATCGATATCGGAGCGTTCGCCGTCGTACTCGAAGTCCACAAAATTGACCGCCTGCCCTGCACTCGCAAACACGCGCTTTGCACGTGCACCCGCAAACAGATTCATCAGATCGAAATAATGGCAGCATTTCTCAACAAGCGTGCCGCCCGAGTGACGCGAAAACTTGTTCCATTGATTCACCTTGTCGAGGAACGCTGGTCGGTACTCCGCCATGCTGATCGTCTTGATGTCGCCAAGCACGCCTCGATTTAATGCTTCATGCCGCGCTTCGACGTAGGGCGCCTTGTAGCGATACTGCAGGCCAATCTGAACAAAAGACTCATAACGCTCAACGAGTTCAACCATCGCCAGGGCATCGCTCAACGTCGTAGCCATCGGCTTCTCAACAAAGATAGGCTTGCCGGACGCCATCGCCGTTCGCAACACCTCAAGATGGGTGTGGTTGGGCGTGCAGATAAACAGCGCGGTCGCATCGGGGTCGTTGCAAGCGGCTTCGAGCGTATCGAAAACCGTCGGTTTGTCCTGACTGATTTCAGAAAAATTTCTGAGTGCGACGTCGACGCTTTGCGACTGGCTATCGAATACACCACCGACGCGTGCTCGCCCGGCAAGCTGGCACACTCGCATGTGCTCCTGCCCAATAGTGCCGGTACCAATCACGTTGATGGTATGAGCACGTGCGCCCTGCGCGTACAGGTATTTGTCATCTCCGACAATGTGTTGCTGCCCAGGCGACTGCTCGAAGAAGCGCAGCCTCGGCATACGCCGATCTGTTGTCATGAGCGAAACCCCCGTCCGGCCTTAATTTGGCGTTGCCCAGTGCTGGAATGCTACGCTTGGACAGGACAAGATACAAACGTTTGTATTACGTTATCTTGGGTTTTCAAAACCACCGGGGTCATGACATGACAGAGACGGGCTGGAAGCGACGCAGAGTGACGATCAAGGATATCGCTGCTGCCGCCGAGGTAGACCCTTCGACCGTCACTCGAGCGTTGCAGAACAGCCCGCGCGTGCGCACCGCCACCCTTGAGAAAATCCAGCGACTCGCGCGTGAAATGGGTTATGTGCCGAATATGGCTGCCCGGACTCTGGTGACTAGCAGGAGCAGCATCATTGGGCTCGTGCTGCCCGACATGACGAATCCTTTCTTTGCCGAACTAGCGCGCGGCATCGAGGAAGAAGCGCACAAGCACGGTCTCCGGGTGCTCACGAGGAACACCGACGGGGTTGAGGCCGCGGAGCGCGATGCGATCGGGTTCTTTACTGAGTTGAAGGTCGACGGACTGGTGATTGCGATGTCGCGCTCGAGTACGGAGTACTTCAAAACGTTGGAGACTCCGGTACCGGTCGTTCACGTGAACCGGGACGACCTTCCGCATCATGTGAGTTGCGATCGCTATGCGGGCAGCCGTCAGATCGTCGATCACATGCTGAAGGTCGGACACCGGCGCATCGCACTGGTGACGGGGCCAGCCGGGCCCGCGCAGCAACCAAAACGCACCGCGTATATCGATGCGCTGGATGCCCACGGTATCGAGTACAAGCCGAACTATATATTCGCCTTCAACGGTGAACTTCAGGACACCCGCCGAGTCGTTGATGAGCTGCTTGCTCTTGAGCACAGACCGACGGCGATTTTCGCCTGGAACGACCTATGTGCATTGGGGCTGATCCGACACTTGTCGCTAAGAGGGCTGCAAGTCCCCGACGATATCTCGGTCGCTGGACATGACGATATCGCCATCGCACGCTTTATGGACCCACCGTTGTCCACAGTACATTGGCCGATGTACGAGCTTGGTCAAGAGAGCATCCGGTACCTGTATCAATTGCGCCAGAACCTACCTGCGCAACCACCCAGCATTCCGTCGCCAACAGTGCGCCTGCGCGGATCAATAAAAACGCTTGAGCCATAAAAAAAACCGCTGACCGACGAGCGTCGGCCAGCGGTCTTCGAGCGGTTGAACTCAGTTAAAGTTCAGCACGAAATTCACACCGAAATAGCGATCTGCATTTCGTGGAATCTGATAACGGAAGCCGTCGCCTGAGTAGGTCGTCGCGTAGGACTCATCCGTCAGGTTTCTGCCGATTAATGTGATACCCAGCTTGTCGTCAGCCGTGAAGTAGCCAACGCTCGCATTGAGGATCGCGTAATCAGGCAGCAAAACTTCCGGGTTCGACGTTTCGGTCTGACCGATGTTGCCCGAGAGCTGCTCGTCCGTATAGACGTAAGTACCGTTGATTTGAATACGACGACCATCAGCAAGATCGATGTCGTACTGCGCACCGAGCGAGTACTTGAGGTCAGGTGCGAACGGAATCGGCGCACCACTGTTCGCGGCCTCTGCGTCGTTAATCGCTACACCCGCGCTGACAAAGAGACTCTCGTTCAGGTTGGCGAGTACGTCCAGCTCAAAACCACTGGTCTCAACATCACCACCGTTGGTGAAACCGGTGATCGTCGTACCGTCAGATGCATCAAAGTCGTTCGCCTGGAAATCTTCGATATCGGTTTGATAGGCAACCAGACTGGCAACACCCCAATCACCCGCGTACTTCACGCCGATCTCGAAGCTGTCCGAGCGCTCAGGATCAATCGGTGCAACGTCATCGTCGTCCATGTTGTAGAACACGTTGAACGCTGGGCCTTTGTAGCCCTGTGTGAACGTTCCGAAGACCATGGTCGAATCGCTCAAGTCGTACTGAAGACCAATACGACCCGACAGATCTGTTTCATCAGTCGCGCCTGAGAAGTTGCTATCGAACTGGTTGTTGCCATCGGAGAAGCGCGGACGTACCCCAACACCGCGTCGACCAAACTCATCGTTGTTACGACGGTTGTGGTTGAACGTCACCTCATCGTCGGTGTAGCGCAAGCCGAACAACAGTCTCAACTCGTCGTTGATGTTGTAGGTACCTTGACCGAACACAGCGTAGTTCGTGAATTCGGTATCGAAGAAGCCTGTGGCCGAAACGATATCGTTGGCGTTACACGTGATGTTGTTGGCTGCGATGAACGCCGCCACATCAGCCGGGGTGTTTGCCTGCCCCAGCGTGAATTCGAGATGATTGGCAATCGCCGCATCAAGCTGCCCATTGTTGTTCTGGCAACTCGCATCCCGAGTGAAGTTTCTTTCCGAGTCGATATTCCAGTAGAAGAAACCAACCTGATACTCGAACGCTTCACCCAGAGGTGAGGCCAACCGCAACTCTTGCGACACCTGCCGCCATTCCTGCGGCCCGACATCATGCAACTGGAACGGCACACCGAATACGGGGTCGTTGCTATCACCTGCGATCGAGGTGAAGTCCCCCTCACGGAACTCGGTGTTATTCCAGGAACGCCACGCCGTGATCGATGTCAGTTGGTGACCACTATCGAACTCGGTGTCGATCTGGATCGATGCCCCCGTGAACGAGTCGAGCGTACGGGTTTCGAAATCATGGTCCACAAATCGCTGATCGAGATCGAGGCCTGCACCTGATGGCGCCGCTTCGGACGCCGGGTTGCGTCCACTGGGTCGCGCTTCCAAATCAGCACAGCAGTCGTTATCCGCCTCGTAATCTTCGTAGATGAACAAAACGCTGGTACGGTCGCTGATGTCGTAGTCGAGCATTGCGCGTACGCCGGACTTGTCATAGCCGTTGACCGTTTCGTTGTTGAAGACGTTTTGGATATAGCCATCAAACTGACTTTGAACGACCGTCAAACTGCCCCGCAACTCTTCGTTGCCGGCGATTGGACCCGACACACGGGCGCGCGTCATGTATTCGTTGTCCTGATAGAAGGTGCCCATCAGTTGCGCTTCGAATGACTCGGTCGGCTTGCGTGTGGTGATGTTGACCACACCCGCCGAAGCGTTCTTGCCGAACAGAGTGCCTTGCGGACCACGCAGCACTTCGATGCGTTCCAGATCATACAGGTCAGCGAATGCCTGGCCCGAGCGGCCGAGAACCACCCCATCGACCACCGTCGATACGCTCGGCTCTGCGCCGATGCTGAAAGAAATCGTGCCGATACCGCGTACCGTCAGCGCGCTGTTACGCGTGGTGTTACCGGTTCTGAACGACACCGCGGGCACGAGTGCCTGAAGGTCTTCAATGTTTCGAGCAAAGCTCGCTTCGATCTGGTCTTCCGAGAGGACGGTAAGGCCGATTGGCACATCCGAGATATTTTCCTCGCGCTTTTGCGCGGTGACCTTGATCTCTTCGAGTACCCCTTGCGCGTGCGCAGAAGGTGCGCTCAATAGTGGCATTACCCCAACAGCTAGCGCCGCCAGAGTGGTTCTTGCAACAAATCGCATGCTTCGCTCCTTATGAATTGGCATGCCTCATATTTGGCAGGAACAATCCACAAAGAGTGTTGGCCCCGCCCCCCTAGACACGAGTTCTACGCCTGTGGGGGGCTAAATGCAAACGTTTGCATTGGTCTTGACGATGATTCAGTTCGGAATTGCCGTATTGATGCTGCGAATCCGTTGTATCCACACAACAAAATTAATGGCCACCAGTCCCAACGACAGCGGCAGGAACCATCCGTTGCCACCGTCGACCAGCCCTACCGGCGAGAACACCAGATAGAGCAGCACAACACACGACATCAGTGTGACCGATACCGGGATGGCCAGTTTCCAGGGCGTCATATCGACCTTGCCGGTCGACTGGTAACGCCACTCGTGCTCCCGCGGCTTCAAAGCACCGCAAATCAGCATGATCCCGACCTCAATGACAAACAGTACGCCGTACAGATGCAGGAAATGCAGCGTCACGACATCAGCGAAGACAAATTTCGCGAGGGCATACGCGACAACATGGAAGACAATCACGATCTTCGCACCGAGCGCCGGTACCCGTCGGGTAAACAATCCAACCAGCACGATCACCACCACGGGAATGTTGTAGAAGCCGGTGAAGATTCTGATGATTTGCCAAAGACCCTCAGGTGCGTATTGCAGCAATGGTGTGACGGCAAATGAAAACAGCGCAATCACCACACTTGCGATTTTTGCAACACGCACCATCTGCGCATCCGAGATCGCATCTTTTTTCAAAGGCGCATAAACATCCAGACAGAACAGCGTAGCTGCGGAATTCAACAACGAGTTGAACGAACTGAACACGGCGCCAAGCAGCACCGCGAGGAACAAACCCGACAAATAGAACGGCAAGACCCCGCGAATCAACTGCGGATAAGCGAGATCAATCGAAGCGAGACCAGGACCATACAGATGAAACGCAATGATGCCGGGAATCATCATCATGAAGGGGACCATGACCTTGAAGAAGCCGGAGAACAGTACGCCTTTCTGCCCTTCTGCAAGCGACGCAGCGCCGAGCGTGCGTTGAATCACGTACTGGTTGGTACACCAGTAAAAAAGATTGGCGAACAACATTCCGGTGAACAGCGTACCGAACGGCGTCGGGTCTTCCGGGCCACCGATGGCGTTCAGTTTGTCGGTATGGGTACTCGTAATGATTTCCAGTCCACGAAGGACACTACCCTCGCCCAAGACGTTCAGACCCAATACCGGCACGAGTATGCCAACGAACAACAGTCCTGCACCGTTTAGCGTGTCCGACACAGCGACCGCTTTCAATCCGCCGAATACTGCGTAGATCGCGCCCACAGTGCCGATCGAAACGATCGTGATAACGAGCCCTGTGCTGTAGCTGACGTTGAGCATCTGCGGTACGTCGAACAGTTTGAGCACGGCAAGTGAACCGGCGTAGAGCACCGAGGGAATGGTGACGAGCCCGTACCCAACCATGAACAGAATCACCGACATGCGCCGAACAGAATCGTCAAAGCGGTCGGAAAGAAATTGCGGAAGTGTGGTGAATGCGCCAGCGAGATATCGAGGCAGGAACAACAGCGCCATGCAAATCGTGGCAAAGGCTGCTGTGACCTCCCACGCCATGCTGCTCATGTTGAACGCGTACGCCGAGCCGTTCAGACCGATCAGTTGCTCTGCCGAGAGGTTCGTCAGCAGCATCGATCCCGCGATAAATACTCCGGTCAGACCGCGTCCCGCGAGGAAGTATCCATCTCGTGTGGAGACCTCGTCTTTCGATTTGAGATAGGAAATCCAGGCGACCAACGCCATGAACGCCGCACAGCTGCCGAGCGTCAACAACAGATTGTCAGAGTTCATACCCCCCCCCGGTACGCGCTTCCCCCCCGCGGGAGTGTGCACGCAAGCGTACTGCGGGTCGATCAATTTCTCATGTTTCGGCAAGTTTTGCCGCTATATCCAGCCTAGTCGGGGTTCGCAAATGCACCGGGTATGCGGGACGATATGAGCAAGACTTCGGATAAGTACAGCGCGGAATTGCATCGTGTGCAGGCTTTGTTGTCGCGCCGCCGCAAGCTGGTGGATGGGTTTTTTGTATTGCTTATTGTCGCCTCATATCTCGCGTTATCGATCTCGATTGACCGCTCGGCAGAAGACGCCACCACGATCAATCTCGCCGGGCAGCAACGCTCGCTCACGCAAAGGATTGGCCTGCTCGCCGGTCAGGTCGGTCTGCCACTTTCGGACGTTGAGACCAACATCCTGGTGGCCCAATTGGAAGGCGACCTGGACCAGATCGAGGACAGTCACGAATTTCTCATCAATCTGCCACGCAGTCGATACTCCAGAGAGATCAAGCGTCGTCTCGATGAAGCCTACTTCACCGATCAAGGTCTCGACAGTCGATTGCGTGCGTTCATCGCTAAAGGCAGAGAATTGGTCAATCTCATTGGCAGCGGCAGACGTTCCGATCGCATGAATGCGTTATCGACCGACATACAAAATATCGCTTCGGGCGCCTACACGGATCCGGACGCGTTGCTGTACGCGCAGAACAATATTGTGAGTCTCTACGAACTGGGTTATCAGGCGAAACAGGATCAGTTCCGCTGGTTGCTGAGGGGCATTCTCGCTCTGGCGCTCGTGCTGCTTGTTATCGCTTCGATCCTGATCTACACACCCGCGATTCGGCAATCTGAACGCTACGCCGTACGGCTGGAAAAAGAACGGCGCCGCGTTACCGAGTTCACGCTACGCACTGTCGAACAACTAAAACCAACGGTAGATCGGCTGGTCGCACTCACCGGCGACAAAGGCAACCACCAGAGCCGGAAAAGTCAAATGCGACAAGCGGCGGAGCACATTCGCTACCGAATCGAGGAGCTGGGCGAACTGATCGACCTGGATGCTGCAGGGTCGCACGTCAATGAGTTTTCCATCCGCGAGATGATAGATCGTGTTGCAACCTACCAAGGGCAGCGCCCCGAAGCCGACGGCGTACAGATTGAGACGCATGCGCCCGCTGACAAAATGATCCGAGGTAACCGCGCGATTTTACGCGGCTGTCTGGACCACCTCGTAGGCAATGCGATCACCTATCGTGACCAGTCGGAACTACTTCCGATGGTCAGCGTTTACGCGGATTTCCCATCGGATCAGGAATGCGTCGTCACGGTCAGAGACAACGGTGTAGGCGTGCCCGATGAGCGTCGCGAAAGTCTGTTCGAAGCTCGCTCTGGTTCACAAGGTTTCACTGGGGTCGGTCTCAGTCTGGTCCAGCAAAACATGCAAGCCTGCGGAGGCAGCGTCAGCTACTCGCCCGTGATTGGGGGATCGGCGTTCGAACTTCGATTCCCTGTCGATCAATCACTGGCTGCCTGACAAGATCGCCGCGGAGTCGCAGTGCCAGCAAGTCTCAGCCCCGATCGGGCTACCGGGTGGAATCTCGGGCGCTGGCGGCAGTTGAGTCGACTCGGGGGTCATACCCGAATCGAGGTAGTTATCGATCGCAACGACGAGCCTGGAAAAGCCCGGCTCCTTCTTGAACTCACCGCGGGATAGCCGCCTCACCAAGGCGTTTAGCTCTGCGCGCGCGGCGTCTCTGGCGGCCAGACTATGACCCGCCTGACCATCAAAGCCGATTAGTGATGTGACCAGGACCTCGGTCGCACCGAGTCGCGCAATCGACTGCTCTCGCGAAGCGACCGGCTGCAAAACTGCATCGCTTGCCGCCGTCATCACTTCTCTCGCTCGCAGCGTCCGCTCGACCGTGTGCTCAAGACGCGCAAGCCGCTGCGGGTGTAGAAGCCCTTGCAACGTGACGGCTGCCGCAACACGTGCTGCATGCGCTGAATCGAAAATGGCGCCACCCTGTGACGCAATACGTTCTCGACCCTGAATTGGCTCCCACGCGTACAACGGCGGTGACATCAGTCGCGAAATGCGTGGTGGGATCGCAAGTGCCGTTGGTGTGAGTGTTGCTGTCACGCTCTGTAGTGCGGCTCTCTGGCGTTCCAGAGTAACAGGCATGACGGCGTCAGCAGCGCCGGCGGCACGACGATAATCAAACTCGTAGCCACCGATGAGTTTGGTCGCCGCTAAAACCTGGTAGCGGTGATAGAGATAGATCGGTGCAAACACCGTCTGAATGTCCGACAGGGACTGGCCAGCGGCGATGCTATCTGCGCCAAAGGTGCTAAGTGCAGCGGCGCGCACCTGCATGACGTCGTCCAGACTCGCGACAGGATCAGCGCCATTATCCCAAAGGCTGCCGCGCGCATGCGGCGCCCCGACAGGCCGTGAGTGTTGGTCTGCGACGTAGTGAAGACCGCTGGCGAACGCCGCGTCTACCATGCTATCGAGCGCGGCTTTCTCATTGCTTCCCTCCGGAAACTCCGAATACAGCCACTTCACCGTAAACAAATCCCACGCGCCCATGCCGACCGCGTAGGCATCGGCAAGGTCGACGCGTCCTGTGCCATCGAGCGTTGCCAACGGCGCCGGATAATCCATGACCGATGCACGCCCGTCCGCGCTAGCGGCCATATTGTGTGCAAAACCCAGCGTATGGCCCACCTCGTGTGCAGCCAACTGTCGAATCCTCGCCAACGCCACCTCAAGCGGATCGTTCGGCCCGCCGGCACCCGTCATGTTGCGACTGGTCAATCCTTCGAAAATCATGCGGTCCTGCCGAACACGCTGGCTGCCCAGCGTGACACGAGCCTTGATCATCTCGCCGGTACGCGGGTCAGCGATGCCACCGCCGTAAGACCAACCGCGTGTCTGGCGATGCACCCACTGCACCACGTTGTAGCGAACATCCAGAGGGTGCGCCCCCTCTGGCAACAGCTCAACCTTAAAGCCGTCGATGAAACCTGCCGCATCAAACGCATCGGCCCACCAGCGGGTGCCCTCGATCAACGCGCTACGTACGGGTTCCGGCGCGCCGCGATCGATGTAAAAAACAATCGGCTTCTTCACGGGACTGCGGGCGGCTGCAGGGTCGGTTTTCTCAAGGCGAAAACGGCGGGCGAGTCCGCGGAATAACGGCTGGTCCAACGGCTGCGCCATATCATAGTAGGTGACGTCGATGGTCGCGGTGCGCGCATCAGCTTCTCGCACCTTGTACCCGGGAGCAGGCAGTCGCACCAGCGAATGGTGCACCGCGAAGGAGACCGAGGTGGGATCTGCTGCGGTGGCACGCACCTCACTTCCAGGGCTATTGCTCGTCAGTGTGATAATCGCCTCAAGCTCTAGATTGTCAGGAAACACGAGCTGCTCGGGTGGCACTACGCTGCGGCTCTTATCGAGAGTGAATACGCCCTGACCGGTTGCTTTGAGCCGCTGCGCGATTCCGACGCTGTCTCGTGCGAGAAATTGACCAAGATCGATCAACAGTGTGCCGCTTGCGGACCGAGCGACAACCGGTGTCGACCAGATGATCGAGCTCGCGAATGACTCCTGTGTCGCACGGCGTTCGAATGAATCGCTGGAGTCTGCCCGATATTCCAGGTTGTCCGCGATGAAATAGACCTGGTCTCCGCTATGCATGATCGTGATCAAACGACCAGCATCACCCGCGCCGCGATCAAGCCCAACCGGATTGGATCCAAGCCCGGTTCGCAGCGCGGTCGCGTAGATAATCTGATCGACGAAACCGGTTTCCCCGGCGGCCGGAAGTTCGGCCATGACTTTGCCGCCATGCTCAGCGATGTACATAGTCCAAAGACCGTCCTGCTGTGACAAATCTGCAATCGCATCAGAAAAATCATCCGCAAACGCAGTGCCCGCCAGCAGACACATCACAAGAACACAACGCCACATAGCTTTCACCTCAAACTCGAACGAGTATGGAGGTTAAACGACCGGCGCCGCGCGTGCGAATTCGATGCTCAGACTGCCTCCAGAAGCTGATCAGTCTTGGCAGCACAGATAAAATCGTTGACGGAAAGCCCATCGATCGCGTGCGTTGTCCAGCTGACCCGAGCGCCCCCATAGCGCAATTCGATGACAGGGTGGTGTCCCTCGGTGTTCGCGATCCATGCCACTGCATTCACAAACGACATCACACGGCTAAAGCCAACGAATTCAATATCGCGCTCGATACGCCGGCCATCGTCTACGACCTGCCAGTCGGTGTGCAGAGATCGACGCAGACGCGTTACCGTTTCCAGGTCGAGGGGATCGACACCACCCTCACAGGGCTCACACCGCTTCTCTCTCAGGGCCTGCGCGTCCCAACTCATTAGTCGCACCTCACAAAATAACCGACACACCTGCCACGATGCACTCGCGCGGGTGTGTCGGATTCTAGACGGCGTTAGAGTTCACGCAAAGCGGAACCCGACGCCTTGGGTCACGGACTCGAAGGATCGGTTTGCGCCGCAAGCGCCTCACCAGAGCCTGTATCGCGATAGAAGGTGACGACAACACGCCGCTGCATTGCGAGTTCATCGAGATCCACAGGATCTGTGCCGCCGTAGGTGGTTAGCGCACCGTGACCGTAAGTCTGGATACGCTCCGCCTCGATGCCCGCGGCGATTAACAGATCGCGCACAGCGGTCGCCCGACGCAGAGATAGGTCCGCGTTGTATTCAACCCCACCGCGTGCATCCGCAAATCCATCGATCTGTACTCCGAGCTCGGGCATCTCTGCCAGGGTCATCGCCACCTGATTGACCTGAGCGACAAGCTCGCTCTCGGGATTATCGTCATCGGTACGGAATGGCACGCTGAACGACACGCCCGAGTCCAATGCTGTATAGAGCGCACGAACCCCGCTTTGATCAAGCTCAGTCAGTTCTGTCTGCAGGCGTTCCTTTTCGGCGGTCGTTGATGCCAACTGATCGCGCGTATCGCCTAATCGTCGATCACGATCGGCGACTACTTCAGTCAGATTATCAATCGATTCGGACTTCTGGTGGAACTTGTCCCCCAGCACCGCACCGATTGCAGCACCAATCACGACTCCCGGAGGACCGCCGACCAAGCCGCCCAAAACCGCGCCGCTACCAACGCCCGCCATCTCTTCCTTTGAACTATTTTCCGCGTGCGCCGAACCTGCCGATGCCATTGCCAGTGAAAGTGCCACTGCGCTTACCAGTACTCGTTTCATTGTCTTTCTCCCGTGTCAGAGTATTGCTTCTACGGGATACATTTAGCCCTGCGGAAATGGCGACATACCGCAGAATTCCGGGATACAAAAACGAGCGATTGTGGCGAATTGTGGCGCCTAGCCGCGCTCGGTCAACGCGACGAAGGTGCCGCCATTGCGACGACAAAGCTCGCGCATCAGTGCGGCAAACTTCGTGGAGCGATTATCGCTGGAACCAAGACCACCGAAGCCGATCGGAAAGCCCAGTGCGTGAATGCGCACGCGTGGTCGACCTGCGGCGTCGGGCTTGTTGATTGACGCAACGCCATCGACCACTTGCTTGATCGAGTTGCCACTGAAGTCATCACCAAAAACATAGAGGCTGATGCGTTTATCAGCCGACCAGAAGGTTCTGATCGCCGCAGCGATGCCATCGGCGGGATTCGAATCACTGAATGCATCCCAGGTGGCCATGCGACCCGCGATCGATCGTCGCAGTTGCGCGGAGTCCGTCATCCAGGTACGCGCAAATTGTCCGAACATATAAGCGCCGTTGTCATTCATGATTTGAATGCCACGCACCCGCGGATAGGCGTTCAACACTTCATTGATCTTGCGCAGCACCAACCCCCAGTTGAACTGACGCATGCTTCCAGAAGTGTCGATAATAAAGATGATGTATTCACTGTCGACCGGAATGCCGCCAACCGCACCACCCGGCTTTTGCTCTTTTGCGCGAGCAGCGAGTCGACGCATCTCTTCGGTCAATCGCTGCCGAGCCGATAGAAGCTCACCGACAGTCTCTCCGGCAATCGTCGCATCCCCCGCCTTTGCCTCGAATTCACCGCGCAAACGCGACAGCTCACCGCGAAGGTCGTAGACAAGCTCCTGGCTGATCACTTGCTGATCGATAACACCCTTGAGTCTCGCCTCAAGGCGCGTACTCTCGCCGCGAATCTCGAACAACGTATCCTCGAGCTGCTCGATCAGCCCTTCAAGCTCCTCCGGAGGTCGTTCGAGCGTCGCAGGATCGTAGATACGGGTGAGGACGAGCAACAACACTACGGCGCCGAAGCCACAGCAAATGCAGTCCAGGAAAGACAGGCTGAATGTCTCTGTTTCGCCGCGTTTTCTGCGTGCCATCCGTCTCTCCTATGGCCAGTCGTCGCTGACCGACATGTACGAGCCACCCGAACGATAAGCGAGCTGCCAGAACAACACGGCCGCGCGATACTCGCCTTCCATTTGGTACATCAGCACGTTGACGGGGACTCGCCCCGGCAATAGGCGTGCCGCCTCCAGGAACAGCAACTGCCGATCGTTCTCACTGATTGTCCGCTCGTCGTTCTCCTCTCGACCCTTTGTGGGTAATCCATCGATCAGGAGCACGATATTGTCGGGTTTGGGATTCAGCCGGTCTACGGCCTCAAACGCCTTGTAGAGATTGGTGCCACCCTCGGGTGAAAGATCTCGCAGCTCGCGGATCGCACTATTGAGCGCGCTCGCATCATCAACGTCCTGCCACTTGCCTTCGGAATCGGGCACGAGCGACTCAGTGGTCTCATTAAATTTGAAAATCTGGAACTGGGAACCCGGTCTCAACTGGGAAGTCAGCCAGTCGACAGACGCAACCGTTTGCCGCCACTTTGCCGCTCTCAACCGCCGCTCTTTGGGTTGAACCCGACGCCGAATTACACCAACAATCGTGTCGTCCAACATACTCGCCGAGGTGTCAACGAGAATCACCGTTCTCTCGCCGCCGACTCTCAGACCGGTGAGATACTGACGCTGACCGTCGCCGATAACGCCACGAACGTTGTCACCTGACGGGCCACTGTCATCGCTCGATGCCGCCAACCGCTTCTTCGCATTTTCAAGCTGCTGAATGTCTGCCTGCAGATCCTCGATGCTGTCGCGCTTCGCAATCGTGGACGCATCGAACTGCGCGAGATCCTCTTTGATCGCCTTGATGCGCTCGGCGAGCTCTGCCGCCTCGGAATCGGAGCGCACAATCTCATCTTGCGTGTCTGCCAACGTGTTGCGCAACCGCACAAGGTTTCGACGGCCGTTCAGGACTTCGATCTCGACCTTGCGGACCTCGTTCTGAACATCTTCGGGCACCGGTGGCGTCTGGTCCTTGACCGTCGCGTTGATGATCATGAAGAACAGGACGACAGCGCCGAAACCACAACTCATACAGTCGAGGAACGACATATTGAAACTCTGAGCTTCACGACGTCTGCGGGCCATCAGAAATGTTCCTCCCGAATCAGAAACAGCTCCTGCCCCGGCGTACCTACTCTGATGGTATCGCCTGCACGAAGCGCGGCACTGCCGTTGATACGGCTGCCGTTGAGGAACGTGCCGTACCGCGACCGGTCAACCAGGAGACACTGTCCACCCTCGACCGACAACTCACAATGCACACCGGACACACCAGCCAGACCGCCGTCTAATGCAAGGTAACGCTCCAGACCCGGTGCGCCTCCGTTACCGATGACCAGGGGCGCCTGACTAAGAGAGTAAGCGGACTCACCAAACAGGATGTGCGTCGGCACGCCATGAACGGGGATATCGTCGGTAATCAATCCGGCGACTTCGCCCTCGACCGGCAGCTCGCGAACCACCCGAGTTGCGTCCTCGTCGATGCGGCCGCGGCGAGCCAGCACACCGTCAACCATCGCCTCGTCCGGTAGCGCCACGTAGCTGCCGCCAACTCGAGCAACGAGAAGATCAGCGAGACCCGGCAAGGCTGCCGTCTCATCACGCAACTGAAACACTGGCGTCTCACCACTCGCCAACATTGCCCGCGAAAGATCAGCAATCCGCTGGTAATGATCGAAAACCACATTGACCACATCTACCTGGCTGACCTCGATCGAGTATTGATTGTCCTGCACATCGAGCACGAGTGTTTGTTGTTCGGACTCGGTCACAGCGATGAGCCATTCCGGCAACGCATCAAACAGCGCTTGCTCTGAGGGAGCGCTGTGCAGGGGATCAAACCGCGACTGACGCACGAACTCCGAGGAGAACCATCGGATCCAGGAGTCGTACAGTGCGAGTAGTCCACTGCCCTCAAGAATCTGGACGTCTTCAAGCGTTGTAGCGTTACTGGTTTGACGCAGCTTGGCGACCCATGCGCAATGCAGTCCAATCTCAAGATGCAGCGGTACAACATCTACGTAGCGTTGCCGCGTGGCCGCGGTGGCTGCATCGACAAGCGCGGTGATTCGGAATCCAAGCGCCTGGCAGATCCCCTGCAGCAAACCGAGGGCGGTGCGATCCATGAAAGGTGGCACAACGATCATCCCTGCCCGTTGCTCCTGCGGGACGCGCTCAAGCAGAGTACCTAATTGATTCGCCGCCAAATCGGCCCGTGTGAGTGGCTCAAAATTGGTAATTGGCAGGGTATCGAGTCGATACCAGAAGTCGGCCTGTGTGCGCCGCGGATGCAAACGTGAGGTTGCACGCGCGCTTGCACCACTGACTTCGACGCTACGGTCTTTCAGTAGCGCGAATCCGGGTGCGACCGGGTGATGGTTTGTGCCATCCGCCAGTCGAATTCCGGCGTCGTTGAGATCAATAACTAAACTCAATGGACCGCTCAGCTATGCTCCGCATACATGTGTCGCACCAATCGCTCATCGCAGTAATGCTCGGTATCAAAGACGAGTCGCTCCTGCATCAGTTGCAGCTGATGCACAAGGAACATCAGGAAGATGCTGATCATCAACGCGATGAAGGTCGAGTTGAACGCGACACCCAAAGACTGAGTGACCCCAGCAATATCGCCCTGAACCGCACGATCTGCCTGCCCTAGCGCATCACCGATACCTCGTACGGTGCCGATAAACCCGACTGACGGGATCGCCCATGAAATGTAGCGAATCATCGCGAGTTCAGACTCCAACCGGTCAGCCTCGGATTCGCATATCGTGTGGGTCGATGAAGCAACATCCTGCACGTTCCGCGTGGACGAGAAACGTTGCAACGCATTCAACAGCGCACGCGGTAACAGCATCTTCCTAGTATCGTCATCGAGAGACTGGATTTGACGCGAAAATTCTCGCGTATCCTCGGGTAACACCCTCATCCCGTCCGCTACGGAAACCAGATTGCGATCCAGCAACTGCCTTTCCCGGACAAGACGATTTGCCTTGTAACCCATGATCGCTAGCGCCCACAGCATCAAAACGAAACAAGCTTCCTGCTCAAAATCCTTAATCAATACCCAGACCGAGCGCTCGCGAACATGATCCGGGTTTTGTTCCACAGCAAGGTTTTGCGCTTCGATATGCTCGGCGGCACTGGGGCGCACGACCGATACCCAGAATCCGTGCACGATGACGATCGCTATCGCCAATGCGAACAGCTGAAATACAAACTCAACGGGAATATTTTTTTTCTGCATTAGGTTCTGACTCCAGTCAGATATCGGTCGGAAAATCGATAGTAGTGTCCGGTGAGACAGGTTCAGTCGGTATGAAGTTGTCGTCCGATTCCTCGTAGATCAATTCGAGTTCGGAGAGGATTTGATCCACCGCTTCATCGCCCTCACGAATCGCATCCGGGTCCGGTTCATCGGGCGAAAACCCTTCCACACCCTCCAGCAACTCCGCCTCTTCCTCTGCGCTCATCGGTCGTGGTGTCGTGTCCTGGGTCGGCGTGCTTTCGCCGCCTGAAGTCTCGGAGGGTGCCGAATCTTGAAGTGTGGCAACCGCAACGGTGTCCGATGGCTGGAACACAAAATCGGTCGCCACAAAGGTCAATGCACCAACCGCGCCGTACGCAAACAAAGTCCAGATCGGTACTACAGGTTTCACGACACTCTGCTCCTCGCCGGCTTATCGCGGCGCTGGCCTCACTATCCGGAATCCGACATCAATCTCCGGACCACTACCCGAGGTCCGACTGGCCAAGCGCAACGACTGCACGTTGGCATCGCGCCAGCCCGCGCCGCGGATCACACGCGAAGTGCCACGTGGCGGCCCCATTGGATCGATCAGTGTCACATCCGGGGGCGACACCTCATAAAAATCGTGCATCCATTCGCGCACATTCCCATCCAGGTCGAACAAACCGAGGCGGTTCGGTTTGAAGCTACCCACCGGAGATGTCGACGGATAGCCATCGTTATAACCGAATACCATATTGTTCAGTAGCGCATCGCTGGATTCATCAGCCAAATTCACCGACTTTTGCGGAGGCGGCAGTGCCGACCCCCACCCAAACCGGAGCGGCGAACTGGCTTGGCCGCCATATCGGGCCACCCAGACCCATTCTGCCTCAGTCGGCAATCGGTAACCGTTCGTCGCACGTTCCGCAGCACGCAGGACACCGTACTCACCGACGTAGGCTGGCTCTAATCCCTCCTCGGCACTCAGCCAGTTGCAGTACGCAGCGGCATCCTGCCAGCTCACGTTCACCACCGGGTTTTTGTCACCAGCCAATGAAGGGTAGACATCGCCACCGCGCACATGTTCACGCTTGAACACACTAAATTGTTCATTGCTGACTTCGTGAGTGGAGATATAGAACGCACGCGAGATGCGCACATCGCGAAGCGCCTCGTTGCTGCGCCGGTCAGGCTCGCGCCGGGATGAACCGCGTTGGAAGCTGCCGCCTGTCACATAGCGCAGTACGTGCCCGTTTTCCGTCTCCAGTGTCTGCTGGATGCTCGCAAGACGCGCCTCCTCTTCGGTCATCATGCGCGCATCCACAGTTTGCTCGAGACCAGCACGAGGTGTCACCGAACCCGTCCACTCTGCATAGCCGGATTTACGCACGGCAATTCGGTGCGGCTCGGCGGGTAACTCGAGTTGCACGGTCCCTGTGCCCACGGAGCGCCCGTTGATGAAAATCTCGGCATCGGTGGGAATCGCGCGAACCGTGACCGTGCCGATCTGTGCGCTGAGACTGATGTTGAGATTGCGTCGTTCGGCCGCATCCAGCGTCAACCTGCGCGTCGCCGTTGCGTAGCCAGACCTTGCAACCTGGACGTTGTAGCGTCGACCCGGGTCCAGCGCGAGCGTCACCGGCGATCGGCCTCGGTAACGACCATTGATCGTAATGCTCGCACCGGAAGGACGCGTAACCACGCGCAACGTGGCATCCGCAGGCTCGAAGATGATGGGCGCCGCGACACCACCGGCATTGGCGGCAACCTGATAGCTGCGCTCCGCCGGCTTATACCCGTCCAGCTGATAGAGTACCGTCTGCTTTCCAGAGGGAATCCGGATTACGCCGGGCGTCGCACCCGATAACAAACGGTTTTCACCCTCTGGGTCTACAAGGTATACGCTTGCGCCTGAAGGGGTGGTTGCTACCTCGACCCAACCAGCATCCTCCACCAGATCCACCTCGAGCCGCTGCGATTGCTCAAGCCCAACCACCGCGATCGAATCCTCCCACGGGAGAAAACCCGGGGCATCGACCCGCAACGAATAGTTGCCGGGCAACAGTCCATCGAATCGTGCAGGCGCGGAACCAACCACTCGCTCGCCGGCCGCGCTCTGCAGTGTCACCGTGGCGTCCGGTACATCCGTCACGATATCTAAGGATCCGGGCAACGGCTCAAGATCGAACAGCAACACCGAGGTATCGCCTGTGATTTCCACCCGCTTGCGAAAAGGTCGGTAGCCCGGCGCTTCAAAGGCCAGCTGGTAAACACCCCGGCGCATCAGGAAACGCTCACCGACCTTCAACGGAAACCCGGGACCGGTAACCTCGATTTCATCCACCATGACCGGTGCGGTTTCTACCCGGACCGGAATCGATGTCGTGAACCACAGAGCAACGCCCAACAGCGTTGCAAGCCCCGTCCCGATCGCAATCCATACACCACGCCCGCGTTTTTCTACCGGCACATCGGTTGCGGCCGGCTGCCAAACCTGCGCCTCGATAGGGGCGTCTTCGGCAGCGCTTGCAAGCTCCGGCGGTTGCGTTTCGAATTGACCAGCCGAACTGTCCTGCACGACCAGGAGATCGTTGCCATCGATCTCGATGCGCAAATCCAGTCCGAATACGGACAACAACTGACCGTCGCTCAGGGTTGTCGAAGCAACAAGCTCAGCGCCGTCGAGCTGCATCGGCGAGGGTTTCAGCAGCGGCTGGAGAATCACGCGATCGTCGACAACGTCGAGCTGCGCAAGCGACTGCCCGCCGGGGCCACTGATCCGAATATCGGCTGATGCAGAGGTACCGATCAGAAGCGGCAGGTCCTGCGTATCGAAACTTCTCTCGCTATCGCCGTGTTGCCACCGGATCAGGGTTGTCGTCATATCGGCTGCTCACAGGCGAGGTATACAGGCTCCGGAGACTGTCCGGAAATCACGCGAAACTGGGCCCGTGCGTCTTTGAATCCACGCCGCGAGCCGACCACAGTGTACAGCCCCGGGCGCAACCGCAGTTCGGTTTCGGTAATGGTGCCGAGTTGTGCAACCCGGAGGACAGTAATTTCGGTCTCGCCATCCGAACGCAAGGTCACCGAGACCGGAATCGCCGCACGTTTTAGCAACTCAGACAGTGCTTCCATGCGCGTCGCGAACGCAGGGCCACGCGGCGCTACCTCATCCATTTGGGTAAGCAGTCTCGACGCGGCGCGAAGTGCATTGATATCGGATAACTGGTCGGGGTTGTCGAGATACGACTGGGAACGCGCCAACAAATCGATGCGATCTTGTGATCGAGCAAGACCCTCACGCGCAACGTTGAGGTTCGGGTCATCCTCCAGAAGCTTGGCATAGACATCTCTGGCATCGAACCAGGCCTCGGATGCCTCAAGGTCAGCGCCTCGTTCGAGCGCTGATTCGAGCTCCGCCTGCCGTTCTGCAAGCCTGACCTGCAGCAATGCGTCGGCGACGGACGGATCATTGCGCACATCACGTGCGGCACCGAACGCACGGCGCGCCGCTTCAAAATTATTGGCGGCCAGCGCCGCGAAACCCTCCGACATCCGGGTGGCAAAACGGTCCTCGCGAATCGCTACATTCATTCGCGTACGTCCCTCCAAGGCCGGTTGCCATTGTGCGTCGAGATCGAGCGCAGCCTGATATCCGTCGCGCGCCGCGATGAGCTCACCAGCTGCTTCGAATTCGCGGGCGCGCCGCGTCGCGACCAAAACATCGTCAAGTCGCGTTGCTCGCTCCAATGCTGCCGTAGCAACGGTGTCACCGGGCGTGATTTGTAATGCACGCTCATAGGCCGCAATCGCCGCGACCGAGTCTTCCGCAAAAAACGCTGCCTCGCCGTTGTCCATGGCGCGCTGATACTCAGTGTCTGCAAGCGCCACCAACGGCTCGAGCAAAGCGATGGCCTCCCGGTATCGTGTTTCTGCAAGCTCAAAATCGCGAGCGAGATAGGCGCGATCACCTTCCTCGTAGCGCGCCTTTCCGGATTCATAAGCGACGCCGCCCCAAATGGATACTGCGCGCTCGGTCAAACCGTCGTCGAGCGCTAGCAGCTCAGAGACGAGCTCATCGACTGCGCGACGTTGCGCGGCGATCGCTTCTTCGTTCGCATCGGACTCGCTTGCAGCCGCATCCACCGAATCATCGGTATCGCCGACGCCTTCACTTTCCGTTGTCTCTTGTGTTTCGGTCGGCAAAGGCGCTTCATCGCGTGTGAACCACTGCAAACCCTGCGTAAACAAGAAACCGAACAGAAGTACGCCGACAAGACCGCCGACCAATGTCATCGGTGAAACGCCCGACGACTCCTGCACAGGTACATCGCGCTCGAAGGCGCCATGCGGCAACGCGGGCAGCGGCGCCGGCTCAGCACCCGCGATCGAAGATGCCGGGCGGCGCAACCGAACTTCCAAAGCTCTGAGATCAATCTGCGATCGTGTGACCCCGGCCACTTCCAACGCCGTCGCGATCTCCGCCATGCTGGGACGCTCGGCGCGTGGGCCGCGCGCCG
>CAWUIB010000009.1:0-181017 GCA_963922335.1 uncultured Chromatiales bacterium | reverse complement strand
GCCCATAATCTCGGCGGCCCGCACGTACTCTCGCTGACGCAAACTGAGCGTTTGACCGCGCACGATCCTTGCCATGTCGAGCCAGTTCACCGCGCCGATAGCAACGAAGATCAGCAGAATATTCCGTCCGAAGACCACCATCAGCAGAATCACAAAAAACATGAACGGCACTGCATAAAGAATATCGACGACACGCATCATGAGGTGATCGACACGTCCGCCGAGATACCCCGCGGTCGCACCCCACGCAACACCAAAAACCAGACTGACCGCGGTGGCCACGACGCCGACTGCCAATGACACGCGGCCGCCATACATCGTGCGAACAAAAAGATCCCTGCCGAGATCGTCGGTCCCGAACCAGTGCCCATTTGCCCACTGCGGCGGCACGAGGATCGCGTCCATGTTCATGTCGAAGTAGGTATGCGGCGACAGCAAGGGTCCGACCAATGACGCTACAGCGATCAACAACAGCACCAACGCGCAGGTCATAAACAGGCGATCACGCCGCATCGCTTCGAGCACTTTGCCGGCGATGCTGCGGCGCTGCCAGTTTGCCGAACGTTCGCTCACGAGTATCGAACCCGCGGATCGAGAATGCCATAGACCAGATCGACGACCAGATTCATGACGATCACCACCGTGCTGTACAGAATCACGAGCCCCATCACCAGCGTGTAGTCGCGATTAAGTGCGCCCTGAATAAACAAGCGCCCGAGACCCGGTAGGTTGAAGACCTGTTCGATCACTACAGAACCCGTTAACACACCGGCAATCGCCGGACCCAGAAACGACACGACTGGAATCAGCGAAGGTTTGAGCGCATAGCGGAACACCAGCGTATTCGGATGTAACCCCTGTGCACGTGCTGTACGAATGAACTGACTCTTCAGTACTTCCAGCATGCTGGCACGCATCAGTCGAGCGATGTAGGCGACCATCGGCAAAGACAACGCAAAAACCGGCAACACCAGACTCCCGGCGCTACGCAATCCGCTCGCCGGCAACCATTGCAGCTTGATCGCGAACAAGAGCACCAACAACGGCGCGATGACGAAGTTCGGAATCGAAATACCCGCCATAGAGACGGTCATCAAGAGATGATCAGACCAACGGTTCTGATTGAGTGCTGCTGTTGTGCCGACCGCGACACCTAGTACCACACCGATAATGAGCGCAAGCCCACCGACCATCAGAGAGACAGGCAACGCACCAGCGATCAACTCCGCAACGGTAGTTCCCTGATAGCGAAACGATGGACCGAGATCGCCTTGCAGCAGTCCGCCCACATAACGCACGAACTGTTCATGGAGCGGTGCGTCGAGGCCGTAAGCGGCCGCAATACGTGCCTCGATATCAGGCGGCAATGCGCGTTCGCTGTCGAAGGGCCCACCGGGTGCGGCACGCACCATCGCAAACGCCACCACGATAACGAGGAACAGTGTGGGTATCGTGCTCAGCAGGCGCGAGAGAACAAAGCGCAACATCGTTAGTTCGCCTCGACCCGCAGGTAGCGACTCAGGTGCAGGTCGAGCGGATTGTCTTCCCAGCCAATAAGCCGTTGGTGCACGAGGTGTTTGCTGACCATCGTATACAGCGGCACTGCCACGAACGATTCATGCAGCAACGACTCCGCCTCATTCAACGCCTGTTGCCGGCTCTGCGGATCGCGCACCGCGGCGGCTCGATCGAGGAGCACGTCGAACATGGGATTGGCGAATCCTGAGGTATTCCCCGGGGCGCCACTTCGAAATAACTCCAGAAATTGTTGCGGGTCGTTGTAGTCGGCGATCCAACTGCTGCGCACGAGTCCGGGAAACTTGCCCGCTCGCGCCTGCGAGAGTACGACTCGAAATTCCTGATTGTTCAGTTTGACCTCGAGACCGGGCAGTGCTGTCTGCCACATCTGTTGCAACGCCGCCGCAACCACCCGGTTCTCATCGTTGCTGGCGTAGTCGATCTGCACAACCGGCAACGATTCCATATTCGCGACCAACTCGCGCGCACGCTCAATCCGACGATCAATATCCAGCGCCGCGACATCGAGCTCAAGCCCACGATAGGCGGTGTCCCCTAAACGCGTGCCGGCAGGCACCATAGTCCATGCGGGCTGCTCGCCCCGTCCAACGATTTGCGTCGCCAGCGCGTCACGATCGACGCTCAGATAAAGCGCTTCACGCAGCCGTACATCGAGCGGTTCGCGCAGGTTGAAGTTGAGGTACACAATGCCAAGGTACGGCGTGCGACGCAGCGTCGATTCGAGCTTGCCCGGATCACGCAACAGACTGCGCGGAACGCGACTCGTGATGTCGAGATCGCCGCTCTCAAATGCCACCAGCTCCGTCTGCTCCTGCTCAAAAACCTGGTAGCGCACCGTAGCAAAGGCGTCACCGGCCAGTGACGCGTACGCGCCGTTTTGTGCGAGCACAATCTCTGACAAATCTGTGCTCTTGACGACGTAGGCGCCGTTGAACAAACCGGTAGACGTTGCGCGAGGCGCCAGTGCGGGCATAGCCACGCGTTCGAGAAAATCCGGTTGATTAACGGTGAGTGAGACGATCAGTTGATCATCCCTGGGCGCCGTCACACCCAAAGCCGAGACAGGCGAGTCGCCGCGTCGAATCTCATCGAATCCGGTCACCGCCGTCAGTAACTCGCCGTAGAACGCTCCGTTCTTTGGGTCGACAAGAAACCGCCACGCGCGAACAAAATCGGCGCTCGTCACGGGCGTGCCATCTGACCACCGAGCCGCAGGGTCAATCGTGAACTCGTACCGCAAGCCGTCGTCGCTAAGTCGCCAGTCACTGGCGACGCCGGCGACCAAGACACCCGAGGCATCGCGCGTCAGCAATCCTTCATATACGTCCGCCAAGACGGTGAGGGCCGGGACGCTACGCGCGAGCTGCGGATCGAGTGATTCAGGCGCTGCAGACAACCCGCGATTCAGTGTCGAGACGTCTCGTACAACATCGGTTTCCCCGCCACATCCCGCAAGAGACAAGACGATGAGGAGAACAAGAAGGCTTCTGAACATGCAGGTCAGGCGCTTTGCTTGAGCTCGCGTTTTTTCAAATGAATGAGCAGCAACGAGACTGCGGCTGGTGTGACACCAGGGACACGGCCCGCCTGGCCGATGGTGTCCGGCCGTGATTCGATCAGGCGTTGACGGGCTTCATGTGACAAGCCATGGACGCGCTCATAATCGAGGTCCGGAGGAATCCGAAGATCACTGCGTTTTCTTTGCGCCTCGATCTCGCGAGACTGACGCTCAACATAGCCCTCGTACTTGATGTCGGTCTCAACCTGCAGCGCAACCTGTTCGGCAAATTCATCGCTGGCGAGATACTCGCTCGAAGTATTCGCCTGCCCGGGCATCGCGCCGACGTCGCTCGCTTCAACCAAAGCGGAGTAGCGAACCTCAGGCCGACGCAACAAATCGCGCGCGCGCGTGCCCGGCGCCAGCGACTGTGATTCACGAATCAACCCAGCAGCTCTGGCTGAATCGGTGCTAACGGATGTTTCCGCGAGTCGCTGCGTTTCCCTGGTTGCGGCGCTCTGGCGTGCTTCGAATACGGCCCAGCGCTCATCGTCAACCAGGCCCAGGTCCCGACCGATCGGTGTCAGGCGACGGTCCGCATTGTCCTCGCGCAGTAGCAGGCGATGCTCAGCTCGACTGGTGAACATGCGATAAGGCTCTGTTGCACCCTGCGTCGTCAGGTCGTCCACCAAAACGCCGAGGTAAGCTTCATTGCGCTCAGGAACCCAGTGGGCTTCCCCCGCAACCTCGCGCGCCGCGTTCAGACCCGCGAGCAGCCCCTGCGCTGCGGCTTCTTCGTAGCCGGTGGTGCCATTGATCTGGCCCGCAAAATACAAACCACCAATAAAGCGCGTTGCGAGCGAGCGATGCAGATCACGCGGATCGAAGTAGTCGTACTCGATCGCATAGCCAGGGCGTGTGATGTGTGCCTGTTCAAAGCCGGAAATGCTGCGCACCATTTCCATCTGCACCTCGAACGGCAAGCTGGTCGAGATGCCGTTGGGGTACACCTCGATACTGTTAAGGCCTTCCGGCTCAACGAAGATCTGGTGCGACGCCTTATCAGCGAATCGGAAGATTTTGTCTTCGACCGACGGGCAGTATCGAGGACCCACACCCTCGATAGCACCACTGAACATTGGCGACTGATCGAGGCCAGCGCGGATAATGTCGTGCGTCGACTCATTGGTGTGCGTGATGTGGCACGGAATCTGGCGCGGATGATCCGCCCGTCTGCCAAGAAACGAGAACACCGGACAGGGTGTGTCGCCATCCTGAACCTGCATTTTCGAGTAATCGAGCGTGCGCGCATCGAGCCTCGGTGGCGTGCCGGTCTTCAGTCGACCGACCCGGAACGGCATTTCACGCAACCGATCCGCAAGACGGTTAGCAGCCGGATCGCCGGCTCGTCCGCCCTGCGACTGCTGCTGACCAACGTGCAAGCGACCGCCAAGGAACGTGCCAACCGTCAGCACAACCGCTCGGCCACGAAAACGATGCCCGAACGTCGTCTCAACGCCGACAACACGATCGCCTTCGACGATCAGGTCAGCAACGCTGCCCTGAAACACGGACAAATTCGGTTGTGCATGGACGATCTTCTGGATCGCCGCGCGATACAGCTCGCGATCCGCCTGAGCGCGGGTGGCGCGCACCGCCGGGCCTTTACTCGCATTCAAGGTGCGGAACTGGATGCCACCAAAATCGATAGCTCGTGCCATCGCACCGCCGAGCGCGTCGACCTCGCGGGCCAGATGTCCTTTACCGATACCGCCAATAGCCGGGTTGCAGCTCATTTGCCCGATCGTCTCGAGAGACTGGGTCAACAACAACGTACGCGCGCCCGTACGAGCCGCAGCCAGTGCTGCCTCGGTACCTGCATGGCCGCCACCGATAACGATGACCGCCCATTGTTGAGCTGCGATTGTCATGCGCGTTGCGTCGTCACATTAATGAAGCCGCGCATTGTAACCAGCACAACGCGGCACACCTAGTGCACATGCCGCGTCAATCCACTATAGAGAACGGTGGAAATAGGATAATTCGGTTAAATACATTGCTAATCAGAGACTTAGCATAAGGATAGTATTGGGAAAAGACGTTTGGTCTGTAGCACACCACATCTCGCCGATTGACCACAAAGCACTGTTTTTCCGAATTTTTTTATGCATACTCGCCGCGACTTCGAATTCATGGGACACACGCATGCGAAGACTGGTTCTTGCACTGTTGATGGTGTGCGTCGGCTGGATCGCCAGCGCTTCGACGCACGCCGAGTTGATTCTCGAGCCTTGCCGGATTGACGCCGGCCCCGCGATGAGCACCGCCAAAGCGCAGTGCGGGACATTGCAGGTCGCCGAGAACCCCGAGGAACCAAACGGCAACCAAATCGATTTATCGATTGCCCTGGTACCGGCACTAAGCGTGAACCCAGCGCCAGACCCGCTGGTCATGCTCGCCGGTGGACCGGGACAGTCCGCCATCAGCTCCTACCTTGCGAACCCAGGCATGTTCGAGGAAATTCGCCAAAAGCATCCGATCCTTCTGGTCGACCAACGCGGAACAGGGCGTTCAAATCTTATGACTTGCGAAGCGACCGAGGACGATCTCGTTGCCGATTGGGACCTCTCGCTCGTGGCTGAGGAAGTTCGCGAATGCATTGCAGCGCTGCCGGGCGACCCCGCGCTCTACACCACCAGCATCGCGGTTAATGATCTCGACCAGGTTCGCCAGGCGCTGGGCATCGAGCAGTTGAATCTTTGGGGAGGTTCATACGGAACCAGAGTCGCGCTGCACTACCTTCGCCGATACCCGGAATCCACACGCACGGTCATCGTCGACGGTGTCGCACCACCTGAGGAACTCCTCGGGCCCATGCTTGCTAACGACGCACAGGCCAGTTTGCAGGCGCTTAACGAGCGGTGCCGGAGAACCCCTGAGTGCTTCGAGCAATTCGGCGATGTGCAGGCGATGGTCGAGACACTTCAGGCACGATTTGATGAAGCCACCATCGAGTACACCACGGCCCATCCGAGAACAGGTGAGCTGACACCCGTACCTCTGAGCTCGTTATCGTTGGGCGGCGTTATTCGCTTATCGATTTACGCACCGGCCACGCGCGCGATCCTGCCGTTGATGCTCTCGCAGGCAGTTGCTGAAGACTACCGATTGCTCGCTTCGCAGGCGCTATTGATTCAGGACGCCTTTGATGGAGAAATGGCCGGTGGTATGCACAACTCGGTCGTGTGCGCCGAAGACATGCCGTTCTTCACGGAAGCAGATCGTCCAGACGACATCGATGACACCTTCATGCGCGCTGATTCGCTCGATCTACTGCTCGCCATCTGTGCCGAGTGGCCGCAGGGTCCCATGGATGCCGACTTCCACGATCCACTCGTTAGCGACAAGCCGGTACTCGTCCTGTCCGGTGAGTTTGATCCGGTGACACCGCCAAGCAATGGTGAGCAACTGCTGGCCAATCTCAGTAACGCCAAGCACATCGTTGCGCCAGAGCAAGGCCACATCATCTCCGGGCTTGGCTGCATGCCAAAACTGATCGCGCAATTCGTCACCGAAGCAGATCCTGCCGGGATCGACGCAACATGCGTCGACAAGCTTGGCGGGATGCCGTTTTTTGTATCGCCGCTCGGCCCGACGCCTTGAGGATCGCACCATGATTACAGTTAGCAATATCGCCAAATCTTTTGGCAAGGTCGAAGCTGTTCGGGACGTCAGCTTCTCGGCACCCAATGGCAGAATTACCGGGTTGCTCGGCCCTAACGGCGCCGGTAAGTCGACCACCATGCGGGTGCTATACACGGCTATACGACCGGATCGTGGCACTGCCACCATCGATAACGTCGATGTGATGCAAGACCCGCTGGGTGCGCGCAAGAATCTCGGCGCGTTGCCGCACGGCGCCGGTCTGTATCAACAGCTCACGGCTAGGGAGAACATCGCCTACTTCGCGGCGATGCACGGTGTGCCGAAAGATCAACGCGAGCAACGCGTCCAGAACATCATCGACTTGCTTGAGATTCAGGACTTCGCCGATCGGCGCACCAAGGGTTTTTCCCAGGGCCAACGAACCAAAGTCGCGTTGGCGCGTGCGTTGGTGCATGAACCGCGCAACGTGATTCTCGACGAACCCACCAACGGGCTTGACGTGATGGCTACCCGTGGGCTGCGAGAGGTCATTCGAAAACTGCGTGCGCAGGGCAAGTGCGTGCTGTTCTCTTCACACATCATGCAAGAGGTCGCCGCGCTCTGTGACGACATTGTCATCATCGCCAACGGGCAGGTTTCCATGGTCGGTAGCGCCGATCAGATTCGTGAGAACACCGGTTGCGACGACCTGGAGGATGCCTTTGTGAAAGCGATCTCTAACACGGAGGGCAGCCGATGAGCCATTTCCTGACCGTTGTCCTGAAAGAGATTCGCGACAACTTCCGTGATCGCCGGACCATGATGTCTGCGCTGGTGTTCGGCCCCCTGTTTGGACCTGTGATCTTTGCGGCAGTAATGACGCTCACACTGAAACAAGCAACGGGCGCTGCCGAGAAACCTCTGCCGCTCGCTGTCGTTGGTGCGATGAACGCCCCGAACCTTATTGCGTTCCTCGAACAACAGGACACGGAGATTGAGCGCCTGGAGCTCGCCCCTGAGGCAGCGATCGACGCGGTAAAAAACGGCGAAGAATCAATGGTGCTCATTATTGGCGAGGACTTTGGTGAAAGCTGGTCGGAAGCGACACCCGCACGGGTCTCACTGGTGCTCGACAACTCGGATAACTCAACCTCACGGCAAGCGCGCAGAGCCCGTGGAATGATCGGTGCCTATGCGGGTCAAATCGGCACGATGCGCCTGCTGGCGCGCGGTGTTAGCCCGCAGCTCGCAAGCCCCATCGCGATCAATGAAATCGACACCTCGACACCGAGTACCCGGGCGGCATTACTGCTCGGCATGTTGTCGTACTTCCTGCTGTTCTCGATGCTTGCGGGCGGTATGTATCTCGCGATTGACTCCACCGCAGGCGAAAGAGAACGTGGCTCGCTCGAGCCATTGCTAACGCTACCTGTCGGTCGCGGCACACTGCTTCTGGGCAAATTGACAGCGACGATATTTTTTATGTGTGCGTCACTTGCGATCGCATTGACCGCGTTTTCTCTGGTGCTCGGGTTTATCCCGCTCCAGGAACTCGGCATGAGTGTGAACTTCGGCCCAAGACAAGTGATCACCGCATTTGTGGTCACGGTACCTTTCGCATTGATCGGCGCCGCGCTACTCACCCTGGTTGCATCCTTCACCAAGAGCTTCAAGGAAGCACAGAGCTACACGACCATCGCAATGCTTGTGCCGACACTACCGATCATGGTCGCGGCCGTTATGAACCTTAAGCCGAGTCTTGAGTGGATGCTGGTGCCCAGCATGTCTCAGCATCTTTTGCTGTTGGATCTTGTCAAAGGTGAAGCGCTGCAACCGCTGTACATCGGAGTATCGGTGCTGTCTTCGCTGATCATCGGCGGAATATTGACACTGCTCGCGGTTCAGCTCTACAAGCGTGAATCGCTGCTGATGTAGCGCAAAAAGCGTCGGATTATTGACAAAGCGTGAAGCCGGACGCGTTTTGCGACCGGCTTTAGCTTTAAGCTCGCGCGATGATCTCGCCTTCTGACCGCGGTGTACCGGCACAACAGCGTCTGCGTCTTGCACGTTTTGCTATGGCGCTGATTTTGTATGTCCTGTGCGCCCTGGTCACGCTCGGTGGCTATCGGGCCGGGGCGTTGGCGGTAGCGCCTGAAACGTTATGGGTACTTGGACTCGGCGCACTGACCACGAACGCTGCAATCGCGTTCCTGATCACCAGCGGCATTAATCTGCGCCTGAAAGACCCTTCACTGACTTTTGTTCAGTGCACGCTCGGTCTTTCATGGCTCGTTCTGTTCATGCACTTCGTACCGCAGTGGCGAGACCTGATGCTCGCACTCATCCCCATCGGCATTATGTTCGGTCTGTTCCATATGGACGCACGGGAATTCACGTTGTTGGCGCTGACAGGGTTCGTCGCCCTCATGGCACTGACGACCTATGAAGTCACCATCGGACATCCGATATATACGAACGCCGAGCTTGCACTGCGATCGGCAATCGGCTCTGGGCTGCTTTTGTGGTGCGCGTACTTTGGTAACCATGTAGGTCGATTGCGCGCAAAAATGAAGGCGCACAACAGCCAGCTGGAACAGGCCATTCGGGATATCACACGACTCGCCGAACGTGATCACCTGACCCAGGCTTTCAATCGCCGTCTAATCATTGAAATTCTGGAGCAACTCAGAACTGCTGCGGAACGTGATCAGAGCACCTTCAGCGTCATCATTATCGATGTCGATTACTTCAAGAAGATCAATGACCGATTCGGTCACCTTGAAGGCGACCAGGTGTTGGCGTCTATTGCAAAGCGCGTAAAAAGCGAATTGCGCCTTCTGGATGAGGTGGCACCCGTCGGCGGGCGTGGGCGTGAGCTCGGACGCTTCGGTGGTGAAGAGTTCATCATTACGCTACCCGGGACCGATCTGAAAGGCGCCACTCAGTGTGCCGACCGGATCTGGCGGAGCATCCGCGAATATGAATTCGACCATGCACTGAAGGTGACTGTGTCAGCCGGTGTTGCTTCGTACGAAGCGCAAGAGTCTATCGACGATCTGCTGGCGCGTGCAGACCGTGCATTGTACGGCGCCAAACATGCAGGACGGGATCAGGTGCTTGCCACCGATCAGGAAACCGATCCGGGCTCGATTACTGGCATTGTGCGCTTGTCGGATTATCAGCCCGAACGCTGAACAGCGCTAAACCTTTCACTTACCGATACAAAACGACGAGAAGATTTCTCCGAGCAGATCATCGCTGGTGAATCGCCCGGTGATGCCATCGAGTGCCTGTTGTGCCAGTCGCAATTCTTCCGCCAAGAGCTCCCCGGCACGCGTTGATTCCAACGCCGCAACACCATCATCGAAATGGGAACGTGCTGCCTCAAGGAGTGTCATGTGCCGTTGGCGTGCCGTGAACTGCCCTTCTGTAGCATCAGAGGTGCCAGCAACTTCGCTGGCGAGGTATGAGGCGACTGAGTCGACCCCTTCGCCCGTAAGCGCAGAAACCGCAAACACGGGTAACGCGCGACCCAACACCATCAGGGTCTTCGGTGTTGTATCGGCCTCATCGGACAAATCCAGCTTATTCGCAATGATCGTTGCTGGCGTACCGGTCTCAAGATCGCGCAGCAAGTGTGCCGCATCGCTGGCGAGGGTGTCCGAGCGAATATCCACCACCACCAGTACATGGTCAGCGGTCGCGGCCGCCGCGTAACTGCGACGGATGCCCTCGCGCTCAATGATATCGGAGGTATCCCGAACGCCGGCAGTGTCTGTCAAATGCACCGGGACGCCGTTGATAACAGCATCAGCCCGGATCAAATCCCGAGTCGTTCCCGGAATCTCCGTGACGATTGCTGTGTCATCGCCGAGCAATGCGTTCAAGAGGCTCGACTTGCCAACGTTCGGCGCACCGGCGAGCACGACGGTAATGCCATCTGCCAGTTTGCGGCCAGATTCGACACTCGACATCAGCTTACGGAAAATGACGTCAACCTGAGTAATCCTGTCACGCAAAGCAGCGTCGTCCAGAAAATCGATTTCCTCTTCAGGAAAGTCAATGGCCGCCTCAACGTGAGTTCGTAACAGGATCAGCTCCTGGCGCAGGGTGGTTACGGCCTCCGAGAATGCGCCTTGCAGCGAACGCATCGCTGCACGTGCTGCCTGCATCGAACTGCTATCGATCAGGTCAGCCACCGCTTCGGCCTGAGTAAGATCCATCTTGTCGTTCAGAAATGCTCGTTCCGAGAATTCGCCAGCGCGCGCATCACGGGCACCCGCGTCCCGCACCACTTGCATGAGCGCCTCCAACACCATCGGACCACCATGTCCCTGCAGCTCCAGCACATCCTCTCCTGTGTAGGAAGCCGGCCCAGGAAAAAACAATGCGATCCCTTGGTCGATGGTGCGCCCCGATGAATCCTGGAAATCGCTCAAGACAGCACGCCGTGGCTGAGGCAAGCGCCCGAGTACCGCTTCCGCAATCGCTGCCGTCGCTGGCCCGGATATGCGTACGACGCCGATGCCGGCATGTCCTGCAGCGGTTGCTTTCGCTGCAATCGTATCGCTCGATGAGTCCATCGCGCCAAGGTCGCGCAATTCACGATTCGTTGCAATAAAGTACGCCGAATCCGGGTATATGCCCTAAAGCCCGCTAGCGCTCGAGGAACCACACCCATGGCAAGCCAACCTGTTCATTTCACCAATCGCGATGGTATTAAGCTCGCGGGTCTGATCGACCGTGCGCCAGGCGGTGAACGCGCAATGGCATTATTTGCCCATTGCTTCACGTGCACCAAGAATCTCAAAGCGGCAACCAACATTGCCAATGCGTTGAACACGGCTGGGATTTCGGTGATGCGTTTTGATTTCACCGGTCTGGGCAGCAGCGACGGCGAGTTTTCGCAGACGACATTCAGTAACAATGTCTCTGACCTGGTTGATGCAGCGAATTGGCTGGCTGAACAGGGGTCGCCACCCGCTGTGCTGATCGGTCATAGCCTCGGCGGCACCGCAATGCTACAAGCATCCCTGGAAATCGAATCAGCGGTGGCAGTTGCGACGATCGGGTCGCCCGCAACGCCGGAGCACGTGACGCATTTGTTTGCAGATCACGAGGCCGACATTATTCGCGACGGATCTGCCGAGGTTCAGCTCGCAGGTCGGCCCTTCACGATCAGACGCGAATTCATCGAAGATCTCGGCAAACACCCGCTCGCTGAGACGGTACACAAGCTGCGCAAGGCTCTGCTGATTCTCCACTCACCCATCGACGACACCGTCACCATAGACAACGCGAGTCAGCTGTTCTCGGCGGCAATGCATCCAAAAAGCTTTGTCAGCCTGGACCATGCCGACCATCTTCTGAGCAACGCAGCGGACTCGGGTTACGCCGGCACAGTGCTAGCCGGCTGGGCGAGTCGATATCTCGATGACGTATCAGAGACTGAGCGCAACCGCGATCAGATCACTGCGATTACCGATGCGAGCGGGTTCACAACACCCATTCATGTGGGTGAGCACACGTTGATCGCAGATGAACCCGCAAGCGTTGGGGGCGCTGATCTTGGACCGAGCCCTGTTGAACTGATGACCGCTTCTTTGGCCGCCTGCACCAGCATGACACTCAAGATGTACGCGCGGCACAAGTCGCTGCCACTCGATGAAGTCAAAGTGACCGTGACGCGGGAGCAAAAAGGGCGCGGCGACGATCAGGTGGTGATCTTCCGTCGTGATATCGCAATCGCGGGCGATCTCGACGAGGCACAACGAGCGCGTATGGTCGAAATCGCCGACAAGTGCCCTGTGCACCGCACGTTACATGGCACTGTTGAAGTGGTGAACCGTCTGATTGAGGGCGCCTAGGTCAAGCGCGCTGTTTCAGGCCCTCTCGCGTCACCACGCGGTTGATTTGCCACTGCTGTGCAACCCCGAGGATCGTGTTCGTAAACCAGTACAGCACAAGACCGGCAGGGAAGAACGCGAAAAATACGGTAAAGACAATCGGCAGAATACGCATGACGCGCGCCTGGATAGGGTCAGCCGGTGCCGGGTTTAACTGTTGTTGTGCCAGCATCGCGGCGCCCATCAGAATCGGCAAGATGAATAGCGGGTCACGACTGGAGAGATCGTTGATCCACAGCATGAACGGTGCCTGGCGCATTTCTACAGACTCGAGCAACACCCAGTAGAAAGCGAGGAAGAACGGCATCTGGATCAGTATCGGGAGGCAACCCGCGGCCGGGTTGACCTTTTCTCGCTTGTACAAGTCCATCATCGCTTCGGAGAGTTTTTGGCGATCGTCCTTGTAGCGCTCCTGTAGGGCTTTCAACCGCGGTTGCAGGTTACGCATCTTCGCCATGGAGCGTCCGCTTTGCTCGGTGAGTTTGTAAAACACCAGCTTGATGAGCAGCGTGACGAGCACGATTGCCCAGCCCCAGTTGCCGACCACGTTGTGGACCTTGGAGAGCACCCAGAACAGAGGGTCTGCCAACAGGGTGAGAATTCCGTAATCAACTGTCAGTGGCAATCGGTCGGATACGGTGCGCAGCTGATCCTGCAGTTTGGGTCCGACAAAAAGCTCAACCGGAATCGTGGTCGTTGCGCCGGCGTCTACGCGTACCGCCTCTCCAACGAAACCCGCGAGAAACTGATCGCCCGACAATCTCGCCTCAAGTTTCGAGGGCGAGTCAGCCGGCGGGACGATGGCGGACAGGAAGTGATGCTCAATCGCTGCGACCCATCCACCAGTGACACCACTTGCGGAATATGACGATTTGCCGAGATCCTTTATCGTGTGTTTGTCGTACTCGCTGCCGTCAAACGTTACTGGCCCCGCAAACGAATAGCTGTCGACGTCGAATAGTGAGCGCTTTGGCACCTCGGCTACATGGACGATTCGCGCGTAGGGCGCCGCATCCCACGCTGCCTCGGATCCGTTCTCGATATCAAGATCGAGCGTGATGCCGTACTGCCCGGTTTCAAACGTATAGCGCTTCGTGACCACTACGCCGTTCGCACCCCGCCAGACCAACGGCACTTCGAGCGTTGTCGCACCATCCGCTAGTTCGTATTCAGTCTGCGCGGCAGTGAACATCGCGCGATGGTTCGGGCCATTCTCGGCGTCACGGGTCGCGAGACCAGAACGGAACACCGCAAAACCGGAAGGTTGGTCACTCAGCAACTCGACCAGTACGTCAGGCGTATCTTTGTCCACGGGGTATGCCGGCAATGTTGCCGATACGATATCGCCACCCTGCGGATCGATTTTGATGTTCAGTACGTCGGTCTTTACCGTGATCAGCGTGCGATCGGCGGCCGGCAAAGCTTCGAGTTGAGGTGCGGCTTCGGTGCCCGCTGGCGTGCCGTTCGGTGCGGCTCCCAATTCCGGCAATGCGTCCAGTTCGTCGGCGGGCAACGCGTCGAGCTCTCCGGGAATGTTGCCGAGTGTCGCATCAACATCGGTATCGGCAATAGCCGCCTGGGCGGGTGGCTGCGGACCGTAGTCCTCCTGCCATTGTTGCCAGGTCATTAGGAGCAGCAGGCCGAAGAGTGCCCACGCGAACAAGCGTTGATTCTGCATAGAAACGGGTCAGTTGATAATGAGGTCGTTGCCGGTTGTCCCTCCGGCGGCGCTATTATGCGGAAAAAGTCGCTCTTATTCGCGTCTTTTTCGCTGGGATGCGAGCTTAAGGAGTCGGGCGGCGCTTGCCCGAAGGGCTTCGCTCGAGGCGCGCGCTGCTTCGGGCTTATTGGTAAACACGTAATCGCCGAACGCAATGGTATCGAGCCCCAATCGAAACTGCTCTCGAATCTGTCTTTTGATTCGGTTTCGCTGCACCGCAAGCCGGGCATGTTTTTTTGTAATGGCGAGCCCGAGGCGTGGAGGCTGTTCGCGGTCGTAGCGGATACGAAGCAACAGAAGGTCGTCGCCGAACCGTTTTGACCGGCGAAAAACGCGTTGAAACTGATGCGGTGTCAGGAGTCGCTTGCTGCGGTCGAAGCCACTCACCGAAGTAGGAAGTCTATTGGACGCGCATCAGGCCGGGTGATCGGCCGGGAATTCCGCTGTCCGAAACAGCCGAGTGCCTTGGTTCAGGCACTCAGGCGATGGCGACCTTTCGCACGGCGGCGCTTCAGAACCAGACGGCCGCCTTTGGTGGCCATACGGGCACGGAAACCGTGTGTGCGCTTACGCTTCAGATTGCTGGGCTGGAATGTACGTTTCATAGCGATGCCTCGTTGGCAGGCTGTGTCTGAAAGGCCGGCGAGAATAAGGGTTGAAGCAGTTTGTGTCAACGATCCAGATCGGTTTTAGCGTGATTCCGACGGGTAAGTTTTTGCCTTGGCAGGAAAGCTTGCGAACGTATAAGCTACCCGGCCGCCTAGGGGGAGGCGAAGTTCGGGTTCGGGGTGTTTCTGGTGGTCGATTTCCATGACGATATCTGGCAGCGATGCCTGCCGCGTTTGCGTGCCGAAATAGGTGAGCAGGCGTTCAATACATGGATTCGACCGCTGCAAGCGGAGCGCAGTGCTTCCGGCTTAAAGCTGTTCGCCCCCAACCGGTTCGTGGTGGACTACCTGAACGCGCAATACCTCGAACGTATTCGGCTTCTGGTGCAGGAAGTAGACGCATCGGTTGCCAGCGTGGAAGCATCCATCGGCTCGTCGCACGAGCCATCGAGCCCGCAGAGCGCACCTGCGCAGGTTAAGTCGGCGGGTCAGGCCGTTCCGATGCCCGAGAGTCGTCTGATGAACAACTTCACGTTCGATTCGTTCGTGGAGGGGAAAAGCAACCAACTCGCTCGAGCAGCAGCGTCGCAGGTGGCCGAGAATCCAGGACTCGCGTTTAACCCGCTGTTTCTGTACGGCGGTGTCGGCCTTGGCAAAACGCACCTCATGCATGCCATCGGCAATGAAATGCTGCGGCGAAATCCCTCCGCCAGGGTGTGCTACGTGCACTCGGAACGATTCGTGGGGGATATGGTTCGAGGCCTTCAGCACAACACGATCAGCGAATTCAAGCGGGCTTACCGGTCGCTGGACGCGCTATTAATCGACGACATCCAGTTTTTTGCTGGCAAAGATCGTTCGCAGGAAGAGTTTTTCCACACCTTCAACACGCTGCTCGAAGGGCAGCGTCAGATAATCCTGACTTGTGACCGGTACCCGAAAGAGGTCGACGGTCTGGAGGAACGGCTGAAATCGCGTTTCGGCTGGGGTTTGACGGTTGCGATCGAACCACCGGAGCTCGAAACGTCCGTCGCCATTTTGATGCAAAAAGCGCAAGCAGAGGGCGTAACGCTCCCGGATGAAGTGGCATTTTTTATCGCCCAGCGGGTGCGCTCCAACGTCCGCGAGCTTGAAGGGGCGCTGCGTCGTGTGATCGCGACTGCAAGCTTTACCGGACGCGAGATCACGATCGATAGCTGCAAGGAAGCACTGCGCGACCTGATTGTTGCTCATGATCGCCTGATCAGTATCGAGAACATTCAGAAAACCGTCGCGGAGTACTTTAAAATCCGGATGAGCGAAATGTTGTCGAAGCGTCGCAGCCGCTCGATCGCGAGGCCCCGCCAAATTGCGATGAGTCTTGCGAAAGAACTTACACGCCATTCGTTACCTGAAATCGGGGATGCTTTTGGCGGGCGCGACCACACGACAGTGCTTCATGCGTGTCGCAAAGTGAAGGAACTGCGTGATACAGAGCCGCGTGTGGATGAAGACTACAAAAACCTGTTGAGGAGCTTGGCAGGATAACGTGGAAAAACTGTGGATAAGTTTGGCAACAGATTTTATCCACAGCATACTGACAGCTTACAGGCCGTTTCTGAACGGCTTTACGGCTAAGAATAATTAGTTAAGCTATTGTTTTAGATGGGTTTTCTGGGGTTATGCACCGCTCGAGTCCTGCTTAATAACAATAACAATATGTTTTATACATACCTTCTTTCTTTAAGGGATAGCACATGAAATTGACGGCGAGCCGGCAGACGTTGCTGGGTGCGTTGCAGACCGTAATTGGTGTTGTGGAAAGACGGCAGACAATGCCAATACTCGCGAACGTTTTGCTTTCCGCTAAAGACAACCGCCTGTTGATCACGGCTACAGATATCGAGGTCGAGTTACAGGCGAGCGCAGACGTCGATGTGGATATGGCTGGTGAAATCACGGTGCCTGGCCGCAAGCTGTTCGATATCTGTAAGGCACTTCCGGAAGGTTCAGACGTGAAGCTCAGCCTTAAGAACGAGCGAGTTACGGTGCAAAGCGGTCGTAGTCGGTTCAGCCTATCGACGCTACCTGCTGGCGAATTTCCGGTAATTGACGATATTGAAGCCGGGGCCTCGGTGGAGTTACCGGTTAGCGTCATTCGCAGATTGGTCGAAAAGACCTATTTCGCAATGGCGCAGCAAGACGTTCGGTATTACCTGAACGGTATGCTCCTGGAGACGGATGGATTGTCGATCCGCGCTGTGGCCACGGACGGACATCGTCTTGCATTGTGCGAGAACGAGCTGTCAGAGAATCCGCTGGAGAGTCAGCAGGTCATCGTGCCCAGGAAAGGCGTACTTGAGCTGCATCGTATGCTCAGCGGTGACGGTAGCCTGACCTTTGCGATGGGCAAGAACCATATCCGTATCATGATCGGCGATATTCGCTTCACTTCGAAACTGATCGATGGTCGTTTCCCGGATTACCAGCGCGTCATTCCGGTGGATGTCGAGAACTTCCTGATTGCCGATCGCGAATCATTGCGGGCTGCGTTACAGCGTGCAGCCATTCTTTCGAACGAGAAATATCGAGGCATTCGTCTCGAGGTACGGGATAGCGGCGCCAAAATCATGGCTCACAACCCGGAGCAGGAAGAAGCAGAGGAACAGGTAGAGGTCGAATATTCGGGCGACGATATCGAAATCGGTTTCAATGTGAATTACCTGCTTGATGCGATCGGGGCCGTGGATAGCGAAACCGTTCGTCTCAGCTTGAAAGACGCGAACAGTAGTTGCGTGATTTCAATCCCAGAGATTGATCAGACGGACAGCAAATACGTCGTCATGCCAATGCGTCTGTGATGGATAACGCGTCACACGGCGCATGATTCGTCAGCTGCATGTGGAAGGGTTCCGCTGCCTGGAAGCAGTGGATCTCGATATACCCCCAGAAGGTGCGGCCATTGTCGGGGGCAACGGCGCCGGCAAGACATCTCTCCTTGAAGCCATCTATTTCTTGATTCGCGGCCGTTCCTTTCGTCAATCTCGAGCGGAGCGACTGATACAGCACGGCGGTTCGGGGTTCTTGTTAAGAGGTACCTTGGACTGGCGGGGCGCTGGTCATCAGGTGGGTGTTTCCGTCGATCGCTCTCGGGGATCTCAGATTCGTATCGACGGAGACACCAAACCATCTCTAGCGGAAGTCAGCACGGCGATTGCGATTCAAGTCCTTGAGCCAGAGGTGCACCGCCTCGTGGCCGATGGTCCAGATGCACGTCGGGGTTTTTTGGATTACGGCGTGTTCCACGTGGAACCAAGCTACCTGTCTGCCTGGCGCCGATACCGAAATACGCTAAAGCAGCGCAACGCAGCGCTTAAACAACAGGTTGGGGACCAGCAATTGCTGACATGGGATCAGCAGTTAGCCGAGACCGCGGCTACTGTAGATGGTTACCGTCAGGGCTATGTGAACCTGCTGCAGGAACCACTTAACGCATTGGTGGACTCGTTAGCATTGCCGCCCGTGGAGCTCGGATATCAACCGGGCTGGAGGGGTGAGTTGTCTTTCGAAGAAGCGCTGGCCGCTGCGCGGAGTACAGATCGAGAACGAGCGATCACGAGTGTCGGACCGCATCGGGCAGATATGGCAATTCGGTGGTCGGGACGATTGGCTAAACCCATGGTCTCTCGGGGGCAGCAAAAACTACTGGCATCAGCCCTGATCTTGGCGCAAGCCCAGCTGGTTGCCGGCGTAAAGCAGGACAATACGATTTTGTTGCTGGACGATCCGGGCGCGGAACTCGATCGAGGGGCGCTAGAGCGATTATTGGGTGTGATTGCCTTAATACCTGGCCAACACATCGTCACGGCCTTGGAAGTCGACCAGCTTCCAACGCAGCACAAAACCAACGTGTTCCACGTGGAACAGGGTGCCATTGTCGCTGGCTGAACGCCGCGGGAAATCGCCAAAAATGGTACAATTCGCGCTTCACGTGAGGGGTGCTCATGAGCGAATACGACTCCAGTAATATCAAGGTCCTGAAAGGGCTAGAGGCCGTTCGAAAACGGCCCGGAATGTACATCGGCGATACGGATGACGGCACGGGCCTTCACCACATGGTTTTCGAAGTCGTCGATAACTCGATTGACGAAGCCTTAGCCGGTCACTGCGGTGAGATCCACGTCACCATCCACGCAGATGGATCCGTAAGCGTGTCGGACGATGGCCGCGGTATTCCGGTTGGCATGCACCCCGAAGAGCAACGGAGCGCGGCTGAGGTCATCATGACCGTTCTGCATGCCGGCGGTAAGTTCGACGATAATTCCTACAAAGTCTCCGGCGGACTTCACGGGGTAGGGGTTTCTGTCGTCAATGCGCTCTCTTCCAAGCTGTTGCTCCAGATTCGTAGAAGCGGCCACTTGCATGAGCAGGAATACGCCATGGGCGAGCCCCAGGCGCCCCTAGCTGAGGTACGCCCCAGCGAACGCACGGGGACCCACATTCGTTTTTGGCCCAGCGCAGAAATCTTCTCGGATACCGAGTTCCACTACGACGTCTTGGCCAAGCGCCTGCGGGAGCTGTCGTTCCTGAACTCCGGTGTACACATCGAGCTCAGCGATGAACGCACGAATACGCGAGACGTTTTCAAATACGAGGGTGGTATTCGCGCATTCGTGGAGCACTTGAATCGGAATAAGACACCGATCCATCAGCGCGTGTTTTACGTTGAAACCGAGCGCGACGGGGTGACCGTTGAAGCTGCGCTCCAGTGGAACGACGGCTATCAGGAAAGCATGTTTTGCTTTACCAACAACATCCCTCAACGCGATGGTGGTACGCACCTTGCGGGTTTCCGCAGCGCACTGACTCGCACGCTAAATACGTATATCGAAAAAGAGGTCGGTGGGAAGAAGCAGTCTGTAACACCGAGCGGGGATGATGCTCGCGAAGGAATGACAGCGGTGCTGTCGGTCAAAGTTCCCGATCCCAAGTTTTCTTCGCAGACCAAGGACAAGCTCGTTTCCTCGGAAGTCAAAGGGATTGTTGAGAGTGCCATGGGCGCTGCTTTGGAATCATTCCTATTGGAAGATCCGGCTGCAGCTAAGGCGATTGTCGCAAAGATTATTGACGCTGCGCGTGCGCGTGAGGCGGCGCGAAAAGCTCGTGAAATGACCCGTCGTAAGGGTGCTCTCGATATCGCTGGGTTGCCCGGTAAGCTCGCTGATTGTCAGGAGAAGGATCCGGCGTTATCCGAATTGTTCCTGGTGGAGGGTGACTCCGCTGGTGGCTCAGCCAAGCAGGGCAGAGATCGGCGTACCCAAGCGATTCTCCCACTCAAGGGAAAAATCCTGAATGTGGAGAAAGCGCGTTTCGATAAGATGCTTTCTTCTGCTGAAGTGGGAACACTCATTACCGCGCTCGGCACGGGTATCGGTCGTGACGATTTTGATATCAATAAGTTACGATATCATCGGATCATTATCATGACAGATGCGGATGTCGATGGTTCCCACATTCGAACCCTTTTACTGACTTTTTTCTATCGTCAGATGCCCGAACTGATCAATAACGGCCATGTTTATATCGCTCAACCTCCACTTTACAAGGTAAAGCGTGGAAAACAGGAAATGTACGTCAAGGACGACGCCGAATTGAACGATTATCTGCTTGCAAGTGCTCTGGATGGTGCCCGTCTGTCGGTTGCTACCGACGCGCCCGCACTTTCAGCGCAAGCGCTTGAGGCTTTGGCCAACAACCATATGCAGGTAGAGGCTGATATCGCCCGGTTGAGCCAGAGAGTGGCCGAGCCCGTTTTGCGCACACTCGGCAAGCTACCGCCGGCGCCGGTTGATGACGACGTTGCGCTAGAGGCCTGGGTGGCTGATTTGGATTCTGCGCTTCCGAAGCTCGATCCCACGGTACGGCGTATCGATGGCAGTGCCGCCAGCTATGGGGCGACGCTCGTGCGTACTGAAGACGAAGACTTAGGCGCTTCCTGGCATGTCGACATTGCGAGAACACGTCATGGGGTCACTGAGCATGAGCGAGTCACAAGCGACTTCTTCGAGCGGTCAGACTATCAACGTCTAGTCGCGCACGGGTCGGAGCTCAACGGATTGATCCAAGAGGGTGCCTCGATCAGACGCGGTGAAAAGGAACTGGCTATTGATGACTTCCCTGCCGCTATCGACTGGCTGATGGGCGAGGCCAAGCGAGGCCAATATATCCAGCGGTACAAGGGTCTCGGCGAGATGAACCCGGACCAGCTATGGGATACCACTGTGAACCCGGACACGCGCCGACTGGTCCAGGTCAAAGTCGAGGATGCGATTCGCGCGGACGATTTGTTCACAACGCTGATGGGCGATCACGTGGAACCACGCCGGGAGTTCATCGAGCAAAACGCGCTCGCGGTGTCGAATTTGGACGTGTAAAGCGCGCCCTTGGCAGTGCTACCGCGGACGCAAGCCTAGTTGGCGGTCGGGTTCCGTAATTCCCGGCCGCCCATCTGCGCGATTTCTGATTCCATCCATTGCTGGATTTGATCATTTACCGCGCGGATATCTCGATCGCCTACCCAAACAGGTTCGCCGACAACGAAACTAACGGTGCCGGGGAATTTCCGAACACCGCGACGCGCCCAAAAAACGCCGGCGTTGTGTGCGACCGGAATCAACGGCACGTTGGCGGCTTTGGCGAGGGCTGCGCCACTGGATCCGTAGCGACGCGTCTCTCCATGTGGCACACGTGTTCCCTCCGGGAAGATCATCACGTTAATACCTTCCTCAAGTCTCGCTTTGCCTTGCTGGATCACCTGCTTCACAGCATTGCGCCTACCGCTGCGATTGATTGCGATGGGCTTCAACATCCGCAGCGCCCAGCCGAAAATCGGCACCCACTGAAGCTCGCGCTTGAGCACCCACGTCTGGGCGGAAAAAATCTCGATTTCTGCGATCGTTTCAAGCGCTGAAGAGTGCTTGATCAAGTAGACCGCTGGCTCGCTGGGAATGTGCTCGCGCCCGCGTACCTCATAATCCACCCGGCACAGCGTCTTGAGCGAGCGCATCATCAGGTTCGCCCATCCGACCGCAACTCGGTAACGAGCACCATAGCCAAAAGGCGCAACCAAAATGACAGCGATCGCGTAGAACGCGACACTGAAAAACATCCAGAAGGTAAATACTAACGACCCAACCAATTGCCGAGGGTTACGCATAGACACCTCCCAACAATGATTGCGCTACGCCCGAGAGGTTGTCCCTCACGTTCACACGCGCTGCCCATGCCGATGGTGCGCTTTGCAATCCTGCTTCTGTCATCTGACCCTTGCCTGAACGCACCAACCAAAGTTCTGCACCGACCGCCTCACCTGCCTCAAGATCCCGCTCGGAATCGCCGACCAAAACCGCATTCTTGAGATCCAAACCCGTGCGTCTGGCCAACTGATAAAGCAAACCTGGCTTTGGTTTTCGACAATCGCACTCGTCGTCGGGCGTGTGTGGGCAGAACGCGATTTCAGCAACGTCCCCGCCCGCACGCCGAACCAACTTTCTGAGTTTTGCGTGCATTGCATAGAGGGTTCGTCGACTAAAATACCCTCTGCCGATTCCAGACTGGTTGGTCGCAACAGTGACCACCCAGCCCGCCTTTGAAAACGCAGCAATCGCGTCGATACTCCCGGGTATCGGTTGCCATTCACTCACGCTTCGAACGTAGTGGTCACTATCCACGTTGATCACGCCGTCACGATCGAGAATCAACCAACGATCAACGCTACTCAATCGCTCTTCACCGCAAGCTCAGATACGTCGGCGACCTCAAGGAAAAGCCCCCGAACCGCTGCCAGTAGCGCGAGCCGATTCCGGCGAACCGCGATATCGTCGGCCATCACCATTACATCGTCGAAAAACGCATCCACAGGCTCGCGTAACTCCGCGAGCTTCAGCATCACGTCCTTATACTGTCGTGCCGTTACGCCAGGGGCGACGGCTTCGCTGACCGACTGCCATGCCACCAGCAGCTTCCGCTCCGCCTCACCGTCCAACGCCTCCGGATCGAGAGACCCGTTTGCGTCGGTCCCGGCGCTTCTCAAAATATTGGCGATTCGCTTATTGGCAGCCGCAAGCGCTTCCGCGGCGGGTTGTTCCACGAAGGTCGATACCGCCTCAAGTCTTTGATGGAAGTCGAGCAGCGAATGCGGACGTCTCGCCGCAACCGCCTCGAACCAATCAGGTTGGTCGGCACACAATTGTTGCTGTTCGTAATTTCGCAGACGATCAACGACAAAATCGTAAAGATCATCCACGAGTTCGGGATGGTCGCTTACGTCCACCGGCTGGAGGGACACGGCTTCGGATAGCAATGCCGGCAAATCCAGCTCGATCTGACCTTCAATCAACGTGCGGATTAGGCCCAGCGCCGCACGCCGCAATCCGAAAGGATCCCGATTTCCGGTAGGCCGTTTCCCGATCGCAAAAATCCCTGCAAGCGTATCCACCTTGTCGGCAATCGCCACAATGCGGCCTGTATTGCTGTCGGCGATCGAGTCGCCTGCGAAACGCGGTTGATAGAAAGCACGTATTGCCGTTGCGATCTCGGGATCTGTGCCGTCAGCACCCGCGTAATAGGCACCCATTACCCCTTGTAATTCGGGAAACTCACCGACCATATCGGTGACAAGGTCACAACGTGATAGCTCGGCTGCGGCCTTCGCAAGACCCGCATCAAGGCTGGCGAGGGACCCGACCGTGTCGCACAACCGCACCACTCTTGCGGTCTTCTCCCCGAGAGAACCCAGCTCACGTTGATACACAATCTTGTCGAGCGCAGCGCGCCGTGTGGCGAGCGGTTGCTCCCGATCGTTATTCCAAAAGAACTCCGCGTCGGCGAGACGTGGCGCAACGACCCGTTCGTTACCCAATTTGACTTGCGTGGGATCCGCGCTCTCGATATTCGCCACTGTAATGAAGTGTTCCGTCGCTTCGCCGGACTTGCTCAGCACGGGAAAGTACCGTTGGTGCACCTTGAGTGTGGACGACAAGACTTCCCGAGGCAGTGCGAGAAAGCGACGATCAAAGGTCCCGTTGACCGCCACCGGCCAGTCGACCAACGCGGTGACTTCGTCAAGCAGTTCCTGGTCCTCTGCGACCTTCCCATCCAATGCGTCGGCCGCTTCCGCGATAGCTGTTGCCACTCGCGACCGGCGCTCATCGAAGTCTGCGACAACGTGCAGCGACATCAGCAGGCTCGCATATTCCGAAGGATGCGAAATCTCGGTCGCAGCGGGGGCGTGGAATCGATGTCCGCGCGTCTGTTTGCCAGCAGCAATACCGAACAGCGAAACATCCAGAATCGCATCGCCGACCATCGCGACCAACCAATGCAAGGGACGCACGAAACTCTCGTCCGAGTTACCCCAGCGCATACGCTTGGGAATCGGCAACTTACCGATCGCCTGTTCCAGCAAACCCTGCGCCAGGGTTTCGATAGGCTGACCGGAGCGCTCAGCACGGTGGATCAGCCACTCACCTTTGTCTGTGGATTCCCGCTCTAGATCCGAGAACGAGACGCCGCATTTCTTGGCGAAGGCGGTTCCCGCTTTGGTGGGGTTCCCGTCCTCATCCAGCGCGATGCGTGTCGGCGGTCCGCGAAGGATTTCGATGCTGTCCTCTTGGCGACGCGCGACCGATTCGATGTGCAGGGCTAATCTGCGCGGTGCAGCAAAAGCGTGGATCTCTCCATGCTCCAGCTCGGCCACGGCCAGCGCCTGTCGCATGCCTTCAGCGAACCCTTGTGAAAGCGCTTGCATCGCTTTGGGCGGAAGTTCTTCCAGACCGAGCTCAAACAGGCAGTCGGCGGATGCTGCATTCTTATTTGTCATTTGCGACACCCGCTACGTAGCGTTGGCGCACATCGGGAATCCAATCGCTTCCCGCCGCGCATAGTATTGTTCAGCCACAGATCGAGCCATCGTGCGTACACGCAGAATGTAGGCCTGACGTTCAGTCACTGAAATAGCCTGGCGGGCATCCAACAGGTTGAACTGATGCGATGCGATCAGGACCTGCTCGTAGGCCGGCAACGGCAAGTTCGCCTCGACTAGCCGCTGGCAGTCGGTCTCCGCTTGATCGAATGCTCTAAACAGTGCGGCAACATCCGCATGCTCAAAATTGTAGGCCGACTGCTCAACCTCGTTTTGGTGGTAGACATCCCCGTATGTCACCCGCCCTAAAGGCCCATCTGCCCAGACAATGTCAAAAATACTCTCGACATCCTGCAGGTACATCGCAATGCGTTCGAGGCCGTAGGTGATTTCACCCGTCACCGGTTTACACTCCAGCCCCCCTGCTTGCTGGAAATAGGTGAACTGCGTGATCTCCATGCCGTTCAACCATACTTCCCAACCGAGACCCCAGGCACCGAGTGTTGGCGACTCCCAGTTGTCCTCGACGAAGCGAATGTCGTGCGTCAATGGGTCGATCCCAAGTGCGCGCAGCGAATCCAGGTAGAGCTCCTGTATCTCAAGCGGCGATGGCTTGATGACCACCTGAAACTGGTAGTAGTGCTGCAACCGGAATGGATTGTCTCCATAGCGTCCGTCAGTCGGTCGCCGACAAGGCTGCACATAGGCTGCGCTCCACGGCTCGGGCCCTATCGCTCGCATGAATGTCGCGGGGTGAAACGTCCCCGCGCCTACCGGCAAATCTACAGGCTGCTGAATCACGCAACCCTGCCGTGCCCAATAAGACTGGAGGGTCAGCAAAAGGTCCTGAAATGTCGCGGGTTTGCCTGCGGCCACGGCCGTCAGTTGCGGGTTGCTCATGCGCTGCTCAGTGTGAGTGATGGAATGCCGGCGGCGAGTATATCCGTATCGACTGCGGAAGTTGACGCTAGACCGCACCAAACTAGCAAAGCAGGTTTGCGGTGTCGCACTGTTTTGGTGCGCTTTTTGTGAGCACCCCATAGAAATTACTGTATTTATAGTGCCTTATTAAAGCTGTGAGGGTGGCACGCTATATGCACTATAATTGGGCATTCAAACAATGATAGCCGGGAGGGCAACGCATGAGCAGCGCTGACGTACTCAGCATGATCAAGGATCACGACGTGAAGTTCGTCGATTTCCGATTCACTGACACCAAAGGAAAAGAGCAACACGTAACGGTACCGGCGCACACGTGCGACGAGGACCTGTTCGAAGAAGGCAAGATGTTCGATGGATCGTCGATTGCCGGCTGGAAGGGCATCAACGAGTCCGACATGATTTTGATGCCGGACGCGAGCACGGCAGTGATCGATGTGTTCTCTGAGGAGACGACGTTGAATCTGCGTTGCGATGTCATCGAACCAGCAACCATGCAGGGCTACGAGCGTGACCCGCGATCCCTCGCCCACCGCGCCGAGGCTTACCTGAAGTCGACAGGCATCGCTGACATGGCGTACTTCGGTCCTGAAAACGAATTCTTTGTCTTCGACGACGTTCGTTGGAACGACAGCATCGAAGGCGCGTTCTACAAGATCGGTTCCATCGAAGGCTGCTGGATGAGTGGCGAGGAAATGGAGGGTGGCAACTACGGCCATCGCCCCACGCAAAAAGGTGGCTATTTCCCCGTCCCGCCCGTGGATTCCCTGCACGATATGCGATCAGCGATGTGTCTGGCGCTCGAGGAGATGGGTCAGGAAACCGAGGTACATCACCATGAGGTGGCCACGGCCGGTCAGTGCGAAATCGGCGTCAAATTCGACACGCTGGTGAAAAAAGCCGACGGCGTCCAGATCCTTAAGTATGTCGTCCAGAATGTTGCCCATACCTACGGCAAAACGGCGACGTTCATGCCGAAGCCGTTAGTCGGAGACAACGGCAACGGCATGCATGTTCACCAGTCCTTGATCAAGGATGGCAATAACCTGTTCACAGGTGACGCTTATGGGGGTTTGTCGGAAACAGCGTTGTACTACATCGGTGGCATCCTGAAGCACGCGAAAGCCATCAATGCATTCGCAAACCCTGCGACCAACAGCTACAAGCGGCTGGTGCCTGGGTTTGAGGCGCCGACGATCCTGGCGTACTCGGCACGTAACCGGTCTGCGTCCATTCGTATTCCGTTCATTTCCAACCCGAAAGCGCGCCGTATCGAGGTTCGTTTCGGTGATTCGATGGCGAACCCGTACTTCTGCTTCTCGGCGATGCTGATGGCGGGCCTCGATGGCATTCGCAACAAGATCCACCCTGGCGACGCTGCGGATAAGGATCTCTATGACCTGCCACCGGAGGAAGAGGCGCAACTGAATCACGTTGCCTTCTCACTGGAGGAAGCGCTGGACGCGTTGAACTCGGATCGTGAGTTCCTGTTGGCGGGCGATGTGTTCACCAACGACCTGATCGATGGCTACATCGACCTCAAGATGGAAGAGGTGACGCGCTTACGCATGGCCACCCACCCTGTTGAGTTCGATATGTACTATAGCCTGTAAGCTATTGGCGACCGGTGCATTATGTGCACTGGTCGCCGCCCTTTAGCCACGCTATGCTTGACCCATGGATTACAGGATTCTCACAACGCTGGTGGCGTTGCTGCTGGTCGGCAACGCAGCGGATGCGCAACAGATCTATCGTTGGGTCGACGACGACGGCGTCGTTCATTACTCGGATCAACCGCCTGAAGACGACGCTGCGAGTGCCGAAGCCGTCAAACTGGATGTCCAGCCCGGCATCAGTAATCCGTCTCGTGAATTGCGAGAGACCCCGGTCTTGGATCCGTTCGCAGGTAACGGCAGTGTTTCGGCCGAGGAAGCCGCTCAGCAGTTGGTGGCAGCGCAGGAATCCGACGCGCAAGCAGCGAGTTCGGGTCCGACGGTCGCCTACACTGATCTTGAAATCCTGGAACCGCAGGCCGGAGAGGTGCTATGGAATATAGCTACCCAATTACCGGTGGCGGCGACACTGACGCCGGGTCTGCAGGGCGAGCACGAGATCCAGTGGATTCTCGACGGCCAGCCGGTGGGCAGTCCGACCCGGAGTCTCAGTCAGACCATCACACCGGTATATCGCGGCACGCATTCGATAGCAGCGAACGTTCTGGACGAACAGGGGCGGACTCTGTTCCGCAGCAACGCGGTCACGTTCTACGTTCAGCAGACCACAATCAACCGAGCGCGGTAACGACCGGCGTCGGTCCGGCACCTATCGGGCACGACGATATCATCGAGCACCTGACAACCAGCGTTATTGTTGTCAACGACGCGCTCGAGATTGTTGCAGCAAATGCTGCGGCCGAAAACCTGCTGCGCGCTGGTCGATCGACCTTAAAGCGTTACCCGCTCTCGCACTGGTTCCTCGATGCCGATTTGCTGCAGCAGGAGTTGGAGCTGGCGGCCAAATCCAGCGCTACCTATGCCGGAATTATCCGACTGCGCGAAGAATCTTCCCGTGAAGTGCAGTACGTCGATGTACGAATTGCGCCTTACGGCGGCGGGAATCAGCAATTCCTGATCGAATTCACCGACGTGACGTCGCGAAGACGCATTAATCGCGATCACACCTTGTTGTCGCAGCATGACGCGGGGCGAATGATGGCCCGCCAACTGGCCCATGAAATCAAGAATCCCCTCGGTGGATTGCGCGGTGCTGCGCAATTGATGGCACGTCAGTCGGACAGCGCGGCATTGAAGGCCTATACCGATGTCATCATTGCTGAGGCGGATCGCCTCGCTACCCTCGTCGATTCGCTGCTGGGCCCGGGCGAACAACCGCGCAAAGATCCGACCAATATTCACGAAATTCTGGAGCATGTCGTCAACCTGGTTGGCGCTGAACAAGGCTCTCACATCGAGTGGTCACGGGATTACGACCCAAGTATTCCGCTACTCGAGCTTGACCGGGATCAGATGGTGCAGGCGGTGCTCAATCTCGTTAGCAACGCAACCGCCGCGGCCACCAGCGATAAACAGATTGGTGAAATCCGATTGCGCACCCGAGCGGTGACGAACGAGACGATCGGCGAGTCGCGCCATCGAGTGATTGCCGTCGTGCAAATCGAAGACAACGGTCCTGGCATTGACCCGGATATTCGGGAGTCGATTTTTTACCCGTTGATCACAGGTCGACCCGGGGGTACCGGCATCGGCTTGCCCTTGTCCCAGGAGCTGATTAATCGCCACGGTGGCTTGATCGAGTTTTCGAGTGAGCCCGGCAGGACAGTCTTCGAGATCCGGCTGCCCATCGTCATGGATGGAGCAGACCATGAGTGAGGTTCTGAACGTTTGGGTTGTCGATGATGATCGCTCGGTGCGTTGGGTTCTCGAACAGGCATTGAGCCAGGCGGGCATGCAGGTGCGCCCCTTCGAAGATGCGCATGCGTGTCTGACCGCGTTAGAACATGACTCCCCGGATGTGCTCGTGACCGATATCCGCATGCCGGGCATCGACGGCTTGTCGCTCATGTCTCGGGTGCATGCAGGATACCCAGGAGTCCCGGTTATCGTGATCACTGCGCATTCTGATCTCGATAGTGCGGTATCTGCGTATCAGGGCGGTGCGTTTGAATACCTACCCAAGCCCTTCGATATCGACGATGCGGTGTCGTTGGTACGTCGCGCGAGTACGCAAAGCGCCAATGATGCGAGTGCCAGCAGCGAAGTGTTGCCGCCACTGCCCGAGCTCATCGGTCAGGCACCGGCGATGCAGGAAGTGTTTCGTTCGATCGGTCGGCTATCGCGGTCCAGTATGACCGTGCTGATTACTGGCGAGTCGGGCACGGGCAAGGAGCTCGTCGCGCGTGCGCTACATCGCAACAGTCCGCGTGCGGAGCAACCTTTCGTGGCACTTAATACCTCTGCGATCGCTGCTGAGCTGCTTGAGTCGGAACTGTTCGGACACGAAAAAGGCGCGTTTACGGGCGCCGAGAGCCGACGCGTCGGTCGCTTCGAACAAGCCGACGGCGGCACGCTTTTCCTCGATGAAATCGGCGATATGTCACCAGCCCTGCAAACCCGACTGTTGCGTGTTTTGGCGGAAGGTGAGTTTTATCGCGTCGGCGGCCAGGTAGCGATTAAGGTTGATGTGCGGGTCATTGCGGCAACGCATCAGGATCTCGGGCGCGCTGTCGTCGACGGCGGGTTTCGCGAGGACTTGTATCACCGGCTCAATGTGATGCGGATCGAGACGCCACCGTTGCGCCACCGCCGCGACGACATTGGCGCCTTGGCGACGCATTACTTACGCCAGGCGGCGATCGAGTTGGATGTCGAAACCAAGCGACTGAGCGAAGATGCACTAGCGCGCCTGTATGCGTTCGATTGGCCCGGTAACGTGCGGCAACTCGTGAATGCTTGCCGGCGCCTGACAGTCACCGCACCCGGCAGCGTCATTGGTGCTGAAGACATTCCGACCGAATTTGGGGGCGCGAGCGGTAAACCACTCGACAACCACAATTGGACGATGGCTTTGACTCAGTGGGCGGAGGCACACCTCGCAGCCGGGAATGAGGCAGCCTTGCTCAGCGAAGCACTGCCGGCGTTCGAGCGCACCTTGGTGCACGCTGCACTTCAGGCAGCGTCCGGGCAGCGAGGCGAGGCAGCGCGCCTGCTCGGTTGGGGGCGCAACACCCTCACGCGAAAGATCGCCCAATTGAACCTCGATCTGTAACAATCGTTGAGGGCAACCGGTCTATCCGGTGACCAAGACCAAGACTTCCGGAGACTTTCGATGCTTCAACGCGTTGCCTGTTTGTTGATTTTATTCACAGCCGCTTCATTATCCGCGCCCACCTTTGCTGACGTTCCCGAGCGCGCTGAGGACGTTACGCCCATCTCAGTCGGTGAGTCCGCGCCCGCTTTCGAGGTGCAAGGGAAAGATGGAGAGATTTTCGCCTTTGATCCGGAAAGCCATGATGGCAAGACGATGGTGATCTTTTATCGAGGCGGTTGGTGTCCGTACTGTAACCGCCATTTGGCCGCGCTGCGGGACGTGGTGCCTACCCTGCGCGAGGCGGGCGTCGATGTGCTGTTCCTGTCAGCTGACAAGCCGGAGCTGCTTTACTCAAGTCTGGAAGACGAGACGATCGACTACACCTTGTTATCCGATGCGTCGATGACTGCGTCACGTGCGTTCGGTGTTGCGTTTCGCGTGGATGATGAGACGGTGGAACGCTACAAAGGCTTTGGTATCGATTTGGAGGAAGCGTCAGGATTTGACCACCACTTGCTTCCGGTACCGGCGGTCTATCTGATCGACAACGGACAGGTGGCGTTCATGCATGCCGACGCTGACTACAAGAAGCGGCTTGAGCCTGCACGGGTATTGGCCGCGGCGGGTGTCGGTTCTTGACGGCGTATTGATTGCCGGGGAATGTTCCACGTCGTCCTTTTCGAGCCGGAGATTCCGCCCAACACCGGAAATATCATTCGGCTGTGCGCGAACACAGGGTGTGCGTTGCACCTGATTGAACCGCTCGGATTCTCTCTCGAAGAAAAGCGATTACGACGCGCGGGGCTCGATTACCGAGAGTTTGCCGAGATCTCGGTGCACAAAGACCTGCAAGACTGCTTGGCACAACTTCAGCCAGCTAACGTGTGGGCTTTATCGAGCAAAGTGCATAGACGTTATACCGACGCGCGGTTTGAACCTGGTGATGTCCTGCTATTTGGACCCGAGTCGCGCGGCCTTTCCGATGACGTCAAGGAGCGCTTTGCTGCCACCGCATTGACATTGCCAATGGCGCCCGAGAGCAGAAGTCTCAATCTGGCGAACAGTGTTGCTGTCGTGGTGTATGAGGCCTGGCGCCAGCACGCATTCGCCGGCGCACCGGGTTAGCTGAATTCGGCACCCGGCGCACGCTGCATGAGCGCGTGGAACGCATCGATCGGTTTGACGCCTTCATAAAGCACTCGATAAATCTGTTCCGTGATCGGCATCTCCAGATTGAGCTCGGAGGCGGCATCTCGAACCGCTCGAGCCGCGAGGACGCCCTCCACAACTTGCGCGATCTCGGCTTCAGCCTCTTCGATCGTTTTGCCTGCGGCAAGAGCAAGCCCCATACGACGGTTTCGAGATTGGTTGTCGGTGCAGGTCAGGACAAGGTCCCCCATGCCCGCGAGGCCCATGAAGGTTTCCTGACGCGCGCCGCGCGCAACACCAAATCGCGTCATTTCGGACAGAGCTCGGGTGATCAAAGCAACGCGAGCATTGGCGCCGAATCCCAATCCGTCAGAAATGCCCGCACCGATCGCCATGATGTTCTTGATCGCACCCCCGACCTCGACACCGACGATGTCGTCGCTGGTGTAGGCGCGAAAAGCAGGGTCGCTGATCCGAGCAGCGATATTGGCGGCGAAGTCACTGTCGGCTGACCCGACGGTCAACGCCGTCGGCAAACCGCGAGCAAGTTCCTTGGCGAAAGTCGGTCCGGACAGTACGGCGTAGGGGCCTGCATCGGCGCCCAGAACCTCGCCGACCACTTCGTGAGGCAGCTTACCGGTGGACAGTTCAAGCCCTTTGGTCGCCCATGCGACGCGTAGCCCATCGGGACGCTTTTCCTTTAAGAGTTGCAGAGTTTCGCGAAGGCCATGACTCGGGACACTGACAAGCACCTCATCGATGCCATCAAGGGCCTCATCGAGCGATACTACCGCCCGTAGTCGATCGGGAAACGGGCCTTCCGGCAGGTAGCGCTCGTTGCACCGGGCGTTGGTCATGGCGGCGAGCTGGGTGGTGTCCCTTCCCCAGAGCCGAACCTCCGAGCCTGCGCGCGCGTATTGAATCGCTAGCGCAGTTCCCCACGACCCCGCGCCAATAACCGCGACCGGCGGATACTGCATAGTGGCTATCGACGCCGCTTAGGCGTCGGCTGCCTGCTGCTGTTGTGCCTGTTCCATTTGCGAGCGCCGGAAAAGCGCTTCGAAGTCGATCGGCTGAAGCAGCAGCTCCGGGAAACCACCGCGTTGTACTGCGCCTGAGATCGCTTCGCGCGCGTACGGGAACAGTGTGCTCGGGCAGTAGGTGCCGAGAATCATGTTCAGCTCCTGGTCGCTGTAACCGGCAAGGTGGAATACTCCGGCTTGCTGAAGCTCCACGAGAAATGCCGTCTCGTTATCGAATTTCGCGTCCAGGGTCAGGGTCAGGACGCACTCATACAAGCTGTCTTCGATCTTATTGTTTTTGGTGCTCAGATTAAGGTTCGTCGACGGCTTGAAATCCTGCTGCATGAAAATGCGCGGGGCTCCCGGCGATTCGAAAGAAAAATCCTTAACGTAGATCTTGCGCAGCGCGACTTCACGGGCCGGCTGTTGCGATTCGCCATTTGCGCCTGTCGCGCCTTGTTCTTCACTCATGGTCTTTATTCCTGGAAAGGTAAAAAAAATCAGTGACCCAGAAGCGGGTCGAGTTTGCCGTCGCGGTCCATGGCGCTCAGATCATCGAACCCACCGACATGGAGTTCGTCGATAAAGATCTGAGGGACGGTGCGACGACCGTTACTGCGCTCGAGCATGCGGCTGAGCTGCGCTTGATCGGCCGAGACATCGATCACCTCAAACTCGACGCCTTTGCGCTCGAGTAACGCCTTGGCTGCCGCGCAATAGGGGCAATAGTCTTTTGAATACACTGTGATCTGAGCCATCTCTCGGGCACTCCGTTCTACGTCGGTTACTTGCGCTTGTTTTTACGCTTCTTGCCTTTGCGCTTCAGCGTGTCGACCAGCGGTAGTTTTTCCTGAGTCCAGGCATCGATGCCGCCCTTCAGGGAAAACACGCGGTCGTAGCCTTTTTTACGCAGTGACGAGACAACACGACCACACTGCAGTCCGCTTTGGCACGCGATGATGATGTCACGACCGGCGAGACCACTGAGGCGTTCCTCACTCTGTTCGACCTGATCCGGGGTCAGGTTGCGGGCACCTGCGATGTGGCCTTTCTCGAACTGTTCGGCGGGTCGAATATCGACCACCGCAGCATTGTCGTTGATCATGCGGATGACCTCGGTCACGCCGAGGTCGATGCCCGCTGAAGCCTGCAGACGAAACTCTGTGAAGAGCACAAAAAACAGTGACATCACGAGGCCGGCGGTCAGCAGCAAATTGTTATTGGTGAACTCGACGAGTTGTCCCATGGTCGCGAATCCCGGGTTGGTCGGCCGGGGAGTATAGCAGGCATCGACGGCGCTGGACTTCAACCGCGACCGCTTGGAAGATGGTGTCATGAGGATGCGCTTTGTGATGAGTCTGGCCTGCCTGGTTGTCCTCGCGGTATGGCCAGCTATGACCGACGCCCAGTCACGGGTAGCACGCGAGCAGGACCTGCAGGCCGTGCGGGCGCGCATCACAACATTAAGTCAACAAATGGAGCGACGGACTCGCGAGCGTGACGCTCTGGTCGGCGAGCTCGGCGAGACCGAAACGGCGCTGGCTGATGCACAGCGAGAGCGGCGCGCCGTTCGGGAGCGACAACGCGAGGTCACCGCTCGCCTCCGAGCCGCAGAAACCGATGTCGAGCTGCAGAAAGCGGCGATGGAGGGGGAGCGCGAGGAACTCGGCAGGCAGCTGGCCGCCGCCTATCGCAGTGGCCGGCAGGAAAAGCTCAAGCTATTGCTCAACCCCAGAGAGCCGGCAGCGCTCGGACGGTTACTGACCTACTACGACTACCTGAATGAAGCACGGCTTGCGAACGTGACGGCATTAGCCGCGGGAATGCAGAAGCTGAAGGCGCTGAGCGATACGGTGCGCGAGGAGCGGACATCGCTTGAAGTTCTGGCCGAAAGTAATGCTGCGCTGATCAGGGATCTAGAAAAAGGTCAGACCAAGCGCGCAAGACTGCTCGCGAGTATTGACGAGAAGCTGGCTGCAGAGCAGAACCTTTTGGGTTCGCTACGTCAGCAGGAGTCCGACCTTGCCGAGTTGTTAGCGGAGCTTGCGGATATTCTTTCCGATTACCCCATCGACGCAGAGGTGCCGATGGCGGAGCTTCGCGGGGAGCTGACCTGGCCGGTGAGTGGCCGAGTGGCGACGAACTTTGGGCAGCGCCGCGGCGGTACGATCCGCAGCTCCGGGCTGGTCCTGGCCACTGCGGCCGGTACCGAAATTCGAGCGATCTACCACGGACGGGTGGCATTCGCTGATTGGTTGCCGGGCATGGGCATGTTGATGGTGATCGATCACGGTGATGATTTGCTGTCTTTATATGGCTACAACGAGACGTTGCTGAAAGAAGTGGGCGATTGGGTGACACCGGGTGAGGTGATTGCCACCGTCGGCAACACCGGGGGTCAGGCTGCACCAGCGCTGTATTTCGAGCTGCGTAAAGCGAGCAAGCCGGTAAATCCGCGACCGTGGTTTCGTGGCGCGCCTAACGGCTGAATCGCGGCAAGGTCCGCGCTAGGCGGGCTTTGCCTGTGCTATCGTCGAGCACGAGTAACGACACGTTCAGGGAGTGGGAATCGCTTGTCGATCTTGAGTCGCGTTTGTATTGCTGCAATGGTGGGTCTGACACTGGCGCTTGCGCTGGTGGCCGGCGATCGCCTGATTCTGCAGCGCGATTCCGCAGCGGCAACTCCCTCGCGACCCAATCCGTTGTTGAACGAGGTGCTGGAGCGGGTGCATCGCGACTACGTCGATCCAGTCGATGATGGTGAATTAATGGAGGCCGCGGTTCGCGGCATGGTCGCTGATTTGGACCCGCACTCCGAATTCCTCGATGCCAGCGCTTTCGAAGATGTTCGTTCTGGCGCGGAGGGCCGGTATTCCGGGGTCGGCCTGGAGGTTGCGTTGCGCGAGGGCGACGTTACGGTCATCACGCCTTTCGAGGGCTCCCCCGCACAGCGCGCCGGTATCCGCACTGGTGACGTCATTCTCGCGATTGATGAGATGGCCGTCTCAACGAACGCACTGCAGGAGACAGTGTCGAGGATGCGTGGCCCAAGCGGCAGCGCGGTAACCTTGAGCGTCCTGCGTGAGGGTTTCGATGCGCCACTGCGATTCAATCTGGAGCGCGAAAGGCTGACCGTAGAGAGTGTGCAGGGCGCATTGCTGGCACCGGATATTGGGCATGTGGTCATTCGGCAATTCCACACGAGGACCGCCGTGGAGCTCGAGCTGGTGCTGCGCGAACTGACCGAAGAGAACCTCACCCCGCTGAGGGCCGTCGTGCTCGATCTGCGCAACAACCCTGGCGGATTACTCGATTCCGCCATTGCCGTCACCGATCTGTTTCTTGAGGAAGGCCTGATCGTCAGTGCTCGCGGACGTGGCGATGATGCTGCATTCGAATATCTTGCGACGCGAGGTGCGTTGCTGCCTGATGCACAAATGGTGGTGTTGGTGAACGGCGCTTCTGCATCCGCAGCGGAGATCGTTGCGGGTGCGCTCAAAGATCACGAACGCGCGCGTCTGATTGGCACATCGACATTCGGAAAAGGTCTTGTACAGACCGTGATGCCGTTATCACGGGGACGAGCTATCAAGCTCACAACGTCGCGCTACTACACACCCGACGGTCACTACATCCACGACCGGGGTATCACGCCAAACATCGTGGTTCGTGACAACGGTACAGAGGACCGGCAGTTGGCGCGAGCGCTTCAGGAATTGACGGGCGGTAGTCGACGCTGATGCGAATCCTGTTGTGTCTTTTCGTCTGCTTTGCTCTTCCAAGCGCAGCGGCGAGCCCTCCGCGGGTTGCCATCATTCTTGACGATATTGGCTACCGTCATTCCGCCGATCTGCGGGCGCTGGATCTTCCGCCCGAGATCGCGTTCGCTGTGATTCCGGGTTCTGTCCACGGCAAAGTTGTCGGTGCTGCCGCAGTTCAGCAAGGCAGAGAGGTGTTAATTCATCTGCCCATGGAGCCCCTCGCGCCGCACCCTCGGTCGCTCGGTCCGCTTTCGCTCAGAGAAGATGCCGATGAAATCTCGGTTAGACGCGTACTGGATGCCGCGCTCGAGGAGTTGCCATTTGCCCATGGATTGAACAATCACATGGGCAGCCGACTGACCCAGCAGCCAACTCACATGCGCTGGCTGATGGAAACGTTGGTGTGCAAACGCAATCTTTATTTTGTTGACAGCTACACGACCGAGCGCAGCGTTGCGCTGGCGGCGGCTCGCGACCACGCAGTGCCAGCAGCGCGTCGCGATGTGTTTCTGGATCATGATCTGCACCCTGCGGCCATTGAGTATCAGGTCCAAAGACTGGTCAGATTGGCGACACAGCGCGGTCATGCGCTGGCTATTGGTCACCCGCATGATGCTACGCTCAACGCATTGAATGCGCTACCGCAACTATTGCAAAAACATGGAATTGAACTGGTGTCTCCCAGTGAGCTGATCTCCAGCACGCCGATCGAGAGTCCGGTCGAGGCGGATTGATGAGTCGGAATTTTCGCTATTGCCCCGTCTGCGCGACGGCACTCGTACCACAGCAGCATGGTGGGCGTATGCGCCTCGCGTGTTCTGACACGCGCTGCGGTTTTGTCCACTGGGACAATCCGACACCCGTGGTCGCTGCTATTGCGGAGAGAAACGACGCGGTCGTTCAGGTTCGCAGTATTGGCTGGCCCCCAGGTTGGTTCGGGTTGGTTACCGGTTTTCTCGAAGCGGGAGAAACGCCGGAGGAAGGTGTGTTGAGAGAGGTCGAGGAGGAAATCGGCCTGTCCGGGACCCTCGGCGAGTTGGTGGGGCTGTATCCGTTTCACAGGATGAATCAGCTTCTCATCGTCTATCATGTCTCTATCCCTGACGGGGATATCCGACTGGACGAAACGGAACTCGAGGACTGGCGCGAAGTCCCATTGGAAGAGGTTCGTCCCTGGGCGAGTGGCACGGGCTACGCCTTGCGCGACTGGATGCGGGGTCGCGGTTATGATTTTCCTGATGAGGCATTGTTAAGCCTGGAGCGACGAGGAACATGATGAGAGGTTTTGTGATCAGCTTTGCGATGCTCGTCGCGATGGCGTCGTCCGGCGCGGCCTGGTCACAGTCAGGTGATCTTCTCAATAACGCCATCTGCCCAGAGGTGTGGCAACCGGTGTGCGGTGCCGACGGCAATACGTACGCGAATCTCTGTCAGGCAAAAAAGGCTGAAGTTGCTGTTGCTGCCGACGGCGAATGTGAGGGCGAAGACGACCAGCTCGCTACAGAGCCCGACGCTAATGATCGTTGCCCGCCCCGATTCGCGCCGGTCTGTGGGAGCGATGGCAACACGTACGCTAACAGTTGCTTCGCGACGCTTGCTGGTGTTGAAACGGAATCGACCGGCTTGTGTGACGACCAGACATGTCCGCAGGACCGGCTGCCGGTTTGCGGTCGAAATGGGCAGACTTTTTTGAACCGGTGCGAAGCTGATCGTGCTCGTGTCGGCATCCTTTATTCGGGCACCTGCGATACTGCGTCCTGTCCGGATGTCTTTTCTCCCGTGTGCGGCGCGGACGGGGAAACCTACGCGAACGCTTGTGCAGCTGACGCCGCTGGAATCGATGTGGTCCGCGACTCGGCCTGTGGTCAGCGTCGCTGCCCGGCGTTGTTCGTGCCGGTGTGTGGCGCAGACGATGTGACCTACGGAAACGCCTGCCAAGCCGAGCGCGCAGGTGTGCGCATCGTGGCGCCAGGCGATTGCGCCGGCAATAATTGTCCCAGATTGTTCCAGCCGGTTTGCGGGAGCGATGGGCGCACCTACGATAATCGCTGTCTTCTCGATGCGGCTGGACAAAGATTGCTCTATGCCGGGGAGTGCTCAACCACGGGTATCGGTGCCGCGAAGTGACCTCCAAGAAAGTGAGCCTGCGGCGTCGGGTGTCCGACTGGCTGCGACGCGGTGATGGGCTGCCTAAACTGAACTACGACGCGCTGGTCGACCCTGATCCGAAAGACGTCGAAGCCGTGGCTCGAGGCTTGCGCGCGTATAACAATCGATTCGCGGGTCCCCTGAACGAAAAGCAATTGGGTTGTTTTGTCCGGGATGCGTCCGGCCGTGTGGTCGGTGGCTCACATGGTCATGTGCTGTGGTCATGGTTGTACATCGAGCGGCTGTGGGTCGAATCGGACTTGCGCTCGCATGGTGTTGGGGCACAGGTTCTCGCACGACTGGAGCGGCTCGCGTTATCCGAAGGCGTTCATCGCTTTCACGTCCAGACGACGTCATTTCAGGCGCTCGATTTCTACATCAAGCAGGGCTATGAGGTGTATGCCCAGCTTGAGGATAATCCCCCCGGCCACACCGATTACAGCCTGAAGAAAATCATCAAGCTCGATCCTTGATACTTTTTTTGAACCGTTTTTCCTGTGGTCGCTTCTTACTGATCGACCCAACTGGTCTCAATTCAGTTTTAGGAGAAGCGTTGATGAAACTCAGGAATGCAATTGTCCGCAGTGCATTGTGCGCAGGCGCAGTGTTGACCGCAGGGATGGCCCTAGCCGAAGGCACGTCCTCAATCCCTTCAGTTGTTGTCACGATTGAAAACAGTGCCCCGTCGCGCGGTAGTTTCCAGACACCGTTCTGGATCGGTTTTCATGATGGGCAATTTGATTTGTATAACCGCGGCGAGCCACTGTCCGCCGAAGGGCTTGTTCCTGGTGATGCGGTAGAGCGGGTCGCTGAAGACGGCATCATAGGGCCACTGAACGCTGCTTTTGCCGAGGCGCAGCCCGGAGCATCGCAGTCAATTGTTTTCGGACCTTCGGGACCTTTGGCGCCAGGTGATTCTGCGTCGACAACGCTCAACGTCAACCCAGAACTGGATCGGTACTTCAGCTACATCTCGATGGTATTGCCGAGCAACGATGCTTTTATTGCCAACGGAAACCCTTTTGCACATGAAATTTTCGATCGTCGTGGGAGGTTTGTTGCAAAATCGTTCGCGGTACCCGGGAGCGCGGTGCTCGATGCGGGAACAGAGCTAAATGATGAAATTGCCGCAAACACGGCTTTTCTCAACCAGGCGGGCCCAGATATTGGCGTCGCTACTGATGGCGTAGTCGAGATCCACCCGGGCTTCCGACTCGACGGCAGCTTTCCGGATGGCGTGTTGACGCATCCGGTACTCGGGATTGCCGATTTCACAGCCGCTGACTATCGCGCGGCAACCGTCAGCTTTCGATTCGTTGATCTTGGCAAGAGAAACAAGTTCCGCATCACGTTGAACGCACGTCAGGAAGTCAGTTCGACGCTCGTGGACAGCCGTGCCAGTGGCAGCGCGACCGCATTTTCCGATGGCGTTGATTCAATCAGCATAGAAGGACTTTTCCGTCGGCTATCCAGCGATGTCGTTGCAGCACACCTGCATCTGGGCGCGGCGGGTACGAATGGCCCGGTCGTCGCTGATCTTTCAGCGTTTGCCAGCAATCACGGCATTTCGGCCGCAGTGTACGCGAGCGATGTCGCCGGGCCGTTGGCGGATTCGCCCGCACCGATGCTGGCGCTGTTGAATGAGATGGCCGCAGGTAATGTCTACCTCAATATCCATACCGCCAACAATCCGGCGGGAGAGATTCGCGGGCAATTGCGACTCAGATGATCGCGATGGGGTGGTCGGGCACGGTATGCCCGGCCACTCTACCTCTGCGTGGTGGCCTGTTTTGCCAACATCCGGTCGGACCAATTCAACAGGCGGGCGATAATCTCATCATGCGTCGCGTCGGGGTAACGATGCATAAGGCATGCGGCCATAGCCGCAACAATTGGTGCAGCAATCGAGTGACCGGTAACTACATCGTACGACGCCATGGGCGCCGTGCTGATCGCTGAACGCGGAGCGATGATAACCGTCATAGAGTCGTTTGCCGCCATTGGTTGCATGCTGCCCACAGCGTAAATGATGCCTGGTTGAGCAGCGGGGAAGCGACGCTCCGGTGATCGGTCTTCGTCATAGGCCGCGATGACCAAACTGCCATTGCGAATTAGTATGCCAACCAAGCGATCAAGCAACGGGTCGCGAACTCCCGAAAGGCTGAGATTAACGATATCGGGGCGCAGGTCGATCGCGGCATTCAGTGCTTTGGACAAAGTGCGTGTGCTGCAGATTCCCTTGCCGCGATTCTGTTCCCAACAAGCGCGCAGCAGATGTGTCTGCGCCTCATCAGCAATCCCTCGCATACCTCGTTCTGACCGAGGTTTCGATGAGATCAGGCCTACCACCGCCGTCCCATGACGCTCCTTCATCGGCATGCCTTGCTGCCCGACAAAGTCGCTGACGGTTAGTTTAGCGTCCAGTAGGTCCGGGTGGCTGGTGTCGACATCTGTATCAATAACTGCAATCACAGTATCGCCACCGCGTTCGGTGACCGTGGCCATGAAATCGTTGAGCAGATCGTTGGGGGTCGGTGCCATTGCGCTGGACTCGACACGTAACCCTTGTTCATTCTGAATCCAGAGCACCCTTGGGTCTTTGCGTAGCTCTTGCAGCGTCTGCGGATTCGCTCCTGCGATTTCGATGCAGTAAACGCCGATCTGATTGATCGGCCAGTCTGCCAACACCTCAACGTCGTAGGTAGCCGCAACATCCATCGCGATCTGATGCACATCAACGCTGTGCTCGCTATTCATCTCGCGGGTATACATTTCACCCGACATACCATCGCCGCTCATCGGGTCGTCAATGACGACCACCCAACGATCAGACTCAGGCGCAGGTAATACCGAACAGGCCATTACGCACAACGAAAGCGTGGCCAAAGCGCCGGCTCGCAACCGACGCATGATCATAGCGTCTCGACAAACCGTACAGCCGGTTCCTCGCGCAGCGCGTTCATCGTAAGCGATAGATCCTCAGAGCGTGGCACCCTCACGTCGGCAGCACCGACCTCAGGGTAACTCGTCACCAATTCGAGACCAAAGCGTTCGAGCAGCTGTTGCATATCTGAGTCGCTAGTCACCGCCAGTCGAATTATCGGCTCGGCCGTGACCGCCGGTTGATCGGTCAGCGTTTCGAACTGTGGTGTCGGCTTTGTCAGTGGGTAGGTGAAAATCACCCCGGCGACCAGAGCCGCTGCGATACCAACGGGGAGCGCTCGTATGCGTCGTCGTGGTGTGGACCCTCTACCGTTGAGCATACGTTCAAAGGCGAGCTGATCCGGGCGCTGCTCAAGTGGCTCGTCCGTGCGGCGAATCTCGTTTCTTAGTTCGCGTTCCCATTCGACTTGCTGTCGAAATTCCGGGTGCTCGCGCATGGCCGCTTCCACGGTTTCGCGATCGACTTCACACAGATGTCCGCCAAGGTAGTCGGGTATCAGGAGCGACAGCGATTTCAAGGAGTCCGCGTTCACGCTGGCCGTCCTCCTGCAAGGCGTTCCGGGTCTGCCAGTCGGGACACGACATGACGGATGCGCGTTCTGGCATGGTGCAGGCGCGTCTTTACGGTGCCTTGCGGACACTGAACGATCTCGCTGATCTCTCGGGTGGAATAGCCTTCAAAGTATGAGAGCTCAATAACCATGCGTTGCCGGTGATTAAGTTGCTGCATTGCAGCCGAGATTAGCTCGGTCTCTTCGTATCGGTCGCTCGTGCTTGTTGCAAGCTCGGTGGGTTCACGCCACAACCGGTCTAACAGTGAGCGTTTGCGCTGTTCCTTCTTCAATACACGGACGCATTGACGATAAGCGATTGCGAATATCCAACTCGACGGCTTCGCCTCAGCTCTAAAGCTGTCTGCATGCTCCCAAACGCTGAGCATGACGTCGTTGTAGGTCTCGTCGATCAGTGTTTGATCATCCGTCAGGCGTCGGAGAAACCCTCTAAGCCGCCCCTGGTAGCGGTCATAAATTATGCGCATGGCGGCTCTATCCCGCTTACGGCCGATCTGTGCCAACAGTTTTGCATCTTCCCGATCATTGTCGGCGCCCCGTCCGGGTGCACGCTCTGTGGATTTTTGCCCATCATGCAGAGTAAGAACACGCTCGTCCTGCAACGGTTCAATCGTCACGGCAGAATTCACCTGAAGTTTGGGGTGTCCTTCGATGACCCGCCGGCAGTGAGAATTATTTCAGCGTTAGAAATCCTCGATGAGTCGGCCTCGAGTGTCTTTTTGGTGCGGCAACCAGACGAGCCCCACAAAGTGGATTTGGATATCGGTTGATTTCGGTTTGATTTCGACCTCTGTCAATTCCTCATCCTGCGCATCGTAGCGCTCGTCGAGCGCCGCCACATCGGCGTCGAAAGTTTCCTGCAACACCCGTAATTCTTCACGTACGCGTGCTGCCGTTTCCTCAGCACGTGCGACATCACCAGCCTCTTTGCGCATGCCGCCAACATTCTTCACGGCCGAACCAATGCTGCGCGCTGACGTCGATGACACGCGCTTACGGCCCAGGACCGCGCCGAGAATGGCGGTACCGAATGAAATTGCGGTGTCGAGTTTCTTTTTTCGGCTTTGTTCCGATTCTCTTTCGATCGCCTGTTCGGCACGCATCAAACGCGCCTCCAGAGTGTTCACCTTGCTGTTATAGCGCTTTCTCAGCTTTCCAACGGCGATATCACGTTGCTCTGAAGCCAGAACCTGCAGGCGCGCCCGGAAGTCGCCTTCCGATTCGTGCGCCTCTGAGGTCACTTTCATCGCTGCGCTTCGGTAGAGCACAACCGGTTGGCTCTTTCGCAACCAGCGCTTGAAGTTACGCTCCCACTTGGCGTAGGACTTCGGATTGGTGAGTACGTCCGGGACAGGTGCATGTCCGCTTTCGTCATCAGGTCGCTCGCTCAACAGGTCGTCCAGTTGAATCTTGAGTATTGAGGATTCGTCCCAATCCACCGGCACCGGACCCTCTTCAGGTATCACGCTCGCCACGCAGTGTCTTTCGGTGTCCACTTTGTAGCGGGCAGAACTATAGACTAGCTCCGCAGCACCAATGACGGCAGGCCGATATACGGTACCGTCACCACCGGCCCCCTCCACCCAGAACTGGCGGATGTTCTTGTCCAGTCTCGGTGTTGCCACCACCGCTGCTTTTGACAACGACTTACTGTCCGTGGCCGACAGCGTCGCCGCTTGTACGGCCTTGTTTGCTTCCTTCTGGAGTTCACCGCGCCGCTTGTCCATCAGCGTGCGAATCTGGTCGCGCGTCAGTGGTCCCGCAAGGTACGACATCACCCAGCGCGTGCCGAAGACCACCGGCTCGGACTCGTGGACATTGTGTAGCAGAAAACGACGTTTACCCAGCCCGGCTAACGTCTGCTCCATCGCTTGACGGTCGAAGCTTCCACCGGCAGCTGCACCTTCCAGTCCTTCCATCACGCGCGCCTTGTCGCGTTCGGTTTGAAGTCGACCGATCATCCAGGTGCCTGTGTTCGACAAGCCTTTGTAATCAAGGTCAACCGGATTTTGTGTTGAGAGCACCAATCCAAGACCGTAGGCGCGGGCTTGCTTCAGCAGCGTCAGCAGCAACTGCTTGGAGGGTGGGTTCGCAACCGGTGGCATGTATCCGAAGATCTCATCCATGTAGAGCATGGCACGCAGGCTCCCAGTGCCCGGCTGTGCGCGCATCCACGCGATGAGGTTGTTGAGCAGCATGCACACGAAGAACATGCGTTCGGCATCGGATAAATGCGCGATCGATAAGATAGAGACACGTGGCTTGCCGCTGTCGGTATACAAGAGGTTAGCCGCGCTTAGCGGCTCGCCTTCCAGCCACGCCTCGAAACCGGGTGCTGCGAGCAGGCTGTTGAGCTGCATCGCGAGCGCAAAACGGTCCTTTGCGGGATAGACATCGTCGAGCGCCATAACGCCAATCTTCTCGATCGGTGGGCTCTGAATGACGGCGATTAGCGTCGGGAGGTCGAGAGACTGTCCTTGCTGCCAGTAGTGATCCAGCAGGTTAGCGATCAGGATGTGTTCGCGGCTGGTGACCGGGTCTGCGTTGATGCCAAGGAGTGCAAGAATGCTCGTGGCGGTGACCTGCACGCGCTCGCGATACAGGTCGCGGTCCTCGCGCAGCGCGGGCGCAGGCGCGTCGAAGGATTTCAAAACAGAAATGGGCAACCCGGCGTTTGAACCGGGGGTGAAGATATTGAGATCAACACGTTCGCGGAACGTGCGCACACGCGCTGGGTCCTGGCCCCATTGCCCAATACCCTTTTTCCAGAGCGCGGCCTGATCGGCGGCGAATTGATCGACCGTCTGGCCATTGTTCGATGCTTCCTGCGCGTTAACCCACGGTGCGAAATCTTCGCCTTTGAACTGTGGGAACGTCAGCATGAGGTTGCCGAGATCGCCTTTCGGATCGATGGCAATGACGGGAATCGAGTCCATTGCCGCTTCCTCGATCATGCCAACGCCAAGGCCAGTTTTGCCGCTGCCGGTCATACCAATAATGACCGCGTGCGTATTCAGGTCTTTGGAATCGTAGAGCACCATATCGTCGGTGAGGTCATCGTTATCCTCATCGATACGTTTACCCAGATAGAAAGCGCCCAGCTTTTCGAAACCGCTCATGGCAAGCCCTGTCTTATTATGTTGCCGCGCAGTTTAGCAAGAGCGTCGACGACTGTGCGCAGGCTGATGTGTTAGCTTCGAGATATCCCACGTGGCGCTGGTAGCGGGAATGCTTAACAAGTGGCTTTGGACAATATTTTCATTCGCGATCTGCGCGCTGGCTATCAGCGGGTATGCAGATCGTCTCGGCGCTGAGTATGCGAGCGGAGCACTAGAGCGCGCGCTACTGACGTTCGCCGTGGCGCGTGGTCTCGATGGTGTGATCTCGATAGCACAGGGCACCGAGGTCGCGCTGGAGCCAGGCGGCGTAGGACTGAACCTCACTGTTGGCCAGATTCTCGATCCGGTCAACGACCTTATTGAGCGGTTCTCGACCGTGATGTTGACGGTCACCGCGGCACTGGGTCTGCAAGAGATTCTCTTGCGGATCACGGCGAGCAACAGCATCAGTCTGTTGCTTGGGGTCACGGCTTTATTGGCGCTGTTGTTTGTCTGGATACCGGCACTTGAGAAGCGGTCGCGACTGAGAACCGTGGTGCTCAGATTGTTTCTCGCTGCGTTTTTCGTGCGCTTCGCTGTGCCCGCGCTGGTGGTCGGGACGCATGTGGTCTTTGACGCGTTTCTCGCGAGCGATCAGATTGCGGCGACGGCAGCGCTCGAACAGGCCTCGGTCGACATCGAGGCACTTAGCAGCGAGCAGAACGCCATTGATGATGCCGATGATGATCGAAATTGGTTCGAGAGAACGCGAGATCGGATCGGTGAGTCATTGGGTGCGTTGAACGTCGAGGCGCGCATGACCGCGTTGCAGGAGCGTGCTTCGGGAGTGACGCGCCATATCGTCAGTCTGATTGTGATCTTCCTCCTGCAAACCATCGCGTTGCCGCTTGGGTTTTTGTGGTTATTGCTGCAGGGCGCGAAGGCAGTTGCGCGTCAGCTTCAGCCCACTATCGTCGACCGTCCACAAACCGGGGTTGACGAATAGCGTGGGCGTGAAGACCTCATTGTCCCTGCTCGCGGCGCTCGTTGGCTTGCCGCTTGCTGTGAATGCGACCGAGCCGGAGCGCTCGATTCAAAGCGGCGAATGCGTGGTTTTACTGCATGGCCTCGCCCGCACAGCGGGTGCTATGAAGCCGGTTGAAAAAGCGCTCGAGAACGTGGGATACGCGGTGCACAACATCGGCTATGCGTCGCGCAAAGATAAGATTGAGACGCTTTCCGAGGATGCGGTGAGTCGCGGGGTTTCCAAGTGCCGCGCACAGGACGCGTCGGCCATTCACTTCGTGACGCACTCTATGGGCGGCATTCTTGTGCGCTACTACTTGTCGAAGCATTCCATCCCGAAACTTGGTCATGTCGTCATGATGGCGCCGCCTAATCAAGGCAGTGAGGTGGTCGACGACTGGTCAGATCGTCCAGGTTTCGAACTGCTCAATGGGCCTGCCGGCATGCAGCTCGGCACGGACGATGACAGCGTTCCGTCAAAGCTCGGGCCTGTCGATTTTTCCCTCGGCATCATTGCAGGCACGGCAACAATGAACCCGATCCTGTCGCGTAGCTTGCCGAATCCAGACGATGGCAAGGTCAGCGTCGCATCGACAAAGGTCGAGGGCATGACGGATTTCGTCGCCGTGCCCTACACGCATACGTTTCTAATGCGTCGTTCGGAAGTGCACGACGAGGTCATTCACTTCCTGCAGCACGGACGATTTGCAAAGCAAAACGATATGGAAGACGACTAGAAGCCGCGTCGCCCCTGAATGGAGACCTGCAGCCCGCCGGTAATACCAATCCCGCTCTGCAGCGGATAAGCGAAGTCTATGTGCAGCATCCGGTTGCTGGAGGCTCTTGTACTCATCAGACGGAGTCCTAAACCAATATTGCTGAGATAACGATCCTCGGAAAAACCGGTGATATCGTCGCCCCAGACTCGACCGACATCCACAAACGCTGCACCGCCGACTCTGAACAAATTGAACGGATACCAATCGGTGATCAGTCGTTGTTCCAGGGTCAATAGCGCGCGCGCATCCCCGTTGGCGAACGCTCGGTCGAATCCCCTTAGACCTGTCAGTCCGCCGAGCTGTACGGGTCGATCGAGATCCGGCTCATGTGCCACGGTGGACTCGACGCCAATAAACCACGAGGTACGCTCGGACTGGCGTCGCAAATAGCCCGCCTGAAACTCGAATCTTCCGTTCTGAAGCGCGCCACCCTCGATACGGCCGTCGGCGCCAGCGCGCCAGTTGAAGATGTAGCTGGTTGGGTCGCCGAGGCTGCTGGCATAGTCGATATCGAAGATCGCGCCGTCTCTGTTCGATCCGGTGCTCGCACCGAACCAGCCGAAAGTTGCGCTGTAGCGAGTGCCGAGGAAGAGGTCTTCGGTCACTGCGATGCGCGTCAGATTGGTCGCACGGACAAACCGATCTTCGATGGCTTCATAGCGAACAAAGGGGTACCTAAGTTCTCGGTTCTCGGGAGTGATAACGAGCGGACCGGGTTCGAAGACTGGCTCGAATCGGTTGTCCTGAATGGCGAAGCCGACCATCCACCGCCTCGACCAGTTGTCAACGAGACCGTTGGACCATCCATACCAGAGCGTGACGTCGGTCTGGTCTCTGAGATATTCGGCGACTTCGTCACCGCGTGAAAATAGTGGCTCTTCCTGTTCGATGGCTGTCGCATCGAGACCCGCCGTCCAGCGGCTATCGAGCGAGAAAAACGGTCGAATCAGACGCAGGCGCTGAGCGTCACCATCATCGCTGTCTCGAAACCCGGCTTCGAAGCGCCACCAAGTCCCGCGGAAGTTACGATTGCCGTACCTCAGCAGCGTGCTTTCCCTATCGCCATCATCTTCTATGCTGAACGCGAGTTCGCCGCCCGTCCCGAGCAGGTTGCCCTCTTGAACGCCTAGCAGGTATTCGGTCTGTCCGCCCTGCTGCGAGAAACCGAGCTGAGGAAATAGCGTCCAGTTGTCCCTCGTCTCTACCGTGATGTCGACCTCGTTTTCACTGACACGATCGGCGTCGATAAGTACATCGAAAATATAGCTGTTTCGACGCAGGACACGTTCTGTTTCCTCGATGGATTGGGCGGTCAGCGCCTCCCCTTCCTCAAACAACAGCTGTGCGCGCACAACGAATTCCTGGGTGACGACATGCACTTTGTTAGCCGCCCGATACAGCCATTTGTCTTCGTCGGGATTAGCGAGGTCGAAGATCTTCTGGCGCACGATCGTGATGTTGCGGATACGCACGCCTTCGGCTTCGAGTCGCTCGAAACGCTTGTTGCGCGCTTCATCGGCAAGCGCAATCGAAGGTCCAACAACGCTCGTCAAGCCAAGCGCGATTGCGAGACAAAACCGGAGAGATTTCATTTTGTGCATGGCGGGAAATACCGGGGACGGATCGATCCTTTAATCCTTGTGCACCTTGCTCCCGACCCTAGCACGGGTTGTATCTTCAATGCGTGACAAAAAGTCGCAAATACCGTCAAGTTGCAGTTTCAGCAAGCGTACGCTCGAACAGGAATCCCGTGACACGCAGGTGCACGGCTCGCGGCGCGTAGAGATCGGTTTGTAGCTGCTTGATAACCGGCTTGAAGGCGTTGGCAATACGCGTCGCGGTCTGGGCATCGGAGAATGGCGCGTAGACCTCAAGCTCGACATTGGCGGCATTATCGGTCGGAAATCTGAGCGTGAGCGCCCAATTATCATAGCGACTGATCACGCCTTGTTGACGCAGCTCGGTGACGAGATCAATCGCATCGCCGCGCGTCGCGTAACCCTCGTAATAGACGTAGGAGTCCCCGGATACGTGGGTATTGATTGGTTGTGAGGGCAGCAGTAACCCAAGGGCAATCATCAACGGAAACAGCCATACGATCGTGACGGCCATGACACCGATAGGCCGACCCCATCCACCGAATTCAGCGACATCTTCTGCTTGTGGATCGGTAAACGGCGGCCCGATGCCGATCCAAACCGCAAGCATGCTCGTCGTCAACAGCCAGAAGATCCAGTTTGGAAGATCCGTGGGCGCCTTCATCATCAACACGATCAACAACACGGTGAGTGCAATCCCGGTTGCGGCAGCCGTCCATAGTGCACCGCGATTGCCACGCGCCCGGTAATTCGTCACGAGTAGCCAGAACCCGGCGATCGGTCCGGCCATGAGACCCGCCACCAGCACCTGTGCCGGTGATGCGAGTTTCACTTGGGAGCTCGGACTACTTGACGCCACCCATCAAACTCTTGATCGGTTTGACGAACAACAACATCAAGACACCGGCGCCCCCAATGAACAGAACGATGTTGAGATACTGGCCTGGGTAGGCCTGAATATTCTCCGCGTCGAAGGTGCCAGCAACGAGTCCTGAAATTAAGCTGCCGAACGAGGTGGCAAGAAACCAAATGCCCATCATTTGCCCTACGAAACGCTTCGGAGCTAGTTTTGTGGTCGCCGACAGTCCGACGGGCGAGAGTGTCAATTCGCCGAGTGTGTGGAGCAGATACGTCATGATCAACCAGGTGGGAAGCACCTTGCTGCCCGCCGCCACAAGCATTGAGGCCCCAATCATGGTCACGAATCCAAGCGCCAGGAATATGAGCCCAATGGCGAACTTGAAGGGTGTCGAGGGCTCCAGATTCCGCTTGGCCAGCCATACCCAGAACGCTGCGACGAAGGGCGCGATTGTAAAAATGAAAAACGCATTTAGTGACTGAAACCAGGATGCAGGGATTTCGAAATCCATGACCATACGGTCTGTGTAGCGTTCTGCGAAAAGGTTCAGTGAGGATCCCGCTTGTTCGAAACCGCTCCAGAACGTAGCAGCGGCGAAGAACAGCACGACCACAACGACCATCCGACGCGTTTCGACACCATCCAGCTGACCGAATGCAAATATGTAGAAGAAATACAGGAGCGCTACTACCAGGATCACAATGCCAAGTACTTTCGCCATCAGCAGAGCATCGATCGTGTAGACCCCAAAGATTGCGCCGAGCACAGCCAGCGTGATGAAGCCGAGCGCGATACCAACAGCAACGCCGCCGCGAGTCATTTTTCTCGCATCTTCGGGGTTGCTTGGATCGAGCGTAGGAAGTCGCCCTGCATCCCCAAGGCTCGACAGTGTGAGCCGGTACTGGATAAGACCAAAGAGCATTCCAACACCAGCAGCGCCGAAACCATAATGCCAGCCAAAAGACTCGCTCTCTCCGAGCCAGCCGCAAACCAACGCGCCGAGGAAGCTGCCCAGATTGATCCCCATGTAGAAAATGGTGAACCCTGCGTCTCTGCGGGCGTCACCCTGCGGGTAGAGTTCGCCGACGATTGCGCTAATGTTTGGCTTTAGTAATCCGGTGCCAAGAACTACCAGGACCAGCCCCAAAAAGAACGTCTCTGTAGCTGGCACCGCGAGGACGAAGTGCCCAATCATGATCACGATACCGCCGTACCAAACGGATCGCTGCGCACCCAGGAGCCTGTCTGCGATCCATCCTCCAGGAAGCGAAAATAGGTAGACGGAAGCGAGATAGATGCCATAAATCGCAGTCGCTATGCCGTCCGTGAATCCCAGCCCGCCATCGACAATCTGGCTGGTCATGAAGAGCAGTAGGAGGCCCCGCATTCCATAGAAACTGAATCGCTCCCACATCTCGGTGAAGAACAGCGTAGCGAGCGCGCGTGGGTGCCCGCCGAAAGACGAAGCGCTCGTCTCAGCAGCGTTTGCTGACATGTAACCCCCTCCAGGATTTTTGCCAGAGTCTACCAGTCGGGAGCCGTTGTGCGGCAGTTCGGGCCTTGTTCACTGTCTGACTACCCCGGTTTGCTGTAGTCTTTAGATCATGAAGAAGGTGATGTTGCTATTGATCCTCGCGATTGCCGGTTGCGCGTCCAGCGACGGTGTTTACAGCGGTGCAGAAAAGCCTGAGCCTGCGACAGGCACACGCCTGCCACCCAGTGGTGACCGCGAGGATCCGCGGCGCAAGACGGTTATTGATCGGGATGATCTCGATGAGTCCGGTGCGCTGACGATCGAAGAAGCGCTGCGCCGACGCGGTATTGGCTAGCGACTACGTCGCTTCGGCGTCCGTTTCCTCGGCTTTCTGCCGATTCTTAAGCATGGTCCGTGAAAACAGGATACCCAGCTCGAAGAGCAGGTAGACCGGGATCGCCAACAGCGTCTGACTGAAAACGTCTGGCGGTGTCAGGAACATACCGACGACGAAGCATCCGAGAAAAACATAAGATCGAATGCTCGCCAGTTTCTCTGGTGTTGTTATTCCCGCCCAGCACAACAAGACCGTCGCTACGGGCACTTCGAAAGCGATGCCAAATGCCAGGAACAGCGGCAGCATGAAGCTCACGTAACTCGCGATGTCCGGCATGTTCGCCACCGTGTCGGGTGCGAAAGCAATCACGAAATTGAACACCAGCGGCATTACCACGAAGAATGCGAACAAGATGCCGAGGTAAAAAAGAATGATGCTGCTTGCCAGCAGCGGCACCGCAAAGCGCTTTTCCTTTTTGTACAGGCCCGGAGCCACGAACGCCCACGTCTGATACAGAATGACGGGGATCGCAATAAATATCGCAGTGAAAAAGGCGAGCTTCAGCGGCACGAATACGACGGACAGCGGGTCAATGGCGATCATGTCAGTGCCGTTTGGCAGCGCAGCACGCACCGGTGCCGAAGCGATCTCGAGAATCTGCTTTGCGAACGGGAGCAAAACCACGAAGACCGCGATCACGGCGATAAACGATTTCAGGAGCCGATCGCGCAACTCCAGAAGGTGTGAGAGCAGCGTGCCTTCCTCCAGCGAATCATCGTGTCCGGCGAGATCGTCGTCTTCATCCGGCAGCTGGTCTTCGTCGACGCGGCTCATGTCTTCGCTTCTTGCTCGCCCTTCGGCGGTGCGGAGCTATCCAGATCAGCCGAAGGTTCCGCTTCCGCGACAGCTTCACTGGCGGCGCTGTCCGGCTCGGGAACCGGGGTCGCGGGCAGATCGACAAACGGTTTGTTCAGCTTGTTGACGTCTTTCTTCAACTCGTCAATCCCGAGAGATGACTCCAGATCGACGCGCGTTGGCAGCTGTTCGCGGATTTTCTGCAATTCCAGCTCGTCCTCAAGCTGATATTGCAGGTTGCTGGCGGTGCGTTTCGCGTAGCCAATGAATTTCCCGACCTTCTTCGCAACCTCGGCCATGCGGACAGGTCCGAGCACGATCAACATGATCAGAAAAATCAGCAGAAATTCAGGCCCGCTGAACATAGTGGCTCATCCAGTTGAGAGCGTACGCTAGGAGCTTTTTTCGGATTCGGCCTTCTCGGTCGTGCCTTCGAAGGTCGCATCCTCACCGTCACTGATCGACTTCGTGGGCTCTGATTTAGCGCTCTCGTTATCCATAGCACTCTTGAAGCCCTTGATCGCCGAGCCAAGGTCAGATCCGATGTTCTTGAAGCGCTTGGTGCCGAATATGGCCAGCACGATCGCAAGAATGATCAACAGCTGCCAAACGCTGATGCCTCCAGGTCCAAACATGGTGTTCCTCTCGTTGGGTTACACGGCGTAGCCGTTCATCATACTTTAGATAAGGTCCGCACAGCAGACCTGCAAGCGCAGGCCGCCGAAACTGTGACGCGCGACGGTATCACTGCTATGTGGCCGGTGTCTGTAACCAGAATGTTACAGGGCCGTCGTTACAGAGATTGACCTGCATATCTGCCCCGAAAACCCCGGTTTGGGTCGCCACGCCCAGTTCCTGAAGCGCTGACACAAAGGCCGTGAAGCACTTTTCGCCCACTTCGGGAGGTGCGCCGCGCGAAAAACTGGGTCTGCGGCCGCGTTCGGTATCGGCGACTAATGTGAATTGCGGTACCGCAAGAATTGCGTGACCAAGGGTTAGAGTGCTCAAATTCATCTTGCCGTTGTCGTCCGCGAACACACGATAATTCGCGATCCGCTGCGCCAGCGCCCTCGCCGAGTCCTGGTCGTCGTGCGCTTCTACACCGACGAGGACAAGCAGCCCCGTGTCGATCGCAGCAACCCGGTCACCGCCGACGTCGACACTTGCCGAGCGGACTCGTTGCAGCAACCCAATCATGGCGTTTCCTTTGTAGCCAACAGAAGTTGTTAAAGCCGTCGAGATTCTGACGAAGAAGCAACGACCGCGCCACAGTAGTTTAACTGACGGTGGTGCTGCCGCTGCGCCAGGGAATGGCGAACCGCAAGGAGGCGGGCAGCGGAGGTACTGCCGTCTGGGTTGGTGCTGTGGGATACTGCCTCGCAACAGCGAATAGGGGAGTCGCCGTGCAACGCAGACGTTTTTTGAAGGGCGCCGGAGCCGGATTGGTCGCGGCAGGAGTGGCAGGTTGCGGCCAGTCGAATGAATGTGCGCAGAGCGCGGACGCCGCGCCGCAGCAGACGTTCAGTTGGAAGATGGTCACCACGTGGCCTCCCAATTTGCCGGGACTCGGTTCGGGCGCCACGAATCTTGCGAAGCGGATCGAGACTGCATCCGGTGGACGACTGAAGATCAAGGTCTATGCTGCTGGTGAGCTCGTCCCCGCGTTTGAGGTGTTCAACGCAGTGTCACAGGGCACCGCCGAAATTGGTCACGGTGCGCCTTACTACTGGAAAGCAAAGGTCGAAGCGGCCCAGCTTCTGACCACCATACCGTTTGGCCTGAACGCGGCGGAAATGGACGCCTGGATGTACTACGGCGACGGTCTTGAGCTGTGGCGAGATCTGTATGCGCCATTCAACCTGGTGCCTTTTCCTGCCGGTAACACCGGCACCCAGATGGGCGGCTGGTTCAATCGCGAGATCAACTCGGTGGAGGATCTCAAGGACCTTAAGATGCGTATCCCTGGCATGGGTGGGGAAGCACTGAGACGGGCTGGTGGCCTGCCCGTGACCCTGCCCGGGGGTGAACTCTTCACGGCACTCCAGACGGGCAACATCGACGCCACCGAATGGGTTGGTCCTTACAATGACGTCACTTTCGGGTTCCCGCGCATTGCGCGTTATTACTACTACCCGGGTTGGCACGAGCCAGGCCCCACGTTGGAGGCGATGATCAACGCGGATGCGTGGGCGTCGCTCCCCGAAGATTTGAAGGAAATCGTGCGGGTATGCTGTCAGTCCGTGAATTGCGACATGTTGGCCGAGTACACCTGGCGCAACGCGGAGGCTCTGGAATCATTGAGCGAGAATCCGGACGTGGAGATTCGACGATTCCCCGATGATGTGTTGCGCACTTTGCGACGCTACTCGCAGGAAGTGATGGATGAATTGGTCGCACGCGACGAAAAGGCGCGTCGTATCTATGCCTCACTCAGCGCGTTTCAGAAGCGATCTACACGCTATCAGGAGATCACGGAAGCGGCGACGCTCGACACCCGTCAGCTCTGAATGGCGTGAGCCTCCAGCAATTCACGTGGCACCGACAAAAGGGCGTCCGCGTGGGTGGCTGAGAGATCAATTGGCGGCGCAACACCTGCCTCAGCAGCCTCGCGCCAGCGCGACGCGCAAAGACACCATCGGTCACCCGCTTTCAGGCCAGGAAAGTCCCACGCGGGCAGCGCGGTGATGAGGTCGTTGCCTTGCTTCAGGCTGAACTGCAAAAAATCATCGGTGACGATGGCGCAAACGACGTGACGCCCCAGGTCTTGCGAGCCCGTCCGACACGTTCCGTCCCGGAAAAAACCGGTTCTGTTCGCACTACAGCAGGTTTGTAGCGGTGCCCCGAGTACGTTGGTTTCAGTTGAGTTCTCTGACATGACTCATATCCACTTGTCGAAACGTCAGGCTGATGCGGTGCTCGTATCGTCCCATCGTCGCCGGTTTCAGTTTTCTGACGCCATGATAATGGAGTCGCGCGGGGCCGCCCATGACGATGACGTCGTTCTCGTACACCGGAATGACCAATGGTCTGCCGGAGCGTGATTCGCCCCAGACCAGAAACTCAGCCGGTAATCCTGTGGAGATCGTGATCACCGGCGGACCGAAGTCCCCCTCGTTCTTGTCCTGGTGTGCGGTCATCTGGTTGCCAGGCAAATACCGATTGATCAGGCAGGCATTGGCGTTGAAATCATCGAACCCGGCGATTCTGGCAGCCTCGCTTGCCACGGACTGCCACGATGCGGGCATCGCGGGCCAGAGCGCGCCTGACTCCGGGTCGTGCCGCTGATAGCGGTAGCCGCGTCGGTCCGATACCCAACCGACCGTGCCGCAGTTGGTGACGGCGACACCGATGGGTTTACCGCCCGGCGTCACCATATTGCGAAAAGGCGCTACGGCCTCAATGGACGGCAGTGCTTGTAGCAGGCTGGTCGCATCGGCAAATCCGGCTAGTAAAGTGATGCCTTCCGACACAACTTCGACAGCCGGGCGTTGTTGTTGAAACAAGTCATCCACGTGCGCTTGTACCTATGATTGGTGCGCTGTCATTCGATAGACTTTCGAAGTCCATTGCCCGCACCAGGAATATGTTCTCATGCCCAGAGTTTCCCTACTGACCATCCTTGCCTTTTTCGCCTGCACAAGCGCAAGAGCCGATAGCGCCGTCTTTCAGGGTGCCGCACTGATCGACCAGCTCCCGGAGTCCACTTTGATCTACGCGCGCTTACCGCACCCGACGGGGTTGCTGGCGACGTCCAAGGGTAACGGTCTCGACCCGGTGCTTGGCAACCCGGATCGTGCTCAATTGGCACAGGAGATTATTGCGGGTGCATTCGCTCGTCTTGGCAATCTCGATCCTGACACCGCGCAGCCGCTGGTGGATTTGCTCAATACCATCCAGTCGCCACTGGAGTTTGCCGTTGTTGCAACGCCAGGACCGATCGGCGTGTTTTCCATGGCGATTGGTGAGGACACAGATTACGAACAGTGGTTCGGGCAGCTGAGCCAGCTCCAGCCCGGACTGTCCACGACGCTGGTCTCCGAACCGCAGTCAATCTATGCCGTCGACGGAATGCCGGCGCCGGTTTTCGCAACCCATGATGCATCCGCGGGCCGGGTGAGCTTCTTCCTCGGTCAGGCACTGGATACCGATGGCGTCGAACGGGCGCTCGGCATGATGGATAGCAACGGCGGCATCGCAGACGAAGTCGCTCTGATCGACACCAGCGGGCAGGGAATGGTCGTGTGGGCGAACGTCGAGCGCGCGCTGCCGATGGCGCAGTTGTTTGTCCCCGCCGAGCAGTACTCGCAAATGCAGGAATTCGGTATCGAAACCGTGCGATCCATGCAATTCGGTATCGGTGTTGCCGATGGTCGGTCCCGCGTTGGGTTTCACGCAAATTTGCTGGCGGATACTAAAAGTAAGCTTCCGATCGTCGAGCACGCACTGGGTGCTCGGGCGGCCGGCCAGCTGGACTCCGTTTTTCAGCTGACCTTTCCTTCGCCGCAGGACGTTGAGCGATTGGCTGCTTTGCTCGAAGACAACATCGAAGCGGACGAGTGGGTCGACTATCAATACCTGATGGCACGACTGGCCGATGCGTACGCGGTCGACTTTGATCTCTGGGCGCGTGCATTCGGGCCAGATATTACGTTCATGGTCGATTCGGCTAGTGAGTACCTCGCAATTCGTATTCGTGATGCGGGTGCCTACAAAGAATGGTTGGCGCGCATAGACCGCGCGACGCACCTCGACTACGACAAGAAAAAAGTAGGTCGGCAGACCATCCATCGTCTGATTCGACGCGATTTGGAAGAAGTATCGGCGAGTGATATCGACACCGAGGATGGTGAGCCCTTTGCGCAACTCGTCGGTTTGTTGAACGACGTCAAGGATTACTACTACTGGGTCGAAGAAGACGGCTACCTTTATCTTGATTTTGTCCCTCAAGGACTGATGTCGCGCGCCAAAGAGCGCAAGCGCGTCGATGTCGGCGAATGGCTTCAAGACGAACAACGCGTCGATTTAAGCAACGCGATACTCGGCGCCAGCTGGAACTCGCGGCATTTGCCGCGCCGGCTCTACCACACCTACCTTACGGTGTTGCAGCTGGGCGCAGACGTTGGCGGGACTCCATTTGATGTCTTTGAAATGCCAACTGCTCAGGCTCTGCGTCTGCCCGAACAAAGCTCGATGAGTATGTCGATCAATTTCGGCCCGGACACGGTCGGATTTGAATTGATGTCCGAGTCCTCACCCTTCGATCTCCTGTTGACGGGCAACGCGACGACCAGTGCCGCTGTTGCCGGTATTCTTGCGGCCATCGCGATCCCGGCCTATCAGGACTACACCATTCGCGCTGAAGTCTCTGAGGGTCTTTTCCGGGCGCGTCCGTTGAAAGTTGCGATCGCTGAATACTACGAAACGAGCGGCACCATGCCCGGCCGGGACGCCGCCATTGAAATCGTCGAGGATTCCGGTGCTGACTTTGTCCGTATCGTACCGGACGCGGGCATCATCGAGATTGGCTATGACCCTATGACCGCGAGTGAGCCGCTGACGGTTGGGCTGCTCTACATGGAACCGTTAATTGACGAATCCGGCGATATCATTTGGGAGTGCAGCAGCACGATCGAGCAAAAATACTTGCCTTCTGACTGCCGAGACAATCCGCTGCCCGAGGGTTATTGATGGTCGCGCGCAAGCTGCTCAAGATTCTGCACACGATTTCTGCCATCGGTTACACCGGTGGTATTGCGGCCTATGTGGTGGCCCTGGTCAGTGCGCCTGAGATCACCGATCTACAGCAACATCTGCTACTGCGCAGCAATATCGCGATGATCTCTAATTGGTTGATCATGCCGTCAATGTTGCTTGTGCTGATCAGCGGTCTGCTGTCGATGGCCGTGCATCACCCGTTCATGAGCGCGCCTTGGGTTTGGTTCAAGGCGCTGACCGGCTTGTTGGTTTTTGAGGCAAGCCTCGCGAGCATCGATGCACCTGCTGATGGCGCGAAGCGCGCAGTCGAACGGGCCATTGCCGGCGAAATCGAAACGGCGCAGCTCGCGACGTTGATCCATGACGAGTGGGTTGCACTCTACATTTTGCTTGGGCTCGCCGTTGTGAATGTCGTGCTGGGAGTCTGGCGACCTCGGTTCGGGCTTAAGAGGACCTGAGGGCGGATTCCTGCAGGATCGATTCCAGCGTCGATAGCAGGTGATCCGCGTCTGCTTTCGAGAAGACCAGCGGCGGGCGTATCTTGAGCACATTATGGTGCGCACCGTCGCTGCCGATGAGCACGCGTTGCTCGCGCATTCGTTGGACGATGTAGCGTGTCAGGTGCGCCACCGGTTTGTCCTCTGCATCGACCATGACGATACCGAGAAACAGCCCTTCGCCGCGTACTTCCGAGAGCACCGGATAGCGCGACGCGAGTTGATGTAGCCCGCGCTTCAGATACGCCCCGACCTCTGCAGCATTTTCCTGAAGCCGCTCCTCATGGAGTACTTCGAGCACGGCCTTGCCGGCCGCACAGGCGACGCTGGACCCGCCGAACGTCGCAAAAAACTCCATCCCATTGTCGAACGCTGATGCGATCGCGTCAGTTGTGACAACCGCAGCGAGTGGATAACCGTTGCCTAAAGGTTTGCCCAACACCACGATGTCCGGGATCACTGCTTGATGTTCGAATCCCCAGAAGTAGTGACCGAGCCGGCCGAGCCCGGTTTGAACTTCGTCGGCAATGCAAACTCCGCCTGCCCCGCGAACGCGAGAATAAACTCCGCCGAGGTAGCCGGGCGGTGGCACTACCTGGCCACCCACACTGGGGAAGGTCTCTGCGATAAATCCAGCCAGTGCGCCTTCGTCGAGGCGGTCAAGAACATCATCAACCTGTGCGGCGTAGCGCTCGGCCGCATTCTCGTCACGAAAAATACCGGTGAAAGTATCGGGGTTATCGATAAGGTGAACCCAGTCGGGGACGCCTGTGCCTCCCGGACCTCCCGCTTTGTAATCGCTAAGGTCGATCGCGGTAACCGTGTGGCCATGATAGCCGGCGCGCAACGCAATCATGTCGATCGCACCCGTTGCGGCTCTGGCGAGCCGAACGGCGAGTTCGTTCGCTTCACTACCCGAGCACACCAGGAAGACCCGATTCAAAGGCTCTGGGAAGTGCTCGAGCAGTGCTTCGCAATACTCGCTGTGGATGGGCTGCAAATAGCGTGTGTTTGTATTGACCCAGCGCATTTGCCGATCCACTGACGAACGCACATGAGGATGTGAGTGTCCAACGTGTGGCACGTTGTTGTAGGCGTCGAGGTAGGTACGTCCGGTGTCGTCAAACAATAGCGCGCGCCAACCACGAACAATGGTGACTGGGTCGTCGCCGTACGAGAGGCGGAGATTGCCGGGTGCGTGGGCTGCTCGCCGCTCGCGTAGTGTTCCATCGTCGATGGCCGGTGTGACCGCCCGATCATCCGCAAGGCCAGCGAGGCGAGACGGATCGGGGAAGCGACGTACCCAATAGTCGAGGTCATTCACATCGACAACGCCGGGCCACTGGCTGCCTGGCGCCTCAGTGGTCGATATCTGAAAATGGATATGCGGAGGCCATCCGCCGTTTTCTGCAGGTGGACCGAGCCGCGCAAAGGCTTCCCCCGCCTTGATTATGTCGCCGGGCTCCAGGACGCGGGCACTTTCGTGCTGCAGGTGTCCGTATAGCGTGTAGAACCGTATTCCCGCCTCGGGCTCATGCGCGAGCACGATCAGTCCGCCGTAGTCGAACTCGGCATCGCAGACTTCCGCGCTCAGTACAGTGGCATCGTACGGCGCATGGACCTCCGTGCCCTCCGGCAGAAAGACGTCGAGCGCAATGTGTATCGTCCGGCGCTCGCTCGCGCCGTGTGTTGTCGACAAATAGAACGGCGCACCGTAGATCAGGCGCGGTTCGCGATAGCGTCCGAGCACTGGCTTGCCGGCCGGTGCTAGCGCTTCCACCGCCTGGGCGACCTCGGCCAGCTCAGGAGACACGGGATTGTCGGTCGCGTGTGCGCCTGTAATCGAGAGATCGAGCACCGGTGCGCTGGCGAGACTGGCCTTGAACAGCGGCTTCGGTGCGACATTCGGGTTCGCGATCCAGTCAAGCGAGGCTTGATCGGGATCGTCGAGATCGCATGCCGCTGCCAGGTGACGCAACACCTCACTCGTGGGAATATCCAGCGCCGCCTCGAGAAACTCATATATTGCCGCCTGTGAGACCTGGCGATACGGGTCATGATTGCCGCGGCACTCATCCTCCCAGGCGATCACCATGCTGCTCACCATGCGCGTCAGCATCAAAGGCCATAGCAGTTCGAGCTCCTCAAATGAGAGTGCGCTATGTCGGTGATAGCCTCCGACAAAAGCGCGCAGACTGCGCAGCGGATTTGGGGACTTCGGCAGCAGGTAGGTCGCGGCTATCGAGAGGTCGATGATCCGGGCGCCGCGCATCATATCGCCAAAGTCGATGATGGCAGTCAGTGTCGGCTTGGCACCCGGCGCACAGTGATAAAGCAGGTTGTAATCGTTGAGGTCGTAATGCAGAGCTTGCGTCGGGAGCTGTGCGAGCCGCCGCAGCGCCGGGCTGGTGTGCTCCGACAGAATTTGGCCGATCCACTCGCGTTTGGGATGTTGCTGCAAGTGTTTGCTGCGCTCGGCCAGTGTCGGAGTCGACTCAATTCGCCAGCGCAGATCCCGCTCCAACGCCGGGTGCTCAAAGTCTTCCAGAGCGCTGTGAAGGTGCGAAATCGCAGCACCCAGTGCACCGAACAGATCGCCATCGCACGGTGTGCACCTCGCGAGTGGGACTGCTTCGACCCATTCCTGAGCCCAAACAGCACGTTCTTGCTCGCCGAAATTGATGGATGCGACAGGTTCGCCGGAACTGGTCGTTAGTGGCCGAGGTACCGGTACACCCTGGGCCCGGACATGTTCCAGTGCTCGCCACTGCAAGTCGATACCGTCGTTCTGGCTTATCGTCGGCGCGACTTTGTAGACTCGCCTTCCGTCCGTGAGGTTGGTGTCGTGCTCGCCGTTCAGAGCCGTGAGCGCGCCGCAGTCGGGCCACAGCGCTGACAGCTGAGAGCGCCACACTCCCAGTTCGGTGGTGTCAGCCATAAATGCGGTCAGGCAGCCAAGTAGCCAGTTCCGGAAAAGCAGCAAGCATTCCCAGCATCAGGATCTGAATGCTAATGAATGGCACGACGCCACGATAAATCGCGCTGGTAGGTACGCTCTCCGGCGCGACACCGCGCAGGTAGAACAGGGCAAACCCGAAAGGTGGCGTCAGGAAAGAGGTCTGGAGGTTCAATGCGATCATCACGCCCAGCCAGACCGGGTCGAGGCCCATGCTGAGAAGCGTCGGTCCAACGATGGGTACGACCACGAACGTAATCTCGATGAAATCGAGCACGAAACCGAGGACGAACATGAGCAGCATAACGGCGACAAAAGCGCCGACCACACCACCAGGTAGCTGCTCGAGCGAGGCCTGAACCACTTCGTCGCCACCGAACCCTCGGAAGACCAGCGCAAAAATCGAGGCGCCGATCAGTATTGTGAAAACCATCGCAGTAACACGCGTTGTCCGCTTGGCAATGTCATGGAGTGCAGCAAAATCGAGCTCAGCCCGCAGCAAAGCCAGTACGAGCGATCCGGCTGCGCCTACGCCCGCAGCCTCTGTAGGCGTAGCGATTCCAGTCAAAATAGACCCTAAAACGGCAAGCACCAGCAGCAGAGGTGCAGCAATTGACTGCAGCAATTTCGCAACACGCAACTGTTGCGATACCGGTTCTTTTGAGCGTGGCATTGCGTCGGGTCGCACCAGTGACACGCCCAGTAGCCAGACGAAATAGAGCAGTACAAGCAGCAAGCCAGGAATCAGTGCGCCGGCGAACAAATCGCCCACGGACACGGTATCGGGCGTGAAAACGCCCTGCTCCAGCTGCGCCTTCTGATAGGCCGAGGACAATACGTCCCCGAGCAGGACGAGGACGATCGAAGGCGGAATGATCTGGCCGAGTGTGCCCGAAGCGCAGATCGTGCCGCTGGCCAGTGCCGGTGAGTAGCCTCGCTGCAGCATCGCAGGCAGTGAGAGCAGTCCCATAGTGACAACGGTCGCGCCGACGATACCGGTGCTGGCCGCCAGCAACATGCCGACCAATAGCACCGCGAAACCCAGCGCTCCGTGACGTCCACCGAAGAGCTCGCTGAGCGTGGTGAGCAGTTCCTCGGCGATTCGCGAGCGTTCCAGCGTAATCCCCATGAACACGAACAACGGCACGGCGATGAGGGTCTCGTTCCCCATGATGCCTGCCAGTCGATTGGGCAGCGACGTCAGGAAGGCGGTATCGAAAGTGCCTGCGAGTGTGCCGAGTAAGGCTACGGCGAGTGACGTACCCGCCAGCACGAACGCGACTGGGTAGCCAGTCATCAAGACGATGACAACTGCCAGGAACAGTCCGATCGCCCACAGCGTCATGCCTTATCCTCTCGGAACTCTGCAATGCTGCGGGCAATGATCACAACGGCCTGCAGCAAGAGCAGTACAGGCATGATGACCATAAACGTCTTCAGGATCGCCGGTGCCGGAAAAGGCAGTCCTCCTGCCTGGCCAGACGCCTCCCGCGTTGCCCAGCTGCCCAATGGCCCAAACACGTAGTTCCAGGTAGAAAACAGCAGGTATAAGCAGGTCGGTATCAACAGCAAAAGAGTGCCAAGGCCATCAACCAACGCGCGGCCCCGCTTGCTGAGACGCTGATAAATGATGTCCACGCGCACGTGCTCGTCATGGCTGAGTGTGTAGGCCGCGCCCAGCAGGAATACGGCAGCGTGCATCCATGTGGTCAGCTCCTGCATCCAGATCCGGCCAAACCCAAACAGATCGCGGCCCGCGATCACGAGGACGGTGTTCAGCACCATCAGAGCCGTCATCCACGCTATGGTCCGGCCGATCCACCGATTAAAGCGATCCAGAGCTTCCATGGATTATCGTCGCCAGAACGTTGGGGTTATCAGCACGAGCAAGGTGAAAATCTCCAAACGGCCCAGAACCATTGCCACAATGCAGATCCACTGGCCGGTGGGAGACACATTCATGAAACCGCTGGTCACCTCACCTAACCCAGGCCCGAGGTTGTTCAGGGTCGCCGCTACCGCAGCAAAAGCACTCTCCTGATCGAGACCTGTGCTGACCAGAGCGAGCAAAATGACGACAAAAACGACGATGTAGACTGCGAAGAAGCCCCAAACAGCCTCAACGACTCGCCGCGAAACCGCCTTTTTACCGATTTTGACGGGTATCTCTGCACTCGGATGTACGAGCCGCGCAATTTCGCGTGCACCCTGGCGGTACAGAAGCAGGGCACGCATCACTTTGATGCCACCCGCAGTCGATCCCGCGCATCCCCCAATGAAACTCGAGAAGATGAGCAACACCGGGATCGCTCCCGGCCAGGCCGCATAATTCGCCGTTGTGAAGCCGGTGGTCGTCGCCATGGACACGGCCTGGAAAGCACTGTCGAGTACCGTCTGGCCCGGACCACCAATCGGGTTTGTCATCAGCAAAACCGCGCTCACGATTACGGTTAGCGAGGCGATGATAAAGCCGTAGGCTCGCACCTCCGGATCATCGAAGTAGTGTCGGATGGAATTGTTGCGCCAGGCGAAAAAATGCAATGAAAAATTGATGCCGGCGAGCAGCATGAAAACGATGGCGACAACATCGATCGCGCCGCGGTCGAAGTGACCGAGACTGAGGTCGTGGGTCGAGAATCCGCCAATCGCGACGGTCGAAAAGCTATGGCATATCGCGTCGAACACGCTCATGCCGGCCAGGTAATACGCAACACCGCATAGCACTGTGAACCCGAGATAGACGTACCACAACGCCTTAGCGGTCTCGGTAATCCGGGGCGTGAGCTTGGTGTCCTTGACTGGTCCCGGTGTCTCAGCGCGGTAGAGCTGCATGCCACCGACGCCGAGCATGGGGAGGATGGCGACAGCGAGGACAATGATTCCCATGCCGCCGAGCCATTGCAGTTGCTGGCGGTAGAACAGGATCGACTCGGGTAGCCCGTCCAGGCCAGTGATAACCGTCGCGCCGGTGGTGGTCAGGCCAGAGATCGATTCGAACACGGCTTCGGTCAGCGTCATGCTGGGTTCGGACGAGAGCCAAAGCGGCATCGCACCGATCGTACCTAGCACCATCCAGAATGACGCGACCACCAAGAACCCGTCGCGCAGGCGCAGATCCTTACGAGCACGCCTGACGGGCAAGAACAGCAGGACACCCAGAACGAGAATCAGCAGGAAAGAGTAGAGGAACGCCCGCCAGGCGCCATCCGAATAAATCAGGGAGACGACAATCGGAGGCAGCATCGCCACACTGAACATGGTCAGCAGCAAACCGAGAATGCGTTGGATGACCGACCAGTTCATTGTTCAACGTCGCTCAGAGGAACGAGACGCCTACTTGGAAAAGTGCTTCAACTTCGTCGATTTTGCGTCGATCAGACAGGAAAATGATGACATGGTCGTCGGCTTCGATAACGGTGTCGTGATGCGCGATGATCACCTCATCGCCGCGCACGAGCGCCGCAATGGACGCGCCCTTGGGCAAGGCAAGGCTTTCGATCGACTTACCGACGACTTTGCTGGTGCCACTGGCGCCGTGGGCGACCGCTTCAATCGCCTCCGCAGCGCCACGTCGCAGCGAGTGTACCTTCACCACATCGCCGCGACGCACGTGTGCGAGAAGTGACCCGATCGTAATTTGCTGCGGCGACAACGCGATATCGATGCTGCCGGATTCCATCAATTCGGCATAACTCGGGCGATTGATCAGCGCCATGACCTTATTGGCACCGAGACGCCGAGCCAGCATGGCCGAGAGGATATTGGCCTCCTCGGCATTGGTCAGCGCACAAAACACGTCAGCGCTGTCGATGTTTTCCTCGAGCAAGAGGTCTTCGTTGGCGGCATCGCCGTTCAGGACGATCGCTTTGGACAGCTGCTCCGAGATAATTCGTGCACGCTCCGGATTACGCTCGATGATCTTGACCTGGTTCGTCTGCTCCAGTGTCTGCGCGAGTCGCAGCCCGATATTGCCACCCCCTGCGATGATCACCCGTCGCACCGGGTCTTCGAGCTTGCGCATCTCGCTCATGAAAACCCGAATGTCTTTTCGCGCCGCAATGAAGAACACTTCATCGCCTTCCCGAATCACGGTGTCTCCGTGCGGTTCGATGGAACGTCCATCTCGATAAATCGCTGCGATCCTTGCTTCGGTATTCGGGTGATGTTCTTTGATATTTTTCAATTGCTGGCCGACCAGCAGGCCATCGCGATCGGCGCGCGCACCCACCAGTCTTACCCGATCATCGGCGAACTCCAGCACCTGCAATGCACCTGGGTACAGGATCAACTGCTCAACGTATTCGCAGACCAGTTGCTCGGGGCTGATCCGCACGTCGACGGGCATCGACTCTTGTGCGAAGAGTTTTTCCGCAGTCATGTATTCTGCCGCACGAATGCGTGCGATCTTGGTCGGCGTGCGGAACATGGAATAACCGACCTGACAAGCGACCATATTGGTTTCGTCAGAGTCAGTCAGGGCGATGATGATGTCGGCGTCACGCCCTCCGGCGCGCTCCAGCACATCCGGGTAGCTGGCGTGCCCGACGACCGTTCGGATATCGAGACGATCCTGTAGCTCACGCAAGACTTCCGCATTGATATCGACAACGGTGACGTCGTTCGACTCTTCCCGCGACAAGTGTTGCGCCGCACTCGCACCCACCTGTCCTGCGCCTAGAATCAGGATCTTCATCGCTTCGGATTCTACATTAACTCAAGGTTGGCGTAGTTGAGCATCAGGCATTTTGTTCCGGCAGACTCAAAGTTCACCCAAACGCGCGCATGAGCGCCTTGACCCTCACAGTTCAGGATCACACCGTCCCCAAATTTGGCATGACGCACAGGGCGGCCGAGCTGAACCGCTGGCGTGTCATCGATCAGGCGACCGTTGTTGCCCGAGTTTCTCGGTGCGGCAACTGGCCGCTGCAGATTCGCTCTTGGCCGTATTTCTTCAATCAGCTGTGTGGGGATCTCTCGAATGAAGCGTGACGGTGCTGCGAAACTGTCCATGCCGTGCAGTCGACGCTGCTCCGCATAGGTGATGTAGAGCTCCTGCATGGCGCGAGTACATCCGACATAGCAGAGTCTGCGCTCCTCCTCGAGCCCAGCTGGATCGGTCACCGAACGCTGGTGCGGGAAAAGCCCATCCTCCATGCCGCAGATAAATACGAGCGGAAATTCCAGGCCCTTCGCAGAGTGCAGCGTCATTAATTGCACGCAATCTTCCCAGGCGTCGGCCTGGCCTTCACCGGCTTCCAGCGCAGCATGCGCAAGAAATGCATCGAGTTCGGACATGTCTTCCGCTTCTTCGGTGCTGTCGGGTGCGAACCCGCGCGCTGCGCTAACCAGTTCCTCGATGTTCTCGATGCGGGTAGCGGCCTTTTCTTCACCCTCTTTGCGATAGTGGGAGGCCAGGTCGCTCGCGTGGATTACGTGATCCACTTTCTCGTGTAGATCCAGCGTTGCGCAGCCTTCGGCCATGCTTTCGATCAAATTGAGAAACCGACCGATGGCTTTGGCACTGCGTCCCGCCATCGGATCCGACACGACCGCACCAGCGGCACGCCACAAAGAGCACGCATTGGCGCGCGCGTAGCTTCGCATCGCCTCAACACTGCGAGCACCGATGCCTCGCGCTGGTACATTAACTACACGCTCAAACGCCGCATCATCGTCGCGATTGCTGATCAGGCGGAGATACGCGAGAACATCCTTAATTTCCGCGCGCTCGAAAAACCGTAGTCCGCCGTACACCCGGTAAGGGATACGGGAATTCAGCAACATTTCCTCAAGGACGCGCGACTGTGCGTTCGATCGGTACAAGATCGCTGAGTCATCACGTCGGTTGCCCTGGGCGATCCAGTCTTTCAGTCGATTGACGATGAAGTCGGCTTCGTCGCGTTCGTTGAACGCCGCGTACAGCCGGATTGGAGGCCCATCCTTATCGTCGGTCCAAAGGTTCTTGCCCAGTCTGCCGCCGTTGTTCGCAATGATGGCGTTGGCGGCATTCAGAATATTGCCGGTGGATCGATAGTTTTGCTCGAGCTTGACGACGCGAGTGCCGGGGTAGTCTCGTTCGAACCCACTGATGTGCTCAATACGCGCGCCGCGCCACCGATAGATCGACTGATCGTCGTCCCCGACGGCAAACGGGACACTACCGCCGGCTGTCAGCATGCGAATCCATGCGTATTGAATGGCATTAGTGTCCTGGAACTCATCGACCAGTACGTGTCTGAAGCGTCTTTGATAGTGGCCCAGTAGCTCTGCATTGTTGCGCCACAGCTCATGTGCCCGCAGCAGGATCTCTGCAAAATCGATGACGCCGCTGCGCTCACAGGCCGCCTGGTAATCGGCGTAGAACTCAATAAGTCGCTTGCGGTTGGGATCGCCACCCGCGTCCATATGATCGGCACGCAGTCCTTCGTCTTTCGCACCGTTGATGAAGCTTTTCACCTCGCGCGGTGACCATTCGCTGTCCGCCGCGCTGCTTTCTTTCATCAGGCGTTTGATCAGACGATCCTGATCTGCGCTATCCAGTATCTGGAAATTCTGCGGCAGCCCGGCCTCTTGCCAGTGGCGACGCAAGAGTCGATGTGCGAGGCCATGGAACGTGCCGATCCAAAGGTGTCGGGCCGGCATGCGAATCAACTGTTCAATGCGTGCACGCATTTCGCTGGCAGCCTTGTTGGTGAAAGTCACAGCGAGCAGGCTTTGTGGAGAGATATGCTCGACCTGCATCAGCCACGCCGCCCGGTGTACCAACACGCGAGTCTTGCCGCTTCCGGCGCCGGCCACAACGAGCACGGGTTCCTGGGGTGCGCTTACCGCTTCGCGTTGCGCGTCGTTGAGTCCTTCAAGGAGTGCAGTGACGTCCATGGATCGATGGGAGGCCCGTGAGAATCGGATAAGAGAGACCTGAATTTTAGCCAAAAAAAAGCCCCGTTGCCGGGGCTTGAGGAGTCCAATCAGGCGGAAAGGGAGAGGATTAGCCTGATTGATCCATGCTGTGCAGTAGCTCAAGGATCTCCCGCTGGCAGCGAGAGATTTCCAATGGGGTTTTGATGACTGGCAGCCAGCGTGGAAGGCCGCGCGCGCGTCGGTCGACCAACAGGGCGCGCCGATTCAGCAAATGGCCGAGGCCGGCATCGAGAAAGTCCATTGCCCGCAGTCCGGGCATGTTCTCGGCGTGAAGTACGAGGTCAGGTGCATGCATAGCACCCAAGCGGATTGCGGCGCCGCCATCCGTGGCAGCGACCGCCTGGACCCCGAGACCGTTCACTATCTGGGCAATGGTTCTACACAACGCGCGGGACGGATCGCAGATCAGGACACTCCGCTGTCTGGTCTGCGGCGTCCCGGCGTGCCGGGTACCTTGCGGTACAAAGAGCATTGCTCCAGTTGTTGCCAAGCTTTCTTCCCTAAAGTTTGTGCCCAATCCATGGGCTGACCTTTCCCGAGGCTTCTTAGGCTACGCTTAGACGAGGGGGTTCGGTATGCGGGAAAACCCTGATAATCGATGACAAAAAAATGAAGAAAAAACAGGAATTTACAGAGTAAGTAGCGAGTGATTACTCTTAGACAAACTTAAGTAGCTGAAATTGCTATATAAAAATTTTTATTATGTTCAATATAGTCCGATTTCACCAGAAACCAGTTTTTGTCAGGGTTTTTACTTAGACGGAAGTCAGATTCCGTCTAATTGCATATTTCGTCAATTCCGCAACAGACGAGATTTGCAGTTTTCTGCTGATCTGGCGTCGATGTGTCTCAACGGTTTTTTCACTCAAAAATAGTTCTGCCGCGATTTCGCGGGTTTTTTTGCCCTCTGCGATCATCGTCAAGACTTCGGTCTCGCGAGCACTGAGCGTATCGGAGCGCCCGCCGGTGTTCGCGATTTCCTTGATACCTGCGCCAAGATGCACGCGTCCGTCGATGACATCATCGATTGCTGTGGAGATTTCTTCAAAGGCGGACTCTTTGCGGATATAGCCCATTGCGCCCGCACTGAGCATACCGGTAACGAAGCTCCGCTCAGCGTGCATCGTGACCGCAATGACTTTGACGTCCGGTGCCACCTCGCGGATGGTGTTGGTGGCGTCGATACCGTTAATGTCAGGCATCGCAACATCCATCAGCATGATGTCGGGTTTTTCCTGCTCGGCGATGAGCACGGCTTCGGCGCCGTTCGCCCCCTGACCCACGATTTCGATGTCGGTGTCGAGGTCATGCAATAGTGAGGCGAGACCATCGCGAACGAGTTGATGGTCATCAATAATCGCGATTCTGATGCTCATGGCGTACCTCCCCCCGGCAAAATCCGGCTGAAAACGCTAACTCAAGCCCCCAAACGCAGATTCAGATTATCATGGCACGCGTTCCGCCGCCCGGTCGGAAGTCGAATTTGAGTTCGTAGCCGAACCGTCTAAGCTGCTCACTAATACCTGCAAGGCCAAGTCCAAGGTCGGATGATAGGTCCTTGCCGAGCCACCATCCCTGCTGAACGCCGTCGTCGCTGACCTCAATCGCAGCAATGCCCCGCACGTGATCCCACCGAACTTTGATCCAGAGGTTGTGGCAATCGGCGTGCAGACGCGCATTCTCAACAAGCTCCCGGATGGTCGTAAAGATCATCACGCGCAGTGGCTCGCTGAGCGTTACGCGTTCCCCCTGCTCCTCTAGCGAAATCGCGATATCACCGACCTGATCCAGGTTCTGGGTCAATTCCTGTAGTGCTGGGATCAGGCCAAGCTCATACAAAACGGATGTGGACAGATCCCGGATGATGCCCCGTGTCGCCGCAAGCGCATCATCGACAATGTTCGTAATCGCCTCAATGGTCTCTGGCGCCGATACTCTTCGCCTGCTGACCTCGCCGAGTTTCATTCTCGCCACCGCAAGGCGTTGCACGAGTCCATCATGCAGCTCGACAGAAGTCTGCCGGCGGACTCGTTCGGCGGCATCGGATAAGCGCGCTGCGAGCTCGCGCAGTTGGCGTTGGTAAACAAACATGGAACGTACGGCGACCGCGTGGTTTTGGTAGCCGAGGTAATGATCTCGAATCGTACCGAGAAGGGACTCCACATCGGAATCACGAATCCGCGCTTGCGGCTTGCTCACCATGACAAGCGCACCCGCGATCTCTTCATCGAAACTCATCGGCATGATGCTCGCCTGAAGCGTGGTATCTGCAACAAAAGCACATGCCCACGACGGGCGCTCATCGGATGTCGCTGGAAAATAGAATGACCGTGACCTTGCCATCATACTTCGCAGCTCCGGATATCGGCGAGAGTCAATCGTAGGCGACAGAGTGTTCTGAGAAACATCGGAATTCTCACGGCACCAGATTTGCTCGACGTTCAGCGTGAACTCTTCACGGCTCATCTGCTCGGCCAAATAGATGGCACATAAAGATGCGTCGCAGTAATCACCAGCAATTTCGAGCGCCTTCTCCAGCTGGGTGATCCGTGCATGCATGACATGTCGAGGAATATTCGCATGTGCGCGCTGGATCCATTGTGCGATCTCCTGGTTGGCGGTCGCGAGTCGCCGGATTCGTCTTTGAGAGTTCATCATCGCGGTGCACAGCAGCATAATTGCGGCGATGCCGAGCAACAGGGACTGGCCCTCAACCAACATGACCACACCTTCGGCCTGGGGGAGTTGTACCGCTTGCGCTTTTAGAACGACCCCAACAATGATGACCAGTGCCAGAACTGCAGTCGCCACAAAGATCGGGCCGACGAACACGGTCAGGGATACCCCCGCCACTGCAGCCAGTGTCCGGCTGGTGTATTGATACGGTTGCATCGCTTCAAACAAACTCGAAGGGTACTTCGCGACGCCGAGCAGAGACAGCAGCAACAGGGCAGCGAGGATAACTACAACAGCGACTCCTCGTGGGAGTGAACTGGTAATCACCCGGCGCACCGGCATACCTAACAACATGCCCAGACCGGCGGTTGCAGAAACCCCGACGCCGATGGCCAGTGCATTAGCAATGGGAAAACTGAGTCCATCCCTCTGATAGCGCAACATCAGACTGGAGCCAATGGCATAGCCGACCATCACCAGCACAGTCATGAATGACATGATCGGAAAGATGCGTTGTGCCAATGCACCACGCACCTGCGGCTTCAGGACTACTTCAATGCTGCCGCCGATGAATAACGCGGAGAAGAGTGTGGCCGTCATTGCCCAAAGTGCATCAGCAAACACGAAGCCGAATACGGTCTTATAGACAAAAACACCGACGATCGTCGCCGGTCCAAGTGCGGCAAGCCAGTCACGCCGTCGATGCACCACAAGGCACGCGGCTAGCCAGCCAGTGCCAAGCCATGCAACCGCTACCTGATACTCCTGGATAAAGAGTGCTCGCTCTGCCAAGAGCAGCACCACAAATCCGGCAAATCCCACCCACAACAGCGTTCGACGGGAGGGCAGGTCGTACATGTGCGCCTAGCCGATCCTCGAGAGCTTCAGGAGCTTGCGCAGGTCTTTCAGAAACGCCTTGCGATCAGGGTTGGCCGTGTAGTCGAGAATGATGTTGCCAATGGGATCGATAATGTAAATGTGCTCCGCATCCAGCTGCGTTACCGCGTTTTGTAATGCCGCTGCTGATTCGGACGTCGGTGTCAGAGCAACCAAGCCCGGATGTTCATCCAGAATCGTCGATTCGAGTGGAGCTTCGGTCCAGACCATTCGCTCAATCCGGTCGATTTCCCGACCGGTCGCAAGGCGAATTTGTCGAATGTCGACGAGTGCGTTCTGACACGCTTCGTCGCACGTTTGCCGACCCACATAAAGCAGCGTCCACCGGCCACGGACGCCGAGATCGAAGTGCGCCTTTGCTTCCAATGTAATAGGCGGCTCGATCAACGTTCCGTAATTGACTTGTGCATCCTTCATTCCGCCACCGAAATAGAGTGCAATGGCGACGACAAGCGGTCCAAAAAAAACCAGCGCGAGCAGCAGAAGCTGCACACGTCCTCTACGATCAGGTTTCACGGCTTCATTCACGGTTATTCTTGCTCCGGGTGCGCCACCAGGCGCCCACCATCAATAGTGTAAGCGCGATAGACATGGCGAACCATTGCACCGCGTATCCCATGTGGCGCTCGGGCGGCAAACCACCGGGTGTCCAGCGGCGAACGAAACGTTCCGATTCGCTCGCCAATGGTGTTGTGCTCAAGAGCACCCAATTCTTTGGTTTGAGATCCAGCAGATTGGATAATTCCGCCATCGTTGGAAACACAAGTAACGGTGGCCAGCGCTCAGTGGTCGTTGGGTTTTCCCCGAGTTTGAGCCCCCCGACCGGCAATTTCCCCACGCGTCCGACGACGGTCTGGACGCCCGCAGGAAGCGCTAACGACACCGCCGCCGTGCGTTCGCTCGTGAGGGGAATCCACCCGCGATTGACCAGCAGGGTCTGGCCATCGGACAGCACCATCGGACTGATCACGTATGCGCCCGCCTGCCCATCGACCACAATATTGTCGATCAGCAATTGCCGGTCGCGGATGAATTCCCCGATTGCGCTCACTGGACTAAACGACTCCGGATCAGTGAGTGCTATCGCATCTTGGGTAGCGTCATTTTCAAGCTGGGTCTCATAACGTGCGAGCGCTTGGGCGCGCTGTCCGCTCTTGTCCAATTGCCAGAAGCCTAACCAGAGCATCGTTGGCATAAGTAGCAGATACAACAGCACAGGCCAGGTGCCCAGTAAGCGCGAACCGATCGAAGTCACGTTATACTCTCCGGCCGCGAAAGGGTGTCTTGTGACATGCGAATTGTTGTTCTGTTGATCCTTGGTGCGATCATCTTTTCTCTCGGCTCCGGCCTTTACTATCTTACTCGTGACCAGATGGATTCGGGGCGTTTGTTGCGGGCGTTGACCTGGCGTATCGGTTTAAGCGTCTTGTTGTTTGGCGGCCTCTTGCTCGCTGGTGTCATGGGTTGGATCGAACCCGGATCGAAATAACAAAAAAGGGCGCCGTGAAGGCGCCCTTTGGTAATCGCGAGTTCGGTTCGCTCTAGAACCAGTACACGAAAATGTACAAACCAAGCCACACTACGTCGACGAAGTGCCAGTACCAGGCTGATGCTTCGAAGGCGAAGTGATTACGCGCTGTGAAGTGTCCGCGCAGCACTCGGATCCACACCACAAACAACATCAGCGCACCGATCGAGACGTGCATGCCGTGGAAGCCCGTCAACATGAAGAATGTGGATCCGTAGATGCCACTTTCCATCGTCAGGTTCAATTCGTGGTACGCGTGGATGTACTCAACCGCCTGCAGGTACACGAAGATCGCACCTAATAGCCAGGTCAGCCCAAGGAATATCGCTACGGTGTTGCGGTGCATATCCCGCAATGCATGGTGGGCGACCGTGATGGTGACACTACTGGTTAACAGGATTGCCGTGTTGATCGCTGGCAAGCCCAGCGGGCCCATGGCTTCAAATTCGCCGCCAACACCGGCAGGTCCGTTGCTGGGCCACATGGCCTCAAAGCCAGGCCACAGGAGCAGGCCTGTGAAGAAGTTATTGCTGCCGCCCTCAAGGAACGGTAGCGCCATGTTCCGCGTGTAATACAGAGCACCGAAAAATGCGGCGAAGAACATGACTTCGGAGAAGATGAACCAGCTCATTCCCATGCGGAACGACTTGTCGACCTGCGCCGAGTAAATACCCTTTTCGCTCTCGTCGATGACGTCGCCAAACCAGCCGACCATCATGCCGACGACCACGGCAACTCCGACCGCGAACATCCAGGGTCCGACGCTGCCGCCATTCAGCCACCCGGACACGCCGAGCATCATGATGAAGAGTCCGATAGATCCGACGATCGGCCAGTGGCTGCCGTGCGGTACGTAATATTTGTCGTTGGTGTGTGCCATTAGGCTTGTCCCGTTTGCTCGTCACTTGCGAGCGATGTCCCACGCGGGTGTATTTTACAGAGCCGCTACGTTTTCGATATCAAAAAATGTGTATGACAGCGTGATCGTGTCGATGTAGTCCGGAAGCTCCGGATCGATCATAAACCGCACTGGCATTTCCTTGCGCTCCCCAGCTTCGAATGGCTGGTTGTTGAAGCAAAAACACTCGGTCTTGTTGAGATAGCCGGCCGCCTTGTTTGGATAGACGCTCGGAATCGCTTGCGCGACCTTGTCGTTCTCAGTCAGGTTGCTCGCAAAAAAGACTGCGTCGTAGATCTCACCAGGCACCACCTCCATGCTGCGCACGGACGACTCGAAGTCGTAGGGCGCATACTGGTTGACGGTGGTGAGGAACTGAATCGTAATGACGCGATCATCGCCTGCTACGGCGGTAAGCTCGAGCGGCGTTTCGTTGGTGCGCCCACCAAACCCGGTGACTTCGCAAAACACGTCATACAACGGTATGAGTGAAAAAGCGAAACCGAATGCGCAGGCGGCCATCGCAACGAGCTTCAGCGGTAACCAGCGATCACCCATGTGCTACCCGACTGCGCCGCCGCGAACAACCGTGATCGTGATGAACGCGACAAAAACAGCAAAAGCGACAACGCCCAATAGAAGGGCGTTGCGCCGTATTTGCTTTTGTCCAGCTGGATCAGTCATCACGACTTACTTCACCACCGGTGCTTCATCAAAGGTATGGTGCGGTGCCGGCGAAGGTACCGTCCATTCGAGCCCTTTCGGGTTATCCCACACCTCGGCAGTCGCTTTCTTACCACCACGCGCACACGCGACGATGATGTAGACGAAGAGCAGCTGCGATAGACCGAAGCCAAACGCGCCAACGGTGGCAATGAAGTTGAAGTCGGCAAACTGCGTCGCGTAGTCGGGGATACGTCGAGGCATACCCGCCAGACCCAGGAAGTGCATCGGGAAGAACGTCAGGTTCACGAAGAACGTGGTCAACCAGAAGTGCGTTTTGCCGAGGGTTTCGTTGTACATGTGGCCCGTCCATTTCGGCAGCCAGTAGTACACGCCCGCGATAATCGCGAAGATCGCGCCCGGGACCAGTACATAGTGGAAGTGCGCCACGACGAAGTAAGAATCGTGGTACTGGAAGTCGGCCGGGACAATCGCGAGCATCAAGCCCGAGAATCCGCCAATCGTGAACAGGAACAGGAACGCTACGGAGAACAGCATCGGCGTCTCGAACGTCATGGCCCCTTTCCACATCGTTGCGGTCCAGTTAAACACTTTCACGCCCGTCGGTACCGCGATCAGCATCGTGGTGAACATGAAGAACAGCTGACCGGTCAACGGCATGCCTGCGGTGAACATGTGGTGTGCCCACACGATGAACGACAGGAAAGCGATACTCGCGGTCGCGTACACCATCGAGTCATACCCGAACAGCGGTTTGCGCGAGAAGGTCGGGATGATCTCCGAGATGATGCCGAACGCCGGCAGGATCATGATGTAGACCTCTGGATGGCCGAAGAACCAGAAGATGTGCTGGAACATGACCGGGTCGCCACCACCGGCCGCCCGGAAGAAGCTCGTGCCGAAGAACTGGTCAGTCAGCAGCATGGTTACCGCGCCTGCGAGTACTGGCATAACCGCGATCAGCAGGTACGCCGTGATCAACCACGTCCAAACGAACAGCGGCATCTTCAGCAGCGTCATGCCCGGCGCGCGCATGTTCATAATGGTCACGATGATGTTGATCGCGCCCATGATTGACGAGATCCCCATCAAGTGGACGGCAAAAATCAACATCGGGAATGCATCGCCGGTCTGCAGTACGAGCGGCGGATACATAGTCCAGCCGCCTGCGGGTGCTCCGCCCGGCACGAACAATGTCGCCAGCAGGATCGTGAACGCAGCGGGCAGGATCCAGAACGACCAGTTGTTCATTCGCGGCAATGCCATATCCGGCGCGCCGACCATGAGTGGAATCATCCAGTTGGCAAGACCGACGAATGCGGGCATTACCGCGCCGAAGATCATGATCAGCGCGTGCATCGTGACCATCTGGTTGTAGAAGCCGGGTGACACGAACTGCATCCCGGGCTGACCGAGTTCGGTGCGGATCACCAGCGCCATGAGGCCGCCAACGAAGAGCATGATCAGGCTGAAGATCAGGTACATCGACCCGATGTCCTTGTGGTTTGTCGTAAACAGCCAGCGCTTCAGACCGGTCAACTCAGGCCCGTGATCGTGGTGGTCGTCAGTGTGATGTTCTGTGGCAGCACTCATTGGTGTTAGCTCCCGATATCTTGTTCTGTTTACTCTGCAGAGGCGGTGTTGTCGGCGAACCGGGCGCTTCCTACACCCTGCTCTGCCTGCAGCGCCGCCATACGAGCGTCAAATTCGTCCTGCGCCAGGACTTCGACCACGATCGGCATAAAGCCGTGATCCTGGCCGCACAACTCGGCGCATTGGCCGCGATAGATGCCGGGCTCTTCAGCTCGGAACCACACCTGGTTGATGTAGCCAGGAATCGCATCCTTCTTGATGCCAAAGTCTGGCATCCACCAGGCGTGCAGCACGTCGTTGGAGGTGATCAGTACGCGGACCTTCTTGTCGACCGGCACGATCACGTGGTTGTCGACTTCGAGCAGGTAGTTCTCAACCGTTGTCGGGTCGATGCCGGAGTCGAGGCGTCGTGCGTCGTTACTGGTGCGTGCGAGGTTCGAGTAGAAGCTGACTTCTTCGTCGATGTACTCGTATTGCCACTTCCACTGGTAGGCCGTCGCTTTGATCGTGATGTCCGGGTTCCGGTCATCTTCGATGTCGAGCATCGTTTGGGTCGCTGGGACAGCCATGCCGACAAGAATCAGCACAGGAATCAGCGTCCAGATGATCTCCGCCTTGGTGCTGTGCGAGAACTGAGCGGGCTCGACGCCGCGCGATTTGCGGTGCAGCACCAACGCCAGAATCATCCAGCCAAACACGAATACGGCGATTGCGCAGCACACGTAGAAAATCAGCATGTGCAAGCCGTGGATGTCCCGGCTGATGGCAGTCACGCCTTCGCGCATGTTGAGTTCCCAGTCCGCTAGGGCGGCGCCACTGGGCAGCAGCGTCACCAATGCGCCCAGCAATATCTTTTGCATTTTCATCAGTCAGTCCTGATATCAGGTAATTTCGCGAGGTCGGGAATCGACAGACCGGCGGTCAGAATCGCTCAGGGCATCAGCGCGTCCCGACACTGTTCCCACGCAATATTGTACCTGCTGCAGCGCGGGAAAAGGAGACTTGGGCCACGCTTTGTGGCCAGTAGACCCTCGACTAAGGTTGTTCAGAGAGGACTTGTTTCAGGCGTCTCAGCAATGTCCGCTTTTCTGCCTCGATCAGGAAGTCACCGAACGGTGTCCACCTTCCTTCACGGCCGAACGCGAGACGCCTGTCGCCAGGGCGGTTTCGATCGGCGATCAGGGCCACGCGAGTCCAGGCCCGAGGTAGTTTGAGTTGGTCAATCGGCTCACCATCAGCGTCGACACGCTCGAGTTCGATGTGCTCGGCATCGATGGTGATGTACTCGCGATGCTGTCCCCGTCGCCAGGTGTAGCGCAGCGCCCAACCGAACAACGCAAGTTCCAGACCGGCAAACGGCAGTATCGGCCAGTAACCGAGAAACGCGCAGCCAATCGCTATCGTGAGGCTGACGCCAGCGATGGCGCAGAAAAAGCCGACGGCCTGGCCTGCGCTCATTGAGCAATTCGCGCTCAGCGTGAATTCGTGAGATGAGTGTTCGCCTGCCATGACGTGACGCTAGCGCGCTTGTCGAGGCGTTTTCAAGCGATGCCTTATCGCTTTGTCAGACTGTCGAGGCTGATTCGAACTTCGCCCTCAGGAAGGTTTCGGTCGCGGCTTTGCGAGGTGGCACGCCAGCACTGCACGTACACGAGTTCGACGGTTACGGTGAACTTGCCATCGGCGCCCTCAAGGCGCGAACGCATCTCACGGAATCTGTCCTTCCCCGTCAATGTCTTACGCCGCCCGGGCTCACAGTTGCGAGCGCCCTGATGCGTGATGTCTTGCCAAAGCCGGGAGACTTGCTCGTATTGAACGGTCAGTGTCTCAGCATTGAGTACCGACTCGGTGAAGCCATGGCGGGATAACGCGCTCCCGAGGTCGTGCATATCCGGGAATACGGCCACATGCGCAAAATCGTCATGCGACCACGCGGAACGGAGCTCTTTTAGTGTGTCCGGGCCTGGCATCGCGAACAGCAGCCCGGCACCGGGCTGGAGACACTCGGCCAGGGTCGACAGCGCGCCGTCGGGAGTCGCTGATCGGGCGAGCGTAAGATTGGCGACCGCGAAATCAAAATGTGCGCTCGGAAGCTCGGCTCCCGCCATCGGCGCCTCGAACACGTCAAAACGGGGCTTGCGCAGCCATCGGGCGGCAGCGCTGCGTGCGCGCGCCGCTAACTGACGATTGGACTCGACAACGACGAGGTGGGTCTCGGGCCAGCGCTTGAGCGCAGCGTCAACCAGTTTGGGATCCCAGCCAACGCACAACAGGCGCTGCGGCTTAAGCGCCAGCATCTCAAAGCGCTCGGCAAGTTCGGCCCCCGTATGCTCAAAGACAAACCCACCTTGTTGCTGCGCCAGAAAGCGCTGGCAGGTGGTATCTGACTCTGTACGTGTCGATTCGGGCGTAGCGTTCATCGATAGAGGATTGTTCAGGCGTTTGGGCGATTTGTCAGCGAACAGCAGTTGCACCACGCCCTTAGGGTCAGGCTATGAACAGCGATCCCTGGTATCGGCGCTGGTTACGTTCCGAGCATTGTACTCTGTGTGGGCTCGATCAGTCGCCCGTCGTTTGTCCGCGCTGTCAGGATCAGATCGAGCGCGCTCCCCTGCGACACCCGCTGGCGGTGGCACCATTCCTTTATACGCCACCGTTAAGTGCGGTGATGTCGCGCTTTAAGTACCAGGGCCGTCTTGAGTACCTGCCCGTGCTTACGCTGTTACTCGAAGCGCTGCGCGACGACATCCCAAAAGGGCCATCTCATGTGTGTCCATTGCCGTTGCACTGGCTTCGGCGCATGAGGCGCGGGTTTAACCAAAGCGAGCTGCTAGCGCACGCTCTGGCCAGTGCCCTGGGATTGCCGATCGTCAATCACTGGCTGCACAAGCCGCGTGCAACGCGCCCGCAGGTTGGACTGGACGAGCATAGGCGACAGTCGAACGTTAAGGGCGTGTTCGCTGCGCGACGGCAATGCTCGGGGAGTCATGTCTTGCTTGTTGATGATGTGATGACCACCGGGGCGACGCTGTTAGAAGCTCGCGCGACGCTGCTGGATGCCGGCGCGAAACAGGTTGACTGTCTGGTGCTCGCCGCCACGACACCCGACGGAAACCAGACTATGTAAAACCCAATCGCCGTGACTCGTGACCTGTTGCACACTTCGAGAGGTAGGTATCCGAAAACACTGTTGTTGACGTCGAATGGCGACAGTCGCTGCGTTATGGTGCCCGCGCAACCTCAGTCGACGGTGGAGAGACGGCGATGTTAGTGATGCGTAGAGCGTTTCGTGGTTTCAGTTTTCTGGCAGCGATTGTCTTGATCACCGCGTGTGGCGGTGGCGGCACAGACGACGGCACGATCGCGCCACCGCCGACAGGAACGCCGCCGCCGAATCCGCCGGCGCCCACACCGACGGTTTCGTATTCCTTGATCGAAGATGAGGCTGCTGCCCAACGCTTTCTGAGTACCGCAACGTTCGGCGGGACCGCTGATGACATTGCGAACCTCGTTGGGCGGGACGCTGCCGACTGGCTGGCTGCTGAGTTTGCAAAGCCAGCACGTCCGTATCTCCCACAAGTGCTGCCGCTGGTCACCGAACGGCTGAACGAACCCTTTAACGCCCGTGCGACACGGCCGGTGCACGCGAACTTGTTCTGGGAAGCGATGATTAATGCCGACGATCAACTTCGCCAGCGCGCACTGTTTGCGCTGTCACAGATCGTGGTTGTTGGTGAGGAGAATCTTAACGTCACGCATCGGCATGCGTACTACATGGATGCGCTTTACGAAAATGCGTTCGGCAACTACCGAGATGTGCTTCTCGATATTACCTACACGCCGACGATGGGTAACTACCTGACCTATCGAGGCAGTCGACGTGCGAACGCAAACACAGGACAGCTTCCTGATGAGAACTATGCGCGAGAGATTCTGCAGTTATTCACGATCGGTTTGCTCGAGCTCAACATGGACGGCACGCCGGTGTTGGTTAATGGGCAGACCGTGGAAACCTACGATAACGATGACATCGTCAATTTGTCACGGGTGTTCACCGGGATGAACTTCGATCGCGGGCCTGATCCGGAATGGCAGATGTGGAATCGCCCGATGACGTTCAACGCGAATCTTCACTCGCCGGAATCGAAGGACTTCCTGGATGTCTTCATTCCGGAAAACACGGATGGACCGACGTCACTAACGCAAGCGATCGATGGCATCTTCGCGCATGACAACGTACCGCCGTTTATGGCGAGGCAGTTGATTCAAAGATTCACGATGAGCAGCCCGCCTCCTGAGTATGTGGAGCGCGTGGCGATGGCGTTCGCGACCGGCAGCTACACGGCGGACAATGGTGTGTCGTTTGGCACCGGCACTCGCGGCGATTTGCAAGCCACGCTCGCTGCTGTGTTGCTCGATGAGCTGATGTTCGAGGACACGGTAGCCGGCAAAGTCCGTGAGCCTGTGCTGCGATTCATTCACCTGATTCGCGCAATGGAAACGCAGAACATCGATGTCGTAGCGGAAACGCGGCTGCGAAACACCGGAGATACGGGCACGAGCTTAGGACAGCACCCGTTCCGTCCGCCATCAGTGTTTAACTTCTATCGTCCGGGGTATATCGCACCGAATACACAATCGGGCGCTCAGGGTTTGACCGCACCTGAACTGCAGATCGTCAACGGTGCCTCAAGCATCGGCTACATCAACTTTGTCGGCGATTACATTTTCAATCGCACGCCTAACGGTGGCACGAATGCCTTCGAACCAAACTACGCGCCTTTCGTCGCCTTGGCGGATGATGGTGTCGCGCTCGTGACCTACGTCGATAACCTGATGACCGGCGGCCGACTGCCGCAGCAGGATTTCGATAACTTCGCTGCCATCATTGATGGCATGCCACTGCGCAACAATCAGATCGATGCCGATCTTCGAAAGCGCGCCCAAACCGCCATTTATTTGCTCGCAACCAGCTCCACATTTGCTGTGGTTCAGTGAGGGGGATCGATTATGACCAACAAGACACGTCGAGATTTTCTTCGCACCTGCGTTGGGGCTGCTTGCGCGGGTGGCATTCTTCCGCACCTGATGGCCAACACGGCGCAGGCCGCCGACACCTCCGGCTACAAAGCACTGGTATGTCTGTTCTTCTTTGGTGGCATCGACAACCACGACGTAATCATTCCGCGCGATAACGCGTCCTACCAGAGATTTCTGAATACTCGGCGCAGCATGATGGACATATACGCGGCGACGCCTGAGGCCGGCAGTCGCGCCCGCGCCGATCTGTTGCCGCTGTTGCCGAGCAACTCCGGAGTGTTCGGCGGGCTCGAGTATGGACTCGCATCGGAATACGAACCTGTAGTGGATCTCTTCAACAGCGGCGAGCTGGCCGTTGTCGGCGGCGTAGGACCTCTGATTCAGCCGACCACCCGAGCACAGTTCAATGCGCGGTCAGTGCCGCTGCCCAAGCAGTTGTTCTCTCACAACGACCAACAATCGACCTGGATGGCGCTTGATACCGAGGGCGTCCGTTTGGGTTGGGGTGGTCGCTTTATTGATCAGGCTCGTGCATCAGACCCGACGCTGCGCGCCGATCTGGCGGGCATAACGACGTTCGGCAATACCGTGTTTCTGAGTGGTGCGGGCGACGCTCCATTCGCGCTGTCGCGTAGTGGTGCGTTACCGCTCAATCTCGTGGAGAACCGGAACATCCTCGGAACCAGCAACGACTTCGATGCCACGCGCCAACAGATCAATGCCACGCTCACTTCGATGAACGCCGCGTCGCCGAACGTGTTCGCGAACGATTTTGAATTGCTGCAATCGACCGGCGTCGGTTTGAGTAATGAGTACGGTGAGGCTTATGCGCAGCGTACGCCACTGACCACAACGTTCACACCAGGCCAGGCCGCCGGGCAGTTGAGCGCTGTCGCGGAAGCCATCTCCCTTCGAAATGTACTCGGAGTCTCACGGCAAGTGTTCTTTGTGGGGATGGGTGGGTTCGATACCCACAGCACACAGGCAACAAGCCTGCCCGGGTTACAAACGCAAATCGCCAACGGTATCCGCGATTTCCGCAATGCGATGATTGAGCTCGGCGTATGGGACGATGTCACGCTCTTCACTGCTGCTGATTTTGGTCGCACGATGAACGATAACGGCGATGGCACCGACCATGGCTGGGCAGGTCATCACTTCGTCGCCGGCGGCAGTGTGCGAGGGCAGCGAGTCTATGGTGGATTCCCGGATTCCGATATTGCTTCCGGTGACTACACGGACGATCGCGGTCGACTCATTCCGACGGTGTCGGTTGAGCAGTACGCGGCAACGCTGGGGTCATGGTTCGGTCTGACGTCTGGGGAGTTGCGCTCAGCACTGCCGAACCTCGCCAACTTTAACGACGAAGATCTCGGCTTTATGCGAACGTAAAAGTTCAGGCGTAGAGATAGTGCAGGGCAAGCCCGACGAAAACAGTGAGTCCAATCCACTGGTTGTTCAGGAACGCCTGGAAGCACGCGTCCGGATCACGATCGCGAATCAGGTATTGCTGGTAGCCCATGAAAGCCGCAACGCCGGGGAGTGAAGCGAGATACCAGGGCCCAAGTTCGAGTCGACCTGATAGCAAGAACAGGGCGAGCAACATCGTGAACTGCAGCGCGCCGATAACAAAACGATCGGCGTCGCCAAACAGAATCGCCGTCGACTTCACGCCTGCGACGAGGTCGTCCTCGCGATCACACATCGCGTACATCGTGTCATAGATGATCGCCCACACCGCGGTGATGCCAAACAGATGCCACGCGACGATTGGAATCTCGCCGGTCTGGGCGGCGAACCCCATCGGAATGGCCCACGCGAAAGCGAGCCCGAGTATCAGCTGCGGTACGGACACGAAGCGCTTCATGAACGGATAACCGATCATCAGTGCCGCGCCGCCGACCGCCAGCAATTGGGTCAAGGTGTTTTGCGTCGCCACGAGACCGATGGCAATGAACCCCAGTGCGATGAACAGCGCAATCGCTTCGACGACACCTAGCTCGCCGCTTGCAATCGGACGATCACGTGTCCGTCTAACCTGACCATCAAAATCGCGATCAGCGATGTCATTGATCACGCAGCCGGCAGATCGGGTTACGAGTGCGCCGAGCATAAACACGATCAAAACCTGCTGGTCTGGCCGCCCCTCACTGGCGACCCAAAGTCCCCAAAGCATGGGCCATGCCAGTAACCAGATACCGACCGGACGATTGAGGCGCGTCAGTCGCATGTAGATGTCGAGCTGGCGCAGCAAGGCGCGCCCGATGCCAGATGCGTTCCGTTCCACCTTCAGGGGTGCTTCCGCGGCACACCGCCCAGTTCGGCGGCGAGATGTTCGACCAGCATCAGCGGGGCACCAGCAACATCAAAAACCGAGCGCCTCGACCACCCGTCTGCCGCCGTTGCGCCGAGTGCGCTACCGGGTGCGAATAGCATCTCGGCTCGCGTGGTATTCGGGATGCGCGCAAGCGTACTGCCGAGCGGTTGAGTGCCGAGTTCCTGCAGCCATGGATGCTGCTGTAGCGTTCGTGATGGCGCAAAGCAGGCGGCATGCACCAAAACCTCGCCATTAACCCCAAGAGTGATCTCGCGATACCAGCCGTCACGGTCTGTCGGGTCGAGCAGATTCAGCGCCCAGGTTGGCGCTCTGCGCGTGCCTTCATCCAGCAAGTCGACGACCACCGGGTCAGCAAAACTCGCCTGCAGATCGGGTGTCAGCAGTCCTCTGCGCACGAGCCAATCGGCGTAATGCCCGTCAACATCCGCTATCGGGCGCCACAGATCATCATCGAATTTCTGGCTCGTCACAGTAGTGTCGGGTTGAGTGGTCATGCAGCTGTTGTCTCTTGAGGCGCCGCTATTCTAAACGTTTACACGCTTGTGTAGCGGCTTGCGTCGCCAATCCAGCGGGCGAGCAGCAACTCGATGATACGCGACCCAGCCAGGTCAGAGTGGTTGAGGATCGCACTCGCAGCCTGTTGCACAGATGGCAACAGATGGGCGTCGCGTTTGATGTCCGCGAGTCGAAACGCGACGGATCCGGTCTGGCGAGTGCCGAGCAGCTCCCCGGGACCCCGTAATTCCAGGTCCTTCTCTGCAATGACGAAACCGTCGTTGGTCTCGCGCATTGCGCCCAGACGGGCCTTTGCAGCATTGGAGAGCGGCGCTTTGTAGAGCAACACGCAGGTACTTGCTGCTGCCCCACGCCCAACGCGTCCGCGCAGCTGATGGAGCTGAGACAGGCCCATACGCTCTGCGTTCTCGATAATCATCAAGCTCGCATTCGGGACATCGACCCCAACCTCGATGACGGTTGTCGCGACCAGCAGCCGTGTCTGCCCCTCGGAGAATGCAGCCATGGCCTCTGCTTTGTCCTGGGCGCGTAGCCTGCCGTGTACCAGTCCTACAGGTATGTCGGGCAGCGCTTCGGTTAGCACCTGCGCTGTTTCCTCGGCGGCTTGCGCTTCGAGTTGCTCGGAGGTCTCCACCAATGGGCAAACCCAGTAAACCTGTCGACCCTCCCGGCAAGCCGTGCGCACCCGCTCGATTACCTCATCGCGTCGCGACTCGGGTATGACCACAGTAGTCACTGGTGTTCGTCCGGGTGGGAGCTCGTCGATAATGGACGTGTCGAGGTCCGCATAGGCCGTCATCGCCAGTGTCCTTGGAATTGGTGTCGCGGTCATGACCAGTTGGTGGGGCGCAAGTCCGTGACGCCCGCCCTTGTCGCGCAACGCCAGTCGCTGGTGCACACCGAACCGGTGTTGCTCATCGATGATGACCAGCCCAAGGTTCGCGAAAATCACCGATTCCTGGAACAGGGCGTGTGTACCGACAACCATCTTTGCCCGGCCGCCTTCGATCGCGGCGAGTGCAGCGCGCCGTTCAGCGGCTTTCAGGCTGCCCGCAAGGCGTACAACCGGGATGCCGAGCGGTGTCAGCCAGCGCTTGAAGCTTTGTTCATGTTGCTCCGCCAGCAGTTCGGTCGGCGCCATCATCGCGCATTGCAGACCACCATCGATGACCGCGGCGGCTGCGAGCGCGGCCACTAAGGTCTTTCCGGAGCCCACATCGCCCTGCACGAGTCTCAGCATCGGATGGGGCTCCGCTATATCACCCACGATTTCTGCGAACACCCGGTGTTGGGCTTCCGTCGGTGTGAACGGCAAGGACTTCAGCAGTTTTTGAACGAGGGATGCGCCCGGCGCAATCGACGGTGCAGATTCCTCCTGCACACTGCGGCGCAGCAATCGCAGGCTAACCTGATGGGCAAGCAACTCTTCGAGAGCGAGTCGTTGCTGCGCAGGATGGCTCGCGGCGAGCAGAGGTTCGGTGTCTTCGTGCGGTGGCGGTTGGTGCACGGTGTGCAGCGCTTCGGACAACGTCGGCAGCTGCAGTCGCTCAAGGACTGCCGTCGGGACCAATTCCTCGGGCGCGTTTCGCCGTAGCAAGTCGAGCGCGGCCATGACGAGTTTGCGCATGCGTTGCTGGTGAATGCCGTCGGTCGTCGGATAGATCGGCGTCAGACCCTGCTCGGTGTTCGCAGTTTCTCCATCGGACAACAAGCGATATTCCGGATGGACCATCTCTTTGCCGGATTTCGTCAGGCGCAGATCGCCAAACGCTGTCAGCCGCCGTCCGCGGACGAACGCCGCTTTCTGCGCGTTGGTGAAATGAAAGAACCGCAAGGTCATTTGACTCGTGCCGTCGATGATGCGCACGAGCAGGGTGCGACGCGGACGAAACGCGACCTCAGCGATGGCGACTTCCCCTTCCACTAGTGTTCGCGTACCAGGCTGTGCCGCACCGATAGGCGTGATGCGCGTGCGGTCTTCGTAACGCAACGGCATCTGGAACAGTAGATCCTCGATGCGCCGTACGCCCATCGCGGCCAGCTTTTCCGACAACGCGGGCCCAACCCCGCGGAGCTTCAAGGTGGGTTGGAGCAGCAGCGGCGTGGCGTCAGCTTTCGATGGTGATGATGGCATCCGCTTCCACGTCGGTGCCTTTCGGCAAGCTGGCTACGCCGACCGCAGCGCGTGCCGGGTAAGGCGCGGTAAAGAACTCTTCCATCACTTCATTCACCACCGTGAACTGCGCAAGATCGGTGAGGAACACGGTGATCTTTACGGCGTTCCTGAGCTCCGCACCCGCAGCACTCGCGACGGCCTCCAGGTTACGAAACACCTGCCGGGCGCGCTCACGGAAATCGCCCTCGACCATTTCCATCGTTGCAGCATCCAGCGGAATCTGTCCGGAGAGAAAGAGCAGCGAGCCTGAACGGATGGCTTGCGAGTAGGTGCCGATGGCGGCAGGAGCGGTATCGGTGTGGATCGGTTGACGTTGCATGTTCCTGACTCCGTGAATAACGGCGTGCACTATACCTGTGGTATGCGCGTTTTAGTCGAGGTTTCGGTTGACCTTGAGTACGCTTTTCATCGCGCGGATGCTGCGCAGTACTTCGGCAAGGTGCTGCCGATCTCGGACCTCAATACCGAACGTCAGGTTTGAGGTATCGATATCGCGCGCACCGACCTCGACCTGGTCGATGTTGGAGCCGACGTCTGCGATCGTTGCAGCGACTTCGGCTAGCACACCCATCCGGTTGACGGCCTCCACAGTCAGCAGCACCCGGAAAGTCTGACCCTCAGTGTTTTCCACCCAATCCACATCGACCCATTTTTCGGTGTGCTTGCGGAAGCTCGCTAGGTTGCCGCACTGGGTGCGATGAATCACGATCCCACGCCCCGAACTGAGGTAACCCATAATCGTGTCACCCGGAATCGGGCTGCAGCAGCGACCGTAGCTAACGACCATGCCTTCCGTGCCCGCGATCGTCAGCGGTGCATCGCTTGAATCCAGAGGTTTACTCTCGTCGTCGGCCAGCAGTTGCTTCACGGTGAGTGACGCCAATCGTTCGCCGAGCCCTAGCTGCTCGTAAAGCTCGGTCGTGTTGTTGAGGCCGAATTCGTCAAGCAATGCGGTCATCCTGCGCTTAGGCACCTTGCGCATGTTGGTGCCTGAATCTGCCAGCGCCTGGTTGAGCATCCGCTTGCCCAGCTCACGTGCTTCCTCGTGGCGCAGATTCTTGAGGTACTGCTTCAGCGCGGTGCGCGCCTTCGCGGTCACCACATAGTTAACCCAGTTCGGATTGGGTTTCGCACCCTTGGCGGTGATGATTTCTACGCTCTGGCCGTTGGTTAGTGTCGTTCGCAGTGGCACAAGGCGACGGTCCACTTTGGCAGCGACGCATCGATGCCCGATGTCGGTGTGGATTGCATACGCGAAATCGACGGGAGTGGCCCCGCGCGGCAGGCGCTTGATGTCACCTTTTGGTGTAAAGACGTACACCTTGTCCGGGAACAGATCGACCTTGACGTTTTCGAGAAATTCCTCGGTGTTGCCGGCCTCATCCATTTCCATGAGTTTGCCGAGCCATTCACGGGCGCGCTGCTGCGAAGCGTTGGTTTCTTTCTCGCTTGCCTTGTATTGCCAGTGCGATGCGATGCCATCCTCCGCGAGCATGTCCATCGCGGTTGTCCGGATTTGGAACTCGATCGGCATTCCACGCGGACCGAAACATGCGGTGTGCAGCGACTGATAGCCGTTCATGCGGGGAATGGCGATGTAGTCCTTAAACCGATTTGGCATCGGCTTGTAGAGTTTGTGCACCAACCCGAGCGCGCGATAACAGGTATCAACGCTATCGACGATGATGCGAAACCCGAAGACGTCTACGATCTCGCTCAGCGGCGTGCGTTTACGCTGCATCTTTTGGTAAATCGAATAGAGGTTCTTGCTGCGCCCGAGAACTTCGCCGGGGATGTTGTGGCTGTGCAGCGCTGCCCCTAGCGTCTCCGAGAGCTCCTGGATCGTCTGTTTGCGATCGCCCGCTGACTTGCGGATGGCGTTTTTCAGCACCTGGTATCGAAACGGGTGCAGGTAGCGAAAGCCGAGATCTTCGAGCTCGGATTTGATCGTATTGATGCCGAGGCGATTCGCTATGGGCGCGTAGATCTCGAGGGTCTCGCGAGCGATGCGTCGCTGTTTTTCGACCGGCATCGCTTCCATCGTGCGCATGTTGTGCAGTCGGTCCGCCAGTTTCACGAGGATCACGCGGATGTCCTCGATCATCGCGAGCAGCATCTTCCGGAAGCTCGAAGCCTGCGCTTCTGCGCGGCTCTTGAACTGAACCTGATCGAGCTTGGTAACCCCGTCGACCAGGACGGCGACGGCCTTACCAAACTGTGATTCCAGCTCGCTCGCCGCAGCGGACGTATCTTCGATTACATCGTGCAGGATCGCCGCCGCGATGGTCTCGGAGTCGAGCCGCATTTCCGCAAGAATGGTCGCCACCGCGACCGGGTGGCTGATGTAGGGCGCACCGGATCGACGCTTTTGCCCGTGGTGCGCCGCTGCGCCGAATTCGTAGGCTTTCAGTACCTCGTCGAGCTGTGCCTCGGTCATGTACGCACGGCACTCTTCGAGCAGGCGAGTGAACCCTGTGGCCCACTTACTGTTGGCCGAAAATCTGCCGAGCAGGTTGGCGGCATAGTCCATGCCGCGCTCGCTTACGCTGGCCACGATCGTGACCTGTCAGTCAGGGTCAGGTGTCGCTTGCGCCTCAACACCGCGGGACTGACATCCAGTACTCAGTCACCCAGCCCCAGTGCACGCAAGGGCATGATGTCTTCCTGCATTTGCTCGGCGCGCATGAGCTCTTCGGGTGGCTGGTCGGGTTCGTCGAGGATCGCCGCTGTGATGTTGCCTTCGGCGATCTCGCGTAAGGCGACGACGGTGGGCTTGTCGTTTTCCCACGGCAGCGTCGGCTCAGCGCCATTGGCGATGCGTCGCGCTCGCTTTGCGGCGATCAAGACAAGGTCAAAAATGTTGTCTACCTGCTCGAGGCAGTCTTCAACTGTAATTCGTGCCATTTTGGATTGGGTTCCGTAAGTGCGAGGTGCGGCAGGCGCCGCGACCAGGATTCGTGGCCGGTCGTAAATGATAGCGTCAAATTTGCCAGTTGATCCAGCAATTTGCGCGAAAAACTTGGCTAATTGTCAAGAATGTCGCTCATGATGCGAGCAACGCGCTGCGTACCGACCCGATTGCGCCGGAACCTGCCGCTCGCGAGCCCCGCCAGTTCAGTGAGCGCGATTTCCAGATTGTCATTGACGACGATATAGTCGAATTCGTGCCAGTGCGACAGATCGTCCAGTGAATCGCGCAACCGTCGCTCGATGACGGCGGCCGAATCGGTCTGCCGCTGGGTGAGCCGTTCGCGCAGCGCTGCAACCGAGGGCGGCACGATAAAAATCGAGCGACACGACGGCATCTTGTCGCGCACTTGCTGCGCGCCCTGCCAATCGATTTCCACGATGACGTGCTTACCGCGCTCGAGTTCGTGTTCGACAGCGTCTCGACCGGTGGCGTAGAAGTTATCGAACACCTCCGCATGTTCCAGGAAAGCACCGTCGCGCTCTAGCTCACGAAACCGCCCGGGACTCACGAAGTGATAGTCGTGTCCGTCGCGCTCATTCGGCCTACGCGCTCGCGTGGTGTATGACACCGAGAATACGAAACGCGGATCACGCTCCAGCAGCCCTCTAACGAGCGTGGTTTTACCCGCCCCGGAGGGTGCTGAGACCACGACGAGGCGACCTCGGGGTTTATTCAATGTTCTGCACCTGTTCCCGCATCTGCTCAATCGCTACCTTCATATCGACCGCCGCGCGGGTGGTTTGAGCGTCGCCGGATTTTGATGCGAGCGTATTGGCTTCGCGATTGAACTCCTGAATCAGGAAATCGAGCTTGCGTCCGCACGGGCCGCCCTTTTCGAGAATTCGTCGGAGCTCCGTACGATGACCGTCGAGTCTGTCGAGTTCCTCATCGACATCGAGTTTTTGTGCAAGCAGCAGAAGTTCCGCTTCCATACGCCCGCTGTCGATGTCGACGCCGACCCGGTCAATGCGCTCCTGCAGTCGTTCGCGAATGCCGGCAATGACCTCGGGCCGCCGCGCGCGAACCTGTGTGGCGAGCTCATCGATTTCGTCGGAACGGGTACGCAACAGTGCGCCGAGATGCTCGCCTTCTCTGGCGCGCATTGCTTTCAGGCGCTCGAGCGCGCTGGCGAGCGCTGCGCTGATCGCTTTGCCTTCAGCGCTCTCGTCAGCATCGGGTTGCGCGATCACCCCCGGCCATCGCAAGACATCGTTCACCGACTGTGGTGCCACGCCGTCGTAGAGCTTGCGGATCGTGTTCGCCGCATCACGCAGCCCGCGCACCACGCCGGCGTCGATCTCAAGGCGGACATCCTCCTCGGATTGGTCCGCCCGCGTCAGGACGCAATCGACCTTGCCACGTGAGAGTGCGCCGGATATCTGTTTTCGCAAAGAATGTTCGTGGACGCGCAGGCGCTCCGGCATGCGCAAGTGGATGTCGAGGTAGCGGTGATTGACTGCCCTCAGCTCCCACAGCCAAGGCCCCGTTTCGCCCGACTGTTCACTGCGGGCAAACCCGGTCATGCTGTGCAACTTACCCATATCGTCTTCTGCTGAAGTGTCCTTATCCTGCGATCGGAAGATCGCTGTGGCGGCCTAGAGTGTGCGCTAAATCATGGCGCTACGACCGCGCGATCAGCATGATACCGTGTCAAAGAATAGCTGGACAGGAATCGCCAGCAGGTACCTTGTGTGAATATCGACTACGCAAGCCAGAGTGTCATCGGGCAGCGCAAAGACAACCAGGACCGTGTCGCCATCTCGATTGGTGATGAGGCTGCCTTGATCATGGTGTTCGACGGCATGGGTGGACACTCTGATGGTGCGCTCGCCGCAGAGACCGCCCGCGACACAATGACCGCGTTTTTCGAATCCACTCCCCAGCCGATTTTTGACGCTCAGGGTTTTTTGTATCGGGCAGTTAGCGCGGCCCATGATGCGGTAGTCGGACTCGGCTCTGACCGCGATGTCGATCACCGACCCCGTGCAACCTGCGCAGTCTGTCTTGTGCAGGACGACGCCTGTTACTGGGTACATGTCGGTGATTCGCGCATCTATTTGCTGCGAGATCGCAGCGTGTTTTTGAAGACGCGGGACCACTCTCATGTTGAAGTTCTGATCCACGAGGGTGTGATCCAGCCCTCGGAAGCCCAGAGCCATCCGATGCGCAATTACGTCGAGTCCTGTCTCGGTGGTGACGATGCGCTCCCCGGCATCACGGTCTCGCGCAAGCGGGAATTGCAGCCCGGAGATATCCTGTTGCTGTGCACCGACGGTCTGTGGTCAGGGCTGGACAACGACACCCTGATCGATATTGCCTATCGCGCCAATATCCCGCTCGATACGGTGTTGCGTGTCATGTGTGATGTCGCGGTCAAGAACAACGGCAAGCGCGCCGACAACACAACCGTCGCGGCACTGCGCTGGCTGGAGTGATGTTTGATAGCGGGCTCCTCTATACTCCGCGCGTGTCCCCTAACCGCCAGACGAATCCGCTATGACCGATCGCCCCAGTGGCAGAAATGCCGACGAACTCCGTCAGGTCCAAATCGAAACCGACTACACCTGCCATGCTGCTGGCTCAGTGCTGATCAGCTGCGGGAAGACCCGGGTGCTGTGCACGGCCAGTGTCGAGGACCGGGTACCGCCTTTTCTTCGTGGCAAGGGCCAAGGCTGGGTAACGGCTGAGTACGGCATGTTGCCGGGTTCGACGCATACCCGCGGACAGCGCGAGGCCGCACGTGGCAAACAATCGGGCCGGACGCAGGAGATTCAGCGACTGATTGGACGCTCGTTGCGCGCGATCACCGACCTTTCAGCGCTCGGCGAGCGCACGATCACACTTGACTGTGACGTCCTGCAAGCTGACGGCGGTACGCGTACGGCCTCGATTACGGGTGCTTACGTCGCGCTGGCATTGGCCACGAGGCGCCTGACCGATACCCGGGCGATCAAGCGCGACCCGTTGCATGGCGCTGTTGGCGCTGTCTCGGTGGGGATTTATCGCGGCGTGCCAGTCCTTGATCTGGATTACCCCGAGGACTCCGAAGCCGAGACCGACATGAACGTCGTCATGAACGATGCCGGGGCCTTTATCGAGGTACAAGGAACCGCCGAAGGGCACGCATTTCGACGCGAAGAGCTTGACCAGCTGCTCGATCTTGCAGCGAAGGGGATTTCCGAGCTGATGGCAGCACAGCAGGCGGCGCTCGCGTGACGACGCTGGTGCTTGCCTCCGGCAACAAGGGCAAGTTGCGCGAATTCGGTGACTTGTTCGCGCCGATGAATATCACCGTCAAACCACAATCGGATTTCGATGTCCCGGAGGCTGAAGAGCCGGCAGTTACTTTTGTTGAGAATGCCTTGTTGAAGGCGCGTCACGCTGCGGCCTTTACCGGTCTCCCGGCACTCGCTGACGACTCCGGTCTGGAAGTGGCGGCGCTCGACGGCATGCCAGGCGTGCGCTCGGCACGGTATGCGGGTGAAACGGCCACTGACGCCGACAATATCGCTAAATTGCTCGAGGCGTTGTCCGGCGAAGCTGACCGACACGCGGCGTTCGTCAGTGTGATCGTTGCGCTCAGGCACGCAGACGATCCGACGCCGTTGATCGCCACCGGGCGCTGGGTTGGGTCGATCGCCATGGCGCCATCGGGCGACGGCGGGTTTGGTTATGACCCGGTTTTTGTAGTGCCCGATCTTGGCGTGACGGCCGCCCAGCTAACACCCAGCGACAAGCAATCGATCAGTCACAGGGGGCGTGCAATGCAGTTGTTGCTCCCTCAGTTACAGGATTGGCTCACCGGGTGAATCCGGCCGCTATCCCGCTGTCGGTTTATATCCACTGGCCCTGGTGTCTGGCCAAGTGCCCTTACTGCGATTTCAACTCGCATCGCGTGCCTTCGCCGCCGGCTCGCGATGCTTCGCGCGAAGCTTATGTGCAGGCGCTGCTAAGTGACCTCGAAGCTCAGCAAGCGTTGGTGCAGGGCCGCAGCGCGCATGCGGTATTCCTCGGTGGTGGGACGCCGTCGTTATTTACGCCTGACGAGGTCGGCCGCGTGCTCGAATCGCTAAGCGCCGCAGTGACGTTCGAGCCTGAAACTGAGGTGACTATGGAGGTGAATCCGGGCGCACTCGAGCACGGCAGCCTCGCCGGATATCGCGCTGCCGGAGTAAATCGTGTCTCCATCGGTGCGCAGAGTTTCGACACAGCCGCCCTGCAACGCCTCGGTCGCCTGCATAGCCCGGATGAAACGCGCAGCGCCGTGCAGCAAGCACGTGCAGCGGGTTTTGAGCGCATCAATGTCGATCTAATGCATGGTTTGCCTGGCCAGAATCTGGAAGCCGGCCAATCGGACGTGCGTGCTGCGATCGCGCTGGATGTGGATCACATTTCTTACTACCAGTTGACGCTCGAGCCGAATACACGATTCCATGCGTTTCCGCCGCAGCTGCCGGACGAGTCTGTGCTGGAGCAGATCGCAGCGTCCGGCGCGACCGCCCTCACCGGCGCAGGTTTCGAGCAGTACGAGGTATCGGCCTGGTCGAAGCCGGGACAGGCCTGTCGCCACAATTTGAACTACTGGTTATTCGGGGATTATCTCGCTATCGGCGCCGGGGCACACGGGAAGCTCAGCTTCCCGGATGGCGTCTATCGATATGCTCGGGCCGCGCACCCGCGCGGTTACATAGATGTTGCGGGTCGATCCCCAGAAATGACGGTGCTCGACGACGCGGCGGTCACTTTTGAGTTCATGCTGAACGCATTGCGTCTGGCCGACGGGTTTTCGAGCGCAGTGTTCGAGCAGCGGACGGGCAGATCTTTCGAGCTGATTCGCCCAGGAATCGAATCTGCGGTTGAGCGGGGCCTGATGGTTTCGGACGCGACTGACCGTTGGACGACGACGGACCTCGGTAAACGGTTTCTCAATGACTTACAGGCGGACTTTTTGTCCTGATTAGCGTTGACTTTCCATGGCCATTATGGGCGACCAAGTTGAAAGGTTATTCACAACTAGGGAGGCGCTACTGAAATTGTAATGTTTCATGCATGTTGCTTCGTACTCATTCTCCGAATAGCTATATAACTATATGAAATTTATGAATAAAAAGGATTTGGCTAAAAAATAGCCATTTTGAAAGAGACCCCGCCGTATCAAGGGTTTCCGTTCGTTAACCAAGTTTGTTCCACAGACTTATCCACAGGAATTGTGGATAAGTCGAGACCGGTCTTGGGGTGGCGCCGCGAGCTTGTCAAAAATGCAGCCTCGCCTTATCATTCCGGCCCTTTTCGCGCGCACGCGCGAGGGCAATTCAGAGCTGAAGGTTGACTCCGGCGGCGGGGTCGGGCGTTTTCTTCGGCGTTACGGCAAATACATCCAGCGAACGGGCGATTGCGAGCGCCCCAGCGTAATAAATTCCGCTCAGCGGCAAGGCCAACCCAACAATAAAAGGGACCTAGGGACATGACCGATAAAGCCTACACACTGACCGCGCCTGACGGCACGACCACCGAACTGCCGGTTCTCACAGGCACAACCGGTCCCGATGTCATCAACATCGGCGGTCTGTATCGCGACCTCGGCGTGTTTACCTACGACCCGGGTTTCGTGTCGACCGGCAGTTGCGACAGCAAGATCACCTTCATCGACGGCAATGAAGGGGTGTTGATGTACCGTGGTTACCCCGTCGAACAGCTCGCCAAGCACTCGCATTACGTGGAAGTGATGTACTTGTTGCTCCACGGTGAGTTGCCGACGGCGACGCAGTTGGACGAATTCACTGACTCGATCCGTCGCCACACGATGCTGAACGAGAGTCTGCTGCGCTTCTACAACGGCTTTCACCACGACGCTCACCCGATGGCCATGGTGTCTGGCGTCGTGGGATCGATGTCTGCGTTCTATCACGATTCGACGGATATCCATGATCCCCGTCATCGCGAGATTTTCGCGCATCGGATCATTGCGAAACTACCGACGATTGCGGCTGCGGCGTACAAGCACTCGCTCGGACAGCCGTTCATCTATCCGCGCAATGACCTCGATTTCTGCAGCAACATGCTGAATATGTTCTTTGGTGTGCCAGCGGAGCCCTACCAGATCGATCCGGTCGCTGCAGAAGCATTGGACCTGTTGTTCATTTTGCATGCTGATCATGAACAGAACTGCTCGACCTCGACAGTACGCATGGCGGCGAGTTCTGGCGCCAACCCTTACTCGGCCATCGCGGCAGGTATCTCGGCGCTTTGGGGCCCGGCACACGGCGGTGCGAACGAAGCCGTTCTCGACATGCTCGAGGAGATCGGTACGCCAGACCGGATTCCTGAGTTTGTGGCGCGCGCGAAAGACAAGAATGACCCGTTCCGATTGATGGGCTTCGGTCACCGTGTCTACAAGAACTTCGATCCGCGTGCGACGATCATCCGCGAGATGTGTCACAAGGTGCTGAAGAACCTCGGCCGCACGGATACGCCGTTGTTTGACCTCGCCCAGGAGCTGGAGCAGGTCGCCTTGAACGATGAGTACTTCATCGAGAAAAACCTGTACCCGAACGTCGACTTCTACTCCGGCATCATCTACCGCGCGCTCGGCATTCCGACGTCTATGTTCACAGTGATGTTTGCCATCGGTCGTGCGGTCGGATGGGTCGCGCACTGGGATGAGATGATTTCGAGCAACACTCGTATCAGTCGCCCGCGTCAGCTCTACACGGGATCTGAGAGTCGCGACTACACCGAAATCTCGAAGCGATAAATTCAGCCACCTGCTGCCGCGGCGTTAGGCCGCGAGCAGCTTGCGAACTTTCTTGATCGAGGCGCGCTGCATCGGTTTCCCATCGACCGGGCTCAACGGCGCCTGGCGCAATCCGTCATAGGGAAACACCGTGGCCTCGATCACGAGTTCATTCCAAGCGAAACGGAATCCCGGATAGGTCGAGTTTCTACCTCGCTGGATTCTCACGCGACGGTCGAATGGTCGGTACTCGATCGACTGCGACTCGAGAAACCACACGAGCTCCTCAGCGGCGTCCGCGAACAAGTGCAGGTTCGCCGGTGCATCCATCGCGGCGGTGCCAGCGAGTAGAGGGCCGACCAGACGCGGCTCGAACTCCTCGATGGTTTCCATGAGCTGCAGGACTTTGGCACGACGCTCCTGAAGAGATAGGTCATGATCGTCCTCGGCGTAAAGCCGATGATGTTCGATCAGAGCGGCTTCCACCTCGACGTTGCTAGGCAAAGTGCCTGACTGATCCAGTCCGAGTCGCGCAGCCGCCTTGCGCTTGGCGACATGAAAATCCTTGATGCCATGGTCGGCCATGATTCGCGCAGCTTCCTGCGCGACACTGGTGCGAGAACGGTCATCACCGTTATGCATCGTCATGACGGATTCTCCTTAGCTTCAGAAAACATCATCCTGATCGAGTGCTGGTTCGGTCTGGTCATAGCCATCAAACGGCCGGGTTTCCGAAACCGTTCGTGGCTGGGTACCTTCTTCAAACGTCTCAAACAGGAAGTTGGTGGCCGAGGCTCCGGCGAGCGCGCCCGTTTTCGGGTCGATACGCACCGTGACCAGGCCCTCCGGTTGGGGATACTTGCCTTCCGGAGTGCCGAGTAACGCATCGCGCATGAAATGTACCCAGATCGGCAATGCAGTACGACCGCCCTCTTCGCCGCGCCCCAGAGGCTCGTCTGTATCGAATCCGACCCACGTCACCGCAACGAGGTTCGGATTGAATCCGCCAAACCAGGCGTCACGCTGATCGTTTGAAGTCCCGGTTTTGCCCGCCAGATCGTTTCGCCCTAACGCTCTCGCGCGCCGGCCTGTGCCACGCCGGATCACATCGCGCATCATGTCCTGTATGAGCCAGATGTTGCTCGCCGGTATCGTGCGTGGCGCGATGGTTTCGGAATCCAGGAATTCGACGAGTGCCTCTCCGACCGGCGCATCGTGTTTTTGGTTCGGGTCTACCAAAACTTCCAGGCGTTCCGGTTCCTCGATCGTCTCGGGTTCAGGTTCCAGTTCGCACTCGCTGCAGACCCGGCGCGGGTCAGCGAATTCGATCAAGGTACCGTCCGCGAGCTCGATACGATCAATAAAGTAGGGCTGGACGTCGTATCCGCCGTTCGCAAGCGTTGCATAGGCATCTGCCATGGTTAGTGGGCTTGCTGCGCCGCTGCCGAGTGCGAGTGAGAGGTTCGCGGGTAACGCTTCGTCCGTGAAGCCGAACTGGCGCAGATGACGCCGTGCAGCACTGACGCCCATTTTCATCATCATGCGCACGGAAACGAGGTTCAGCGAGCGTACTAACGCATCACGCATACGCGTTTCGCCATAGAACCGCCCGGTAGAGTTTTTCGGCTTCCAGACCTCTTCAAGCTCTGACGAAGAGATCGTGACCGGATTGTCATTGATGACGGACGCGGGTGTGAATCCGTTGGCGAGCGCAGCGGAGTAAATGAATGGCTTAAAGCTCGAACCTGGCTGACGCTTGATCTGGACAGCGCGGTTAAATTTGCTGGAGCTGTAGTCAAAGCCGCCGGTTAGCGCAGCAATCGCACCGTCAGTTGGGTCGAGCGCAACCAGTGCTGCCTGCGCTTCGGGGATTTGGCCGAGCGCAAACGTGCCGGACAACGTGAGGTAGACGCGAATGACATCGCCCGCTTTGAGCACTTCGGCCATGGACTCCGGCGCGTTGCCAACACGGCTGCGTTCGATGAACGGTGCCGCCCATGCGGCACCGCTCCAGGGCAGTGTCACCACTTCACCTGCAGCCAGGCGCACGCTGGCCTGATTCAATTCGAGGTCGATGTCTACGACTACGCCAGTTCGAAGCTTGCCGGGGCTGCGGTAGTCCTCGAGTGTTTGCTCGATCGTTGCGTCATCCACGCTGTCGAGGTCGAGCGTCGTCAACGGCCCACGGAAACCGTGTCGACGGTCGTACTCCATCAGTCCATCGCGAACTGCATGGTTGGCTGCCGCCTGGAGTCGGCTGTCGATAGTCGTGATCACGCGGTAACCGCGCGTGGTTACCTCTTTACCGAAACGATTGGTGACCTCACGTCGCACCATCTCGGCCAGGTACGGTGCTTCGAGCTCAATGTCCGGTCCGTGTAAATAGGACTGCATGGGGTAGGCCATGGAGCGCTCGTAGGTTTCATCATCTATGAAGTCGAGCTCGTGCATGCGTCGCAGCACGTAGGCCCGACGACGCTTGGCACTCTCGGGGCCGGATACGGGGTTGTAGTAAGAGGGTCGCTGCAGCACGCCGGCGAGCGTCGCCGCTTCAGCAACTTCCAGATTGGCGAGTTCCTTACCGAAATAGACCTGTGCTGCTGCGGCGACGCCATACGCGCGTTGGCCGAAGAACATCTTGTTGAGGAACATCTCCATGATTTCCTCTTTGGAGAACTCCTGCTCGATCTTGTAGGAGAGGAATGCCTCCTTCAGCTTGCGCACATAGGAGCGTTCGCGCGAGAGAAAGTAGTCGCGAGCGAGCTGCTGTGTCAGCGTGCTGGCCCCCTGGCCACGACGACCAGCGAGCACATTCTTGATGACTGCGCGCAGCACACCCTGGTAGTCGATACCGGGGTGTTCGAAGAATCGATCATCTTCGGCTGCCAGGAACGCCTGCACCACGAACGGCGGGATATCGTCGTAGGCGACCAGAACACGACGTTGTTCGCCGATTTCCTGGATCAGCCGCCCGTCACGGGTATAAACCCGCAGAGGCACCTGCAAGGGTATGTCCTTGACGGTTGCGGCGTCGGGCAGACTGGGTTTGGCGTAATGGTAAGCGGCGAGGATGGCACCGGTGGCTGCTACCGCAGCCGAGATGCCCAGAGCCCCACAGACCAGTCCTACGCGCAGCAGCGTTTTTCTATTCAAGGTGCTGTTCTGTTCCTTGTCAGGTCGCGACGTATTATGCATATTGGCGTGGGGTTACGGCAGTGGGGTGCCGGCATTTTCTCTCTAATCACTCATTCGATGGCATTCCGGCGGCGTGGAGATGCGGGCTGAGACCTTCGTCTCGGTTACGACTCTCGCACGCGATACGTGGTTCACAGAATTAGTGTCAAGTCGTGGCTTACGATACGAATTGCGAAAAGCGGTACACAGTCACGTTTTATTTAACACTTTGTTGATATATAGTTGAGTTCGTTTGTTCAGGCGACCGCCCACAAAACAACGATAACTCAAAGATTTTTAAGGGAATATTGGGTGATATTCGGCAAGAAAAATCGCAATTTATTGGGGCTTGATATAACGACCTCGTCGATCAAGCTCGTGGAGCTTGCCGAAGCCGGTCGTGGCTACCGTGTCGAGTCCTATTCTGCGGAGGCAACACCAGCCAACTCAATTAACGATAAGGCCATCGTGGACACGCAGGCTGTCGGTGAAGCGATTCGCCGCGCCGTAAAGCGTTCTGGCACCAAAGTACGTGACGTCGCCATCGCCATCAGTGGCGATGCAGCGATCACCAAGACGATCCAAATGCCATCCGGGTTGTCCGAAGCGGAAATGGAAGGTCAGGTTGAAATCCAGGCCGATCAGTACATCCCATTTCCGATGGAAGAGGTCAGCCACGATTTCGAAATCATCGGACCTAATGAAGCCGATGGCGAGATGAACGATGTGCTGCTGGTCGCGACTCGAACGGATAACGTCGATCAGCGTGAAGCGGCGGTTTCGGCAGCGGGCTTGAAGGCCTCTGTTGTTGACGTCGAGGCATTCGCTCTCGAAAACGCCTGCCGATTGTTAGCGCATCAGATTCCGAACAATGGCATTGGTCAGTCCGTGGCTGTTATCGACATGGGCGCCAGCAACACGACGTTCGGCGTTCTGCAAGACATGAAAGTGGTCTACACCCGTGACTTTGCGTTCGGCGGTCAACAACTGACCGAAGAGATCATGCGTACGTACGGTCTGTCCGTGGAAGATGCCGGGCGCGCGAAGAAAGAAGGCGGCTTGCCGAGCAACTACGAGCCTGAAGTGCTCGATCCGTTTATCGATGATGTGACTCAGCAAGTCAGCCGCTCGCTGCAGTTTTACCTCGCGTCTGGTGGCGGCCGGGAGCAGCCTGATCTCGTCATCATGTGCGGTGGCTGCGCCAACATCCCTGGCATCGCTGATGTCATCGCGAGCCGTGTCGGCATCCCAACAGAGATTGGTGATCCCCTCGGACAGATGAAAGTGTCTGCTCGAGCAAAGGGGCAAGGAATTGAGCGGGACGCCAATGCGTTGCTTACCGCTTTCGGCCTGGCATTGAGGAGCTTTGACTAATGCCACAGATTAACCTGCTGCCGTGGCGCGAAGAGCTACGCAAAGAGCGTCAGAAATACTTCCTGATCTCAGTGGGCGCGGCCATGTTGGCTGCGGTGATTGTTGTCGGGGGCGCAAACCTTGTTTACGGCAGCCGCATCGATGGTCAGAAAGACCGCAACAACTTGCTGGACCGCGAGATCAAGGTGCTGAACGAGAGCATTAAAGAGATCGAGGGCATTGACCGCCAGAAAGAGCGGTTGATCGCACGCATGGAAGTGATCGAGGAGTTGCAACAGAGTCGCCCGGAGATCGTGCACCTGTTTGATGAGATTACACGCAACTTGCCAGATGGTGTCACTTTGAACGCCATTACACAGCAAGGCCGCAGCATTCGCCTCAATGGCGTCGCACAATCCTCGACGCGCGTGTCATCGCTAATGCGCAATTTTGATGATTCGGAATGGGTCGACGATCCCGATCTGGAGCGAATCGAGACGATTGACGGTGGACAGACGCGCGAGCGATTCGACTTCACGTTGCGTGCCACGCAGGTCAATCCGAACGCGGAAGAGGAGGGTCTGCAATGAGCCTGATGGACGACCTCCAGAATCTGGATCCGAACGACGTTGGTCGCTGGCCGTTGCCAATCCGTGCTGCGGCGATTGTCATTATTTTTGCGCTGGTTACCGCCGGTGGTATCTGGTTCACGATCGTCAAAGACAAGCAGCTGCTTCTTGACCGTGAGGTGGCGCGTGAAACTGAACTCAAGAGCAAGTTCGAAGACCTTCATCGCAAGGCAGCGAACTTCCAGGAGTACGTGGACCAACTGGCCGAGATGGAGCAATCGTTCGGTGCGATGTTGCGCCAGTTGCCGGGTGAGACAGAAATCCCCAACCTGATCATCGATATCTCCCAGACGGGTCTTGCTGCCGGTCTCGAGGAGAAGTTGTTCCAGCCTGAGGCAGAGATTCGGCGCGACTTCTACGCGGAGAAGCCGATCAGGATTCGTCTGAGTGGCAACTATCACTCAATGGCGAACTTTGCGAGCAGTGTTGCAGCGCTGCCGAGGATCGTAACGCTGCACGACATCAATATTGCACGTGACCGAACCGATGAAGACTTGCTGGTGCTTGACGTCACCGCGAAGACTTATCGCTATCTCGAAGAGGAAGAGGGCTAAGTGGCTATGTACGACGCCCCTACATCCATGGGTTCACGCTCGCGATGCGCGGCTTGGATCGTTCTGGCTTTCAGCTGTGTCTTTGCGGCCGGCTGTGGCAGCGACGTGCGTGACTTGCAGGAATATATAGACGAGGTGAAAAGCCGTCCGGGACAGCGCCCGGACCCGCTGCCGGAAGTGAAGCCCTACGTGACCTTCACCTACGTTGCCGATACCGAGGAGCTTCGCTCGCCATTCGAGCCGGATGTGCCGAACGTTGCGGATGGCGGTGCAGGTAGCAACGTTCGCCCAGACAGCAACCGCAGTCGTGAGTATCTCGAAGAGTTCCCTCTCGACTCGTTTGACATGGTTGGCACGCTCAGCATCGGCGGCAGCTCGTACGGTTTGCTGCGCGGGCAGGACGGGCTTGTGCATCGGGTTCTGCCAGGCAATTACGTCGGCCAGAACGATGGTCGGATTACCGACATTACTGAATCAGAAATCACATTGACCGAAATCGTTTCTAACGGGATCGGTGGATACATAGAGCGCGAAGTAGCTATCGCGCTGGCGAATTGAGGCCTACGCATATGGCATCGGGAGTACATACAATGACGCGCACGACACAATCGGCGCCGGCAAACCTGTTTTGGCGTGGAGTCGCGGGTCGTCTGACTAGCGTAATGGCCGCAGCAATCACCGGGCTTGCTCTGTTGAGCGGTTCAGCCGCGGCGCAGGAGCCAAGCAACGGTCTGCAGGACATTCAGATTAACTCACTGCCTGATCGCGGTATCGAGCTGCGACTGGTCATGCGTGAGAGCGCGCCGGAGCCGCTCAGCTTTACCATCGACAACCCTGCGCGCATCGTGCTCGATATTCCTGACGCAGCGCTGGAAATGTCGACGCGTCGACAGCAGGTCGACCTCGGACCGCTCGACACGGTTCTGATGGCAGAAGCAGGCGGTCGCACTCGCGCAGTACTGAACCTGAGCGCGATGGTCGACTACTCGACGCGCGTCTCAGGCAATACGATTTACGTAACCCTCAGCGGCGGCACTGGCATTGCTTCGAACTCCGGGTTCCCGAGCGCACGAAACGTAGGCGCGGGCGCAACATCTGCAGCGGCGGTTCCATCTGGTCCGCGTGCGATCCAGAACATCGATTTCCGACGCACACGTGAAGGTGGCGGTCGGATTATCGTTGAACTGACCGATCCGACGACGCCTGTCGACATCCGCCAGGAAGGTGGTCGTGTCGTTGCGCTGTTCAAAGACACAGAGCTGCCGAGCGAGCTGCTTCGTCGCTTGGACGTACAAGATTTTGCGACGCCGGTAACGACCGTCGACGCCCTGCGGGTCAACAACGACACGAGACTTCTCATCACGGCTGAGGGCGCTTACGAGCAGCTGGCCTATCAGTCTGACAACACCTTCGCGATCGAGATTAGCGCGGTCGAGAAAGACGAATCATCCGGTACGATCTTTTCTGAAGAAAAAGAGTATTTCGGTGAGCGCGTCACCCTGAACTTCCAGGACATTGAAACCCGCGCGGTGCTGCAGGTGCTTGCAGAAATTTCAGGCCGCAACATCGTTGTGTCCGACACGGTTGCCGGCAGCCTCACGCTGCGACTTAAGAATGTACCGTGGGATCAGGCACTCGACATCGTAATGACCACCCGCGGTCTTGACATGCGCGAGAACGGAAACGTCATCATCGTTGCGCCAGCGGCGGAAATCGCCGCGCGCGAGAAAGCGGATCTTGAATCGCAATTGGCCATTCAGGAGCTGGAGCCGATCTTCTCTGAGTTTTTGCGTGTGAATTACGCGAAGGCCGGCGATATGGCCGACCTGATCAATGAGGGCATCCTTACGGACCGCGGCAGCGTAAGCATCGATGAGCGGACGAATACGCTCCTGATCAACGATACCGCAGAGAGTCTGCGCAACATTCGACGTCTCGTGACCACGCTGGATATTCCGGTACAGCAGGTGCTGATTGAATCGCGCATCGTTACGGTCAACGACGACTTCAACCGCGAACTTGGTATGCGTTTGGGTCTGACGGCCATCGAAGATAACGGTGATGACGGTCTGTTCGCGATCACAGGGACCAGCGCCAACTCCGGCGGTATCGTGTCGTCCGCACTCGAAAACGTGCAGGACACAGGGCAGCCTTTCCCGGTCGATATTGGTCCGATCGATGGTCGCTACAACGTGAACCTGCCGGTACCCAGCCCGGCCGGACAGTTTGCTTTGGCGATCCTTGATTCAGATTACCTGGTCGATCTTGAGCTCTCGGCTCTGCAGGCTGAGGGCCGCGGCGAGATTGTATCCAGTCCGCGTGTTGTGACCGCCAACCAAAAAGAAGCGGTGATCAAGCAGGGCGTTGAAATCCCGTTCCAGCAGGCGGCAGCTTCTGGCGCGACCGCGGTCGCGTTCAAAGAGGCGGTGCTGAGCCTGACGGTCACCCCGCAGATCACGCCGGATGGCAACATCGCGATGGATCTTCAGGTCACGCAGGACACCATCGGTCAGATCTTCACGATCGTCGGCAACGGCGGTGCTGCAGCCATCCCGAGTATCGACAAGCGCGAAGTACAAACTCAGGTGCTGGTGAGCAACGGTCAGACCGTAGTGCTTGGTGGTATTTACGAGACCGAGCAACGTGACAACGTCACCAAAGTGCCGCTTCTCGGTGATATCCCGGGTATCGGCGCGCTGTTCCGCAACACGCAACGCCTGAACAACCGGTCCGAGCTCCTGATTTTCGTGACGCCGAAAATCCTTGAAGAGGGATCGTTCATTACGCAGTAGGGCCTCAAGCGCTTAAAATAGACCGGCAGGTTGCCCGCGAGACCTGCCGGTTTTTTTTGGAGTGTCACTCTGTGAGCAATACCGTCGTTCTGGTCGGCCCAATGGGCGCAGGAAAATCTTCTGTCGGTCGACGGCTGGCGACCAGGATCGGTTTTGAGTTTGCAGACACCGATGCAGAAATCGAACGTCGCACCGGCGTTGATATTCCCTATATTTTCGAACGTGAGGGTGAGCCGGGTTTTCGCCAGCGGGAGGCTCAGGTGCTGTCTGACTGGGTCGGCAAGCCCGATACTGTGCTCGCAACCGGCGGCGGCATTATCGTCACGCCCGAAAACGTCGCTTTGCTCGCAGCACACGCACCGGTGGTGTACCTGCATGCTTCGGTCGATCAACAGTTTGAGCGTGTCCGTCATGGCAAGCATCGCCCGCTGCTGGCGGGAGACGATCCCAAAGGCACGCTGACACAGTTGTTCGAAACTCGCGATCCTGTGTATCGCGAGGTGGCGGACTTGTTGATCAATACCGACGGGGAGCGCGTCGAGCGTGTTGCTCGTCGGATCGAGCAACAGCTTCTCGAGGTACAGGCGGACTAGGCAGCGACGACGATGCGCGCGACAATGCCACCGTGGAAACTCTAGATGTAGCGCTGGGCGGCCGGTCGTATCCAATCTTCGTCGGTGCCGGTTTGCTCGAACGGGCTGGTGAAATGCTCGCCGAACATGTCGGACGTGATGTTGTTCTTGTCACGAACACCACGGTTGGCCCGCTCTACCTCAAGACACTCCAGGACGCCTTGGGCGACCGGCGTTTCGCGGTGCACGAACTGCCAGATGGAGAACAACACAAGTCGCTCACCGAGGTCGCGGCGATCGTCGATACCGCAGTACGCGCGGGTTTCAGCCGCGACGCCACGTTCGTTGCATTGGGCGGTGGTGTGGTCGGTGATATGGCGGGTTTTGCTGCTGCCATTTTCATGCGCGGCGTGGCCTGCGTTCAGATCCCAACAACACTGCTCGCGCAGGTGGATTCTTCGGTCGGCGGTAAGACCGGGGTCAACCATGAGCTCGGAAAGAATTTGATCGGAGCGTTTCATCAGCCGAAGTGTGTACTGATCGACACGAAAACACTGGACACGTTACCCGAGCGCGAGTTTTCTGCGGGTATGGCTGAAGTGATCAAGCACGGTGCAATCGCCGACCTTGCTTATTTTGAGCAGCTCGAGCGCGACATAGACGCATTGATGCAGCGTGATCCTCAGGCGTTAACGGCGGCCATCGTTCATTCGTGCCGAATCAAGGCCGGTGTTGTCGCCGAGGACGAACGCGAGCGAGGCCGCAGAGCCATACTCAATTTTGGACATACATTTGGCCATGCGATTGAAGCTTGTACTGCGTACTCGCGCTGGTTGCACGGCGAAGCGGTGGGCCTTGGCATGCAGATGGCGGCGCAGATGAGCGATCTCGATGAGCAGAGCGTACACCGGTTGCGCGAATTGCTGATGCGCGCAGGACTACCTTCCGATCCTGGCCCGTTGTCCGCGAAGAAGATGTTGGAGGCGATGGGGCACGACAAGAAAGTGGCGGCTGGTGCCATCACGCTCATTCTTCTCAGCGCATTGGGGGACGCGCAGGTGGTGCGAGCGTTCGACCAGGAACGCCTGATCAAGGTGCTGAATGACTGGTCATCCTGACGAGGGCCTAAAGCTCTACGCCTCTCGACCACAGCAAAGCCGTGGACGTCGGTTTGCAGAATCCGACCCGTCCGAGCGAACCCAGTTCCAGCGAGACCGGGACCGCATCGTGCACTCGAATGCATTTCGGCGCCTGATGTACAAGACTCAGGTGTTCGTCAATCACGAAGGCGATCACTACCGCACCCGTCTCACCCACTCGCTGGAGGTGGCGCAGATCGGTCGCACCGTGGCATTAGCGTTAGGATTGAACGAAACGCTCACGGAAGCGATCTGTCTTGCACACGATCTGGGACATACGCCGTTTGGACACGCCGGGCAGGATGCACTGAATGCATGCATGCAAGCGCATGGCGGTTTCGAGCACAACCTGCAGTCGTTGCGTATCGTCGATGAGCTCGAGGAAAAGTACGCGCAGTTCGATGGCCTGAACCTGACCTTTGAGACGCGCGAGGGCATTTTGAAGCACTGCTCGAAACGCAATGCGCGATTGCTGGGCGCGCTGGGCCAACGGTTCCTCGACCGCACCAGACCGGGCCCGGAAGCGCAGCTCGCCGATCTCGTCGATGCGATTGCCTACAACCACCACGATGTCGACGACGGGCTGCGGGCGGGACTTCTCGAGATCGACGCCCTGCGCACCCAGTCGTTGTTCGATGTGCCGTATCGTGAAGTGACCGCTCGCTACCCCGGACTATCGCGACGTCGGCTGGTCTATGAGGTGAAGCGCAGGATGATCAATCACATCGTAAGCGATCTCATCGATGAGAGCCGCCGGCGCATCAGCGCTTTGGAACCCAGGCACGCAGACGACATTCGCGCGCATCCTGACCCAGTGATCGCGTTTTCGGACGAGATCGCGGAAGCCCACCTCGCACTGAAGCGCTTCCTGATGGAGCATCTGTATCGGCACCCGGAGGTCGTCGTGATGCAGCAGCAGGCGGCCGAGGTGGTGGACTCCTTGTTTCACCATTTCGCGAGCGACATCCTGCGAGTGCCGGAGGCATTTCGAAATCGCCGCGGCGTCAACACCGACACCGAGGAATATGAGCAGATGCGGCTGGTGGCTGATTATCTATCGGGCATGACCGATAGATTTGCGATGTCGCGATTTGAGCAAATCCAATCCTGATCCGGGCGCGCGCCTGCGCTAAAATGGCGGCTGGGGATAAGGAAACGAAATAACGATGAGCACTCACCAGATCCCGCCGGAAGAGCGGCTGATCTTTGCGCTCGATGTGCCGGACGCCGCGCAGGCAAGGGCGTTAGTCGAGATGCTGGGCGACAGTGTGCGCTTCTACAAGATCGGGCTTGAGCTCGCCATGCGCGAGGGTTACTTCGAGCTACTCGATTGGTTGCTGGCGCGAGACAAGCAGGTCTTCCTGGACGTCAAACTGTTCGATGTACCCGCGACAGTAGCGGCCGCTGTGCGCAATCTCGCCGAGCGCGGTGCCACGTTCTGCACAGTGCACGGCAATCAGGCAGTAATGGAAGCGGCTGCCGAAGCCAAAGGCCAACTCAAGATTCTCGCGGTAACGGTGCTGACCAGTCTCGATCGGGGTGATATGGATGATCTCGGCTTTGACTGTGACGTCGGTGATCTCGTCATATCCCGCGCGCGACGCGCCCTTGAAGCCGGCTGCGACGGCGTGATTTCCTCCGGGCTTGAAGTGCCGAGGTTGCGCGCGGAAGTCGATGACCGCCTGTTGGTCGTCACACCGGGCATCAGGCCCGTAGAAAACCGGCCGGCGGATGACCAGAAGCGCGTGGTCAGCGTACCGCAGGCATTTGCCAACGGCGCTGACTATATCGTCGTCGGACGGCCCATTCGCAACGCGCCAGACCCACGAGCCGCCGCTGAGGCGATTGTTGCCTCCATTCACGAAAGCTTCGCCTGATCGCAGGGACACACCACTATGACCGAACTCAAAAACGACCTGTTCCTGCGCGCATTGATGCGCGAGCCGACCGAGCGCACGCCTGTGTGGATGATGCGCCAGGCGGGGCGTTACTTGCCCGAATATCGGGCAACCAGAGCGCAAGCCGGCGACTTCATGTCGCTGTGTCGTAATGACGAGCTCGCGTGCGAGGTGACACTGCAACCGCTGCGGCGTTACGGCTTTGATGCTGCGATCCTGTTCTCTGACATCCTGACGGTGCCGGATGCGATGGGGCTTGGGTTGTTCTTTGAGACGGGCGAAGGCCCGAGGTTCGAGCGACCGATCCGTACCGCCGCCGATGTTCGTAACCTGCCCGAACCAGACGTTTCTGACTCGCTCGGCTATGTTATGCGTGCGGTAAGTCGCATTCGCAGATCACTGGAGGGCTCCGTGCCGCTGATCGGTTTTGCCGGCAGTCCCTGGACGGTCGCGACCTACATGGTCGAGGGCGGCAGCAGCAAGACTTACAGCATCATCAAGGCGCTACTCTACAGCGAGCCGGAAATTGCCGATTTGCTCATGGAGAAAATTGCCCGAGTGACGACTCACTACCTGAACGCTCAGATCGAGGCTGGCGCGCAGGCAGTGATGGTCTTCGATACCTGGGGCTCGGTGCTTGAGCCAGAACTCTATCGCCGGTATTCCCTCGCTAGCATGCAGATGATCGTCGACGGTCTGAAGCGCGAAACGGATGGACGCCGTGTGCCGGTTGTGCTGTTCACCAAGGGTGCAGGGACTCGACTGGAAATCATGTCACAGAGCGGCTGCGATGCGCTCGGCGTGGATTGGACAACCGATCTCGCAGAAGCGCGACGTCTGACCGACGATCGCGTTGCGCTCCAAGGCAACATGGACCCGTCGTTGCTTTACGCGAGCGATGAGGCGATTCGCGATGGCGTGGCGCGCGTGCTTGCGTCGTATGGCAAAGGCCCCGGGCATGTCTTCAATCTGGGTCACGGAATCCACCCGGAAATCGATCCGGCCAAAGTCGGTGTGATGGTCGACGCTGTGCGTGAATTCAGCCCGGCCTACCACGACAACGGCTAATGAGATGACCGACTGGCGAGCGTCCGAATTTACGGCGGACGAACGCCGCCGTCGACGTCGTCTGCGACGTATGCAGTGGGTGGCGCACGCGTTACTCATCAGTATGCTGGCGATCTACGTCCTGAGCGGCCTCTGGATGTCCGAGTACCCCTGGCTGGGTTACGTGCGAGCGTTCGCAGAGGCGGGTACCGTCGGTGCGCTCGCTGACTGGTTTGCCGTGACCGCCCTGTTTCGCGAACCCTTGGGACTGCCCATTCCGCACACGGCGATCATCAAGCGCCGCAAGAACGATATCGGCGATACGCTGGCTGATTTCATCGCGACGCACTTTCTTACACGCGAGACGCTAGCCCCGCGATTAGATCGAATTGATCCGGCAGGTGTAGCGACTGATTGGTTGTCACGTCCAAACAATGCTCGACAGCTCACCGACGATGTGGCGCGTGTGTTGCAGCGGGTGGTGCGTACGGGAGACAACCGTGCGCTGCGAGATTTGGTGAAAGACAACCTGCGCTCGACACTCGAGCGGATGCAAGTCACTCCGATGTTGGGTCAGTTGCTGGAGATGCTGATCCGCAATGACCCTGAGGACACGCTGTTATCCGGCCTCGTCAGCCTTGCGCAGCAACAGTTCGACGATAACCGGCTTAATCTGCGCGACACGGTCACAGATCGAACCCCGTGGTGGTTGCCGGGGTTTGTCGACGAGCGTATCTATCGACAGCTCGTCACCGAGATCGAGCAGGTGTTGTCGGATGATGAGGCCGACGGTGAGGAACGTGCGCGCGAGCACTTGAGGCGCGTGCTGCTGGATATTGTGCAGGCGCTAAAGAACGACACAGCATTAATCGAGCGGGGCGAGCGGTTAAAGCAAGAGTTACTCGACCATCCGCAGCTCGCTGTGTATCTCTCGAGAGTGGTCAATGACATCTCTCGATACCTGACGCGCGAGGCGGAGGACCCGGAGAGTGAATTTCGCCATCGGATTACCGAAGCCCTGGCAGGGCTCGGCGGTGCACTGGCCAACCAGCCAACCGTGCGTGAGGACATCAATCAGTCTCTGCGCGATGCGGCGCTATATGTGATCACACGCTACCGCGAATCGATCACCCAGGTAATCGCCGACACGATTCACGGCTGGGATGCAGACACGGCGGCGGACCTGATCGAATTGCGTGTCGGGCGAGACCTTCAGTTCATCCGCATCAACGGAACACTGGTTGGCGGACTCGCTGGCCTTACCCTCTACACCCTCTGGCACGCCTTCGTCGTTTAATCGGGGCGCAACTCCCGGCGCAAAATCTTGCCTACATTGGTTTTCGGCAGCTCGTCGTGGAAGATCACCTCGCGTGGCTGTTTGTAGCCCGTCAGGTTTTCCCGACAGTAAGCGAGGATGTCATCTGCGGTGGTGCCATCACTGACGACGACGTGTAGCTGTACAACCTCGCCGGATTTCGGATGCGGCTTGCCGACGGCGGCGGCTTCGACGACACCAGGCATCTGCACGACCACGTCTTCGATTTCATTCGGATAGACGTTGAAGCCGGAGACAAGAATCATGTCTTTCTTGCGATCTTCAATGAAGACAAAGCCCTTCTCGTCGAGGCGGCCAATGTCTCCCGTGCGCAACCAGTCGCCTTCCATGACCTTTTCTGTTTCTTCGGGGCGCTGCCAGTAGCCCTGCATCACCTGTGGCCCGCGAATACAGATTTCGCCGACCTCACCGACGGCCAGCTGGTTGCCGTCATCATCCATGATGGACACTTCTGTGGAGGAGATCGGTAGCCCAATGGCACCCGTGAACTCGGCATTGTCGACGAACGGGTTGATCACCGCCGCAGGTGAAGTCTCCGTCAGGCCGTAAGCCTGGATTAGCGGTGTGCCGGTGACGTCGCGCCATTGCTCGGCCACTGCCCGCTGTACCGCCATGCCACCGCCGATGGTGATTCGTAGGCTTGAGAAGTCGAGCTCTGCGAACCCTGGCGTATTCATCAAGCCAACAAACAGCGTGTTCACGCCGGTGAAGTAGCTGAACCTGTAGTTGCCGAGTTCTTTCACAAAGCCCTTCATATCGCGAGGGTTGCTGATCAGAACGTTCAGACCGCCTTGTTGGAGCAAGGAGAAGCAGTTCCCCTCTAAAGAAAAGATGTGATAGAGCGGCAGTGCGGTGATGCCGACGATCGGTGCATCGGCCAGGTGATCGCCTAACCAGGCGTTGGATTGCTGGACGTTATGGACGAGATTGCCATGCGAGAGCATCGCGCCTTTTGCTACCCCGGTGGTACCGCCGGTGTATTGCAGGAACGCCAGATCATCGAGCGTTAACTCTGGCCGCTGGAACGTGCTCGTGTCCGTCTTGAGTGTGTCGCGAAATGCGGTCGTATTCGGGATCGAAAATGGCGGCACCATCTTCTTGACCTTCTCGACTGCAAAATTGGTCAACAGGCGTTTGGCCGTGCTGTGCATGTCGCCGATTTTCGTCGTGATCACAAATTCGAGGTCGGTCTTATCGAGCACCGCCTCGAGCGTATGCGCAAAGTTCTCCACGATCACGATCGCGCGTGCACCCGAGTCACTCATTTGGTGCTGGAGCTCGCGCTGGGTGTAGAGCGGGTTCACGTTGACCACGACCAGGCCAGCACGCAAAGCACCGAACAAGGCAATCGGGTATTGCAGGATGTTCGGCATCATCAGGGCGATTCTGTCGCCTTTGTTGAGCCCTTTCGCCTGCAGCCAACTTGCGAATGACAGCGACATGGCATCGATTTCGGCAAAGCTGAATTCGGTGCCCATATTGGCGTAGGCCGGTTTGCTCGAGAACTTCTTGACGTTATCGTCGATGAGATCGGCTAACGAGTTGTAGCCAGCGTTGTCGATGAATTCAGGTACGCCGGGGACGTAGGAGGAAAGCCAGATTTTCTCGGTCATGTTCGTCAAAAGCTCGCGGTTTTATTCAGATCGGGATTCGGGTGCAAGGCCTGCCAGCTCGATGGCATGGCGGATCACGGGCCAGGCACGCTCCAGCATGTCCGGCTGTGCTTCGGAGTTCGGATGGATCCCGTCAGACTGCATCAGATTGGGATCGAGTGCTACGCCTGCCAGGAAAAACGGCTCCATAGGCAGTGCGTTCTCCTCGGCTATCTCGGCGAACGTTGCCTCAAATTGCTCGGTATAGCGCTGACCATAATTCGGTGGGATTCGCATGCCGAGCAGGGCGACTTTGGCGCCACTCTCCTGTGCAGCAGTCACCATGCTCCGCAGGTTGCGACGCGTCACATCGATGGCAATACCGCGCAGTCCGTCGTTGCCACCCAGTTCGATGACGACCACGCGCGGCGCGTGGGCCTGGAGCGCTGCTGGAAGCCGTGCAGCGCCGCCCTGCGTGGTATCGCCGGAGATGCTCGCGTTCACCACGCGAATCCCATAACCTAATTCATCGAGGCGGCGTTGCAGCAATGCCACCCAGCCATCGGCGACATCGGCAAGACCGTACCCCGCACTCAGGCTGTCGCCCACGACGATCAGCGTTGGACGCTGATCATCCGTGGCGGATTCCTGGGTGGCGGCCGGCGCATCCGTTGTCGCTGACGACTCGAACGACATAGGTACGAACGTGAGTACGGCAGCAAGCACGCCGACCACGCCGATCACAACTGACACCGATTTTCTCGCGGACATCGTTCGCTGCCGGACCATAAATGACGAAGTCTCAATTAAACGAGGACGCGAGTCCAGCGACCCGTTCCGTTCTTGAAGCGCGAGCGCTGACCCGAACCGTTCCCACCGTAGATGGCACTCTGACCATTCTCGACGATGTTTCGTTCACGGCTGGTCGTGGCGAGACCCTGGCCATCATCGGGCCCTCCGGTGCGGGCAAATCGACGCTGCTCGCATTGTTAGCGGGGCTTGATACCCCGACGCGGGGAGAGGTGGTGCTGGACGGACATTCGTTGCAGGGTCTGGATGAGGATGGTCGAGCAGCCGTTCGCGCCGGACGTGTGGGCTTTGTCTTCCAGTCGTTTCATCTGATTCCCGCTTTGACGGCGCTTGAGAATGTCATGATGCCGCTGGAGCTCACGGGTGAGCCACGGGCGCGCGAATTGGCCCGGGAGATCCTGGGCAGTGTGGGCCTGGATCAGCGGCTCACGCATTATCCGGCACAATTGTCTGGCGGCGAAAAGCAGCGTGTCGCGATCGCGCGCGCCTTTGCGACCCGGCCCTCACTGCTGTTCGCCGATGAACCGACAGGTAATCTCGATCGCGATACCGGAAAAACCGTTGAGCGTTTGCTGTTCGATCTCAACCGCGATTTGCAAACCACGCTGGTGCTCGTAACTCACGATCCCGCACTGGCTGCTCAGTGTCAGCGTCGCTTATCGATTGATGGCGGTCGACTGGTTAAGGATGAGCGTTCCTGATGCGTGCGTTTCGCTTCGCCTTGTCGGGTATCGCGCGTGAGCTGCGCGCCGGTGAGTTGCTGGTATTGATGGCAGCACTCTCGATTGCGGTGGCGAGTATGACGGCGATCGGGTTCCTCACCGATCGCATCTCTCGCGCAGTAGCGCTGCAGGCAACCGAAGTGATTGCGGCGGACCTCAGACTTTCCGGTGGGCGACCACTCGCCGAGGCGCGGCTGGAGGAAGCGCGGACCCAGGGTCTTAGAACCTCTTACGGCATCAACTTCCCGTCGGTCGTGTTTTCGGAGCAAACGAGCACCCTCGCCGCCCTGAAGGCGGTGTCGGTCGGCTATCCGCTACGTGGAGAATTGCGGATCGCAGATCGTTTGTTTGGTACGCCGCGCCTTGCAGAGCAGATCCCGGCACCCGGCACTGTGTACGCGGACGCTGCGTTGTTGGCTCGGCTGGGTATCGATGTGGGCGCACAAATCGAGGTGGGGGCGCTGGTGCTCACTGTCACGCAGGTGTTGGTGTATCGCCCCGACCAGAATCCGGGTTTCAGTGGGCTGGCACCCACGCTGCTGATGCACGTTGACGATATTGCGCCGAGCGGGCTGCTCGTCGAGGGTAGCCGGGCGAACTATTCGCAGCTGTTTGCGGGAGATCCCGATCAGGTTGCGGCGTTTGCGGAGGCGCTTCGCGAGAATCGACCGGAAGGCGTGCGTATCGAGGATCAGGCGGAGTCCGGCAGCCAGCTTGCCAGCGCAATTGATCGGGCCGGACGTTTTCTCTCGCTTGCCTCGCTTGTGAGTCTGATCCTCTCAGCGGTTGCCGTCGCGATGGCAGCTCGCCGCTACGCCGACCGCCGACTGGACAGCGCTGCCTTGATGAAGACTTTTGGTGCGCCGCAGTCATTCGTCCTGCAGGTCGGCGTTTGGCACTTATTGGTCGTCGGCGTGCTCGCCAGTGCGATCGGTGTCGGCATCGGCTACGCAGCGGAACGCTTGTTGTCGAGTGCGCTCTCGGGCTGGCTGCGCGGTGACTTGCCGGCTGCAGGGTGGGCGCCGGTGCTGCCCGGTGTAGCGACGGCCATGGTGTTGCTGGTTGGGTTCGGCTTACCCGCATTGTTGCGCCTTGGCGATACACCGCCCATGCGCGTCTTGCGCCACGATCTCGAACCGCCACCGCCCGGTATCTGGCTGACCTATGGTGCGGCACTCGGTGCACTGGGGTTAATCGTTTTCTGGGCGGTTCCTGAGGTGAATCTGCTGGCGATCATCCTTGGCGGTACGCTCGCAACCTCGGCAGTACTCGTTCTGGGTGGGCGTGGCTTGGTGGCATTGCTTGGCAAGCTGCGCGGACAGGTCGGTGTCTCATGGCGCTACGGACTGGCCAACGTGGCACGTCGTGGCGGCGACAGCGCGGTCCAGGTGGTCGCGTTTGGTCTCGGACTCATGGTGCTCTTGCTGCTCACCCTGGTCCGCAACGACTTGTTGGACGGTTGGAACGCGACGGTGCCGACCGATGCACCGAATCAATTTCTGATCAATATTCAGCCGGATGAGCGAGATAGCATCCGTCAGTTGTTCGCGGAAGCGGCGCTGGGTGAGGTCGAATTTGTGCCGTTGGTACGCGGTCGCATCAACACGATTAATGGATTGACGCCCAGTGAATGGCGCGAGCAGGGTCGCGGCTCCTGGCGAGCGGGACGCGAGATGAATCTGTCGTGGTCGGCAACGCTGGACCCGAGCAATGAGGTTGTTCGCGGCGAGTATTGGTCGGCTGATCATGCAGGTCCGCCGGAGGTTTCGGTTGATGAGGACATCGCGGCTGAAATGGGGCTGACCATCGGTGATCAGCTGGCGATCGACATTGCTGGCGTGGAGCGTATCGCGACTGTCAGCAGCCTCAGAAAAATCGACTGGGATTCATTCAAGCCCAACTTCTTTATGGTGCTGAGTCCTGACGGCATGCAGGCGCTGCCGCAGACCTACATCACCTCACTGTATATCTCGGAAAGTCAGACGGGAGTGTTGCGGCAACTCGTGCGCCAACATCCAAGCGTGTCGGTGATCGATATTGATGCGGCACTCGCCCAGGTGAGGGGCATCATCGAGAAAGCGACCCTCGCGGTGCAATACGTATTCCTGTTTACGCTCGCGGCGGGCGTCGTCGTGTTGTTTGCGGCGATCCAGTCGACACTCGACGAGCGTCGTTTCGAGAGTGCGTTGTTGCGCACGTTCGGCGCCTCTCGCCGTGTGGTGTTGACCGGAATCCTGGCCGAGTTCTCAGCGCTGGGCTTACTGGCGGGTATCTGCGCCGCTACCGGTGCGAGCATTATCGGTATTGTGGTCGCCCGAGAGCTATTCGATTTGCCGATGGGGCTAAACCCGGTCTTGTGGTTCGCCGGCACGATCGGTGGATTGTTGCTGGTCGGTATCAGCGGCACCCTCGCCGCCCAAGGCGCCGCCAAAGCACCGCCGGTGAACACCCTGCGCGGTCACTGATCTGCTTGTTTCGCTGCCTTGGCCGCCGCTTTCGCCGCTTTTTTGGCAGCTTTTTTCTCCGCCTTGGCTTTGCGTTTCTGCACGGTCTTCTCGCTCGGTGGATCGACAGCCTCACGCACGGCTTTGATGACGTTGACCTCACCGGTCGCGAGGAGCTCATCGAAGCGACTACGACAGATACTCCAGGTTGCACCGATCACAGCGAGATTGATGCCGAGCATCAGTGCACTGACGCTGATCGTGTCGGAAAAGTCGCCGAGCCAGTCGGGCAATCGGATGCGAAATGCCACGTCCAGTAAAGCGCCGAGAATTCTCTGCACGATTTCAATCTCGAGCAGCACGTTCTCGAAAAACCACAGTGTGATTTTCAAGAGAAATACAAGCACCGCGAGTTCCGTTAGCGCCTGGAACCAGTTTTTGCTGTAGCAAAGCGCGGCGGCGGCCAGCGTCAAGACCGCCGCTTGAGAGGTGGCATGGGCGATCAACAACAGAAGGCTGGCGGCTGCACTCCACCAGGGACCGTCTTCGATGATGGCGACTTCGCCATCAATCACACCGGTCACAAACGCGATCATGCTCAACAGAATGACAGCCGGGATCAGTGATGCAGCAATCCACGGAAACTCGTCAGCACCCGCTAATTCCGTTCGAAAAAGGTATCGCCGAATCGGTAACGCCAGGAAGACTGCAATCAACACCACAGGCCAACTGATTGCGCTGAGCAAACCGTTGTCGCTCTCGGCGAAGTAAAGGTTGCCGGCAACGCCCAGCGCCAGACCCGCAGCGGTCAGCACCGCGAGGGCGGTGAAGGGCCGCGTGCCGAGCATCGCGGGCAAGTTGTCATCATCACGGCTTTGGTTGAACGCCGCGTTGAGCGCGGGTCCCATGTCAGCAAACCCGTCGCGAGCCGTCCTGTATAGATGGACGAGTTTCATGCGTGTTGGCAGTGGCCTGGAAAGTTGACGGATACTTCTCGGATCGTGTCGCACACGGACTTCAGCAACGCTGCTCTCGGATGACTTGATCGCCATACGCCGACAATCGTTCGACTGGGTGCCGGCGCGTCGAACGGTAGTGATACGAGACCATCATCGTCGCGAATCGCGAGTTCTGGCAGCAGTGTCACGCCTGCGCCACCGGCCACCATTTGCCGAAGCGTCTCGAGACTCGTGGCGCGGAATTCATCCTCGTTCACGCCACCCGCCAGACTGCAGACCTCGAGCGCCTGGTCGCGCAGGCAGTGACCATCCTCCAACAGCAGGAAGTGCTCATCTGCGATATCGCTTTCGGAGACTGTCTCGCGGCTTGCGAGCGTGTGCTGCGGGTCGACGGCGAGTCGGAATGGTTCCTTGAATAGCTCTGCGGAATCGCAGCCCTGAAGGTTCAAGGGCAGCGCCAGCACGCCGAGATCGACGTCGCCGGCCTGGATCTCCGCCATCAGATGGTCGGTCTGTAACTCAAGGTAAAGACACTTCAAGCGATCGAATCGCGATTTGATGTCCGGTGCGATGCAAGGCAACAGATAGGGCGCCAGCGTTGGAATCAACGCAACCTTGATGCGACCGGCTTCGGGATCCTGGTGCACCTGGGCAAGCTCATTGATGCTGTGCGCCTCGGCCAGCAAACCCCGTGCGCGACTTGCGATAGCCTCTCCGGTCTCGGTCAGTTGGATGCCTTTACTGTGGCGCTCGACCAGCGTGACGCCGAGTTGTTCCTCGAGCTTCTTGATCTGAGTGCTGAGCGTCGGCTGGGTGACAAAGCACGCCTCCGCTGCCCTGCCAAAGTGTCGGTGCTCATCAAGCGCGACGAGATAACTCAACATGCGCAGGTTGAAGTGCAAGTTTGCGCTCATGAAACTTCCTTTAGCGCCTTGAATGCGGACAGTGCTGACTCACGACTGCTCTTCAGGTCAGCGATCGGAGCAGCATAGTCGCGCTCGAGCTCGAATCCGAGCCGCTCTGCGTCTTTCTGCGGCAGCTTCCAGGGTGCGTGGACGTATTTCTGTGGAAGGCCCGCTACCTCAGGAACCCATTTGCGGACATAGTCGCCCTCCGGGTCGAAGCGCTCCCCTTGCGAAACCGGATTGAAAATCCGGAAGTAGGGTGCAGCGTCGACGCCGCAGCCCGCCGACCATTGCCAGCCGAGGGTATTGGCGGGTAAATCCGCATCCACCAGCGTATCCCAAAACCAGCGTGCACCATGCAGCCAATGCGTACGGATATTTTTGACCAGGAACGATGCCACGATCATTCGTACTCGATTGTGCATCCAGCCGGTCTGCCAGAGTTGGCGCATGCCGGCATCGACGATGGGAATGCCGGTTTGCCCTTTTTGCCAGGCCTCGAGCTGCGCTTCGTCCTCACGCCATTCGAAGTGGCGAAATTTCGGGTTCATTGGCTGGTCTGTCGTGTCCGGAAAATGAAACAGCGCGTAGTGCGAGAACTCGCGCCATCCGAGCTCACTCAAATAGACCTCGCGCCCATCACTCTCGGGCGTATGTGAAGTGATGATCTGCCACAGCCTGCGAATGGATAGCTCACCGAAATGCAGATGGGGTGAGAGTCGTGAAACACCGTCTATGCCTGGCAGATTTCTCGCCTCGTCGTAATCGCGGGCAGCGTCGATTGCGAATCTCTTCGCCTGTTCCTTAGCCGCATGTTCGCCGGGTTGCCATGCCGCTTCGATGCCCTTGTCCCAGCGAATGTCGGGTAGTAACCCGAGTGACAATAGCGACGCCGAATCCAGCGCTGCCTTAGGCGGCGGGAGTGTCTCAGGCGCATCTTTCGGTTCTGCGGTGGCCGCCATGGGTTTGGCAGCGCGCCAGTAAGGGGTGAATACCTTGTACGGCGTGCCTGTCTTGGTCATCACCGTCCAGGGCTCGGTGAGCAAGCTGCCGTTGTGGGAGCAGACGGTCAATCCATCGGCTTCGAGCGCTTGCTTGACCGTCGTATCACGTTCTCGGGTCCAAGGCTCGTAGAGCCGGTTCCAGTGCACTTCACTGGCACCGCTTTCCTCAATCAGTTTGCGCAAAACCTCCAGTGCCTCACCCTGGCGGATAACGAGTGGCGATCCTTTAGCCTCGAGCGCGTCTTGCAGCGATGCAAGGCTATGGTGCAACCACCAGTCGCTGGCCTCCCCGGGCGTCCAGTCGTCCTGTGCTGCCCGGTCGTCAATGTAGACCGGCACGACATGCTCACAATTGTCGACTGCGGCGAGGAGCGCAGGGTGGTCATCCAGTCGCAGATCACGCCGGAACCAAACCAGCGCGGTTTTCGGTGTCATACTCATCGGCATATTGTAGCGCGGACCGAGGGAGTCGCTGCGCATGAACAACAGCGAGACATCGTTCTGGGAGCACAAATCGCTCGGTGAGATGAATGCCGAGGAATGGGAGTTGCTGTGCGACGGCTGCGGACTGTGCTGTTTGCATAAGTTCGAAGACGAATCGGACGGCGAGGTCTACTATGCCGACGTCGCTTGCCACTTATTGGACCTCGGGACCTGTCGCTGCACCGACTATCCCAACCGACGCGCCCGAGTACCGGACTGCGTCCAGCTTTCCGCCGAAAGTGTGGGTAATCTGTCCTGGCTTCCCTATTCCTGCGCCTATCGCCGCCTCGACGAGGGGCGCGGGCTGGCCGCCTGGCACCCCTTGATTTCAGGGACTCGCGATTCGGTGGTCGCGACCGGCATCAGTGCCGGCCTGTTTGCACGCGCCGGTGAAGCTGACAGACCACCGCATCCCGATGACGTCACGCTCACGCAATGGCAAACTCACGACCCGTTAGACGCCGAGGACCATGCCACGGATGAATAAGCCCGCTTTCCAGCCTCTGGACGAATACCGTCGACTGACTCCTGATGCGATGATCGATCGCTCTGCCGAGCTGTTCGAAGATCTCAATCGCCGCAGAACCGTGCGGGACTTTTCCAATGAGCCTGTGCCGCGCGCTGTCATAGAGAACTGCCTGAAAGTGGCGAACACAGCCCCGAGTGGCGCCAATATGCAGCCATGGCATTTCTCGGTGATATCCGACCCCGCGGTGAAGGCGCGAGTGCGTGAAGCCGCCGAAGCCGAGGAGCGAGAATTCTACGAGCATCGGGCCTCGGATGAATGGTTGGATGCGTTGCAAAAATTCGGGACGAATGCCGAGAAGCCGTTTCTGGAGACCGCACCCTACCTGATCAGCATCTTTATGCAGAAGTTCGCGATTGACGAGGCGGGCAACAAAACCAAGCATTACTACCCACAGGAATCAGTGGGTCTCGCTACCGGTATGTTGATTGCGGCCTTGCACCAGTGCGGACTGGCCTCATTGACACACACCCCGAGCCCGATGGGTTTCTTGAATGAGATTTGCGGCAGACCGAAACACGAACGTGCCTATTTACTGCTCGTTGTCGGTTATCCGGCGTCAGATGCGCAGGTACCTGTGATTTCTCGCAAGGCGCTGCCGGAATTCACAACTTTTATCGAATAGCGCGCCCTGGTTAGCTGTTTTTTTTCGAGCTTTACGGCATGCTTTGTCTGGGACTTCATTAACTATTCCAAGGATTAATCTGTGAAAACACTGCGTTTTTGTGTGTTTGCACTCGTGTTGGGTGCGGCAACGGTTGCTTGCGGTGACGACGAGACTGCATCGGCTGCGGGCAGTGGCAAGATCAGCACCGCACTACTTGAATATGTGCCTGGCGACTCTCCTTATGTCTTCGCGGCACTGGAACCGCAGCCAGCGGCACTGCAGAAAAAATTCGAGCCGATGCTCGAAATGGCGGTTGATCAGTACCACAACCTTTTTCTGCAGGCGCGTGCTGCGATGACCACTGGTGGTGATGACGCCGAATCGGACGATTTGCTCAACGTGCTTGATGTGCTGATCGAAGAAACGGAAGACGGAGACCTTTCCGGCCTCGGCTTCGATTCGATGAAGGATGTGCCGGTGATTTATGGTTACGGATTACTGCCTGTCGTTCGGATGACCATTTCCGATCCGGATGCCTGGGCTAGCACCTACGCACGATTGACTTCCGACCTCGAGAACGCACCAACGAAAATTACGGTTGATGGCCTCGACATTGACGTCTTCGGTGGCGATGCGCCGGCTCATATTTTCATCGCGCAGCAGGATGGCACCGTCGCATTGTCGCTCGGGCCAGCCGACCTTGAGGCTGCGATTATCGGTGAGCTGATGGGCGCTACCAAGCCCGCCGTGTCGATTGTGGATTCAGGTGCGCTCGCTGCAGTATCGCAGCGTTATGGATTCACCCCTCAGATGCAGGGATTCGTCGATTTCACCAAGATTTTTAGCATGCTTCAGGCGAGCGGGAATCCGATCAACGATGCGCTATTCAGCTCGGCACCGACATTACCGCTGGAGTTGGATGAGGTCTGTAGCCAGGAAATGACAGGGCTCGTGCAGATCATGCCGCGAATGGTGATTGGCGCTACGCGTTTTGATGATAAAGCCATCGATACTTTGGTGGCCTTTGAAATGCGTGAGGATGTTGCGACAGCACTGAAACCGATCGCGGGCACGATGGCGGGCCTCTCCGCCGGCACCGATGCCGCGATGAAGTTGGGTGGTGCGATCAACCTGCTCGGACTGCGTAACTGGGTAGAGACATCACTCGGCGCCGCCGCTGAGTCACCTTTCGAATGTGAGCAACTCGTCCCGCTTAACGAGATGGTGGCTCAGGCCGTTGGCGCAACACAGCAGCAGCTGCCGCCGATTGCCTACAACCTGCAAGGCTACAGTATCGAAATCGGCAGTTTCGAGGGCATGGAAGGTATTGCTGAGCAGCGGATGCCAGAGAACCTTGAAATGGATATCACCGTTGGATTCAAGAATGTGCAGGGCTTGCTGATGATGGGTCAGATGATGGCGCCGCAGCTCGCTGAGCTGGCACTCGAACCAAATGGTGATGCGGTGCCGATTCCTGACGGTCTGACCGGCCCGATTTCCATCGATGGTTTCATGGCGATGACCGACGATCTCATCTCCGTGAGCGTCGGCGAAGATGCGGAGTCACGAGCCGAGGCGCGAGCAACGGCGACCGTCGATGGCGAAACACCACTGCTTACGCGCATGGACGTCGATGCGGGTGCGTACTTCAAGTTCATTGCCGAGATGTCGGAGAGCGCGATGGGCCCGATGATGGAATCGGACTCGCTGCCTGAGGACCAACGCAAAATGCTGGAAAGTCAGCAAGCGAACATGCGGGCAATGGCAGAGGCCTACGAGGCAGTTCTCGACCGGGTGAGCTTCGAAGTGATCCTGACAGACCGTGGCCTGGAGATGCCGGGGACGGCAACCTTCAAATAGGTCGATAGACAAACAGTCTTAATGCTGGGAGCGGCTTCGGTCGCTCCCTTTTTTTTATCCGAACGGCGCGACGCCGATCAGCGCGCGATGCAGATAGGCAACGAACGCCCCGTATAGCGCGAGCCCACCGATCACGGCGAATGCATCGTTCACCCCGAGTTTCGGTAGCGTGAGATGTTGTCTCGGTTTGCGCCGCTTCAGAGAAATTCGATCGGCAACAGCCCACGCCAGGAATCCACCAAACAGCAGGACGTCGGCCAGCATGCCGTTCACAAGTAGATGCGAAAACGCCCAGATTTTGGTGGCCAGTAGCATCGGGTGTTTGACCGCTTGACTGATACGTCCCGGCAAATACGCGGCGAGCAGGAAAACGAAAACCGGCAGCATCAGTACAGCGTTAACGTGGCTCAACCATCGCGGGGGCTGCCACAGCAGCGTCGGTTCCATGCGAGCGGCGCCGTAGCCTTTGATCAACAGCACAAACCCGACAATCGCCACGATGCTGTATACGGCGCGCCAACCGAGTGGCCCTAGCTTGGCGGCCAGTGCATCGCGCGTGTCGTTGGCAAAGATGCTGATACTGTGGATTCCGAGAAACAGGATGAGTCCGGCAATGAGCTGTGTCATGAATTACCTCTGCGACCGTAGAGCAAAGTGATGTTGTAGCGGCGATCCTCGAAGCGATCGCCGAAATGAATGCGATCTGTTTGATGGATCAAATTCGAATTGAAAATTGCCATGCGATTTTGACGGTGGGGGACGATAACAGGAGTGTCGAGATCTTCGCCCAGGTGTTTTTTCATGGCTGCTTCGTCGTTGTTGAAGGTGTCAAAATCCCATTCGAGCGGCGCCTGCCTTTTGAAGATGCGCAGGCCACCATGGTCTGGGTCCAGATTCGCTGCATCGGGGGCGATCCAGAAGTTGCAGTTCACAGCAGCGGCATCAGCGTGCATCCCAATGCCCGACAGTGCGGGTCCGTACTTGTAGCCCCAGGCTTGAGTCAACGGATGCGCTGCAAAGATGCCTGGTAAGGCCGCTGCGAGCGCTTTGGCGATGCCGATGGTCAACGCGTTGCCGAAGCCCTCAGTGAGATACGCGCCGAGGTAATTCTGGCGAACGTCGTACCAAATTGTTGAGCTCCTGCAGAACTCGAGTACCGCATCCAGCGCTGCTTCCGTCAGCAGGTTGTCGACAACAACGTGCTGTGGGTCGCTATCGAAATACTGTTGCTCGATCATTTTTCGATCGAGATCAGGATTGATCAATGGTCCATCCGGCAAGACGACGTTCGGACTGAACAACGGACGGTTGTGGTGTCCCGCCATGGTCTGCCAGTGCGACTTCCATCCGTGGCGCGGATGTCGCACCGGAAAGCTGGTCAGTTCATCTTCGTTCGCAAGGTCGTCCAGCACCGCTTCCAGAGCGGTTGGTAGGGACGCCAAAGGCTCGGGCAAGCGGTCGGTTGCTTTGAGGTACGTCAGCTGCTCGAGATCCATCCGAATCTTGAAGCGGCTGGTAATTTGCTCGTCGGTGGGCAGCTCGGGCGGGTGTTCCCCGGGCGGGCCAGGTCGCCCTCGTTTGCGAGCAACGATTTCGACGATCTGATCGATCGCCACCTCGCTGTCACCGGATAGCTCGATCATGCACAAATTCGATCGCGCATCGAGGTGATTCGGATTCCGCTCGATGGCTCGTTCGTAACTGCGCGCCGCTTCAACGGTGTCTCCTGCCTGTTCCAGCAAAACACCGAGGTTGTAGTGTGCTCGATCATTTTCAGGCTGCAGCCGGGTCAGCGAGCGCATCGCGTCGACCGCAACCGGAAAGTCCTGCGTGGCTTGTGCTGCCGGAGCGAGCAACGCCAGTGCCTCGAACCCGTTCGGGTTAGCCGCTGCCGCGCGTGTTGCAAAGTGTTGTGCGATATCGGGGCGTCGGGACTGCAAAGCGATCTGCGCGAGGCCGCAAAGCGCACGATAATGTGTTGGTTGCGCGTTGACGATTTCTTGCAGCACAGTGGCGGCTTCCTCAGCCTGACCGCGCTGCATTAACTGCCCCGCGCGCGCGAATTGTGCATCAGCATCCACGTTTTGGATTCTATCGCAGCGACGCCCGGTGGTCAGGAAGCGCGCAGTATTTCGCGTGCAGCATTGTGGCCGGGGACACCGGTGACACCACCGCCCGGGTGTGCCCCCGCGCCGCATAAGAACAGGCCATCGATAGGCATATGATATTGCGCCATGCCAAGCGCGGGTCTCGCACTATAGAGTTGGGATAGCGAAAGTGCGCCGTGAAAGATGTCACCTCCGGTGAGACCGAGCTGCTTTTCAAGGTCCTCGGGCGAAAAAATCTGCCGCGCAATCACGTGCTCTGCGAATCCCGGAGCATATCGATCGACGGTCTCAATCATGAGGTCAGCCACCCCTTCGCGATGCTCGCTCCACGACTGATCGTCAGGCAGCACGGGTGCAACATGTTGGCAAAACAGGCTCGCCACGTGCTGGCCTTGCGGTGCGAGCGAATCATCGAGTGTCGAAGGAATCAGCATCTCGATCACAGGTTCGCGTGACCAACCAAACTGTCTCGCATCGCGATAGGCTGTGTCCATGTAATCGAGGGTCGGCGCAATGATGATGCCGCTGGAGAGATATTCGTCACCGTCTGGATGTACTGCAAACTCCGGCAGTTGATTCAGGGCAACATTCATACGGAACGTGCCCGAGCCGTAGCGCGTTCGCTCGATAGCCGTGCGATGCTCAACCGCCAGGTCAGGTTCCCTGACTAAATCGAGGAGCAAATGCCGAGGCGTGCAATTCGCCGCCACCACCGGTGCCGTGATGGTTTGACCTTCAACAACAACTCCGTGGGTTTTGCCCGCGCGTGTGACGATACGCTCCACCGGGCTATCACAGCGAATTTCTGTGCCGTGCGCTTCAGCGACGCGCGCTATGGCTTTACTGATAGAACCCATACCGCCAATCGCGTGACCCCAGGCGCCTGACTTGCCGTTCACCTCGCCGAACACATGGTGCAGTAGTACATAGCCGGTCCCGGCCTCATAGGGTGAGGCGTAGTTACCGACAATGGCGTCGAAGCCAAACAGCGCACGAATCGCAGCGCTTTCGAACCAGTGCTCAAGAATATCCGCAGCACTGCGCGTGAATAGTTCCAGCAATGCCTGCTGCGCCTGTTGTCCATGCCGACGCATGCGCAGTGCTAACTTTCCGGAGCGCCAGAGTTCGGTGAGTCCACCGTTGGGGTCGGGAGGACACTCGAGCAACTCTGCGCGCAGTATGTCTGCAGCACTCTCGAGCCACGCGTAGTACTCCGGTAGGCGTTCGGCGTCGCGCAAACTGTGTCGCGCGAACTGACTCTGTGTTTGCACCAGATCTTTGCCGGTGGCGAGATAGTTGTTGTCAGGTAGCGGGAGGTAGTTACTGAAGGGGCGTTCGACTATCGTCAGTCCGTTGGCATAGAGATCGAGGTCATCGATCACTTTTGGGTGCAGCAGACTTACGGTGTAGCTCGCGACCGAGTTGCGAAATCCGGGATGGAAGGTCTCCGTTACCGCAGCACCACCGATGACACTCCGACGCTCGAGGACCAAGACCCTTCTCCCCGCTTTGGCAAGGTAGGCGGCGGTTGTAAGCCCGTTATGGCCAGCACCGATCACAATCACGTCGAAATCAGTCGACATTCTGACCTCTGGGACCCATTTCGTGCGGGTTTTTGGTGAGAATCATGGGATAAATCTCGGTTTCGCGGCAGCTAGTGCCTTATGATCAGGGACGATCCACGGAATGGTGCCACGCGGGAGTCTCTGGGGATACATGGAAACCTCAGTCAATAAAGAGTTGTTAGCGGTTGCGGTGCAGCGACTCGAGCTCGGTATGTTTGTTGTAGAGCTTGATCGGCCTTGGTCCGAGACTCCCTTTCGCTTTCAGGGTTTTGAGATTCTCTCTCAGTCTGAAATCGACCTGTTGCAGACGTTCTGCAAGACGGTCTACGTCGATCCGAATTTCACGAGCACCGTCACGATCACGCGTGAGTCGTTGCCTGTCATTTCCAATATCGACTCCACTGAGGCGCTCGAACACAACCGACTGCGCCTGCGACGGATGCTGACCGACACCGATCCGCATCAGTACCCAAAGCCGCAGATGTCGCGTGGTGATTTCAAAACCGCCGCTGGCGCCTACGAATATGCGATTGCTCAGCGTGATCGACTTCTGAGGGCACTCGGAAAAAACAAACCCGTTCGAGCTGCACACTGTCGTGGTGTTGTAGAGGCCATTGCAGTTCGGGTGGCGGATCATCCTGACTCGGTGATCAATGCGGCGATGCTGAGCAAGTCGCGAGACGGAAGATCGGAGCGGAGCATTTCGACTGCGATCTGGTGTGCCGTGTTTGCCCGCTACCTACAGCTGCCGCCGCAACAACTGGTCGATCTCGCCGTGGGCGGGTTGTTGCTCGACATCGGGATGCAGAAATTGGCACCCTCGCTGCTCGACGATGACGCGGTTTACAGCAAGCGCCAAAAGCTTGCTGTGCAAGCGCATGTCAGGCTCGGTCTCGATATGCTCGAGCGCATTCAGGATTTCCCGAAGGTGGCGATTGAGATGGTGAGTGAGCACCAAGAGCGCCCCGGGGGTATTGGTTATCCGGCACGCAAGGACAACGAGCAGCGCGGCGCCGCCGGGATGCTCGCCGGATTGGTCGACCAGTTTGACGTCATGATCACAGGCAACGCGCGACGCGAACCGCTGGCCCCATCCGAGGCGATGGGTGAATTGCTCAGCGCCGCTGAACACAGCGCGCGCGACACGCTGCTGGTTGAGCAGTTCATCCAGGCTATTGGGCGTTTTCCCAGCGGCAGTATTGTCGAACTCAGCAGTGGCGAGATAGGCGTCGTTAGCCTGAGTGATCCGGAACGCAGACTGCGGCCCGTGCTGCATGTCGTGGCCGATTCGAACAAGCAGCCTACTTCGGTTCGCGAGGTTGACCTCAAGTCCAGCAAACACGATCCGTCAAAACCGAAGGCGCTATGGATTGTTCGCGGACATCCAATCGGCGCATTCGGTATCCGGCCCGGCGCGCTTTTCGGTTGAATATGCGCCGTTGGACGCTGGCGATTGGCGTACTGCTGATCGCAGGGCAAGCCGTTTCGGACGAGTCCCGGATTGTCGACACGATGACTCGAGTGCTCGAGGGCAGGCTGGAGACAGCAGCGGCGCAGGCGAGGGACGCTGCGGGAGATAGTCAGGAATCGCTGGAGGCGATGCTCTCCACCGAACTGACCGATATGCAGCGCGGCGGCTATGCAATGCAAGATATTCGTGCGTTTTCAGCGCTAGCGCCTTTCTGGGAACAGGCGACGTCAGCCTTCTTGTTACGTCATCGAATCGAAGACGGTCAGTTGCCGGATGCGGTGCTGCTCCTGCCGGGGAGCGTCGAGCGCGTTGTGGCCGTTGACCTCACACGGCATGTCGCATTCGAGGTGGTGCGCGATACAACGACGGGCTGGAAGATCGCCGATACATTTTATGTGTCGAGTGGGCGTGCCGGTTCCGGTAAGCGTAAACGCGGTGATCGCAAAACGCCGGTCGGATTGTATTTTCCGCTGCAGTCGCTGGATACGAGCAAATTGCCAGATCGATACGGTGTGCGTGCGATCACGCTCGATTACCCAAACGCACTCGACAGAATGCTAAAGCGCACCGGCGACGGAATTTGGCTGCACGGTATCAATCCTGACGCCAATATCCGTCCGCCCTTGGATACGGACGGTTGCGTTGCGTTTGGTAACGCACATATCGAGCGACTCGCGGATCGCTTGCGTTTGTCTGAGACACCGATCGTGATGTCGGCGAGCTTGCGCTGGCGATCGGTAACGCCTGACCCGGATGAAGTTGTCAGTCTGCGTGCTGCGGTCGCTCGTTGGGCAGATGCTTGGGCCAGAGGTGATATTGACGCATTCGTTGCGCAGTATGCGCGCGACTACGAGCGTTTCGGGCAGTCCCCGGAAAGATGGCGCCACGCCACTCGGCAGCGGCTTTTGTCGTCGCAGGTGTCGTCCGTTTCCGTGTCGAACCTCGCGCTATTCCGAGCGGATACCGAGCGAGGTATCTACCTCGCTCGCTTCGATCTGGAAGTGAAGACTCCGGCCGAGACGGTATCTCTAACGCGAAGGATCTACTGGCGTAACGGCCCCGCGGGATGGGAAATCATCGCCGAACAGGGTAACTGAAGACGCGTTTATCGCTCGCTGGCGACCAGCTCGTCAACAACGGCAATCAACTGCGGTTTGCTGCCGGCACGCACTTCGTCGGTACGATATTTTCCGTTGATGACCATCGTCGGCACACTCGAGATTTGATACGCGCGGTTGAGTGATTTCGCCTGCCGCATGCGCGTGTTCACTTCGAATGAGTTCCAGCCGCCTTCGAACGTCTCCTCGTCGATGCCAAGACGTGCGAGGAATGAGCGAATCTCCCGCTCGGTACGCAAGCCTTTCTTGTTCACGTGGATTTCGTTGAACACGGCACCATGCAGATCCAGGTTGTCCTGCACCTTACCGGCACCGATCAATGCCTCGATGGTGTAGAACAGCTGTGCATGCGTCTCAAGTAGTGGATTCCAGACTGCCGGCATTTTTACGAACGTGACGTCTGCCGGCAGATCACTGGACCAACGGTTCAACATCGGCTCGAGCTCGTAGCAGTGATTGCAGCCGTACCAGAAGACCTCAGCAACTTCGATACCGTCGGTACCCGTGATGGTGGTCTTGGTCGGCTGATAGCGAGTGAAATGCTCGCCAGCACGAAACCGTTGCGGCGAATTCGCCGCTGGCTCTTGCGCCATACGCAACGTCACCTCACGCGCTTGTTCTTCAGCATCAAAGCTGCCATCGGATTCTTCGACGGCCTCTAGCTCGCCCGAGTTGGGCGTTGCCGACGTCGGCACAGATGCGGTCTCAGCGACGGTAGGTGCAGTTTCGACCACTGCATCGGCAGTGGTTTCAGGCGTGTCGCTGCCGCACGCGGTCAGCGCAGCGGCAACCAGGATGACGAGCTTCAGGCGCATGGCGGTCATGCTGTTCTCTCCGGTCTCTCTAGTTCAGGCCTTGCAGATAAGACGCAAGTGCGTCGATCTCTGCAGGTTCGAGTTTAAGCGAGATCGTCGTCATGATGTGTTGTGTCTCGACATTGGATCGCTTGTCGCCGTCTTCCGCGTAGGTGCGAAGTGCGCTGGCCGTATACGCCGCATGCTGGCCGCCGATGATCGGATACGGCACACCCGGGTTGCCGGCACCCTGCGGTCCGTGGCAGGCAATACATGCCGGGATTCCGCGCTCTTTGTCGCCGCCGATGTACAACCGCTTGCCGACATCCACGTTGCTCGGGTCAGATACCTCGCGAAACACCGCAGTTTGTGATGCGTAGTAGGCGGCAAGGTCTTTAATGTCCTGGTCGGACAGGCCAACTGCCTGAGCGCTCATAAGTACGTTGTTGCGGTCGCCGCCTTTGAAGTACTCGAGTTGCTGCGTGAGATACTTCACGTGCTGCCCGGCAATACTCGGCCACACCGGATTCAGGCTGTTGCCATCCGCCCCGTGACACGCTGCACAGATCGTGGATTTCTCTTTCCCGGCTTCCGGATCACCAGCCTCAACCGTGTCCGCCGCGAATGTGCTGGCACTTGCCAGACCCAAAACTACTAACGCCGCCGCACAACCTCGTGCGTCGAACAAAGCTCTAAGATTCAAGGTGCTATCCTCATTCCAAGGGCGATTGATGTTCGCCCGTGATAGTTTCACTCGAGCCCGCCATTATACACGTAGCCCCGATCGTCTAACATCCTTAGCGGCCGTCCAGCTTTTCTCTGAGCCTCAAGATGTCGTTTTTCCCAAATGCCAAATTTTTGCTGAGCGCCAATGCGGCCGACCAGTTCGTGCCTGACGAGGGCGCCGAAGTCGCCTTCGCGGGACGTTCGAATGCGGGCAAGTCCAGCGCGATCAACACCATTGTCCAACGTAAGCAGTTCGCAAGAGTGTCCAAGACGCCGGGGCGGACCCAGCTGGTCAACTTCTTTGACCTCATGAACGGGCGACGCCTTGTCGACCTTCCTGGTTATGGATTCGCTCGCGTTTCAAAACAGATGCGCGATCATTGGCAAACGCTTATTTCTGATTATTTTGAGCAAAGACAATCACTTGCAGGATTGTTCGTTATTGTCGATATCCGTCGTGGATTGTTGGATTTTGATCGGATGATGCTCGATTACGCCGAGAGTTTGGAGATACCTGCACACGTGCTCCTGACCAAGTCGGACAAGCTCAAACGTGGTCAGGCCAAAACCGCCCAGCTCAAGGCAGCCCGAGAGCTCGGTGAGCGTGCGGGCATCCAGCGGTTTTCTTCGCTGTCTGGTGAAGGTGCCGAAACGGCCAGGGCTGCGCTCAAGCGCATGCTTTGTTGGCCTGCTAAGTGATCTGTTCTGTCGCGTTTTCGTTCAACGTTTCGGCAAGCCACTTCCGCGCCTCGGCCCACTCACGCCGAACCGTTCGTACGGAAATTCCGTAAAGGTAGGCCGTCTCTTCTTCGGTCATCCCCGCGAAGTAGCGCGCGTCGACGATATGCATCCAGCGCTCGCGGACCTTCCCTAGCTGGTCCATAAGTTCCGCGATCAGGACGACTTGCTCGGGCGTTTCGCTGAACCCTGGCAACATTTCCTCGACCGCGTCCAGCGGCACATCGCGCTGAGCTCCGCCGCGCTTCTCGCTGATCCGACGGCGGGCGTGGTCGACGATCACATGTCGCATGGCGAGCGAGGCTGTGCGTTGAAAGTGCTGCACGGACTGGTAGCCCGACCCTTTACCGAGTTTCAGGTAGCTCTCATGCAAGAGGTCAACCGTGTTCATAGTGTCGAGCTGCGCTCTTCGTCGCCGCATGCGCGCGATGTTCATCAACGCATCGTAGTTCTCCCGGAACAACCGATCCGCCATATCGCGATCATGCCGCGTGTACTCGGTCATCGTGACGTCTTCGAACTCTTCGCTCACCGCGGAATCCCTCGAGTGGTTTGCGCCAGTCTGCAACAGCCATAACACCTGTCAACCGGCCGTTGTCGCCAATTCCAATGACTTTGGCCGCTTTTCGGTCGCGCCTGCGTAAGGACAGGTGAATCTAATAACTCATTGAGGCCAAGCTCATGAATCTGCTACGTATGTTTTTCATACTGTTGTTCCTCTCGTTTTCCTCTCAGCTGTTGGCTGACGAGGACGCTGAACCCTCGCATCGCATCATTGTGAATGGCGAGGAGCTCAGTCAGGAACAGGTCGACGGCATCATCGCGCTCTACGGTTCCGCGCAATCTGGCGTGTACTGGTATGACGCTATCTCGGGCTTGTACGGCCTGGACCAGGGGCCGCCGATTGGTCAATTGCATCCGGGTCTTGCCATCGGTGGGCCGCTTCAGGCGTCCGCGTCTGGCGGTGGTAACGGATGGACCACCGGCGTCTTCATCAACGGGCGCGAAATTCACACGATGGAATACCTGTTCTACAAAAGCCTCTTTGGCCAGGTGTTGCCGGGTCGATTCTGGATGAATGCCCAGGGCGTCGGTGGCTATGTCGGCGGACCTGCCACGTTCAGCGTGCAGGATGCGATGGCGCAGGCAAGTAGACGAGCCGCTGGCGGAAACGGCGGTTCATCCTCGGTCTTTTTGCCGGGCACCGGCGGGCGTACCGGTCTTCACGCCGGTACCGCGTCAGACGGATGTACCTATGTCGTTGCCGGCAATTACTCGAACGACTTCTGCTGAAATCAAATAACAAAACAACAACACCCTGTGACCCGGTGCTTTTGCACCGGGTTTTTTTGGCCGGTTTTTTCAGGGCACCGCGTAATGAGAACTGACAACAGCGCTCTAGCACATCGCGCTTAAGAAAATTGAAACAAGGAGTTCTCATCATGTTTAGGTCACTTGCGGTACTCGCACTTACTGTCCCGCTTTCGGGATGTTGGTTTTGGTTCGGCGACGATGATTCAACCCCGAACTACAATTTCACCGAGTTTGATACCGGCACTGATTCCGGGTCTGACACAGGTACATCGGGCAATACACTGTATTTCGAGACCAGGTCCGTCATGGTCCGGGAAGATGCAGAAACGCTATTCCTGAACAAGAGTTTTTCGGCGTCTGCGGGCACCACGCTCGACGAGGTGACCACGGGCATCAATATCGATGTCAGCAATCCCGGCACGAGCGCTTGCAACGGCGGGCTTAGCGAATGCGAGGCGTGGATTGTGCGAAATCGAAGCGCAGAATCAGGGTTTTGGACCATCGGCGCGCTAGCGCCTGGAGACACTGATCCACAATCCGAAGCGCATGTGTACGCTGTCCCCAACGCGTCGGAGAGTCTGCGTATACAGCAATTCTCAGGGCGATCATTTGGAAGCTCGGGAGATGAATTTGTGCTGCTCGCGCAAGATGGTCGCTTGGTGGTGCAAGGCTATGGGCCGCTGCATAACCGCTATGAGGACAACCCGCGGCTCGTTGACAGCTTTCAATCTGAGTACACGCCGCACTTTCTCCAGGTTGTCGACAACACGTTGTTAACCGGCATCGCTGAGGTAGCGGCGATCTCGGCCGACTACGGTGTTGCGCTTGCGCAAGATGGCACCGTCTATGAATGGTGGGACGGGTACGCTGAAGGCGGCAGAACCCCGCGCCGGTTTGCCGCGCTGATGGATTTGGCTGCTGCTCAAGGTGCGACGGTCACTTCCGTCGTCGTGCCGCAGGATCGATATGAGGGTGGGGGCGGTGTCGGCGTACAGCTGGATGGCGGCACTGGCGCTGCACTGTTGAGCAATGGTCGAGTCGCGGTGTGGAGCTACGTCTCCGCATCCGGGGTTCCCGGGTTCAGCAGTTCTGTCTCGATGCTCGCGGGCATCGACAGCGTTACGGATATTTCGATGCAGGGCAATTACGTCAGTTTCCTTCGCTCGGATGGCTCCGTGTGGGAAATGGGCGAGCTTGGTCGAAGCAGCGAGTATTCGTCAAACGTACTAACCACGCCGACAGCAATTCCTGAGATCAACAATGCGGTCGCGGTTTCAGGACGCAAAGCCTTGTTGAGTAATGGGCAGGTGATCGCGTGGCAAGCAACAGATGCCAACGCCGGGTCCAGCACGCCATTTCTCATTCCCGGTATTGCCGATGCAGTCCAGTTACCGGATTCTCGTCAGTCCATGGCGCAGCGCGCCAACGGCGAGTATGTCGCGTGGGCATGGTCGTTCGGTAGCGATCAACCGCTGAGCGCGATCGAGGTAGATTTTGGCGCCATCGGTGAACCCGCGTACATCGCCGGGAACTTCGTCATCGACGCGGCCTGCAACCGATTGTGGCGAACCGATATGGCATTCAGCACGTTCGAAGGCGGACGCTTGGTGGTCACCGGTGAGCCGGTCGCGCATGTCGGCGGACTCGGCACTTGTGCATCAGAAACCGCAGGGCATGTGGTTCATGTCTATGTGGTGGGGCGCGGCAGTGTTCAATCGACGGATGAGCGTCTGACTTGCGAGCGCACACCGACCTTTCTCGGATACCGCCACTGCACTTGGGTCGGTGCACAAGACGAAGCACCCACGTTGATGGCAGTTCCAGCGGCCGACGCACAGTTCCGCGATTGGCGTTGGGATTGCCAGGGCACGGACCTCAGCAGCGGCATGTTGTATCCGCAGCTCGGAGACGAGGAGGAAACGCAGCAGCCGAATAGTGAAACTGTTTGCAAAGCGACGTTTGAGAGTGCGGAGATTCTCTAGAGTCCCGAGGTGGTGGTGGCGTCCATGTTCCCTCCTGCCATATACGTCGCCGCCGCCTCGAAGACTTTAGGCAAAAAAAATCCCCGATACGGTAAGCGACCGTATCGGGGAAGCATTGCAACCAAGCCTTGGGGAAAGCCTGTTACCAGCCCGTCCAGGGAGGAGAAAACGGGCGAGTACACACTGCACTCATAAGGTTTGAGCACAGCCGGTGTGTTTAGTTCCCCAGAATTGAATTCGTTAGTGCGCCTCGTCCCAATTTGCGCCGAGCGAAGCATCTACCTTTAACGGTACGTTCAGCTTGCTGGCGCGTTCCATCCGTGACACTACCTCTTGCATCAGGTCTTCCGCGTCTGGCGATGCTACCTCGAGTACCAACTCATCGTGCACCTGCATGATCAACCGCGCATCTGCGCCCGAATCCCGTAACCAACCGTGCACGTCGATCATCGCGCGCTTGATGATGTCGGCCGCGGTACCTTGCATCGGTGCGTTGATCGCACTGCGCTCGGCATACTGGCGACGTTGGACGTTGCGCGAGCGAATTTCCGGCAGGTACAAGCGCCGCCCATGCAGAGTTTCGACGTAGCCATCGTCGTGCGCCTGTTGGCGTGTGCGTTCCATGTAATCGTGGACACCGGGATAGCGTTCGAAGTACGTATCGACGTAGGTCTGTGCTTCGCCGCGCCCGATATTGAGCTGGCGCGCAAGACCGAACGCTGACATGCCATAGATCAGACCGAAGTTGATCGCTTTCGCAGAGCGCCGCTGGTCTGCGGTCACATCATCGAGTGCCATGCCGAAGACCTCGGCCGCGGTTGCACGATGGACATCCGCATCGTTTGCGAATGCGTCCAACAGTCCCTTGTCCCCGGACAGATGCGCCATGATGCGCAATTCGATCTGAGAGTAGTCGGCCGCGAGCAGTGTGTAACCGTCGGCTGGAACGAATGCCTGCCGAATGCGTCGGCCTTCCGGCGTTCGTATGGGAATGTTCTGCAGGTTCGGGTCCGATGAGGAGAGTCGACCGGTTGCCGCGACTGCTTGGTGGTAGGAGGTGTGTACGCGACCGTCGGTGGCAATCAGCGTCGGCAGCTTGTCGGTGTAGGTGCTTTTCAGTTTCGACACTGACCTGTAGTTCAGAATGACCTCCGGCAGTTCGAACTCGGCCGCGAGTTCCGCAAGCACATCTTCGGCGGTCGACGGTGCACCTTTTGCGGTCTTGCGTTTCACGGGCAACCCCAGTTCCTCGAACAGGATTTCGCCAAGCTGCTTCGGCGATCCAAGATTGAATTCGCGACCCGCGAGTTCGTGCGCACGCAATTCAAGTTGTGCCATGCTCGCCGCGAGCTCCTCGCTTTGCTGTTCCAACAGCCCACGGTCGATCAATACGCCCTGCTCTTCCATATCCAGCAGGACCGGTGCCAGCGGGCGTTCGATATCGTCGTATACCGATTGAAGACTCGGTATTTCCGCGAGTGACTGTGCCAAGTGCTGGTGCAGCTGCAGTGTGATGTCGGCATCTTCGGCCGCATAGGGCGCTGCAGTCTCGAGATCGATTTGGTCGAACGTTTTCTGCTTCGCACCTTTGCCCGCAACGTCCTCGTACTTGATGGTCGTTCTACCGAGATAGTGACGCGCGAGCGAATCCATGTCGTGACGCGAGGCGGTCGAGTTCAGGGTATAGGACTGCAGCATCGAGTCTTCAGGGATGCCGCCGAGCGATATGCCGTAACGCGCGAAGATGTGCGCATCATATTTAAGGTGATGACCGAGCTTGGGTTTGTCACTCTCGAGAAACGGCTTCATGGCGTCGAGCACAAAGTCGCGCGCCAGTTGCTTCGGCGCTCCCTCGTAGTCATGCGCCACCGGGATATAAGCTGCGGTGCCGGGTTCCACACACAAGCTAATGCCAACAAGTTCCGCTTTCATATAGTCGAGACTATTGGTCTCAGTATCGACAGCGACAAGTGATGCGGCTTCGATCACTTTGAGCCACTTTGCAAACGCTGCTTCGTCCAAAACCGTCTCGTATTCAGCGGGTGTCTCGGGTGGCGCAGCAGTCGGGGGTGCGTCTCCCGTGGTTTCCTCTAACTGACGTAGCAGCGTGTTGAGCTCCCAACGTTGATAAAGCGTTCGCAGGGCGTTTGTATCGGCAGTGCCGGGGCTCAGTCCATCCGCTGCATGATCGAGTTCGCAGTCGAGCTTGATGGTGGTCAGCGCCTGATACATCGGTAGCTTGTCCATGTGCTCGCGCAGGCTCTCACCCACCTTGCCCTTGATCTCGTCCGCGTGCTCACGAATGCCCTCGATCGAGCCGTACGCTGCGAGCCACTTGGCTGCTGTCTTTGCGCCAACACGCGGTACGCCGGGGATGTTGTCAGCGCTGTCGCCGACCAGGGCAAGGTAATCGATGATCTGTTCTGGCCAAACGTCGAACTTCTCCTTGACCCCATCCCGGTCGAGCGTCGTGTTGCTCATCGTGTTCACTAGCGTGACACCGTCGCGCACGAGCTGTGCCATGTCCTTGTCGCTGGTGGAGACGATGGTGTCGATACCTTTTTCGGCCGCCTGTACCGCGAGCGTGCCAATAACGTCATCCGCTTCGACCCCTGACACCCGTAGCAACGGCAAGCCCATTGCGACGACGATGTCGAGCAGCGGCTGAATCTGGCTTCTGAGATCGTCTGGCATGGGAGGACGTTGCGCTTTGTAATCGGCGAACATGTCATCACGAAACGTCTTGCCCGGTGCATCAAAGACCACACCAACGTAGTCGGGCTCCTCTTCGCGGATCAGTTTGTTCAACATGTTCAGAACCCCGTGCAGCGCACCGGTTGGTTCACCATTGCTGTTGGTTAACGGCGGCAGTGCATGGAACGCACGAAACAGGTAGGAGGAGCCGTCAACCAGCAGGAGTTTCTTCGTCATCTTCTTCGTTCTCTTCAGTATCGGCTGGCGATTCAGGAGTCGGGGTTTGCGCGGCGGGCGGCAGGTAGAGATCTCCTGTCTGTCCACAGGCGGTCAGTGCGACCAGCAACAACAGGGCGACGGGCTTCTTCACGAAGGATTCTCCAGCACCGCCATGGTGAGGCGCGTAATGGTCGTCAGTTTGTCATTCTCATCCACCTGACGGATCGACCACACCTGAGTCTGTCGACCGATATGCACCGGCGTTGCGGTTGCACTGACCCGGCCGCTCCTGACGCCGCGAATATGGTTGGAGTTGATATCGAGCCCGACAACCCGGTAGCGCTCAAGATCGACACACAGCGCTGCGCCAAGGCTGCCGAGAGACTCCGCCAGAACGACACTCGCACCGCCATGCAGAATGCCGTAAGGCTGGTGGGTGCGAGCATCCACGGGCATAGTGCCGGTGATGTAGTCGTCGCCGACTTCGACGATCTGGATGTCCAGGTGCGCAACCAGCGTGTTCGCGCTCATCGCGTTCGTTGCATCCAGTGTTGGGATGACTTTGGAATGCCAGATCATTGGGGTCTCGTCTGTTGCATCGGGGGCGAAGACTATAACCCGTTCGTCTCAGGTCTTGCCGTATTCCTTGCCAACGCGCCGGTACGCCTCACGAAAACTGATGCCCTCTTCGACCACCAGTCGATTCGCTTTCTCCGCCGCGTACAAGCCATCGCTCATCTGGATGTTTTGCGTAACGAATTGCACCCCCTCGAGCATGGCTTTCAGGATTGCCAGGGTGTCCCCGGCAAGATCGATACAGCGGAACAGGGGCGACTTCAGTCGTTGTAAGTCTCGGTGGTATCCGGAGGTCAACTTGGTTGTGATCGATAGACACTCGTTCAGACAGCCTTGCGCTGTGGCCGGGGCGGCACGAATGAGCTCCAGCACATCGGGATTACGCTTTTGCGGCATGATCGATGAGCCAGTAGTGAGCGTGTCGGGCAGCGTGACGTACGCGAACTCCTGCGTATAGAACAACAGCAAATCTGCGGCAATTCTCGAGCAGTCGTTGAGTAATACCGTCAATTCAAAACAGACAGTGGCCTCGGCCTTACCGCGCGCCAACTGGACTGCTGTGACCGGCTCCTGAACCGTATCGAAACCAAGGGCGGCTGCTGTGTGCTCGCGGTTGATCGGGATGCCGGGCGTGCCGTAGCCCGCCGCACTGCCCAGCGGTCCTACGTTGATGCGAGCGAGACAGCGCTTCAGCGCAAGCGCATCGTCTTGCAGGTTCGCTGCGAATCCGCCGCACCACAGTGGCACACTGCTCGGCATGGCCTGCTGCATATGCGTGTAGCCGGGCAGCGCGGTTTCCGGTTCGCGACCCGCCAGTTCGAATAGTGCTCTCACGATATCGTTAGCGCCCTCGGTCAGTGACTCGACCGCGTCGCGCAAGTACAACCGCAGTGCAGCCAAAACCTGATCGTTGCGCGAGCGACCGAGGTGCATGCGCCCGCCCGCAGGTCCTATCGCCGCCGTCAGTCGCGACTCCAGCGCAGTGTGAGCGTCCTCATCTTCGAGCGCGATGTGCCATTCACCGGCAGCGTGCGATGCGCCGAGCTGGCTCAAGCCGTCAACAATCGCGGCGTGATCCGAGTCGTTCAGCAAGCCCTGAGCGTGCAGCATATTGACGTGTGCTGTCGATGCAGTGACGTCGTAACTGACAAGACGCTCGTCGAGTATATGGTCCTCGCCTGCGGTGTAGCGCAGCACACGATCGTCGAGACTCGCCCCCTTGTCCCACAGTCGTGTCATGAGGCGCTGCCTGATTGTTGTTCAGCAGGGGTTAGTGCGTCGATGGAGTCGACAATCAGCGTGCCCGTCCCCTCGTTGGTGAAGACCTCGAGCAACAGGCTGTCGGGCAATGCGTGTGAAATCATGTGTACACGCTGAACGCCGCCCTCAAGCGCCGCATCGATCGCAGCGGCCTTCGGCAACATGCCGTCAGCAAGGCTGCCATCGGCCTTCAGTTTCGCGAGCCCAGCGCGGTCAACATAGCTGACGAGTGAGCCCGGGTCATTGGCATCCGCAAGGATGCCCGGTGCGCCCGTCGCGAGGATCAGCTTCTCGGCTTTTAACGCACCCGCAATTGCCGCGGCGACCGTATCGGCGTTGATGTTGAGAAGCTCGCCCTGATCGTCGGCTGAAAGGGGACTGATGACGGGCATCAATCCATTGTCGAGCTGCTTGTTGACGACATCGATATCCACACCATCGATATCGCCGACAAATCCGTAATCTACCTCGCCACCTTCGGTTTCGACCGGTGGCCTGCGGTGCGCCTGAATCAGACCGGCATCAACGCCGCTGATCCCAACCGCGGGAATCTCAAGATCGCGGCAGGCCGCCAGGATCCGTGTGTTGATCTGTCCGTTCAGGACCATCGCTGACACGGCGAGTGCACCTGCATCGGTCACCCGACGTCCTTCAACGAACGTGCTATCGACACCCAGCGCGTTAGCCAGCTCGGTCGACTGTGGGCCCCCGCCGTGCACCAGCACGACCCGGATGCCGACTTGATGCAGGATGCCGACCTGCTCCATCAAAGCGCGTGTTGACTCGGGCTTTGCGAACACCGCGCCTCCGGCCTTGAGTACAAACACCTTGCGCTTGAACAATCGGATGTACGGCGCTGCGTGCTTCAGCGCGGAGACGACGATTGCACGTTCCTTGGGCTGCCTCATGCGCCTGCTCCCATCATGTCGTAGAGCACCGCCATCTGCGCGAGCATTCGGTTGCGCGCTTCCGGAATCACAATACTGCGAGGGCCGTCGAGAATCTCGTCAGCAACCACTACACCGCGGCGTACCGGCAGGCAGTGCATGAACCGGCAGTCTTCCTGTGCATTGGCGAACCACGGTTCGTCGATACACCAGTCTCTGAGGTCCGCGCGAGCTGTCTCGTCACCGAGCTTGTCACCATAGTGCGCAGTCGATGACCAGCTCTTTGCGTACAGAATATGTGCGCCTTCAGTGGCACCCGTACGATCGTCGGTTTCGGTCAGCGAGCCACCATTCGCCTCTGCGGTAGCACGCGCCTCATCGATGATCGGTTTTGGTAGTGCAAAGCCTTCCGGTGCGAGAACGGTGACGTCCATACCGCGCATCGCGGCCATGTGCACCGTGCTCGCCGGCACGGCAAGCGGTAAGGCTTTCGGGTGCCACGCCCAGCTCAGAACGAATTTGCCGCCCTGACTCGGAATGTCGAAATCATCCAGGGTTTTCCAATCCGCCAGGCTCTGGCACGGATGGCGAACCGCGGACTCCATATTGATCCATGGTTTATCGATCAATTCCGCAAGCTCAAGGAACCGACGGTCTGCGAGGTCATCGTCGAGGTTTTTCCGGTCTGCGAAAGAGCGCATGCCCATCGCATCCCCGTACGATGCGATCACCGGGATCGCTTCTCGGATGTGCTCCGCCGCGCTGCCGTCCATCACAATCCCATCGCGAGACTCGAGGCCGTGAATCGACATATCCGGCGAAATGACAAACGCGCCGCCGCCGAGCCTTGCCATTGCCGCCTGGAACGAAGCCAATGTGCGAAGCGAAGGTGAGAGAAACAGCAAGGAAAGCACCTTGCCAGCCAACGCTGTGGGTTCCGGATGATGCTCCAGGCGTTGGGCGAGTTTGACCAACGCGCGCACGTGTTCGGTGGGCAGTTCACCCAGATGATGGAAGCGATTCATGATGTGGTCTCCGCGTCGATTTGACGCAACGCAGAAGCGAGTAACTCGATATCTGCAGGGGTAATGTTTAACGGTGGCAGCAGACGAAGAATGTGTGGGTCACCACTGGTGCCGGTGAGGATGTCGTGTTTCAAGAGGGCGTCACGAACCTCGCGTGCGGGCGGCTCCGTCTGTAGACCGAGGAGCAGTCCTTTTCCCTGAACACCGGTGATCGGTCCGACTACGCATTGCGCCCGAACTTGTTGCTCGCGTGCGCGTGCGTTATCGATCAGTTTGTGTTCAGTGATGGATTCCACGACGCTGCGTATGGCGGCGCTCGCCATCGGACCACCGCCGAACGTCGTGCCGAGATCTCCGATCTGGCAATAGTCAGCGACACCTGATGAGGTGAGGACCGCGCCGCATGGGAAGCCACCGCCCAGCGACTTGGCACACGTCGCAATGTTTGGTTTGACGCCAGCATGCTCGAACGCAAAGGCCGCACCGCTGCGCCCCATACCGCTCTGTACCTCGTCGGCGATCAGTAGTGCGCCAGAACGCGTCGCCGACTCGGCTAATGCCTGCACAAACTCTATCGATAGATCATAGGCGCCGGCGACACCTTGCACCGGTTCGAAAATGACCGCCGCGGTTGCGTCATTGCAGCTTTGAAGTGCCGCTTCGACATCGTCACGCGGCACATAGGTAATGTCGAATGGCGTATTGGGGAAGCCGTACCAGCGCTTTTGGCTGCCCCACGTCACCGCACCGGCTGCTGCCGTTCTGCCATGAAAGGCGCGTTCGACAGCCACCACGTGCTTGCGCCCGGTGGCGAGGAATGCGAGACGCAGCGCATTCTCGTTCGCCTCTGCACCACTGTTCACGAAAAACGCGTGAGTGAGATGTGGAGGTGCAAACCTCACCAAGGCTTCGGCTGCACTGGCGCGCACGTCCATGGCGACGGCATTCGATTGGAAGGGCAGTGCCTGCCACTGATCACAGAGCGCCTTACCCAGCGTTTTGTCGTCATAGCCGAGCGCGGCCACCGCATGGCCGCCATACAGGTCGAGAACACGTCGACCCGTGGCGTCGATCAGGTGAGCCCCCTCGCCGCGCACAGGCTCGAAGTCGAGTTGTGCATATACGCTGAGCAGGTGCTCACGTTCGCGCGCCTGCAGAGTTGATGCGTTCATATCAGCTCCATCCGACCGCAGTGGTTTCGAGTCCTGATGATTCTGGCCAGCCGTTTAGTCGATTCATCCATTGCATCGCGCCGCCGGCGGCGCCCTTCAATAAGTTATCGATCACGACGGTGATACAGATAGCCTCGTCATCGCGAGCTACTGAGATCCGTGCGTGATTGCTGCCGACGACCTGCTTTAGTCGGGGTGCGGTTGTACTGACGGTCACGAACGGATGCGACTCATAAAAATCGGTGAGTGCTGCTGTGAGTGCAGCGCTGCCGCTATCGGTTTTGGCGGTAGCCATGACCGTCATATGAATACCGCGTGCAAAGGGTCCTGCGTGCGGTACGAAATGCAGGGTCGGCGTCTGATCGACGACGGCGGCGACCTGTGCCACGACTTCCGGCGCGTGCCTGTGCGCGAGTGCTTTGTAGGCAAACAGATTCGCGTGACGCTCCGGCATATGGGTGGTCGCGATCGGTGTCTTGCCCGCACCGGTGGCTCCGGTGACACCGTTGGCAAAGAAGGGGCCATCCGACCAGCCGAGCGTCATTGCGGGCACCAAGGCAAGCTGCATCGCCGTCGCGAAACACCCGGGCTGACTCGCGTGCGGGTGCTCGCCTTGTGCGACGAACTCGGGTACGCCGCGTGCGAACCGATCAATCAGATTCGGCACAGGGTGCGGTTGTCCGTAGATGCTGGCGAAGACATCCGCATCAGCAAATCTGAAGTCAGCCGAAGCATCAACGACATGTGTTTCCGGGCGCTCGATCAGCGGTGCGAGCTGCAAGGCTGCTTGCGCGTGCGGCAGTGCACTAAAGACGGCAAGCGGGCCATCCGACAGTGTGCTGATGGCGTCGTCGTATTCGACAAAAGTCTCGCTGGGATAAGTCGTCGCTAGGTGTTCGAATTGTTGCGCAATCGGTTCGCCCGCATTGCTGCGTGCAACCGCCGCCTGCAACGTCAGCTCCGGGTGCCCGGCGATAAGCCGCAGAAATTCACCGCCGACGTATCCGGTCGCACCGAGCACCAGGCAAGGCGTCGTCATGAATCCACCCCGAGCGCATCAAAGACGGCATCGCCTAGCTGCTGCCCGTGCGTCAGGGCGTTGTGACCCGGCAGGTCCATGTATTGCCGGATCAGGTTGACGCCAACTGCGTTGTCGGTCGATGGGCCGGTGACTACGGCAGGTTCGATGCCGTATTGCTCGCGAAGAATCTTGGCGCCGCCCCATGCGCCGACCGGATCGTTGGCGCACAACACCACCGCTGTAAGCGCGTCGCGCACGGCGGTGTCTGCGAGGATGGCATCGACACCATACGTGCCGAGTAGCCCGTCACCGAGTTCCATAACGATCACATCGGGTTTCTCGTTCGACAGTTGGGTCAGCAGACTGCGGGTCAACGCCGGGCCGTTCTCGCGCGTGGTGGTCATGACGCCGAAATCGGAAAACAGCATCGATTCGGTGGCGCCCGCATCTTCCATCGCCAGAATGTCACGCCGCAGAGCGACGCCTGTCGCCTTGCAGGCCGCGACGGTCAGTCCGCGAGCACGCAATCGACTGACGATGGCGCAAGCTGCCGCCGTTTTGCCGGAGTCCATACAAGTGCCTGCGAGCGCCACGACCGGTGTGCCGTTGACTTCGAGGCCGGGGGCATCCGGTAGCTCGGTCTCGCCGGCACGCGCCGCGACCCCGATACGCTCACCGAGATAGGGGAAATCGAGCACCATCCCGAGTACTTCGCAATCGAACGGCACGCCGAGCTCGGGGTTGGCTGAATCACAGTGTCCCATCACGCCGCCGATATTGAGCATTTGAATCGTGTCACCCCGCTTGAGTTCACTCGGTAGCGAACCGGAATAGCCGAACAGGGCTTTGCGATGGCCGAGGGCGCCGACGACGACATCGCCTTCTTTCAGCACCGCCATCCGTCCGCTCGTCAGTTCGAGTGTGTTGTAGCGCGATTTATTGTTTTGAATGCGAACCGCGACGAGGACACCCTCTTCACAAAGAATGTCATCGGAAAGGCGGAGCTCTCTACCGAGGTTTAGTGATTCGGCTAGCGAGGCGATCTTATCGGCCTCGATGGTGCGACTCGCATGCATCAGTCGATCGCTCCTGCTCGCGCCTGCAAAATGCCGGGTAGCGCCCGCACTCGCGAGTAGCCAAGTGCATCGCGTGGTGTCCACTCGCCCGCAGCCTCGCCATAAACGCCCTTGCTGGCCGCCAGCAGGGAGCGCGGTGCATCGACACCCTCAACAAATGCATTGCCCGCACGCAGTTTCATCTTGACGCGGCCGGTGACCGGCGCCTGAGCACTCAACATGAGCGCCTCGATATCGCGGCACGCCGGGTCAAGCTGACCGGCCTCATGAACCAGATCACCGTAAACCGCAGCCACTTGATCTTTGACGCGTTGCTGCGCCGCGCTGAGCGTGAGTTTCTCCAGTTCACGATGCGCTTCGATCAGTAGTTCTGCTGCTGGTGCCTCAAAAGCGACCCGACCTTTGGTGCCAAGAATGGTGTCGCCCACGTGTATCCCTCGCCCGATTGCGTGTCGCGCACCGGTCTTCTCCAGAGTCTCAATCAGCTCGACGGGTTTGGCATGCTCGCCATTGACGGCGACCGGGACGCCCCCAACGAAATCGATCTCCAGAGATTCAGCCGGCGCAGGTGCGTCCATGACGCCGGGCGACAAAACCCATGCGTCTTCCGGGATGCTCCCCGCGCTTGTCAGCGTTTCCTGCCCTCCGATCGTGACACCCCACAGTCCGCGGTTGATCGAGTAAGCGCCACCACTAACCGGCAGGGGCAGGTCTCGGGATTGCAGGTATTCGATCTGGTCTTCGCGGGCCCATGAGTTATCGCGAACCGGTGCGAATACCTCGATCCCCGGCGCCAGGGTCGCCAACGCCACCTCGAAGCGCACCTGGTCGTTACCAGCGGCCGTGCATCCATGTGCAATCGCACTGGCGCCCGCCGAAACCGCAAGCTCGGCCATTTTTGCTGCCTGCACGCCGCGCTCTGCTCCAACACACAAGGGGTAGCGCTGGCCGCGCTTCACGTTGCCGGCGATTAGGTAGCGCAGCACGTCATCGAAGAACTCCTGTCGGGCGTCCACTAACTGGTGGCTGATCGCGCCGAGTGCTAGCGCGCGCGATTCCAGCTCCTTGGCGGTTTCACTGTCGATACCGCCCGTATCGACGGTGATGGTCATCACGGGACGGCCGTATTCGGCACTGAGCCAGGGGATACAGAAAGAGGTATCCAGACCGCCCGAGTAGGCCAGCAGGATCGGTTGCGATGCGTCGTTCATGTCGCGAGCTCCGCCGCGCTGCTCATTAATCGTTCCTGCAACATCCGGCCGGCGGCGGTGCCGGTTGTCGCAACAAAAATCGTGTCATCGCCCGAGACCGTTCCCACAATCTCAGGCCAAGCTGTGCGGTCCAGTTCGACGGCAACGCGTTGTGCCGCACCGATGGCCGTATGCACAACCACGAGGTTGGCCCCCGCCATCGAGACCTTTTTGACGAACTCGAACGCACCGGCCACGACCTCGCCTGCGTCGGTGGGCGTGGGTAGCCGGTAGCCGTCCGGGTTCTTCACCACACGTAACTCTCTGAGATCGCGACTGATGCTGGACTGCGTGACGCTGTGCCCATGTTCACGCAGGCGGCGCATCAGTGCGGCTTGCGTCCTGACAGATTCCCGCGAGAGGAGTTCGCGGATTGCCTCGCGGCGCGCGGTTTGTTGGTGCACATCAACTGGCATTGACGGCCTTCTCGATAACAATGCGCATAAATTTATTTTTATCTGCATAAAAATGCAAGCTCTTATTCGGGTATGCTGCGCGCTTTTCGAGGATTGCCATGTCTGATTCAGTAGTAATGGACTCAGCGCCATCACCCGACGCGACCGTGATCCTGTTGCATGGTCTTGGCGCCGATGGCCATGACTTTGCGCCAGTCGTGCAAGAACTCGCGCTACCGGCGTCCGTGCCGATCCGATTTCGGTTCCCGCATGCGCCGTCACGACCAGTGACGATCAATGGCGGTCTCTCCATGCCCGCCTGGTTCGATATTCTCGGCCTCGATCGGAGCACGGCTGTTGATGCAGCCGGAATTGCCGAGTCAACGAGGCAACTTGCCCAATGGGTCGATGAAGCTGTCGCCGATGGTTTCGCGCGCGAGCGCATCGTCGTCGCAGGTTTTTCACAGGGCGGGGTGATCGCACTTAACTATGCGTTGCGTGAAACTCAGCCGTTGGCGGGGGTGATGGCCCTTTCGACCTACCTGCCACAACAGCAGGAACTGGCCGCGGCTCACGCGAGCCGCCAGGCGCACCTGCCGATCTTCATGGCGCACGGGATCCATGATCCGGTTCTGCCGCTGGGCCTCGCCGAGGAGGCCAGAGACTTTCTGCGGTCGCTCGATTACAAGATCGAGTGGCACGAATATCCGATGCCACACTCGGTGTGCGCTGAGGAGATTGTCGCGATGCGCGCCTGGCTAGTAAGTCTGCTGGCGCCTACCGAGTCGTCAGACTAGTCGAGGCGGAACTCGAGGGATACGCGTTGCGCAGAGGCACCACCGGGCAGGTAATGCTGCTCGGTCATTCTCACGTTGCGATCACCACGCACGCTCAAGAGCGTGGAACACCGTGTCCCGTATTGCTCGCCAAGAATGAAAGGCGCCGATAGCAGCCGTCGCCGTTCCAGTGCGCCGGGCTCGGCGGGTAGCACTTCGTCCGGAGCCTGGGTTCGATCGCGCAAAAAGTTAAAGTAATGATCCGGGTCATCGCTGCCGAGCAGAATCGCGGATTGGGTGTACGCACGCGCCGCGGTGACCTTGGGCCAGGGTGTGTCGAGAAGTGCATTGCTCAACGCGTAAGTGCCTGCTGGCAAGGGACCTTGTGCATACCCCTCGGCACGGTTCGTCGCGTAATAGAGCGCGTTGTGATCGCCATACAACAAGTTGAATCCGGCATATTCTTTTCCGGACGCCTTGAGCGAGGCTGCGAATTCGGGCTGCTGCTGACCGCCTGACAGCCACATGGGAATCAACTCGCCGCGGCTTTTGGGTGCGGCAGCGGGCTCCGGCTCACGAAAATTGGTGACGACGCCGAAACGGCCATTTTTATGAACGGCGAGCCAGGCGCCGCCTGCGAGCGTGTCCCGACCGCCGACAATGCCAGCCGGATCCTGCCACTCATGTAACTCGGTGCTGGGGCGCGCAAACGCTTCGTCACGGTTTGCTGCGAGTAGCAGAGGGATATCGGCGTGTTTTTGCCACGCCAGCATGATCAGGCACATCGATGGGTGTTCCGGGAAAACGCCGAGACCGTCATAGACGGCCCCGGCGCGTCGGTCAGGATTGCTGCTTCAACAGATCACGGATTTCTGTCAGCAACTTCTCTTCGGCGGTAGGCTCTGGCGGCTTGGCTGGCGCCTCTTCCTCTTCTTTCTTCAGTCGGTTCATCACCTTGATCGCCATGAAAATGGCGAAAGCGACGATCAGAAAGTCCAGCACCGTATTGATGAACTGGCCGTACGCGATCACTGGCGCACCGGCTTCGGTGGCTTCTGCGAGCGTTGCATAGTCGACGTCGGTCAGATTAACGAACAGCTGGCTGAAATCGACGTTACCCATCAACAGGCCGATAGGCGGCATGATCACGTCCTTGACGAACGAGCTGACGATCTTGCCGAACGCTCCGCCGATGATGATGCCCACAGCCATGTCGACGACATTGCCTCGCATCGCGAACTTCTTGAATTCTGACAACATAATTTCTCTCCCTCTCTCCAAAAAAGCGCACTCTTGATGGCGCGTTGCGGCGCAGTGTAGTCGAAGCAAGGGTTAGGGTTCTAGCTGGAGACGAACTGCCTCGCCCCCGGTCGCCGTCGTCGTTCGGTGCGAATTTCGCAGGCCGGACAGACATGGAAGTCCAGCGCGTAGCGATCATGCAGGTAATGCGCATCACAACTGCCACACGCGATTAGCGCGAGCATGTCGTCTCTCTCGACCGCCAACATCAGGGTCCATGCCCACTCAAAGCTGAACAAAGGTTGCTCATGCACCTCGTGGTAGGCCGCATAGGCAGCACAGAACCGGTGCCCGCAATTGACGGTTGGAGTTTGCCAGATAGTTCTCAGAGCGCCGTCGTCATCGACGGCGATCAAGCCGTAAGCAACGAACAGATGCATCAGCGTCGTAGCCTCTAATTGGTGGGCCGGGTTTTTGACAAATCGAGACAGCTGTCTCGGTGATTTGCCGCGGCGTCGCCGAATGGTCGATCCGTTGCGGCCAGTGAAATAGCGCTGGCAAAGCTTGCGGATGCGATCGTCTGACAGGCCGGTGCACGATCGAATGGTGCTGGTGCGGGCCTCGAACCGGATCATCGTCAATGCAAGGTCGGTTTGAGCGCGCTCGCGGATATAACGCTCGTTCATAGGGACTCCTCTAATTTCCATAATTGAGAAAAAATAAACATATAAAACGTTCGGCTGCTAACCTACCGTTAAGTCACAGAAAAATAAATATGTAGAAAATCGAACATATAAGGAAAAACAGAGGGAGTCCCGTATGTCTGAAACACGCTTCAATCGTGAGCTATTGGAAGAAATTCATTCGTTAAATCAATTATTTGTAGAGCAGATGCTGCGCGCATCAGAACGCGGGGCGTTCGCTCTGGACGACGGTCTCGCTGATGCTCTGCGGGCGCCCGGGTTTGCTTTACCGCGTTGCCCGTTTCTTTTGTTCCGTCCCGTACGCCGCGACGCCAACCTGGGTGTCGGGACGACGATTCCCGCGCAGAGCGATCGGGCCGCGGGCCTGGTCAGCACCACACTCACGCTGCTACGCAGCGTAGCTCGCGAAGACCTGCCTGCGGCGTGCTTGCTGGCAGGTGCAGATGCGAATTGGTGCGAGTCACTCGCCACGTTGCGAACGGATGCGCTGCTTGAGCTCAGCCAGGCATGCGATCTCAAACCACGCCTGGTCGACGTGCCTGGTTTCTGGCAGGACTTGCTGAGGTCGCGCTCGGTATCAAGGTTGCAACGGGCGAGTCTCGGCGCCACAGGACTGCAACTGATCCTGTCGAGGCGTCACCGGCTGTCCTCGTTGACCCCGCGCCGACAATTCGCCGCGGCCAGAGTTGCGGACGCGGCGGATGACGGCAATCCGGTCTCATGAAGCGAGTGCCACCGCCAGACATTTCGTTACAATGGCGGGATGCACGCGCTAGATATTCAAGGTCTCACGAAGACCTACCCAAATGGTGTCCAGGCACTTCGTGGCGTCGACTTTCAGGTCGCGGAGGGCGATTTCTTCGCGCTGCTCGGTCCGAACGGCGCGGGAAAGACGACGACCATCGGGATCGTTACCTCGCTCGTGACCAAGTCCAGTGGCAGCGTCAAAGTATTTGGTCATTGTCTCGATAAGGAAAAGGCAGCGGCGAAGCGCTGTCTCGGCATCGTGCCGCAGGAGATCAACCTGAACCTGTTCGACAAGGTCATTAACACCGTGGTCAATCAGGCGGGTTATTACGGGTTACCCCCCAAAGTGGCTTATGAACGCGCCGAGCGATATCTGACCGAGCTGCAGCTTTGGGATCGCCGCAACGATATCTCGAGAAATCTGTCGGGCGGCATGAAGCGCCGGCTGATGGTGGCTCGAGCGTTGATCCATGAGCCACGATTGTTGATTCTGGATGAGCCGACAGCAGGCGTGGATATCGAGATCCGTCGTTCGATGTGGAAGTTTCTGCAAGACATTAATGCGGAGGGCACCAGCATCATCCTCACTACGCATTATCTTGAGGAAGCAGAGACCTTATGCCGCAACATCGCCATTATCGACTCGGGTGAAATCGTCGAGAACACCTCGATGAACCAGCTGTTGCGTAAGTTGCAACGCGAGGTGTTCGTGCTGAGCCCCACGAAGCCGCTCGACGCGGCGCCCGAAATCCCCGGTTTCGAAACGCAGCTGCGACCCGATGGCGATTTGGAAATCGCCATGCAGCGTGGCCAGAGCCTGAACGAGATTTTTGCGGCCTTGCAGCAAGCGGATGTGACCGTGGATTCAATGCGCAACAAGTCCAACCGGTTAGAGGAGTTGTTTCTCAATTTGGTCGATGAAAAATCCCGCAACGAGGCAGTCGCATGAGCAGTGTGGTGATGCAGAACTGGGTGGCGTTCCAGACGATTGTGCGCAAGGAATTCTTGCGTGTGATTCGAATCTGGGTGCAAACGATCGTACCGCCCGCGATCACGATGACGCTCTACTTTCTGATCTTTGGTTCACTGATCGGCAGTCGCATCGGCACCATGGATGGCGTCGGTTACATGCAGTTCATCGCGCCTGGACTGATCATGATGTCGGTCATCACCAACTCCTATGGCAACGTTGTGTCGTCTTTTTTTGGGGCCAAGTTTCAGCGACACATCGAGGAGATGTTGGTCTCACCCGTGCCGAACTCGATCATTATCCTGGGTCATGTTGCTGGGGGTGTGGTGCGCGGACTGATGGTTGGCGGACTAGTGTCGATCGTCGCACTGTTCTTTACGGATATGACCGTAGCGCATCCGCTGATCACACTCGCGATGGTGGTACTCACCTCGATCGTTTTTTCGCTGGCGGGATTCATTAACGCGATGTTCGCCAAAAAGTTTGATGACATCTCGATTATCCCGACCTTCGTGCTTACTCCGCTCACCTATCTCGGCGGTGTGTTTTACTCGATCTCCCTGTTACCGGAGTTTTGGCAGAAGGCGTCACTCGCTAATCCCATTCTCTACATGGTTAACGCGTTCCGTTACGGCATGCTGGGACAGTCCGATATTCCTGTCGGCACCGCATTCGCTCTCGTGCTGTTCTTTGTGGCCTTGTTGTTCAGTGCGTGTGTTTTCCTGATGAACCGTGGCGTAGGTATTCGCGACTAGCTGGGTATGTGCGGCCGATTCGCGTTTTTCTCCGCAGCTGAAGCCGTCTCGCAATTGTTTGGCGTCGACGATGCCATGTTGGCGATCCGACCTCAGTACAACATCGCACCGACCGATCTTGCGGCGGTGATTCGCTCCGACGAGTCGGCGCGGGGTATTTCGATGATGCATTGGGGGTTGCTCCCATTCTGGGCAAAAGACAAGAAGATGGCCTCGCGGATGATCAATGCGAGAGCAGAAACGGTCGCCGAAAAGCCGGCATACCGCGATGCCTTCAGGAAGGCACGCTGCATTGTCCCCGCGGACGGCTATTACGAGTGGGTTGCTACTGCGGGCGGTAAGCAGCCCTTTTACATCAGTGATGAGCGCGATCAGCCGCTCGGCATGGCAGGACTGTGGTCTCACTGGCGATCAAAGGATGGCGAGGAGCGTCTCGATACCTTCACGGTATTGACGACCGAATCGACGGGCGCAATTGCTGATCTGCACCATCGCATGCCCGTAATGCTCGACGACGTTACAGCTGAACACTGGTTAGCGGGTGACGGAGACAATCCGCCTGTCCTGCGTGAGATTCTGAACGCATCCGCCGCGACACCACTGCGCGCATGGCCCGTGACCAAAGCGGTGAACAACGCCCGTAACGAAGGCGAAGCGTTGATCGAACCGCAACAGGACGAAGATTGAGGGTCAGCGCTCCAGCGTGCCGACCACGAGCATGCCGGGCCCGCCGTGTACACCAAATGCGGCGCAGACCTCGGTGACGTAGCAGTCCACCACATTCGGAATCAGTGCATTGAGGGCCTCGGCGAGTGCCGCCGCATCTTCGGCAGCTCTACCGTGGCCGATCGCGAGGCGGACCGGTCGCGAAAGATCCAATCGTTTCGCGATGTACTTCGCGAACTTCTTCACTCGATTGCGTCGGCCGAAGATCACACCTTTCGCTTTGACCTCACCGCCCGGTAATGTCTGTAGCACGCCGTTCAGATTCAACAGATCCGCAAGCGCTTTACGTGCCGGCGGCACACGTCCACCACGCACCGCGTACTTGAAGTCACTAACGAGCGCATAGGTGCGGGCATCGGCAATCACTTTGGTCAACTCGGCCTTGATCTCATCGATCGACATGTCGCGTGCCGCCATCTCGGCAGCTTCGCGTACGACCAACCCCTGCCCGAGTGTGCCGTTGCGCGAATCGACGACATGGATATCACCACCGGCGCTGACCCGCTCCGCGGCGCTCACGGCGCCAGCGTAGGTGCCGCTCACATGTCCCGACAGCGTGATGGCCAGGACATTACGAAAGTGGCTCGCCAGAAACTGATACTGACGGCGGTAATCCCCTGGTGAGGGCTGCGACGTCGTTGGATGGATCGGATTGGTTGCGAGCTCATCAAAAAACTCGTCTGGACTGATGCTGAGTTTATCGAGATAGCCCTGCTCACCGAACTGCACCCTCAGCGGCACAAAATTGATGTCGAGCCGTTCCATGTCCTCTTCGGTCAGGTCCGCACAACTGTCCGTGATGACGGCGACGCGCGGATTGTCGCCGTGCGTCGTGTGTTGCTGACGATGCATGTCGTCGGCTTTTTCGCCTTTGACGGTGCCAAAGTCACGCGCCAACCGAAACACCGCTTCCGGTTCGTTAACGTGGATATGAATCTTGGCCTTGCTGTGCGACCCGGCAAGCACGAGGCTACCGCCCATCTGGCCGAGCGCTTCGCGCAGCTTGCGGCGATCGATGTTGTCACCGACGACGATGCACTCGGTGCAGTAGCGGTAATCCAGATCGACCTCTTCGCCGGCCATCACCGAGCTATCGATGTCCTCTGGTAAATCGAGCTTGTCGACCACCTCGCCGTCGCGCACGTACGCGAGCATGCCGTGGATCATCGCAACAAAACCTTTTGCACCCGCATCGACTACGTCCGCTTTACGTAATTCGGCGAGTTGATTCTTCGTTGCCGCCAGGGCCGTTTCTGCGGCGCTTAGACCGTGCGAAATCAGCGAGCCGAAGTCATCCAGTTTCGCGTGTCGAGTCAGCGCGTCTGCAAATGCGTCAATGACCGACAGGATTGTGCCTTCGCGAGGCTCGGATAGCGCATCCCTTGCGTACTGCGAGCCTGCCGTGACCGCGTTGGCGAACGATTCGGTCGTAAACCGACTGAGCTCAGCTGCCGTGTCGCTAACACCCTGGAAAAACTGCGCAAGAATGGCGCCGGAGTTTCCACGTGCACCATCGAGCAGCGCATCCGCTGCATGCGCGAGGAGTTTGTCGAGTGGTGGCGGCTCTTTCGTGAGCACGCCGCCCATCGCACCAACCGTGAGCGCCATGTTTGTGCCGGTATCCCCGTCAGCAACCGGAAACACATTGATCTTGTTCAGGCCGTCCTGGCTGGCAATCACCCGCTGCACGCCGTTCTTCAGCGCGTTTTGCATTGCGGCCCCGTCCAGATATTGCATCGCTACCCCGTCTTTCCAGTGATCGCTGTCGCGTCAGTCGACGCGCACGATGAATCGGTTACGGCCATCCTGAAACACCACGCCCTCTGGCGTGATCTCCACGAGGCTCAAATTGCTCGTCACGCGTGCCCCTTCTGTGACCCGTTGGCCATCGACGAACGCGAAGCGCCGACCGGGATCGGCATCATACACATGCAGGCTCACTGCGAGCGCGCCGAAATTCTTGCCGGTCTCAAGCGCGTAGGTGGCATAGGTTGGGTACTCGACCAACCGTTGCGGCGTGCTGGACGACGCTGCTGTGCTCGCTGCGTCGCGGGGCTCATCGATAGGTTCGACGCTGCCGCCGACTTCAGATGCAGGCGCGGCATCTTGTATGGCGACTTGCTCGGACAGCCGCTCCACTTTAGCGGCACGTGTAGTGACAGGCGCCGTAATCTGAGTTGCAGGTGCTGCAGTCATCGGTTGCGGGTCAGCGACAGTGGCTCGAGGTTCGGTGAGCTGAGTAGGCGCGGGCATGGTTGCAGCGGTCGGCTCGGGTCGGGTAACCAGCCAGAGGACCGCAATAGTGTTGATGACGAGCAGGACTGCAACGAGGATCCACCAGCGGTTGGCATTCGATTCGCCGACAGGGCGAAGCGCTGCAGCCGCCTCGGGCGCGCGGTGACGGCTGCGCTCGGCATCGGATTTTTTCAGAGCATCGAGTATGAGCGACATCAGGGCGTTCCTATTCCGGCCAGCGCGGGACTCTCTGGCGCACCGAGCGTCGGCGCACCTGGCTGACCGACTTCAGCGTTGATCATCATTTGCGTACGCTCGCCGACCAAGCCGTCTACGACCAGACGGCGACTCGCCTGGTACGCACGTACCTGTGTTTCGAGCCCGTCATCGTAACGATCGGAGTCCATCGGCGGAATAGGCTCACCGACGATCGCTGCGAGACTCTGGCGCAGCCACAAGACGGCCGGTCCGCGCATACCTGGCGCCAGCGCTGTATTCGGGCTAGCTGGGGGTGGCTGCCAGAGCAGCAGGAACTCTCCATACCAGTGGTTGGCGAGTTGGCCTGGTGCCAGAGAGATTTCGCTCGTTGGCGTACTCAATGTGACCTTATCGCCATCCCATTCGCTCAGCACCACTTGATGCTCAGCCCCATTTGGCATGATGAGGTTTACAATCGCAGGCCGATCCAGGGACACGAGCGGCAGGAAAGCGCTGGTTGCGGTGTAGCAGCGCAATCCATTCGATGCCGCTTGTTCGCAAGGCGCGGCACGCTCTGTGGCCAGCGTGAGTCCCCATGCTGCAAACAACCTGGCAAAGGCATCTCTTGTTCCGGTGGTGCCAGCGTTTTCCCCGAGCCAATCGGTGAGTGATACGGGCTCTGGTGATACTGGTGTTGGTTCGCTCGGTTGCACGAGTGCGGTCTGCACAGGGTCTGCGGGACGCTCGATGGGGCCGCCCGTTGCGGTGACGGTTTCTGTTGCGGTGTCACCTCGCCACTCGCGCAGAATGAGGGTTGCGGTCACGGCCAACATCAACACTGCGGCTACCGCCAGAAGACGGCCGGCAACGTTCACGCTGCGCTGAGGGGTACGTCCAAGAACCTCATTGGCAGCGGTGTCGATCATGCCGCGATCAATGCGCCGCTGTTCTCGACTCCAGGCGCCCAGCAAGGCGCGATCCGCGATCAGGTTCATCAGGCGAGGTATTCCCGAGGCCAGCTGATGAATCCGGTTCATCGCGCGGGTGGTGAAAATCTCGCGAACCGCACCTGCGACCTTGAGCCGGTGCTCCAGATACTGCGCCGCTTCGCTGTTGTCGAGAGGCTGCAGGTGGTAGCGCGCGGTGATGCGTTGAGAGAGCTGGCGAAGATCCTGGCGCTCGAGCACCTCGCGTAGTTCCGGTTGTCCGATCAACACGATTTGCAGCAATTTGTTACGCGTGGTTTCGAGGTTGGTGAGCAGGCGAATCTGCTCGAGCACTTCTGCCGACAGATTCTGTGCTTCGTCGACAACCGCAATCGTGCGGCGTCCACGCCCATGGGCGTCGAGCAAGTAATCGTTGAGGGCCTCGATGTAGGCGCGGCAGCTGCTCGTATCGTCCGGCGGTTCGATCTCGAGTTCCCTGCCGATAGTCGCGAGGAATTCGAGTGCCGTGAGCTGTGGATTGAGTACCAGCGCGACATCCGCCTCATCCGGCATTTGCTGCAGGAGGCTGCGCACGAGCGTGGTCTTACCGGTTCCGACCTCACCAGTGAGCACGATGAACCCATCGCTCTCGGTAATGCCATAGACCAGATGCGCTAGCGCTTCTGCATGCCGGGCGCTCATGAAGAGGTAACGCGGATCCGGCGTGATGTTAAACGGACGTTCCTCTAGTCCGAAAAAGTCGAGGTACATAGCCGTCCTATAGTAACCGCGGCGCCCGCCACTGATCTAATCGCTGTCGTCATGCTCCAGGGTGCGGGCTGGGCGCAGCGCCGCACTGCCCAGCTCGCTGAAGCGCTCACGCACCTCGTCGATAGCGCCATCCACTTCTACCGAATTGGTTGACGAATCGCCGTCAAACATGTCGAGCTGTTGCTCGGTCTCCAACGCTTGCCCACCGACGCCCAACAGTCGCACCGCTTGCCCCGGATGTGCAGCGCGCCATTCGCGCAATAGCTCCAGCGCAGCGTCGTAGATCTGGCGACTGCCGTTGGTGGCCGGTCTGACCCGGGTCTGGCGCGTAAAGGTCTGAAAGTCGCTTTGCCGGATCTTGACTTGTATGACACCGGCGGCGAGCGATTTGTTGCGCAAGCGAGCTGCGGTTTTGTCGGCAAGGCCACTCAACGCGCGTTTCAGCGATTCGCTGCTCGAGAGGTCGGTATCGAACGTGCGCTCGCTGCTCACCGACTTCTCGTCCCGGTTGGGGATGACCTCACGGGTGTCGCGACCGGACGCGCGCTCGCGCATTCTGAGGGCGTACTTGCCGAATAATCGGTGCAGCAAGGGCTCGGCGGCGTTCTGCAGGTCACCGAGCGTCGTAAGACCTGCTGCCGACAGCTCCGCTTGCTTGCGTTTGCCGATGCCCGGCAGGACGCTCGCGGGCAGTGATGCGAGACGGCTTCGGGCATTGGCCGCGCTGATCACCGTCAGCCCGTCGGGCTTGTCGAGATCAGAGGCGATCTTGGCCACAAGTTTGTTGGCAGCGACACCGACAGAAGCGGTCAGTGCAGTTCGTTCCTGAACGCGCGACTTGATGGTTTGTGCAATATGCACCGGGTCACCGTGAAGGCGCTGACTCGCCGTGACATCCAGGAACGCTTCGTCTACGGAAAGCGGTTCGACCTGCGGGGTAATCTCATGAAATACGTCGAAGACCTGCCGTGATACTTGTTTGTACCGCTCGATCCGCGGGCGCACACAAATCGCGTCCGGACAGCGCCTCAGGGCCTCGCGCATAGGCATCGCCGAATGGATGCCGAAACGGCGCGCTTCGTAGCTCGCCGCCGCAACAACACCGCGACCGCCTGTGCCGCCGACGAGCAGCGGCAGGCCGGCATGTTCCGGATGATCTCGCTGCTCGACGCTGGCAAAAAACGCGTCCATGTCGACATGCAGGATCGCGCGATCACTCATGTCTTAATCGATACGCTGCACAATGCGACGCGCGAGCACGGCAAGTGGTTCAGCCGCAGCACCAAACGGCTCGAGCAGGGCCAGCCCTTCCTCGTACAGTCGTTCGCAATCCGCCTTGGCCTTTTCCAGCCCGAAAATCGCGGGCCAGGTGGCTTTATCATGGACGAGATCTGAACCCGCTGGTTTTCCGATCGTCTCTGTGTCGCCTTCGATGTCGAGAATGTCGTCGCGAATCTGGAATGCAAGCCCAAGGTTCTCCGAAAATTGCTGCAGCATTTGACGGTGCGCATCGGAGGTTTGTGTAGAGATCGCTGCGGGCATCATCACCGCTGCCCGGATTAGCGCCCCCGTTTTTTGTGCAAACATTTGCTGCAGCAAAGCGCCGTCAATTTGCTTGCCCTCCGACTCGATATCGATGGCCTGGCCGCCGGTCATGCCGAGCGACCCACAGGCCTGCGCCAGAAGGCGCACCATCGTGAGTCGTGCGGGTGCGACAGGGCCTGTGCTGCGCGCCAGGGTTTCAAACGCAAGCGGCTGCAGTGCGTCAGCCGCCAGAATCGCAGTGGCCTCATCAAACTGGCGGTGCACCGTGGGACGGCCACGCCGAAGATCGTCGTCATCCATCGCAGGCAGATCGTCGTGTACCAGCGAAAACGCGTGAATCAGTTCTACGGCGACCGCAGCGTCGTCCAGCGTTTGTCGGTCCTCGATGCCGAGCACTTCCCCCGTGGCGTAAACCAGCAACGGGCGGATACGCTTGCCGCCGTTCAGCGTGGCATAGCGCATGGCCTCGTGCAGTCGAACAGGCGGCGTGTCCGCCGCCGGCAGTGCTTGAGCGAGCGCGAGATCGACCCGAGCGATATAATCAGGAATAGCGTTTTCAAACGACACGATATGAGACAACCCCGGTGACAGACCCGCTATTGTGCGCGTGCGGACAATGATTTGACAGATCAACCAGAGCAAATTTCACGCGCGAGTGCTCATGCGCATCCCAACATCGCGTTGGTCAAATACTGGGGCAAATCCGACACCGGGCGGAACCTTCCCGCGACCGGTTCTTTGTCGCTTACTCTGGGTGCGCTTCAGACTCAAACCACGGTCGCCCGCGCGGCAGCGGACACGTTGATCGTGAATGGCGAGTCCCGTCCTGAGATGGCGGAGCGGCTCTTTCGTTTTCTGGATTCAGCCTTCCCGGATCGCCCCGCGCTTTCTGTAGATACCCATAATGACTTCCCCACGGCCGCGGGACTTGCATCCTCAGCGTCCGGGTTCGCCGCGGTGGTTTGTGCGGTCGATGGACTGCTGCAGTCGGGCCACTCACAGCATCGACTGGCGCAGTTGGCGGGCGGCGGTTCAGGCTCAGCGGCGCGCTCGTTATACGGGGGCATCGTGAGGCTCGATGCGCCCACTACCGAAGATGACGACATCCGTTTGCGGCCCCTGGCGGAGCCTGCAGATTGGCCACTGGAAGTGATGGTTGCGGTCATCGACGAGGGTCCAAAGGCGGTTGGCTCGACGGAAGGAATGGAGCGTACGCGCACGACATCACCGTACTACCCGTCCTGGATCGATAGCCATGCTCGCGATCTTGACCTCGCCACAGACGCTGTCGCCCAACGTGATTTTGCTGCACTCGCACACGTGACCGAACACAGCTTCTTCAAGATGCACGCCGTGATGATGTCGTCACAACCGGCACTGCTGTATTGGCTTCCGGCGAGTGTCGGGGTGGTGCGCATGGTCGCGGATTTGCGCGCACGGGGTTTGCCAGCATGTTGCACGATGGACGCAGGGCCGCAGGTAAAGGTCGTGACGACGCCCGATGCAGCGTCGGAGCTCGCGAGTGCGTTGGCAGGGGTGGCTGGTGTGCAGCGGGTCATCCGCTCAGGGCTCGGCAATGCCCCGGTTGTGAACCTCGAACGATGACGGCGCGCATGATGCAGGCGCCTGGCAAGATGATGTTGTGCGGGGAATACGCTGTGCTCGACGGCGCACCCGCTTTGCTGGCTTGCGCGGGGCCGATGGTGACCGCGCGGATGGAAGTCATAGGGCGCTCGCCCAGCATTGTTGAAACCCAACTCGATACCGATCGGGACTGGCACTTCAGTTTTGACGATGAGTTGCATTGGGCCAAACCGAATCCTCCGATGTTGATCGATGCACTACTGCGAGAGTTCCCGCCTCTGGAACCCTGCCGCCTCAGCGTCGATTCCAGTGCGTTCTTTGATGAAGGTCGAAAGCTCGGTCTTGGATCCAGCGCCGCAGTCGCGGTTGCGGTGGGCGCTGTGCTCGGCGCTACGATCGATGCAGAGGCTATTCGGAAGATGGCGCGCGCCCATCGTGCGTTTCAGGGCGGCAGCGGCAGCGGCGCTGACGTGCATGCTATTGCGGTGGGCGGTGTAGTGCAGTTTGAACAAGGGGCGGCCACCTCGCTCCCAGCACCCCCGGAGACATTAAAGATTCAGCCGATCATCGCGAAAGCGTCTGTCTCCACAGTTGACCGAATCGCGAAATTTCGCTCGTGGCAGCAATCGGCACCGGAGGCGAGCGCACGGCTCGAGGGTCTCGGTGGTTGTGCGCGCGAGCTGCTCCGCCGGTGGCGGGCAAGCGATAACCCAGCGATAATGCATGGGTTTAGCGATTATCTGGCTCGGATGAGCGAGGTTTCCGACGCGGCCGGTTTGGATTATTTGGGCGGTGGACACGCTCAGTTGGTGAAACTCGCGCAAGACTGCGGCGTGGCCTATAAACCCTGCGGTGCGGGCGGTGGTGATCTCGGATTTGCGGTCGCGATCGACGCCGAGCGAATGCAGAGATTTAGACTGCTTGCGGTGGATGCAGGTTTTGCAGCGCCGGCATGGCCAGTCGGCACAGTAGCACCGCGTGGGGACGCGGCGAGAGGAGCGGTACATTGACCTCAGTATTCAGCGGATTCTATCGGCTCGCGGTGAGCGAGCGACTATCCGCATTGCACGAGGCGGGAGCGATAACCACCGCCGACTTTGCTGCACTCTCCAGCGGGGACGTGACACTTGACCGTCATGTTGCCGAGCATCTCATTGAGAACGTTATCGGCGTGGCTGGATTACCTTTTGCCGTGGCCCTGAATTTCCGGATCAACGGCGTTGATCGCCTGGTGCCGATGGTTGTCGAGGAGCCCTCAATTGTCGCTGCGTTGTCATCAGCAGCGAAGATCGCTCGATCGGCGGGCGGTTTCCGTGTCGACAGTGATCCGGCGCTGATGATCGGTCAGGTGCAGCTGCTCGACGTGGCCGATCCGGATGCGGCGCTCGCGGCCCTGGAAGCCGAGCGTGAGGCCATCCTGGAGGCAGCGAATGATGTCCATCCAAATCTGACGGCTCGTGGCGGCGGTGTGCGCGGCATGGAGTGCCATGTGCACGCGCGCACCGAGGGCGGTCACATGGTGATCGTCCATCTGTTGATCGATACCTGTGACGCGATGGGCGCTAACCTGATCAATACGATTTGCGAGCAGGTTGCTCCGATGCTCGCGAGGATTGTCGAAGGCCGTGCGCATCTGCGGATTCTTTCGAACCTCGCTGACCGTGCGTTGGTGCGCTCGACGATGCGCGTGCCACTGAAGGCGCTGGATGGCGATCCGGTGCGTGCTGCTTCCATTCGCGATGGCATCATCGCGGCGAATGAGTTTGCCGAGTTAGATTCACATCGGGCCACAACGCATAACAAAGGGATCATGAACGGCATCGATGCCGTTGTTGTTGCAACTGGTAACGACTGGCGCGCCGCAGAAGCGAGCGCACATGCCTTTGCCGCGCGTGATGGCCGTTATCGCTCACTCACTCGCTGGGTAGCCAACGACGAGGGCGACCTTGTTGGGACGCTCGAGTTGCCGATCAAGCTCGGTATCGTCGGCGGTTCAGTGCGGGTCAACCCGGTCGCACAGCTCAGCCTGCGATTGGCCGGGATTGAGCGTGCTCGAGAGTTAGATGAAATCGCTTGTGCGGTAGGCCTTGCTCAGAATTTCTCGGCGATCAAGGCGCTCGCCACCGATGGCATCCAGCGTGGTCATATGGCGCTGCATGCCCGCAGCGTAGCCATCCAGGCTGGTGCGCGAGAGCAGGAAGTGGACGCAGTTGTTGCAGACATGGTGAGCGAAGGCGCGGTCAAGACCTGGAGAGCGCGCGAGTTGCTCGACGCACTGCGTGCGAAATCGCCCGCGGCGGTACCGCGATCGAAGATCGCTTCGGTCAGCAGTTCGGCGAAAATCATTCTGGCGGGCGAGCACGCCGTGGTTTACGGGCGTCGCGCCCTCGGCCTACCTATGCCCCGAGCGTTGCGCGCCGAGATTTTCGCTTCGAGCGAGCCTTTGACGATCGATGTTCCGGACTGGCAGTTGAGATTTGATGCAGCCGACGATTCCGATCTCAGAAGCCCGCTCGGGATGTTGGTCGAGACGATCACCCGACTGCTCGAGCTTCCCACTGCAAAGGGGCATATCGAAGTTGCGTCACGGATTCCTTTTGCGGCGGGTCTCGGTGGCTCCGCAGCCCTGGCCGTGGTACTGATTCGTGCGCTTGCAAGATTGTCCGAACTGTCGCTCGACGACGAGACGATCAATCGAGTCGCGTTCGAGTGCGAAAAACTGGCACACGGTACGCCATCAGGCGTCGACAACACGTTGGCGACTTTCGCCAAGCCACTGGTGTTCGCACCGGCTGCGGAACAGCGCTGGCGTGATCTGAAAATTGGCAAGCCTCTACAGCTCGTGATCGCATTTAGCGGTGTGAAGGGCGTGACCTCCGAACTTGTCGCGCGAGTCGCGCAGCGGCGTGAGCGGCAGCCGGGGGTGTATGACCAGCTGTTCGATCAAATCGATCTGCAGGTCGATCGTTGCCTGGATGCACTGGCGGCCGGTGACCATCAGGCCTTGGGTGATGCACTGAACGTCAACCAGGGTTTGCTCAACGCATTGGGCGTCAGCCACCCGAAGCTCGAGCAAATGCTGAGTGTCGCGAGAGATGCCGGCGCGCTCGGCGCCAAGCTGACCGGCGCGGGTGGCGGCGGTTCGGTGGTCGCTGTCTGTGAACCGGAAACCGCAAATGCGGTCGCCGAGGCTTTGCGCAAGGCGCGATTTGAGGCGCGAGTGATCGACATTCCGCCCACCGACGCTGCGGATGCGATCGTCTCATTCGAGGGGGAGGAGCTGATCCTCGTCGACAGCAATGACGAACCCACCGGCTATCTCAGTAAAGCCGAAGCACACAACGGCGAGGGCACCCTGCATCGCGCATTCTCACTGTTCGTGTTCAACGATGAGGGCGAATTACTGCTGCAGCAACGGTCGCATGACAAGCGACTATGGGGTGGGTTTTGGTCCAACAGTTGCTGCTCTCATCCGCGACGGGGTGAGACTATGGAGTACGCGGTCCATCGACGCTTGGAGCAAGAGCTAGGCTGCACCGCTGAGTTGAAGTATCTCTACAAGTTCGAGTATCAAGCGAACTTTGGTCCCGAGGGCAGCGAGCACGAATTATGCTCGGTCTATGTCGGACGACTGACCAGTGAGGTTCGGCCCAATAAAACAGAGATCGCGGACTGGCGTTTTGTCTCGCCCGAGGCGGTGGACGCGATGCTCAAGAATGCGCCCGACACGCTGACGCCGTGGTTCAAGATGGAATGGGAGCGACTGCGCCGAGACCACGCCGACGATATTGCGGCGCTGACATCTCCGGTTCAGGCCTGACGGCCGAGTTACGCCTGGAAGCGGTAGTACTCGATGCCGATGTCCTGGAAGCGATGATCGGTTTCTTTGCCGACGTCCTTGATCACGAACTCATCGGCATGCGATGCGGGTAGATCGTTCACCCGACGACCGTCATGTAATGCTTCGTATTGCGCCTGCGTCAGATCGATCGGACCTTCGAGCGCATCGGTGAAACGCATGCGGCGGGTGGCTTCACGCCATGAATCAACAATGTACATCGGAATCACTTCCGCTGCGTCACCGCTGCCGTAGCCGAACGTCAGGATTTCCTGGCCGGTAAGATCCAGGTCGCGCTCTAACGCTTCTTCAAAACCGGCGGCCATCCATGCCGGCAATGCGGCAGTGTAGAGGTTGCCGAGATCACGCATTCGCTCGCTGCCAAGCGAGAGCTTGCTCGGCACCATGGAGTCGTAATCCGGATGCTTTCTCAAAAGGCGGGCTAGTGTCATGGTCAGTGGCATGGTCTCTTCATTGAGACGCTCGCGACTGGCGAGCGCCGCTACATCGTGAACCGCGGTGAGTTCAGCAACCAGCGCCTGCACATCGATGTCGCTGCCCAGAGCTAAGTCAGCCAGACGCGCCCGATGAGCATCACCGCCCGTCGCGAGTGCCCACAGGTACGCTACGGCGAGTCCGTTTTCCGGCATACGGCGATAGGGCCTGTGCATGAAAATGTGGTTCAGGCCCTCGAGGTGATCGGCGGCCACCAGATCGCGTCGTCGATACATGTCGGCGAGTGCCTGGATCGTTTCGTCGATATAGCAGGTGGTCGAATACTTGCCATTGAAGACCGGGAAGTCCTGCACCTGATGGGTTTCGCTTCGATCCTGATTGCAAAAGCGCAGCATCGGCTTACGAAAGTCCATCACGCGGTAGTCAGATGCGCTGCCACTGCTCGGCAGGTCAACCACGGCGAGTTTGGGGTCTTCTTCGAGCAGCATGGCCACGGCGCCAGCGCCCTGCGTCGGCTCACCGCTGCTACCGCGCTGGTACTCCGCAATATCTGCGCAAACCACGATCGCCTGACTGCCGCGTCCGTCCAGCGCGAGCGTGCGCAGCGCGCTTTTCATGGCATACACGCCACCGAGGCACGCGTGTTTGAATTCGGGGACCTCGCAGGCGCGCGACAGCGGTGCTTTGCCCTCAGCGACGAGTGCTGAGTCGACCATGCCTTTGATGATGATCGCACCTGCGGAATTGTCCAGGCTGGATTCGGTGCCGAGTCCCAGAAAACGTACGCGTTGCGGGTCGATTTCGTATTGACGGATCAATCGCAGGACAGCGGTCGCCGCCATGGTGTACATGCTGTGCTGGTGCCCGCGCATGCGGAAGCTGTGCCCGACAACCTCGCGCATCTTGGACCACTGCTGGCCGGTCCATTGGCACCACTGTTCAAGCTCCACCCGGTAAGGCGGTACGTAGGTAGCGAGACCACTGATTCCGATGTTCATATTCTTATATTACCGCGAGTCGTTAGTGACAGCGGGACGTGCTGACACACCCTTGCCGGGTGTGCTCGGATCGCCACTGGCAGCGCGGTTCTGCCGGAAGCGAAGGCTCGTTCCCCAACTTTCATTGTAAATCGAAGTTGACAAGCCCTCAAGCCGCGATCAGTAAGTAATCACGATGTAGATGAGCGTCATGAGGAGCAAAAGCACGAACGAAGCCAGATAGGCTGCATTGATGACGATGAATTTCGGTATCGTCCAGAGGTGTCCCTGACTGTAAACCTGTCTTAACGCTCGATACAAATAGGTCCAGATATAGAAACCCCCGATAACGGCCGGGATGACCATCAGCGCTTCGTGGAACCCGAGTGCGTCGGCGATGTACTCGTAGAGGGTGATGACCAGCCAGCCCGTGAACGCAAATGCGTGGTAGTGCATCAGCGTCAGTAGGTGTTCCACGTAATACTTCCCCGTCAGGGGATAAAGCAGCTTCAGAACCAATGCCATTACCGGCAGTAGGAGCAGCGCCACCGCCGGCGCGGATTGCTCCATGCGCTCGAACAATCGCCTTCCCTTAGTCTCGATCAAGTCCTGACACACGTCGGTTTGGCGCTCCGGCGGCATGAGTCGTTGCAGCATCGGAATCCCGAAATCGAGGTTGATGTCACAGCCGGTGTTGCCGTAGCGATCACTGCGCAGCTGCAGACCCGGCATTTCATCGAATTCCTCAGGGTCTGACGCAGCCAGTGGCGCAATCTCGGGGTCGATTTCGTTGCTAGCGCTACGCCCGACGGGTGGGTTCGTTTCCGACTCGTCTTCTGGCGTGTCGGCAACCGCTGCATCGCTGGCGACTTCACCGCGTTCTTGCGCGCTCTTGCGTTCTTCTTCCCGAGCCGCATCCTCGAGTGCTTGCGCAAGGTCCGCGCGTTGTTCCGCACTTTCCAGTAGTTCGCGGGCCTTTTCCGGGCTGAATTCCTCAATTTCTTGCGCGACGCTTGCCAGTTCCCGCGCGATACGTCGCTCCACGTCGGCCTCGGTGCTCGGACCCTCATCTTCGATGTCGATCGATGATCCGCCTGTCACCTGCATCACGAGGAAAAACAGGAAACTCAGGACCAGATAGGTCCGGAATGGCGGCATATACCGCATGCGTCGGCCTGCGAGGTACTCGGAAGTGAGGAAGCCCGGGCGGGCCATCAATGGCCAGATCGTGCGCCAGAGTCGCGAATCGAAATCGAACAATTCGCCGAAACCGTCGCGTAGTAACTCGCCAAGCGTTATGACACGGGTGCGGTTCTTTTGCCCGCAGTTCCAGCAATATTGGCCATCAAAAGAAACGCCGCAGTTCGGGCACGTCGCCATCTCGGCGCCATCGATCTTGCGTACCGCGCGGCTCGCATGCAGGTCGTTGCCGAACAGCTCTCGTCCCGCCCGTCTCATTGGGTCGGCATGTTCGAGCAGGTAGGTATCCAGGGCCTCCTGATCGCGCATCAGGTAGTGGACCGTATAGGTCAGATCGCCGTTATCGGATTGCTCGGGCTTAAAGCGTTGCGCTTCCACAAATCCCGGAAGCTCGAGCATGTGCTTCACATGCTCCGGCAGCCACTCGGCCATCTCAGCGCTCCGGGCCGCAGGGACCCGGAGGCTGACTTCATAGACGACCTGCGGCTTCAGCGTTAGGCCTCCTCAGGCTTGGGCTTTGATGCCGATTTCTTGGTTGTGCGTTTCTTGGTGGTTCGTTTTTTGGCAGGCGCTTTCTTTGCAGCCGGTTTCTTCTTCGCGGTCTTCTTGCGCGCGGGCTTGCCGGCGGCCCCAACACGTCCGATTTCATCGGGAGCAAAGTCATCGACAGCCACAAGCTCTGCGACGGCCTCGTGGTAGCGCATCAACTGTGCGCCTTCTTCAGGCAGCAGCAACCCTTTGTCCATGGCTTCTTCTACCTGGTAGGGCAGATAGTCAGCAGTGATCTCACCGGCCTTGGCAGCGTCGCGCAAGCGCCGCTCGAGTGGCTCAATCAACACGGCCTGCTCGAGAGCGGACTGCAACATGCCAAGCGCGTTGGTCGGTTGTTGCTCCCGGTAGACCTGCGCGCACAAACGGTCGCGTGCCTGAGTCGGGTTGATCATCAGCTCAACGATGTCCTTACCGATGCGGTCAGATGGCGCCGAATAGGTGCGACCTCTCGGGAAGATCAAGGCACGCAACAACCACGCCACCGGCCGGTTCGGGAAGTTCTGCAGGAACTTGTGCAATTGCTCCTGTGCCTCATACATCAATGTGCGTACGGACCATTCGACCAGCGGTAGATCCTGTGGCTGTCGGCCCTGGTTTTCGTAGTGTTTGAGTACACAGCTCGCCAGGTAAATGTAGCTGAAGACATCGCCAAGACGTGCCGACAGGCGCTCTTTGATCTTCAGACGACCACCCAGAGTGAGCATCGCGAAATCCGACGTGAGCGCAAACGCAGCGCTGTAGCGGTTGATGTTCTGGTAGTAGCGCTCGGTGGGCCCGTGCAGTGGAACTTCACTGTATCGCGCATGCGTCAACGCCATGACGAAAGACCGTGCCGCATTGCTGATCGCATAGCCGATGTGGCCGAACAGCGCCTTGTCGAACTCGACCAGTCCACGCTCTTCATCCGCATCCTGCGCTGCGTGCAGCTCGCGCAAGACAAACGGATGACAGCGAATGGCGCCCTGCCCGAAGATGATGAGCGAGCGGGTCAGGATGTTCGCACCTTCGACCGTGATCGCGATGGGTAAGGCCATGTAGCCGCGGCCGAGATAGTTCTTCGGCCCCATCATGACGCCCTTACCGCCCTGCACATCCATGCCGTCATTCGCGACTTTTCTCGCGAGCTCGGTGCAGTGGTATTTCAGGATGGCCGAGGGCACGGCGGGCTTCTCACCTTCGGTGATCGCACCTGAGGTGACGTCTACGGCCGCATTCATGATGTAGGTGTGACCGGCCATGCGTGAGATGGCTTCACCAACCCCTTCGAACATGCCGATCGGCATGTTGAACTGCTTGCGGATGCGCGCGTAAGCGCCTGTCGCGAAGGTTGCTGCCTGGCCGCCACCGGCGCCACTGGATGGCAGTGTAATCGCGCGGCCTACCGACAGAAGCTCCACGAGCATCTTCCAGCCCTTGCCGGCCATCTCCGGTCCGCCGATGATGTAATCGAGCGGTACAAACACGTCCTTGCCGCTAGTCGGTCCGTTCTGGAACGGCACATTCAGCGGGTTGTGGCGACGGCCATGGACGACGCCCGGTGTGCTGGTCGGGATCAGCGCTGCGGTAATGCCGTATTCCTTTTGCTCGCCGATCAGTTGGTCAGGGTCGTAGAGCTTGAACGCGAGTCCAAGCACCGTGGCGATCGGTGCAAGCGTGATGTAGCGCTTGTTCCAGTTCAGCCGGATGCCGAGGATCTCCTCGCCTTCCCATTCGCCCTTGCAGACAACGCCCGAGTCGATAATGGAAGCTGCATCGGAACCCGCTTGTGGCGACGTCAACGCGAAGCACGGGATTTCGTCTCCGGACGCGAGGCCCGGCAGGTAGCGCTGCTTCTGCTCGTCGGTGCCGTAGTGCAACAGCAGCTCTGCGGGTCCGAGGGAGTTCGGCACACCGATGGTCGAGGCTGCCACCGTGCTTCGGGTCGAGAGTTTCTTCAGGATCTGCGCGTTGGCGTATGGAGAAAATTCGAGACCGCCGTAGGCCTTCGGGATGATCATCGCGAAGAATTTGTGCTTCTTGATGTACGCCCAGATTTCCGGCGGCATGTCGCCGAGCTCATGGCCAATCTCCCACTCATCGAGCATCTGGCACAGTTCTTCGCACGGGCCATCGAAGAACGCCTGTTCTTCTTCGGTCATGCGCGGAGCCTGCATCGACATCAGTCGATCCCACTTGGGCAGACCGCTGAACAGCTCTCCGTCCCACCAGACGCTGCCGGCTTCGAGCGCTTCGCGTTCGGTGTCGGACATCGACGGCAGCATCGTGCGATACACCTTAAGCAGGCGCGCGGTGATTTGCTCGCGCCGGAAGTCATCGATATTCAGCAGCACCATGATGCCGACGATGATCAGCAGCAGCAGTTTGATGAAACCGGCGGTACCGCTGAAGAGCACCAGTGCGCCAACGGCCGCGACACTGGCGATCGTCGCGGTACGCAGGTCCGTGCGCTTGTAGGCGAGTGTCAGTGCACCGCCGAAGATGAGCACAAACCAGAACAGTCCACTAATGAATCCCATAGCGACGCGTCTCCTTAACTATCAGGTTTACAGCAGAGCCTCGATTGCCGCGCGTTCTTCGCGGAGCTCTGTCTCGGTGGCATCCATCAACGCCTGACTGGCGCTTGTGATCTCCAGCCCTTGTACGATTTCGTACGAACCGTTGGCGCAACGTACCGGGTAGGAGTAGATGATGCCGGGCTCGATGCCATAGCTGCCATCCGATGGGATCGCCATGCTCACCCAGCTTGCATCAGTGGTGCCGAGCGCCCAGTCATGCATGTGGTCGATGGCTGCCGAAGCGGCAGAAGCCGCAGACGACGCGCCGCGCGCCTTGATAATTGCGGCACCGCGCTGCTGAACGGTCGGAATGAAGTCGCTGGTCAGCCAGTCGCTGTCAACGAGCTCCGGGGCCGGAGTGCCACCAACCGTGGCGTGGCTGACATCGGGATACTGGGTCGCTGAGTGGTTGCCCCAGATGATCATATTGCTGACATCGGTTACGTGCTTGCCGGTTTTAGCGGCGAGCTGGGCGACAGCGCGGTTGTGGTCCAGTCGCGTCATCGCGGTGAAATTCGCGGGATTGAGATCAGGTGCGTTTGCCTGGGCAATCAGCGCATTCGTGTTTGCAGGGTTACCCACAACCAGCACTTTGACGTCACGGCTTGCAACCGTGTTCATCGCTTTGCCCTGAGCTGAGAAGATTTTCGCATTGGCCTCAAGCAGGTCTTTGCGTTCCATGCCCGGTCCGCGCGGTCGTGCGCCGACCAGCAGCGCGTAGTCGGTACCTTCGAACGCGACCTGTGCGTCGTCGGTGGCAACAACGCCCGCCAGGGTCGGGAACGCGCAGTCGTCGAGTTCCATGACCACGCCTTTCAAGGCTTCCAGAGCTGGTGTGATCTCGAGCAGTTGCAGGATGACCGGTTGGTCTGCGCCGAGCATCTGGCCCGAAGCGATCCGGAAAGCGAGTTGATAGCCAATTTGGCCGGCGGCACCGGTAATCGCAACGCGTACAGGCTGTTTCATTCGTTTAGTCCCCCATGACTTCACGGTTTTTGTCCACGCCGAAGTATCCCACAGTCAGGCCCATGGTGCACTGCAACATAACCAGGGCGTCTGATTTGTTGACAAGAATCGGTTTGGTGTTATAGTTGACTACAACACTAACTCAGAGGCGACACCGAGGACACTGAAATGGAACGCGTAGACACGCAGGGCCACATTCGAGAGAGAGAACGAAACGGCAACGTATGGAGCGGTGCTGTAGCGATGGTCTTGCTCGGTCTATTTGTCATCGCGTTGGTCTCCAGCGAACTGGATGCAGGCCAGCGAACTGGATGCAGGCCAGCGAACTCAGACTGCCGGACCGGTTGCTCCAGCGCTGATCGCTGGACAGTAACCGCCGGTTGCGCCGGGATATCTGATCTGCGTCAATGAGCAGCGACCTCTCAAGTACCGCGAAAGCCGAATGGAGCCTCATGGATCCGAAATGGAATGATGACCTGCCGATTTATCGGCAGTTACGCGATCGCGTTGTCATGATGTTGCTTGAAGGGGTGCTGACAGACGGCGACGCGTTACCTTCTGTGCGTAGCGTTGCCGCCGAATACCGCCTGAATCCGCTGACCGTCCTGAAGGGTTATCAGGAGCTGGTTGACGAGGAGCTTGTCGAGAAAAAGCGTGGCCGTGGCATGTTCGTGCTGCCGGGTGCTCGTGAGCGACTAATGAATGAGGAAAAGCAGCGGTTCCTCGAAAAACAATGGCCGGATATCGCAGCGACGATCCACCGGCTGCATATCGATCCGGACGATCTCATCGCATCACTCAAAAAAGAGTGACTGCTGAGCGTCTCATAACCACAAAGCATCGAAGCAGGGGAGCACTATGAGCGCGCTGATCAAAGCGGCGGGTGTCAGCAAGAAATTCGGCAACACCATTGCGGTGGATGATGTCAGTTTCGAGGTCGCGCCAGGCCGAATCATCGGGTTGATTGGTCCAAACGGTGCTGGCAAAACCACGCTGCTGAAGGCCATCCTGGGGCTCACTAGTTATGAAGGCGACATCTCGGTCTGCGGTTTAGACCCGTTTCGCAATCGTCGGGAGCTCATGCATACCGTCAGCTACGTGGCGGATGTGTCCGTACTGCCACGCTGGATTCGCGTGGATCAGCTCCTCGATTACGTCGAAACCCTGCATCCAAACTTCAATCGCAGCGCGGCCGAGACCTCGCTGTCACGTACAAAGGTGACGTTGAAGGACAAGGTGAAGGCGTTGTCGAAAGGGATGGTTGCGCAGCTGCACCTGTCGATCATCATGGCGATTGACGCAAAAATCCTGATCCTCGATGAGCCAACCCTCGGGCTCGATATCCTGTTCCGCAAAGCGTTCTATACCGAGCTGTTGAACGACTACTTTGATGATGAGCGAACCATCATCATCACGACGCACCAGGTTGAGGAAATCGAAAATATCCTCACCGACGTGATGTTTATCGATGATGGGAAGATCGTGCTCAACGAGACGATCGAATCGATCGGCGACCGCTACACCGAACTCATGGTGGGGCCTGACCAGGCTGAGCGTGCCCGGGGTTTCGCGCCACTGACCGAGCGCCAGGTTTTCGGGAAGTCCGTGCTTACGTTCGAAGGCGTCGCACGCGCCGAACTGCAAGAGCTTGGCGAAGTGCGAACCCCGGGACTTGCCGATCTCTTCGTGGCGAAGTTGTCGAAGGAGGTCGCGTAATGCTGGCGCGTATGAAAGTCCTGGTGCAGCGTGAGCTGTGGGAACACAAGGCGCTGTATGTCGCGCCTGCCGTGATGGCGGGTCTCGTGGTGTTCGGTTTCGTTGTCTCGTTTGTTTGGAGCCTGATTCAGGGTGTGCCGTTTGAAGCCGCAGTTGCAGCTATGGAAATCGGCGGTCAGCAGATCAATCTGGCGGGCAGCGCTGCGCTGATTGGCGTGTCGTCTGGTACGTTAAATCTGGTGCTCGCGATCGTTGTGTTTTTCTATGCGATCGACGCGTTGTACGCTGAGCGTAAAGACAAGAGTATTTTGTTCTGGCGGTCTTTGCCGGTGACCGATACCGAGACGGTCCTGTCGAAGCTCCTGACTGCGGTCGTCGCCGCCCCGTTGATCACGGTCGCGATTGCGCTCGTGACTCAGGTCGTCCTGATGATCCTGTTCACGCTTGCGCTACTGATCGGCGGAGGTAACCCAATTGACCTCTTGTGGAAGCAGGTGCCTTTTGCTCAGCTCGCGTTGTTGGCGATTTACTCGTTCATGACTGCTTCGTTGTGGTTTGCCCCATTCATCGGCTATTTCCTGTTCTGCTCGTCTTTTGCGAAGCGGTCGGCGCTGATCTGGGTGTTCCTGCCCGTTACTGTGGTAGTGATGCTGGAGGGCATCGTCGGTCAGAGCTGGAATGTGCTGCGCATTATCGGAGAACGGTTCCCGAGTCATAGCCTTGCTGCCTACTCGGCGCCGAGCGGGCTTGAATTCAAAGAGGAAGACTTCGAGCAGTTTGTCATGGGGGCTGATATCAGTCTTCTCGACGTGATGGCACCGATTCAGTTCCTCACCTCCGCCGGATTGTGGGTCGGCTTCGCGGTGACCGGAGTCTTCCTCGCCGGAGCGATCTACTTCCGACGGCTGCGAGCCTGAGGCTTTCGACGACGCGCGTCGGACCGGGTGGCTCGGTCGGGACGTGCCTGCACCTCGAGCTTTTTAAGTCGAGCGCGGAATTGGTGATAGGACAGGCCGAGTAGTCCTGCCGCTATTTTCTGATTGAAGCTGGCGCGCTCGAGCGCAGCGATCAAGAAGCGCCGTTCAAATTTGTCCCGTTCCTCACCCAGATCCGCAGGCAGGCGAACTTGCGCATCACGGCCGCGCGAAACGACCGGCGTTGTGGGTTGTCCGCGCTTGTTCGTGACACGGTAGGGCGAGTCAAACGGGTCGAAGATGATGTGCTCGATCGGCTCCTCGACCTCCGTGGACCGATAGACCGAACGTTCCACGGCGTTCTTTAGTTCACGCACATTCCCGGGCCACTCATGTTTGAGCAGCGTTGAAGCTGCGCGTGAGGTGAAGCCAGGGAAGTGATTACGCTGCAGCTCCGCGCAAAGATTGATCGCAAAGCTATGCGCCAGCGGGAGGATGTCTTCGGTGCGCTCACGAAGTGGTGGCACTGTGATCACGTCGAATGCCAGGCGATCAAGCAAGTCCGCGCGAAACGTGCCCTGCGCGACTCGCGCAGGTAGGTCTTCATTGGTAGCAGCGACGACCCTGACATCGGACTCAATGGTGTCCGCACCGCCCACGCGCTGGAACGTCCCGTACTCGATCACCCGCAAAATTTTTTCCTGTACGCGCAGAGAGACGGTGCCGAGCTCATCCAGGATCAGGCTGCCCCCGTCCGCACGCTCAAAGTGGCCGCGATGAAGTCGACTGGCGCCGGTAAACGCGCCCGCCTCGTGACCGAATAGCTCCGATTCGAGGATGCTCTCGGTGAGCGCCGCGCAATTCACCTTGATGAGCGGTGCTTCCCACCGTCCTGACAGAAAGTGCAGTCGACTGGCAATCAACTCTTTGCCGGTCCCGCGCTCCCCGACGACCAGCACCGGGCGTGCGACAGGCGCGGCACGCGAGACGTGTTCCAGCGTTGCAAGGAAGGCAGGTGCCTCTCCAATCAGTTGTCCTGGTTGCATTTAGCCAAAATAACTAATAAATCAACAATTTTCTATAAAGATAGCCAATTTGGCTAATTTTAGGATCGTAGAAGTTTGTTCAGAATCCAGTAAAAAGCAATTAAAACAGAAGGTTAAGTATTAGAAGCGAGATTGGCACGCTTCCTGCTATTACCTTAACGAAGGTTTTATTTTTAAGAAGGTATTGGTTATGGGTATTTTTTCTCGATTCAGCGATATCGTGAATTCAAATATCAACGCGATTCTCGACAAGGCGGAGGATCCGGAAAAAATCGTTCGCCTGATGATCCAGGAGATGGAAGACACGCTTGTTGAGGTGCGCTCGGCAGCCGCGCGTGCGATCGCTGATAAAAAGTCACTCAATCGCAAGCTGGAGGCGCTGGAGCAAGATTCGGAAGATTGGGCCAAGAAAGCTGAGTTGGCTTTGTCCAAAGGCCGCGAAGACCTCGCTAAAGCAGCGCTCGTCGAAAAAGCGTCGGCCTCGCAAGCGTCGGAGACGATTCGCGACGAATACCAGGCGGTCGATGACACGCTTGGGAAGTTGAATGAAGATATCGCACGGCTTGAGTCCAAGCTGAAGGACGCCAAGCATCGCCAGCAGGCCTTGCTGACGCGACATCAGGCAGCCAACAAGCGGCTGGCTGCACGGAAGCTGACACACACCTATAAGGTTGACGACGCGCTGACCCGCTTCGAGCAGTACCAACGCCGCATGGAAGATGTTGAGAGCCGGGTCGAAGCCTATGACCTCGGCATGCCGAAAGACCTGGACCGCGAGTTCGCGAGCCTGGAGGCCGAGGACGATATTGCCGAGGAGTTCGAGAGACTCAAGGCGCGGGTTGCTGCCCGTACCAGCCACGAAGCCTAAGGGACGGCATCGGTGGACGAGAGCGTATTTATACTGGGCATTATCTTCCTGACGGTCGTCGCACCGTTAATCATCATCCTGCACTTTGTGACACGGTGGAAGAAGGCTCGGGAATTAACCAAGGCTGACGAATCGTTGATGGAGGAAGTCTGGGCGATCGCCCAGAAGCTGGAGGGCCGCATCCATGTCCTTGAAACGATTTTGGATGATGAAGCGCCTGACTGGAGGAAGCGGGTATGACAACAAGAACGCAAGTTTTCAAATTGCTGCGCAGTCTGTATCTGGACCGTGAAAATGCATGGATGGCAGGGGTGTGCGCTGGACTAGCCGACCGTTTCGACGTCGACGTCAACATTCTTCGTGCGCTGACAGCGGCTGCCGCCTGGTTTATGACGCTACCCGTTGTCATGCTGTATGCGCTCGCCGCGTTCCTGCTCAGCGACAAGCCGCTTGAGCCGAGGAACCCGCGTGACGAACGCAATTTTTGGCGCACACGCAACCATCACAGGAGCTTTTGATGTCTCGTTACGAAGAAAGAAGACGGTTCTACCGCACCAAAGACAACAAACGGTTGGCGGGCGTTTGTGGCGGTATTGCCGAGTATTTCGGTTTCGATCCAACCATGGTTCGACTGTTGACGATCATCGCGTTTTTCCTGACGGGTCCGATCGTGGTCGTGTTGTACATCGGAGTGGTGTTGCTGGTGCCGTCGAAAGACTTCGAGCGTCACGGTCAGGGTCGGGAAGAGTTTCGTCGATCGTTGCGCGAATCGCCCCATGCAGCCGTGACCGACGTGAAGCGTGCGCTCTTGCGGCTCGACAATCGGCTGGCCCGGATGGAGCGGTACGTGACCTCATCACGCTTTGAGCTGGATCGCAAAATCAACCGTCTGTAGCGTTGTCTGCAGAGCTACACAATCACAATAACAAGGGAGGATGAATGTCTTTTAATCCGTTCAGTATGGTCGTTGCCATCGTCTTCATTGGCTGCTTTTTCGAGCTCGCGAAGCGATGGATCGAAACCCGCGCAGACGTCAGAAGTGCACAGCACTCAGGACCGAGCGACGATACGCTCGAATTGATAGGGCGTCTTGAGCACAGAATCGAAGTGCTCGAGCGAATCGTGACCGATACGGGTTACGATCTGAAGAAGGAAATCGACCGCCTATAGCGCGGTCGTCGGGCGCGGCACTATTCCTGCCGCGCCTTGTAGGCCCGCACTGCGTCGTTAAAGTCCGCGGCTACCGTTTCCATTTCATCAACAGCCGCGTTGTGCCGCTTACTCAGAATGGCCTCACGTTCCGCCTTGGCTTCACTGGCTTCGTCCTCGGCCATCGTCGCCTTGGATTCGGCTTCGATGCAGTCAAGGAAGGTGTTCATGTCCGCCATGTACTGCTTGACCGCTTTCTGACCCTCGATCATCTCCTCTTGCGTCGCCGCGGCACCATTCGGGATGTCGATCTTGGTTGGATAGTCGCACGCCGCCCACGCGGACTGTCCAAACAGCCCCAACGTCGCGCTGAGCATGATCGCTTGAATTCTCATGTGTGTTCCCCTTTCACGATGCACTCGCTGTCCTTGAGTGCAGGGGACAAAGTCTAGCCGGTACTGCAGAGTCCCGCCAACAGCTATCCCAATGGATCAGGCAAACAGCGCCTTGTGCTGATCTGTGCCGTCTTGCTGGGCTTCCAGCCGCTCTCGGAATGCGCTCGCGTCCATTGGCTCTCCAAACAGCATGCCCTGGCCAAAGTCGCACTTCAGGGAGCGCAGGAATTTGAGTTGGGCCTGAGTCTCGATGCCCTCAGCCACGACATCGAGTTCCAAACTTCGGCTCATGTCGATGATGGCGCGAATGATTGCAGCATCGTTCGCGTCGTGGGCGGCGTTGGTCACAAACGAGCGATCGATCTTTAGTGTCTTGATCGGGAACTTCTGTAGTGCGGTGAGCGAAGAGTAGCCCGTGCCAAAGTCGTCAATCGCGAGCTGCAAACCGTAGGCACTCAAGGCTTCAAGGATCTGCACCGTTCGGCCGATGTCCTCGGCCAGAACGCTCTCGGTAATTTCGAATTCAATATCCGTAGGCTTAATGCCATGGCGCTGGAAAATTCGACTCACACTGTTGAAAAAATTGCGCTGTCGCAACTGTTTTAGTGACAGGTTTATCGCGATGCGACCCGGGTCGCCAATGGTGTCTTGCCAGCGCGCAAGGTCCTCGCAAACCCGGTCGATAACCCATTCGCCAATCTCCACAATCAGGTTGGTTTCTTCAGCGAGTGGGATGAAGTCATTCGGTTGTATTCGACCGATATCCGGTGAATGCCAGCGCACCAGCGCTTCGGCGCCCATGACCTTGCCGGTCGAAAGGTCGTATTTGGGCTGGTATTCCAACAGCAGCTCATCACGCTCGAACGAGCGGCGCAGACGACTCTTCATCAACAGCCGCTCCACGGCGGCATCGTTCATCGCACTGTCGTAGAACACATGCCGGTTGCCACCCGCTTTCTTGGCGCTGTATAGCGCCGCATCGCTGTTGCGCAGAAGGTCGATCACGTTGTCGGCGTGCTGCGGATAGATGGCAATACCCAGGCTGGCGGTCACGTAGACCTCGTTGGCTTGCACATCGAACGGCTCGGCGACTTCGGCCAGCAGATTCCTCGCAAGCTCCTGCAGTGCGTCCTCGACATCTTCAACAGGCGGTAGCTCATCGACAAAAGCGGCGAATTCGTCGCCGGAAAGGCGTCCGATCACGGCATTTTCCGGAAGCGCTCTGCGCATGCACTGCGTGATGGTCTCGAGCGTTGTGTCCCCGGCGAGATGCCCAAACGTGTCGTTGATGTCTTTGAACTGGTCCACGTCGAGGTAGAACAGCGCGATCATGCCTTCGCTTTTGCGTGCGCGTGCAATCGCACGCTGCAGCAGGTGCTGGAACTGCATCCGATTTGGCACTTTCGTCATCGGGTCCATTCGTGCCAGGTAGCGAATCCGCGCCTCGGAACGCTTTCGCTCCGTGACGTTTTGTGCGGAATAAATGCGCCCGCTCAGCATCGTGCCGCCCGAGTTAGCCGCCGAACACGTCAAGGACACGGGCACCGTCTCATCATCGGCGGTCAGCAAGCGCAGCTCTTTTGGCTGGTCACTGTGCTGGCTTTCCTCAAATAGCTGCCGGTCGTCCTCATGCACAAGCGTTGCGACGGCACGTCCGAGCAACTGAGTTTCTGTGAATCCCGTGAGTCTTGAGGCAGCAGCGTTGCAGTGGGTAATCGTGCCGTGATCGTCGGTGACGATCAGTGCATCGCTCATGCTGCTTAGCAGCTGGTCCATGTAATCGCGCGAGATTGTGGTCTGGCGTAACTGGTCGCGCATGCTGTTGAAGGCCCGGTTCAGGCGGCCGAGCTCATCGGCTCTGGATTCAAGCAGCGGCTGACCATAATCGCCTTGCTCGAGACGTCGCGCCTGATCGGTGATCGCTTCAATCGGCCGGATAAGCTGTCGTGCCACGAGCAGACTCAGGGTGCCGCTGAGCAGCGCCATCAGGAGCGATGAGAGCAGAACCCAGCGCGTCGCTTCCACTTGCCAGTCCCGACGTGCGAGCAGCTGTGAATTCTCGAATGCACGGAGCTGTTCGGTCATGCCGTCGAGCGAGAATCGCAACCTGAGACGACCGTGGTTTACCCCGGATTGGATGATGTTTTGCGTGACGGTAAACGCATTTCGTTCCCAGCTCACTCCCGGCTCACCGGTGAGGCCGGTCTGTCCGGCGGGCAGGCGTCCAGCGGACGCCAGCAGCTTGCCTTCTGCATCGAAAGCCTGAATCAGGGTCACGTCGGGAATGATGCTGGCCGATTCGTCGAGCGCGCGCTGCAGATCAGCAAACCTTTGGTCTCGCGCGAGTGCGTCGATTTCGCGCTCGAGCGCCGCCGTCGACTGCTGGGCTCGGCCCTCAATCTGGCGTTCCAGATAATCGCGGCGCAGATCGACGCTGTCGTTGAGGAAGCGGTCGACGATCATGCGGCTATTGGCAAAGAGCGCGAGCGATACAACGCATACGACGCCGAGCGTGATCGCTAGCGTGCCCACCACCAGTCGTGGTGCAAGTCGTTGCGGAAGCCACTGCATCGTCACGATCCCTCGTTCGTGGCAGCGGCCGCATTGAAAGTCAGCCGTCTTGGCATGACCCGCCCTCTTTGGTTTCGCCTGTTATTGTTCTTGGTCTGGCAGGAACCGGAGCTCCCTGCGTCCAAGTGTGACGAAACCGCCCACGGGCGTCTAGATGATTTTGAGGTCTATAACCCTCGAAAAACCGCGATTAGCTGGCTTTCTTGGTCTCTGCGGCGACCAAACTTGGTCCGCTGCGGCGCTCCTCGAACGACTTGGCGGTGCCCGATTGCCCTGTGATTCGCATGTCACCTTCGATGACCGCACCTGCGGCCACGGCGATCATGTCACCCGTGACAGTGCCACTAATGCGAGCCGTAGCGGTAATTTCGATGTGGCCTGAGGCAATCACGTCGCCTTCTACCTTGCCGGAGATCACCACGTCGCGTGCCTGCAATCCTCCGCGCCAGATACCTTCTTCGGTAATTGTCACGACACCTTCGACTCTGCTGTCACCGATAATGGTGCCGCTCAGCAGAATGTCGCTCGAGCCGGACACCTCCCCGTTGAATACGCAGCCCGCTGCGATCAGCGTCGTGGGGCCGCTCGCTCTGTCTCGCACGCGTCGTTTTCCAAAAACTGCCATGTGTATGCTCCCTCCCGGAATTATGTTCAGAATAGCAGCCGGTCTCATTGAACAATGTGACCGAGTTGGCAGGTGACCGGTTTGCTGGCAGCTTCACCGAGCGCTCGTTAACATAGTGACTCGAAGCGGGCGGCGGCCGATGACCGATACACTAGAACAACGCGTTGAATGGCTGCAGCAGCATGCCCCGGGGGCTCTCACGGGGATGCTCACCGGCGTCGAGAAGGAATCGTTGCGCGTCACACCGGACGCCAGACTCTCGCAACGCCCGCATCCCGAGGAACTCGGCTCCGCGCTGACCAATCAGTTCATCACGACAGATTTCAGCGAAGCACTGCTTGAGTATGTGACGCCGACGTTCGACACGCCGTCAGCGACTCTCGACTTCCTCGCCGACATCCACCAGTTCTCTCAACCGCGCCTTGGCGATGCGGTTCTGTGGAATTCCAGTATGCCGTGCCGCCTCGGCGCTGAGTCGGAAATCCCGATCGCCCACTACGGCAGCTCAAACGTCGCGCGCATGAAGACCATTTACCGGCGCGGACTGAGTCATCGTTATGGCCGCGCCATGCAAACCATCGCCGGCGTGCACTTTAATTTTTCTGTACCGGTCGATTTCTGGTCGACCTGCGACGACATGCTCGGACGTCACGATACGGCTGACGACTTGCGCTCCCAGGGCTATCTGGCAATCGCACGAAATTTCCGCAGGCTCGCCTGGCTTGTGCTGTATCTGTTCGGCGCATCGCCCGCGATGTGTCGCTCCTTCCTGGGTGATCGACCGACGACGCTTGCGGAGTTCGATGCAGACACTTTGTTCGAGCCGTACGCAACGTCATTGCGAATGAGCGATCTCGGCTATAACTCGAGCGCGCAATCCGGTTTGGCGGTGTCCTTGAATTCGCTTGGCGAATACATCACTGAGCTGACCCACGCGATCATGACACCGCATCCGCCCTACGAAGAGATCGGCATCGAGGTCGGTGGTCAGTGGCGCCAACTCAACGCCAATCTGTTGCAGATCGAAAACGAGTACTACAGCAGTGTGCGCCCCAAACAGGTGGCCAGAAGCGGCGAGCGCCCGACGCTGGCGTTGCAGCGCGCAGGTGTCGCATACGTGGAAATCCGGGCGCTGGACATCAATCCATTCGATCCGGTTGGACTAACCCTTGAGCAGATGCGCTTTATGCAGGTGCTCCTGGTCGCTTGTCTGTTGCGGCCAAGCCCGCTGCTGGACCGCCCGCAGCTTCAGGAAGCTGCCGCCAACCAGTTGCTGGTCGCCCATAGCGGCCGCGCGCCGGCACTGGAGCTTTCACGATTCGGCAAGCGCGTGCATCTTCGGACTTGGGCCGAGTCGTTGTTCGACGAATTTGAGGCGGTTGCGGCGCTGCTGGACACGCAGGGCACGGACTATCGAGACGCAGTATCCCGCCAGCGCAAGGTGCTGCGCGAGGAGGCAGAAACACCGTCAGCGAGAGTGCTGCGGGAGATGCGCGAAGGTCGCATGAGCTTCATCGAATATACCTTTGAGCAGTCGCTGGCTCACGCACGTGCGGTCGCGAACCGACCGCCTATGCCGGACGCTCGCTTCAAAGCGCTGCGGGGCGAGGCAACCGAATCGCTGGAGCGCCAGGCTGCGCTCGAATCACGTGCCCAGCAGCGCTTTCAAGACTATCTCGCGGACTATTTCCGCACAGGTTGAATCGGCGTCCCCGTGTGCCATGCATGCGATCGATGAATCTGCTGCAGGCGTTCGGTCATGGTGCCGCGCACACCTTCCCCAATCCGACGACCATCGACTTCGATGACCGGTGTTAGCTCACCCATCGTTCCTGTGGTGAATGCCTCGTCGGCGGTGTAGAGCTCGGTTAGT
>CAWUIB010000008.1:0-183789 GCA_963922335.1 uncultured Chromatiales bacterium | reverse complement strand
GTCGTCGCCTCGGTCGACAATCGCGGCACACCGTCTTTGCGGGGTCGCGACTTCCGGAAAGCGCTGTACGGTGGCATCGGTATTTTGTCGTCGCGAGATCAGTCGGATTCACAGGCAGCGATGCACAAGAAGTATCCGTTTATCGATAGCGAACGGGTCGGCATCTGGGGCCATTCCGGGGGCGGTTCGATGACGCTGAACATGCTGTTCCGCTACACGGATCAGTATCAGGTTGGGGTATCACGCGCGCCGGTGCCAGACCAGCGTTTGTACGATGCGATCTATCAGGAGCGCTACTCAGGTTTGCTCGCCGACCATGAAGAGGGATATGTGCAGGGCTCGCCCATCACGCATGCGAAAAATCTGAAGGGTAAGTTATTGCTCGTCCACGGTACCGGTGACGACAACGTTCACTATCAGGGAAGCGAGCGTTTGATCGATGAGTTGGTGCGTCACAACCGACAGTTTGACTTCCTGTCCTACCCGAATCGCGCGCACGGCATTCGCGAGCGCGAGGGCACTCAGTTACACCTGGCGACAGCGATGACCAACTACTTTGACGAGCACTTGGGCGTCAGCGACTAGCGTTTGCATGTCAGGCCTGCCAGTCAAAGACTGGCAGGCCGATCCGTTTTTCTTATTTGGTTGGGCTCAAGCCCTCGGCGCGGTTATCAACAGCATCATGAAGATCGAAGCCGCCTTCTCGCCAATCCACCGCCTCGCTGGCCGTAAATTCTTTCTCGCTCCACTCCGCAGCGTCGTCCGGCTCGAAGCCAGCCTTCAACCACTCGGCCGCACTGCTGGCTTCGAAGCCAGCAGATTTCCAAACCTGCGCACTTTCCGACGTAAAGTCAGATGCCTTCCACGCGGAAATTTCGGTTTGCGACATATCTCTCCAGTCTGTCGGCGTCGAGCCGCAGCCCGCAATTGCAATTAACCCCGTAGCTATTAGCGCGTACCTAACCATCATCATCTCCCCAGACTCTTCTCAGGCGGTCGTTATACAACAGCGTCTCGGACGCCAGTTGCCCCGAGGGAGATACTATCCTAGTCTCGTCCCCGCCGCAGTGCGGCAGGAAAAAACGGCAATGCACGCGACGCGGCGCTTAATCAAAGCAGCTACCTTTGAACGTCCAGTTGGTTCCGAAGCCAGGTTTCCTGCACCTTAAAGTACCCGTCGGTCTTGACCTTCATCCAGTGGGGCAGGGCGTTCATTTCTTTCATGCTGCCCGTTTTTGTGATGTGGAGCCCGTGGTCTGCATCGGGAAATGAGTGAACGGAGAGCGATGCGTTCGGGTTCTGACCAATGGTTCTCACATACAGGTCTTTGGTTTTGCGCCAGTCGACACTCAGGTCTTTCTCACCGAAAAGGGCAAGTACCGGAATATCGAGTGACGACAGCATCTCATCGAAATCCTCGATCCAGACGTACTCGCAAAGGTCGTTATCCATCTTTGGGCACGACCCGTCTTTGCAGGTGAGTTGACGCAGCTCGTACTCCATCCGGTTTGGCCAATCACCACGCATGTTGGTGATGTACTCGTTCGCTCGCAGTGTCTCGGTGGCCTTCAAATAGTCTGCAAAGCTCCCTTGTGTTCTGAAAAGCCTGCAGCCTTCCCGCCACTCGGACTCGAGTTGCTCTGCGAGTTCCGGTGTCCCACCCTCGTAAGGCAGGTTCGATAGCAGCAGGTAAGTGTAGTTGTCTTCGGCGGAGGTGCCGCTTATCGAAATCCAGAAGTCGATGTCCGAGTCCTGCGATAGCGCGATGGGCGCGATCCATCCGGCACGACTACCGCCCCAGAGGCCGATCTTTTGAGTCCCAGGCGCTTCTATTCGACGTAAATGTGTGATGGCATCCAGCACTTCCTGTGCGCTCTCGTGTACCGGTTGGTTGATATCGAACTTGCCCTCGCTTCTGCCGAGCCCGGGTTTGTCCCAAAGCACTGTGGCAATACCCATCTCATTGAACCGCTTTCGCTGGGGTGAGTACGAGATCCAGTTTCTAACGTCGGTTTCGCCGTAGCTGTGGACGATGACGATCAGTGCTTCAGTGTCGCCCTCTGGTACGTCAAAGATGCCCGACAGCGTCACACCGTCAGACTCAAACGCGAAATCGACAGTGGTGCCGGGCGTGAAGGCGATGTCGCCCAAGCCATCGCTGTCGTTAGCCGACGCGGAGCATCCGCATAGCGTAAGAACGATCAGGCAAAGCGCGGGCACGATGGGCTTGTTCACAATACACCTCCTGGATAACCGAGCGTTGGATGTCTCTGCCCGCCAATAGGTTTAGTCTGAACCCAACGCCTAAACGTTTAGTGAAGAACCGGCGTCTGATATCGGTAACCTCAAAGGGAAGCAATGAGTTGCTAGTACAAAATTGGAAGGTCGCTCCGGTGATTTGGCTTGCGCTGCTGGGCGTGCTGTCGGGCTGTGCAACGTGGTCGGGAGACACACCGCGCGTCTCAGTACCTGGGCCAGAGCCGCTAAAGGTCGAGGTAGCGCCCGGTCATTCGATCGAGCTTGAGTTGCCGACGGGTGAAGCAACAGTAGTGTCGGCGGACATTGAGCATGTGGATATTTCCGTGACGGTTCGCTGCCCAGAGGACTCTTCGCGTTGCCGTGCAAAAGCGAATCGAGCTGAACTCGTGAGCACGATCTCCTCGGAGCGCACACGGTTCTCGCTCGACGGATCACTCGGATCTGGGGCCGAGGTGACGTCACAAGTACGCGTGCCCGAAGATCGAGTGCTCGAGGTGCGAATGAAATACGGCGCGTTGACGGTTCAGGATCATGCCGCTGATCTCGACGTCCGCATGACGGCCGGCGATGTCGATATTGTCAGCACGGAGTCAGAGATCGGTTCGGTCGAACTCAAAGCTTCGGTAGGCGAAGCCTCGCTGCGCAGCGACGACGGTCGAGCGGACGGGCGTCGCCCGTTGTTGGTTGGCTCCAAAGTCGAATGGGATGGTGTCGGGCAGAACGCTGTAAATGCGCGTGTTCGGTTTGGGGATGTGCAGCTACGCTTACTGCCCTAGCGACTTGCCATTCGCACCTCGCTGCTAGGTGTTGCCACCGCGGTCGCCACGATCGTGCTCCAGTTGGTTATTGCGGATTGCAGGTTCACTGCAAATCCGGAATCTGCGCCATCCTGCATATCCGCCATGCGAACAATGGCGTAGCCGGTCTTTGCATCGATTAGCTCGGCCACCATGGTCACTCGACCAGGCGCGACGTCGAATTTGAAGCGACGCTGCCAGGCACGTGCCTGCGCAGAGTCCCGCATGTCCGAGAAATCGAGGAGTTGCAGCCGAATGATCATCGCGTTCGTTGTCGAAGGCGTATCGGCGAGCTGCACACCATCCGCAACCAGTGCTTGCCCAAGTTCATTCGCTGCCCGCTCACGAAGGGTGTTGGCGCGTTTCAATGCGCTCTCGGTTTCCGTTGGGTACCAAACAGAGACCGGCTCAACATAGACGCTGTCAAAGCGAGTGAGATCGGCGTCGACGCTTTTGAAGAGCATATCGAGCGTCGGGTGTTCGATGCTTCGCCATTCGTCTGCCGCCGCGTCAGGCGTGGTGCTTAATCCAAGCAACAGCACAGCGACTGCTGCCACCGATTTCAAAGCGTTTGTCCTCGTCATTGTCCTTCTCCGCAAGAGCTTTGCTCTAAATAACGAACAAGACGGAGATCGGTTGACGCGCAACAAGAAAGAATTCAGCGTTATGTCACGAAACACAGCGGCAACGATTTGTTATCGCAGCGGCGCGTTCTTGTTCAGCGGGGAGGGTAGTGGTGGGCCCGCCAGGACTCGAACCTGGGACCAAGGGATTATGAGTCCCCTGCTCTAACCAACTGAGCTACAGGCCCGCCAGAGCGGCGGATTCTAGCAGTTCTCCACCAGCGTCGTGAGCGCATCGAAACGGTCTAGTGCCAGGGCAGGTCGAAGCTCGCCGGCGGTGGCACCTCCGTGATACCCGTAAGTCATCCAGATAAATGGCATGTCGACGGCATGAGCGGCATCAGCATCATTCGCTGAGTCTCCGACCATCCAGCAATCTTGTGCATTGACGCCGAGCGTCGCGCAGGCTTCCAGCAGCGGTTCCGGGTCCGGCTTGCGAGCTGACGTTGAGTCACCGCCAACCAAAACGTCAAAAACACCGCGTATGCCGAGTCGCTCCAGCAGCTCGGGAACGAACCGGATCGGCTTGTTGGTCACCACCGCCAGTGTGACCTCTGATGCTTTCAACGCGACGAGGGTTTCCTTCACCCCGGCATAGCAGCGGGCTGCTTCCCCATTATGGTCGCTGTAGGCCTCGAGAAACCCCAGGAGTGTCCGATCGACGCTGGTGGGAAGAAGATCCGGGCGTTTGCTGGCGAGGGCTCTTTCCACCATGACCTTGGCACCACGCCCGACCCAACTTCTAACGTCCGCTTCGCTGCAAGTGACACCTAGGGGTGCCAGCGCGTCGACCAGTGCCGCCGTTAAATCCGGCGCGCTATCGACCAGAGTGCCGTCCAAATCGAACAGAATCGCGCTGGGCCGTGTGAGATTGTGCACAGTTTTTCGTCCTTAAGTATACGTATTGACATTCAAGAAATATAAAAAGTAGTATATTTACTATACTTCGTAGCTAAGAACTGGAGTCAGCAATGCGAAACAAATTGGACGGTTACCTCGATCGATTATTCCGGGGCCCCATGGTGGACTGGTTTCAGACACCGCTTCGGCGACGTAGTGTAGCCATTGGTGTGATGTTGATACACGTCGCGACCGCAGGTTCGCTCGGACTCCTGACTCTCGACATTGTCTGGCCTCTGATTCCGGCCGGGATCGCCGCGATATACCTGATGGGCATGCTGAACATGTCGACTCGCGGCATCTTCGAGCTGAAAGACGAGCGTCTCGATGAATATCAAATCGCACTCCGCGATAGCGCTTTCCGCCGCGCGTACTACTTCAGCTTGATCTGGATCATCCTCACGGCACCGTTGATGGGGCTCGTGATCGATAGCGAGCACGCGCTGATGATCCTGATCGTCTACATCATGCTGGGATTCTCCTGGGGAATGGCACTGCCAAGGGTCATCGTCGCCTGGACACAACCCGCTGATACCGCGGAGGACGAGTGACATGGCACCGAAGAAGCAGGTCAGCTACCACAACCGGGTCCGGTTGCTCAGGACCGAGCGTGGCATGTCCCGCAAGGCGCTCGCGGAGCAGGTCGATGCCCATCCACAGACCATCGGTTACATCGAGCGGGGCGAGTACAACCTCAGTATGGATCTGGCGTTGCGAATCAGCGCCGCTCTGGGCGTATCGCTCGACGCGTTGTTCTCAATGGAGCCATTTGCGCCGCTCACCACAGCCCAACTGGTCGCGGATCGTAATACCTGAAACCAAAAAACTGCAATCGTGATGCAACGCTTTTGTCAGATGCGGCATCTAAATTTCAAACAACAGAAAATTGAGCCTGTTGAACCGTCGCCAGGGAGGCGACTCTGGAGCACCACATGAACGCACAGATCACTCGAGTTTCGCTGTTCATCTACACTGCAACCGGCGCTGTAGCCGTCACCGCCTGGATTGGCGGTGCCTACTTCCTCGCCGCGGTCATTCTGATTCTGGGAACCGGCATCGTCATGGCGCAACCGACGATGGTCGGTCGGCAATTGGTGCTCCGGGGTACTCCGGTCATGTTGATGCTCGGCGTGATGTTTGTCTCGGCAAGCGGCATGGTGTTTGCCGTTGATCAGGTCAGCGCGTTGCTTGCACCAAAGACACCGACAAATTGTGAAGCGCCGGCTGATCAGAACTACGATTTTGCGGCGTCGGTTCACTAGCTGAACCCTTTGCGCGGATTCCGCCACCCGGGAATGACTGGGTATACTGGGGGCGTGAATACCATCAGCACTGTTGGCGAACAACGCCAGGACGCCCTGATCGCGGTGACCGACAATATCGAACATGAGTTGCGTCGCCTCGACTTGTGGACGAGCGAGGCTCCGACCCATCAGGCGCTCTCCAGCATCGAACCTTTCTGTTACGACACGCTCAACTTCTCAGAGTGGATGCAGTGGGTGTTTCTGCCGCGCATGCGCGAAGTGCTCACCGACATGCGTGACATGCCGGCTCAAAGCAATATCTTTGCTTATGCGGAAGAGGCGTTGAAGAACACGCCGTATGAGTCGGAACAACTGTTGTTCCTGATCAAGACATTCGATGAGCTAGTCGCCGAGACCGGCGACCAGCCCGAAGTCTCGAACTAATCAGTCTTCCAGAAGGAAGCTCCGCAGCTGATCGGAGCGGCTCGGGTGGCGCAACTTGCGCAGTGCCTTGGCTTCGATCTGACGAATGCGCTCACGCGTGACGTCGAACTGTTTGCCGACCTCCTCGAGCGTGTGATCGGTGTTCATATCGATACCGAAACGCATCCGCAGGACTTTGGCTTCACGCGGCGTCAAGCCGGCGAGTACGCCGTGTGTGGTTTCTTTCAGACCTTCGCTGGTCGCAGAGTCGATCGGGGAGTGCACCGTGGTGTCCTCGATGAAATCACCCAGATGTGAATCTTCATCATCGCCAATCGGTGTTTCCATCGAGATCGGCTCTTTAGCGATCTTCAATACCTTGCGGACTTTGTCTTCCGGCATCTCCATGCGCTCAGCCAGCTCTTCCGGCAACGGCTCGCGACCCATCTCCTGCAACATCTGACGCGAAATCCGGTTCAGCTTGTTGATCGTTTCGATCATGTGCACCGGAATACGGATCGTGCGCGCCTGATCGGCGATGGAGCGGGTGATTGCCTGGCGAATCCACCAGGTCGCATAGGTCGAGAATTTGTAGCCTCGACGATATTCGAACTTGTCGACCGCCTTCATCAGGCCGATGTTGCCTTCCTGGATCAAATCGAGGAACTGAAGGCCGCGATTCGTGTATTTCTTCGCAATCGAGATCACAAGACGCAGGTTCGCCTCGACCATCTCTTTCTTGGCACGACGGGCTTTCGCCTCGCCGATCGACATCGCACGGTTGATCTCTTTGATCTGCGCGATGGTCAGAGAAGTGCGTTCTTCCATAGCGACCAGCTTGCGCTGTGATCGCAGGATGTCATTTTTCAAACGCGAAAGGATCGAGGAGTGCTTACGCTTGGCGCGGATGTGCTTTTCGATCCACTCGAGGTTGGTCTCGTTCTTCGGAAAGCTCGACAAGAAATCCTTGCGCGGCATGCCCGCCTGACGCACGCACAGGTTCATGATGCTTCGCTCAGATGTGCGAATCGCGTGAATCGACATACGCAGCTCGGAGACCATCGCATCGAACAGCTTCGGCGACATCTTCAGTTCCATCAGCTCGTCAACGAGCTGGCGGCGCACCTTGCGAGTGGCCTGAGCCGGAGCACCGTGCTTCTCGATATTCGTGAGTACGCGTTTGTGCAGACGGCCAACCGCTTTCAAACGTCGATCGACTTCTTCCGGATCAGGGCCCGTGTCTGCCGGCTCATCATCGTCATCGTCCGACGCGCGCGCGCCCGGAGCCGGGATCTCGTCGGGCTCATTCGGATCGATGAATCCGACCACAAAGTCCTGCATGCGGGTGTCACCCGCTTTAACCGCGGTATAGGTGTTCAAGACCTGTTCGACGGATGGTGGGAAGCCGCCAAGCGCGACCTTCACATCGTTCAAACCCTCTTCGATACGTTTGGCGATTTCAATTTCGCCTTCGCGTGTCAGCAGCTCAACCGATCCCATTTCACGCATGTACATACGCACCGGGTCGGTGGTGCGACCGAACTCGGCGTCGACAGACGCTAGCGCTTCTTCTGCCTCTTCGGATGCTTCATCGTCATTCGAAACCGCATTGTCAGACAGCAACAAAGACTCGGCGTCCGGCGCTTTTTCATGCACCGTAATGCCCATGTCATTGATCATGTTTACGATGTCTTCGATCTGTTCCGGGTCGACAATGCCGCTCGGAAGGTGATCGTTGACTTCGGAATAGGTCAGGTATCCCTGCTCTTTTCCGCGTGCAATCAATAACTTGAGTTGTGATTGTTGGTCGTTGGGAAGTGCGCGTTTTTCGCTCAAGGTGGCCACCTGTTCATACCGGGCTCTGGCAAACAAAGCCCTTACGCAATCAAAATACCGGGAGTTTTGACCGGCCGGGCGTGCTACCAATCAGGTCTCATCGCTCGGGCCCTGCCGCCAGTCAGCCGGGAATACTACCATAAAGTCGGGCCGAATAGCGGCTTTTCAAGCCCTTATGTCTACTTGCGCTGCCCGAGCAGGCGGGTCAATTCCTCACGTTCTGAGGCACTTAACGATTGCTCGGAAGCTTTTGTTCTCAACGTTTCGACTCTGTCGCTGCGGGCCAGTTCCTTCAGCTGATTGAGACAGCCTGACAGTTCCGCGCTCAGATCAATCGCCTGATCGGTCTCGGGCATCGTGGCGGCGAGCGATTGCAGGTGCCGGTAGTGAGGGTGAGGCCTGAAGCGTTCGAGCAAAACCGATGGGAGGATGTCGGGTGTGGACTGGATTGTCTCAATCAGCGATTTCAGCAGGGGTGTGCCGGGGCGGTCGAGATTTTCAAGTTGTCCGAGATCGAACTCACCGACGGCATCTGGCTGATTCAAAATCAAAGTTATGGCGCGTCGCATGACGTTCTGGCGAGTGCCGCTCATGCGCCGAGTTCGTTGTGTGTCGCGCTGTGTGGCCGCTGGTGCAGCGTCCCCGAGCATGTTGGCGAGTCGAGCCACTGGCAAACCGATGGCATCGGCCAGCGCCGCTATGATCAGCTCGCGATACACCCCGGCCTGCATTTTGCCGATCAAGGGTTTGGCCGACTCCACAATCTTGGCGCGCCCTTCGGCACTCTCGGCATCAACCTGTGATGACAACTCGTGCAGAAGGAAATCGGAGAGGGGTAGGGCGCCGTCCAACGCTTGCTCGAATGCGGCAACGCCGCGCTCAGCGACCAGAGAGTCCGGATCATGACCATCGGGCATGAAGGCGAATCTGAGCTCTCGTCCATCCGATAGCCGCGGCAGCGCGTTCTCCATGGCGCGCCATGCCGCTTTGCGACCTGCACGGTCACCATCAAATGAAAACACCACCTGATCGGTCAAACGAAACAAGCGATCGATGTGCTCAGCGGTCGTCGCGGTGCCCAGAGTGGCGACTGCGAAGTGCACACCGTGCCGCGCCAGTCCGACGACGTCCATGTAACCCTCTACTACGACCAGTCGCGGGATATCCCGCAACTTCTTGCGCGCCTCGTAGAGGCCGTAAAGTTCACGGCCTTTGTGGAACAGAGCGGTTTCCGGAGAGTTCAGGTACTTGGGTTCGCCGCTGCCGAGAACGCGCCCCCCGAAGCCGATGATCCGGCCTCGGGTATCCCGGATAGGAAACATCAGGCGGTCACGGAATCGGTCGTAGTGGCCGCCGGAATCACGCGCGATGATCAGACCAGCAGCCATCAGCAACTCAACATCCGACGGCCCGCTGCCGATCTGCTTCAGCAAGGTGTCCCATGCGTCAGGCGCGTAGCCGATCTTGAAGTCGGCGGCGGTCTTTCCGTCGATACCGCGGCCCTTGAGGTATTCGATGGCGGGCTGATGCGTTTTCAGCGCCGATGCATAGATCGTTGCGGCGCGATCGAGCAAGGCATGCAGTTGATCCAGGCGACTGTCGCGTTGGGGGTCGCCGGCCTCACGTGGCACCTCGATCGCCATCATGCCAGCGAGTTCCTCGACCGCCTCCACAAAGCTCAGGTGGTCGTGGTCCATCAGGAAGCCTAGTGCGGTGCCGTGCGCACCGCACCCAAAGCAGTGGTAGAACCCCTTATTCGGGCTCACCGTAAACGATGGGGTTTTCTCGCCGTGGAAGGGGCATAGCGCCTTGTATTCGCGCCCCGCCTTGCGCAACTCGATACGCGAACCGAGAACCTCAACAATATCGGCGCGCGCGACGAGATCGTCGATAAACGATTGCGGGATACGCCCCGCCATATCAGCCCAGGCGGGCTTTCACCGTAGCGCTCACCGCAGCCATGTCGGCGCGGCCCGCAGCGGCGGCCTTGATGTGTCCGATCACCTTGCCCATGTCGCGCATGCTCTCGGCGCCCGTCGTTGCGATCGCCTCGTCGATCAGGGTGGCGAGCTCCGCTTCGGATAGCGGCTCTGGCAAGTAACGCTTCAGAACATCGATCTCGGCTTGCTCAACGGCGGCAAGCTCCGGGCGTCCGCCCTTTTCATACTGGGTGATCGACTCACGGCGCTGCTTGACCATCTTTTCGATCACGGCCAACGTGCCGGCATCGTCCAGCGTCTTGCGGCTATCCACCTCGATCTGCTTGATCGCTGCCATCGCCATGCGGATCACACCCAGGGTGTCTTTGTCGCCAGCGCGCATCGCTGACTTCATATCGTTGGTAATCGTGTCTTTAAGCATGATGTTCTCGTAGGGGGAAACAAAAACGGCCGCCAGTGGCGACCGTTCTAGTGCGAGCCACTGGCTCTATCATCGCAAGCGATCCGCTCAGTACAAACGTACCCGACGGTTGTTCTCGCGAGACAGCTTTTTCAGGTGACGCTTGACAGCGGCAGCTTTCTTGCGCTTGCGTTCCTGAGTCGGTTTCTCGTAATACTCGCGGCGGCGTAGCTCTGTGAGCACACCCGCTTTTTCGCACGCGCGCTTGAAGCGGCGCAGGGCGGCATCGAAGTATTCGTTATCTCTGACTTTCACGCTGGGCATGTAATCGCCTATCCTTTTGACTCAATTGGTAAAAACCGCGTATCGCCGAAGGGGTCGGGAAAATCCGAAACCCATCTGGCCGGGCAAAGCCTCCCAATAATATAGGTTTTTCCCTGAACTGCAAAGGCTATAAAGACGAATGACCTGTGTCCTTGGCATAGAAACCAGCTGCGACGAAACCGGTGTAGCGATCTACGACACGACCGCGGGCCTGCGGGCGCATCAGCTTTACAGTCAGATCGATCGGCATGCGGAGTACGGTGGCGTGGTGCCAGAGCTCGCATCGCGTGATCACCTGTCGAAACTCGCGCCCATGGTCGCGGCGACGTTGGAAGAGGCGGGCATGTCGCCCGAGTCGTTGGATGCAGTCGCCTACACCGCGGGCCCCGGCCTGATCGGCGCGCTCCTCGTCGGGGCCAGTTTCGCAGCAGGGTATGCGCGTGCGATAGGGAAGCCGTTGGTGCCGGTGCATCACATGGAGGCGCACTTGCTGGCGCCGATGCTCGATACTGAGGCACCGGATTTTCCGTTTGTGGCGCTACTCGTATCAGGCGGGCACTCGATGCTTGTCGATGTTCGCGCACTGGGCGACTACGAGGTGATCGGCAACACACTCGACGACGCGGCGGGTGAGGCGTTCGATAAGACTGCCAAGCTGTTGGGTTTGCCCTACCCGGGTGGACCCGCCCTCGCAGCACTGGCGGAGAACGGCGACCCTATGCGATTCGCACTGCCCCGCCCAATGATGTCGCGGCCAGGCTTTGATTTCAGTTTCTCGGGCTTGAAGACCGCGGTGCTGATGTGTGTTCGAGATTTGCAAGGCATCCCGCGCGACGCATCACCGCGCCCGGGGGATACCCTGGCTGCGCAAGATCGCGCGGATCTCGCGGCCTCGTTTCAGGCGGCGATGGTCGATACGCTGGCGGGCAAATGCCTGCGTGCTCTGGATCAGACGGGGCGCAGGACGTTGGTTGTCGCTGGCGGGGTTGGTGCCAACCGACGTTTGCGTGAGGTGTTGCGCGCGCGATGCGAGGAGCGCGACGCCACGGTGTTTTACCCGCCGATGCAATACTGTACGGATAACGGTGCGATGATTGCTTTAGCGGGCGCGCTGCGCAGCGACCTTGCCACCCATGACTACACCATTCGCGCGACGCCGCGCTGGCCGATAGGAGCGGCGATGCCATGAATCCTGACTTCGACATTGTGAAAGTCACCGGTCTGAAGGTGGCCGCGGTGATCGGCGTGTGGACATGGGAGCGTGAGATCGAGCAGACCTTGATCATCGACCTTGAGATGGCCACTGATACACGCGCTGCAGCAGCGTCCGATGCCCTGGATGATGCATTGAACTATGCGGCGGTGTCCGAGTCGGTCATTGAGTACGTGCGCGCGGCGAAGCCCAAACTGATCGAAGTGTTGGCTGAGGGCATCGCTAAACTGGTGCTGGGTGATGAGCGTGTCTATGGCGTCGGCGTGCAGGTTCGCAAACCGGGCGCAGTTCAAGCGGCTGATTCGGTTGCTGTCTCCATATGGCGTCAGTCGGGGGCGTGATTGGTATCACAGATCAGGCGTTCAGGCGCTGTCGAGCCGCGTTTTGGGCGTGAATCGCGTTATCATTCTCAATTGAAGTTGCGTTCGAAAAGGGGCGGCCGATGAGACGGCAAACAGCGAAACTTTTAACCATCTTGATCTCTGCGCTGGGCGTTGTCGCTTGCGGCGGCGGCAGTGGCGGCGGCGCCTTCGGCAATAACGTCGGCAACGGCACCGCGGATTGCACGGTTGCCGGACAAAACCAGTTCGTACTGAGCACGATGCAGGATGTTTATCTCTACGATGACCAGCTGCCGACCGTGAACCTCGCTGACTTTTCGTCGCCTGAAGCTCTGCTCGCGCGACTGGTTCGCGATGTCGACGTGACACCGGATGATCCCGGTAACCCGATACCAGACTCGTTCAGCTTCATTGATTCTGCGGCGGCAGATTCTGCCTTCTTCAACGAGGGCGAAACGGTGGGTTACGGATTCGTCGCCACTCGTCTCCCCAACAACGAGCTGCGCATCTCCCGCGTGATTGCGGGCAGCCCTGCAGCCTTCGGTACGTTGTCTCGAGGTCAGCAGTTCGTGGCGATCAACGGTCGATCGATCGCCGATATCGACGCGGCGGAAGGCTTCGGTGCGGCGCTTGGGCCCCAGGAGGTTGGGGTGATGCGCACGTTCAGAATGCGTCGGTTGGATGGATCTGAATACGACGTCGACTTGACGCGCGAAGTGATCACCATCGACCCGATCCCGCAGATCAGAACCTATATCGTCGACGGCGCGACATACGGCTACGTCGAATTCACAACGTTTATATCGACCGCTGCGGTTGAACTCGAAGACGCGTTCAACCAGTTCAACAACGCGGGCATCACGGACGTCATTATCGACTTGCGTTACAACGGTGGCGGTCTGGTCAGCATTGCTGATCTGCTCGGCGACTACCTAGGCGGTGCAATCGCGGAAGGTGAAGTGTTCTCGGAAACTCGATTCAACGACAACAACGTCGCCAGTAACTCCATCGAGTTTTTCCAGCGCTTGGCTAACTCAGCCAACCTGTCGCGTGTCGTGTTCATTACGACTCGAGGCAGTGCGTCAGCGAGCGAGCTCGTGATCAACAGCATGGAGCCGCACGTCCAAGTCGATCTCGTCGGCACGCGCACGTTTGGCAAGCCTGTCGGTCAGATTGGAGCGGTTTTCTGCGAGAAGATTTTGAGGCCGACCGCGTTTGAGACGGTGAACAGCCTCGGCGAAGGCCGCTACTTCAACGGAATCCCTGTCGATTGTGACGCCGAAGATGACCTGCTGTTGCCGACAGGCGACCCGCAGGAGGCTTCACTGGCGGCAGCATTGTCGCTGTTGTCGACGGGCACGTGCCCGGTATCCACGACGGTGAATGAAGTGCAGGGTCCTATCGCGCCGTTCGCACCGCCGGAGCCTACGACTACCGCGCAGCGCGAAGCCTACGTCTGGTAGGCGCCACGTGAGTCCGCCGGCAGGCACCGGTCTGCCGGTAGCTGACACTGCGACAGCGGAGCATTCGCGAACCGTTCAGGCGGCCGTTGCCGAGGCGATACGCGAGGCCGGCGGTAGTCTGAGTTTCGCGCAATACATGCAGTTCGTTTTGTACGAGCCGGGCCTCGGTTACTACAGCGCAGGCAGCAGGAAGCTCGGACCTGGCGGTGATTTCACAACCGCACCGGAGTCGTCGCCGCTCTTCGCGCAGGTCCTGGCCACGCAGTGCGAACAGGCACTGCGCGCGCTTGAGGGCGGGAGCATCGTCGAGTTTGGTGCAGGCAGCGGCGCGCTCGCGTCAGAGCTTTTGGCCGCACTCGAAGATCCCGCCTTGTTAGAGCACTACTACATCGTTGAGGTCAGCGCCGATTTGCGCGAACGCCAACGGGCGCGCATCGGTCAGCTGGACAAGGCGTTAGCCCACAAGGTTGTGTGGGTCTCTGATCCAGGGGCGCTCTCGGTTCGCGGCGTTGTGATTGCAAACGAAGTGTTGGACGCGGTCCCAACCGAGCGTTTTCGAATCGGCGACGGCGGCAAGGTGCTGCAGCAGCGCGTTGTAGTGTCAGACGCTGGTGACCTGAGCCCTGTCTGGGCGACAGCGCCAGCCGAGCTCAGCCAGAGCGTGTGCGCACTCACCGAGAATCACAATATTGTACTGGCCGAAGGTTACGCCAGCGAAGTTAATTACCTCGCGCCTGCGGTTGCCGAGACCATGGCAGCGACATTGGAGCGAGGCGTGTTGCTGATCTCGGATTACGGCTACGGGCGACGCGAGTACTATTCCCCAGAGCGCACGGACGGCACGTTGATCTGCTTTTTCCGACATCACGCGCATGCCGACGCATTTATCTTGCCGGGCGTTCAGGACATCACGGCTTGGGTCGACTTCAGTCGCATTGCCGAGACCCTGGATGCTCTGGGATTGGCCTACTGTGGTTTCACAACACAGGCGGCCTTTCTGCTGGCGGGTGGACTGCCGGAGCGATTCGCGCAGCTCGACGGCGAGCGTCAGGCTGCATTGTCGAACGGTGTCAAAACACTCACACTGCCAGGCGAGATGGGTGAGCGTTTCAAATTTCTCGGATTCTCTCGCGATTTGCCGGTGTCATTAAGCGGCTTTTCGGGTCGTGACTACGGTCGGCTGCTATGAGTCTGGTTGAGATCATCGTTCTTGCCATCGTGCAGGGCATGACCGAGTTCCTGCCAGTATCAAGCAGCGGCCACTTGATCCTGGTGCCGGCGCTGTTTGGCTGGGAAGACCAGGGCCTCGCGTTCGACGTTGCCGTTCATGTCGGCACGCTGCTTGCGGTCGTTGCCTATTTCCGCGTGGAGCTTGCGCAAATGACGCTCGCAGTTCTTAAGCTGGGTCGCGGCGATCAGACTACCCAGGAACACTTCCGACTCGCGTTGCTGATTGTGTTGGCCACCATTCCAGTCGGTCTTGCCGGATTGTTCGGTCGGGATGCGATCGAGACCTATTTGCGCAGCCCGGTGTTGATCGCTGCGACGACCGCCGTGTTCGGCGTTCTCTTGTGGGTTTCTTCGCGCTGGATGGCCGGGGCGCGGAGCGTCAACCGTATTGGTGTGGCTGATGCCCTCGTCATCGGCGCGGGGCAAGCACTCGCGTTGGTACCGGGCACGTCACGCTCTGGTATCACGATGACTATGGGCATGGCCAGAGGACTGTCCGCAGATGCGGCCGCGCGGTTCTCCTTCCTCATGTCGATACCGGTGATCGTGCTCGCTGGTGGTTGGGAGGCACTGAAGTTGGCGCGCTCCGAGGTGTCGGTTGATGTGACCGCAATCGCACTCGGCACTTTGGTATCGGCGGTGTTTGCCTACGCAACGATCGCCTTTTTTTTGAAGGTGCTTGCACGCATCGGCATGCTCGGCTTCATGGTCTATCGCCTGGCATTGGCCGCTGTCATCCTCTACGTATTCGCCTGACGGTACGCTCGCAGCTTCTGGATTCGTGCGGCCCTGAGCGCTTCACCAAAAGCTGCACCGGTGACCCCGGTCTTGGCAATCTCTGCGGTGTCGACGTCATTGGCGGCCGCAAGCGCGCCCCGTAGAAAATCGGCTTGTGGGTAATCGCGGTTTTCAAGACCGGTTCGACCCCGGGCGTCTGCGATGCACGCCTCCAGAAATCGCTCCAGATGACCGGCATCGCGCAATGCGCCTAATTCCGTCAGCAACTTGAGCAAGGTCTGAGGGCGCAGCTCCAGCGCCGTGTGCGCATGCAGGTGAAATCTTGCCACGTTGGTGGCGAGCGCGATCCATTGTTTGGGCGCCCGCAACCGCTCACCGACTTGCGCGGCAAGTCGCGCACTGCTTGCTTCGTGGCCATGGTGCTTGGGCAACAGCTCAGCCGGTGTTTCCGCCTTGCCGAGATCATGTAGCAAGACCGCGAAACGGACCGGTCCACTGAAGCCCTGATCTGCTGCGTAGTCGATCGCAAGCATCGTATGCAATCCAGAGTCGATCTCCGGATGCCACTGTTCTGGTTGTGGCACGCCGAACAGCGCATCGATTTTTGGTAACAGTACTTTCAAGGCACCGCACGTGCGCAGCGTTTCGATGAACACCGATGGCTTGCTGCTCATCAGCGCGCGGCTGAGCTCGCTCCATACGCGTTCGGGCGAGAGCGATTCGAGCTCGCGGCTTTGCGAGATTTCACGCATGAGGTCTTCAGTCTCCGGTGCCAGCGAGAACCCCAGAGGTGCCAGTCTCGCTGCAAAGCGAGCAACGCGAAGTACTCTCAGTGGATCCTCCGAAAACGCAGGGCCGATGTGGCGCAGCACGCGTGCCTCGAGGTCCGCTCGCCCACCAACCGGGTCGACGAGATCACCGTCCGGTGTTTGCGCGATCGCGTTGACCGTCAGATCGCGCCGAGTGAGGTCCTCTTCGAGTGTGACAGACACTGACGTGTCGAATGCGAACGCCTGATGGCCGACGCCGGTCTTGCGCTCGGTTCTTGCCAGCGCGTACTCCTCGCCAGTCTTCGGGTGCAAGAACACCGGAAAGTCATTGCCCACCTGCTTGAACCCGCGAGTGAGCATGTCATCAGGCGTTGCGCCGACAACGACCCAATCGCGTTCAACAACGGGCAGCTCGAGAAGCGCATCGCGAACGGCGCCACCGACGAGGTAGACATTTAAATTATCGAGAACGGACATTCGCAAAGTGTACCGATTTGGACGGATTGCGGTGAGCTTCACGCTACACTCGCGATATGGCCTCGCATCCATTCCATCGAGTACTACGGATTCTATTCCTCCTGTTCCAGCTCGGCCTTCTCAGTGGCTGTTACTACGTACAGGCCGTGCAGGGCCAGTGGGCGATTTCACGGTCCGCAGAGCCGGTCTCGGCTGTCATCGACGATCCTGCAACACCTGAAGTGCTGCAGGAGCGGCTGCAGCTCACGCAGGAGGCGCTAAGGTTCGCGCACACGGAGCTCGGATTGCCGGACAACGGCAGTTACCGGCGCTATGTCGATCTGCAACGCGACTTCGTTGTCATGAATGTGTTTGCCACGCCTGCAATGTCACTGAGCCCAAAAACGTGGTGCTACCCGTTCGTCGGGTGCGTGGCCTATCGTGGCTATTTCAAAGCCGAAGCGGCTGAGCAATACGCCGCCAAACTCTCTAGCGCTGGCTACGATGTATTCCTGGGTGAGGTCTCAGCCTACTCAACCTTGGGGAAACTCAAAGACCCGTTACTCAGTACGATGTTTCGACGAAGTGACGATAGCCTGATCTGGTTGTTGTTCCACGAAATGGCGCACCAGATCATCTACGTCGACAACGATACGGCGTTCAACGAGTCATTCGCCTCCGCCGTTGCTGACGAAGGTCTGAAGCGCTGGCGAATATCGCGCGGGGAAGCGCCGCCACCGGTCGCGCCTGAAGCCAGCGCGCAGCGCACCGCGAAGCGTGAAGCGATTGAGCTTCTCAAGGCGGAACTCACTGAGCTCTATGAGCGCTCACAAGACGAGCAAGTGGTGCTCCCCGCCAAGCGAGCGCTGTTTGCAAGGCTCGCTGACCAATGGCAGGAAGCTGGGTGGAGTGGTCGACCGCCCGATAACAATGCCGCTTTGGTGCCGGCGCAGCTGTATGCCGATCTCAGGCCGGCGTTTGCACGATTTCTACAAGCGCAGTGCGCCAATGATCTCGAGTGCTTTTATCAGCGCGTGATCGAGATGGGCGCTTTGGATCCCGAGGCGCGACTCGCGACTCTGAAAGGAGCCCTGTCGGACTAGTGGTTGCGTCGAAGCCGGGCCAGTCGGGCTTTGTCGTTCTTGCCTTGTAAGTACGTCGGCACAATGGTTTCCATGGGCGTCGGACGGATCCCCAGGCGCTCCAGGCCATTGTCATCGCAAATGCTATGCACCATCAGCGAGCGTAGGTTGTCGGTCGATAGGGGCTTGCCTGGCACAAAGTCGAAAATGGCCGCCTGAATTTTCGCCAGCGAATCAGGGAGACCGACGATCCATCTCGTCAGCCCGAGTTGATCGCGCACGTACGTCACCAATTCCCGGAGTGAGTACACTTTGGGTCCGCACAGCTGATAGATCTGGCCAATCGTGGAGCGGTCGTCCAGTGCTTTCATGAATGACTCAACGACATCGTCAACGAACACCGGCGCAAAGCGTGATGCCGGACGCGCCAGCGGCAGGAAAGGCGAGATTTTCAGCAGCTGCGCGAATCGGTTAATAAACGAGTCCCCCGCGCCGAAAATCACTGATGGTTGGAAGATCGTCCACCCGGGGGCGTCTTGCATGGCGCGGATCGCGTCTTCCGCGAGTCCTTTGCTCTTCAGATAATCCGATGGGCCTTTTTTCGAATCTGCTTTCAGCGCACTCATCTGCAGGAAGCGCTTAACACCCGCCTCTTTAGCGGCTTCCAGTGCGGTCTTGGTCAGCGCTTCGTGCGCTTCGTAAAAGCCCTTACCACCGTGATGGCCCTGCTCGTTCAGGATGCCGACCAGGTTGATGACCACATCCGCATCGACAAACAACGGCGCCAGGGCTTCGGGTTCATGAACATTGGCCGTGACGAGCTTTACTCTGGGGGTGACCGCCATGCTGCGTGCACGTTCGCGGTTACGCGTGGGCACAATCACATTGTGGCCGCGCTCTGCCAGTCGCGCGACCAGTGACTGTCCTACAAAACCGGTGCCACCCAGCACCACGCACGTCGATTCTTTCACCATTATTCCTGTTAGCGGCAAATCGCCCGGGATTATAAGCGACCTGTCTCTGCAACGCGCTCTTGACGCGGCAGCGGTTTCAGGTAGTGGATCAGTCGCTCTACAGGTTGTTCGTTGCGCCATTGAAAAACGATGCTCGCAAACAGCACTTTTTGCACATAGTTGCGCGTCTCATCGTAGGGCAGGGTCTCGATCCATACCTGGGGGTCGATATCGGTCTCCTCTGTCCAGCGCACCACGCGGTGTGGCCCAGCGTTATAAGCAGCGGTTGCCAGTGCCCGGTGACCAAAGCGCGCCTTAAGCTCGGCGAGATGCGCGGTGCCGAGCGCAATGTTGATGTCGGGATCGTGTAGCGCCTCGGCCGACGGCATGCGCGCCATACCCAGAGCGCGTGCGGTTCGTCGCGCTGTCGACGGAATCAACTGCATGACACCGCGTGCGCCGGCGCCGGATTTCACTGAAGGGTCAAACAGGCTCTCGTTGCGCGCGAGTGCAAACACCCAGTTGGCATCGAGATCGTGTTGCTTCGCATTCGACGCGACGAATTCGCGGTGTGCTAGCGGGAATCGAAGCTCCAGATCGTCGAGGTGGCCGCCCTCAACCGCAAGTCGCACAGCCTCATGGTGCCACCCTAGCTCGTGTGCCAATGCGCCCAGCGCGATGAGATTCGGTTTGGTCTGGTTGCGAGAGATGACCGCCAACTCGTGCCGTGCCCTTGCGATCTGACCGACGTGGAACAGCTCCTCGACTCGACGCCATTCGAAACGCTGCGACCACGATTGCTTGAGTTCGGCGTCCACGGGTAACCGTTCGTCGTCGAAACGATAGGCGGCGTCGACGGCATCGGCGGCGAGAAAACCGTGATAGCTGCGATCCTCTGCGAGCGCAGTGAGTAGTGATCGGCCTGCTTCCAGCTGTCCGCTGCGCGTGAGCGCAATCGCTTCCCAGTACCGCCAGCGCGGTGTGCTTGCTTGCTCAATCGGCATGTCGGCAACGGCTCGCAGGACCTCGGGCCAATCGTCGGCGCGCAGTGCCGCGCGCGCACGCCAGGCGTGCCAGCGCTCGTCGCGAACCGAAGTCGGCACAGCTTCAAACCAGCGCTGCGCCTCTGGCAGCGCATCTTGTGCGCCAGCCAGTGCCAGGAATCGAAGGATGTTGGCGCTCTGTTCGTCGCTGACGCGGACGCGCAGCGTTTTGTCGGCATGCCAGAGCTCATGTGCGGCCAGTGGATCGCGAAGTGCGAGGCGCCGGATCGCATGCTCGACCTGCTCGGCACTCAGTGCGGTACTCAAAGCCGGTTGGTTGAGCGCTTCGCGCGGGCTCTTGTGAGCGCGTTTCCACAGCGCAGCTGTGTCCTGATAGCTGCTGTCGAGGCTCGATGCCAGATAACCGGCGAGGCCATAGTTTCCGCGCTCCACGGCAAGATCAAACCGCTGCGCGAACTCGGCAGCGCCAAGAACACCCTGGTGTTTGAGTGCGACGAAAGCGGGATCGCATCGGTCGTTCTGACTGCGCCCAACAAGCCACAGCTGGCGCCCGAGCGTGTGCTGCTGTTCAGCATTCCAGCTCGACTTGCCTTTGGTGGCGGCAGCAAGCGCGGTACACGCGAGCGCTGCGTCAGCATGGTTTGCGTAGTGTGTTTCGTAGGCGGCGAAAAACTCGGGCCAACGCTCGCCCCGCGCCAGCGCGGACACCAGCCGATAGCGCAAGCGACGTGTCGGCGGCAGGTCAGGTGCACGGTCCAGGAATTTCTGGGCGTTCTTGGTAGCCCCTTTGGCGACCTCCGCCGAATACCGCGCAGCCTGAAGGTCGACCCAGAGGGGATAGTCTTCGAGCAGGCGTTGCTCCTTGCGCGTCAACGCCCACTTGCCCTCCAGTGCCTCCGGCCACGCGCGCTGGAAGAGTTCGCGTGCCTCCGTTTGTGCGCCGGCGTCGCCAACCGAGCATAAGGCAAACAAAAGGCTCGCCACCGAGAAGGTGACGAGCCTCAGGAGTGAGGTTGTTGTTTGAGCCGTCAACCGCGTAACGACAACAGTCGACGTCGACCGTCACGCTCGATCTCGACGAAGATCCGGCTGCTCGAATTGGCTTCAGCCAGGTTTAGCAGTTCGTCAAGGTCATCCACCGATCGGCGATTCACCGCAATGATCAAATCCCCAGCGCGCAAACCGCTGAGTTGCGCGCGCGAGTTCGGCTCTACGCTGCTGACGACGACACCTGGCCGTCCTTGTGCATTGGCGAGCTCTGCACCGTCGAGGCCAGGGTGCAATTCTGATGCGTCGGCAACAGCGCCGCCATTCTGATCATCAAGCGTTGCAGACAGCTCTTTTGCGCTTCCCTCGCGCACCGCGGTCACAGAGATTTGCTCTCCGCTGCGCAGCAGTCCGATCGTGTTTCTAAGGTCCGCAGCGCTGTCTACCTTGTTGCCGTTGATCGCCGTAATGATGTCGTTCACTTCGATGCCGGCACGCTCAGCCGCCGATCCCGGTGAGACGTCTACAACCAGTGCGCCCGTAATGTTCGTCAATCCGAGCATCTCAGCTTCGTCAGGCCCAACTGTGTCGATGCGCACACCGAGCAGACCGCGACGCACGTCGCCGAATTCCAGGATCTGGCTCATGATGCTCTTGGCCATGTTCGAAGGAATCGCGAAACCGATGCCGACGTTGCCACCGCTGCGCGAGATGATTGCGGAATTAATACCCACCAGCTCGCCCGAAAGATTCACAAGCGCACCGCCCGAGTTACCCGGGTTGATCGACGCGTCGGTCTGAATGAAGTCTTCGTAACCATCGCCAATGCCATAGCGACCGAGTGCGCTGACAATGCCGGAGGTGACGGTGTGGCTGAGGCCGAACGGGTTGCCGATAGCGATCACGAAATCGCCAACACGCGCCGAGTCTGAATTGCCGATTCGGATTTCCACGAGCCCGCTGACATCAGCTTTCAATACCGCGATATCGGTGCCCGCATCTTTGCCGACGACCTCTGCGCTAAAGCTACGGCCGTCTTGCAATGTGACCTCGATTTCATCGGCGTTGGCGATGACATGTTCGTTGGTCAGGATGTAGCCGTTGGCCGCATCGACCACGACCCCGGACCCCGCGGAGCGCATTTCGCGTGGGCGCGGCTCCGAAGGCATGCCAAAAAACTCGCGGAAGGGGTCGCCTTGGCCGCGAGAGCGGACCTGACCACGCACTTGAATGTTCACGACCGCATCCGATACTTCATCCACGATCGGAGCGAGACTGGGAAGTGTCTGGCCATCGACCGACGCCGGCAGTGCAGCGTGGCCGGGAAGTGCTGAGAGCAACAGCAAAGCGGCTGAAAAAACAAGGTGTTTCATGCTTGATATACCTATTCTGGAAGTTCAATCGACGGCCGCGAACTATCCGCCACGTCCATCCTCGCACCTGCTGACCACAGGTGCCAGCGATTCAGACAGAAAGAATGGCCGCTAGTTCGCAGTCTCAGCGAAATGAGTAGGGTGCAAGTGGCAGCTTTTCAAGGCAGTTCAATTACTTGAAAGACCTTCATTAGCAAACACAAGATATAGTGCCTCTTGCGTTATGTCACCGACACAAAAAAATCGAGAATAATCTTGGACAGTATTTTTTGAAACAAAGTAACTTATTGTTTTTAATAAAAATTCGACCATTTGCGGTACGGTTATTTTTTCTTGACAGCAGCTCGGCGCGGGCATAATCTTATGGACCTGCGACACAACATCTTGTGTCCAGAGAAGCAAAAAAAGGTAACGGCCAGTCCAGCCAGAGCGGGACCAGCCAGGGAAACTGTTGCCTCAAAGCTTTGGTTTTGGGGGTGATGGCTTCGACATCACAGAACGGACATGGTCGGTCTTCCGCGAGAACACCACCGTGACCCATTTTTTTGAGGGGGTTGTATAACCAATGAGTATCGCTACGGACGCTGGGTCGACGGAATTGGCAGCAGTGACAAGCGTTAAGGAAATTCCGCTTCAGGACACGTCTCGGGACATCTGGGAGACGAAATATCGCCTGACATCCAAATCTGGAGACGTTATCGACGCTACCGTCGACAACACCTTCCAGCGTGTTGCACGTGCACTTGCCGACGTCGAGAAAGACGCCGAGCACTGGTACGAGCGTTTTCTGTGGGCGCTGCGCTCGGGAGCAATCCCCGCAGGCCGAATCACGTCTAACGCTGGTGCGCAGGCGCACAAGCCGGCCACGTCAACGATCAACTGCACGGTGTCCGGCACTATCGCAGACTCCATGGACAACATCCTGAACAAAGTCCATGAAGCCGGTCTGACGCTGAAAGCGGGCTGTGGCATCGGTTATGAATTCTCGACCTTGCGACCGAAAGGTGCATATGTGTCGGGCGCGGGCGCCTACACGTCCGGACCGCTCTCGTTCATGGATATCTATGACCGCATGTGCTTCACCGTTTCGTCAGCAGGCGGCCGCCGCGGCGCTCAGATGGGCACCTTCGATGTGGGCCACCCTGATGCACCTGAGTTCATTCGGGCGAAACGCGAAGACGGTCGTCTGCGTCAGTTCAACCTGTCGCTACTGATCACCGACGCCTTCATGAAGGCGGTGAAGAACGATGACGAGTGGGCGCTGGCGTTTCCTGTAACCGCGAAGGAGCTCGAGCAGGACGGTATCGACGTCGAACTCGTGCGCTCAGGGTCAGATGCCGAGTACGTATGGCGTGAGTGGCCGGGTGAGGGCGACTTCGTCAAAGACGAGCAGGGCCTCGTCGCTTGCAAGATCTACAAGACGCTGCCGGCGCGTCGCCTGTGGGACATGATCATGTCCTCCACCTACGATTTCGCTGAGCCGGGCTTTGTTCTGATCGACGCGGTCAATGAAATGAACAACAACTGGTGGTGCGAGAACATCCGCGCGACCAACCCGTGTGGTGAGCAACCGCTGCCGCCTTACGGCTCTTGCCTTCTGGGTTCTGTGAACCTGACGCGTTTCGTTGTGAACCCGTTCGAAGATGGCGCTGAATTCGATTGGCAGGGTTTCCGTGAGGTCGTGAAGGTCTTCACGCGGATGCTCGACAACGTCGTCGAAATCAATGGTCTGCCGCTGCCACAGCAGCGTAATGAGATCACGCGCAAGCGTCGTCACGGCATGGGCTTCCTCGGCCTTGGCTCCACGATCACCATGCTGCAGATGAAGTATGGCGAGAACGACGCTGTCGAGTTCACCGAGAAAGTGGCACGCGAGATGGCGCTGGCTGGATGGGAGACCGCACTCGAGCTGTCGCGCGAGAAGGGTCCAGCGCCGATCATGACCGAAGACTTTGAAGTTACCCCGGAAATGCTGCGCAAGCGCCCTGAAATGGTGGCGGATGGCTACCAGATCGGCGATCGCGTACCTGGGCGTCTGCTTCATGCGCGCTACAGCCGCTACATGCAGCGGGTCGCGGAAGTTGCGCCTGAGCTGGTCGCCGAATTGGCCGAAGAGGGTGCCCGTTTCACGCACCACACCTCGATTGCACCGACCGGCACGATTTCGCTGTCGCTTGCGAACAATGCGTCGAACGGTATCGAGCCGAGCTTCGCGCATCACTACTTCCGCAACGTGATTCGCGAAGGCAAAAAGACCAAAGAGAAGGTTGATGTGTTCTCGTTCGAGTTGCTCGCTTACCGTGCACTCGTAAACCCGCAGGCGATGCCATTTGCTGAGGATGCTGATGCAGCACTGCCGGAATACTTTATTACGGCCGATGACATCACGCCGCAGCAGCACGTGGACATCCAGGCCGCTGCGCAGAAGTGGGTGGATTCCTCGATTTCGAAGACGGCGAACGTGCCGACGGATTACCCGTACGAGGACTTCAAGGACATCTACCTGTATGCCTACGACAAAGGTTTGAAGGGATGTACGACATTCCGTTTCAACCCGGAGGCATTCCAGGGTGTATTGGTGAAAGAGCAGGACCTCAAAGACACCACCTATGTCTTCGAACTGGAAGACGGATCGACGGTGGAAGTGCGTGGGGACGAAGAGATCGAGTACGACGGTGAAATGCACACCGCTGCGAACCTCTTCGATGCGATGAAAGAAGGCTACTACGGAAAGTTCTAATGAAAATTGAGAAGAAAATCGTTGGCTTCTCGGTTAAGAAGCAGGAAGAGGCCGCTGCTGAGGAAGCGAAAGCACCGGTAGTCGAAAAACCGACCGCTAAAGTGATTCGCATGACCGAGCAGGTCGAGCGTCCGGAAATGCTGGTGGGCTCGACCTACAAGGTCAAGACGCCGGTTTCCGATCATGCGATGTACGTCACGATCAATGACATCATCCTGAATGAAGGCACCGAGCACGAGCATCGTCGCCCGTTCGAAATCTTCATTAACTCGAAGAACCTCGATCACTACCAGTGGATCGTTGCGTTAACGCGCATCATCTCTGCGGTATTCCGCAAGGGTGGTGACGTCACGTTCCTGGTCGATGAGCTGAAGGCGGTGTTCGATCCGCGCGGTGGCTATTGGCAACCCGGTGGCAAGTTTATGCCGTCGATCATCGCTGAACTCGGCCACATCGTTGAGAAGCATCTGATCGCGATCGGCATGCTCCGCAGCGTGGGTCCGGATGAAGCACAGCAAGAACTCATTCGCCAGAAGCGCGAGGAGTACAACGCACTGCAGGCCCAGCAGAGTCTGATCGACAACGAGCCGGCCACCGAGCCGGTGGGTGAAGGTCAGTATCCGGCAGGCGCGAGCCTATGCACCAAGTGCAACACGGCGGCCGTTGTCATGATGGACGGTTGCATGACGTGTCTCGCCTGCGGCGATTCGAAGTGCGGATGATCGGATAGCAGCTGTGGGTTTGCGCATAAGTTGCGATTTGGACCCCATAAGCTGCGATTTTGGACCCCATAAGTTGCGATTGCAGTCACATCGTCACGTAGGTTGCACTTATTGATCTGATGCTGGAAGTCTATTAGGCGAATTTTGGACCAAATGGGCTGAATTTCGAATCTAGTTCGATCTTACGGGGCTGACGTTTTCGCTGCGAGGCGAATGCATCAGCCCCTTTTTTTGATGAGGACGGTCTGCAGTAACAGTGATTTACCCGAAGTGAAGGAACACATATGCGTTTAGAGAAATTCAGAATTACGAACTATAGGAATATCTTGGATTCCGACTGGATCCAAGTTCAGAACGTGACTGCGATCGTTGGGCAAAATGAAGCGGGTAAGAGTAATCTTTTTGAGGCGCTTTACTGCCTGCATTCGTACGTTGATTCTCGATACAACCCCGACGAAGACTGGCCAGTTGATGACTGGAAAGGAAAGAGGGACTCAAAGGGGAAGCGTGTCGCGGCGGCGTACTTTGTCTTCGATGAGGGCGAAGCAGCTGATCTCGTCGCATATGCGCTTGAGACGCGACATGACTCGGAAGGCAATGAAGTCGAAGTTGAGCAACCGGAGCCTCCTGAGGGTGTGCGGATTTTTGCTTGGAGGAACTACGGATACATCACAGCCTTCAAGTTGACCGACGTAGACGGAAATTCGATAGAAGACGAGCTCGGCTTGTCGAGCAAAAAGATTTCGGAGTGGGCTGCCGAGAACATCCCTCGGTTTGTGTTAATTCAAGATTATGAGTTTTCGGGAGCACAGGTTGAGCTGAACCAATTAAAGGCGAGGCTCGATCGGGCTGGTGGTGATCGTCAACAACTATCCATGGATGATCAGACTGTCCTGGTTGTTCTGGATCTTGCTGAGATCGATCTGGATGACTTTGTAGAAAAGGGCGAGAGCGCCGAAGGCCGTACGCTTCGCCAATTTGACAAGCGTGCGGCATCTGCGTACCTCACCAAGCAGTTCCAGAAATTGTGGAAGCAGAAAAAGGTGAAATTCGACATTGATGTCGACGGCCCCACAATGAACATCTTTGCTGAAGACGAGGCGATCGGTTTCCCTGTGCGCTTGAATCGGCGATCAACGGGTTTTCGGTGGTACGTTTCTTTCGCTTGGAAATTCACTCATGCTTCCGAAGGCGATTTCGAAGACTGTACGCTTCTTCTTGAAGAGCCAGGCATACATCTCCACTACAGCGGACAGCGTGACCTATTGCGCGTCTTCGACAATCTGTCCGAGACCAATTCGATCCTCTACACCACTCATTTAGCTTCAATGGTTGATCAGGCAAACCCGGAACGAGTGCGTATCGTGGAGACTGATCGGGACCATCATCTGCGGGTCCAGCATGGTGTGGTAAGCAGCCAATCAGCGCCGATGGCGGTCATCGAAAGCGCACTTGGCCTCACTCCAGACCTCTCCGGAATGCTTGGAAACCGAAAAGTCCTTATCGTTGAGGGTGGAACCGATGCGCTAATCCTTACCAAGTTGTCGGGATTGCTGGCAAAAGGTGGAAAGGCCAGTCTGTCCGATCAGGTGTACCTGTGGCCGGCCCAGACTTCCACCAAAGTGCCGATGTATGCCGCTTTCGCTATCGGGCAACGGTGGGATGCGGCCGCACTTTTAGATACGGATGAAGCGGGGCACCAAGCTAAGCAGAAGATTCAGGAAATGGACCTTCAAGCATACGCCGACGAAACAGGACATGACTTTAGGGTACTGATGCTTGGGAAGTCTGCTGGTGTGGGCAAGACGGATGTCGCAATTGAAGATCTGTTTCCCGACACGTGGTTCATTGAGTGCGTCAATCGCGCCTATGGAATCGCGCTGAAACCAGAAGATCTACCAGAGGATGGCTCTACGTTGATTTCAAAACGAATTGAAGCTGCACTGGATCAGCGGCACGGACGCAAGTTAATGAAGAAAGAGGTTCTGACGGAGGTGCTCAAAGAATTCGATTCTTGGTCGAGTGTTGATGATCTACCTGACGGTGTCTGCGCCAATGCTGAGAAACTCTTCCAACATATCAATAGCATTTTTGATTTGGGATCCTGAGGTTGAAACAAAGAGATCAACGCTACAGCACCCGTTCTTCAGATTTTTGGGGCGCCTTCTAGGGCATATTGCGCGCTGGTCGGTGTGCTTGGGGTCCTACGTGAGCGAACTCAATTCACCTTGATCCTTGGTCGGCGGGATCGTGCTTATCGTGACTGAGTTCATTAGTGCGCTCATTAGCAAGAAGAAAAACGCTAGAGCAATCGTAACGGCCGACTTTATAACAACTGTGACAGGTAGGGCCCACGTAAGAGTTAGGAACAGCAAGCTGGTTATTGCGACGAGCGTGTGCCAAACCCATCCGATCCACCCCTCAATCAGAATGTGTTGAACGTTGTCTTGGCGCCTCAGTCGTCCCTGTGTATCCATGTGGCCGTTGATTATCCAAGTCCGGATTTTTGGCTCGCAAACACCTGCTCCAGCATGGCGAACAACAGCCGCGCGCATCTCTTCCGTTAGCGGCTTTCCGAGTCTTGCGGTCTGGTCCAGGGATTGCCACCGTTCATAGAGCTTCTTGTACTCTTTGCCGCTCGCCTCGAACTGGTTTTTTGGTAAATCGGTCGAGAGCGCGTTCGGCGAGCCACGCTCGACTTCGCAGCACGAGGCCACCTGTCACGAGGCCTTCAAAGGCGAGAAAATAGCATTGGCGAGGCCCTTTCAGGCTATTGGCAAACGCTGACACCGTTTCAATTGGGTCGCGTTGTTTCATCAAGCTGCGAACTCCCTGGCGATGTCTTCGATCTCGGGCCAATCAACAGAGTCTTCTATACGGCTGGCAACCATCGCGCACAGTTGCTGTGTGAGTTCTCTTCGATACTCGAATGCAAGTGCACGGCCTTTGCCATCTCGGGCGTAATGATCGACGAGAGCGAGTATCCGATCCAATTCGGATTGCGTGAGGTCAATTGACTCCCCAGCTCGTTGGTGTCGATTACCGAACACGACGAAGCCCAAATCCAAACCTACAGTAGTGCTCTTGAGCAAGAATCCCAAACTCGGAAGTCTCTCTCCCTTCTCGTATTGATAAAGCGTTACGCGCTTAATGTCGCCGGATTCGGCGAGCGTTGTCTGAGATAGCCCTAACCGTAATCGCTCTGATTTAAGGCGCCTTCCTATATTCTCTGCATTCATTTGATTTAGGTCGCTAGTATCTAATTGTTAACATGAGAATCTAAAATTGAACATATTTTCTTTGAACTAGCATGTAAACACAAGTTTATTTGTTTTTATGTAAAACATTATTTACTATTTCGAACACTTTAGAACTACAGAGCAAGATGCCCAGAAAACCGGAAGAAATTCGCGCAGAGTTGGCCCGCAACGGTCTTTCGTTAGCGGCATGGGCGCGCAGCCATGGCTTTTCTGAGGCGCTCACGTATCGCGTGATGCGTGGCCATCCGGCGAAACTCGGCCAGTCACACCGCATTGCAATAGCGCTGGGATTGAAGGAGGGCGGGACTACAGAGGCCCATGAGATCGACTTCTCTGTCGGTGGGTCGGATACTCCACCGCCTATGTCAGCCGATAAGACACCAGACTAGGAGTTCGAATGATTACCTGACGCATAAAAAACCCGACGCCAAGAGACCTGACGACGGGTTTAGCCAGTGAGCTGGTCACTGCCTTTTCAACTTTAGTATCAGCGACTGCCTGACCTCCGTCAAGGTCTCCTGCTTCTTTTCCAGAAGAAATCGATGCCGTTTACGGTGTCGCAAGGAGTTCCTATGCCTTTTGAATTGCAAGGGCATCGCAGTGCTGCCAACTCGCATCCGCGAGATTTCATTCGTGCTTCCGAGATTCCGGGGGTGCTTTCCATCTCGTTTCCTTTGGAGCCTGACCTTCGTGTCAGGCGTGTTGTCACTCGATCACGCGCTCGGCGAACGTATAAGTGCCCGAGCTGGAAAATGGATCGAATGATTCACGCGGAGTCCCAGAACGAGGTCGTCGCGACCCGTCTCTACGACCTCGATCCAGCGGTGTCGTCTTTCCATGAGCAAGCGCTCGTCATTCGATATCGGTTTGAAGACGAGCTGAGATCCCACATTCCGGATTTCGTTGTCCGACGGGGTGAGGCCGTGGAGATCGACGAGATCAAGGATGAAATTGACCAGCAAGACCAAGAGCTGAAACAACGAACCGACATACTGACACCCTTACTCGCTCAGCTTGGCCTCAAGTATCGAGTGAGATTTGTGAATAAGCGGGCTCAAGAGACGAACGTGCAGCTGATGAGGCGCCTTCTTTGGTTGGGTCATTCCGAAATATCGACTATCGAGCGAGAACAAGCTGATCGACTCTTCTTGAAAAGATCCGAGATTTCTTGGGGGGAGATTAATGGCGGCGCCCTCGGTGAGCGAGGGTTGCAGATCGCTGCACGCTTGGTGCTAGAAGGTTCGATCCACTTGGGGAACGGTAGCGGTCCGCTATCAGCGGACTCATCGCTTTCCGTATCGAGGAACCAGAAGTCATACCCCGACCTCTGGGCCGCCTGACGTGGGGACTGCGACAATCCGAGCGGGCGTACGCGCCGCGCTCGACGGCGTTGAGTACAAGTTCAAACGCAAAGTCGACGGTCACATTTGGCAGCTCGAGGATACGCGTTCCTTACGCATCACCGAGTTCAAGTCCTCCACGATTCGTGAACTGTTTCAGAGTGGGCGGCTTGTATTCGAGAGCTCTCGGTATAGCATTTCGTCGCGAGGCGACGGTCCGAAGCTATCGGACCTATCAGATGAGCAACTCGCCGAAGCAAAGATCCGACGAATGTATGTGCTCGCGATCATCGAGTACCCCAATACTCAAAGTGCGATTCGTGATCCCATTCAATCGGTTGCCGAAAACCTCGGCACAAAAGACCGATGCCCTAGTCCTGCAACGGTCCTTCGCTGGAAAAGACGTTACATCGACTCCGGCAATGACATTACTGCCCTGGTCCCCCAAACCCATAGGAAAGGCAACCGCGCATCTCGCTATTGCACGGACTTGATCAACATCGTCAACGACGTGATCGATGAGGTTTATATGGTGCCGGAGCGTGGCACCTATCAGGACGTTCTCGACGAATCTTTGTTGCGAACCAAGAAAGAGAATGAGCTTAGGCCTTCTTTGCTTCGACTCAAGCGACCGACTTTCCGATTTGTTCGACGACTGATAAATCAAATCAGTGCATTCGATCGGTGTTCTGCCCGGTACGGAAGAACTGCAGCAATTGCTCGATTCCGGCATGTCAGCAAACTTTTGGTTGCCGACGCGCCTCTAGAACGTGCCGAGATCGATCACACGCCGCTTGATCTCATCGTCATTGACGACAAGACCTTTATGCCTCTTGGTCGACCTTGGTTGACAGTTTGTATCGATACCCGGACGCGAGTTGTTCTAGGGCTCTATCTCGGGTTCGAGCCGCCTAGTCACCTAACGGTCGCCGCATGCCTCCGTCACGCCTTCCTTCCAAAAGAAGGGCTATGCAATCAATACGCCTCGATAGAAAACGAGTGGTGCGCCTATGGGGTTATGCGAGAACTGGTCGTGGACAACGGCACTGAGTTTCATAGTGACAGTCTCGAGACAGCCTGCTTATCGCTGGGCATGGAGATGCATTTCTCAGCGCGCAAGACGCCGTGGCACAAAGGCAAGGTTGAGCGGTTTCAGAAGACGCTCAATGACGCTGTCTCGCATAAGGCACCTGGCACCACGTTCAGCAACATCATGGAGAAGGGCGACTATGATCCCGCCAAGCACGCCATTGTGCGCCTCAGCAAGATTAGAGAGATCGTCTTTAAATGGATCGTTGATGTTTATCACCAAAGGCCGCACCGCGCCACCCACTTGCCTCCTGAGTTGGACTGGAAAAGTTCTATCGATGAGCAGGACATACCGCTACCCACAGATGCGTCAGTGTTTGATGCAATCCTAGGACGTAAGGAAACGCGAACGCTCACCCACAAGGGCATCGAACTCGATTGTCTGTTCTACAACAGTCCCGAGCTTGTAGACCTGCGAAAACATCATGGTGAGAAATTTAAAGTGGACATTCGGATCGACGATTCGAACATCGGCGAGATCATCGTTATATGTCCGTTCAGGGGTGACCTCTACCGAGTTCCGGCCACTAATTCGGACTACGCTATGGGTCTATCGCGTTGGCAGCACAAGGTTTGTAGAAGCTATGCCCGTCGCGTTCTCGATGCGACGGACTGTGAGTCGTGGCTCCAAGCGAAGCATGATATCGCCGAGATGGTTCGAGACGAGTTCATGGTACGCAAAGGCGGTACTCGATCGCGCGCCGCTAGGTATGGGAATGCCGGCAAGCCAACGTCGGTCGAGGAATCGATTGATCAGACTGCGGACTCGTCGCCCGGCCCCTCGAATGCGGAGCATCCATGCGAAATCAATGATCCCGATGAACAGGTCGAGTCTGACCATGCGTCAGACGATTCTGAGGAATTGGGCTTTGAGTTCGACGAAATTCCCACCGATTACGTATCCCGACCCAACCGAAGCGAGGAGTTTGACCATGCGAGTTCGTAAATCTGACGAAGACGGAATTTATCGCTCCGTTTCATCGGTAATTGTTCAACACACCGACTTCAGAACAGCTACCAAGCGTCTCCAGCAGATCTACCGACGATCTGAAAAAGCGCCAGACCCTAGCTGCCTTGGCGTTTTCGGTGAGTCGAGAACTGGCAAAACTCTGCTCACCAGGGGGCTTGAGGGTGAGTATCCGAGAGTGCGCCATGAAGATTTCCTGGAGGTGCCAGTGTTATGTGTGACGACGCCTGCACGTCCAACCGTTATGGGCTTACTCGAATCGATGTTACAAGCGCTCGGCGATCCGAAATTTAATACGGGTACACAATGCGCGAAGCTAACACGCTTAATTCATTTGCTGAAGGTCGCAAAGACGCGAGTTGTGGTTGTTGACGAAATACAGCACTTCATTGACAAGCGCTCGGCCATCATCGCCTACGAAGCGGCGGACACGCTCAAGATAATTGTTGATGAGACGAAAGCCGGTTTGATCGCGGCAGGCCTTGCCCGAGCAGAGCGCGTCATTCGCGAAAATGAACAGCTCGACGGTCGCTTTCTATCTCCGGTCCGCTTGTCCCGGTTTGACTGGGGTAAGGAAACCCAGCGCAAGCAATTCGTAGGGATTCTGGTGGCATTTCATCGGTCTATCAATCGTTTCGTCGATATGCCGGATTTCGGCAATCGTGAAATGGCGTTTCGAATCTACGTGGGTTGCGGAGGGCTAATTGGGTACGTCGCAAAGTTCCTTGAGCAATTGGTCTGGAACATCGGTGAGAGCGGCAAGAAGTCGGTCTCGATGAATGATCTCCGTCGCGCCTATTTCGAGTCTGTCGCCAAAGACACAGACGCGAACAGCGAGCTTCAACCATTTCACAAGAAATTCTGTGCGGACCCTGAAAACAAGGAGATCCTTGCAATAGCTAAGCAGGTCGGGAAAGAGCGTCCGCCGAAACACTTGAAAGGAAATGGACGGGCCAAAGGCAGGGCACAGGCTGCAAAGGCAAAAATGTCGGTCAATGAAGCACTGAGGGCATCTTGATGCTCATGGTCACTCCGAAACCCAAGCCGACCGAGAGCCTCACGGGCTATGTGATTCGACTGACGGAGGCCAATGCCTATGACACACCTGGGCGTGTGATGTGCTACGCCGGCTACGCTTCAGCACATGCTCTGAGTTTTTCATTCGACTTGGGCCCACTTGCCAGCATCGTAGGACACACCGCAGAAGACTGGGCGCAAGTCTCATACGGTGACTCAAATACCAAAAAGCGGAAGTCGATTCAGTTCGGTGATCACGAGATCTCGCGGGCACGACCGTTTCGTGTAGTTAGGCCGAAGCGCACTGCTGTTTGTCCCGAATGCATAAGTGAGCACGGTTACATTGATAGGTTTTGGGACCTAACGCTGGCGACCTGTTGTCCTATTCATGGTCGCAAAGTGATCCGTGTGTGCCCCAGTTGCGAAAAACGGATCAGTTGGCTGCGTCCAGGGCTCTTGAAGTGTCGCTGCGGAGCTTCGCTGGAGGGTGTAGTCAGCCCTGTCGCCGACAAGGATGAACTTGAGCTAGTACGTCTTCTCAAAGCGAAGTACGAAAACCCGTCGCTGCGCGGGTTTCGCAACGGACCGCGGTTTCCACTCAAGCTCCTCGCGCCGCTCTCGCTCGATCATTTTTCTACACTGGTCTTTGTACTCGGTCAGAACCTTCGACAGTTGTCTGGAAACGAGGCGTTGGATGATCCCGATGTTGTCATTTCCGCGGCGGCAAGCGCGCTTAGAAATTGGCCGCGAGGCTTCCACGAGACGCTTGATCGCTTGAGCAAAATCGGATCGGACCAAGGTGGCATACGTCAACATGTTAGGGATGTCTACGGCGTGCTCTACCGGAAGCTGTCTTGCAAGAAGGATGCAGGTGACGGATCAGCTTTCGTGACGGCGGAGTTGGACCGGTTCTTACAGCAAAGGTTCGCCAGACCGTTGCTCCACGAGTTTCGCGTCGACAAATCGAAGCGTATGCGATTAAAGAGCTCTATGTCACGCGATTGGATTTGTTCACGTTTTTCGATCTCAACGAAGAAGATCGAAGGATGGTGTCGGTTCAACAGCATTGATCACGGCAGTGTCTCCGCGGAGCAATTGTATCGCTTTGTGACTGAAGTCTATCTGATCTCATATATCAAGATTTCCTCTGAGCGACGCGTTTCAAAACGCAAAGCAGCGGCGATTGCCGGCATGCCGGTGGGAGTGCTCGTCGGGCTGGCAGAACGGGGATTCTTCGAACCCGAACTTCATGGAAAGAAACGCACATCATTCAGCATGCACGATATAGAGCGTTTGGCTGATCAAATTAATTCGGTTGGCCTTGATCTTCCGCTGAAGGCTGTGAATAACGCTGATCACGTCACGCTCGCTACTATCCTCGAATCAACCTGGTTTTCGTCGGAGACAGTCACGGCAGATTTCGTTCTCGATATTTTCGATGGTGTGGTTATGCCCGTAACGCGCTTGGGCGACGCAACACAAGGCATTTACTTCGAGCGTGTGCCGATCAAGCGTTATATCAATCAGAAAATTGACAATCAGCACAGCGATCTAATTTCGGCCACCCGGGCGGCAAATGTGATCGGTTGTAGGTTGGAGGCGATCGGTGCGCTGGTCCAACAGGAGTACCTGGACGACTTCAAAGGCTCGCCACACAAGCGAGTATCGCTAGAGCAAGTAAATGCCTTCGCTGAGGAGTACGTCTCTCTTGGGTGTTTGGCGGAAAGCCTTAAGACGCTGCCACGTGTGTTGCGACGACAGGCCGCAGAAGACGGGAGCGTGGCGATCTCTCTCCAGTGTAGTCAAGGATTTCAAGTCGATTTTATTCGGAGGAGTGACGTTGCCGTGTTTACGTCCAGATTCAAGAAGAATCGGGCGCGTGAAAGGCGGGAAGCGAATGCGCGAAGGATAAAACACACTCCGCCAGAGAAACTCGAACGCTATTTCGCCTCTCTTCGCGAGAGCGGATCTCCGCTGCCTCGGACAGGAAAGCATCCAACGTTGCGAACAATCGCTCAAAAGGCAGGACTGGAGCGGAGCATCTTCTACATAAATCTAGATGCAAGAGCTGCGTTGGCGAGGTACGAAAAAGAGGACGCCAAGATTAACGGGATCGATTCGCGACCGGATCTCGAGATCTTAGAGACACATCTTCAAAGGGTTCTGGATAAGGGGAGTTTCGAGGAAATTCAACGTTATGCGAGCCTAGACAAAAAGGCACTTGCAAACCGACTGTCGATCAGCCGGAGCGTCTTTTATTTAAACAAGAAAGCGGGACTGGTGCTTCGTCGGTTCCAGAAAAAGGCGAAAGCGTTACAGCAGACCAAGCCCATTCACGCTCGCGACAGGTTCTCCCAGTAAAGACTTCTGCGAATGCGTGTGATTCGAACAACGGAAGCGAGTTGTTCGCATTTGGGCTGCTCCTGAAGCGTGCCGAACGGCCCATGTGAGATTGTGACTGCCGCGGCTTTCCGGCGCACTGATTTGCTGGCAGTCAGCTCCAAAGGCTACGCGGGTTCTTCACAGACTTATCGGGGGTTTTAGGGTCAAAACCGTGCTTTGTCCGTCAGGGATAGGTCGAAACAATCATCATTGATCTGTCGAGTTCGCCAAGTAAAGCCTTCAAAATATGAAGTTTTTGTTACCAATTACGGTTCTGCTTGACCTTATGTGAATTCTATAGCACTTTCTAAGTGTGTGCAAAACAGCCCACCCGTGGTTCGGGGGGGGGTTATAACTGTGAATAATGGAGTTAGTTCACATGGTTGCACGCGTCTTGGCCGTTCTCGTCATTTGGTCCGCTTCTACGGTTTTTGCACACGCTGCGTCGATTGTCGCTGACAACGCTGTTGGCACGATGGCGGGAGAACATTCGGTAAATTCCGGCACGGCGAGCTATTCGATTCCAATTAGCGTGGCTCCGGGCAGAGCAGGTATGCAACCGTCTCTGTCGCTGAAATACAGCAGCAGTGGCGGAAACGGTTTGCTGGGTGTTGGATGGTCACTCGGTGGCATGTACGCCATCACACGCTGTTCGGCTAATTTCGCACAAGACGGTTTCACTGATGGCATTGAGTTCGACGGTGAAGACCGCTTTTGCCTTAATGGTCAACGATTAGTCCCGTATTCGGGTGTTTATGGTGGGAGCGGTTCGGAATACCGCACCGAAATCGACTCCTTCTCCAAAATTGTTTCTTACGGTCAGGCTGGAAGTGGCCCGGCCTACTTTGTCGTTTCCACCAAAGACGGCATGCGCCATTACTACGGCACCTCATCTAACTCTCGAACAGAAGCTCAAGGTAAGCCCGATGTGCTTCAGTGGCGACTGGCCTATTCTATGGACCGTCGAAACAACCAGATTTTGTATGAGTACACAGAGACCAATGCTTCTGGCGAGAGCTATCCCTACCGAATTCGGTATACGAAGCACTCCACAAACAACGCTGGGCAAGAACGCAGGATTGATTTCGGTTATGAGTCTCGGACGGACGATATTGTTGGTTACACTGATGGTTCGATCCGCTCGACTCGAAAACGACTCTCGACAATTACGTCTTGGGTTGGGTCATCGCCTGCACATGAGTACCGAATCAACTACGGGTACTCGCCGACTGGCCGATCACGGATAAAAAAAATCCAGGAATGCGGCTACCTGGCCGACGGAACGCGTGAATGTCTTAAGCCTACAGAGTTCACCTGGCAAGGCGAAACAATGGCCGGAAACGGTGACACCAGCCTCGTCATGCACAACACGCTTCCTGGTGGGAATGGCGGTCCGGCAATGCACGACATGAAACGTTTCGCTCAAGCAGACTTAAATGGCGACGGTCGCAACGATATGTTCCGTATCGGTGCTCCGGGTCTCTCTCAACCCGGGAAGGAAGTTGAGATCTATTGGGGCAATGGGAGTGGGTTTACCTACCAATCGTTTTCGATAACAGGCAACGACATCCGTGTTGCCAACAACTCTCCGACTATCGACTTCAATAACGATGGTCGCACTGATCTGACGGCTGCACGAGTCAACAGCCAAGGTCAGATGACTGTCCACGCGATTGCCTACGAGGCTTCTGGTAGCACGTGGGTCCAACGTGTTTTTGATACCGGGGTACCTGTAGACGGCAACAACCCGCTGTTCGGATCGGAGCGACCTTCGGGCGGTCAGTTCGCCACTATGACCTATGTGGTTGCAGATATTGATGGCGACGGGCGTCACGATATCGTCACTCGCAATCAGGTCGGCTCGTCAGCGTTTCAGTTCCATGTCTATCAACGAACCAACAATGGGTTCACGAAGGTCGGTACGCCAATAGCTGCAGCGAACTCATCGGCGATGTTCCCCATGGATTTGGACGGAGATGGAAAGACTGATCTTGTTGTAGAAGAAATGGGTCCGCTGACTTCTACCGGCCGCACAAAAACAATTCGGACGTTGTATTCGACTGGGACAGGCTTTTACGAGAAACCTTCCGGGTTACCTTTGCTCTCCGCATGGAGGACCTTTTACGACGGGTATGGCTACACAACACACACACCAGATGCTTCCCCAAAGTTTCTGGACGTAAATGGAGACGGCCTCTTAGATGTACTCGTGCCCGTCTCTCAGATTAATGGGCTCCGTTCCAGTGGTAGCTTGAGCCTCTATGTAAATAAGGGTGGCACGTTCCATTTCCTCCAGACTGTCCCGCGACCGTTAAGCCCGATTCATTTTGAGGATCTCGCGCCGTATATCGTGACATACGATTACAATGGGGACGGCAACACGGACATACTCTTTCCGGCCCAGAAGACTGTGAGCGCTCCCGGCACCTGCATTCCTGTGCCAGGCGGTCCGGGAGGTGGAGGCGGCATCATATTCTCGACAGATCCGGGCAGTAGCCTCGATTCGGCTGGAGTGACAAATCAATCCACATCGTCTCAGACTCTGGAACCAACGTCGCCAACGGGCGGTTTCGGTCAACTCAATTCTGGCAACGTTGATTGTTCCGCAGGCGCAATGAATGATCACGATGGTTACGACTGGCACGTCTATCTATCAAACGGGGAAACTGTCGATACCACTGCGATTGATCCTGGCATTAACGTCACACTAAGTGGTTTGGTCATCACCGATTTGGATGGCGACAGTCTTGCTGACGTGTATGGAGACAAGCCGCCGCTGAGCAGTGAAATCAATCCGTTTACGGGGGTATTTCCAACGCCTCGTCCGGTCCGCTTCTACGTTGATGATGGTCCGCTGAAAGACGTCGTCGAAGAGATCGAAAATGGACTCGGTTTCAAGGTCGCGATTACCTACGACAACCTCAATAGAGACTCTGTTTACACGCAGGTCAGGTCGGCTGACGAGATACCCGTTCGCTACTCAAGTAGTAACAACATGAGTCCGACCTTTCCCGTGGTTCCGTTCCGTAGCGCCATGCGTGTAGTAACGGAGGTTGCCACGTCAGATGGGCTTGGTGGATCTGGTGTCAACCGAACGACATACGACTATAAGAACGGACGGTTTGATATTCAGGGTAGAGGCTTCTTGGGCTTTGAACAAATCCAGTCGCATCACTACTCAAGAGACAGCGTTGGGTCGGCAGAGCGGAAAATAACTCGGACGAAGAGCCTCTTTCACCAGAACTGGCCAAGAAACGGCATGCTCAAGGAACAGCGTGTTTGGCTGAGTAACGAGACCGCAGGTGCGAGGTATCGGACGGCGGACCTTTTCACACAGCTAGTCTCCGCTGCAACAACGCACACCTGGAATCAGACCGTTTGTGAGGACAATACTCCCGCAACATGCCGCACTGTGCCGCATCAGTACAAGTTGCGGATGTTCCCATACACACGGATAGTTGATCACTATGAGCGAGAGCCGTCGCCTAATGCTGCAGGAGTAACATACGACTACATAACTCGGTCATGGACACGAAACAGTCTTGACCTCAATGGAAACGTACTCGAGGTACTGAATACTTCAGAAGACGTTGGGACGGAAGCGCACTCAAAACTAACGACGACAACAACACATACCTACAACGCTCCCGACTACGGTAGTTGGTGGATCAACGCACGAAGCAGCACGACCACGCAAACGACCCTGGTGCGTTACCAGTCGCCAAATCCAGCGCAAGGACTCACGGAAACACGTAATGTCCAATATACATACCATGCGAATCGGCTATTGCACCGGGAGACGATAGAGCCTGGTGATTCGCAACTGGAGGTGCGTACGACTCACTCATACGATACTTGGGGGAATCGAATCAGTACTGAGGTGAGCTCACCTGTCACGGCAGCTCACCGAGGCATAGCAACACGTACCTCAACCGTCACGATGTCAGCAGACAAGTACTTCCCCGAATATGTTCGCGACGCCAAGAATCACCAGACTCACATCGTGACAAACCCATTGACTGGTCAGCCCTGGACAGTCACAGATCCAAACGGCGTTTCTGTAGATACAGAATACGATGGGTTTGGAAGGCCGATCGATGTTGACGCAGCAGGGCAACCGCCCGTAGTGACGAGCTACGCATGGGCAGATGGATCTTGCAATTCTGCCTCAAGCTACATGGTGACAACGACTCAGTCGGGTCGTCCAAGCAGCCGTGTGTGTTTCGACCAGCTTAACCGGCAAGTAAAGACCCGAACCCAAGGGTTTGCGGCTGGCCAGTGGCTCTATACCGAACAGCAATACAGCCCACGCGGGTTACTGATCAGCGAGTCAACGCCTTTCTCTGGTTCATCTCCAACTCACTTTACGTTGTATCAAGACCACGATGATCTCGGCCGGCGTGGCCGCAAGGTCTCGCCGAACGGCATGACAACAGATTATTTTTACCAAGGCCGTCGAACCAAAATTGAGGTAAGTGGTGGAGGACGCTTGCTTACTATGCATCGAACGCATAACAGTCTTGGACAGTTGGTGAGAACCACAGATGCCATCGGTGGAGTTAGTAAGTTCCGTTATGACAGCTTTGGTAATTTGATTCTTCTTGAGGGGCCCGATAACGATCAAATCACTGCCGAGTACAACCGTGTTGGCCATAAGACCAAGATGAACGACCCGGATCGAGGCGAGTGGGAATTTATTTACGATGTGCTTGGGCAGCTGAAGGTCCAGACCGATGCTAACGAGGATCAGATCAGGTTTGCCTACGATGCCTTAGGGCGCGCAACAAACAGCTGGGAGAAGCGCTATGGCGCCTCCGAATACGCGGCTGGCGCATGGATTTACGATGGTCCCGCAGGTGCGAGCACCGCGCCGTGGATAGGTAAATTGTATTCGGTAACTGGTGTCGGTGGCGACTACGTCGGGTTCGACGAGCAGTACGATTTCGATACTAACGGCCGTCCAACGACGACAACGACGCGCCTGCAGATCGGAACGCAGACCACACCGTTTTCGATGACCGTAGGTTATGACAGTCTAGGACGCGCAGAGCAATTAACCTATCCGACAGGTTTCGCTGTTAAGTCGGTGTACAACAGTCAAGGGTATGTGAGCGAGGACCGCAACGTCGCGAACAACCAGCTCTTGCGTCGCGTCAATGCAATGAATGAGCGAAATCAGGTGCTTGAGCGCGAGCTCGGGTGGCAATCGAGACTGAGAAACACGCGAACCTACGACAACGCAACAGGTTTGATTTCTCTGACGTGCGTCGCGAGAAGCTACGGCTGCGCGAACAATATGATCCAGAGCATCGCTTATACCTACGATGCATTCCAAAACATGGAGTCACGAGCCAACGCTGCGTCTGGCGTTCGCGAAATATTCGACGAGTACGATGACCTTCACCGCATTACGCGGTCTCACTTGGAGAACTTTGCTGGCGGTAGCGGTCCGTTGCCTGCTGACAAAGTCTATTCCTATGACGCGCGCGGCAACTTCCTGAGTAAGTCCGATTTTGGAACCTATTACTATCCAAACCATGTGAATTCTGCGCATGTGCACACGAGTCCGGACCCTGATGCGGGGCCTAATGCTGTTACCCGAATAGTCAAAGCAGGCGGTGGTACCGTGACTTATCAATACGATAAGAACGGAAATCAGACTGGTGGAGACGGTCGCTCGATTGATTACACCATTGCAAACAAACCAGAGCGCATTGAGAAGGGCACCACTGTGGATCGTTTTTGGTATTCGCCAGGTCAAACCCGTTGGAAACGGTCTCTGACAGCAGGCGGCGATTCGATCCAGACCTACTACATAGGAAAGACGTACGAATACGTCATCGAAAATACATCAAACGGTCAAGCTATCCGTCGTAAGCATTATGTTGGCGATTACATGGTGATGACGCGTAGCACGGGCTGGCAGACGGGAGACGATTACAGGTTTCTTCATGGAGATCACCTTGGGTCGGTAGATCTGATTTCTGACGTCAATGGGATCGTAGACGAAAGAAAGGGGTATGACGTGTTCGGCAATGCGCGCGCAGGAGATTGGAAGTCTCCACTGCTAGGTGCGTTCTCGACGACGACGAGAGGCTTTACTGGTCATGAGCACTTGCAGGAGGTGGGCCTCATCCATATGAATGGACGTTCCTACGATCCGAGGCTTGGGAGATTTACCAGTGTTGATCCGTACATCCAATTTCCTCATAACAGTCAGAGTCTTAATGGTTATATATACGTCTTAAATAATCCTCTAAGTGGGACAGACCCAACGGGGTATCAGTCCGATGAAAAATCCCAAGATGGAGGGGATGAGGAGAAGCAACGAGAAGAGGATGAGGAGCTTGGTAGAGATATAAAGAGGAAAATTCAAAAAGGGTGGGTGGTACAAGATGTTTCCGGAAATATAGCAAAAGCGGCTGCTCGATCACTCGGTGGTGGAGAGTCGTCGAGCGAAGCAGAAGGTGATGCAGATAGTGATCAATCCGACGGTAGCGCTGTGGACACTGTAAGCGACTTGGTTGTGCCGCCTGGTACGACTTCAGGAACTCCTGTAGATCAAGTTGGGGGTGCTGACTCTAGTGCGCCGAGTCCTGAGAGCGCGCCCGAGGAAACATACGATCTACGCAAGGATGGTCGACCACTTACTGAAGGTGAGATCACTATGCTGAAGAAGATGTTTGGAGATTCAATCGACTACTCGGTTGTGAGAGTCTTCCTAAAGAAATACATTTTTTTCCAACAGAAACGCATCGTTATGGCGCCTAATGGAAATATCTATTTCCATCCCAAAGGCGAATTGTATAGAGATGATTTCTCGAAGAATACGAACTGGGCGTTACAGGGTCTGTTTTTCCACGAAATGACACATGTATGGCAACACCAAAAAGGCATCAACGTCCGGAGGGCGGCTCTTAACCGGAATTATAATTATCTGCCATTGGATACCTCCAAAAGACTTGAAGACTATGGTCTGGAGCAACAGGGGGAGATCGTTGCACACTACTATTTGCTAAGCAGGTATGACTTCCGTATTCCGTCAGGAAATCCAACGTCTATTGAAGACTATGAGAAGGTAGTGCCGTTTCGCTGGAACAAAGGTGATGGTCAATGAAAAAAGTTGTGATTGTGCTTTCTTTGGTGCTCATTTTTATAGTGCCGATAATTCAAGCGAACTCAGGAGATCAACCAGAATCGAAAGAGGATAAGGAACAAGTCGCACACCTCCAGCACCTACTCGAGGAAGAGAAGTTTGATGAGGCTCTCGGAGTTGCCCTGAGAATAGTAAAACCTGGTGACGGAGAAATTGAGCATTCAATCGCTTTATTGGTTTCGAACGGCTTCGGAGACTACGAGCAGGAATGTCGTGACATCGAGTCCTTATTCTGGATACAGCGTGCAGCGAACAGTGGTCATGAAGACTCCGTAGACTGGCTCATTGACACACATGTCAATGGTTGGTTTGGTTTATCACCGGACCCCGAGTTAGCCGCTTGTTTGCGGCGAAACCGAGATACTCGAGAGATCCAATCCTGTTTTCAGGAGATAGATCGCTGCGCACCATACGATGAATAGTCTCCTCGTTCTTGGTCTAAAGGCGGTAACGTCAACTAGGTTTGAATGTGGTGGGTTTTTGATTATCTGAGTATATCGTTCAAACCGGTGCACCCACAGGAACAAGGACTACAGTTTTTTTTATCTTTGGAGTCGAGAATGAACATCAAATTGGGGAAACCAGTCAACCTTCTTTGTTTTTTGGTCGTAACCGCGTTCCCATTGTCTGCGGGAGCAAATTTCGGGGACTGTAATCCGTTGGATTTCAAAGACCACCTTCAGAGCACCACGAACAGCTACCAAGCGGCGGCTTTCTACTCACTATTGAGCAACGAACAGCGAGCCGATATTAAGAATTCTGTGTCAGGTGTGCTAGCGTTTGTTGATCTCCTAGACGTATCCGGCGATTTGGACCAGGCGTATAAGACGATCAGCAATACCTACCGCGAGCAGAACTTTGATTGGTCCTCCGAAATAGCTACCTCCCTTGCGACAACCGCGCTTACAGATGCAGGGCTCGAGGCATATCTTGGTTGTGTCAATCAAGAGGGCCTCAGGATTGCGCTAAAGCGATCGGGCGATTCAACGGTAGAAATGGTGTATCGATTCACATTTCCGTCCGTAAGAGAAAAGTATGAAATCCGTACTGAGGGCTCGAAGAATATAAGCGAGTCGTCAATTGCCCGATTCAACTCCGGAGGGTCGATTGCTTATGAATTTTTGCCAAGTAGCTTTAGTTTCGACAGAGAAGAAATGTGTGAGAGCGGTTACATCAACGTCGCGATCTACGAAAAAGGACTTCTTAGAGAAACGCTAAAAGGCAAGAAAACAGTGTTTTTCCCACCGGCTCTCGGTTGCCTTAAACCACCCAAGATCACACCCGTCGGGATCAACGGGATATATGTGAGGGCGAGTGGTTCAAAATGCGCATCGAACGAGAATTTTGCAGGAAACGTCACTTGGGGGGATCACCGTTACACTGTGTGTACGACCTCCGGGACGGATCGTTACCTCCGGCAGACACATAATTATTCGGGAATAGGGGGAGCTTCAGGAATCTTTGGCTGGCATATGATTCAGACACGCCCGAAATTTGGGTGGAAAGCGCAGTGGGCGTACTACATCTCTCCTGACATGGCGCGAAATGTTGGCGAGTATCCTGTTGATGTTCGAATGTCTGGCAGTAGAAATTGTTCCCGGGCTGTTTTGAAGACCACGGTCGACTACAGGGTACTTAGCCACACGCACGGGAAGGTCAATTGGACTCTGTGCGGTCGGATGGTGCCTTACCCGAAATAATAGTTGGCCCCGCCGATAATTGATGTCCGGGACACTAATTCAAGAATGATGCTCGGGTCTGAAGTCGAGAACGGCGTCTTCCAAGATCCGAAATATTCGAATGCCTGTCGGTAGACGGAGCTTCCTTGTATGTTGGAGCGTACCAGGTTTCCTGGTGAAGAATTCTGTTGCACGGCCAGAGTAATGAATTAAAGCCGGAAGAATCATTTGCCGACTGTCGATAGGGGTCCGGAAGGCAATCCGAAGACATTACCAATCGATTAGCGTTCCGTCGCTTGTATAGCGCGTTTTGCTACGTTCTTCGGCATAGATGCCCCGAGATCTAGCGAGTGTATTACGTTGTAGTACCGATATTCGTTCGATGCTATCTCAAAATTCTTTGCGATAGAGGAATGGGTCATACATATCGAGAGAGCTCATTGCAGGAGCCACGAATATGATGAGATGTCTGAATACTGGGGCAGGCGAATTTCGAATGAGGAGTTGCTATCTCCTGTACTAAGATATCTTTCAGACTATTCACGGCGTCTTGACCGGGTACGCTAATTCCAAGGAACTGGTGCGGTTTGAGGCAATTGATTCGATGTTTTGGGAGATATCCTCTTCAAATGAAACACTTGGGATACTTTGAAAGGACTACGGTGCCCACGACGGATTTGCTGCCCAACGAGCAGCTGCAGCTGACTTCTATCCACGCGGCGACCGCCTTGTTGCCGCAAACCGCCCGCCGCGTCGATAGTGCAGCTGAGCCTAGTCGTTAGATGGCAGCTGCTAGCAATGAGCCGCGCATCAGGCGCTTTTGCAATCACAGTCGTACTGCAATTGACATTGCAATGGAGCACGGCTGGAGTCCAGGCGCTCGGTATACCAATCTACGGGATGTTAGTCATTTGGAAACGGCCGGGAATCTTTTCCTAGATATAGACTGGAAAGACTACTGTTTCGAAAAGCACCTAGAGGCAACGCGAGAACTCAGTCCGCACCTTACGATTGCCCAAGACATTGTCGATTCTTCAAACCTTACACTTGTGATGCAACAAGCAGACCAGCTTTCCAAATACTCGGATCTTGTTGCTATAGTGCCCAAATGTATTCGGTTAGATGGTCGCTTGGAAGAGTTAATACCATCCCACTTTTTGCTTGGCTATAGTGTTCCGACTAGGTATGGCGGTACCGAATTGAGTATCGATAACTTTACGAAACATAGAGTTCATCTTTTGGGGGGCAGACCGGATACTCAAAGGGAGCTTGCTAAAAACATGAATGTCTACTCGTTAGACTGCAATAGGTTCACCCTTGACGCCCGTTTCGGGGACTATTTCGACGGTGAAACCTTTCGTCCACACCCGCGCGGCGGTTACGAGACTTGCCTCGAAAATTCCGTAATTAATATCAATGCGCTCTGGAGCGATTACTAGGGGTACCGATGGACACGGATAGAAGACAGTTCTTGCTCAAGGTTTACGACCAGATGTTTAATGATATAAACAGACATATTTTGGTTGTTTGGCAGTCGCTCGGTGTTGTTATTGGCGCGTTCGCTATATTCGCGTTGGTCGAGAAAAACGTGATGCCGTTAGACTACGCCGCTGCTCTTATAATGCTTCTTTCATGGTGGGCTTTCGCCCATGTCATAGACTCAAGCTTCTGGTACAACCGGAATCTTGTGATCATCGCCAACATCGAGAGAGAATTTCTAGACCAGAACGATACGCAGTTAATTCACTTCTATTTTTCGGCACACCGGAAAGACAATAAGATGATCGGGCATCTTAAGTTGCAGAGTTACTTGGCAGGTGGGATAGGTTTGATTGTCCTTGTGTATCATTTTTCTGATCGTATCTATCCAGGCTTTGATTCTCCACTCAGCTCGCTGGATTTGCAGAGAGCATTGCCCTACGTGGTAACAATCATCTCGATATATGTGCTACGGCGGCACAGCGAAGACAGAAGGAAAAAGTACGACGAATTCCTAGAGCGATCGCCTGGCAAGGAGGTTGTATCAGCAGCGGAAGGCTCTATCGGACATGGGCAAGACTAAACACCTGCAAACGAGCCAATCGCAATGGGTGGAGCAGCCATCTAGCAAGACGCTGCAGTAGACGATTGAACCCGCAGTCAATTGCAGTCGTTGAGTATACCTCGACCGCGGCTGTCCTGGGTTGGGGTATCGCGTTGAGAGCGGCCGTCGAGATCGGCAATTATTCCTGACCCGAAACTCACCTGGCGAAAAAATCAGCTTATGCGTCTCTTTGTTTTGAAAATCTCAGTTTATGGGGATGTTTGATCGCAACTTATGATGTTCAGTGAGGCTGTAAGTTATTGAATTGTTGAACGATGGAATATCAGCTTATGGTCCAACCCACAGCAGCGAGCGCTTCCGCATAGGTTGCTCGCAGCAAAATCAGCCCAGAGACTTGCCTTTCGAGGGCTTGTCTCCGGGCTTTTTTTTGCCCGGGAATAACCCTAGTTTGAGTCGATACCTTCTACCTTGATGGTGGTTTGCTTTCTCCAGAATCACCCGCTTGATGAGCGACTGGGCTTCCGTCTCAGGTCGGCCAAGAGCGGCCGCTGATTTCGGTCGTCGTTGGTCCAAAAAACGGCGGGCAGGTCAGAATGATCGGACACCGGGGAAAAGACAATTTAGAGTTGGTAGAGTGGCACAAAGCCATTCTCTAGTAGGCAGGCCAGACGATATGTTCCAAGAATTTGATGTCGTTTTCTTCCTGGTCGCGTTCTCCACGCTATGCGCGCTTTTACTTTCGGTGCAGATCTGGAAGTCCGATGAAAAAGTGCTGTTGAAGCTTGGTTACTCTTTTATCGTTCTCATTCCGATCATGGGACCAGTGGTTTGCGTGTGGTTGATGCATATGCCGGATAAACGCCCCAAGAAGGGGCAAGTAAGGTATCGGTGGGGTGGCTACTACCAAGAATCAATTTCCCGAGATGCAGATCGCCCGAAGAACAGGGGTGAGAGGCGAGCACGGTCGACGTTCAATTCGAGTCTCAACGATTAGAGGGCTCGTAAGCTTGCCCACCTGAGCGACAGCAATAGGTAGGGCTCTCTAGCATTCCATGATCTAGATCTGAGTTTTCTCGACGCTTGTCTTATCGTCGAGAGTGAATGGGATGCTCATGGTCGTATCGGGCTAAGCCTTTATCTTGGAGAACGTCTGACCTTTGATGCGTTGAGTCTCATCTAGTTGCTTCTGCGCAAACTCTACGGATCGCTCTAGCATGCTCCTCACCTCTTCCGATTCCAGTCCATCTCCGTTTCGAAATGGGATATGGCGAATCTTGGTGCCGGTTCCTTTCAGAATCCCGCTCGGGTCATCCAGCAGAGCCCCAGAGTTAAACCCTAGATTGATGTGCTTCGAGTAAAGCGCAATGTGGCAGAACGCATCCTTGAGCTTTTCTGATAGCGAGAAAGCAGAGGTCAACGCATGGCTGTTATAGAGAAGCTCGTTGGGATGCTCATGAACGCTCAAAACGAGCTTTCTGATGTCTCTATACAGACGCTGCAGCTTCGGTTGGTAATCCGACAAACACCGTTCAAAGTCTGGATGTAGTTCATCTGTGTTCATCATAGGTACCGAGACGATAAATCCTTTGCCAATAACCGCTATTGTCGCTTTAGTCCCGTCAAAGGATACATCAGTTGTCCCCACACAGATTTCGGTAACTTCTTGGTAGTCCCGTATTCCGCCGGCCAATGCTTATCGGGCATGTGGTAGGTCCCGAACAACCAATCGAAGAGCACAAGATGTGCTGAGTAGTTGGTGTCGATCGCCGGTGCTTCCGAGCTGTGATGCCAATGATGGAACTGCGGCGTGACGAAGATGTAACGCAGTGGTCCGAAAGAGAACGACAAGTTGCAATGAATGAGAATGGCCTGAAGCGCGGCGAATACGACGTAGGCATTTAATGCCGCTGGGTCAGCGCCGAGCAAGTACAGCGGGATCATGACCATTGCACGCTCCGAGAACACTTGGATGAAGTGCCCGCGAGAACCTGCCAACCAGTCCAACGTTTCGACCGAATGGTGCACGGCATGGATCGGCCATAGGGCTTTCACTTCGTGGTAGAGCCGGTGTTCCCAATACAAAACGAAATCGGCGCAGACCACGATCACAGCAAACTGCAGCCAAAGCGGCGTTGACTGAATGAACGCCTGGACATCGGCGCTCACTGCCCAATCGAAATGGCTCGCGTGGTAGTTGCCAAACAAAATGATGGCCGAGATCGCAAGATGGTTAAAACAGAAGTAGAAAAGATCGAGGTCCCATTCGGGGCGAAGGATGACTTGATTCCGATACTTCGGGAACAGCTTCTCCAAGGTCATGAAAACAACCACTGACCCAAGCAGTGCGAGGATCAACCAATCGATGCCCAGCGATAGGGCACGCGGCTCGACCGAGCCGACGGGAATGTTGTAGCCACCGAGCAAGAAACCGACCAAGGTCAGTGCGATACCCGCGCCACCCATTTTTCGGTAACGCCCCCGGTTCAGAACAAACGTCAAGAAACCGAACAACAACGACGTGTACATGCCGTACTTCAAGAGAATCTGTAGCGACCCTGCGTCGTAGACCTGGCGAAGCTCGGTGGTCGTGAGATACGAAGGGTAGCGGTAGGCCAGCACAGCGAGCACGCTGAGTATCCCAAGGCACAGCGAGAGCAATCCGCTGATCTTTCCGTCGCCAAAACGGAGTTCGCGTTTCGGATCGGGCGCTACCTGCCGCGGCGTGTAGTCGTATTCCTTGTCCATATGCGCTTATCGTTTCTACTTGTCCCGACAGCATGATGTCGCGGTGCAGCACCAAAGTCCAAGCCAAACATCACACTAATTCCGGAAATTCACGTTAACCTTTTCCTCGGTCCTGTCATCTGAGAGATATGGTGGCCGTACTAAGGGGCGCCGGAGTGCCCACACAGGATGATTTTCACGCCGCGATAACCGCCCGCTCGGATCGCTGGTTTTCCGCATGCCTGCGGATTCTTGGCGATGCCGCTGCGGCCGAGGACGCCGTGCAGGAAGCGCTGATGACGGCGTGGAATAAGCGCGCACAGTTCAATCGCGAATCCCGCCTCGAAACCTGGATTCATCGCATCGCCGTGAATGCTGCGCTGCAGGCCATCCGCAAGAATAAGCCGAGGCTGTACGAGTCGCTTGATGTCGAGCCACCAAGCACCGACGCAGGACCCGCCGACGAGCAGTACCGCGATGAACTCGACGACAAACTCACCACCGCCATGCGCCACCTCTCCGATATCGAGCGCGCCTGCTTTGTGCTCAAACACATCGAAGAGTGGCGCCACTCCGAGATCGCCGAGGAACTCGACACCACCGTCGAGGTGAGCAAGCAGGCTGTGTTTCGAGCCGTGAAGAAGCTACGCGGCGAGATGACCGTGTTAAAGGACGCAATAGCATGAACGACGACACTCTGATTCGGTATTACTACGACGATCCAGAGCTCAGTGAGACCGACCGCAAGGCGCTCGAAATGGGCCTGCAGAACGATGTTGAACTCCAAGAGCGCTACGCAACGCTTAAGCAGGAACTCGATGCTCTGAAGTCGGCACCACCGGCAAAGCTATCGTCGGACCGACTCGCACGCTTCCACGCAACAATTGACTACGCTGCGACGATAGAGCGACAGCACCAGCCAGAGCCGGAACGAAGTAGCTTTCACTTCCTGTCCTTCGCCTGGGGTAGTGCGGTTTCGCTCGTGCTGGTCGCCGGTGTTGTGATCGGTTTGCTGATCGCAGATCGTAGCCCGCAACCCGCGCCGCTCACCGTTGCAAGCGTCGCCGACTCGTCCGGAGCGTTCAACCGCGGCTTGCAGGTCCATCTTGCACGCAGCAATCAGACCCTTGCCGGGCTCGACCCGACCGGTGCGGTCGAACGCGAGATGATGATCCGACACATCATCCAGCAGAACCGCTTCTTCGAGCAGGCCGCCGAATCGAACGGATCTGACAACCTCGCTCGCGTCTTGCGCGCTATCGAGCCAGTGCTCATCGAACTCGCACGTGAAGATCTATCGGAACAAGAAGCCGCCGCGTTGCAGAGCAAAGTGCAGTTCGAATTGCACGTCGTGCTAACCAAATTGAAGAACAAGTCATCTCAGCAGGAAGAGACGATTTGAACCGGAGAAAGCCCATGAGACTGACCCATACACTTGCCGCGCTCACGATGTCCTGCGTGATCTGCAGCCCTGCAATTTCACAGGACGAGGATCGTGAGGAGCTGAAACTCTCAGCGATGGATGCACTGATTATGGCGCCGCCCGAGCGTGCATTGCCGATTGCCACTCGGGTATTGCAGGGCGACGGCAGCGATGAGCTGAAAGAACGCGCGCTGTTTATTTTGAGCCAAATCGATCTGCCCGGAGCCGAAACGACGCTCTTGCAGGTTGCACGTGAGGGGACTGGTGATGTTCAGGAGGAGGCCATTCGCATGATCGGTATCAGCGGCAAGGCGGAGCTGCTGGGTTCGCTGAAGGCCCTCTACGCGAGTGGTGATGAAGACGTAAAGGACGCCGTACTCGAAGCGTATCTGATCGCCGACGATGTAGACGCGGTGTTCGCGATCGCCGAGAAGGCGGAGACGCCTGACGAGTTCGGCAACGCGGTCGAGTATCTCGGTGCGATGGGCGCGACCGATCGACTGCGGGAGCTGCGCAACCGCGCGGGAATGGAGAAAGAACTCATCGAGGCCTACGCCATCGCAGGCGATGTCGAGACGTTGATGGACCTGGCGCGGGATTCCAGCCGGCCGGACATTCAGGCGGAAGCGATCGAAGGCCTCGCGATCACTGATCTCGAGAACTCGCAGGAGGTCTTCATGGAGCTCTACAGAGGCAGTGCGAATGAAGATGTGAGAGAGGCTGCGCTTGAGGCGCTGTTCATCTCAGACAACGACGAAGCGCTGGTGCTTCTGTATCGCGAAAGCAACAACAACAATGAGAAGGCGCAGTTGCTCGAGTACCTCTCGTCGATGGACAGCGATTTGGTTTGGGACCTTATCGAGGCTGCACTCGAGGAAGAGGAGTGAGCCTGCTTGCTGTCACGGCCGCGCTCGGTCTGGTAAGCCTGCCGGACGGTTGGGTGACCTGGCGCGTCGCCGCGCAAGATCCGACGACCAACTGGTGTTGCGTCACCTGGAGTGCTGGCGGACTCGTCGAGAAGGCGTGCGAATTGGATAACAAGCATCTTTCGGTTCGCAGCGATGACGAGCGCTTCCAGCCGACTGGCGAGATGCAGCTGTACGCCAGGATTGTCGACGGCGAGCCGCAAAAGCTCAGAGTGTTGAGCCCGCAATGCCCCATCGAGCCGGTGGCCGACCTGAACGATCTTGGTCGTATTGAAACGTCGATGAGTGTCGACTGGCTGGGTGAGCAACTCACGCGGAATGATTCATTGACGTCGGACGCCATCATTGCGATTTCCGCGCACGAAGCGTCGGCTGCAGCGCCCATGCTTATTGATGTGATCACGGATAGGACTTTGCCCCGCGATACCCGCAAAGAAGCGCTGCGCTGGCTCATCCGTTCGAAGTCCGACGAGGCTTTTCGCTTCCTCGATCGTTTGTTCGCTAAACGGTGATTGCAGGTATGTTCTTTGCGGAGTCGCTACCTAACTCACTTGGGCATGAAGTGCTCGTCCTTGGGTCAGTGCCGATCGTACCAGACCCAGAAAGTCACGCGAGAGGTTCTCATCGTTCGTTGCATCTAGTGCTTGGCCTCCGTCAGTAGCGAGGAACTTCTCGAGCTCCTTTTCGATTGCGCCGACTTCGCTCGGGTTGAGCGCGACGTACTCGCAGTCCGACGGGACGTTTTGTCCGAGGCGGCGACCGAGGTGGGTGAAGAACGGCAGGTAGAAGTACTCACGTTCCGATTCAGGGATTGGTCTAGCCCTGCTGAAGAAGTGCTTCTTGACCAGGTGTGACGGCAAATCCGCGGTGACGTAGGGCGAAAGGAACTCAGACGACTCCGGCGTAAACGCGATCTCTGCATGGAGCGCGTGGAAAGCATCGAAAGCAAATCGGTCCATGATCTTGGTGTCTGCCTTGTCTAATCCGTCATAGACGATTCCCTGCGCGAGGATCCTCTGGCCAATGCGTTCGTGTTGTGCGATCTCATCGGGGCTGTAGTCACCGAACTGATTAATTTCGGTGATCACCTCGCCAACGATGATCTGCCGCGACTCCAGCAGAGCGCGCTCAAACTTGTCGTAGTCAAAAGAGTGGAAGCACCAGTTGTAGGACATTTAGATTATCACCGGCGGGCTAGTCGGATTCGACGCGGAATTTCCAGATCGAGAAGCCCCAACGGTCTTCATGCGTATTCTGAATGGGTGATGCCACCGCGATGACGCCGTCATCCATGAAGGCGGCGGTCAAGTACTCACCACCAGTGGAGGGGGTCTTCTCGTCAGGCGTCTCTGCCCAAATCTCTGGCTGAAATGAGACGGGCGAGGAAATCAGCGGCGGATTGTTGCCCGCCTGTACCTCGATCAGTGCCACTCGCGCGCTAATCGCATCAGATTCCTGAACGAACCAGGTCGCGGCTAATCTGTTGGCACGGTCCGAAACCAGGAACGGGAAAAACGGCTTACCGTTGGACTCGCTGACCTCAGCGATAGACCACGTTTCTCCAAGGTCCATGCTGCTTGCCAGGAGGACTTTGCTCCTGTCTGCCCAGAGATAATGCAGGGAGTCATTGTCGGACCACGCAATTGGCTCGATCCACCGGGGAGTTGCCTCCTCGCTGAACGTCCAATCGATCGGTGCGGGTGTTTCTCTGAACGCCCAGGTTTCGCCAGCATCATTGGAGACGGCGATTAGGTCTGTCTCGGCATCGAATCGATTCGCCGAGGCGGACAACGGCACAATCCTCGCGGCCAGCAATGCATCTCCGCGCGTGGCGAAGTGACTCGACCCACCGCTTTGGGATATTCGCTTGCGTTCCTCTAGCCTTTTACCATCAACACTGCCTACTGCATGTCGGACGCCTGCACCGTCATTCCAAATCAGATGGATCGATTGATTCGGCGTCACTGAAATCCATGGTCGATCATCGAATCGCGTGCTGGAGACTTGGTTCCACGACCATGTCTCTCCCTTATCTGAAGAGCGACCTACATGGATCTGCACACCTTCTCTGGTATCCCGATCAAAGCCCATGGAGGCAAATAAGAGATGACCGTCAGACGACACAGCGAGATCAACATCGGAGTTGCCTTGTGCGTTGTCTTCACGGTCGCCTACATCGAGACGCTCCCAGGTTTCTCCTGAGTCATCGCTGCGCCACAGCAGAGGCGGCGCGGTCCAGTCTCTGGCAGTTACCTGAGAACCAAAGCCGGCAAGAAAGAGCTCGCCATCGGGGTGAACTGCCAACATGGGTTCTCTCGCCAGCTGGCCGAGGTGATCGGTTCGGCTGATGAATCGCAACTCGGGTTTTGGTTGAGCGCCTTGATAGGCCGTACACCCGATTAGCTGCGTGGCGCAAAGACAAAAAAAGCTAAGTAGGTACCGATTCATCACTCGAACAGTGCATCAGTCGACTTGGCGTCGCGCTCACGCTGCTCACGTGCCTGCGCGGTTCTAACGATTTCGCCCGGCAGTTGACTGACCAACGCATCGATCTGGGGAATCAGCCGTTCGAACGCGTCGAGTTCGTCGTAGGTCAGTGACCAACGGTCACCCTTGAATATGGCTTTGTTCGGATCACTGAATACTTTGAAAAACAGTTCAAGGTCGTTGTCGCGCTGGTCGCGCGATGCCAAACGAGATTCGAAGTATGAGCTAGGCACAACGTACATTTCTTTCTCAAAATCGTTGACGTTGTTGTCTATCGCAGTTTGACGCCATTCGGCGAACTTGGCGTGCACAGCCTTGTAATGCGAGACCAGTTCCATGAGTTCAGCGTTGGCATTCTCGCCGCCACTTGTAACTGAGGTAATCCAGCCAGCGAGAATCGGTTTTGAACCATAGGTCTTGCCCAGGACCTGTCTGAAAGACAGTTTGTAATACCCAGGCTCTCCGTCCAGAGGCGGGAACGCTTGGAGCGTTAGGGCTGGAATTCGACTGCCGGATACGCGCGTGTCATGAATGACCAAACCCGGGACTTCAGTTCCATCGCGAAGTGTCGTGGTGTAAGGAATAGGACCAACCAATGAGGCATCCGTGTTTTGAACGATCTCGTCAGGTACAAAGCTCAATGCCGACGGTGTTGCCACTGGCTTGCCGCTACCAACGCTTGCAGTGGGTGCACTCGGTGCTGCGGAGGTTGAGACTCTGGTCCACGCCGGCACATGAGCAGTGTCGTTCTCCGCGATCGCTGGCAGGGCCTCGAGCCCCGAAAACATCGACGCGTAGTCTGACTCCTGACGCATGCCACTGTCGATCAGTCTGCCGTTTGCGTTCATCAACATGAACGATGGTTGGTTGATCTGACGAACCGTCGGATGGAGTTGGCTGAAGGTATCGATGTACCAATCCGGTCTGGGCGGCATCACTGCTGAGGCGCCAACGGTCTTATAGTGATCCTGAAGCTCGTTCATGTTCCGATCGGAGCTGACGTAGATAACCCGTATTTTTCCCGGGTATTGCGACTGGAGTCGATCCACAGTCTTGACAAGGTCCGGGGTGAAACGTCCTGACCATCTGCAACTCTTGGACGAGTGGTAAAACAAGTAAAGATCCGCACCGGCGATCTCTCCTTGGGTCGCCGTTCTGAGATTACCGCCGTCCTTTACGTAGACCTGGCCTTCCAGCTGTTCGATTAAGCGGCCCCTGTAGCCATCAGACTTCGCTTTGCCGCTGGCAATATCGTTCGCCCTTTGTACGAGGTCTGTGTACTCGACCGGCAACGTGAACGTGTATTCGCCGTAGTAGTCCAGGTGGGCCTCGCCGTTGTCGTGAATGCCCAGAAAGCTCAACTGCTCGCCCTTTTGTAGCGTCACACCACCCGAAAAATCGAGTGTCTCTGTCACTGTGACTCTTGCAGGCCAGACATCCTCGGTGCTCGCAATTTTTGATAGAGACAGCTGTGTGGGATTGATGTTCGCTTCGGGTGTTGCCGATTGCCCAAAAACTGACGAAGTTGCTGTGAGCGCGAGAAAAGAAAAAACAAGTAATGGCTTGCTGTACATCGACGTGTCCCGGTTTTGATTGTTATGCCACGACTTGTTTATAACGATGTTACGTGACATTTGCTACCGGCGTTTTTTTGCGGCCAAACCCGGTACGCAGACGCCGCTTTGACACGCAAAATGGTGACAATTGATGATCGAGTTTGCTTGCTCGAAATGTGACGCAGCGGGCACACTGCCGTATGGCTGATCACATCCGTGTTTTCGTGCTCGAGGACGACGCTCGCACGCGTGCGAGTTTGCTGCGTCGGCTCAATGCTGCTGCGTTTATCGAGACGGTTGGCGATGCAGGCGCCCTTGCCGAGGCGCGCGATGCACTTGCCGCACTTGAGGTTGATGCATTCCTGTTCGATTTGCAGCTCCCGGATGGCAACGCGATCGAGCTCATTCGAGAACAGCATCTGGCAAGGCCTGACATACCGGTACTCGTGATCTCCGTGTTCGGCGACGAGGAACGGGTGATCGCTGCGATCGAGGCTGGCGCGCGGGGGTACTTGCTCAAAGATGAGCCCGGCGAGGATCTCGCCGAGTCGGTACGTCGTGCTGTCGAGGGCGAGTCACCGATTTCACCCGCGATCGCACGCCATTTGATTCGCCGGTTCCAGGTGGAGTCGGAAAAACGCGTCAACACGGTCGAAAACCCTCTTTCCGATCGTGAGTTGGAAGTGCTCCGACTAGCATCGAAGGGTTTGACCTACCAGGAAACCGCAGATCTGCTCGGAGTAACCGTTAACACGATTGGTACCTACACGCGGCGCATCTATCAAAAGCTCGCGGTCACCTCTCGAGCTCAGGCGGTTTTCGAGGCGCGGCAAATGGGCTGGATGGGTGATGGCGATTAGTCGCAGACAGCGATTCATAGGGCTGGGTGTGCTGTATCTCGCGCTGCCGTTGCTCGTACTCGTGCTGCTGTCGTGGCTAGACCGTCCCTACGACGTGCCAGAAGACTATCGTGTGCAGGCAACAGACTGGGCGCGAAGTTTCTCAGAGGTGCCGCCTGAAGACGGATGGAACCCGAGTGCCGAAGGGTGGCCCGATGGTCGTCGAGACGGCGAGCCATTCACCAGTATTTGGTATCGGTTCGAGGTCACCCAGTCCGTGCCGAACCCGGTACTTTACATCGCGTATGGCCACGGCAATTTCGACGTGTGGCAGGACGGGCAAAGACTGTTTCGGACGGCCGAGGCTGTACAACCGTTACATTACAATCATTCGTCAATCACTGTTCCCTTGGCTAATAGCGCAGTCGGTTCGACGGTGTTCGTACGCCTAACGCGGCAGGCTTCCGGAGCCCGTTACGGTTTCGTCTACATCGCGCCCGCCGAGCTCGCAAAACGAGATGCGGAAGAACAGGCATTCATTCAACAGCAAATGCCCGCCACGGTGCTGACGGTGATGCTCAGTTTCGCTGTGGTTGTCGGTGCGATGTTCCTGATGCGACCTCGCGAACGGCATTACGGTTGGTATGCGCTCACCATCGCCTTGTGGGCGGGCCACTCGGTTCACAATATGGCGGAGTCGATTCCGTTTTCTCATTTCTGGTTTTTTTCGCTCAATCATCTACTACTTAACTGGCTGTTGGCAGAGCTGTTTTTTATCAACCGATATTTCGTCATTCCCGCGCCACGACTGGAGCGGTTCTGTGCAGGGGTCTGCATCCTTCTCGGCATGGTGCACCTGACAATTACCAGCCAAGCGATCGATAGTCTGAAATTCGAAGGCTATTTCTTCAATTTCTACGTGGTCCTCGAGGTCTGGTACCTCACACTCGCGGTCATCGTGTCGGCGCGGTACTTCACGGCAGTGCGGCACCGGCTGGACTTTGATAGTGCGAGCCTTTGGTTGGCTTCCGGTATCGTGATTGTTGTCGGCTTTCGCGATTTTCTCTATGCGATCTTGCCACCGGGGTCACTCCCGGGTTCGGTTTTCTATTTGCAGTATGTCGCCACGATACCGCTGCTGCTATTTGGCATTCAGTTGATCCGTCGCTTTGCTCGCGATGCGTATACCGCCGAGATGCGCAATGAGGAGCTCAACCAGTTGGTCGAGGAGCGCACTGCCGCCCTCGAAAGCACCTATCGTAAGCTCTCCGAGGAAGAGCGAAAGCGGGCGCTCGCGGAAGAACGCAGTCGTTTGATGCGCGATATGCACGACGGGCTAGGTGGTCAATTGGTACATGCGCTTGCGCTCAGTGAGCAAGTTGATGATGAAGATCTGCAGCGTTCGCTGCGTCTCGCGTTAGACGATCTACGTTTGATTGTCGACTCGCTCTCGCCAAGCGCGAACTCACTGCAGGACCTGATGGCGTCGTATCGCCACCGGGTCAGTAGGCTCTTGCAGCGCACTGGCTTTAACGTCGATTGGCACATTGGCGATGAGACCGACAGCGTGCAGCTCAAACCGAACGAGGCGCTCAGCGTGCTCCGGATCGTGCAGGAGGCGGTGACCAATGCTGTCCGCCATTCGGGAGGTGACGTTCTGAGTATCAGCGTCAAGCAGTTGGCGGACGGTCTGCAACTTACTGTCCGCGACAACGGCGAAGGTATGCCCGAGTCGGTTGTTGAGCGTGGGCTGCGCAATATGAAGGTGCGTGCGAGTGAGCTCGGTGCCGGCCTCAATATTCATAGTGAACCGGGCGACACCACAATCACGATGCATCTACCGCTTTCTGGTGTCGCTCCGGCCTCGTAGAGCTAGCGCGACAATCCATGGCGACGTCACCAATTCCGGTGTCACGCTCTCCAAGTAACCGTTGCTAACGTGTCTCCCAATAATGGGAGTACGCCGTCATGAAGAATGTCAGACTTTTCATACTCGTTTTGTTGCTGGGTCTTGCGGGTTGTCCTGCGTCCAACGATACGTCGAACGAGGATTCGTCAGACGACGAGCGTGATCTGGGGATACTTAACGCGGATCCATCAGTAGTGGCGATTAGAGAGGACACAGAAACTCTACTGATCACCAAGAACTTCCCAATCGGCGCTGGCACGGACTTTCCTGAGGCTATTTCAGGGGTCAGTATCGAAGTGGGTACGACACCGGATGACGAGTGCCCGATCGGAGTTAACGCGTCCGGCAGTTTTGAGGTAACCGATTGCGAGAGCTGGCACTTGACAGCCATTGATGCGGCTTCGGCTAGCTATGCTGTGGGCACTCTGATTCCGCAGTCACTACAAGGTTTTGAAGCACGTGATGTGACTGAGGTGCTGGTCTATCCCGAAGGGCGAGGGAGTGCCGCGATCATCAAAGCAACCGCCGGCGGGCGCATTCTGCTGGCAAGAGATGGAGCCGTACTGACCGACTACGACGAGACTTTGGCTAAGGGTGAGCGTTTCTATGGGCCGCGGGTTGCAACCATGACAATCGACGTGCCAACCGATCAGCTTCCGCCCGATGTTGTTGATGTTTCAGCTACGCCGATTGAGAGCTTTCGGCCTCCAGCTCGCTTCGAAGGCGACACGGAAGGTGATACTAGCGCGAGCTATGGCCTGGCACTGACGACAGACAATCGCATCTTCGAGTGGGGTTGGCGACAGAAGCAAGTGGCACTATTCGATGCCGAAACCGGTGTTTTCGAGCTCGACTTCAGTCCCTTCAGTACGCGTGATATTGAACCGAGCGAACAGGCGGTTGAGCGTGAGAGCCAACTGATCGGAGAGAATCTGCAGGCGACCACTCGCGAAATGAGCGAGCTCGCCGAGTTCGCATCTCGCAACAACGCACAGTGGACTCAAGTGGTTGCTGTCGACCGTCCCCCCATTGCTGGCGTAGAGACTGAGTATGGTGACGTCTTGCTCGCCTTCCGTACGGGCGTCACAGGTATGGCGCTGGCGGCTGATGGGCGAGTCGCCATTTGGGGTGACCCTGTAAACACTTACTTCCCTACGAGAGAGCTGGGTGATGACGTAAACCGGCTCCCTTTGTGGCTGGGGCGCGCAGGTGACATCCAACAGATCAGCAGTGAGTCGGGCGGTCTGGTTGTTCTGAGCGGCGCTGGCCAGGTGGCATTCGACAGCGGTCGCTCGATCACTAATCGCGGACGTGCGATTTTCGTCGATGCCGTGCCTGGGTTGCCTGCTGGCACGACGGTTCAGATTGCGGGTATGCGCGCACGAATGCGTGATGGCAGTGTTTGGCAGTGGCGAATGGCTGCGGACGGATCTCCCACGGTCGCCCAGCGTGTTCCGGGTATCACCGATGCCGTGGATTTGCCGGACTCTAATCAGAATCTTGCTATCCTCGCTGACGGATCAATGATGAGTTGGGATTTTGAGGCATCGGATTCTGCGCCCTCTGGCGCTCGGCCGTTCCTGCTTCCTGGCGTAGGGTCTGTAGCAGCGATATCGGGTGATATTGTTATCGATGGCGAATGCGGCCGCGGCTGGCACCGTCTAGTGGACACTCAATCCGAGCAGATCAGAATGATCCCGATGGTAGGTCTCGGAGGTGCGGATACGTGCAACGCTGGGCCGCGGTCGCACATCGTGCAGGTGATCATCATGCGCGACGAAAAAACCTCTTTCCCACTCAATAGCGTATCCGTTACTTCGCCGGACGGACCTGTTTTCTGTGCGGATACAATGCCACGTCGCTGCTGGTGGCTCGGCGCTCCGGATCAGAACCCAACTTTTGACGTTCAAATTGACTCTGAAACTTCGCGTGTGCGCGACTGGCGTTGGGACTGCGGGTCGATGAGCGCTCGCTCGCTACCTGTGCTCTTGCGACCGGACGGCGAACCCGGCAGTGCCAACCTATGTAAGGTGACGATCACGGGCGACGGCCCGTTCCCGTTTGAGGATCCACTCGGGACGCTGGTTGTGGAAATCAGTGGTCGCGGGTCGGTGGTCGATTCGCTATCGGTAATCGATTGCGGCACGGACTGCACAGCGACCTTGATGGCAGGTACACGCCTCACGCTGACCGCCACCCCCGAAATGGGCGCCGCATTCTCGAGCTGGGCGGACACGGGTTGCACGGATGACAGGGCTAATCCCGTAATTGAAGTGGCGGTATCGGGCGAGGTCACTTGTCGCGCGATTTTCCAAGACATTGTGACAGGCAATGTCCCACCGCTCGCTCGATTTACCATTGATCCGATCACGATGGTATCGGTGGGCCAGACGATCACCTTGAACGCCAGTGCGAGTGCCGACCCGGATGGCTCGATTATCAGCTGGGCATGGGATCTCAATGCCGATGGTGTCGCCGATGCATCGGGCGAGGTCGTTGACGTGAGCTTCACGACAGCGGGGCAGCAAGAAATCACGTTGACGGTGACCGACAATGAGGGGCTTACGGCGTCGTTGTCACAGGGTTTGATCGTCAGTGCGGGCTTGAGTGCGCCACCGGTTGCGAGCTTCACGATCTCGCCTAGCAATCGCCAGCTGGTTGGCAGCACTTTCAACTTCGACGCGAGCGCCAGCACCGATGATGTCGGGATTGTCAGTTACGAATGGGACTTGAGTGCAAACGGGTCGTTTGAAGGATCCGGTGTGACCTACAGTGTGAGGATAGATGATGTTGGGATTCGGCAGATGCGTTTGCGGGTGACCGACGCCGACGGCCAGTTTTCCGATCAGCTTCAAGACGTGATAGCCGAGCCGCCTCCACCACCCACCGGTGAATTCTCAGTGGTTGTGCGAGTGCAGGGCAGTGGCCAGGTGCAGGTTGAACCGCTTGGTCGCACATTGCTCGACAGTGAGTGTGACGGTGATTCGTGTTTCCTGACAGAAATTCCGAGTGGGACCACGCTGACACTGACTGCATCGCCATTTACCCCCGCGGCGTTTGCAGGCTGGACCACACCGCAATGCGACAACATCCCCGATCCCGACACCTGCGAGATCATTGTGACCAGCAATCGTGAGGTGGTCGCCGTGTTCAACTAGGGGCGGGTGCTAGTGGCTTAGCTAGGCGATGCCAGATTCCGCAGCAGGTCGTCGTTATTGAGGTCGGGCCATGTCTGGATGGCCTGCGCTGCAGCCTTGCGGGATTTTTCTGAATTCCCGGCTGCCTGATAGCGTTGAATCAAAGTGAGCACGTCTTCCTTGCATCGCTTATCTAAAGTGTCGGCAACGTTGATGCCGGTCAGAGTAGCTACTTCCGCCGACACGATATGCCGATCAACACCGCCGAGACTGTACTTGTACGGTTCATTGCCGATGGTGAAATCGAATCGTTTCATACCGTTCGCAATCGCCCAACGAATGCAGTGCGCCTGCAACATGAGTCCAACCGAAAGATCGCGGACGCGCTCGTCGCGCCCGGATACGTGGAACAGCACGTGGCGCTTCACGCGGTCCACGTAGTTGGCCTGAGCGGCGACGGGTTGGCCGTCTTTCCACAAGATGGCGAGATAAACCATGCCCTGCGCCAGACCGAGCATGACCACTTCTTTAAACAACTCTGCGAGACGTGTGGCTCGCTTCTGTCCTTTCTGGTGCACATGCCTCTGATACCAGAGCTTTGACAGGATGGTCACGTCACGGGTGTAAGTCTCCGGGCGCGACTTGTGGATGGTGAGTGCAGGCTCTTCATCGAGTTGGCGAAGCAGTCGCCGTAGCTTCTGTCTGGAGTTGGCGCTGAGTCCAGCAAGGTAGTCTTCAAAATGCGTTGGTAGCTCGATGTGCGGGCAAATGAGATTGTTGGTCTGACCGTCGTTGATCAGATGCTCGTTGGCCTTGACCGTGAAAACACGATGATCGAAGGCGTTCGTGAACAGATTGAGTCGCTGTTCTGAACTGTTGAAGTAGTTGAGGATGATCTTGGCGAAGTCCATTTTAGAGACCTCGCGCGCGAACGCTTCGCAGACCGCTTGCTCGGCTTCGGGATCACACAAGATCCCCGTGTAGTCGGCATCGAACACGTGCCCCAGCATGTCCAGCACGTTCGTCAGGCAGGTAGCGCTCTGGCTCCACTGGGTGGTGACCATCAGTGGTAGCAAGCCCACACAGCGCCCGTCGTCCGACCAGGCGGCCAGCACCCGAAAGTTGCCAGCGACGCGAGGCGCGATCGCACAAATAAAGTCCGAGGACAGGTACAAATGAGCGTGAGGGTCGATACGGTAGAGCTCGTCCCAGGCCAGTTCGATGTCGTGCAGTCGCTCAACGGTGGCGATGATCTCGATGCGCATGCTGCAGTCTGGCATATCCAGAGTAGTTCACGTCCAGAATGTAATGGTATAACATTACGCCCCCCGTAAGCCGGATCAGGGCGGCTTACACCCCCCCGAGCGACTAGAAAATTCATCCAGAGGGTCAAAATGAGAATCAGACGTAAACCTTTGCCTGCCAGCCTGATGCTGCTGGGGGCGACCATGGCGGCAGCGAATGCCCAGGAAACCCAGACAGATACCGACATCGACGAAGTAGTTGTCCGTTCGTCGCCGTTGCGCACGAGCGTGAACGAAATCGTGCTAGGCACAACCGTTGTGGACCGCGACGAGATCCTGCGCGACCTCGATTACACCATCGGTCAGACGTTGGCGCGCCAGCCGGGTGTCAGCTCAACATTCTTTGGTCCGGGTGCCTCGCGTCCGATCATTCGTGGCCTTGGTGGCGATCGTATCCGCATTCTGACCAACGACATTTCGGCATTCGATGTGTCAACGTCGAGCGGCGACCACCTTGTTGCCACTGAAGTCGGTACCGCTCAGAGCATTGAGATCATCCGCGGTGCGTCAACGTTACGCTTTGGTCAAAACGCGGTAGGCGGCATCGTCAATGTCTATGACAACCGCATTGCTCGCAGTCTGCCGGAAGGTGGTTACGATCTTGAGTTCAATGCGGCGCATTCCACCGTCGATGACGGCAATATCATCAGCGGTAGTGCTGACTTCGCGCTTGGCGAGAACTTTGTATTCCATCTGGATGGAAGCGATCGCGAATCTAAGGATTATGAAGTGCCAGGCTTTGCCAGCGAAGAGGCTGAGGAGGAAGGCCTCGAAAACCTTGTTGAGAACAGTAAGTCTCTGGCCACCTCCGCAACCGCAGGTCTGTCCTGGGTTGGAGAGAAGGGCTACCTCGGTTTCTCGGTAGGTTTCCAGGAAGGCAAGTACGGCCTGCCCGGAGGCAAGAAAGAAGAGGAAGAGGAAGAAGGTGAAGACATCGATGGCTTCGTTACCGCCTTCGCCGAAGGCGATGAAGAGGGCGGCATCACCATCGATTTTGAGCAGGTGCGTTTCGATATCGACGGTGAATACAACTTCGATTCGGGCATCGTCGAGACCGCTAAGTTCCGGTTTGGTCTGGCTGACTACGAGCACACCGAGTTCGCTGGCGATGAGCCTGAGACGCTGTTCACCAACGACGAGTGGGAGATGCGCGCCGAGGCCTTCCTGGGTGACTTTGACTATGGTCGTGGCACAGCAACGGGAACGATCGGCTTCACGCTAGCAGATCGTGAGTTCGAAGCGGATGGCGATGAAGCGTTTATCCCGTTGAATGAACAATTCAAGTGGGGCATTTTCGGCCTCGGTCGTTATACGTTCGATAACTACATCCTGGAAGCCAGTGCTCGCATCGATGGGCAGGAAAACGAGACGACCAACCTCGCGTTCGAAGGCGGAAGTTTCAGCGACGACCGTACGACGTTTTCCGCGGCGTTCACCGGTATCTATCAGCTCGACGATACCAGCAGCATCGGTTTGAACTTCGCTCGCTCTGAGCGCGCGCCGACGGCGGAAGAGCTGTTCTCGAATGGCTTCCATCCGGCGACCAGCGCGGTTGAGATTGGTGATGTCAATCTCGACACTGAGGTGGCGAACTCGATCGAGTTCTCATACAAGAAAGACATCGGTGCCCTTGGCTTTGGTGCAAACATCTACTTCATCGATTACACCGACTTCATTTTCCTGAGTCCGACGGGTGACTTCTTTGAAGAAGGCGAGCCGTTCCCGTTCGATGAAGGCTTCCCGGTATTCGCATACCAGCAGGCCAACGCCGAGCTGTGGGGCTTCGAGATGGAAGTCGACTACCTTGCCGTTGATCAGGGCGACGTGCGCGTAACGCTGGATGGCCAGGTTGACCTCGCTCGTGGTGAATCGACGGAGGCAACCTCGTTCGGTGGCATTGATAACGTTCGTGGTGAGTTCTCACCGCTGGGCGGCAACGCCACCACCGTGGGTGCTGGCGATTTGCCATTCTTCCCGCCAGTGCGTTTCCTCGGCGGCATCAACATCGACTACGAGCCGATGAATGCAAGCCTGCGTTTCGAAGTGCAGTACGTTGCCGATCAGAATCGTGTCGGTGTGAATCCCGAAGGCAGTGAAGTGGACATCCCGGGCAGCACTCCGACCGACAACTTCACGTTCTTCAACGCCTACTTCGATATTCAGCCGTTCCAAAGCGCAGAGAACGTGACGTTCTCACTGCGTGCGCGCAACCTCACCAACGAGTTTGCGCGTTCGGCGACGTCGTTCCTGGCGCAGTCAGCACCGCTGCCGGGTCGTGATATTCGTTTCGGGGTGAACGTGCAGTTCTAACCCGAGACGCGTTGCGTTGAATGAGGCCTCTGCCATTTTGGTGGCAGGGGCCTTTTTTGTGTTCGCTTCGTGTTGACGCTCACCATCTTGCATCAGCTCTTTATCGCCGACATCCGCAGGCAAAGACTTCCGTGGCGCGTTTGACGGTTTGCTAGCTGTATACTCTCCTGATGGCCATTTCGATTCCTGATTTTTCCACCGGATCGGTCCTCGTCGCGGGCGACGTCATGCTGGACCAGTACTGGTTCGGTGCGACACACCGCGTCTCACCGGAGGCGCCGGTACCGGTTGTACATGTAGATGTGGATGAAGAGCGCGCTGGCGGTGCGGCGAACGTGGCGGTCAATCTCGCCATGCTCGGGTCCCGTGTTTCGCTCTTGGGCGCCGCCGGCGATGACGATGCGGCGCTTCGGCTCGAGTCTCTTCTGCAATCGTCGGGCGTTGATACGAAGCTGATTCGTGACCCACACAGACCGACAACCACAAAACTGCGCGTACTTTCGCGCGGCCAGCAGTTGATCCGACTCGATAGAGAGGAAACCGGCGCGCGTGCGCTTTTGAAACCCGCACTGGAGTCGCGGGTTGAGGGCCAGCAGGTCGTGATTCTGTCGGACTACGGCAAGGGCGCACTCACGGACGTTTCCGAACTCATCGATGTGGCAAAAGGGGCTGGTGCGGTTGTCCTCATTGATCCCAAGGGCAGCGATTTCTCGAAGTATCGAAACGCGAGTCTGATAACGCCGAACGAGAGCGAGTTTCGGGCGGCCGCCGGTGATTGGGCAAATGACGATGAGCTTGAGGCGAAGGCCCGGCAGATGGTCGCGGACCTCAACCTCAGGGCGCTGCTCGTGACGCGCAGCCAGCGAGGTATGTTGCTGGTGACGCTCGACGACGAGCCGTTCCACCTCTCGACAGAGGCGCGTGAGGTTTTCGATGTGACCGGTGCAGGAGATACTGTGATCGCCACACTCGGCGCGGCGATTGCAGCAGGCTGCGAGTTGCGTGCAGCGGTTCAGCTTGCGAACCTCTCGGCCGGCAGAGTGGTCGGAAAAATCGGCGTCGCCGGTGTGACCCCGGCCGAGCTGCGGGTGGCGCTGCATCGGCGCGGGAAGGGCGGTCGTGAGTCCGTAGACGCCGCTTCGCTATTGGCGCTGGTCGAAGAGGCGAAGCAGAGTGGTGAGCGTGTGGTCATGACCAATGGCTGTTTCGACCTGCTCCACGCAGGCCACGTCGCGTACCTTGAAGAGGCGAAGTCGCTCGGCGACAGGTTGATCGTTGCAGTCAATGACGACGCTTCAGTGGAGCGCTTGAAAGGCCCGGGCAGACCGATCAACACGGTCGATGATCGCATGATGGTGTTGGCGGGTCTGGCGGCGGTCGATTGGGTTGTACCGTTTTCTACCGATACTCCGGCGCCGCTCATCGAATCTGTGTTGCCCGACGTATTGGTTAAAGGTGGAGACTACGCCGTCTCCGATATTGCCGGTGGCGCTGCTGTGCTTTCCAACGGCGGTGAGGTGCGCGTGCTGAGTTTTCGTGAAGGCCGTTCGAGCACCAGCATTATTGAACGCATCCGCGATTCCCTCTGACACCCTGTGCGTCTTTTCTACAATATCCTGGTCATTGTTGGACTGCCGTTTGTCGCGGTCTATTGGCTGATTCGCGCCGTCTCGGACCCCGAGTATCGGTCTGGTTGGTGGCAGCGATTCGGTTTCGGTTATCCCCCACGAGGTAACGAGCGCTACGTTTGGCTGCACGCGGTGTCGGTGGGCGAGGTTCAGGCGTCTGCGCCGCTTGTGCACGCGATTCTGAAGCGCATGCCGGATGCGAAGGTCCTGATGACGACAGTGACGTCGACCGGCCGCGATCGGGTCGCGCTACTGTTCGGAGATTCGGTGACACATGCCTACGTGCCCTACGACATTGGCGCGGCGGTCAGGCGATTCTATCGGCACGTCCGACCGGATCTTGCCGTCATCATCGAGACGGAGTTGTGGCCCAACCTCTATCACTACGCCGGGGCGTCAGGCATACCGCTTGTGCTTGCCAGTGCGCGTATTTCTCCGCGCTCGATGCCCCGATATCGCCGTCTGGTTGGTCTGTTTCGGGATGCGTTGTCCAACGGCATTATCATCGCCGCGCAAAGCGAGGTGGATCGCCAAAGGTTTGTCACGCTTGGAGCCCCGGAGCAGCGCACGTTCGTCAGCGGCAATATCAAATTCGATGCCGCGTTCGACGATTCAGTGAGTGCGCAGGGTAAGCAGCTGCGCGAACAGCATTTCCCGCGTCGTCCGGTTTGGGTGGCGGGTAGTACCCACGAGGGCGAGGAAGCGATCGTGCTCGATGCGCATCAACTCGTGCTGGAGCAAATCCCGGACGCACTGTTGATTCTTGTGCCGCGCCATCCTGCACGTTTTGATGAAGTCGCTGAACTGCTGGATCGACGTCGGATGTCATTCCGTCGCCGGACTGAAACGTTCGGATCGTTGGAAAACTGTCAGGTCTTGCTCGGCGACACGATGGGTGAACTCACGCAGTTCTACGCTGCATCCGACATCGCGTTCGTCGGCGGCAGTCTGGTCCCGATTGGAGGGCACAATCTGCTTGAACCCGGGCGTCTTGGGTTGCCGATTCTAACTGGCCCTCATCTTTTCAACGCCCAGGATATCGCCACGATGTTTACCGAGAGTGGTGCCGCGAACGTGGTAGTCGATGCCGAATCGCTGGCAACCGAGGTCATCACACTGCTGTCGGACACGGACGCGGGCAGGCGCATGACGAATCATGCGCTAACCCTAATCAATGCCAATCAAGGCGCCGTAGACCGTTTACTAAACGCGCTCGAGCCGATTCTCTAACAGCCGTTCTTCTCTACTCAGACAGCAGATTGTTGACGACCTCAAGGTCTTGCACCCGCAGGTTGCCAGCGGCCTGTTTCAGACGCAGGACGTTGATCAAATAGTCATAGCGCGCGCGGAGGAATTGCGTACGAGCATTGAACAGGTTGCGTTGCGCATCGAGAACATCGACGGTGGTTCGCGTTCCGACCTCAAAGCCGGCTTGGGTTGCTTCGAGTGCGGTTTCCGCCGAGCGCAGGGCCTGACCCAAGGCTTTGGTGCGCGAGATTTCGGTTAGCACACCGAGATAGCTGTCACGGGCAAGACGTTCGGTTTCGCGGGCGAGCCGCTGCACCCGCTCACGAGCCGCGCGGTGCAAGTAGACTGCCTCTTTGACGCGCGAACCATTGCGAAGTCCGGTGAATACAGGCACCGAAAACTGTAGCCCGATACTTTCCTGATCTGATCCGAACGCCGTGTCAAAGAATGGAGAACCCGCGTTGGATCGCTCGCCGGTCGAGTCCTGGTTGGTGCGCTGCACGACGAGATCGAGTGTCGGGTAGCGAGCACCGCGGCGCACACTGACCTCTTTGCTCGCCGCTTCGGCGTTGATTCGGCCGGCAACGAGGTCGAGGTTCTGCTCGAGCGCCAGTCGAACCCAGTCTTCCTCGACTGCAGGTTCTGGCTCCAGTAACGGAATCTCGCCCTCGGGTTCAGCAAGCGTGCCGACGCTCTCGCCGGTGATTTCGGTAAGCAGGTATTTAGCGGTCGCAAGGGTGCGCTTCGCGGCAATCTCATCGGCAACTGCCTGGTCGAAGGCCGCCTGTGATTCCTGAACATCGGTGATAGCGATCAAGCCGACTTCGAAACGCTTCTGCGACTGGTCGAGCTGTTTGGCGATTGACTCGCGGTTAGCCTGACTTGCTTCCAGCGAGTCTTCAGCGGCCAACACGTCAAAGTAACGCTCGGCTACTCGAAGTAGGAGGCCTTGCTGTGCCGCCTCGTAGGTGACGCGTGCCTCATCAACACGTTTTCCAGCCTGCTGCAGTCCGGCGATTTGTTGCCAGTTGAAAATCGTCTGTGTCAGCTGAATCTGCCACTGTGAGAACTCGTTGTTCTGGTTCTCGAACGGCGCGGTCACGTTGACGATCTGCCCGGTGTCGGGGTCCGCCTGCTGGAACAGCTGGTCACCGGTGGATTCGGACCGCTGTTCGAAGGCGGTGGCTGTGATTTGCGGGAGCAGCAGCCCGCGTGCTTGCGGCACCAACTCCTCGTTGGCCAACCGGTTGGCTTCTGCTTCTCGGATGGTGGGGTCTGACTGAAGTGCCTGCTGATAGATATCCATCAGATCTTCGGCATACGAGGATTGCGCCGCAGCGCAAAAAGCGAGCAGCGATACGGTACGAAGTGCTTTCATCGGTATTTCCGGCTCGTTGGCGGCCTAGTGTTATAGTCGACTAACACACTATATCGGCGGCCCTACGGCGCGGTCAATACCTGTTCAGGCTTTCATCCACTGTGAGGGCCCATCGGTCGATACCGCCAACGACATTCATCGTGTCGGTGATGCCGTGGGTTGCCAGGTAGGCCAGTGCCTGCGCGCTGCGACCGCCGTGATGACACATCAGTGCAATCGGGCGATCGGTTGGAATCTCCGTATAACGCTCGGTGATCTCGCTAAGCGGTAAGTTCATCGCACCGTCAATACTGACGATGGATAACTCCTCCGGCTCGCGTACATCCACCAGGGTCCAGTCTCCGCGCTCCAGCGCGGCCGCAGCGTCGGCGGGTGAGCATTCTTTCATGTCGTGGCCCTCTAAAACTCAAACGCTGGCGTCGGCGCGAAGCCTTGAAGAAACGGCAGCTCGGTTTCAAACAGCGCTTCTCGTTGCCAGTGATCTTGAGACAAGCGTTCAATACGGTGTGCGGTCTGTGTGGGGCCTTGGCCGGAGACTACAAAAAGCCGGCCGCCCTCGCGCAGCAGCGTTTCGAAGACAGCAATCGAACCGGACACCGCGCCGCCAACGACGATGACATCGTAGGGCTGTGATGGCAGCTCACTCGATGCGTCCGCATTGACCACTGTCACCCTCTTTATCGCGGCGTCAGCCAGGGTGGCCTCGGCTTGAGCGGCCAGATCGGAGTCAATTTCCAGGGCGGTTACCGTGCCGCCGAGGTGCGCAAGACAGGCGCTCAGGTAAGCACTGCCGCATCCGACTTCCAGCACTTCATCGCCGGTTCTGACCCCCACTGCCTGCAGGATTCGACCTTCCATTCTCGGGGTGAACATTCGTTGACCCGATCCGATCGGAATTGGCAGATCAGCGTATGCAGATTGGCGCCATTGTTCGGGTATGAACAACTCCCGCGGGAGCTCACTCATTGTCTCGAGTACCCGGTCGTCAACCACGTCCCACGTACGGACCTGGCCCGTCACCATGTGCTCGCGAGCAGCGTCAAAATTCATCGAATTGTGTCCCTTTGCGTCCCGAGCCGAATTATTCCATAGTCGATGGGGCTGCGGTAGCAGCGGCGGCGCTGCGCGTTATGGTGAATCGGGCCGCTCTATTGGCTGCGGATCAGCTACTCTTTTCATATAAGAACCGTTACGGCACGGCGGCGAACGAGACCGTTGTGCTGGCCCGCGAAAATGGGGTGCACGGATGCTGCACGAACCCTGGGGCACAAGATCGACCATGCATTGGACGCAGGGTCAACATACGACCAGTGCAGGTCGTCAGAGGTGGTTACCACGCATGCCAGGCATGTACGCATTGCTGACAGGATTGTTGGCGACGATTGTCGTTGTGCTGTCGATCGTGCTGGCGCTCAACCTGCGACGGTCGCGGCATTTGCGATCCCGCGTGCACGCGCTTCCAGAACAGCTGCGCGAGGTCGCGTCCGACGCCTCTGTGGGGCGTCGGCTCGAGGCCGCTGATGATGATGCGCTTGCGCCTTTGCATACGACGCTCAATCAACTATTCGACACGTTGCAGTCACGCGATGAAGCGTTGACCGAGCGTGAAAACGGAGCGGCACGTCTTGCGCAGGCACTACCCGATATCGTTTTCATTCACACCGACCGAATCCTCTTTGCGAATGCGGCGACTGCCGCCCTGATCGGCGTAGAGACCAATCAACTCGTCGACAAGCCCATCACTGATTTGGTGAAACCGCCATACCGGGCATTGCTCAGGGAGACCACGACCCGTCGATTGGCGGGTGGCGAGGCACCGGCGCGGCAGCAGGTGCAACTACTCAGCGTCGAGGAAGGCGCCATCTGGGTCGAGATCAGCTCAGCCTTGACGACCTACCGGGGGACCCAGGCGCTCATGACGATCGCGCGCCGCATCGACACAGAGCGTCGAACCTCGCGCCGCGGCACCGATGACGATGTGCGCATGGATCTCGCGTTGGAGGCAATGGCCGAGAGTGTAGTCATGACCGATCGGCAGGGTGTCATCACAGCGCTAAACAGTTCAGCTGAGGCCACTCTTGGTGTGCGACGCCGTGATGCTATCGGCGCACCGTTCGGTCGGCTGGCAACGCTCGTCGATGAAATCGACCACAAGGCGCTTGGTGATCCGGTTGAGCGGTGTCTCACTCAGCGCCGGCGAATCAACATGGGCCGTCGCGCACTGCTGCTGCGCCCATCCGGGAATGAGCAAGTGTCGGTCGAACTCACCGCCTCGCCAATTGAGGACGGAAATACGGTCAAAGGGGTCGTCGTGGTGTTCCACGATGTCGGTGAAATTCGTGGCCATGCAAGAAAGATCAGCTACCAGGCGAGTCACGACGCCTTAACAGGTCTGATCAACCGACGTGAATTCGAACAACGCGTTCAGACCGCTGTTGATGAATCGCGATCAGGGGCGGCGACGCACATGCTCGCTTATCTCGATTTGGATCGGTTCAAGATCGTAAATGATTCTTGTGGTCACCAGGCTGGCGATGACCTGCTACGCAAGGTTGCTGCGATCTTGCGCGAGCAAGTGCGTGACTCGGATTCTGTCGCACGCATCGGCGGTGACGAGTTTGCAATGCTCCTGACGGGCTGTCCGCTTGAGAAAGCCATGGAGATTGCCGACAACACCTGTTCGGCGATCGCCGACTATCGCTTTGTTTGGCGAGACCGCATTTTCACTATTGGTGTCAGTATTGGCTTGCTGCAGATGGGCGACAATAGTGGCAGCGTTCAGGATGTTCTGGCAGCAGCGGACTCCGCTTGTTATATGGCGAAGCGCAGTGGCCGCGGTCAGGTGCATGTCTACGCCGAGAGCGATCAGATCGTCACGCGCGAGCGTGGCGAGATTCGCTGGCTCCAGCGACTGCAGGCCGCGCTGAAGGATGGCGGTTTCGGCCTGGCGGTGCAGCCGATCATTTCTATGGGTGCGCACAGTCCGCTGGGACCGGCGTGCGAGGTGCTGCTGCGATTGCGTCGGCGCCATGGTGAGTTGATCAATCCGGGTGAGTTTCTTGCTGCGGCCGAGCGTTATCAGCTGATGCCTGAGATTGATCGATGGGTCGTGCGTGCCACCTTTGCGTCGATTGCGAATCACGAAATCATATTGCCGAAAGGCCGCAGTTGCGGGATCAACATCTCCGGTCAAACCTTGTCGGATGCAGGGTTTCTCGAGTTTGTGGTCGATGCGCTGGATACCAGTACCGTATCACCGGAGTCGATCTGTTTTGAGGTGACCGAAGAGGCGGTCTACGAGCATTTTGCCAATGCGCAAAGGTTCATTGAGGTGCTGCACGGTATGGGTTCGCGGTTCGCGCTCGACAACTATGGCAGTGCACCAGGCGCGTTTTCGCGACTGCGCGACCTGCCGATCGATTTTCTGAAAATCGACGGTAAGCTGACGCGCAATCTCTCTGAGGATTCGGTCAACCAGGAGCTGGTGGCTTCGATGATTCGTCTGGCCGATACGATGCGCTTTCGTACCGTTGCCGAAGAGGTCGAAGCGCAGGACGATTTCGATACGCTGAGAGATCTCGGCGTTGACTTCGCTCAGGGCTACTTCATTCGCGAACCCGCGATGGTGGGCGGCGGGCAATAAAAAAAAGCCCGGCGCTGTGGCCAGGCTTTTGACGATCAGATGCGAGTCACCGCATCGGATCGAGCTACACCTTGAACTTGTCGTTCAGACGCTTCTTCACAGGATGGTTCTTGAGCGTAACGTAGGCGGGCAAGCCATTCTTGAATGGCGGGAAATCCTCGCCCCGAATCAGCGGCTCCAGGTAGCGCCGTGCACGTGCGGTGATCCCGAAGCCGTCTTTGGTAATGTAGCTTCTCGGTACGTGCTTCTCTTTGTTTGCAACGCGTGAAAGAGGCGCCTTGTCGATCCTCCAGCGATAAGGCTTGTCAGACGTGCGTTTGATGACCGGCATCACCGCCGTATGACCTTGTAGTGCCAGTTCTACCGCACGTTTGCCGACGGCGTAAGCCTGATCGACGTCGGTCGCAGAGGCGAGGTGGCGCGCTGCTCGCTGCAGATAGTCGGCGACCGCGTAGTGGTACTTGTAGCCATGCGCATCGCGAACCATTTGCGCAACGACGGGTGCAACGCCGCCCAACTGAGCATGACCGAACGCATCTCGCGTACCGCTTTCCGCCAGAAACTGGCCGTTCTTGTAGCGCGCACCCTCTGAGACCACGATGACGCAATAACCGTAATCCTGGACGCACTGTTTTACCTTCTTGAGGAAGGCTCGCTTCTCGAAGGGAATCTCGGGGAACAAGATGATGTGTGGCGCACTGCCTGAACCCTCGCCCGCCAGACCGCCGGCGGCCGCGATCCAGCCGGCATGACGACCCATGACCTCCAGGATGAAGACCTTCGTGGAGGTTTCCGCCATGGACGCCACATCGAGCGCCGCTTCCTGAGTGGATACGGCGATGTATTTGGCGACGGATCCGAAGCCCGGACAGCAATCGGTCAGCGGGAGATCATTATCGACCGTTTTCGGGATACCAATGCAGGTGAGATCGAGGCCTTTCTGCTTCGCCATAACCGACACCTTATGGGCCGTGTCCATGGAGTCATTGCCGCCGTTGTAGAAGAAGTAGCCGATGTCATGTGCCCTGAATACCTCGATCAGACGCTCATACTCCGTCTGGTTTTCTTCGAGGCTTTTGAGTTTGTAACGGGCACTGCCGAAGGCGCCGCCAGGCAGATAGCGCAGCGCAGCAATGTTGCGCGCTGATTCGCGATTGGTGTCGATCATGTCCTCGGTCAATGCACCGATAATTCCGTGCCTGCCCGCATAGACGCGCTTGATTCTGTCCTTATGCTTGCGTGCGGTCTCGATGACGCCGCAAGCGCTTGCGTTGATAACGGCCGTAACACCGCCAGATTGGGCGTAGAACGCGTTTTTTCCCGACATAATCTTGCTCGTCTCCAGAAGCCACGTGGATATGTGGCGCAAAGCATACCCAAAACCGAGGTGTATCGCGCCCGTCGGACGTTGACCTACTCGCGCAAGCCCGTTAGGGTTGCCGGCTCTTTATTCAGCGCTGCTTGCAGCGTAACCATGATCAGGTGAATTATGCGGCTTGTACTGCTTGGTGCACCGGGGTCCGGCAAGGGCACTCAGGCGCAAAGACTGATGGCGGATCGGGGAATCCCGCAAATTTCGACGGGTGACTTACTGCGTGCTGCTGTAAAGGCGGGCACCGAACTCGGTCAGCGTGCGAAATCGGCAATGGATGCTGGTGAGCTGGTTTCCGACGATATTGTGCTGGGCATGATTCGAGAGCGACTTGCCGAGCCTGATACCGCCGAGGGCTTTGTGCTCGACGGCTTCCCGCGCAACACAGCGCAGGCTGAGGCGCTGGAAGGCGTTCTGGCTGAGATCGACCAACCGCTCGACGCCGCCGTGCTGATGCAGGTCGATACTGAGATCCTGATGAAGCGACTCTCCGGCCGTCGAACATGCTCGAAGAGTGGCAAGGTGCTCAATATCCACTTCTCACCGAAGGAAGACATTCAGGCGACGCTCGATATGGGCGGCGAGCTGTTGCAGCGTGACGACGATCAGGAAGCCACGATCGCTAATCGCTTAAAGGTCTACGAAGAGCAGACCTCGCCATTGATCGACTACTACAAGTCGCAGGACAAGTTGGTAGTCGTCGATGCAGTCGGGTCGATGGACGAAGTGCAGCAGCGTTTGCTCACAGCGGTCGCGTGACCGCCGGGTGCCGCGCGCGTTCAGGCGTTCGGCATTAGCGGCGCAAGAATAGGTTCCAGAAGCGGTTGCCGCCAGCCGCGCAATGCCCGCAAGTCGTGATTGCCAAGGGCAGCCTGCTTGAGCTCTCGCTGAGGCGCGAGAACTTCGCTCTCCAGCTTTAGCGACACGCTCAGTTCGCGTACCTGCTTGGCCATGGCTTTTTGGATAGCGCGAGTCTCATTGTCCGGGCGCTCGGTCGGGGTTGGCGGTTCCGGCAGGTCGCCTCCCAGCACGCGCACAACAGATTTCCCGTGCCGGCCCGCGCTGCGATTATCCATTCCCTTAACTTTACCCACATCGGCGATTGCTTTGGGGTTGTCAAAGGAGAGGTTGATCAACGCTTCATCCCGCAGAACCCACTGACGCGGCAAGTTGCGACGCAAGGCCTCTTTTTCACGCCACTCAGATAACGCCATTGCGCGTTGCTGAACCCGGTATGGCAAACGGCGTATCCCGCGAAGCCGAGTCCACGCCTCGGATGGCTCCACGTCATATTTTTTGCGATCGAGGATGTCTTCGCAGTCCTCGATCACCCAATCCGAGCGACCGAGAGACTGTGCGCGCTCTGCGAGCGCGTCTCTGACTTGCGCAAGATACCGCACGTCATCTACGGCATAAGCTAGCACATCTTCCGCCAATGGTCGGCGGCTCCAGTTGGTTCGAGTGTGCGCCTTATCCAAGTGGACATCACAAAACATCTCGACGAGTTTTGCGTATCCCACTTGGGGTGGGAGACCCACGATGCCTGCGGCAATCTGTGTGTCGTAGACACGCTTGGGTAACTGGCCCGTCGCCTCCAGAAGTACTTCAAGATCCTGTCGCCCAGAGTGCAGTGTCAGCTCCTTACTGAGCAAGGTCGGCCAGAACCGATCAGTCTCAATCTCACTTAGCGGATCGATGAGGAAGTGCTCGTCCCCGATAGCCAGTTGGGCAAGGCACAGGTTTGGGTGATAGGTCCGCTCGCGCAGGAACTCCGTGTCGAACCCGACGTGTTCGACCTGCTCAAGCTTGGATGACAGTGCATCAAGCGCATCCTGTGAATCGATATAGTGGATGTCGCGCCTCGGCTTGGGAGGAGGGGAAGACCGGGCAGGATGGCACGGACTGTGGAACAATGTAGCAGAGCTGTCGCTGCAGCAGGGTTTTTTTGGAGTATCGCGCGGTTATCGTGCCGCAACATCGAAGATGCACATCCACATACTTGGCATCTGCGGCACCTTCATGGGAGGCATCGCCGCATTGGCACAGCAGGCGGGGCACCGGGTCACCGGGTGCGATCAGAACGTGTATCCGCCAATGAGCACGCAGCTAGAGTCTCTCGGCATTGAGCTAATTGAAGGCTGGGGGACCGAGCAGCTCGGACTAAAGCCCGACCTCTTCGTGATTGGCAATGTGGTCAGTCGCGGAAATCCATTGATGGAGGCAATACTGAAAGCGAGATTGCCTTTCAGCAGTGGACCTCAGTGGCTTGGTGAGCACGTTCTGGCGGGTCGCAAACCCATTGCGGTCGCCGGTACACACGGGAAGACGACAACAACCGCAATCATTGCGTGGACTCTGCAGCACGCAGGACAAGCCCCTGGGTTTTTAGTCGGTGGCGTAGTCCCTCAACTTTCGGTGAGTGCTGCGCTTGGCGACGGCCCGTGTTTTGTCGTTGAAGCGGATGAATACGACACCGCGTTTTTCGACAAGCGTGCGAAGTTCGTGCACTACCGTCCAGATGTGGCGATTCTGAACAATATCGAATTCGATCATGCTGACATCTACTCGAGCCTCGAGGATATCCAGTGGCAGTTCCATCAACTAATGCGCATCGTGCCGGGAGACGGACTGGTGATCCATCACCACCACGACGACAACGTTGCGAACGTCCTCTCGCAGGGTTGCTGGTCGCCGCGTCGCTCGGTGAGCGCGGTAGCGGGATCTGGTGCGGATGTAATCGCCACCATTCAGGATGACGGCACACTACAAATCCAATCAGACGGGGCGCTCGTTAAGGCGCCCTGGAATTTGCGCGGGTCGTTCAACGCTGCCAACGCGGCCGCAGCAGCCGCAGCCTGTCTGCACGCAGGGCTGACCCTCGAACAGGTCGCGGAGGGTCTGGCGAGTTTTGAAGGCGTGAAACGTCGTCTCGAACCTTTGACGGAGGTAAACGGTGCTACGGTGTATGACGATTTTGCGCATCACCCGACTGCGATTCGCGCAACGCTTGCGACGGTAGCTCAAGAGAGTGACGGCAGGGTGATAGCGGTATTCGAGCCGCGTTCAAATACGATGCGCGCAGGGGTTCACAAAGATACGCTGGCAGGTGCATTCCAGGATGCAGATCAGACGATTGTGCTGTCCACGACACCGCTCGATTGGGACGTTGCGGACGCTTTCGAAAGCGCCACGGGGGAGACCCTGTTCTGCGACAATGCGCCCCGCGTCGCGGAGCACCTTAATGCGTTAACGAAGGCGGGCGATACCGTTGTACTGCTCAGTAATGGTGCGCTGGGCGGTTTGCGCGAGATACTTTTGCGAGAGGAGGCCGCATGAGCGCATTCGAAGTGCCACTCTTCCCGCTCGGAACGGTCTTGTTCCCGGGCGGACCATTGCCCTTGCGGATTTTTGAGACGCGATATACCGATATGATCGGTAAGTGCATGCGTGAAGGTAGTGTCTTTGGTGTAGTGGGCATCCGGGCCGGACGGGAAGTGGGTCCTTCCGAAATCCACGAGGTAGGAACGACCGCCCGCATTACCGATTTTTACCAGGGTAGCGACGGATTACTCGGGATCACCGCGATTGGCGAGACTCGGTTTCGTATCCTCGAAGAGCGCATCGAGCCCGATGGCCTACGTATAGGTCTGGTTGAGTCTTTGCCGGTCGCCGAGACTGAGCCGCTCCCGGAACGCTTCTCGGAGTTGGCGAGTATCCTCGATTCCGTGCTCGACGATCTCGGCAAGCTTTATGCTGACCTGCCGCGGCAATTGGACGATGCGACATGGGTTGGCTATCGCTTTTGCGAAATCCTTCCTGTCGGCGTTGCCCGCAAGCAGCACTGCCTGGAGGAGGCGACGCCCATCGAACGGCTTGAGTTTATCGAGGCCGTTCTTAGTCAGGCGCGCCAGCAGGCGACACGCGACGACGATTGAGCGCTTAAGCCGCTTTACGCAAGTTTCGCATTGCCGTGTCGGCGCGCTCGATCGTGGTGTCGATGTCTGCATCGGAGTGCGCAGCGGAGATAAACCCTGCCTCGAATGCTGACGGTGCGAGGTATACGCCCTGGTCAAGCATGGCATGGAAGAACTGTTTGAAGTACTCGATGTCAGCGGCGCAGATGTCGTCAAAGCCCGTAACTTCGGGTCGGTCCGTGAAGACGAATCCGAGCATGCCTCCTTGAGCGGCGGTCCACATCGGGATGCCGTTGTCGGCGGCGACTTGCTTGAAGCCTGTCAGCAGACGATCGCTCGAGCGGTGCAGCCGATCATGGAAACCCTCAACATCGACGCGCTCGAGTGTAGCGAGGCCTGCCGCCATAGCGACCGGGTTGCCGGATAACGTACCGGCCTGATAGACGGGTCCAACCGGCGCGATGTGTTCCATGATGTCGCGACGACCGCCGAAAGCGGCTGCAGGCATCCCGCCGCCGATTACCTTGCCGAGCGTAGTCATGTCAGGTTTGACCCCGTAGACCGCTTGTGCGCCGCCAGCGGCGACGCGGAAACCCGTCATCACCTCATCGAAGATGAGCACGCTGCCGTACTCATCACACACCTCACGCAAGGTTTCCAGAAATCCCGGTTGCGGTGGAATGAAGTTCATGTTGCCCGCGATGGGCTCCACGATGATGCAGGCAATGTCCTCGCCACGTTGTGCAAACAGATCGCGCACCTGCTGCGCGTCATTAAAGGTCAGTGTCAACGTGTGATCGGCGAGGGCTTTGGGGACGCCTGGTGAGCTAGGGACGCCGAGTGTCAGCGCGCCGGATCCGGCTTTGATCAGCAGTGAGTCTGAATGTCCGTGGTAGCAACCTTCGAACTTGACGATGGTTTCTCTGCCGGTGAATCCACGCGCAAGCCGAAGCGCGCTCATCGTCGCTTCGGTCCCAGAGCTGACCATCCGAACCAGTTCGATGGACGGCATCATGCTGCAGACTTTCTTCGCGAGCGCAGTCTCCAATGCGCACGGCGCACCGAAACTCAAGCCGTTCTCAGCGGTTTTCTGTACAGCGGCAATGACGTCCGGGTGGGCATGGCCGAGGATCATTGGCCCCCACGAGCCGATGTAATCGATCAGCTCTCGGTCGTCCTCGGTCCACACGCGTGAGCCTTTTCCACGCTTAAAAAATAGTGGCTCTCCGCCGACACCATTAAATGCACGCACCGGCGAGTTCACGCCGCCCGGAATAAATTGTTTTGCTTGTTCGAATAGGCCAGTCACTGGTCCGCTCCCTTGTCCTCGCGCCTATTGTATCGCGCATCTACCGTTATCGCTCACGCTTGGTATCATTGCGCGCCCAATCAGCGTGACCGGAGATGTTGTCTTGAAAACGTATATGTGTCTGATCTGCGGTTACATCTACGACGAAGCTAAGGGCGATCCCGATGCGGGGCTAGAGCCGGGGACACGCTGGGACGATGTTCCGCTGTCGTGGCGCTGTCCAGATTGTGGTGCGGGTAAAGAAGACTTCGAGATGACCGAAATCTGATCGGCCTGACTCAGGCCTACGGAGCTGCGGTAATTCGCCGCAGTTTATGGCCACGCTTTTCCAACATGTCGTTCACGCTGTCGTCACCCACCAGGTGCGCAGCACCGACGAGTATCATCACATCGTCTTCACCCTCGAGCTGCGCTTCGATGGTCTCGATCCAGTTCCGATTACGATTGGTCAACATCGCATCGTAAACGTCCTCGTTCTCGTTCATCGGCGCAATGAGATCATTGACCATAGTGTCAATGTCGCCGTCGCGCCAAGCGCCGACGAGGGACTCGACACCTTCAGATACCTTGTCCATCTCGTCGAGCGTTACCAGAAGAAAGTCGATCTGATCTTCCATATCCATACCCGATAACGCGCCGATTTGTTCCTCGAGTGTTTCGAGGCCTTCGATCGGCTTCTGATCCTGCCCTGCGCGCCGTGTGATGTGCATCTCAACACCGGCCATAGGGTCAAAGCCTTCGCTCATCATGGCGATTTGAGTCACAGTTAATGCAACTAGCCAGGGCTGCAGTGCATCCAGGCGCTTCAGGTCCAGGTTGATCAGGGCGGCTTTCTCGCTGGCTGACTCGTAGTCGTCACCTAGCAGACCGGTCAGGGTCTGGCCCTGAGGCACCCGACCTGCCTCCATCATGATTCGTGCCATGGCCAGCTGGTCCATGTCATCCATGTCGAGTTCCATGAGTAGCTTTTCGGCGTCTTCATACGCGACGTTGATACTCGGTGGGAGCGGGTAATCCGATTGACGTAAAAGATGGATCGAGCCAACGAGGTAAACGGTATTCTGTTCACCCTCGATCGCCCAGACCAGTCCGTCTTCGTCAGCCCCTGCCGTCGCTGAGACGCTGAGTGACAACAGTGCTGCAGTAGCAGACAGCCAGTTCTTCATATTCAACTCCAAAACAACAAAGGCTCCCGAAGGAGCCTTTGTAAACCTGCATCGCCCTGCAAGGCAAGCAGAGGGTGCTCAGTAACGGTAAGACTCAGTTTTGTAAGGTCCACTGATATCGACACCGAAATAATCGGCTTGTTCATTTGTGAGTGTCGTCAGCTTGGCGCCAATACGTTCGAGGTGTAGTGCAGCAACCTTCTCGTCGAGGTGTTTAGGCAGTACATAAACTTCTTTCTCGTACTTGTCGCCCTCGTTCCAGAGGTCCATCTGCGCCAGTACCTGATTGGTGAAGGATGCGGACATCACGAAACTGGGGTGGCCGGTCGCACACCCTAGGTTCACCAGTCGACCCTCTGCCAGCAGAATGATGCGGCGGCCGTCGGGCAGCACCACGTGATCGACCTGAGGCTTGATGTTCTCCCACTCGAACTGACGCAGGTGCGCCACATCGATTTCGTTATCGAAGTGGCCGATGTTGCAGACGATCGCCTGGTCTTTGCAGCGCTCGAGCAATGCACCGCTAATCACGTTGTAGTTGCCCGTCGCAGTTACCAGTATGTCGACCTGCTCAATCACGTCGTCCAGCCGTACGACGCGGTAACCTTCCATGGCCGCTTGCAACGCACAGATCGGATCGATCTCGGTTACCCAAACGGTCGCGCCGAGGCCGCGCAGGCTCTGTGCGCTGCCTTTACCGACATCGCCGTAGCCGCACACCACTGCGATCTTGCCAGCTACCATCACGTCGGTGGCGCGTTTGATACCGTCGACCAGGGATTCGCGACAGCCGTAAAGGTTGTCGAATTTCGACTTGGTGACCGAGTCGTTGACGTTGATGGCGGGGCACGCCAGCTTGCCGTCTCGAGCCATTTCGTAGAGGCGCTTGACGCCGGTCGTGGTTTCTTCAGAAATACCGCGGATGTCCTCGAACAATTCGGGATATTTGTCATGCACCAAACCGGTGAGGTCACCACCGTCATCCAGGATCATATTTGGTGTCCAGCCGTTCGGGCCGTGAATGGTTTGTTCGACGCACCACCAGTATTCCTCTTCTGTCTCGCCCTTCCAGGCGAATACGGGAACACCGCTCGCAGCAATCGCCGCGGCCGCGTGGTCTTCGGTCGAAAAAATATTGCAGGACGACCATCTAACGTCGGCACCGAGCGCGGTCAGCGTCTCGATGAGGACCGCGGTCTGGATCGTCATATGCAAGCAACCTGAAATACGCGCCCCTTTCAGCGGCTGCGCCTCGCCGTATTCCTTCCGCAATGCCATCAAACCTGGCATTTCGGTTTCGGCGATTGTGATTTCCTTTCGACCCCACTCGGCTTTTGCAATATCCGCGACTTTGTAGTCGTTGGTGGTCAGCTCCGTTGCTGATGTGCTCATGTCGTATGCCTCAGTTTATGAATAGATGGTGACGAGCGTTCTGGCGCTTAAGCAGCGCGTTCGGCCGCCTGCCTCAGTGTTTCTGCCTGATCGGTGCGTTCCCAGCTCAGGTCGATGTCGGTACGGCCAAAGTGTCCGTACGCAGCTGTCGGTCGATAGATCGGTCGAACCAGGTCGAGCGACGTCAGGATGCCGTAAGGCGTCAGGTCGAAGTGTTCCCGTACAAGTCGTGTCAGCGCTTCAGGGCTGATTTGTCCCGTGCCGAAGGTTTCGACGCTAATCGACGTCGGCTCGGCCACGCCGATCGCGTAGGAGACCTGGACTTCACAACGATCAGCGAGCCCGGCAGCCACGAGATTCTTCGCCACGTATCTGCAGGCGTAAGCGGCAGAACGATCAACTTTTGAAGGGTCTTTACCGGAAAAAGCACCGCCGCCGTGTCGCGCCATACCGCCGTACGTGTCCACGATGATTTTGCGTCCCGTCAGACCGCAGTCGCCAACCGGGCCGCCTGTGACAAAGCTTCCCGTTGGGTTGATGTGATATTTGGTCTCACCGCTCAGCCAGTTTTCGGGTAGCACCGGGGCGATGATGTGCTCGCGCACGGCTGCATGCAGGTCTTTCTGGTCAATGTCCGGATCATGCTGGGTGGACAGCACTACCGCATCGATCGCCACCGGCTTGTTATCTTCGTAGCGGAAGGTGACCTGGCTCTTCGCATCCGGGCGCAACCACGGCAGCGTGCCTGCCTTGCGCACCTCGGCTTGCTTGCGCACGAGCTGGTGTGCGTAGTCGATCGGCGCCGGCATCAGCGAGTCGGTCTCGTTGCAGGCGTAGCCGAACATCAAGCCCTGGTCGCCTGCGCCCTGTTCACGTGGATCGCCGCGGTCGACACCCTGAGCGATTTCACCCGCCTGTTTGCCGATGGCGTTAAGGACCGCGCATGACTGGCCATCGAAGCCCATATCCGAACTGTTGTAACCGATATCGAGAACAACGCCACGAATGATCGCCTCGATGTCTACCCACGCTGAGGTGGTGATTTCGCCTGCCACGATCACCATGCCGGTCTTCACCAGCGTTTCGCAGGCGACGCGGGCCTGCGTATCTTCGGTGAGGATCGCATCGAGGATCGCATCCGAGATTTGATCCGAGACCTTGTCCGGGTGTCCCTCAGAAACGGACTCTGAGGTGAATAGATAGCTGTTTGGCATGGATATTTTTCACAAGTTGCGCATCGGAACGAGGCGCGTGAGTCGGCGTACCGACAAAGCCAGGTATTATAGCAATTGGCAGAACCGACTGCGACGTTCGCGGCTTGCCCGGTCAAGCACAACGCGAGACAATGCGCCGGCTATCTCAGACCGGACAGAACATGACAACAACGACACCGGGCGGGGGCGCTCTGGATAGACGCGAGCTCGCCAACGCGATCAGGGCACTTTCGATGGATGCCGTACAGGCGGCTAACTCCGGACATCCCGGGGCGCCCATGGGCATGGCGGAAATCGCCACCGTACTTTGGCGCGAATTCCTGAAACATAACCCCGCCAACCCTCAGTGGGCTGATCGCGACCGATTTGTGTTGTCGAACGGACACGGCTCGATGCTGCTGTATTCGCTCCTGCACCTGACCGGTTATCCGTTGCCAATCGAGCAAATCCAGAACTTCCGTCAGCTCGGCGCGCACACCGCGGGGCACCCTGAGCGGGATTTGCACATCGGTATCGAGACAACCACGGGACCGCTCGGCCAGGGCATTACCAACGCAGTCGGCATGGCGATTGCTGAGCAGCAGCTGGCTGCGACTTTCAATCGTGAAGGTCACGACATCGTCGACCACCGGACGTGGGTGTTTCTCGGCGACGGCTGCTTGATGGAGGGGATCTCACATGAAGCGTGCTCGCTTGCAGGCACACTCAAACTCGGCAAGCTGATCTGCCTCTACGATGACAACGGGATCTCGATCGACGGCGATGTCGAGGGTTGGTTTACGGATGACACGCAGAAGCGCTTTGAAGCGTATGGCTGGCAGGTCATCGCGGGTGTGGATGGTCACGATCCGGCGGCCTTGGCTGAGGCTATCGCACAAGGCGAGGCAGATGCTTCGCACCCAAGCCTGATCATCTGCAAGACCACGATCGGCGCAGGCGCTCCAAACAAGCAAGGCACCGCTGCAACGCACGGTGCGCCGCTCGGCGATGACGAAATCGCTGCTACCCGTGACGCCATCGGTTGGCCGCATGCACCCTTCCACATTCCGGACGTCATTGCGTCGGCCTGGGACCAGACCGAGGCGGGAGCGGCCCGCGAGGCAGAATGGAATTCCCGGTTCGGCGCTTATGCTGCGGCCCACCCGGAGCTTGCGGCAGAATTCGAACGCCGAATGGCACAGGCCTTACCGGAGAACTGGGCGGCTGTTGTTGTCGATGCCATCGAGGCAGTTCAGGCTGCTGCTGCCGACATGGCGACCCGGAAAGCTTCGCTGGCTGCGCTGAACGCATTGGCGCCAGCACTGCCAGAGTTAATCGGTGGCTCCGCCGATCTGACCGGTTCAAATCTGACGTTCCATAACGACTCTGCGACGCTGGACGCGAGTCACCCGGGCGGCAACTACATCAACTACGGCGTTCGCGAGTTTGGTATGACCGCGATCGCGAACGGCCTGCTGCTTCATGGCGGCGTGCGCGCCTACACCGGCACATTCCTGACATTCTCGGACTATTCCCGCAACGCCATCCGAATGGCGGCGTTGATGGAAATCCCGAATATTTGTGTCTTCACACATGACTCGATCGGTCTCGGCGAAGATGGTCCGACCCATCAGCCAATAGAGCACGTCGCCAGTCTGCGTCTGATGCCAAACCTGAATGTATGGCGCCCTTGCGATACTTTGGAAACGCTGATCGCCTGGCAGCATGCGCTGGAACAGACCTCGACGCCTAGCGCTTTGGTATTCACACGGCAGGGCCTCCCGTTTGTTAGCCGCAGCGCAGAACAGATCGCCGGTGTGGTTCGCGGGGGATACGCCATACAGGGTGGTGATGCGGTGCCCGAACTTGTGTTGATTGCGACGGGTTCTGAAGTGGCACTCGCGTTGTCGGCGGCGCAGCGCTTGTCGGAAGACGGCATTGCGGTCCGAGTGGTTTCCATGCCGTGCACCGAGGTGTTCGATGCGCAGGACGCAACGTATCGAGGCGCAGTGCTCGGCGAGCCGGGTACTCCACGCCTTGCGATAGAGGCGGGGTCGCCTGATGGTTGGTGGAAATACGTGGGTGATCGAGGAGATGTGCTCGGCATGACGAGCTACGGCGAATCGGCACCGGCGGGACAGTTGTTTGAAAAGTACGGATTCAGTGTCAGTAACGTGGCGAAAAGGGCGCTCGCGTTGCTCGGCCGCTGACACCCGAAACAGAATTGAAATCCAAGAGGGACGAGATATGACGATCAAGGTGGGGATTAACGGTTACGGTCGCATCGGGCGCAATGTGCTGCGCGCGATTTACGAGAGCAACCGCCGCAGCGAACTGCAGGTGGTTGGGGTTAACGACCTCGGTGATGCCGAAACCAATGCCTATTTGACACGCTTCGATACCGCGCACGGCAAGTTCCCGGGCGAGGTGGAAGTCGATGGCGACCACATGATCGTGAATGGCGATCGCATTCGCGTCACCGCCGAGCGTGACCCATCACAGCTGCCATGGGGCGAGCTTGGCGTCGACGTCGTACTAGAGTGCACCGGAATTTTCCGAACCAAGGAAAAGGCCGGTGCCCACATTGAAGCGGGCGCCAAGAAGGTGGTGATCTCTGCGCCGGCGGGCAACAACGTTGACGCGACCATCGTGTACGGCGTTAACCACGACACCCTCAGCGCCGATGATGATGTGATCTCGAATGCGTCGTGCACCACGAACTGCCTGGCGCCGTTGGCCAAGCCGCTGAACGATACCATCGGTATCGAGCACGGCATAATGACCACGATTCACGCCTACACCAACGATCAGGTGTTGACCGATGTGTTCCACAAAGACCTCCGTCGCGCGAGATCGGCGACTATGTCGATGATTCCGACAAAGACGGGCGCTGCGGCTGCCGTCGGTCTGGTGCTGCCCGAACTGGCAGGGCGTCTGGATGGGTTTGCCGTGCGTGTTCCGACAATCAATGTCTCTATGGTTGACCTGTCGTTTGTTGCGAAGCGCGAGACGACGGTCGATGAGGTGAACGAAATCGTCAAGGCGGCGAGCGAGGGCGCGATGTCAGGTGTGCTCGCCTACAACGATGGCCCGCTCGTCTCGATCGACTTCAATCACGACCCGGCATCCTCGACCTTCGATGCGACTCTGACGAAAGTCATGCAAGGCACGCTCGTCAAAGTATGTGCCTGGTACGACAACGAGTGGGGCTTTTCGAACCGCATGCTGGATACGGCGCAAGCGCTGGTTAAAGCCGCTGGATAGAGCCTCCGGGTAGTCGAAAAATGAACATCCTCACCATGGGCGAGGTTGATCTCGCCGGTAAGCGTGTGTTGATTCGCCAGGACCTCAACCTGCCGATCGATGATGGGCACATCACCTCAGACACGCGTTTGCGCGCCGCCTTGCCTACGGTTCAGCAAGCGCTGTCCGCGGGCGCGGCGGTGATGGTGATGTCGCATCTCGGTCGGCCGCAGGAAGGTATTTTCGAGCCTTCTGCATCACTCGCACCGGTCGCTGATGCGATGTCTGCAATGTTGGGAAAGCCCGTGCGTCTCGAGCGCGACTGGCTTGACGGCGTTGACATCGAACCCGGTGAGGTCGTTCTGTGTGAGAACGTTCGCTTCAACGTGGGTGAGAAAGCGTGCGACGAAGCGCTTTCCAAGCGCATGGCGGCGTTAGCCGATGTGTTCGTCATGGATGCTTTTGGTACCGCGCACCGTGCGCACGCGAGCACTGCAGGAGTCACCGAGTTTGCACCTATCGCCTGCGCTGGCCCATTGCTGGCAGCAGAACTGCATGCGCTGGCCACTGCCATGCAATCACCGGCGAAGCCGGTTGTCGCAATTGTTGGCGGCGCCAAGGTCTCGACCAAGCTCACGGTGCTCGAGGCACTGGCCGACAAAGTCGATTGCCTGATCGTCGGCGGCGGCATCGCGAACACCTTCCTGGCGGCGTCAGGCCAGCCGGTCGGCAAATCGTTGGCAGAACACGACATGCTCGATACGGCGCGCGCGTTGATTAATTCTGATGCCGAGATTCCGTTGCCCGTCGACGTTGTTGTCGGGCAGGAGTTCAGCGCGAAGACGCCGGCGGTCATAAAGACGGTGGATCAGGTCGCAGACGATGACATGATTTTCGATATTGGCCCCGACACCGCCAAAGCTTTCGCAGACAAGCTCGCCAATGCGGGCACGATTATCTGGAACGGTCCGGCGGGTGTTTTTGAGTTCGATCGTTTCTCCGGTGGCACCCGCGCATTGGCCGAGGCTATCGCTGCCAGCGACGCTTTCTCTATTGCAGGCGGAGGCGACACGCTCGCGGCCATCGAGAAATTCGGTGTCGCCGATGGTGTCAGCTACATTTCCACCGGTGGCGGTGCGTTTCTCGAGTTCGTCGAAGGTAAGACACTGCCGGCTGTGGCCGCCTTGGCGAAACGCACCTAGGCAAGCAACCGCCAATTACCAGACCGCCGTGGCAATATGTCCAGGGCGTTATCGGGTTTGAACCCGTTCAGAATCGCGACGTGCAGGGGACAGCATGCTAAGACGAACGAAGATCGTGGCCACGATGGGCCCCGCCAGTGACACCGATGAGGTGTTGAAGCAGATGATCGCCAACGGGCTCAACGTCGCTCGTTTGAATTTCTCTCATGGATCAGCGGAAGAGATGGAGGCGCGGTGCTCGCGCATTCGACGGGTCGCTGCGGAGGCGGATCAACAGATTGCGATTCTGGGCGACCTGCAAGGACCGAAAATTCGGATTCGGCAGTTCGTTGAGGGGCGTGTGACGCTTGAGAACGGGCAGGCTTTTTTCCTCGACCCCGAGCTGGATGCGAACGCCGGCACAGCCGAGGGCGTGGCGATCGCGTACGAGGCGCTCGCCGATGACGTCTCCCCCGGGGACGTGCTGCTGCTCGACGATGGACAGGTCTCGTTAGAGGTCACCGGGCTCAGCGGGCAACGCGTGCTCACCAAAGTGCTGAATGGTGGTGAGCTGTCTGATCGCAAAGGCATCAACAAGCAGGGCGGTGGTTTGTCTGCATCCGCCCTCACGGAGAAAGACGAAGACGACATCCAGACCGCAGCAAATCTGGGCGTGGATTATCTGGCGGTTTCCTTCGTGCGTAATGCTTCGGATATTCGGCGCGCCCGAGCGCTGTTTGAAGCTGCGGGCGGACACGGCCGAATCGTCGCGAAAATCGAGCGAACGGAAGCGATAGACAACATCGAAGAGATCATCGAGGCGAGTGATGTGATCATGGTGGCGCGTGGTGATCTTGGCGTTGAGATGGGTTATGCCGAGCTCACGGGTCTACAAAAACGCCTGATTCGCCAAACCCGATACGCGAACAAGGTAGTCATCACGGCTACCCAGATGATGGAGTCGATGATCAGCAATCCGATACCCACACGTGCGGAAGTCTCTGATGTTGCGAACGCGGTGATGGACGGCACTGATGCGGTGATGCTGTCGGCGGAAACGGCGGTCGGAGCGCACCCGGCGCGGGTAATCGCTTCGATGGCGGCGGTCTGTGAAGGTGCCGAGAAATACCAGACACATCGGTACCGGGCTACACACCGTATGGACGACATGTTCCAGCATGTCGATGAAGCCATTGCTATGGCGACGATGTACACAGCCAATCATCTGGCGGTTAAGGCGATCATCGCGCTAACGGAGTCAGGTTCCACCACGTTATGGATGTCCCGAATCCGATCCGATATCCCGGTCTTCGCCTTCACACGACATGACAGGACAAGCAGGCGTGTCACGTTGTATCGTGGCGTTTATCCGGTCGAATTCGACATCACGCATACCAATTCGGTGCGGGTCTACAATGAGGTTTGCGCAAGACTCTACAAATTGGGCTATGTGCAACCGGGAGATCGTGTGATCTTTACCAAGGGTGATCTCAGCGGCGTCGCTGGCGGCACCAATGCCATGAAGATTATCGAAGTGCCCGACCCGGATATCATGATCACGAGCTGAACAGCGCAGGAACGCATATGAGCGACAAGAAGTTTGAAGGTACCGACCAGTACATCGCCACAGAGGACTTGATGATGGCGGTCAACGCCGGCGTCACCTTGCAGCGTCCGATACTCGTCAAGGGCGAACCGGGCACCGGCAAAACGATGCTGGCGGAGGAGGTCGCTCGATCGTTAGGCATGCCTTTGTTCGAATGGCACATCAAGTCTACGACCAAAGCTCAGCAGGGTTTGTACGAGTATGACGCTGTGGCCAGGCTGCGTGATTCACAGCTCGGCAACGAGAAAGTACATGACATCGCTAACTACATTCTGAAAGGCAGTCTCTGGCGTGCTTTCGAGTCGGACGTACAACCTGTGCTCCTGATCGACGAAATCGATAAGGCCGATATTGAGTTCCCGAACGATTTGTTGCGCGAACTCGATCGTATGGAGTTCACCGTTTACGAGACGGGTGAGACGGTGCGCGCCAAGCACCGCCCGGTCATCATCATCACGAGTAACAATGAGAAGGAATTGCCGGACGCGTTCTTGCGTCGCTGTTTCTTCCACTACATCAAATTCCCTGACGAAGCGACGATGCAGCGCATCGTGGATGTCCACTTCCCGGAGCTCAAGAAAGACCTCTTGCGGGAGGCATTGACCCGATTCTTCGAGGTTCGCGAAACACCGGGCCTCAAGAAAAAGCCGTCGACTTCCGAGTTGCTGGACTGGATCAAACTTTTGTTGGCCGAAGATCTGCCCGCAGAAGCGCTGAAGTCGCAGGATTCGAAAAAGGCGATCCCACCACTCTACGGTGCGTTGCTTAAGAACGAGCAGGATGTACATTTGTTTGAACGACTCGTTTTCCTCGATAGGAGCCAGCGCAACTAAGCGTCGGAATTATGCTGATTCGATTCTTCTACATGCTCCGAGAGGCGGGCCTGAAGACTTCGCTGACAGAGCTTTTGACGCTGCTCGCTGCGATGAAGGAAGGGTTGGCAGGGACCAGCGTGGATCAGTTCTACTTTCTGGCGCGAGCCTGCCTTGTGAAGGACGAGACGCAATTTGATCGTTTCGACCAGGTCTTTGCTGCGCACTTCAAAGGCATCGAGGAAGCGTTCTCGACGCTGATGGCAGAGATTCCCGCCGATTGGCTAGAGCAGCTGAACCAGCTCGAGTTGACCGACGAGGAGCGCGCGCAGATTGAGGCGATGGGCGGCCTCGAGGCGTTGATGGAAGCGCTGGAGGAGCGACTGCGCGAGCAGGATGAGCGTCACGAAGGTGGCAACAAATGGATCGGCACGGGTGGCACGTCGCCATTTGGTGTCGGTGGCTTTAACCCGGAAGGCGTGCGAATTGGCGAACAACGCGGTGGCGGCCAGCGTCGCGGGGTGAAAGTCTGGGAGAAGCGGGAGTATCGCAATCTCGACGACTCCGTTGAACTCGGCACTCGCAACATCAAGCTCGCGTTACGCAAGCTGCGAAAGTTCGCGCGCGAGGGTTCAGCCGATCAGTTGGACTTGCCGGATACGATCTCAAGCACCGCACGAAACGCGGGCTATCTCGATATAAAAATGGTGCCAGAACGCCACAATGCAGTGAAAGTGTTGCTGTGTCTGGACATTGGTGGCTCGATGGATGATCACGTTCGGGTCTGTGAAGAGATGTTTTCGGCGGCGAGCAGTGAGTTCAAGCACCTTGAGTATTTCTACTTCCATAACTTCATCTACGAGAGTCTTTGGAAGGACAACCGTCGGCGACATAGCGAGCGGATCGGCGTGCAGGAAATCATCAACAAGTATGGTCCTGACTACAAACTGATCTTTGTCGGTGATGCAACGATGTCCCCCTACGAAATTATGTATGCAGGTGGCAGCGTCGAGCACTGGAACGATGAGCCGGGTGCTGTCTGGATTAACCGATTGCTTCAGGTCTATCCAAAGTCGATTTGGTTGAACCCCGAGCCCGAACAGCGCTGGCCCTACACGCCTTCGGTCAAGCTGACCCAGGAAATCATGTCCGAGCGCATGTTCCCGCTGACCGTCGGTGGTTTGGATCAGGCGATCAAGCGATTGCAGTGAGCGAACCTGATGACGGACAGGCCGATCCAGTCTGAACCGTTTGCAGCCGAGCGCACCGCGCTGGTTCTACCTGGCGGAGGTGCTCGAGGCGCCTTCCAGGTCGGCGTCCTTAAGGCGATCTCCGAACTGTTGCCGCAGCGTGCTCGCAACCCGTTCCCAATTGTCAGCGGCACATCCGCGGGGGCGATCAATTCCGTGGTACTCGCAAGTCGGGCGCAACGATTCCGTTTCGCGGTCGAGGAGATGGAGCGCGTCTGGGCGAACTTTGAAACCTCCATGGTGTATCGCAGTGACGCCATGACTATGCTCAAGTCGAGTCTGCACTGGCTAACGGCTCTGGTCTTTGGAGGACTGGGCGTCGCGAATCCGAAATCGCTTCTCAACAATGAGCCACTGCGTGCGCTTTTGTCGCGAAACGTAAGGTTTCCGATGATTCAGAGAAACATCGAACGCGGGTTCGTCGATGCGGTCGCCGTGACCGCAGCTGGCTACAGTACCTCTCGTTCTGTCACTTTTTTCCAGGCCGGCGAATCGAGTAGTGGCTGGAATCGCACACGACGTATCGGTGTGCGCGAGCGCATCAATCTAGACCACCTTATGGCCAGTATTGCAGTGCCAATGATCTTTCCGCCGGTATCGATCGGCGGTGAATACTACGGCGACGGTGCGATGCGCCAGGCAACTCCGCTGTCGCCTGCAGTTCATCTAGGGGCAGACCGAATATTGGTGGTCGGCGTTCGGGATGAGAAGGCGGATCATGCATCGGCGCTGGCAGAGGCCAGCTATCCGGGCTTCGGACAGATCGCGGGGTATGTGCTGGATACACTGTTTTTGGATGGCCTTTATTCGGATCTCGAACGACTCGCCCGCATTAACCGATTGTTAGAGTCCGTCCCTTCGGAGCAGCGACGTGGATTTTCAGCGCAGATGCGCGTGATCGACACGATGGTGGTATTGCCGAGTATCGACCTCAGACGATTGGCGCTTCAGTACATTCGTGAACTCCCACGGCCGGTGAGGTTGTTATTGGGAGGGATCGGCGGCAAGGAAGGGCGGTTGCTCAGCTTCCTGTTGTTTGAGTCGGGCTTTACCCGCGCTCTGATCCAACAGGGCTACGACGATGCGATGCGCGTAAAGGACCAGCTGCGCGCTTTCGTAACCGGGGCGCCGGTGCCTGCATTGTCTGCACCGGACGAGGTCGCCGATGATTTGACCGGCACCTACCGCGTCTGAGTGACTACAGCAATAACCAGGCACCTAATCCGAGAAATACGCCGTAGCCGACAACGTCGGTGATTGTGGTCAGGACAACACCACCGGCGAGTGCCGGATCGATATTGAGGCGTTTCAGTGCCATCGGGATCATGAAACCGCACAATGCGGCGACGAAGAGATTGCAGGCCATTGCAACAGCGATCAGCACACCGATGATCCAGGTCTTGAACCACAGCGCCGTCACGACGGCGACCAGCAATGCCCAGAACATGCCATTCAGAATTCCGACACTGAGCTCGCGCCGCAACGCCGAGATCGCGTTCGAGCGTTCGATTTGCCCGAGTGCGAGCGCGCGCGTGATGATGGTGAGCGTCTGAGTTCCAGCAACACCGCCCATACTTGGCACCACCGGCATTAGCACCGCAAGCAGTACCACCTGATCGATTGTGGCCTGGAATAAATCCACGACGCTGGCTGCGAGGAATGCGGTCAGCAGATTGATACCAAGCCATACAGCCCTGCGTCGTGCACTTTGGAACACGGGTGCGAACAGGTCGAAGTCCTCGTCGAGTCCCGCGGCGCCCATGATGGAGTGCTCTGCCTCATCGCGCACGACATCCATCACGTCATCTACCGTAATTCGGCCCACAAGACGGTTATCGTCATCTACTACCGCAATCGACAGGAGATCGCGATCTTCGAACTGGCGAACAATCTCGCTGGATTCCGTCATCACGTTGACGGAGATATCACCGCGCTCAATGTACTCGTCGACGAGAGCCGATGGATCCGCCACAAGTAGTCGGGTAATCGGTAGCGCGCCGAGCAAGTGGTCGTCTCGGTCAACCACAAAGAGCAGGTCTGTCCGATCTGGCAGGAAGGCGTGTGCGCGCAGGTAACGCAGAACCACTTCAATCGTGACATCGGCTCGTATCGAAATAGTGTCGGTGTCCATAAGGCCACCGGCGCTGTTTTCCGGATAGGCCAAAACCTCTCGCAGTCGCTCGCGTTCCTGACTGTCGAGAGACTTCAATACTTCTGCGGTGATCGCCTCCGGTAGATCGACAATCAGGTCCGCAAGATCGTCGACGGCCATGCCGCCCGTGGCAGCAACGACCTGATCGGCGTTCATTGACTGAAGCAGGCCGTCACGAACCTCGTCGGCGAGTTCGACGAGGACCTCGCCTTCGATATCGCGATCGACTAATTCCCAAACGACACGACGTTCGGTTACTGGTAAGGATTCGAGTAGACGGGCAACTTCACCGGGACGCAGGCCGGCGATCATGCGGCGAGCAGAACGGAGCGTTCCGCTCTCTAGTGCATCGCGCAGGGAACCTAACGTCGATTTTTCGGTGGTCGTCGCGTCCATGACAGACTGCCAGAGTTGATTCGCCCGGCAGTGTAGCGCGCGGCCGAGCTAATTTCAGGCGCTGGCGTGACCTGCGGCCGTCAGGAGCTCGTTATGACGGATGGTGATGTTGAGTTCTTCGCTATTCAGCGCTCGCGCGATTCGCTCCGCCATGTAGACCGATCGATGTTGCCCGCCGGTGCAGCCGAGCGCGATGGTCAGGTAGCTTCTGGAGAAGTTTTGGAATTGCGGCAGCCACGTTTTGCAAAAAGCGATGATGCTGTCGCGCATCTCGGCGACCACCGGCTGGCTGTCGAGATAGTCGATAACCGCGTGGTCCAGTCCCGTCTGACGACGAAGATGCGGCTCCCAATAGGGGTTCGGCAGACAACGTAGATCGAAAACGTAGTCAGCGTCCGGTGGTAGCCCATGTTTGTAGCCGAAGGACTCGATGAGTACCGACAACCGGTGCGATTCGCGGGGGGCGACGCGCTCGCGAACCAGATCGCGTAGTTCGTAGACGCTCGTGCGAGTGGTGTCGATGATGAGATCGGCGAGAACCAGTACCTCTGTCAGGCGTCGACGTTCTTCATCGATTGCGTCGCGCAGACTCATATCGTCAGTCGCAAGTGGGTGTCGGCGGCGCGTTTCGCTGTAGCGCTTCAGGAGCACCTCGTCTGAGGTTTGTAAGAAGAGGATCTCGACGGCGATGTCCTGAGACTTGAGTCGTGATACCTGTTCGCTCAGTCGGTTCAGGTCGGCTGCCTTGGTGCGTGCATCTACGCCGAGCGCGATCTTATCGTTGGACGGTTGGTCGCCGCTCATGAAGTCTTCTGTGAGCTTGTCGAGCAGCGTGATTGGTAGATTGTCGATCGCGAAGTAGCCGAGGTCCTCGAGTACGTTCAAAGCCACAGTTTTTCCAGAGCCCGACAAACCACTAACGATGATCAGGCGCTTAACCATGGCTCCGCTTTACCCTTGTCCCGTCGCTAGCTGACTGGCTGCGAGACGCTCAGCCGCATCGTCATCATGTTTGAGCACGTCAAACAGGGCCGGAGCGTTCGGGGCGTCGCGAAGCGCCTGAATGAGGCTCGCGTCCAGCACCCGCTGTGTCAGCAACCGCAGCTGCTCTGTTGCGACCTCATCGGCATCATCAGCCACGATGAAGCCAAACAGAATGTCGACCTTCTCATCTTGTGGGCTATCGAAATCGATGGGTGCGCTCAGCCGTAGCACACACGCACAAGGGTCGATGACGCCTTGGAGCCGCGCGTGAGGGACAGCGACGCCGCCTTCGGTAGCGGTGCAGCCCCATCGCTCGCGTTCGAGCAACGCGTCGAAAATGTCGTCGGAAGAGGTTGCTGGTGCAGCTTCAGTGAGCCGCTGGCTCAGGATCTGCAGTGCGTGCTTCTTGCTGCCCGCCTCGACGTCGATGAAGACGTTGTCGGTGCTGAGCAGGCTCTGGAATGTGAGTGGCATTGTGGTTTGTTCTGTCACGGCATCAAGCGCCAAAAAAAAGCCGGTGGCTCCACCGCCACCGGCTCGCGTCGCGATTATGCCACGGGCAATGCCCGAGGCAAATTCGGTTTAGTCAGGCGTCGGCACCCGGTTTGGCTCCGCCACGAGGGTGATGATTACAACGCTTTTCCTTGTGTTTCAGGATTCGCCGATCCAGCTTGTCGGCAAGGCGGTCAATTGCAGCGTACATGTCAGGTTCAATCGATTCTGCATACACCTGGGCTCCTCTCAGATTCGCGGTCGCCTCGGCTTTATGCCCCTGTTTCTCGACGGTGAGAATACAGTGCACCTGACTCACATGGTCAAAGTGCTTCTCGATTCGATGCATCTTGGTGCCGACGTACTCCCTGAGTGCGGCAGATACATCGACGTGATGTCCTGTAACGTTTAGCTGCATGGGTTGCTCCTTGTTGCTGCTGCTGAATGTATTGGCTTTTCTGAAACCTCCTTACTAAAGCCGAAAAAACAATGAGTTACGCGAGAGTGGGGGCGCCTCGCGCACCTCACTTCGATAAAGCTTTCGGGTTTGATAATGCGCCTCTCCGAGCCTGCCTGCAAGCTTGGGTTGTGACGTTCGTCGAGGAAATGACCGAACCCCTTGTGGGGCGGGATTCTCAGCGTGCGGGGCGTTGCCGACGCTCGCTGGAGGAGGGAATCTGCATCGCTTCGCGGTACTTTGCGACGGTCCTGCGGGCCACTTTGACACCATCGTCTTTGAGCAACGCCGTGATCTTGCTGTCGCTCAGCGGTTTCTTTGGATCCTCTGCACCAATGAGTTTGCGGATTTTCGCTCGAACAGCGATGGAGGACTGGTCGTCACCATCCGTCGACGAGACATGGGACGAAAAGAAGAACTTGAACTCGAGAACGCCCCTCGGCGTATGCATGTATTTGTTATTGGTCACGCGCGAAACGGTCGATTCATGCATTTCGATGGCTTCGGCGATGTCCTTCAGGATCATCGGTTTCATCGCCTCTTCACCATGCTCGAAGAACTCGACTTGACGCTCGACTATGGTACTGGCCACCTTGAAGAGCGTGTCGTTGCGGATTTCGAGGCTGCGTACCAGCCATCGCGCCTCTTGAAGCTGCGCGCGCAGCACCGAGTGATCGCCTTTGCCGCGCACGAGGGCCGCATACTGTTGATTGACGCGAATCCGCGGCACGCCTGACGGAGAGATTTCCACCACCCATTGCCCATCGACTTTGCGCACGAACACATCAGGGATCACGTACTCGGTGCGAGCACCGCTGACCGCCTGACCCGGTTTAGGGTGGCAACTGCGGATAAGCGCGAGTGCGTGATCGAGCTCATCATCGTCGATCGCCATCCGTCGCCGGAGCTGTGTGTAGTTGCGTTCGGCAACGAGATTGAGGTGCTCGTCCGCGATACGGCGTGCAGCCTGCAGTCCCGGAGTTTCTGGAGGGTAGGGTGCTAGCTGTAGCTCAATGCACTCGGTCAACGATCGTGCACCTACGCCGAGTGGATCGAAACGTTGTATACGAACCAGAATCCGCTCAATGATCGAAATCGATGGCGCCTCATCGCCAAGGGTTTCCTGAATCTCCTCGAGGCTCTCGTACAGATAGCCGTCGTCATTGATCGCGTCGATCAGCGCCTCGCCAATGATTCGCTCATCGTCGGTGAACTTTTCGGTTTCCAGTTGTTCCAGCAGGTGCTCGCGCAGTGACATTTCGCGATCATCTGCAAAGTCCGCCATCGAGCGACCTTCGCCACCGGAAAATGACGAGTCCTGACCGCGGCCCACGTCTCGCCAGGAATCCTCGGCCTGCAGCACCCGGATCTCGGCAGTGGAGGACGTGTCCATCTTCGGTGCCTCGGGCAGCTCCTCCATGTCGAGCATGACATTGCTCTCGAGCGCCTCGCTGATCTGCTGGTTCAGGTCCATCACCGGCAGCTGCAACAGCTTGATTGCCTGCTGCAACTGCGGCGTCATGGTCAGAGTCTGACCTAGCTTTAATGTGAGAGATGGTTTCAGCACGCGAGCGGTCCCTTTCGCATACAATAATCATACCAGAGCCGCAGGTTGCAGCTGTGACGATATTCACACGTGTGTGGGCTCAGCTAGAGTCGGAAATCCTCTCCGAGGTAGACCTCACGGACATGCTGGTTCTCGAGAATCTCGTTCGGGGTTCCCTCAGCGATAAGCACGCCATCTGAGAGAATGTAGGCGTGGCCGCAGATGCCGAGCGTTTCGCGCACATTGTGATCGGTGATCAGAACGCCAATGCCACGTTCGGTGAGCTCGCTGATCGTTCTTTGAATATCGATCACCGAGATTGGGTCCACGCCCGCAAACGGCTCGTCCAAGAGAATAAATCGTGGTTCAGCGGCGAGTGCTCGTGCAATCTCCACACGCCGGCGCTCGCCACCGGAGAGACTGATGCCAAGACTGCCGCGGACGTGGTTGATGTGCAACTCTTCCAGCAGCTGCTCCAACCGCTCGTCTCTGTCCGATCGACGAAGGTCTTTACGCGCTTCCAGGATCGCCATGATGTTCTGCTCTACCGTGAGCTTGCGGAACACGGACGCTTCCTGGGGCAGGTATCCGAGACCGAGTCGTGAGCGCACATGCATCGGCTCATGGGTCAGGTCCTGGCCATCGAGCAGGATTCTTCCACGATCGACGTTGACGAGCCCGACGATCATGTAGAACGCAGTGGTCTTTCCCGCGCCGTTCGGCCCAAGTAGTCCGACAACCTCCCCACCCTTTATCTCGAGAGAGATGTCGCGTACGACCTCACGGAACTGGTAACGCTTCGCCAGATTCTGAACGGACAAGATGCTCATGGGCGATCGTCGCGCTCTGCCTCAGCCGCTTCTGCCGCCTCCCGGACCTGCTCGCGTGCTCGCTCTGTGGCTTCGTCGAGGGCCTCGGGGTCTTGTGCATCGGGCGGTGGTTGAATCGTGATCCGTACGCGTTCGCCACTTTGCTCATCGCCTTCAAACACGATGTTTTGATTAACGAGGTCGTATTTCAACAAGCGACCGGTCACAGAATTTCGCGAGTCACGGATGCTCGCACTGTCTTCGAAGCGAATCACCTGATCCGACAGGTTGTAGACGAAGCGCTCCGCTTGGCCTTCTGTGCGTTCGCCGGTCTCGGCATTGAGATCGGAAAAGGACGCGGGTTCGCCTTCGACTTCAGCTCTGACGAGTTCGTAGTTGATGAATTTGAGGTCAGCAGCGTCAGCGCGGATTTCGGCATTCTCGATGTCGATCTCTACGTTGCCTTCGAATTCCCAGCTGCTCTCCGAGAAATCCGTACCCGCTTGGGTAGTGCCTTTCTCGGCTTCAATTCGCATATTGCCCTGTGTGATGCGAAGGCGGTAGAACACGGTTCGGTTCTCAGAAACAATCGTATTGCTGTTGGCCGCATCGAAGAAGATGGTCTGAGCCTGCTGCGCGGACACAGGTCCGCTCACGCTGATTACACATACACACAGCCAGGCGGCTCTTGCGCTACGGAACATACTTGCCTCGCACGTTGGTCTCCAACTGGATTGTGTCATCCGGCAGCGATGCTTGCATGCCCAACGCGGTGAGCTGACTGTCGCCAACCCGAAATACCACCGTGCTCGCCGATGCGATGCGCTCCTGATCCGGTTGGAAGAGCAACTGATCGGTCAACAGGTTCACGACACGCTCTGAGTCATTCGCGGCTCGCCGTGCCACGACGTTTCCGGTCATGTTGATCGCTTGACTGACTGGGTCCAGCTGCGCTTCGTTAGCGGTAATCTGCCATACAGGCTCTTCAATTCCGGTGTAGCGCACTTCAATGTCGCGCATCTGGATCGGTCCCTCGCGATCACTCTGCCGAGCCTCTGCCGCGTGAATTTCATACCGGGGTTCGCCGAGCTCGTTACTGCCAAAAATCACGGCATCCAGCACGTAGTAGCCAGACTCAACTGTCGTGATCGCGCTCGCATCCGCCGCTCGATCGTCATCGTCTCGTGCAGCGATCCAACTGATCACGGCGGTAGCGCAAAGCACAACGACGATCAGTGTAGAGCGCGGGGTCACGGCAATCTCAGTCGGTACGGCTCTTGACGATCAAGTCGGCAATCTCGCGTACCGCGCCTGCGCCTCCGCTGCGCTGGGTCACGTAGTGCGCGCGCTCCTTGAGCTCGGGCACTGCATTGGCAACAGCCACGGCAGTGGCAACGGCTTCGAACATGGCGAGGTCCGGGATATCGTCTCCAACAGCGAGGGCATATTTGGATTGGATGTTGGTTTCGGTCAACAGTTCCCTGATCGCGGCCGCCTTGTCCCTCGCACCTTGAATTACGGGGGATATGCCGAGCTCGCGTGCGCGGTGTTCTACCGCACCCGAGCGCCGTCCAGTGATAATTGCGACGACAATCCCTGCATCGATCAGTCGGCGAATGCCGTAGCCGTCTTGCGTGTTAAAGGTCTTGGTTTCGTGGCCGGCGTTGTCGAGTGTGAAGCGACCGTCGGTCAGCACGCCATCGACATCGAGAATGACGAGTCGGGTTTCGCGCAAGGCATCACGCAGTTGCGGATTCAGGGCTTCAGCCATTGCTACATGACACCCGAGCGCAGCAGATCATGAATATTAAGTGCACCGACCACCTGTTCGTTGTTGTCGATAACCGGCAGCGCAGAAATCGCATGTGTTTCCATGAGGCGCACGGCTTCTGCGGCTAGAGATCCTTCAGTGATTGCACGACAGGGGCTGGTCATTACCGATGCCACGGTGAGCTCGCGGATGCGGGTGTCACCATCGAGCAGCCGACGAAGGTCACCGTCCGTGAATATGCCCGCGAGGCGGCCGTGCTGGTCAGCTACGATCGCGATCCCGAGGCCCTTGCGACTCATGACGACCAGGGCTTCGGTGAGCATGTCGTCAGGATTCACGAGCGGAACTTCATCGCCCGAGTGCATGATGTCGCTGACGCGCAGTAGCAAGCGTTTGCCCAGACTGCCGCCGGGGTGAGAGCGGGCAAAATCCTCTGCTGTAAAGTCGCGACTATCGAGCAAAGCCACCGCCAGCGCGTCGCCGAGCGCCAGCGTTGCGGTTGTGCTGGCGGTTGGCGCAAGGTTGAGCGGACAGGCCTCTTCCGGCACAGCAACGTCCAGATGCACTGCCGCACGCCTTGCAAGTGTCGATTGGGCATTGCCGGTCATGCTGACCATCGGAACGTCGAGTCTCGCGATCAAAGGCAGAATTGTTACGAGCTCCGTCGTCTCTCCCGAGTAGGAAATCGCGAGCACCACGTCTTCTTCGGTGATCATGCCGAGGTCCCCGTGGCTGGCCTCACCCGGATGCAGAAAAAACGCAGGGCTACCGGTGCTCGCCAATGTGGCTGCAAGCTTGCTTCCGATATGTCCCGACTTGCCCATGCCTGTGACCACAATTCGGCCTTTGCAAGCGAGACAAAGCTGACAGGCGGCTTCGAATGCTTCGCCTACGCGATCGCGCAATCCGGCGATCGCTTTGGACTCGATATCCAGTACACGTAGCGCCTGCGCGCGCCTTTGTTCTGCGTCAGCCGGCATAACCGAAGCTCTGTGCCAGCACGTAGACGTGGTAGCTGAAGAAGGCGATCAAAAGGGCGCTGCCCTCGATCCGGTTGATCCGTCCCGCGCCGCTGTAGTTATACGCCATGGCGAAAAGAACGAGGGTCAGCGCGATCATCACGAAGAAATGCAACGAAAGCACCTCGGGTGCCACTCCGGTGGGCTGTATCACGATAGCCGCGCCAATGACCGCCAACAGGTTGAACATGTTGGAGCCGATGATGTTGCCGATAGCGAGGCCTTGTTCGCCTTTGAGGGCAGAGATGAGCGATACCGCGAGCTCGGGAAGGCTCGTACCGATGGCTACCAGCGTGACACCGATCACGAGTTCGCTGACACCAAAACTGATCGCTATAGCGGTTGCACCGCGGACCAACAGTTCAGCGCCGAGCAACAGCACCGCCAGTCCGAGCAGGAACCACCCGACGGCCACGATCATTTTCATGTTCTTCGGGATCTCGGCGTCGTACTCCGCCTCGATCGGGTCGTTGGTGTCAGTGCGGTAGCCGAGGCGCACGATCCAGTACATGACTACGACCAGTGCGACGAGCATGACGAGTCCGTCGGTTCGGCTGAGCTGAGCGTCCAGCACCAGGGCAACCGCCAGCAATGTGACTGCGAGCAGCGCCGGCATCTCCTGTTGGAGTGTGCTAGACCGCACTATGATCGGTTTCAGAACAGCCGTAGCACCGAGTACGAGGGCGATATTCGCGATGTTGGACCCCAGCGCGTTGCCGATCGCGAGGTCGGGTTGATTCTTGAGTGCCGCCATAATCGACACGAGGATCTCGGGTGCGGACGTGGCGATACCGACTACCGTTAGACCGATTAATAGTGTCGGCACTCCGAGGTTGCGTGCCATGGCGCCCGCACCAACGACAAACCGGTCAGCGCCCCAGATGAGCGCCGCAAGACCGATCACCACCAGTGTGCTGTTTGCCGCAAGTGACACGTTTGTACAGATCTCCGAAGATGCGCGACCGGGCCGAGTTGCCCGCCGACTCCCCGTCCCACAGCGTTGGCCGGGTCGCGGGTAGCCGCGAATCATACACCACTGCACAAGGATGCGTAGACGCAGGCTTTCGGCCGCATCGGGCTGTGTACTACCATGACGGCAGTTTATGTAAGAGGAGTGGGCATGTGACCCCACAAGAGATTACCGACCTGATTCAATCCCAGCTGGAAACCACGCATGTCGAGGTGCTGAGCGATGATCACGTTCATTTCGAGGCCGTCGTCGTTTCGCCGGCATTCGACGGCAAGCGCCAGGTTGCCCGCCATCAGATGATCTATCAGACGCTCGGCGATCACATGCGAGCGGATATCCACGCGTTGTCGATCCGCGCTTTGACGCCGGCAGAATTCGAAACCGCTGGCTGAGGCGATATGGACAAGCTAGCGGTAGTGGGCGGCCGCCGCCTGAACGGCGAGGTCACGATCTCGGGCGCGAAAAATGCAACGCTGCCGATACTGGCGGCCACTTTGCTGGCCGAAAACGGCGTAACACTGGGGAACGTGCCGCATCTGCGTGATGTCACCACGATGATTGCGCTCTTGCAGAGGATGGGTGCCGAGGCGACGCTTGAGGAGCATATGCGCCTGTCAGTGGACACCGGCACCGACATTGAACCGGTAGCGCCATACGATCTCGTCAAGACCATGCGCGCATCCGTGCTGGTGTTGGGGCCGCTGGTCGCAAGATTCGGTCGCGCGGATGTCTCCTTGCCTGGCGGTTGCGCGATCGGGGCCCGTCCGGTTGATCTACATGTGGCCGGGCTTCAGGCGTTGGGTGCAGAAGTGTGGATCGAGAACGGCTACATCCGGGCACGAGCGGAACGCTTGAAGGGGGCGCACTTTGTCTTCGACACCGTGAGCGTAACCGGCACAGAAAACCTGATGATGGCGGCCGCGCTGGCCGATGGTGAGACTGTGCTGGAGAATGCGGCGCGCGAACCTGAAGTCGAGGATCTCGCCAACTTTCTGCAGGCACTGGGCGCGAAGATCGACGGTGCGGGTACGCCAACGATTCACATCCAGGGGGTTGAGTCTCTGAGTGGCGCCGATTATCGAGTCTTACCCGATCGCATTGAAACGGGCACTTATCTGGTCGCCGGTGCAATGACCGCGGGGCGCGTGCGAGCGCTCAAAGCGGCACCTCGACATCTGGAGGCCGTGATGTCGAAGCTCTCGGATGCGGGCGCGGAAGTCACTCACGGCGATGATTGGATCGAAGTCGATATGCGCGGGTCACGCCCGGTTGCGGTCGATGTTCGCACTGCGCCGCATCCTGCTTTTCCCACTGATATGCAAGCGCAATTCTGTGCGCTCAACGCCGTTGCCAGCGGGCAGGGATCAGTCACGGAGACTATTTTCGAAAACCGCTTCATGCATATCCCGGAGCTCCAGCGGATGGGTGCGCATTTTCAGGTGCACGGCAACACGGTGCTTTCGAAAGGGGTGGCGTCGCTAACAGCGGCGCCGGTCATGGCGACCGACCTCAGGGCATCCGCTGGCCTTGTACTCGCGGCTCTGGTGGCAGGCGGCGAAACCGTGATTGATCGGATTTATCACCTGGATCGCGGCTACGAACGCATCGAGGACAAGCTTCGAGGTCTCGGGGCGGAAGTGCGACGAATCACCTGACAGGATTGTCGGCATCGACCCGGTCGCCCGCGTAGGCGACTGTCTGCACGGCACGCCCGCCACGAATGAGTTCGAGATTCAACGCAGTTCCAGGTGGATAACTAGCCACCGTAAGCAGGGCTTGCTGGCCGGTTTTGACCTCGCGGCCGTTGATCGATACTAATACGTCCCCTCTTTGCACGCCCGCGTTCCATGCCGGTCCGTTCTCATTCACGGCAGTCAACAGGACGCCTGAGTTGGGTGGCAGGCCGAGGCGCCTCCAGTCAGCTTCACTGATGTTGGTCATGGTCAGCCCCAGCCAGCCGCGCTTGACTCGACCGTCACGCTTCAGCGCCTGAACAACGCCGTTCACGAGGTTGACGGGAATCGCGAAACTGATGCCCTGGATATTCACCTCTCGCGAGATCACAGCCGTGTTGATCCCAATCAGTTCACCTCGCGCGTTGACCAGCGCTCCGCCCGAGTTACCGGAATTGATCGCGGCGTCCGTCTGAATGTAGTTCTCGAAAGTGGTGAGATTCAGTGCGCCGCGGCCGGTAGCGCTGATGATGCCCTGAGTCACTGTCTGGCTGAGTCCGTAGGGGTTACCGATCGCGAGGACCACGTCTCCGATCAAGAGCTGGTCGGACCTGCCGAGGCTGATGGGTTGCAGGTCCTTGAGATCGATCTTAAGTAATGCGAGGTCTGTGTCGCTATCCTCACCAATAAGGATGGGTGTTGCGACGCGGTCGTCGGCGAGCAAGACGTAAATCTCGCCAGCGCCTTCAATCACGTGGTGGTTCGTGACGACGTAGCCTTCCGCATCGATGATGACCCCCGAGCCGAGGTTGAACTCCCGACTCGTGCTGGCTACCCCGCTGCCGTCGACGTCGGTCACCAGGCGAGTGGTGTAGATATTCACCACCGAATCGGCGCTCGCTGCTACGGCTTTTGCGTAACTGGGTACCGCGGTGCTTTCCGAGGTCAAAGTACCTTGCGCGCCCTGCCGGAATAGGAATACGACGCACGCGATTGCGAGGCCGATAACCACGCAGCGAGCAACGAAAATGACAGTGTGTTTTAGGGTGTGGCTAGACATAGGATCGACCGATGTGCATATCGAGAAAATCGAAGTTATTCAGTTAGACAAGTTTAGATTACCGATGTATACAAATTTAGGACGAAGTGGATTTCGGCGTTAGACAGTAGGCAGCAGGGCATTGATTCCTGTATCATTACTGGCTGACATCGAACGCCGTAGGGCAAGTTCGACGTGCCGCGCGGCCCGGAACACAGCCAAAGGCTAACAGCATCAAGGGTCGAGCGCTCCACCACAACCGAAAGCTGCCGTTTGACCGAGTAATCGGGCGAGCGAGAGCTTTGTGGGGTACAGCGCCTGACATTGTGGAATCCGCGGGCACGAATGCAGCGAATATGAATATTGAACCAGAGATGATTTCGGAGACACGTGATGACCGATAACGTGATGACGGACGAGACGACGACCGACGACATGGATGCAAGCCGCAGACGCTTTATCAGCATCGCGACGGCGGGTGCCGGGGCGGTGGCTACAGGACTGTTCGCGGTACCGTTTCTCGGCTCGCTAAAACCAAGCGCGAGGGCGCAGGCGTTAGGCGCACCGGTGCAGATCAACATCGAGAGTTTGCAGCCTGGCCAGGTCGCACGCGCGCAGTGGCGCGGGCGGACGGTCTACGTGGTGCGACGCGATGAGGACATGCTGGAGCGCGTTGCCAAGATGGAGTCGCAACTTGCGGACCCGGGTTCAGCCGCTTCCGATCAGCCGGAATATGCGGTCAACGAGTTCCGTTCCGTGAAGCCGGAAGTTTTGGTGGTCTTTGGTCAGTGCACGCACCTTGGTTGTGCGCCGGCACCGCGTTTCGACGTTCAACCGGCTGACCTCGGCAGCGAATGGTTTGGTGGGTTCTTCTGCGCCTGCCACGGATCGAAATTTGATATGGCAGGTCGCGTCCTTGCGGGCGTCCCTGCACCGAAGAACCTGGAAGTGCCGCCTTACCGCTTTGTCGGTGAAAGCGTCATTGAGGTTGGAACCGACACGGGAGCAGCGTAATGGCACGTGCAGAGTCTGATTTGCGTGTAGGCCGCGACAGCGGTGGAGTAATGGGCTGGATCAAGGACCGTTTTCCTCTTGAGTCCCTGCTCAAGGATCACATCACGGAATACTACGCCTCGAAAAACCTGAATATCTGGTATGTCTTCGGCGTGTTGTCGATGGTGGTCTTGGTAATCCAGCTGCTGACCGGCATCTTCCTGACGATGAATTACAAGCCGAGCGCGGCCGAAGCGTTCGCATCCGTCGAGTACATTATGCGCGATGTGGAGTTCGGCTGGTTGATTCGCTACATGCACTCCACCGGTGCGTCAGCGTTCTTCATTGTCGTGTACCTGCATATGTTCCGCGCGATGCTTTATGGCTCGTATCGCAAGCCGCGCGAGCTCGTCTGGATCATCGGCATGCTGATTTTCGTGGTCCTGATGGCAGAAGCGTTCTTTGGATATCTGCTCCCCTGGGGTCAAATGTCTTACTGGGGCGCGCAGGTGATCGTGAGCTTATTCGGCGCTATCCCGGGCATTGGTGAGCCGCTGGTCGATTTCATTCGCGGCGACTTCTCAATTTCTGATATCACGCTGAACCGGTTCTTCGCGTTGCACGTTATCGCGTTGCCTTTGGCATTGATCATGCTTGTTGCGGTGCACATTCTTGCGCTGCATGAAGTCGGCTCGAACAACCCCGACGGGATCGAGATCAAAGAGAAGAAAGATGCGAATGGCGTTCCGCTTGATGGGATCGCGTTCCATCCGTTCCATACCTCGAAGGACCTCGTAGCGATCGTCGTGTTTATGGCGGCGTTCTTCGCGGTGGTGTTCTTCGCCCCGGAAATGAACGGCTACTTCCTTGAGCACGCGAACTTCGATCCGGCGGACCGCCTGGTTACACCAGAGCACATTGCTCCGGTGTGGTACTTCACTCCGTTTTACGCAATCTTGCGTGCGGTACCGAGCAAGTTGTTTGGTGTGATCCTGATGGGCGCTGCGGTGGTACTGCCTGCGTTCCTGCCGTGGCTGGACAAATCTCCGGTCAAGTCAGTTCGGTACAAAGGCATGATTACCCGAATCGCTCTGGGCGCGTTCGTAGTGTCGTTCCTCGCGCTGGGTTACCTCGGTATCCAGCCAGCAACCGACCTCTACACCGCGCTGGCGAGATTCTTCACTGCGATTTACTTCGCTTTCTTCCTGCTGATGCCAGTATGGTCGAAAATGGATGACACGAAACCGGTACCGGAAAGGGTTGTATACCATGCGTAAGTTTTTGCGAAGCACAGCGGTTGCTGCGACGCTCGTACTTGGCGCCTCAGGCGCTGCGTTCGCCGCGGGCGGCGGCGTGGAATTGGAAGCTGCGAACAATAACGTCGGCAACCAGGACTCACTGCAGCGTGGTGCGAAGTACTTTATGAACTACTGCTCCGGGTGCCACAGCGCGAAGTACGTGCGCTACAACACGCTCGGTGCGGGTCTGGGTTTGTCCGATGAACAGCTGATCGAAAACCTGATGTTCAATGCGGAGAAGACGCATGAGACGATCGACATCTCGATGCGTCCGGACGACGCGAAGAACTGGTTCAACAAGACGCCGCCGGACTTGTCGCTGATCGCCAGATCGCGCGGGACAGACTACCTGTACACGTTCCTGCGTGGCTATTACCAGGATGAGTCGACGCCGACAGGTTGGAACAATACGGTGCTCGCCGGTACCAGCATGCCTTACCCCCTGTGGGCACTCGAGGGCATTAAGGTTCCCGTGCACCACGATGAAGACCACGGCGAGGCGGATGGCCACGGTGAGGCGTCTGATCATGGCGAAGACGCAGGTCCTCGACCTGGGTTCGAATATGTGACCGCCGGCAGTCTTACGGTTGAGGATTACGACCAGGTCGTGCGCGACATCGTGAACTATCTGGACTTCATCTCTGAGCCGGTGCAGCTGCAGCGCAAAACTATGGGCGTCTGGGTGATGGCGTTTCTGGTAGTCTTCTTCCTTCTTTCACTAATGTTGAAGAAAGAAATCTGGAAACCGGTCAAATAGTTCGCACCAGCGGTCAGATTCACCAGCGCCAGCGGTCCTTTGGGGAGGGCCGCTGGCGTTCGCATAAGCGGCAATGCCGCAAGATAACAACTTCCTGAGGGAGAGCATCCATGGCAGTCATGGCAAACCGTCGCTCGATCATGAGTCTTTTTTCACGTCCTACCTGCATGCACAGTCACCGCACGCGTTTGGTTCTCGCCGAAAAAAGCATCAACATCGATATCGTCAATGTTGAAGGGAACGACCTGCCCGAAGACCTGATGGACCTGAACCCGTACCACACAGTACCGACGCTCGTGGACAGGGACCTAGTGCTTTACGACTCTCGTGTGATTATCGAATATCTCGACGAGCGTTTTCCGCATCCTCCTCTGATGCCGGTTGACCCAGTGACCCGCGCCCAGTTCCGCCTCGCATTGTTCCGAATCGAGAATGACTGGTACAAGCTCGCTGAACAAATCGAAGAGGCGGCGGAGAAGAAACAAGCGACCCGCGCGCGCAAAATCCTGAAGGAAGGCATCCTTGCGAGCGCTGAAGTATTCGCGGCCAAGGAGTTCTTTCTTGGCGATGAGTTCTCGTTGGTCGATGCCAGCGTGGCGCCTCTATTGTGGCGTTTGTCGAGTTATAACATCGATCTTGGAAAAGGCGGCGAGCCGATCGAAGCTTACATGGAACGAATGTTCGAACGCCCATCGTTCCGTGCCAGCCTGACCGAGCTCGAGCAGGAAATGCAGCTGTAGGTTTGTGGTGGGGGAGAGCGACGCCAGCGTGAGCTCGAAGCGTCCGTATCTTTTGCGGGCGATGCATGAGTGGATGAGCGACAACGCTCAAACGCCGCATGTTCTCGTAGACGCAACGCTACCGGGTGTTGTGGTTCCCGTTGAGCATATCGATGACGGTCGTATCGTTCTCAACGTCAGCTATCGAGCTGTACACGCGTTGAACCTCGGGAATGACTTGCTTACCTTCCGGGCCCAGTTCCAGGGGCGTCCCTTCGACGTCAGTGTCCCCGTGGTAGCGGTGATTGGTATCTATGCCAAAGAAACTGGCCAGGGAATGGTATTTGCTGAATCCGGTGGTGAGGAGCCCGAGCCGCCTGACGACACCGGCAGTGATCCCGACGCTACTCGTGCCCACCTTAAGGTTGTGAAGTAGCTAAGCGCCAGACGCGTTGCAGATTAGCCAAAAAGCGCCTGATCAATCGTATCGCACAAACAATGGATCACCAGGAGGTGGACCTCCTGAATTCGGGCTGTGCGCTTATCCGGAACCCGGATTTCGACATCATCGCTGCTGAGCAGGCCCGCCATGGCGCCACCGTCACGCCCCGTTAAAGCAACGACCCTACTCTTGTTTTCGTGAGCAGCATGAATCGCTCGACAAACGTTCTCAGAGTTTCCCGAGGTGGAAATGGCGAGCAATACATCAACGTCTTTTGCGAGCGCCCTTACCTGCTTTGAGAAGATCTCTTCGTAGGCGTAGTCATTCGCGATCGAGGTGACAGTCGAGCTGTCGGTCGTCAGCGCCATCGCTGGTAATCCAGGCCGCTCCATCTCGAATCGATTCAAGAGCTCCGACGAAAAATGCTGCGCGTCTCCGGCGGAGCCGCCGTTACCGCAGCTCAGAATCTTCCCGCCGTCCTTCAGGCACTGAATCATTGAGTCCGCGCCGCGTGCAATGGGCTCGATCAAGGTTTCCATTGCTGCCTGTTTGGCTGCAATACTCGCCTCGAAATGCGCTTTGATACTTGCCTGTGAACTCATGACACCTCCCGTCTGGTGCGCGAAGTATAAGGCAATTGCGGTCGATCATCCTTTACCAAGGTCGGAACGCATCCTGTATCCACCGGATACCTGATACGTCCATGCCGCCATCGACCGCTACCACATCGAACCGTATTGGCAGCGAGGCCAGTTTTGGTCGCCGACGAAGCAATCCTTGGGTGGCACTGACAATCCGCCTCTGCTTGGTTGGCGAAACGGATTCAAGGGCCCCGACCATCGCACCTGTCCGCCGGTGCCGCACCTCGACGATCACCAGCGTATCGGCATCCAACATGACCAAATCCAGCTCACCAAAACGAGTGTGGAAACGCGCTTCCAGAAACCTTAACCCCTGTGCGATCAAAAGGTCGCGGGCTTGCCGTTCAATTTCCGCGCCGAGTCGCTGGGTCGGTGACGGCACACTCAGGGTCTTGTGAGGGCTATGGGTTCGTTCGAATCGAAAGGATCGAGCGTCTCCGCTTCTTCGCGAATATCGCGATTGGGGTTGACGCGTTGATCGAGGCGCACAGGTCGGCCGTTCTCGAACCTTGCCCATCCGGGCTGTCGTTCGAAGTTGCCTTGATCGTCGAGAATCAGGTGACCGGTTGCGCCGCTGATTCCGTTGAGCGGCAGATTTCTCGCATACACGGCCAGAGCGAGTGTCAACGCGTCATGGCCCAGTGCGAATAGTCGCGGTTGCCGGCGTACGTTGGTGAGTGTGTCGGTGACGGCGTCCAACGGTGTCGGTTGCCCGCTCATCCGATCGACCAACCACGGAATCTCCGCGAACTCGATGCCGTTCAAGTCTGAGGCGGTTTCATCGCTTGCCGGGTTATGGACGGATGACGTCGCGATCACCGGCAGATCACCGGCGTAGTGGAAGCGCAACTGTGGTTTTAGCTGGCGGGCATTTGCTGCATTGGCTCCGAGGAAAATCACATCGACGTCTTCACGGCGACGTGGTTCGAATTGCAGTGGAGCGCCCAGCAGGTTTCGTGCCCGCCGGTAACGGGCGACGCTGTCCGTGAGCAACATCAATCGCTCGATCTCATTGCTGTGATCGGCAGCTTCCGGAACAAAGTTTTCATAGCTAAGTACGGTCCCGCCTAGCGCCGTGAATTGCTCATTGAAAGCGATGAGCAGGCGCTCGCCTCGCGAACCTGTCGGCAGCAAAGCGACCGCGCGCCTGTGCCCCTCTTCAAAAGCCTGAACGGCTGCGGCTCGTGCGTCGTCCTCCGGCGCAAGTCCAAAGGCGTAAATGTCGCTCGAATAGTTCTCGGTGATGGAGGGGTAGTTCAAGAGCACCGTCGGCACTCGCGGCCCCGTGTAGGCAGCCAGTGCGTCGACGCTTTGGCGCAACACCGGGCCGATAACGAGGTCGGCGCCATCAAGCACTGCTTGTTCATAGGCGACAACGGGCTCGCGTTCGGCGAGATCGTAAACTCGGATTTCAGGTGCATTGAGCATGCCTGAGTAACGTTCGAGATAATGCGCGATCACGCCATCGCGAATGGTGCTGCCAAACGTGCCCGCGCGTCCCGACAGCGGCAACAACAGAGCGATGTGCTCAGGTTCGATACCGCCGGTCGCGATCTCCGGCGCGAAACCGGGGACAACCGACCGCAACGCCGGGTGCCCCGGGTAATTGCGCTGCCACGCCACCACGCCGCGGTCCATAGCGTTGTTGGTAGTGTTGCTGGCGAGAATGCCAAGCGCCAGCCAGCCGCCAACGTCAGCATCGACAGTTTCCTGCAGTGCGGCTTGGAGCAGCTCAGGATCCGCGACCAGCAAGCCGTCCCAGATCAGTTGATCGTTGCGGACGATCTCGAGTTCACTGCCAAGCCACAGTTCACGTCGCACCAGCAGTTGGACAGCGCCGGCGGGATCGTCGCGCAAGAACAGGACCTGTCCTCGAACCGCATCTGCACGCGCACGCTGGGCCAGGGTGAAGCGCTGCGGGTCGGTACGACTTAGTGCTTGCTCAGCAGCGATCGGATCTCGGTCGAAAGCGCCGACCTCAGCGAGACCAAGGTAGTAGTCATTGGCAAGCGCAGCACCAGGCGGCGTGTTGACCTGGCCAAGCGCCGCGGTTGCGCGGAGCCGATCTCCATCGGCCAGCCAGCTCTCGGCTGCGCGCAGGAGGTATTGGTCGCGTTGCTCGCCGGTAGCGCCGTTGGCCAGAGCCATCCATCCGCTGGCCGCCGCGTCAAAGTCGCCAGCCTCAAACAATCGCTCGGCGCGACCGACAGAGTAGCCAGAGCCGGGCGTGCCCGGCAGGCTCGAGCATCCTGCAAGCGTCAGTAACGCAATGGTGAGGGCGGACACAAAGCCACTGCGGGCGCGGATTGTCTGTCGGCACTCAGGTAAGGTGTAGCGCATGCAAAGTTCCAGATTCGAGACTGTTCCTGTTGGTCCTCAGTATACCGTGCTAGTTCCCTTTCCATCCCTGGGTGCGCCATGAGCGGCGGGCGTCTGTCCATCGTTGCAACGCCGATCGGGAATCTGGCCGATGCATCCGAGCGGATGAAGACTGTGCTGTCCGCGGCGGATGTTGTCCTTGCTGAGGATAGTCGTCGGACTGGCCGGCTGTTGATGCAATTCGGGGTGGAAGCCCGACTTTTGCCGTTTCATGAACACAACGAACGTGATCTGGTGGATGAGCTGGTGCGACGATTGGGTGAGGGTGAGCATCTCGCGTTGGTCTCTGATGCTGGAACGCCTGCGGTCAGTGATCCTGGATTCCGCCTTGTGCGGGCGGCGCATGCAGCGGGTGTGCGTGTGGAGACGGTTCCCGGCCCCAGTGCAGTTATTGCAGCGTTGAGTGCCTCGGGCCTGCCGACAGATCGCTTTGTATTCGAGGGGTTTCTTCCCGCGAAGGCGCAAGCTCGAAAGACGCGTCTGACCGCACTCTCTCAAGAGCCTCGTACAATGGTGTTCTATGAGGCCGTACACAGGATCTCGGACTTTCTGTCGGATGCCGGGGCGGTTTTTGGTGCTGACCGGATGGCCTGCGTTGCGCGCGAGCTGACCAAGCGTCATGAGCAGATCGTGACCACAACCCTCGCCGAATTGTGTCGTCAGATCGACACGGGACAGATTGTTGCCAAAGGAGAATTCGTCGTTCTTGTCGCGGGCGTCGAGGCTGCAGAGGTCGCGAGCACCGTAGATCCGGAGCTGTTGGTGCGTGAGCTGCTCTCTGCGGGCATTCCTGTCAAAGCGGCCGCAAAAGCGGTTTCCGTCGCCACCGGCGCACCACGAAACAAGCTCTATCAGTTCGCGCTCGATCTGCAGGATTGAGTTACAGTGCACGCGGGAGTCGGCCAGGTGATCGCTGCGCGTTGCGCGGAGGAAAGTCCGGGCTCCATCGGACAGGACGCCAGGTAACGCCTGGGGGGCGCGAGCCCACGGAAAGTGCCGCAGAAAATATACCGCCACGTCAGTGGTAAGGGTGAAATGGTGCGGTAAGAGCGCACCGCGTTGCTGGTAACAGCAATGGCAGGGTAAACCCCGTCCGGAGCAAGACCAAATAGGGGAGCATTAACGTCGGTTCCGAACGTGCTCCCGGGTAGGTCGCTACAGTGCATCGGCGACGGTGCACGCAGATGAATGATCACCCAAGACAGAACCCGGCTTACAGGCCGACTCCCATCTCCCGTCTGCGCAAGTTGGCCGCTCTGCATGGCCACCACTCAGCCGTCGCTGAATCGCGACGATCTGCTAATCCGTTCATTAGCAAAAACGCGTAACGCCCTGATATTTCATTTCTTCTGTTGCTCCAGAGGCGCTCGAAAGTGACTGATTATCGCGCTAAGTGACTGTCTTTTATGGATTAATCGCGGTTTTCTGTTGACGCAAAAAACAGCCCTACCTATAGTGTCGAGAAGTGGGGAGATGTGGGAAAATCTGGTTTTTCTCGACGGTTTAGAGCATGTTTCGTGGTGCAACCAAAGTCACGCTGGATGCCAAGGGCAGACTGGCCATTCCGACCCGTTACCGGGAGCGGATCGCTGCGCGTTGTGCAAACCAATTAGTGGCGACTGTCGACCGTGATTACTGCCTCCTTATTTATCCATTGCCCGATTGGGAGGATATCGAACGCAAGCTCGAACGTCTGCCCAGTCTCAACAAGCACGCCCGCCGTCTCCAACGATTGATGATCGGCCACGCCAGCGATATGGAGCTGGACAATAGCGGCCGCTTGCTTATGCCAAGAGAGCTCAGAGAGTTCGCGGGCATCGAGAAGCACGCGATGCTGGTGGGTCAGGGCAGGAAGTTCGAGCTCTGGGACGAGTCGCGGTGGCTCGAACGTCGAGATGAGTGGCTCGCCGACGACGATGAGGCGCTCGAATTGTCGGCAGAACTGGAAACCCTTTCACTCTGATGGTCGCCCACGAGCCCGTAATGCGCGACCAGGTTCTGAATCATCTGGCCGTGCGTGCCGATGGTTGCTACGTCGACGCAACGTATGGTCGTGGCGGTCACAGCGACGCGATCTTACGTGCTCTCGGTGAGCATGGCCGACTGCTGGCCTTTGATCGTGATGCCGCGGCCGTGGCGGCGGCCAGGGACCGGCACTGCGAAGACCCCAGATTCACGATCGTGCACAAAGCGTTTGGTGCGTTGGCTGATGTATTGCGTGCCGAAGGGCTGCTCGGTCACGTCGACGGCATGCTGTTCGACTTTGGCGTGTCTTCGCCGCAGCTCGACGAAGGTGAGAGAGGGTTCAGCTTTCTCAGGGACGGGCCGTTGGATATGCGCATGGACCAGTCTCGCGGCGAGTCTGCCGCCGAGTACATCGCGCGAGTGAGTGAATCAGAGTTGCGTCGTGATATCTCCCGACTGGGGGAGGAGCGTCTGGCGGCGCGCATCGCGAGTGCCATCGTCGCAGCGCGTGATCGCGAGCCGTTGCTTCGAACGCTTCAACTCGCGGCTGTCATTGAGTCTGCGGTACCGGCCAAGGTTCGTGAGCGCGGGCGGATTCATCCGGCAACGAAAACATTCCAGGCGATCCGGATGCGAATCAACGATGAGCTTGGCGAATTGGAGCGCGCGCTATCCACCGTCGTGGATGCGCTGGCGATCGGTGGACGTGTGGCGTTCCTGACATTCCACTCGCTGGAAGACCGCCCGGTTAAGCGATTCCTGCGTGAGGCGAGCGCGGAGGACCCCGTCTATCGGGGCTTGCCGGACATGCCGGAAGCTGCCAAGCCACACCTGCGCATTGTCGGTAAATCTCTGGTCGCTGATGATGCCGAGCTTGATCGCAACCCGCGCGCCCGTAGCGCGCGTCTGCGTGTCGGGGAGCGGCTGCGATGACCCTGCAAACCATGCCTAAGCGTGGATTCACACTGATGGTGATGTTGCTTTTGGCCATCGCGCTCTCCGCAATTGCGCTGGTCTACACAAGGCATGAGGCGCGCGTCTTGTTCATGGAGCAGCAGTCGCTTTGGCGCGAGCGGGATGCCTTGAATACCGAGTATCACAGGCTTCAGCTCGAGCATGGCGCCTACGGCGCCTACCACGAGATTGAGGCGCGCGCCCCAAGGGAGTTGGGGTTACGCGCGCCCTCGCCAGAGGAGATTTACCTGATCGGTGACCAGGGCGGGTATTTCTTCACTGGGCTTGAACCGACGACCCCGCCGGCTTCGTTGGTACAGAACGACGCGCCGGCAGATGCCACGGAGCGGCAGGAATGAAACGTCGAGCGGAAAAACGCCAACTGGCGCAACAACGGTTTCGTATGCGCGGGTCTGTTCTCGTGTTTGTGTTCGCGTTGGCATCGGTTGTATTGATTGGGCAGAGCGCCTACCTGCAGGTTATCGACAGTGAGATGTTGGTAACGGAGAGCGACAAGCGCCACATTCGTGAACGCGTTATCTCTTCTCACCGCGGTTCGATCACAGACCGCAATGGCGAGCCGTTAGCGATTTCGTCACCCGTCGACAGCATCTGGGCTAACCCCAGCAAGCTGCTACCAAACACAGAAGAGCTGCCGAGACTGGCGCGAATCCTTGATCGCGATCATGCGCAGCTGCTGAAGGTGCTCAATCGGAATATCAATCGCGATTTTGTTTGGTTGCTGCGCCACGCCAGACCCGATCAGGTTGCTGCAATCAGCGAGCTCAGACTGTCGGGCATCAACGTGCTGCGCGAGTACCGGCGGTTTTTCCCGGCGACTGAGGTTGCGAGTCACGTCATCGGCCTGACCGATATTGATGACATCGGTCAGGAAGGGCTCGAGTATGCGCACAACCACGCGCTCGCCGGTGCACCGGGTTCCAAGCTGGTGCTTATGGATGGCGTCGGAGAAGACTTTCGCGACATCCGCAGTATCCGTCCTGTTCGCCACGGGCAGGACCTTGTGACCAGCATCGACCTGCGCATTCAGCACTTTGCCTACCGTGAGTTGAAGCGCGCACGGGAGCTTCATGATGCGCAGTCGGGGTCGATGGTGATCCTCGACGTCCACACCGGCGAAGTTCTCGCGATGGTGAATCAGCCGGGTTACAACCCGAACAAGCGCTCGCAATACACTGCGGAGCGGGCACGTAACCGTGCCGTAACGGACATCCACGATCCGGGTTCCAGCATCAAGCCGATTACGCTGGCAGCCGCGCTCGAGCACGGCGTGATCCAGCCGGATTCGATGATCGATACGGCGAACGGATCGTTAGAGGTTGGGGTCAAGACCATCACCGACCCCAATCCGCTTGGCACCATCGATCTCGAGACGCTGCTGGCCAAGTCTTCGAACGTAGCGACGACGCAAGTCGGTTTGCGTATGGAGCCTGAGGATTTTTGGGAGTCGCTCAGCCGATTCGGATTTGGCAGCCTGACCGGAAGTAGCTTGCCGGGAGAGTCGCGCGGGCTGCTGACACACTACAGTGACTGGCAAAAAATCTCCCAGGCGACAATCAGCTACGGGTATGGCATTTCAGTTACACGCCTTCAGCTGGCCCGAGCTTACGCAGCGCTGGCCAATGACGGCGTGCTGATGCCGGTGTCATTGCTGAAAGTCGACCAACCACCGGAAGGCTCGCGTGCGGTTTCACCCGAGATCGCGCGTCACGTGCTCAGCCTGATGGAGGGTGTGGTCGAAAGCGGTACAGGTTCGCGTGCAGCGATTCCCGGCTACCGCGTAGCCGGAAAGACCGGGACAGCGTGGATGTACTCCGGCGATGGAAAATATGATGACCAACGCCATCGCGCGATTTTTGCGGGCGTTGTTCCGGCTTCGAACCCCCGTCTTGCCGCAGTGGTCGTGATCGATGAGCCGAGGCGCAGCAAGTTGCATGGTGGTGATGTGGCTGCGCCGGTCTTCGCAGCGGTCATGCGTGAAGCGCTGCGCACACTCGCGATTCCGCCGGATGCACGACCGACACTGATGGCGGGTGTTGCTCAGGGTGACGCTCAGTGATGGCGGTGTCCGGAAAGCATTTGCCGACGCTCGCAGGGTTGCTGGAAGGTATGACCCTCGCGCCGCAGTTGCCCGTCAGTGACATTGCCATGGACAGCAGGCAAGTCACGGAGGGCACCGCATTTCTAGCCGTGCAGGGCAAAGCAGGGCACGGGATCGAATACGCAGAGCAGGCAATTGAGGCCGGTGCTGTCGCGATAGTCACCGATCTTGATCCCACCGATGTGCGCGTTCGGGCTATCAGCGCCGTACCTGTCATTTGCGTGCCTGGGCGTGAAGGTCTCGAAGGTGTCGTTGCCGCTCGTTTTTTTGGTGCTCCGACAGCATCGATGGACCTGGTTGCAGTCACCGGAACCAATGGCAAGAGCAGCGTTAGCTGGTTGGTTGCGCACGCGCTTTCCTCATTGGGTCGGCGACCGGCACTGATGGGTACGCTGGGTTGGGGCGCCGTCGACGCACTCGACAAGAGCGCACTGACGACGCCGGATGCCGTGACTATGCAACGGCAGGCGGCTGCATTGTGTGACCAGCATTGCGACGTGATCGCAATCGAGGCGTCATCGCATGCGCTGGATCAATACCGACTCAGTGGTTCGAACATTGACGTCGCTGTGTTTACCAATCTCACCCGCGACCATCTCGACTATCACGGCACGATGGACGCTTACTTCGAAGCGAAAGCGCAATTGTTCGACTGGCCTGGTCTGCGCGCGCGCGTGATTGCCGTTGACGACGAATACGGGGTCAAGCTCGGTGAGAGATACCCGGATGCCTGGCTGGTGGGTGCGCCGCAGCATGCAGCACGCGCACATTCGGTCCAGATTGCTAACGTTGACCTGAGCGCGAACGGGATCGCGCTCGACGTTGTCACGCCACTTGGCGATGCGACTTTGCGCAGCGATTTGATCGGTGACTTTAACGCGCAGAATCTTGCGCTGGCGCTCGCGGTGTTGCTGTCTTTGGAGGTCCCTTTAGCTCGCGCCATCGAGGCTGTCGGTGCTGCGAAGGCACCACCGGGACGCTTGCAAGTGGTTAGTCCGCGCCAGCCCTTGACCGTTGTTGATTACGCGCACACACCGGCGGCCCTGACCGCCGCTATAGATGCGCTGCGTGCCCATACGCAGGGGCGGCTTTGGTGTGTTTTCGGTTGCGGTGGCGAACGTGATCAGGGGAAACGTCCGCAGATGGCATTGGCAGCGACCGCAGCCGATGAAATCGTCGTGACCAGCGACAACCCGCGTAGTGAGTCGCCCGAAGCGATCATCGCTGACATTCGTGCGGGGTTGTCCGAGGTTGAGCATCACGTCGAGATTGATCGCGCGCGAGCGATCGAGCACGCGATTCGTCACGCATCGCCTGCCGACGTGGTTCTGATTGCCGGCAAAGGACATGAACAGTTTCAACTCATTGGGGATGAGGTGCGTTCGTTTGATGATGTTGAGGTAGCCAAACTTGCGCTGAACGCACTGTCGGTGAGCGCATCATGAAGTGGTCATTAGCCGCCATCGCATCGGTGTTGGGACTGACGACGCCCGAAACTGCTGTCGAATGTTCCGGAATCTCGATCGATTCACGCACGCTCGGCAAGGATGAGTTATTCGTTGCACTGAGCGGTCCTAACTTCGATGGCGCAGACTTTATTTCAGACGCGGCGAATGCAGGGGCATGCGCGGCCATCACGACGCGCGCGACCGACACTTCGCTGCCTCAGTTGGTCGTTGACGATGCGGTTACTGCGCTGCACGCACTGGCAACAGCCTGGCGGAGTCGATTTAGTCCGCTCACGATTGGCATCACTGGCAGCAATGGCAAGACCACGATGCGGTCGCTGATTACCGCGCTGTGCGGTCCCGACACGCATGCGACCACAGGTAATTTGAACAACCACCTCGGCGTGCCGCTGGTGCTGTTCGGGCTGGACGAATCACACCGTTTCGCTGTGCTTGAAATGGGTGCCAATCACGTTGGTGAGATTGCGGCGCTAGCTGCGCTCGGTCAGCCGGACATTGGCATCGTCACGAACGCAGGGCCAGCCCACCTGGAAGGTTTCGGGGGTATCGAGGGTGTCGCGCGCGGCAAGGGTGAGATGTTCGAGGCGCTCGGGCAGGGGAACACTGCAGTCATCAATCGCGATGATCACTATTTTGACTATTGGGTGGGTCGTGCCGCGCCAGCCGACATCGTGACTTTCGGTGCCAATAGCTCCGCGGATGTTTGGTACAGCGATTTCGTCGCGACGACGGACGGATGCAGTTTCTCGATCAATCACGACGGTAAAGTCCAAAGCATCGATCTTCGGCTCTCCGGTGTGCACAACGCGATGAATGCCGCCGGTGCCTGTGCGGTTGCGCTTGCGGCAGGTATTCCGTGGCAGCAGTTTGCCGAACGCTTGAAAGCGGTATCGCCTGTGGATGGTCGCCAGGTGCGTCATCGCTTGAAGAGCGGTGCGACGGTTATCGACGATACGTACAACGCTAACCCCGCGTCTATGCGTGCCGCAGCTGATGCGCTTGTAGCCAATTCGGATCAGGCGTGGATGGTAGTCGGCGATATGTTCGAGCTTGGGGACGAGGCTTACGAGGCACACCGTGATCTCGGTACCTACTTCGAGCAAATCGGGATCGCACGCGTGTTTGCGCTAGGGGAGTTTGCCGAGGCGATTCGTGAGGGGTTTCGTGATGCACAGACGTTTGCAGAGGTCGCTGATCTCAACGTCGCACTCGCGGGGCAAATCGAGTCCGATGTGGCGATTTGCATCAAAGGGTCGCGCAGCGCCCGGATGGAGCGGGTAGTGACATACCTGCTGGAGGCGAACTGACATGCTGCTTTGGGTCGCCGAGTATCTCACTCAATTCGAGAGTGGCTTTAACGTCTTCAGCTACCTGACGATGCGGGCGATTCTAGGCGCGCTGACCGCTTTGGTCATCTCGTTCGTCGTTGGACCGATGATGATCGATCGACTGGCGCTGCGACAAATCGGCCAGACCGTGCGTGACGACGGACCGCAGTCGCACCTGCAAAAGGCCGGTACACCCACCATGGGTGGCGCACTGATTCTCACCGCGATCGCGATATCGACTTTGCTGTGGGGGGATCTCTCGAATCGATTCATCTGGGTTGTCGTACTGGTCACGCTCGCCTTTGGCGCGATCGGCTTCTACGACGACTGGAAAAAACTCGTTCTCAAGGATAGCGCCGGTCTGGCGGGACGCTACAAGCTGATGTGGCAGACCATCTTTGGCTTCATCGCCGCGATCGTGCTTTTTCAAACGGCCACGAGTCCGGTCGAGAGCGAACTGATCCTGCCATTCCTGAAAAACGTGGTTCTGCCGCTCGGGATGCTACAGGTCCTGTTTACGACCTTCATGATCGTTGGATTCAGCAACGCGGTGAATCTGACGGATGGGCTGGACGGGCTGGCGATCATGCCTGCAGTTCTCGTCGGCGGCGCGCTTGGCGTATTCGCATACGTCGCTGGCAACATTAACTTCTCCGAGTATCTCGGTGTTCCCTATGTCGCCGGCGCCGGTGAGGTGCTTGTTTTCTGTGCGTCGATCGCTGGCGCTGGTCTTGGGTTTCTTTGGTTTAACACCTACCCAGCTCAGGTGTTCATGGGTGATGTCGGTGCGCTTGCACTCGGTGCTGCCTTGGGCGTCGTCGCGGTCATCGTCCGCCAGGAGCTGGTGCTTGTGATCATGGGCGGCGTATTCGTTGTCGAGACCTTGTCGGTCATCATCCAGGTGACGTCCTTCAAGCTCACCGGTAAGCGCGTCTTTCGCATGGCGCCACTGCATCACCACTACGAACTCAAGGGATGGCCGGAACCTAAGGTCATCGTTCGGTTCTGGATCATTACCGTGATCCTCGTCTTGGTCGGCCTCGCGAGTCTGAAGATCCGATGAGCACGATGAGCGACATCCAAAAGTCCGAAACGCTGGTCCTCGGAACGGGGCTGACCGGCGCATCCATCGCACGTTGGCTAAAGCGCCAGGGTCGCAGTGCGGTGTTCGCAGATACCCGGTCGACGGTAGATGCAAGAGCAATTCACGAGAGCCTTCCGGACGCGGTGGTAATTACTGATGCTGATGCAACTGTGCTCGAGGGAATGACCGAGGTCATCATCTCGCCGGGTGTCTCGGATCAGGACCCACTGGTCTCAGAGATCCGTGCGCGAGATATTCCTACGCATTCCGATATCACGTTATTCGCGCGGGACGCCGCAGCCCCCATTGTCGCGGTGACTGGTACCAACGGTAAGAGCACCGTGGTCAGTCTGCTGGCGCACATGTGTCAACAAGCTGATGTCGCCTTTGCGGCAGGTGGCAATCTGGGTGTGCCTGTACTTGATTTGCAGGAACCGGGCGAACGCGGTTTCTATTTGCTTGAGCTTTCAAGTTTCCAATTATCCAGAACGCCAGAGCTGGCATTGCAGTGTGGCTGTGTTCTGAATATCGAGCCGGACCATCTCGACTGGCATGGCGACTTTTCGGCCTACGAGGCCGCGAAACTTTCGATCTATCGGAATTGCGCATACGCCGTCTTGCCCTCGGATCACGCATGGCCGTCCGAGGTGATCGATGTTGATGCGGTCATGATCCGTTTCGGCAAGAACCCGCCGGAAGATGCACGCAGCTTCGGTGTTATTGAGCACGAAGGTCGTCGTTACTGGGCGAGTGGAGCGGAGCCTATCCTCGCTGTCGAGGAAGCTGCAATGATCGGCGAGCACAACGTGCTCAACATCGCAGCGGCACTGGCGATCGGCAGCAGCATCGACCTGCCATTGAGTGCAATGGTCGCGGCGATTCGCAGCTTCCCGGGTCTCGATCACCGGCACCAATTGGTGTCTGTTATTGATGGCGTGCGCTACGTTGACGATTCCAAGGCGACCAACTGTGCTGCAGCGCTCGCATCGGCGAAGGCAGTGTCTGGACCGGTTGTCATGCTGATTGGCGGAATGGGCAAGGGAGAGGACTACCATGCCTTCTCACAGCAGCTGCCCGCGGGTGTGAGGTTCGCTGTTGCCTACGGAGCAATCGCGACGGAAGTGGCGAGCGCACTCGCGCAAAACGGCTTCGACCATGCACAGGCTGAAGATCTGCCTGGTGCTCTCAGAGCCGCACACGCCGTGGTGCAACCGGGTGACACCGTATTGCTGGCGCCAGCGGCCGCGAGTCAGGATGCCTATCCCGACTACAAGGCTCGCGGGCAACACTTTCGCCAACTGATTGAGGGGCTCGCCGCATGAGCCGCTCAGTAACGAACAACATCCAGATTCCGCTGCCGATCCGGCCCATGAGCGCATTTCACTGGGACCTGCGCCTTCTGGGGCTGATTGTGGTCTTGCTGACCATCGGTCTCGTTGTGCTCACGTCTGCCTCATTGGGCATCGCGCAGGATGACTTCGGGAATCCTTTCGCTTACGTGATACGACAGCTACAAGCGTTGACGGTCGGGATCGTGGCACTCGCGTTCATGCTGGTTGTGCCCAGCGAGACCTGGTTCAAGTTCAGCCCATTGTTGCTGTTGCTTGCGCTCGTATTGCTCGCGGTCGTGTTAATCCCCGATGTGGGCGTGGTTGTTAATGGCAGCCAGCGCTGGGTGAATCTCGCTGGCATTCGTGTGCAGGTTTCCGAGCCGGCGCGTCTCGCCCTGATCATGTACATCGCCGGTTATGCGGTGCGCCAGCAAGAGACGCTCGAAACAAGATTTCTTGGACTCGCGAAACCGTTTGCCGTGTTGTGTATCGCCGCAGCGCTGCTGCTGGCCGAGCCGGATATGGGTGCGGCGACGGTGCTGATGGCGACGGCACTGGTTGTGCTGTTCTGTGCCGGTGCTCGAATTCGAGATCTGATGGTTTTCGGCGTTATCGCCTGCAGCGCATTCGTCGTGTTGATCTTCGATGGCAGTTACCGCGAAAGCCGTATCTTCTCTTTCCTTAACCCGTGGGCAGACCCGCACGGTGACGGCTATCAACTGACCAACTCGTTAATGGCGATCGGCCGCGGAGAATGGTTGGGTGTTGGTTTGGGCAACAGCGTGCAGAAGCTGTTTTATCTGCCCGAAGCCCACACTGATTTTGTGTTCGCTGTTTATGCCGAAGAGTTCGGTCTTGCAGGTGTTGCCGTGATGATCATGGTGCTGCTGCTGCTTGTATTGCGCATCCTTAAAACGGCGCGAGAGGCGGCCGCCCTCGAGCGTTGGTTCGCGGCGTACACGGTACTTGGCGTCGGCGTTTGGTTGGGACTGCAGTCTTTCGTCAACCTCGGCGTGAATCTCGGCATCTTGCCGACGAAAGGATTGACACTGCCGCTCGTCAGTTATGGCCGCAGCAGCATGATCATCGTTCTTGCTGCATTGGGCTTTGTGCTGAGAGCGCACCATGAAAATGTGATCGCGGCCGCCCAACCCAAGGTTCGCAAGCGGAGGCGCAAATGAGCCGCGCGCCGATTCTGATCATGGCAGGTGGCACCGGCGGACACGTCTATCCGGCGCTAGCGATTGCTGATGAGTTTCTTGATCGCGGTCAACCGGTGATTTGGCTCGGCACGACCCGTGGACTGGAGTCGCGCGTGGTGGTGGAGCAGGGCATTCCCATGGAATGGCTGACAATCAGTGGTTTGCGTCGACGTGGTGCCGCCGGCTGGCTGCTTGCGCCGTTTCGGATCAGTCTCGCTATCGTACGTTCGTTACGCATCATGCGCCGGATTCGTCCACGGTTGGTGATCGGAATGGGCGGATTTGTCAGTGGCCCGGGCGGGATCGCCGCGTGGCTGATGCGTATTCCCCTGGTGATCCATGAACAGAATGCTGCGGCGGGCATGACAAACAAATGGCTCGCACGCGTGGCGACTCGAGTGCTTCTCGGTTTCGAGGGCGCGATTGCGGGTGCGATGACTGTGGGCAATCCGGTACGCGCGAATATTCGAGCGATTGCACCACCTGAGCGACGCTTTGCAGGGCGACAGGGCGCGCTGCGACTGCTGGTGATTGGCGGCAGTCAGGGTGCGCTTGCTTTGAATGAATGGGTTGCTCCGGCAGTCGCGTTACTTGCCGAGGACAACGTGCAATTCGATGTGCGTCATCAGGCAGGACCGGCGACGCTCGAGATCGCTCAAGATCGCTATGCACAGCACCGGGTTCGTGCAGAGGTCACGCCGTTCATCGAGGACATGGCTCAGGCGTTGTCGTGGGCGGACTTGATTGTCTGTCGCAGTGGTGCCCTAACCGTCAGCGAGCTGATCAACGTTGGTTTGGGAGCGGTATTTGTCCCGTTGCCGACGGCGGTTGACGATCATCAAACACGTAATGCGAAAGCACTCGTGGATACGCAGGCGGCATTGGTCATCCAGCAACAACAAATGAGTGCAGAGTCGTTAGCAACGGCGATTCGTCGTCTCGGCACCGATCGCGACGCACTGCTTGATCGTGCACAGAAAGCGCGCGCACTGCGCGGTCCGGATGCGGTCAGCCTGGTGGTTGCCGAGTGTGCCGAGATTCTCGAAGATCCGGCGCTGGAGGCGGTGTCATGAATCTGCGGATGCGCAAGATTCATTGCATTCACTTCGTCGGTATCGGCGGCGCGGGAATGTGTGGCATCGCGGAAGTCTTGCTGACGCAGGGGTACGAAGTACAGGGCTCGGACCTTTCGGCCTCGGCGGTTACGCAGCGACTTGAAACACTCGGTGCGCGAGTGATGATCGGACACGCTGCGGCTCATCTCGGCGATGCGGATGTCGTTGTGAGTTCCACTGCCGTACCTGCGGACAATGTTGAACTCGCAGAGGCGAGGTCACGTCGGATACCGGTTGTTGCGCGTGCCGAAATGCTGGGTGAGCTAATGCGTTTCTCGCGTCGCTCGGTAGCGGTCGCAGGTACGCACGGAAAAACGACGACGACCAGCCTTGTCGCTGCGGTTCTGGCAGCAGCGGGGGTCGACCCGACTTTCATTATCGGCGGTCGGCTGAAAGGCGCGGATACGAATGCCCGCTTGGGTGAAAGCCAGTACCTCGTAGCCGAGGCGGACGAGAGCGATGCCTCGTTCCATCACTTGCAGCCGCTAGTCGCGATCGTCACCAACATCGATGCGGATCATCTTGGGACCTACGGCAATGATCTGGAGCGTCTGCACACAGCATTCGTAGAGTTCCTGCACAACCTGCCGTTCTATGGGGTCGCCGTCCTGTGCGTGGATGATCCGGGCGTCGCGTCAATTCGCGCCGCTGTGCCGCGCTCACAGGTTACCTATGGTCTTCACGAGCGCGCAGATGTGCGCGCCGTCAATGTCAGGATCGACGGGCATCAAAGTCACTTTGACGTCGAACGTCATGACCGTGAAACGCTGTCGGTAACGCTCAATCTCCCCGGACTTCATAACGTGCGTAACGCGCTGGCGGCGGTTGCCGTGGCGACAGATTTCGATGTTCCGGACGATGCGATCTTGGAGGCGCTGACACAGTTTTCGGGTATCGATCGACGGTTCCAGAGTCACGGCTTTTTGCCTGTCGACGGTGGTGATGTGCTGCTTATCGATGACTACGGCCACCATCCGACGGAGCTCGCAGCGACGATTGAAGCGGCGAGATCGGGCTGGTCGGATCGCCGTCTCGTGCTTGTCTTCCAACCGCATCGCTACTCACGGACCCGCGATCTGCTGGATGACTTTGCGCAGGTGTTGAGCGGCGTCGACGTGCTCGTCCTCCTGGAAGTGTATGCAGCAGGAGAGTCACCGATTTCCAACGCGGACGGTCGCGCCGTCGCGCGTGCGGTTCGTAGTCGTGGCGGCGTGGAACCGGTGTTCATTGAAAACACCGATGAACTCGCTCACGCGCTAGCGCCGCTGCTGCAACCGAATGATCTCTTGTTGACCATGGGCGCCGGCAACGTCGGCGCATTGGCCCAGGCATTGCCGGCACAGCTATCTGAAGTGCTGCGCAAGGAAGGTGCTGCATGAGCGCGGTGTTGACGTCGACACTCAAGCAGGAGCTTCTCGATACGTTCGCGTCCCGCGTGAAGCTGGACGAGCCTATGGCCAGCCATACGACCTGGCGTGTCGGCGGCCCGGCGGAGCTTCTGTTTCAACCGACCAACGAGACCGAGTTGTCTACGTTTCTAAAAGCATTGCCATCCGATTCACCACTGCACTGGGTGGGATTTGGCAGCAATCTGCTGGTGCGCGATGGTGGCGTTGAAGGTGTTGTGATTAGTACGCGGGCACTTGAGCGTACGCTGGAGCGAAAAGCCCCCCACGGTGTGTATGCCAGCGCCAGTCTGCCTTGCGCTACGCTTGGCCGCAGCCTGGTTCGATGGGAGATGGGCCCGTCAGAGTTCTTTGCAGGGATTCCAGGCTCGCTGGGCGGTGCGTTGACCATGAATGCCGGAGCGCATGGCACCGAGACCTGGGATGCCGTGCATGACGTGCGATTGATGCATCGTGACGGGTCGATCGAGTCACGTGATGCGACGCAGTTCGACGTCGGCTATCGCCGTGTGTCTGGTCAAGGCAACGCCTGGTTCGTCGGCGCGCATTTGCAGTTCGATCCGGCGTACAAGCCGAGTCTTGATCGCTTGCGTGAATTGCAGGCGCGCCGTCACGCAACCCAACCGATTGGGCAGCCAAGCTGCGGGTCTGTATTCGCGAATCCCGAAGGAGATCATTCGGCCCGTCTGATCGAAGCAAGCGGACTCAAGGGCTTTCGTATTGGTGGTGCAGAGGTTTCGCCAAAGCATGCCAACTTCATTATCAATACCGGTGATGCAACGGCAGCCGACATTGAGTCACTGATCGATCACGTGGCGCAAACCGTGGAGCACAAACACGGCGTGGCGCTTCGCCATGAGGTGCGTTTTCTGGGCGAGGTGGCGGCATGACGTCGGTGTTGGATCGATATGGTCGCGTCGCGGTCCTCTTCGGCGGAAAGTCCGGTGAGCGCGAGGTGTCTCTGGATAGCGGTGCCGCTGTCGCGGGTGCGCTGCAGCAGGCGGGACTCGATGTCGTGCGTTTCGATCCTGCTGAACGCGCGCTACACGAACTGCAGTCAGAGGGCATTTCCCGAGTGTGGAATGCGCTTCACGGTGGTGACGGCGAGGACGGCACGATTCAGGGGGCGTTGGCGATGCTCGGTATCCCGGTGACCGGCAGCGGCGTCATGGCAAGCGCGTTAGCAATGGACAAGATGCGCAGCAAGGCGGTCATGGCGGCACATGGTGTGCGCGTAGTCGGAGGGCGGACGCTGCGCAGAGGCGCGGCACTCCCGGTGGACCTGGATTACCCGGTGTTCGTCAAACCGTCGAACGGCGGATCGAGCCTGGGTGCACTGCCGGTTGCTGATCGCGACGCCCTGGCGGAGGCGGTCGCTATTGCTCACGCGTTAGATGACACCGTATTGATCGAGCCGTTGCTGCCCGGTCCTGAGTATACCGTTGGTGTACTTGATCAGCGTGCGCTGCCCCCTATTCGAATTGATGCGGGCAACGAGTTTTATGACTACGCCGCGAAATACACGTCCGAGGAGACACGATTTGTCTGCCCGGCCGTAGGGGCGGATACCGAGCTCGGTCAGCGTTTCGCTGCGCAGAGCCTTGCAGCATTTAACGCACTTGGCTGTGCCGGTTGGGGGCGTGTGGATTTCATGATGGACGGCGATGGCGTCCCTTGTGTACTGGAAGTGAATACCGTACCCGGCATGACCTCACACAGTCTGGTGCCTCATGCGGCCAGTGTTGCCGGGATCGATTTTCAATCGCTGTGTCTTGCGATTCTCGACACCAGTTTTGTCGGTGGGGTGCACTGATGGCCAGACAGGCACGTAGACAAAAACCGCGGACGAAGCGACCGAACATGGTGCTTCAGCTTTCCCGCGTGATTGCACGGCGATTCGTGACCCTGGTGATTGGCGTTGCTGGAATGGCTGCGGCGGCGTTGGCGCTGGGCATCGCGCTGGATCGACCGATCGAAGAGATTTCTGTCAAAGCACCTTTCAATCGAGTGACGACTTCGCAAATCAGTGCCGCCGTGGGTGATATTGACGCGACCGGTTTCTTGAGCGCTGACCTCAGCGCAATGCGGGCACGCATCGAAGCGCTGGAGTGGGTAGACCGCGCGAGCGTGCGCAGGCTGTGGCCTGACCGTTTGCACATTTCTATTTCCGAACAGGTGCCCGCCGCACGCTGGGGTGATTACGGTCTCTTGAACACACGCGGTGAATTATTCGTCGAGCGGTCCCGGTTTGAGTTTCCCGAGTTGCCACGTTTGTCGGGGCCAGATTCACGTGTCACTGATGTGGCTGCGCAATACCTCGCTATTAATGGCCCGACAATCAAAGCGGGGCTTGGTGGGCTACAAGCATTGCGTCTGGAGGAACGCGGTTCATGGCATCTGATTCTGATGAACGGTATCGAGGTAAGGCTCGGACGCAAGGACGTAAGCGCGCGGGTCGAACGCTTCCTGCAATCGGTAACGCCCTTGCTGGTCCGAAAGACGGATCAGATTCGCTATGTCGATATGCGCTACACGAACGGTTTCGCAATTGGCTGGGCTTCTCCGCAATTCAAAGAACAAGCATTGATCGAAGCGTCAGCGATGGCGCGCAGTTCAACGGAGTCACGATAGATGTCTCGTAAGTCGGAACAAAATTTGATCGTCGGACTGGACATTGGCACATCCAAGGTGGTCGCCATTGTTGGCGAGGTGGCCGAGGACGGCACCATTGAGGTGATCGGTATTGGCAGCCACCCATCACGTGGCCTGAAAAAAGGGGTGGTGGTCAATATCGAGTCCACGGTGCACTCCATTCAACGAGCGGTTGAAGAGGCGGAGCTGATGGCCGGTTGTGAGATCGCCTCTGTCTACACCGGCATTGCTGGGAGCCACATCCGAAGCCTGAACTCGCACGGCATCGTTGCGATCAGTGACAAGGAAGTGAGTCAGGTCGACGTCAACCAGGTTATTGATGCGGCCAAGGCCGTGGCGATTCCGGCCGATCAGAAGATCCTGCACATCTTGCCGCAGGAATTCATCATCGATAACCAGGAAGGCATCCGTGAACCCGTCGGTATGTCGGGCGTCCGATTGGAAGCGAAGGTGCATATGGTCACCGGCGCCGAGAGTGCCGCACAGAACATTGTTAAGTGCGTGCAACGCTGCGGGCTCGAAGTCGATGGGATTGTGCTCGAGCAGCTGGCATCGAGCTACTCGGTGCTGACCGAAGACGAAAAGGAACTCGGTTCATGCATCGTCGATATCGGCGGTGGCACAACCGATATTTCTGTATTCCTCGGCGGTGCAATTCAGCATACCGCCGTCATCCCGATTGCAGGTGATCAAGTCACCAATGACATCGCGGTGTCGATGCGAACTCCGACGCAGTATGCCGAAGAGATCAAGATCAAGTATGCGTGCGCGCTGTCGCAGCTGGCCAATGCGGACGAAACGATCGAAGTGCCGAGCGTCGGTGATCGGCCGCCGAGACGCCTCGCTCGCCAGACCCTCGCTGAGGTGGTCGAGCCGCGTTACGAGGAGCTGTTCACGCTCATTCGGGACGAGCTGCGTCGCAGCGGATTTGAAGAGCTGATTGCCGCGGGCCTGGTGATCACCGGCGGGAGTGCAAAGATGGAAGGCGCGGTGGAACTTGCCGAAGAGGTGTTCCACATGCCGGTTCGACTTGGCGTGCCGCAGCACGTCACCGGTCTGTCCGACGTCATCAGAAATCCTATCCACGCGACGGGTGTGGGCTTGCTGTTGTACGGCTATGAAAACCTCCAGCAAGTCGACGTGGCCGGACCCGTCAGCGGCAAGCTTGGAGAGGTCCTGGCGAGGATGAAGAGTTGGTTCAGTGGCGGCTGGTAGTCACCACGGAATGAGATTGGAAAACAGGCAGGCGAAGACCTGTCACATCGTTGAATTTGAGTTGTCAAAAGACAGAGGTGAGCAAAATGTTTGAACTTATGGATGCACACAGCCAAACGGCGGTCATCAAGGTAATCGGTGTTGGTGGCGGCGGCGGCAACGCCGTCTCCTACATGGTCGATTCGGGAATTGAAGGCGTGGACTTTGTTTGCGCAAACACGGATGCGCAGGCGCTGAAGAATGTGCAGGTGCGTACCGGCATTCAGATCGGCTGCAACATTACAAAGGGCCTCGGTGCCGGTGCGAATCCGGAAGTGGGCCGGCAAGCAGCGATGGAAGATCGTGATCGTATTCAGGAAGTCATCGAAGGCGCGGACATGCTGTTCATCACCGCAGGTATGGGCGGTGGCACGGGCACAGGCGCGGCACCTGTTGTCGCTCAGGTTGCTAAAGAGATGGGCATTCTGACCGTCGCGGTCGTGACCAAGCCGTTTTCGATGGAAGGTGTGAAGCGCGCGAGCATCGCAGACCAGGGGATCGCGGAGCTGGGTAAGTATGTCGACTCTTTGATCACTATCCCCAACGAAAAGCTGCTGTCTGTGCTGGGCGCTGAAACGACGCTGTTGGATGCCTTCGGTTCGGCAAACGAAGTCCTGCAAGGTGCGGTTCAGGGAATCGCCGAACTGATTACGCGTCCGGGCCTCATCAACGTCGACTTTGCGGACGTGAGAACCGTCATGGCCGAAATGGGCATGGCCATGATGGGCTCGGGCACCGCCTCTGGCGAGGATCGGGCGCGTGAAGCTGCTGAGAAAGCGGTGTCAAGTCCGCTGCTCGAGGACATTAACCTTGCGGGTGCGAACGGCATCCTCGTCAACGTGACGGCTGGCATGGATCTGTCGATTGGGGAGTTCCAGGAAGTGGGCGAGACGATCAAGGCGTTCGCGTCTGATGAGGCGACTGTCGTCGTTGGCACAGTGATCGATCAGGACATGAGCAACAGCATCCGCGTGACTGTGGTGGCTACCGGTCTCGGTCAGGGGCAGGCGCAGAAGGCACCGATGCGTGTCGTGCGACGTGATACCAATGCAGTGGCGCCGACGGCGACACAGGCGCCGGTCGAGCCGGGCGCCACGACGCCACCGGCAGCACCGAACTACAATGAGTTCGACAAGCCGGCGGTTGGGCGTAGCAAGGCCAAGCGGGCCGTCGGAGACGGCTTTGGCGACGGTATGCTGCAGGAGGATCTGCTCGACATTCCGGCATTCCTCCGTCGTCAGGCGGACTAGTCCGACATGAATCCCGGGCCGCAGCCGCTCACCGCTGCGGCCTGGGACCTGCCTCGGGTCGTTCTTCGATCCGATTCTCTGCCTTCTACAGGCGCGCAGGAACGTTACAGATTCCTTGCGTTCTATGAATTTTTCGTTACTATCTGCATCCAACTTGTTGATTTTGCACGCCAGAATTGACTTGCGTACTGCTTGGGGGCGGTCGCGGAACTTGGCGCAAAAACAACAGTCACAAAACAAATTGGGGCGTCATTGACGCCATGCTGGGGGGCTGCTGTGCCAGGAGGGCGCAGTATTTTTGTGCAAACAAAGACTTGCGCGGGCCGTGGTGGGCTGTAGGACAGACCAACCGGCGAGCGCGTGTGCCAGCGAGATGTGTGGTAATGCTACGACAAAGAACACTTAAAACTGCGATCCGGGCGACCGGTGTCGGTCTGCATACTGGTGACAAGGTGCTAATGACCTTGCGCCCGGCAGCGCCCAACACGGGCGTCGTGTTTCGTAGGACCGATTTGACCGACCCGGTGGACATCCCTGCCGATGGACGGCGTGTGCGCGAGACCATGCTGGGAACCAATCTTTTCGAGGGCGAGCACAAGGTAGGGACGGTCGAACACCTGTTGTCGGCGGTCTGCGCCCTCGGTATCGACAATTTGTATGTCGACGTCACCGCACCCGAAGTACCGATCATGGACGGTAGCGCGGCGCCATTCGTATTTCTGATCCAATCGGCCGGCATCGAGGAGCAGGACGCTCCGAAAAAGTTGATCCGAATCAAGAAGAAGATCCGGGTGGAAGATGGTGACAAGTGGGCCGAACTTACTCCGTACGACGGATTCCGGATCAATTTCGGTATCTCATTCAACCATCCGGTGATCAACAAGCAACGCCAGCAGATTTCTTTGGATTTGTCCTCCAGCGCGTTCCTGCGGGACGTGAGTCGGGCGCGTACCTTTGGTTTCATGCGTGACATTGAAACGCTCCGCGAACTAGGCCTGACCCTCGGTGGGAGCATGGATAACGCGATCGTCCTGGACGACTATCGCATCCTGAATGAAGACGGTTTGCGCTACGACGATGAGTTTGTAAAGCACAAGGTTCTGGACGCTGTCGGCGATCTGTACCTGCTGGGCCATAGCCTGATCGGTGAATACTCCGCTTACAAATCCGGGCATGATCTGAACAACCGCTTGGTCCGTGCGATTCTCGAGGACGCGAGTTGTTATGATCTTGCGACTTTCGACGAAGCCGACCACGCTCCGGTGAGCTACCCGTCGCCTGTATTCGCCTGAGGAGTTACGCGAATTCGGCACCGTGCTGCCATGACGCCGTTTGTGCGTGCCGCTGACAATAGCGCATCTGTGTGATAGCGAAGCCTCGCGCCCAGCGCGCTTGAGGATGCAGTCACAGTCAGGGTTTGGTCGCCGTTGAAGCTTGCGCCGAGCAATGCGCCTTGCAGTTCTTCGGGTAGCGCCAGCCTCAGAATGTCGACAAGCTCGACCATTTGCTGTGCGGTTCGCGAGAGCTCGGCCAGCCCGGACTTGCCGTCGGTCAGAACGTCATTTAGTTTTCGGATCGGCATTGCTTGCGATTTTGTGACGCGTTTCGCAGAGTCGGTCGAGAATGGTAGCACTTTGAGACTAGGTCGGTGGTTTGACTAAAGTTAACCCGGCATAGTGCGACATCGAGATAAGTCCCGGGCGTAGCGCGGGTTTTGTGAGAATTTGGCGGCAACGCCTCGGAAGCCTGAATCGTTCAATGAATGTAGTCATCTTTAGCAACGGGTCCCGCGGGCCAAAACAGTTCCGCCTGACCTCTTTCGGATTCGTTGCTGCGGCTTCCGCGCTGCTATGCATCACCGCGCTGGTGGTTTTTGCAGGCGGCTACACATTGGCGCTGAAGCACACAGGCGCAGTCGACCAGGAAGAGCTACTCCAGATGCGCGCCGAGCTGCTGGAGCAGAACGAAGAGCTGCAGCTCGCCAAGCGTGAGGCACAGGACACCTTAGATGCGTTGGCGATCCGAATCGGACAAATGAACGCTCACGTTGTGCGGTTGGATGCGCTTGGCCAGCGTCTTACAGAGATGGCCGGGCTTGAAGACGGTGAGTTCGACTTCGAATCGGTGCCACCGATTGGTGGTCCCGAGGAAACCGAGCTGCTGGATGATATGGACGAGGCCTCCCTGGTGCGGCAGCTCGCATCGCTCGATGTGCAGATGGAAGATCGTGCTCGCCAGCTCGGTGTACTCGAAAGCATGATGCTTACCCGAAACCTTGGCGAGCGCATTATGCCGAAGGGCCGACCAGTCCTGGGCGGCTGGATTTCCTCGCATTACGGCACGCGGACCGATCCGTTTACAGGTAAGCAAGCTCGACACAAAGGTGTGGATATCGCATCCCGCGCGGGCGCGGAGATCCGCTCTGTCGCATCCGGGGTGGTGACTTACTCAGGCAATCGCTACGGCTACGGGATGATGGTTGAGATCGACCACGGGGACGGCTATGTGACGCGCTACGCACACAACGCTGAGAACCACGTAAGCGTCGGTGACGAAGTCGAGAAAGGCCAAGTTATCGGTCTGATGGGTTCTACTGGCCGGGCAACGGGACCAAACCTTCATTTTGAGGTTCTGAAAGACGGTAAGAATCAGAACCCGGTGGGGTACATCCGGGGTCGGACCCCCTGAACCTGACCCGGTTTTTTGGGTCAAAAAACCTTGAATAACGCACGATCGTGCCAATCTTGAACCGGATAACGGGGAAAGGTCATTGGTGCTGCACGCACTAACGCCTAGAATAACGAACAAATATTTCGCAAGGAGCCTGTAAGGCTGTGTTTTCGCGCATCTTTGGAAGTCGCAATCAGCGACTGATCAAGTCCTATCAAAAAGTCGTCAAGCGCATTAATGCGATGGAGGACGAGCTCAAAGCACTGAGCGAAACCGAGCTACAGTCCCGTAGCGCTGATTTGCGAGCGCGAGCCGCCGATGGGACGTCACTGGACGATCTGTTGCCTGAAGCCTTTGCCCTGGTCCGCGAAGCTGCCGATCGCACGCTGGGAATGCGCCATTACGATGTGCAGATGATCGGTGCCATGGTGCTGCATAACGGCGATATCAGCGAAATGCGCACCGGTGAGGGTAAAACGCTGATGGCGACCCTGGCAGCGTATCTGAACGCACTGTCTGGCAAGGGTGTGCATATCGTCACTGTCAACGAATACTTGGCAGCGCGTGACGCAGAGTGGATGCGCCCGGTATACGAGTTGTTGGGCCAAACGGTCGCCGTCGTGCGCAGTGGCATGGCGACAGAGGAAAAACGCGCGGCCTACGCAGCTGACATCACGTATGCAACCAACAACGAGCTCGGGTTCGATTATCTTCGGGACAATCTTGCCTACCGCCTTGAGGATCGCGTCCAGCGTGAACTCAACTTCGCCATCGTGGATGAGGTTGACTCAATCCTGATCGATGAGGCCAGAACGCCGCTGATCATCTCGGGACCGTCGGAGCAGCGCACGGATCTCTACGAACGTATCAACAAGTTGGTGCCAAAACTGAAACTCCAGGAAGTGGAGGAGGAGGTACCCGATAAATTCGGCCTGAAGGGTCCGGTTGAGGAGCTGACCGAAGAGGCTCGTGGTGACTTCACCATCGACCGCAAATCGCGTCAGGCGTTCATGACCGAGCAGGGTCACGAGCGAGCAGAACAGTTGATGACTGAAGCAGGTCTCATCGGTGAAGGCGAGAGTCTTTACGATGCGGGCAATATCAAGCTGGTGCATCACCTGACCGCAGCGATCCGCGCGCATCATCTCTACCAGCGCGATGTTGAATACATCGTGCAAGAGGGTGAGATCGTGATTGTCGATGAGTTCACTGGTCGAACGATGCCAGGCCGTCGCTGGTCAGAAGGTCTGCACCAGGCAGTCGAGGCAAAGGAAGGCCTGTCGATCAAAGCCGAGAATCAGACCGTCGCATCGATCACCTTCCAGAACTTCTTCCGCATTTACAACAAGCTGTCAGGCATGACCGGTACCGCGGATACCGAAGCGTTTGAGTTCCAACAGATCTATGGACTCGAGGTTGTGGTCATCCCCACTCACCGCCCTATGGTGCGCGACGATCGCAAGGACCTCGTGTTCCTTACCCAACAAGACAAGTTTGAAGCGATCGTCGAAGACATTGAGGAATGCCGCGAGCGCAAACAGCCTGTGCTCGTGGGTACCACCTCAATCGAGATGTCGGAGCTGTTGAGCCGTGCACTCAAGGCCAAGAACATCAAGCATGAGGTGTTGAACGCCAAGCAGCACGAGCGGGAAGCAGGGATCGTTGCGCAGGCCGGGCGTCCCGGTGCGGTGACGATTGCTACCAACATGGCCGGACGCGGGACCGATATTGTCCTCGGTGGCAGTCTTGAGGTTGAGCTCGAGGCACTGGGTGAAGACGCGACTGAGCGCGAAAAAACAGCGGTTCGGGAAGCCTGGCAAAAACGTCACGACGAAGTGCTGGAGGCAGGTGGCCTGCATATCGTCGGCACAGAACGTCATGAGTCTCGCCGCATCGACAATCAGCTTCGCGGTCGTTCTGGCCGACAAGGGGATCCAGGATCGAGCCGATTCTTCCTCTCGATGGAAGACAATCTCATGCGAATCTTCGGTGATCCTGACCGCACCAAGGCGTTGCTGCAACGCGTTGGAATGCGAGAAGGGGAGGCCATCGAAAGCGGCATGTTGACACGTCAAATCGCAGGCGCACAGCGCAAGGTCGAAGGACACAACTTCGATATTCGCAAGAACTTGCTTGAATACGATGATGTTGCGAACGAACAGCGCAAGGTGATCTATCACCAGCGTTCCGAATTGATGGAGGCTGACGAGATCGGCGATTCCGTCACTGAGATCCGTGCTGAAGTCATCGACAACGTGTTCGATGAATTCTTCCCGCCGAACAGCATTGAAGAACAGTGGGATGCCAATGGTCTTCAACAGGTTCTTGGCGCTGAGTTCGGCACGACTGTCGATGTGCAACGGTGGCTCAACGAAGACTCAACCCTGAGTGTCGAGGGTATCCGCGAGCGCGTGCACAAAGCGGTCGATGAAACCTTTGTTGCTCGCGAGAAAGAAATTGGCTCAGAAATGCTGCGCCAGCTTGAGAAGGCCGTGATGCTCCAGCAGCTCGATTTCGACTGGAAAGAGCATCTTGCAGCTCTCGACTATTTGCGCCAGGGCATTGGTTTGCGCGGATACGGTCAGAAGAACCCCAAACAGGAATACAAGCGCGAAGCGTTTGAGATGTTTGCTGACATGCTGGACACCGTGAAGCGTGAGGCAGTTTCCAAGTTGGCGCGTATGCGCATCCGCAGCGAAGAGGAAATAGAGAAGCTCGAAGAAGAGCGACGTCAGGCCGAAGCTCTGAAATTTCAGCATGCCGCCGCGCCGGGACTGGGTTCGGATCAACCGGCTCAGGGTGCGGTTACGCCGGCAGCAGGTCAGGAAACGTTCCGCCGCGATCAACCTAAGGTCGGGCGTAACCAACCCTGTCCGTGTGGATCGGGTAAGAAGTACAAGCACTGTCACGGTAAGCTTTCCTGACTTTGGGCACATTGCCGGTCATCAGCGTTGTTGCCGGTATCCTTGAGCGCGAGCACTCCGTGTTGATCGCACAACGACCCGATGGAAAGCACGGTGCGGGACTCTGGGAGTTTCCCGGTGGGAAAATCGAATCCGGGGAGTCGCCCGTTCAGGCACTGCAGCGTGAGTTAGCCGAGGAGCTTGGCGTCGATACTCTTAAGTCGCAGCCGTTTCTGGAGATTGCTCACGACTACGAAAAACACAGCGTTCGACTGCATTTTCTGATTGTCTCTCGCTGGAATGGTGAGCCTGCGTCGATGGAAGGCCAGACCATAAAATGGGTGCGCCGAGACACGCTTCAGTCCTATGAGTTTTTGCCGGCGAATACGCCAGTGATTGACGCGCTTCTCAGTCGCTAGCAAACATACAGCCGGAAAGGGACATCTTCGCGCGTTTGAGTTGGGCGATGTTCGATGCCCTGCCAGACCATGAAGCGAATCGTGAAGCGCTGCGGACTGCCGCTGACCTCAGGGAACATTGTGCCGGCATGCGCAAGCTGGACCCGTAACATCCTGCAATTCGTATCGCGCGCAATAGCATGCTGATACATTCCTGACTCGGCTACACAATCCGACGCGGTTGCCGTTTGACGGATCAACCACATGATGTGTTTGACCGCGCCGCACAGCGGGCGCAAATCCTGCAACCACGAATCGATGTCCTCGCGGCGCGCCTCATACGGTCGCCGCAACCAATGACTGAAGAGCGGCAAGTCGAACTCACAGGTGCCACCCGGAATTGCGCTTCTGTGTTTGATCGCGCTCAAGAACTCGTTGTCCTTGAGCGGTTGCAGATAGTGCGTGCCGATGGCGTTGACGTTATCACGGATGCGAGAGACTTCATCTATAGACGCTTGCAAACGCCCACCATCGACATCTGGATTTCGCGCAAAGCAACGCAATTGATCGATTTGGCGTTCGAGTTCCTTCATGACCTCACTGCGCACGTCACCACGTGCGAGGATCGCCACGATCTCGAGTAATCCGTCTATTGCCTTCCGCGCAGCCATGTCGGTGTTGTCAGCGACGTGGTATTCGGTCTGGCGGTACAGGAACTCAAGGCGCAAAAACGTCCGCATCCGCTCATTGAGTGGTTGTTCGTAGGTCGCCACCGCCGCTTCGCGATGCGCACCGGTCTGTTCCGCAGCAGTTACCATCCGTCGGTGCCAGGATCCGAAGTTCAGCTATTCTGCGCCCCACGGCGCCCGCAGCGCAAATTCACGAGGCATGGAGGCAGTCATACGGTGTCGGTAGCGGCCGACAGTTGACAATAAAATTGATGCAACGCGGTGCACCTTTGAAGCAGCGATTCGATCGAGCCGCTGTTATCGAGTACGTCATTAGCGAGGCTCAGGCGGGATTCTCGGTCTGTTTGCGCAGCGATCATCGATAACGCGAGCTCCGGACTGCCGCCGTCGCGCGCCAGCAGGCGGCGGACCTGTAAGGCCGGGTCGCAGTCGACCACAAGAATACGGTCAAGAATCGCTCGCAACGGTGAATTCGCCAACAAAGGCACAACGACAACCGCGTAGTCACCAGACACTTCGGACAACTGCGCCAGTACTTGTGCGCCGATACGCGGGTGGGTGATGGACTCCAGCGTACGCCGCGCTTCAGGGTGTTCAAAAACATGCGCACGCAGAGCGGCTCGATCCAAACTACCGGACTCGGAAATGAACTCGGGTCCGAGCTGAGTTTCGATGTCCCTGAGTCCGTCAGAACCTGGAGCCACTACCTCTCGTGCGATCACATCGGTATCGATTACGGACGCGCCCGCGGCACCGAGTGCATCCGAGACTTGCGTCTTTCCGCTCGCAATACCGCCAGTTACGCCCACCTTCAACATGCGGGCAAATATCTCACAAGCCGATGAGTTGTTGGTAGGTTTGCTGAAGCTGCGAGCCGCCGATCATAACCAGCCAGCCCGCCGCAGCAAGCCATTGTCCGAAAGGCATGGTTGCGCCACGTTCTTGTCTGCGCATTGCCAGCTGCAGTATCGCAAATACGGTGCCAGTTCCCGCAGCCAGCAGGACCAACAGAGGTAACGATTGCCATCCAAGCCAGGCGCCAAGCGCCGCAAGCAACTTGAAGTCACCGTAGCCCATGCCTTCTTTACCGGTCAGAATCTTGAATCCCTGATAGATCGACCACAGCGACAGGTAGCCGGCCAATGCGCCAACAATTGCGTCGCTCGGAGAAACAAAAAGCGTCGGATACTCGGTCGGATGAAAGAGCGACAACGTAAGGCCGATCCACAGCAGTGGAAGGGTGAGAATGTCCGGCAGTAACTGTTGATCGATATCGATAGCAGCGAGCGGAATCAAGTACCAGGTCAGCACGATGCCTGCGAGTGCTTCCCATCCCGGCCCCATACGCCATGCGACCAAAGCAGTCGCGACACCTGTCATCAGTTCGACCAGCGGGTATCGGATGCTGATTGCAGTGCCGCAGCCCGGACACTTACCGCGTAGAGCAAGCCAGGAGATCAACGGAATATTCTCGAACGCCTTGATGGCGCGACCACACTTGGGGCAGGCAGAGCCCGGTGTGGCCAGGTTGAATACTTTGTCGTCGTCCGCTTGCGCTATTGATACGCCACGCGACTCCGCAAGGCCGGCCAGGTCACGCGCCCACTCGCGCTCCAGCATGATCGGAAGGCGATAGATGACGACATTCAAGAAACTGCCAACAACAAGGCCGAAAACACCGGCCCCCAGCGTGAACAACCATGCTGGCGCTTCAAACAGTGCAGTCACGATGTTGGATCAGACGACCGAACCCATTTTGAAGATCGGCAGGTACATCGCAATAACGAGGCCGCCGACGAGAACGCCGAGAATCGCCATAATCAGTGGTTCGATCAGACTCGACATGTTGTCCACCGCGTTGTCTACGTCTTCTTCGTAGAAATCGGCAACCTTTGCGGACATTGAGTCTAATTGACCCGATTCCTCGCCGACCGCGATCATCTGGATGACCATGTTCGGGAAAAGATCGGTGTTCTCCATGGACTGTTGCAATCGCTGACCGGTTGCTACCTCATCGCGGATGCCCAGTACCGCTGTTTCGTACACGATGTTGCCGGTTGCACCTGCGACCGACTCGAGTGCTTCAACCAACGGTACACCGGCTGCAAACATAGTCGACAACGTACGTGCATAACGCGCGATCGCAGACTTCTGCAAGATCGGTCCAATGATCGGCAGCTTCAGTGAAAGTCTGTCGAGACCTTCACGCATTTTCTTCGAGCGCTTCTTGAAGTACACAAACGCGAATGCAGCACCACCGAAACCGACGAGCAACATCCACCCTTGCGTCCTGACAAACTGAGACAAGTCGACCACCATTCGAGTGAATGACGGCAAGTCCGCTCCAAACCCTTTAAAGAGATCTTCGAAGGCGGGAATCACAAAGATCAAGAGAATGACCGTCACGATCACTGCGACTACGAGTACGGCGATCGGGTAAGTCAGCGCTTTCTTGATCTTTTTCTTGATGGCCTCTGTTTTCTCTTTGTAGGTGGCAATTTTGTCCAGCAGCGTCTCGAGCGCACCGGCCTGCTCACCTGCTTCAACCAGGTTGACGAAAAGGTCATCGAAATACAGGGGATGCTTGGCGAGTGCTTCTTTCAGCGAGCTACCGCCCTCAACATCGCCCTTGATCTCCAGGATCAGCTTCTGCATCGCCTGGTTGTCATGACCGTTGCCGACAATATCGAACGCCTGAACCATCGGGATGCCTGAGGCCATCATCGTGGCTAGCTGACGCGAGAAAATTGCGATGTCCGCCGTCGTAATTTTCTGCGATCCCGCAAACAACTGCGATTGTTTACGAATCTTGTTCGGAACGACACCCTGTCGACGTAGTGCTGCTCTGACTTCGGCCTCGCTGGTCGCGGTCTGCTTGCCTTTGACGCGCTGTCCGCGGCTGTTGACACCTTCCCAGGTATACGGGGCTTCTTTAGTTGCTGTTGCCATTGTTCAGGTCCTCGTGACGATCAGTCGATCGTTACACGGTTGATCTCTTCGAGACTGGTATGTCCGTCGATGACTTTCTGGAGTGCGGCGCGCCTTAGATCCCACACGCCTTCTTCGACAGACTGCTGCGCAATCTGCATGGCGTTGCCGCCTTCCATGATGATTCGTCCCATCGCTTCGCTAACTTCCATCACCTGGAAAATCCCGACACGACCTTTGTAGCCCTCGTTGCAGCTCTTGCAGCCAACTGGGCCGTAAATCGTGAGACCGTTGTCGATCATCTCTTCAGTGAAGCCTTCCTTGAGCAGGGCCTCTTTGGGAATGTCTCTCTCTTCCTTACATTTCGAGCAGAGTTTACGAGCTAGTCTCTGGGCGATGATCAGGCTGACGGTGGTCGCGATCGCATAAGGCTTCACCCCCATGTCGACGAGGCGTGTCAGCGTCTTCGGTGCATCGTTGGTGTGCAGCGTCGACAACACAAGGTGACCCGTTTGTGCGGCCTTGATCGCGATCTCCGCGGTTTCAAGGTCACGGATCTCACCTACCATGATGATATCCGGATCCTGACGCAGGAACGCTTTTAGCGCAGATGCGAATGTGAGCCCGACTTTCGGGTTTACGTTGACCTGGTTGATGCCCGGCAAGTTGATCTCCGCCGGATCTTCCGCAGTAGAAATATTGCGATCAGCGGTGTTCAGGATGTTTAGGCCCGTATACAACGAAACGGTTTTACCGCTACCTGTTGGGCCGGTCACCAGGATCATGCCGTAGGGCTTGGCGAGGTGTTTCAGGTAGAGCTCTTTCTGCTGCTCTTCGTATCCGAGTGCGTCGATACCCAGCTTCGCACTACTGGGATCGAGAATACGCAGTACGATCTTTTCGCCGAACAGGGTCGGGCAGGTGTTTACACGAAAATCGATTGCGCGATTCTTGGACAGTCGCATTTTGATGCGGCCATCTTGGGGGATGCGTCGCTCAGCGATGTCGAGTCGCGACATCACCTTGAGGCGTGCCGATACTTTGCCCGCCAGCGCTGCAGGCGGCTGTGCAATTTCGTTCAAAACGCCATCGAGACGAGTCCGGACGCGGAAATACTTTTCATAAGGTTCGAAGTGAATATCCGATGCGCCTCGTTGTATCGCATCGAGCAACACCTTATTAACAAAGCGCACGACCGGCGCGTCATCCACATCGTCTTTGGTGACTTCGTCCTGCTCGGTTTCGCCCGACGAGACATCGAGGTTCTCGAGATCGAAATCGCCGTCGTCGAAACTCGACATGCTGGTGTCGACGGCCTCGAGCGTGCGCGACACGCGTTCCTCAAGCTTGTCTTGTTCGACAACGACCGGATCGACTCGGTAGGTCGACTGGAACTTGATCTCGTCGATCGCCTGCAGATTGGTTGGATCCGAAACCGCAAGGAAAAGCCGTTTTCCTCGCAGCGCGAGGGGCAGCACCTTGTGTTTGTTGATCAGGTTCTGGTCAACCGACCGAACAACGTCCAGGTCGAGATCGACCGCGTCGAGATCCATGAGTGGAACACCGAATTCGTGCGCGGCTGCTACGGCGAGCGCGCGGGGGTCGGCCAATTCGTTCTCGACCAAGTAAGCAACCAGAGGTGTCTTATTGGTCCGCGATACGCTTAGCGCTTCCTGGATAGCGCTTTCGGCGATGATGCCGTCTTGCACCAGCCGCCTAGGCAAGCCGGAAAGCACGTTTTGAGAAGCGGTTGCTGCCATTTAGTGAGGCTCGAATTCAGAAGAATATGTTCAAACTCTAGTCTCACCGATCCCGACAGGGGGATCAACCGAAGAGTGTGTGCCAGGTCACAAAAAACCTGTACACATCAAGAAACTGTGCGCCAGTTCGCTAGCGACAGCTAGAGGGCAGGAAACGATCGTCTACCGTAGAGGCTGCGTAGGACGCGGCTACACCGCCTCCGCTGGTTCCCATGGGTTGCAGGCCCGCAGGTTCGGCTGCAGCGCCACATCGCCAGACCACACTGCCATCAGGGGTTTCATAGGGCGTTAGGTAGACGATAAGGCCCGCAATTTGGACGCTAGCGTTGTTGCCAAAAGTAACGCCAACACGGCCGTTTTCGACGATCACTGAGGATACGTAGTTGCCTTCTGTGTCACCCGGGTTCGGGCTCATGCCTGATTCCGCTCGGTCGACGGGCGCTTCCCCACGATCAACGTACGCCTCTACGATGCTGCCTTTCGCGCTTGTTGCAACACGAATGCCCTCAGCTACCTGTGCTCGCACGGTATAGGTTTGGTAGGACGTGATCGCAAGAGCGGAGAGGATGCCGATGATCGCCACAACGATCATCAGTTCGATCAATGTGAACCCCGATTGTTGGCTCGGTGTTTGCCTTGTCATTGTATTTCGCACCATCTCAGTCTACCAAAAATTCTGGAAGCGTAACCTTCGTATTAAGTTCATTTCATCCGAACCCAAAAAAAGCCCTTTCGGGCTTTTCTTGGGAACGAATCGGTCGGGACGATGCCGCCCCGACCGAATTTTTCCGAGTTACCGATTAACGGCAAGATGACGGCAGGTACTTGCCCAGAACTGATGTCTGCGCCAGTGCTGTTGCGCCACCAAGATCGGTTACAGGGCCCGTGAAGTTCGCCGCAGCGCGTCCGCACAACCAAGCAACTGACTGATCAGTGGTCTGGAAGGGCTGCAGACCGAGCGTCTGACCTGCGATGATCGTGTTCGCGCTGTTGCCGTAGGTTACGGTGATCGTGCCCTGGGTCACGTCAACGCTTGTTACATAGCTACCTTCGGTGTCGGTCGCGTTCGGAGACATGCCAGCCTCGTCACGGTTTGCCGGAGCAACGCCAGTCACAAGCACCGTCTCTGCGATAGCGGTCTTGGCAGCAGCTGCCAGGTTCAGGCCTTCAGAAACCTGTGAACGAATCGTGTAGTCCTGGTAAGCCGGGATCGCGATTGCTGCGAGGATACCGATGATCGCAACAACGATCATGAGTTCGATAAGGGTGAAACCCTGTTGGACTTTCTTCATTACTGTCTCCCTAGACATTTCTAATTACAAAATTGTTGGAGTGTCGTTTCCACTCAAGCGTTACCGCCTGTCGAATACACAGGAGCAAGCGACGTGCCAGTTTTTTCAACGCACGTGTAAGCGATTGAAAGTTAGGGGGAAATGAAAAAAAGTGTGCGGCGGTTCACACTGCTGGTGCGTCTCCGGGTTGTGACAGTGACCCGAATCGCGTGTCACCAAGTGACAAGAATTGTCACAAAGTGCCGCAAATTGCCGAAGTGTCAGTCGATGCCGAATTTTTTGATGCGGTAACGCAGCTGCCGGAACGTCAACCCTAGCAACTTCGCCGCTGCAGTCTTGTTAAAGCGTGTCTTTTCCAAGGCCTCGAGGATGGCCTGCTTTTCCATGTCTTCAAGCTGCGGGGTTAAAGGTCCGGTCGAGATCTCACGAGACTCACGTGCACCGGTCTCGACACCCTGCGCCGGGTGCGCGGGGCCGAGTTGCAGGTCGCTGCGATCAATCACATGGTTAGGGCACAGCGTCACTGCACGCTCGATCGCGTTTTCAAGCTCGCGCACGTTACCGGGGAAGGAGTAGTGACGCAGCGCCTCTCTGGCTTCGGCTGACAAGACCTTGGCTTCGCCGCCGCGCCGCCCCGAGAAGCGTTTAAGAAACGCCTCTGCCAGCAATATCACGTCTTCGTCTCGCGCCCGTAGCGGAGGCACGGGCAACTCGATCACGTTTACCCTGTAATACAAGTCTTCGCGAAACGACTGCGCTTTCGCTAGCGCGCCCAAATCCTGATGGGTCGCACTAAGGATGCGCACATCGACGCTGATCTCTTTCGCTGACCCTACCGGGCGCACAGTTTTTTCCTGAATCACCCGCAATAACTTCACCTGCATGCCAAGCGGCAACTCGGCAATCTCATCGAGGAACAGCGTGCCGCCATCCGCCGACTGAAACAGCCCTTGCTTGTCGCTGACGGCACCGGTGAAGCTGCCGCGCTTGTGGCCGAAGAACTCGCTTTCCATGAGATCGGGTGGAATCGCACCGCAGTTAACGGGAACAAACTCACGATCACGTCGACCGCTGGCCTCGTGGATCATGCGTGCTACCAACTCCTTACCGGTGCCCGACTCACCACGGATGTGCACCGGAGCCTGGCTTCGGGCGACCTTTGCAATAATGTCGCGCACCGAGTCCATCGCGGCACTCTCGCCGAGAAGAGAACTGCCTGTCGCTTGAGGGGCATCATGCAGCTCAAGCGCCGTCGCAATAATCGCGCGAAGGTTATTCAGGTCCAGGGGCTTGGACAAAAAGTCGAAGGCGCCGTGTTTGAGTGCGGTCACTGCCGATTCGACGCTGCCATGGGCTGTGATCACGGCGACAGGCATCGCAGTGTGCTGGTCCGAGATATGTCGTACCAGATCGAGTCCATCGCCATCAGGGAGTCGCATGTCGGTCAGGCAAAGATCAAACTGTTTCTGCTGCAGCGCGGCATGCGCGTCGGCGATCGATCCAGCGGTACTGGTCTTCAGCCCCATGCTACTCACCGTCATATCGAGCAAATCCCGGATGTCCGGTTCATCGTCGACGATCAGTACCTGTTTTTGTTGTTGGCTCAAACGGCTTCCCTTCGTACTAGCTAATGCCAGTCCAACGACTCGGATCGGCAAACACGATTCTGAGGACGCTGCCGTCATGCGTCCCATCCCGATAGCTTATCGTGGCGCGGTTCAATTCGCACAGTTCCTGACACAGGAACAACCCAAGTCCGGTTCCTTGATCGTGGTTGGTAAAAAAGGGTTCGAAGACCTGCTCGCGCTGTTCCTCCGGGATGCCGGGGCCATTGTCAATGACATCGAGGTAAGGGCGGCGAGATCCGGAGACGCGCGCCCATTGCAGCCGGACGGGGGACTGCGGGCTCGCAGCCGCATGCAGCCGCGCATTGTCGATCAGGTTCGTCAGCACCTGGCGCAGATGATCAGGATCGAAGATGACCTCCATGATCGCCTCTTCGCCATCCATGACCAACGTGCCTGCTTCGGCGTCGCTCGTGGCGAGATAATCGTTGCAAAAGTCGATCAGCCACTCGCCGAGTTTCAAGCGTTGTGGTCTGCCGGTATCGCGGCGCGACATCTGCATGATGTCTTCAATAATGCTCGAGATACGCCCGGTGTTGCGAGCAATGATGTCAGTGAGCTTCTCGGCTTGCCCAGGATCGCTCTGCTCTGACAGCAATTGAGCCGCGTGACTGACGGCGCCCAGTGGATTACGGATCTCGTGAGCGATGCTGGCCGACAAGCGCCCGAGCGATGCCAGCTTTCCTTGTTGGATGCGCTCGGCCAGCACGCTGATGTCCTCGAGGAAGATCAACAGCGGCGCAGATGCCCTTTGCGCATCACCGAATTGCGCAATGTGCACCTGGAGTCGAGACCCATCTTCCCCGGGCATGCTGGTCTGGGTTCCCGGGGCCGCGATTGTGCCGCCGCTGCGCCACCGGTCGACCAGCTCTGCAAGTGCGACGGATTGCACGCGCAATGGCCCAGCGGCCACGGCTCGACCCACCCCGAGGTGGCTCGCTGCCGCATCGTTCAGCAACCGAATGTTGTCATCCCCGTCAATGACGATAATGGCCTCGCGCAGATGCTGGACCACATACCGATTCAGTTCAGCGAGGTTGGCGATGTCGGCCGTCTGTTGTCGCGCGAGTGCCTCGCTGGCCGCCAGCCGTCGTGCCAGCGGGCCGATGGCGAGGACCGAAGCGAACATTACCGCGGATAGCAGACCTGCCGCGGGATACTGCACGAGCTCCGCTGCGCCAATCACATTCAGGTAGGCCTGCACCCCGAGTACGCCGAGCGTTGCCAGGGCCGCGTAGAACAGTGCGGTCAGCGAGGTGAGTATGAATGCACCGCCGGCCATGAAAATAATCAACACTCCCGCGACGCCACTGCTGGCACCGCCGCTGGCCAGCGACAGAATGGCGATGGCAACAATATCGATAAGCAGCAGCATCTCGGTCTGGGAATCGACGGGCATCGAGCGTCTGACGCAAGCGTAGGCGCCAATCACACCAGCAACGAACCACATCAATACGGTCACGATGAACGCCTGGGGGAACAGATCGCCGAAAAACCGCGGTGAATCGCTCGAGAGAAATACCCCGGTCAGCAACACGGCGATCAGCAAACGAAAGACCGCCATGGCGGCCAGCGCACGCCACCGGATGTCCTGTTCGGGCGCTATTGGGAGCGATTCCAGATCCGGCGCGCGCACGAGCGGCGCAGAGACCAGTTTTCGTATGGTGTCGTCGGACATGACAAACCAGTGTACAGACCGTTGTCAGCAGTACGAGGACTTCTTCACGGTTTTGCGCCCAAAGTGGCTTTGCTCCACAATACGCGCCGGGACAAATGCGGCGCCCCGCTGCATTCATCAACAGATAGGGACAAGCATGAATTTGCATGAGTATCAGTCCAAGAAAATTTTCTCGGACTACGGGATTCAGGTACCCAGAGGACAGGTCGCCGCTACCCCCGAAGAAGCGGTTGCCGCAGCTGAGGCGCTCGGCGGTACGCTGTGGGTGGTCAAGGCGCAGGTACACGCCGGCGGTCGTGGCAAAGCCGGGGGTGTGAAGCTCGCCAAGACGCTGGATGAGGTTCGTGAATACGCCGCAGGTATGCTCGGCCAACAGCTGGTCACGCCACAGACCGATGCAGAAGGCCTGCCGATTGAGAAAGTTTATGTAGAGTCGGGATCTAACATCGATCGCGAGCTCTACCTCTCGATGGTGGTCAATCGGGACGCTCGCAAGGTGGCTTTTATCGTGTCTGCGGATGGCGGCATGGATATTGAAGAAGTCGCCGAGAAGACTCCCGAGCGCATCACGACAGTGAACATCGCTCCAGAAGTGGGGCTGGCCGAGTATCAGATTCGCGATATGGCATACGGCCTGGAGCTGACGAAGCCACAGATGAAAGCGTTCGCGAAAGTCGCTCGCGCACTCTACAAGATGTTCATCGATATCGATGCAAGTCAGGTGGAGATCAATCCACTGATTACGACCGGCGAGGGCGACATCGTTGCGCTGGATGCGAAAATCAATATTGAAGAAAACGCACTCTACCGGCAGTCGACGATCGCTGAACTACGTGACCCAAGTCAGGAAGACGAAAAAGAGGCGCGGGCAGCGGAGCATGACCTCAACTATGTCTCGCTGGACGGGGACATTGCGTGCATGGTGAATGGCGCGGGACTTGCGATGGCGACCATGGACGTGATCAACGTGCATGGCGGCGAACCCGCCAACTTCCTCGACGTCGGAGGCGGCGCTACTGCCGAGCGGGTGTCGGAGGCGTTTAAGCTGATCCTCTCGAACGATCGAGTGCGTGCCATCCTTGTGAATATCTTCGGTGGCATTGTGCGTTGTGACCTTATCGCAGAGGGCATCATCACCGCTGTCAAAGAAGTAGGCGTCGAGGTGCCAGTCGTTGTCAGACTGGAAGGTACCAACGTGGAACAGGGGCGTCAGAAACTCGCGGACAGCGGGCTGACCATCATTACTGCCGAAGACCTGACCGACGCTGCCAAGAAGGCAGTCGCCGCGGTCGCCGCGTGACAGGAAAAGATAATGAGTATTCTGGTTAATAAAGCGAGCCGCGTAATCTGTCAGGGCATCACGGGCAAGCAAGGTTCTTTCCATACCGAGCAGTGCATCGACTACGGCACGCAAGTCGTCGGCGGTGTCACGCCCGGACGTGGTGGTGAGCAACATCTCGGCGTCCCCGTATTCAACACTGTCGCAGACGCGGTCGGTGAGACGGGCGCGGATGTCAGCATGATCTATGTGCCGCCGCCTTTCGCAGCGGACGCCATTCTGGAAGCGGCTGCTGGTGGCATCAAAACGATCGTGTGCATCACGGAAGGTATTCCGGTGTTAGATATGGTCAAGGTGCGCGCTGCACTCGCGGATTACGATTGCCGGCTGATTGGTCCGAACTGCCCCGGTATCATCACCCCGGGTGAGGCGAAGATCGGCATCATGCCGGGCTTCATTCACATGCCAGGCAAAATCGGTGTGGTCTCGCGCTCCGGTACTTTGACCTACGAGGCGGTATTCCAGACCACCCAGGCCAAGCTCGGTCAGAGCACCTGCGTCGGTATCGGCGGCGACCCGATTCGCGGCATGAACTTCATTGATTGCCTCGAATTGTTCGAAGCGGACCCGGACACTGCCGGCATCATCATGGTGGGTGAGATCGGCGGCTCAGACGAGGAAGCCGCGGCCGCCTATATCGCCGACCACGTCAGCAAGCCGGTGGTCTCATACATTGCGGGCGTAACCGCACCTCCAGGAAAACGCATGGGCCATGCAGGCGCTATCGTTGCGGGTGGCAAGGGCACTGCCGACGCTAAATTCGCGGCGCTTGAGGCCGCTGGCGTGACCACCGTTCGCTCACCAGCGGATCTTGGTGACGCGATGGTTTCGGCGCTCGGCGGCTAATGCTGCGAACGGCCGGGCACTCATGAGCGGACCACTGACGCTGTGTATGGCACAGATCAATCCGCTCGTGGGCGATGTCCCCGGCAACCTCGAACGCTGTCTCGAGGCGGTGGAACGCGCAAAGAACGAGTTTGGGGCACGCCTCGTCGTGCTGCCCGAGCTCGTTTTGTGCGGCTACCCGCCTGAGGACCTGCTGTTTCACCGCGATCTTGAGCGTCGGGTACTCCGAGCGCTCAATGCACTTGCAGACGCATCCTCGGATATAGCGATCATTGCCGGGGCACCGGATTACACCGATCGTGGTTTGTTCAACGCGGCCTACGTGTACGACGGAGGTCGTGAGATCGCGCGCTACCACAAGTCGTTGTTGCCGAACTATCGTGTCTTCGACGAAGAGCGCTACTTTGAGGCGGGCAGCGATGCATGCGTCGTCGACATTGACGGGTTCAATATCGGTGTCATCGTTTGTGAGGATGTTTGGGAAGCGGGCCCCTGCGAAGCCGCAGCTGCTGCCGGTGCTGAGGTCATCGTCGCGATTAATGGGTCACCGTTTGCTGTCGGCGCACAGGAGCGGCGTGAGCAGGTGGTTGCCGCCCGTGCTCGCTCGACGGGTTTGCCACACGTCTATGTCAACATGGTGGGTGGCCAGGACGAACTGGTCTTCGATGGCGGTTCATTCGCCATGGATGCGGCTGGCGATACGCTCGGCCGCGCTCCGGCGTGCGAGGAGGACTTTACCCCCGTATTGCTTCGGCGGGATCAGGAAGCAGTGGTCCTTGAAATCGAGGATAACCACACGATCGCCGAGCACTTGCCCAGCATCTATGCAGCGCTGGTCATGGGAACACGTGACTACGTTCGGAAGAATGGTTTCCCCGGGATCATTCTTGGTCTATCGGGAGGCATTGATTCGGCGCTGACGTTGGCGATTGCGGTCGATGCGCTCGGTGCAGATGCTGTGCGCGCCGTGATGATGCCGTATCACTACACCTCTGAAATGAGCAAAACCGATGCGGCAGAACAGGCTCGTCGGCTCGGTGTTGAATACGACGTGATTTCGATTGAGCCGATCGTGACAGCAAGCATGCAGCAACTGCAGTCAGCATTCGCGGGCACAGAGGAAGACGCTACAGAAGAGAATATTCAGTCACGTGCACGCTGCGTGGTCCTGATGGCACTGTCCAACAAATCGGGCCGCATGCTGCTCACCACTGGCAATAAGAGTGAAATGGCGGTCGGCTATGCAACGCTCTATGGTGACATGGCGGGCGGCTTCGCACCGATCAAGGACTGCAGCAAAACGCAGGTGTTCTCGCTGGCGACGTGGCGTAACTCGCAATCGCCGGAATTACAGCCGATCCCTCAGCGTGTGATCGATCGACCGCCTTCGGCAGAGTTGAGACCTGATCAGGAGGATACCGATTCCCTGCCACCATACGATGTGCTCGATCCGATTCTGCAAGGGTTCATCGAGCACGACCTGTCAGTTCGGGAGCTAGAAGCGCGCGGGTTCGATAGAGAGACAGTTGTACGCGTGTTGAGTATGGTTCGGCGCAACGAATACAAGCGCCGTCAGGCGCCACCGGGGGTGCGGATTACGGATCGTGCGTTCGGTCGGGATTGGCGCTACCCAATTACATCGGGCTACGGATTCCCGGGCGACTAGCGATTGCTTCCGGTCAACCAGCCGGAAAGTTGATATCGAGCACTTCCTGGGTCGCGTTCGCGAGATCAGACATGCCGAGCTCAGTGTAAGCGTCGATCATGATCTCGAGTGAGCGCTCGTTAGCAGGCGTACCGTTGTAGGTCAGCAAGGCCTCGCGTGCGCGCTTGAGTGCGGCCACATAGGCGCCGCGCCGGAGATAATAGTCCGCCACGTTGTTCTCGTACTTCGCGAGATTGTCCTTGATGTAGCGCATCCGCAAAACCGCATCCTGCGAGTAGTCGCTAGCGGGGTAGCGCTCGACCAGCTGTCGGAATGCCTGAAAGGCGCGTCTTGCATCGTTCGGGGGTCGGTCGGCGAGATCAACACGAAACCACGAAAAGCGAGAAAGCGGCCCAGGCTCCGGGTCGAAGAACGACAGACCTTTGATATACAGCGCATAGTCGACGCGCGGATGTGTCGGATTCTCGCGAGCGAACTGATCCGCTGCATCAACAGCCTGCTCCATACTGCCGCTGCGGTAGTAGCAATACAGCAGATCGAGCTGAGACTGCTTGCCCACGGCGCTGAACGGATATCGCGACTCCAGCTGCTCGAAAATGAAGATTGCTTCTCGGAAGTTGCCGTTGTTCATCGAGCGCTGAGCGCGCTCATAAATCTCGGTCGCTCCCCCGAATTCCTGATTGCGGGCTGCCGGGTCGGACGCGCAACCGGTTATCAACACGGCGAGAAGCGTGATCAACAGCGCTGTGGAAGTCTTGAGATGCATGGAAAAGTCGTTGTTCTAATTCAAATTTTTTGAGCAAGCTTACGCCCGGCGTGGCGTAACTGCGCGCGCGAGTATACCGTATCCGACAACAGAGACCCGGATTGTTCCCCCGCCATGCCACGAATTGCGCTGAATGCCACCGTACCCGACGTGATGGAGGGGCTGCGCCTCGATCAAGCGCTCGCAGAACTCTTTCCCGAGTACTCGAGATCCCGATTGACGGGTTGGGTGAAGGCTGGCGAGGTTCTCGTCGACGGCCTGGTGTTGAAGCCTCGCACTCGGGTGGCGGGGGGCGAGCAGATCGAAATCGAGGTAGACCTCGCGCCGGTCGAACGGGATCAACCTTCCGATCTCGCGCTCGATATCCTGTTTCAGGATGCTGATCTGATCATCGTGAACAAACCCGCCGGGCTGGTGGTCCATCCCGGTGCGGGCAATCCCGATGGCACGCTGGTCAACGGCCTTTTGCACCAGTTTCCCGAACTGGATCTACTGCCGCGCGCCGGATTGATCCACCGAATCGATAAGGATACGAGCGGCTTGCTGGTGGTGGCACGTACTCTGGAGAGCCACACCGAGTTGGTCCGAGCCATGGCAGAGCGCACGATCAGTCGCACCTACCGCGCGGTCTGCCACGGTGCACTGACCGGTGGCGGCACCATCGACGCCCCAATAGGGCGTCACCCGAAGGATCGTCTCAGGATGACCGTTCGTCCCGATGGAAGACCCTCGGTGACGCATTATCGGATCCATGCGCGGTTCGCCGCAGTTACAGCAATCGATGTCACTCTGGAAACTGGACGTACACACCAGATCCGAGTGCATTTCGCGCATCAGAGACATCCGCTCGTTGGCGACGGACTCTACGGTGGGAGACGGCGGATTCCGCCTGGAGGCAACGAGAATCTGAATCAGCTCCTGAGTGAGTTTCCGCGTCAGGCGCTGCACGCGATGGCGCTCAGCTTTGCGCATCCCCGAAACGGTGAACCTGTCGCGGTCAGCGCGCCCTTACCCGGTGATATGGTGCAACTGGAACGGGCGTTACAGGAACTGGAGTCGTGAAGCCATGCAATTGATCAAGCCGGGCTGGGCAGCCCCCGGTGGGCTTTTGGCAAGGCGCGTGCAGGCGTTCACGACATCCCGCGAAGGTGGGGTTAGCAAAGGGCCTTACGCAAGCATGAACCTCGGTGATCATGTGGATGACGCCCCTGCAGCGGTCATCGAGAACCGGGAGCAACTGATCCACGACGCCGAGCTGCCCGCGCCGCCCCTGTGGCTAAACCAGGTGCACGGCAACCATGTCATTCATGACACTCAGTGGCTGCCCGGCATCGAGGCCGACGCAATCATCTCAAAACGGCGCGACGTGGCGCTGGCGGTACTAACGGCCGATTGCCTACCCGTTCTTCTGGCCTCGACCGAGGGCGACGAGATCGCAGCAATTCATGCGGGTTGGCGCGGACTTGCGGCGAATATCATCCAGAACACGGTCGCGGCGATGTCAACGCCCGCGAGCGCTCTGGTCGCCTGGATCGGGCCTGCGATTTCCCAAGCACATTACGAAGTTGATGACACTGTGCGTGAGGCGTTCATCACGGCAGACCACCTCGCAACCAATTGCTTTGCACCGAACGAACGTGGCCGCTGGCAGGCAGACCTTAAGTCGCTCGCAGTCATCGCATTGCGATCGGTTGGTGTGCGCCGGATTACCGATGCAGGTCTTTGCAGTTTCGCGCTCGATGATCGGTTTTTTTCCCATCGACGTAACGCCCCAACCGGGCGTATGGCGAGCCTCATCCGCTTGTTGCCCGGTTAACCCAACGGCTTGAAAATCCGGTCGAACGTGCACATATCAAGGGAAGTTTAGTTTGATCTGGGGGTGTCCAGTATGCGAATGGACAAGCTCACTGCAAAGTTCCAGCTTGCGCTAGCAGATGCACAATCGCTCGCAGTCGGCCGGGATCATCAATTCATCGAACCTATCCATGTTCTGCTCGCCATGCTGGATCAGGACGGTGGCACCGTGCGCGGGCTGCTCACGCAGGCCGGCGGTAACCTGAACCAACTTCGCGCAGGGCTCGGCGAGGCGCTGGAGCGGCTGCCACAAGTCGAAGGAGCGGCGGGCGATGTGCACCTCGGCAATGAAACCGCTCGCGTGCTCAATGTCACCGACAAGTTTGCGCAACAGCGAGGCGATAAATTCCTATCGTCCGAGCTGTTCGTGCTGGCGGCCACCGAAGATACCGGTGCAGCCGGGCGTGCGCTGTCAGCGGCGGGCTTCACGCGCGAGGCGATCGCAAAAGCGATCGATGCGATCCGCGGCGGGGATACCGTCGATGATGCGAACGCCGAGGAGCAACGAGAGGCGCTCGATAAATACACGATCGACCTTACAGAACGGGCGGTACAGGGCAAGATTGATCCCATCATCGGGCGAGATGAAGAAATTCGCCGGACCATCCAGATTCTGCAGCGGCGCACCAAGAACAATCCAGTGCTGATTGGAGAACCCGGTGTTGGGAAGACGGCCATCGTCGAAGGCCTGGCGCAACGCATCGTCAATGGAGAAGTGCCTGAGGGCATGCGCAACAAGCGCCTGCTTTCACTTGATCTTGGCGCATTGATCGCCGGCGCGAAGTTTCGCGGTGAGTTTGAGGAACGCCTGAAAGCGGTGTTGAACGATCTTGCGAAACAGGAAGGACAGGTCATCCTGTTCATTGATGAGCTGCACACCATGGTTGGCGCGGGAAAAGCGGATGGCGCCATGGACGCGGGCAATATGCTGAAACCGGCGCTGGCGCGTGGCGAGTTGCATTGCGTCGGTGCCACGACGCTGGATGAGTATCGAGAATATCTCGAAAAAGATGCCGCATTGGAGCGGCGGTTCCAGAAGGTGCTGGTCGAGGAGCCGACGGTGGAGGACACCGTTGGAATATTGCGTGGGCTCAAAGAGCGCTACGAGGTCCATCACGGCGTCGAGATCAGCGACCCTGCGATCGTGGCGGCGGCGACCCTGTCGCATCGTTATATCGCCGATCGCCAGCTTCCCGACAAAGCGATCGACCTTATCGATGAGGCGGCTTCTCGTATTCGCATAGAAATCGATTCGAAACCGGAATCGATGGATCGCCTCGACCGGCGCATCATCCAATTGAAGATCGAACGTGAGGCGCTGAACAAGGAGTCGGACGAGGCGTCACGCAAACGTCTCGAGGATTTGCAAACAGAGCTAGACCGACTGGAGCGCGAGTACTCCGATCTGGAGGAGGTCTGGAAGGCGGAGAAATCCGCCATGAAGGGTGCAACGCACATCAAGGAGTCGATCGAGCGGGTACGCCTCGAGCTTGAAAACGCACGGCGTGCCGGTGATCTGGCACGTATGTCCGAGCTGCAGTATGGCCAGCTACCGGAACTCGAAAAACAGCTTGAGGAAGCGTTGATCAACGAGACCGAAGCACCGTCACTCGTGCGCACTTCGGTAACCGATGATGAGGTTGCTGAAATCGTCTCGCGGTGGACAGGAATCCCGGTCTCGCGGATGCTCGAGGGTGAGCGCGACAAACTGCTGCGCATGGAGTCCTCGTTAGCAGAACGGGTGGTCGGACAAACCGAAGCGGTCACCGCTGTATCCAACGCAATCCGGCGCTCACGTGCGGGGCTCGGCGATCCGGGCAGACCCATCGGCTCATTCCTGTTCCTCGGCCCTACCGGCGTCGGCAAGACAGAGCTTTCGAAGTCCCTGGCGCATTTTATGTTCGACAGCGACGACGCCATGGTGCGCATCGACATGTCAGAATTCATGGAAAAGCATTCGGTTGCCCGACTGATCGGTGCGCCGCCGGGCTACGTGGGTTACGAGTCCGGCGGGTACCTTACCGAGGCGGTACGGCGAAGACCCTATTCGGTGATCCTGCTCGATGAGGTGGAGAAAGCCCATCCGGACGTATTCAATGTGCTGCTGCAGGTGCTGGATGATGGTCGTTTGACCGATGGACAGGGACGAACGGTCGACTTTCGCAACACGGTGGTGATCATGACCTCGAATCTGGGGTCAGATCGCATTCAGGGAATGGGTGATGATGCCGATTACAGCGAGATGAAGGCTGCAGTGATGGAGGTCGTCTCGAGCCATTTCCGACCGGAGTTCATCAACCGCGTGGATGACGTTGTGGTGTTCCATGCGTTGGCGAAATCTCACATTCGCAAGATTGTGGAGATTCAGCTGGAAAGGCTCAAGCAGCGATTGGCGGAGCGCGACCTTACCTTGCAAGTTGATGCGGATGCCTTGGATCAGCTTGCTGAGGTGGGTTTTGATCCGGTTTATGGTGCACGGCCACTGAAACGGGCGATCCAGACCGAGATCGAAAACCCGCTCGCGGAGCGCATTCTGGCGGGCGAGTTCTCGGACGGGCAGACGATCAATGTTCGGCCCGCGGACAGTGCGTTGGGCACCCAAAACCTGGAGTTTGAAGCGGCCTGACCATGTTGTGGCGTTGTACGCCGCGAAAGATTACTTCACTATGCGGCCTGGCAGCGTGCCAGGCCGCGCTGTACTGGAGGTCACCCCAATGCCAATTTACGAGTACGTCTGCCGTGACTGCGGCTACGAAATGGATGCGCTGCAGAAAATTGCAGATGCACCGCTCGTGGATTGCCCGCAATGTGGCAATCCGTCGCTGAAGAAGAAAATCTCTGCGCCCAGTTTTCGACTAAAAGGTCAGGGCTGGTATGAGACAGACTTCAAGACCGACAAGGACAAACGACGCAATCTCGCGGACGGCGGCGACAAAAAATCAGACAAGGGCAGCGGCGAGAAGAGTGAGAAGAAGCCCGAAAAAACCTCGAAATCATCCGGGAGTGGCGAAGCTGCCTGATTACCTATGAGTTGGTTTCGCCGTTATCTCATCGCGGGCTTGCTGATCTGGTTGCCGATTGGCGTCACCGTGTTTCTGGTGCGTATCCTGATCGACCTGACGGACAGCAGTCTCGACGGGTTGTTGCGCTGGCTTCCAGAGTCGCCGTTGAAGGAGTTCCTCGGTGATATCCCGGGTCTGGGCGCGATCGTGTCTGTGCTCATACTTCTGCTGACCGGGCTCTTCACCGCAAATATTGTTGGTCGCCGATTGGTGCTGGCGAGCGAGCAGCTGCTCAATCGGGTTCCGCTGATCCGGACGATCTACTCGGCGGTGAAGAATTTCGCCGAGGTCGTGTTCTCACCCACAGGGGAGTCGTTCAAGCAGGTATTGCTGATCGAATACCCGCGAAAAGGGCTCTACAGCCTTGCCTTCCAGACATCCTCAGATCTCGGTGAAGTGCAGGCAAGGACCGGCAAGGAGATGATCTGCACGTTCGTACCCACGACGCCGAATCCGACCTCTGGGTTCATCATCATGGTGGCGCGGGATGAGGCGATTCCACTTGATATGGACGTTGAGTCGGCCTTGAAGATGATTATCTCGCTGGGCGTCGTTGTGCCCACGTGGGAGCCGGACCAGCTGCCTCCGGCGCTTGCGGGTAAGGTAGACAAGCCCTAAAATCCCGCGGCTTTGCGTTGTGAATCCCACGACGCACCATCTCATTATTCCCTGGCAGGCCCAAAGCATGCGCACACACTATTGCGGACAGGTTGACGAGCAACTGGTCGACCAAACCATCACCGTTACCGGTTGGGTACACAGGCGACGTGACCACGGCGGCGTCATATTCGTCGATCTGCGCGACCGAGAGGGTTTGCTCCAGGTCGTTTTTAACCCCGGCGACGACGCCCTTTTCGAGGCCGCTGAGCGACTGCGCAGTGAGTACGTCCTGAAGGTTACCGGGTCGGTGCGACTACGTCCCGAGGGCATGGCGAACCCGGCGATGACCAGCGGTAAAGTCGAGTTGGTCGGCAGCGAACTCGAAATTCTCAATGCCGCGGAGACGCCGCCGTTCCATCACGATGAACAGACAAACGAAGAATTGCGGTTGCGTTATCGCTACCTCGATCTGCGTCGCGAGCACATGCTCGGCAACCTCCGTCTGCGCCACGCGGTGACGCGCGCAATGCGTTCGTATCTCGACGAGGCGGCATTTGTGGACGTCGAAACACCGATGCTGACACGGGCAACGCCGGAAGGCGCGCGTGACTACATCGTTCCGAGTCGCACGCATCCCGGCAAATTCTTCGCGCTCCCGCAGTCGCCGCAGATCTTCAAGCAGCTTTTGATGATGTCCGGTCTCGATCGGTACTACCAGATCGTCAAATGTTTCCGCGACGAGGACTTGCGGGCGGATCGACAGCCGGAATTCACGCAGCTCGATATCGAGATGTCGTTCGTCGACGAAGAGGACGTCATGGGCATGATGGAGGCGATGGTGCGCCATCTGTTCAAGACCGTCATGGATATCGATCTTGATGCGCAGTTCCCGCGTATGACTTACGCCGAGGCCATGCACCGATACGGTTCGGACAAGCCCGACCTTCGGATCGACCTCGAGCTGGTTGAGGTTGCCGATCTCATGGACGGCGTCGAATTCAAAGTCTTCGCTGGACCCGCGCAGGATCCCGAAGGTCGGGTTACCGCACTGCGCTTGCCACAGGGCGCCGAACTTTCGCGCAAGGATATCGATGAGTACACGAGTTTCGTCGGTCGCTATGGGGCGAAGGGGCTTGCCTATATCAAGGTCAACGACGTGGACGCAGGTCGCGATGGTTTGCAATCACCGATTCTGAAGTTCCTGCCGGATGCGGCGGTCACCGGCATTCTCGAACGCACCGGCGCAAAAAGCGGCGACGTTGTGTTCTTCGGCGCCGACAAAGCACGCGTGGTCAACGATGCGCTTGGCGCGTTGCGCGTCAAGCTTGGCGAGGATCGCGGACTGGTTGCAGAAGGTTGGCGACCGCTATGGGTGGTCGACTTCCCGATGTTTGAGAAGGATGCACAAACCGGGCGTTGGACCTCGCTGCACCATCCATTCACCGCGCCGGGTGTCGATGATGCCGATGCGTTGCGGGAGAACCCTGGTGATGCACCGTCCCGTGCCTATGACATGGTGTTGAACGGTTCCGAAGTGGGTGGCGGTTCGATTCGTATCCATGATCAATCGATACAGGCGGCAGTGTTTGAAACGCTCGGGATTTCCGACGAAGAAGCCGAAGAGAAATTTGGCTTCCTGTTGCGTGCTTTGCAGTACGGCTGTCCTCCGCATGGTGGCATCGCGTTCGGTCTGGATCGCCTGGTCATGCTGATGGCAGGTGCCGACAGCATTCGTGATGTCATCGCGTTCCCGAAAACCCAGTCAGCGCATTGCCCGCTTACTGACGCACCGGGTGCGGTATCACCGCAACAACTGCGCGAGACCGGTATTCGGCTGCGCAAGCAGGACGCGTGACAGACGGCGAGACCGCTCATGTCATGATGGTGCATGGGCTCTGGCTCAACGGCACCGAAGCCAACGTAATGCGGCGGCGACTGACCGACCGCTACCGCTTTGATACGCGCCAACTTCACTACCGCACGGTGCGTGCGACGCTCGAGCAGAACGCCAAACATCTGCGTGAGTTTGCCGAGCATGAGCTAAGGCCACGTGCAGGAAGTCAGTGTCATTTTGTCGGCCACAGTCTCGGTGGACTTGTCATCCTCAAGATGCTGTCCGAGTGGGATGCAGCACCGCCCGGTCGGGTGGTGATGTTGGGCACCCCGCTAGCCGCTGGCGTCGCCGCCGAGCGCATTGCGATGCTGCCGGGCGATGAGAGTCTGCTTGGGCAGTCCCTGGTGGAGGAAGTGCTCGCGCAGGATGCGTCTCGCTGGGCGCCCTGTTTTGAGGTCAGGGAAATTGGGATGATCGCCGGCACGCTAGGCGTGGGTCTTGGTCGCGTCGTTACAAATCTACCCGAGCCCAATGACGGTACGGTTGCGGTCGAAGAGACGCACTCTCCCTTGCTGACCGATCACCTCAAGCTCGCGGCAACACACACGACGCTCGTGACGTCTCGCGAGGTAACCGATCAAGTCGCCGCGTTCCTGAACCATGGTCGATTCAATCGCGAGCACAAGAAACTCCGTGAAATGTCCTGAGGCTAGCGTTTGCTGAGTGCGGCCAATTGATAGATGAGTTCAAGCGCATCTCGCGGAGACAACCCATCAGGGTCAAGACCGCTAACGGCATCGATGATCGCCGCCTCGCTTTCGCTCAATCCCTCCGCTTCGGGCTCTACAGCGCTGAAGTCCAGGGAGGTCTGGCCCGTATCACCGCCGCCTTGATTCGCTTCCAGATGGGCGAGGTAACGACGGGCGCGTTTGACGACTGCGCGAGGAACACCGGCGAGTGCGGCGACCTGCAGGCCATAACTCTGATTCGCAGGACCGGGTTTAACACTGTGCAAGAACACGAGGCGCCCGTTGTGGTCCGTCGCATCGAGATGCACATTCGCCGCGGTCGGCTGGCTTTGCGGCAAGCCCGTGAGTTCGAAGTAGTGTGTTGCGAACAGCGTGAACGCGCGCACCGTTGAGGCCATGTGGTCCGCTGCTGCCCAGGCCAGCGATAGTCCGTCAAAGGTGCTCGTGCCGCGACCGATTTCGTCCATCAGAACAAGACTATGCTCTGTCGCGTTGTGCAGGATGTTAGCGGTCTCGGTCATCTCCACCATGAAGGTGGAGCGCCCACCCGCGAGATCGTCACTGGCTCCGATGCGTGTGAACACGCGATCTATCGGTCCGAGGCGCATTGCTGTTGCTGGCACAAAGCTGCCCATGCGCGCGAGGATGACCAACAGCGCGGTTTGGCGCATGAACGTCGATTTACCGCCCATGTTGGGTCCGGTGATTACGAGCAACCGGCGTTGGGCATCCATTCGCAAATCGTTCGGAACAAACCGGTCGCCGAGTGCGTGTTCCACCACCAGATGCCGCCCGCCCTCGACTTCGATCACCGGTTGGTCGACGAGTTCCGGCCGGACCAGTTGGAGTCGTTCGCGAACGTCGGCGAGATTGGTAATGACATCGATTGCGGAGAGCGCGCCTGCCGTTGTTTGCAAGTCAGGCAATTCCGCCTGCAATTCGTCGATCAGCTGCTCAAACAACTCCCGCTCGCGGGCCATGGCCTTGTCACGTGCGCCGAGCACCTGATCCTCGAAGCGCTTCAGCTCGGGAGTGATGTAGCGTTCGGCTGCTTTCAAGGTTTGGCGGCGCGTGTATTCTTCCGGCGCATCGACAGCCTGCGCCTTGCTGATTTCGATGTAATAGCCATGGACCCGGTTGTAGCCCACCTTCAGGGTTGCCAGACCGGTGCGCTCGCGCTCACGTACCTCCAAGGCCTCGAGAAAGCCGTTCGCGTTATCGCGTATCTCGCGCAGCTCATCGAGTCTGGCGTCGAACCCGCTCTTGAAGACATCACCGTCGCGCAGGAATGCGGGCGGTGTCTCCTGAATTGCAACACCAAGGTGGTGCGCGAGGCTCGCATGGTCACCGAGCTCGGCGCGAAGCGTACTGAGCAGCGATCCGTCGAGCAGCTCCAGTGCCTGCGCAACTTCAGGCAATACGCTGAGGGTAACGCAGAGGCGTGCCAGGTCACGCGGTCCTGCACGACGCAACGCGATGCGCGCGAGAATGCGTTCTACGTCGCCACAGCGCTCCAGCGCGCTATTGAGCCGCGTTCGTGCACTGACATCGGCCAACGCCTCAATGGCGTCATAGCGGGCGTTGAGCGATGCATCGTCAGTCAGTGGTTCGCGCAGCCAACGCCGCAACAAACGGCTGCCCATCGCAGTTGCGCAGTGGTCAAGAACACCAGCCACAGTCAGTGCGGGGTTATCCGACAGGCTCGTATCGAGTTCCAGGTTGCGTCGCGTAGTCGCATCCAGTTTGACATGCGTGTCGACGTCTCTGACCCGCAAGCTCCTGACGTGCGGCAAAGCGCGTTTTTGCGTGCGCTGTGCGTACTCCAGCAATGCGCCGCACGCCATGATGCGGGCGTCGGTCTCAACCAAGCCGAAGCCCGACAGGTCGCGCGTACCGAAGTGCTCGACCAGCAATCGTTCCGCGGTTTCGGGATCGAAGTGCCAGTCGTGGCTGGCCTGCCAGACTACACCTGGCCACTGTGTCTTCAGCGCGGTGAGGCGCGCTTCATCCGCTTCCCTGAACAACACCTCCGCGGCGCCTAGTCGAGCGAGTTCGGAGGCGATGTCGTCGACACTCGTGCCAACCAGTGACACTTCGAAGCGACCAGCCGCAAGTTCCAATGCGGCAACGCCGACACCGTCCTTCTGCCAGCAAATCGCAGCAACTATGCTGGGCCGCGCATCGAGCAGGGATTCGTCGGTCAGCGTGCCCGGCGTCACAATGCGCACGACCTCACGCTCGACGGGTCCCTTGCTCGTGGCGGGATCCCCCACCTGTTCACAGATCGCTACTGACTCGCCCAGCGCTAGTAACTTTGCGATGTAGCCGTCCGCCGCGTGATAAGGCACACCCGCCATCGGAATCGGCTCGCCGGCGGATTTGCCACGCGCGGTCAGCGTGATGTCGATCAAACCGGCCGCACGCACAGCGTCCTCGTTGAACAACTCATAGAAGTCGCCCATTCGATAAAACAGGAGTGTGTCCGGGTAGCCGGCCTTTAACGCCAGGTACTGGCGCATCATGGGTGTGTGCTGAGAGGCGTCGGCCATGCGTTGGGGATCGATTGCTCGCGAAACGGTTCTGGATGCTAGCGAGATGTTCACGACAAGTCGAACGTGTCACGATGCGCCCGTGAAAATCGCTCACCTCGAATTCGGCCGCCATAACTACGGCGGCGCCGCGCAGGTGCGTTACCTGCTCGACGCCACGCGAGACGGTGACCACGAACACGTGCTTGTGACGCCTCGGAACAGCGCCCTTCAACGGTGGTCAGTGCGTCAGGGGCAACCGCATCTGGCGCTGCGGTACTCCGGTGAGCATGACGTGTTCGCGGCGCTACGGCTCGCTCGGTGGTTGCGCCGGGAGTCGGTTGATCTGGTGCACGTTCACAGTCGGCGTGGCGCGGATTGGCTTGGGCCTCTGGCGTGCACCTTGGCGCGCTGTCCGGTGATTCTGACGCGGCGTGTCGACAACCCACCCGGCCGCTTATTGCGTGGGCTTATGCGCCGGCGCTTCCGTCGGGTGGTTGCGATCAGTGACGCGATCGCGGATGTCCTGAAGGCGGCCGCTGTGCCCGAGGAGTTGCTCCTCACTATCCGCAGCGCGGTCGACAGTGAGGCGCTCGCCGCGGCACCGCAAACGGATGTTCGATCCATCCTCGCGGATTGCTCCGAAGACACGCTGGTGATTGGCGTTGTCGCGCAGCTCATCGACCGCAAAGGGCACCGATTCCTGATCGAAGGGTTGCCGGGTTTGCGCGATCGGTTCCCCAAGTTGCGTGTGGTTTTTTTTGGTCAGGGGCCACTTGAATCGGAGCTGCAAGCGCAGGTGGAAAACCTCGGCCTTTCCGAGACCGTGGTGTTCGCAGGATTTCGCGATGATCTCTTGCAGTTGATGGGTAGCCTGACCCTGCTCGTGCATCCAGCGCTTAAGGAGGGGCTAGGCGTGAGCTTGCTGCAAGCGGGCGCGCTTGGAGTGCCGATCGTCGGCTTCAAGGCCGGCGGGGTCGTCGAGGTGGTGGCGCACGAACACACCGGTCTGCTGGTCGCTCCGGAGGACAGCGTGGCTTTGGCTGCCGCAATCGGACACCTGCTGGGTGATTCGGACCTGCGCGCCAAGATGGGTGCCAACGCGAGGCGGCGCGTGGCCGAATCATTTTCGATCGAGCGGATGGTGCAGCGGTATGCTGCACTCTACGACGTGCTCGCAGGAGAAGTGACTTGACCGGAGTGTTTCCGAGGCCCGGCCAGCCGCCGCTGGTGCAGGCGGAGCGCGCAGTCCAGGGACTGGCGACAATGTTGACCGAGCGAGGGCAGACATTGGCGGCAGCTGAATCCTGCACCGGGGGCTGGATTGCGAAGTTGCTCACCGATCTGCCTGGCAGTTCCGCATGGTTCGGTTATGGGGTCGTGAGCTACGCGAACGCGGCCAAGATGCAGTTACTGGGTGTGAGTGAGGCTTCGCTGCAGACTCATGGTGCGGTCAGCGAGTCGGTGGTTAAGCAGATGGCCGAAGGCGTGCGGCTGCTTGCCGGCGCCGACTATGCCGTTGCGACGAGCGGCGTGGCGGGCCCCGGAGGTGGCACGCCGGACAAGCCGGTGGGTACCGTGTGGGCGGCCTGGTCATCGGCTGAGAGTACGATTGCGCGCATGGAGCGATTCCGTGGTGATCGCGATGAGGTACGCGCCAAGACGGTCGCCTGGGTGCTCTGCGAGCTGGATCAACAGCTTGCGCAGATCAGCTGAAACCAACTTTAAATCCTGTTCAGTCGTCCAGAAACGCCACGCTGCATTTACCGCAGAGTTATGGAATAATCTGTTTATCCATACAGTAGTTTGATGCGGGAGCCAATCTCGCCGGAGCGATATCAAAAATGGACGACAACAGAAAAAAAGCACTCGCCGCCGCCCTCGGGCAAATCGAGAAACAGTTCGGCAAAGGCTCGGTCATGCGGCTGGGCGATGGCTCTGCCAGCAAGAACGTCGAGGCGGTTTCGACGGGTTCCATCGGCCTGGACGTCGCGCTGGGCATTGGCGGGCTGCCGAAAGGCCGAGTCGTTGAGATCTATGGCCCGGAGTCCTCGGGTAAAACCACATTGACCTTGCAGGTCGTTGCCGAGGCTCAGAAGGCCGGCGGCACGGCGGCGTTCGTTGATGCCGAACACGCGCTGGATCCGCAATATGCCGAGAGACTCGGCGTGAACGTCGATGATCTCCTGGTGTCGCAACCCGACACGGGCGAGCAAGCGCTCGAGATCACCGACATGCTGGTGCGCTCCGGGGCGGTCGACGTGATTGTGGTCGATTCGGTGGCTGCGTTGACGCCGAAAGCGGAAATCGAGGGCGAGATGGGTGACTCGCACGTCGGCCTGCAGGCGCGATTGATGTCGCAGGCGCTACGGAAACTGACCGGTAACATCAAACGATCCAACGCGATGGTGATTTTCATCAACCAGATTCGCATGAAGATCGGCGTCATGTTCGGCAGCCCGGAGACGACGACGGGCGGTAACGCGCTGAAGTTCTACTCCTCGGTGCGCCTGGACATTCGCCGCATTGGCGCGATCAAGAAGGGCGATGAAGTGGTTGGCAACCAGACGCGCGTCAAAGTCGTGAAGAACAAGGTATCGCCGCCATTCCGGATTGCGGAATTCGAGATTCTTTATGGACAGGGCATCTCCCTGGAGGGTGAGCTGATCGATCTCGGTGTGGCCAACGGCATCGTCGATAAGGCGGGCTCCTGGTACAGCTACAACGGCGATCGCATCGGGCAGGGCAAGGAAAATGTCCGCGAATTCCTCAAGACCAATCCGGATATTGCCAACGATATCGAAGCGCGAATTCGTGGCGTGCTCCTGCCAAATCCTGAGGCGATTGAGGCCGAAGAAGAGAACGAACCCGAAGAAGCGTGAGCGACCCGAAATCGTCGAGCCTGTCGCCGAACCAGTGCCGCAAGCGCGCGATGGACGCGCTGGCCCGGCGCGAGCATGGATTCGACGAGTTAGTCGACAAACTCTGCGACCGGGGTTTCGAGCCAGAGGTCGTGGTCGCAGAGCTCTCTCGCCTGCGCGAGGAGGGGTTGCAGTCGGACAGGCGCTTCGCTGAGGCATTTGTGTCGAGCCGATTTCGGCAAGGTAAAGGCCCGCAGCGTATTCGCGCGGAGCTGCGTGCGAAGCGATTGAGCGATGCGTTGGTGGATGATGCGCTGCGCGACAGCGAGTTCGACTGGGGAGCGCTGGCTCGAGACGTCCGGGTGCGCAAATATGGCGAGGCCGTTCCCGAGAATTTCGAACTCAAAGCCAAACAGATGCGATTTCTAACCTACCGAGGTTTTTCGCAAGAACAGATTTCGGTCGCTATGTCCTGACCGCTGCCTGTGGAATAATTCGGCGGCTATGAAAACTCTAACCGCCAGCGAGCTTCGCGCCGCATTTCTCGGCTATTTTGCCGAACAGGACCACACCGTTGTCCCGAGCTCGCCGCTCGTCCCGGGCAACGATCCCACGTTGTTATTCACCAACGCGGGCATGGTGCAGTTCAAAGATGTTTTCCTCGGCAGTGAACAACGCGCATATCAGCGCGCGACCACGTCCCAGCGGTGCGTTCGTGCGGGTGGCAAGCACAACGATCTCGAGAACGTCGGATATACCGCGCGGCACCTCACCTTCTTCGAGATGCTCGGCAATTTCAGCTTTGGTGATTACTTCAAGCGGGATGCAATTCGGTTTGCCTGGTCGTTTGTCACCGAGGTGCTGGAGATTCCTGAGGAGCGCCTGTGGGTGACTGTCTTCCGCGAGGATGACGAAGCTGCAGCAATCTGGCGCGATGATATTGGCGTTCCCGCCGACCGGATTTCCCGCCTGGATGAAAAAGACAACTTCTGGCAGATGGGTGACACCGGCCCCTGCGGGCCCTGCAGTGAAATCTTTTTCGATCATGGCCCCGAGGTTGCCGGCGGCCCGCCGGGCTCCCCGGATGAGGACGGCGATCGTTACGTCGAAATCTGGAACCTTGTGTTCATGCAGTTTGATCGAGACGCATCAGGTGAGCTGACGCCCCTGCCCAAGCCCTCGGTCGATACCGGCATGGGTCTCGAGCGTGTCTCTGCCGTTATGCAGGGTGTCCACACGATCTATGACACCGATATTTTTCGTCGCCTGATTGAGGCGGTTGCGGCAGCTGTCGGCGTTCCGTTCAGCGACAACGCCTCCCTCAGAGTCATCGCGGATCACATCCGGGCTTGTGCTTTTCTCGTGACCGATGGCGTGCGGCCATCAAACGAGGGTCGCGGTTATGTCTTGCGTCGGATCATTCGCCGCGCCATCCGACATGGATACATGCTCGGGCAACGCGAGCCGTTCTTCCACAAGCTGGTTGCGGCACTGGCTAAGGAAATGGGCGAGGCCTATCCGGAATTACACAAAGCGGAGTCGAAAGTTGTCGACGTGTTACTGCGCGAAGAACAACGTTTTGCTGAGACGATCGAGCAGGGCATGAGCATGCTCGAGGCGGCTATGGCCGATCTCGATGGAGAGGTGCTCGACGGAGAGCTGGTCTTCAAACTCTACGACACCTACGGCTTTCCGATGGACCTGACCGCTGATATGGCGCGCGAGCGAGGCCTCAGCGTCGACGAGGTCGGCTTTGAGCGTGCAATGGCCGCGCAGAGAGCGCGGGCAAAGGCGGCGAGCAAGTTCGGTGCTGCGGGCTCAGACGCGTTGAATCTCGATGTTGCGACGGACTTCTCCGGCTACGAGTCTGAGCACGATGAAGAGCGCGAGGTCGTCGCCATCTTTGTAGACGGCGCGGAGGTTCAAGAGGTCGAGGCTGGGCAGTCTGCGGTGGTGGTGCTCGATACGACGCCCTTCTACGCGGAGAGCGGTGGGCAGGTCGGCGACACCGGGGTATTGGAAGGGCCGGACGGCCAGTTTGACGTTCAGGACACGCGTAAGGATAACGCGGCGCATGTGCATGTCGGATCGCAGCGCATCGGTACGCTCAGTGTCGGCCAGAGGCTGGAGGCGGTTGTAGACGGTGGGCGTCGCGCATTAATACGTCGCAATCACTCGGCAACGCACCTGCTGCACTCGGCGTTGCGACACATACTGGGCGAGCATGTCGTACAGAAAGGATCGCTGGTAGACGCAGAGAAATTGCGTTTCGACTTCGCGCACGAACAGCCGGTGACGCGGGAAGAGTTGGACCTGATCGAAGATCAGGTTAACGCCGAGATCATCGCCAATCATGCGGCTGAGACCAACGTCATGGCTTTCGACGATGCGGTCGAGGCGGGTGCCATGGCGCTGTTCGGTGAGAAATACGACGACGATGTACGGGTCTTGCGGCTAGGCGGAACCTCGATGGAGCTGTGTGGCGGGACACATGTCAGTCGCACGGGCGATATTGGCTCGTTCAGAGTGGTTTCGGAGTCTGGTGTGGCGGCTGGCGTTCGACGTATTGAAGCGGTAACCGGAACCGCTGCGCTGTCATTCGCGCGACAACAGGCGAAGGCGCTCTCGGAAGTGGCCGCTCGCATGAAAGCTGCGCCGGAAGAGGCCGTAATGAAGGTCGAGCAGTTAGTGGCGCGCGGAAAATCGCTCGAAAAGGAATTGGCGTCTCTCCGCCAGCAATTGGTGTCCGGCGGGAGTACGGACCTGACCGCTTCGGCGGTAGCAGTTGGAGACGTAAAGGTGCTAGCGACGCGGGTGGACGGCGCGGACGCCAAATCGCTTCGCGATGCCGTCGATCAACTGAAAGACAAACTCGGGCCCAAAAGCGTTGTGGTTTTGGGTACCGCGGAGGGCGATAAGGTTCGTCTCGCTGCGGGCGTCTCAAAGCCGCTAATCGAGACCCTGAAGGCTGGGGAACTCGTCAACGTTGTGGCGAACGCCGTGGGCGGGAAGGGCGGAGGACGTCCGGATTTTGCGCAGGCAGGTGGAAATCAACCGGAGAATCTCGATGAATCTTTAGGGTTGGTTGCTGATTGGGTCAAAGAAAAAACGCGCTAATTGTTACCAAGGGAACGGGTATACCGACTTTCCCTGAGTGCGGGAATAAATTCCCCAAATTTTCAGAGTGTTACAAGGCGATAAATTTCGATTTTACCTTTGCATTATCCATTTCTTTACGATCTAATTCGGCGGTCTCGGGCAAATAGTGCTCAAGGTGTGTGCATTGTTAGCGCTGTCATAGAACAAGTTCGAAATTTTTAGGGACGATGTGACAGTACTAGCGGAAATAGACAGACGATACTCAGTGGGCATGTTGAGATGCTTGCCCGTTTCGCGAGTCTGGAATGGTCGCAGCCACGGAGAGGCTGTAGCCGAAGAAAGGGAGAGAGCTTCATGTTGATTCTGACCCGACGGGTTGGGGAAACCGTAGTCATCGGCGAAGACGTTTCGGTCACAGTGCTGGGCGTCAAAGGCAACCAGATTCGCCTGGGCATTAACGCACCCAAGGATGTATCCGTCCACAGACAGGAAATTTTTGAGCGAATTCAGAACGAGTCAACGGACGAAGGGCCTGCTGCCGCTGCGTGCGAGTAATCAATTCGCGGCACGTCTTTACCCTACACCCACCAGTGACTTAAACTCTGCGGCCGGCCGCGAGCCGGATGACCAGAACCGGAGAGATGGCTGAGTGGTCGAAAGCGCTCCCCTGCTAAGGGAGTATGGGTTAATAGCCCATCGAGGGTTCGAATCCCTCTCTCTCCGCCACTTTTTTCTGGCCTTGGATAGGCAGCACTTCTATAATGCACGGCCTGTTCAGCGGACACATGTCCGGAACACAAAACACGCGCCTGTAGCTCAGCTGGATAGAGTACCTGGCTACGAACCAGGCGGTCGGAGGTTCGAATCCTTCCAGGCGCGCCAAATAAGAAAAGGGTCCCTTGCGGACCCTTTTTGTTTGCCTTCCTTGAAGTCTTGGTTCGAACCTCTCGGTTCGACGAGGCGAGCGGGCGCCCTCACTCGGAGGACGCCCGCCGGTCGCTATCTACTTCCGGTTCGCGGCAAGGCGTCGGAACATACCGACCAACGCCAGTCCCAGTAGCATCACGATGCCCACGGAGCCACCGCCACCGGTGCTCGGGCGCGGTTGCGTGTACATGGGTTGCGATTCATCCGCGCGCCGGTTGACGGGGCCGCGTTCGGCACGTTTCGCTCGGGCTTGACGCTCATTGCTCACACGGTCGCGGTTCTTGCGTTCGATGTTCATCGCATCGAACACGTCGTCTCGCAGCACGATCATCGAGGTGTAGTCGGTGACCAGGCCGTACTCGATAGCGAGATCCCGGATCGCGTCGGAGACATCGGCGTTCTCACCGAAGTAGTCAAGCTGGCGCTCCAGCGACTCGATGGTGCGGTAGCCCCAGAGGCGTTCAAGCTCGGGGTTGTCGGTGGCTGTATTCGGCAGTTGAACCTTGGTCTGGTAACGGACTTCCTGCCCGGCCACGCTGGCGCTCACCTCGACCGATGCTGTACCCCCTTTCCAGTAGTGCCCCATGAGCACCATCTGTTCGCCATAGTAGACGCTGCCCAGTCGTTGAGGTTGCACGTCAGAGACGCGGACGCCATCTATGTCGATGTCGACATTGTTCATGCTGTGGTGAACCAGCTTGCCGACGGCCAGCTTCAAACGACCGACGATATCGTCGCTGTTTGAGACGGACACGGCGAAGCCATCAGAGACTTCCGTCATTGCCTCGAGCAAGGGGCGGTTGGCACTGTTGCCCATGATGAACGTGAACAGACGGACGTCACGCGCTTCCAGCATCTCGAGGAACTTCCGTTTCTGCGTCACACCTACGTTGGCGACACCATCCGTCACGAGGATCACGCCACTCGGACGATCATCGTCGAGCTTCTTCAGGGCGACTCGCAAGCCCTCGTGCAGATTAGTACCACCTCCGGCAGTCAACGCTCGGACCTGGTTGATGTATTGCTGGACCGCCTCTGGCGTCGCGGCCACGAAACCTGGCGTCATTTCGCGCGCGCTGTTGTCGAACGCAAAGATTCGGAAGCGGTCATTCTGCTGAAGCTCTCCGAGTGCGCGTTCAACGCCCTCGGCAAGCGTGGCGAACTTACCCTGCATCGAACCCGAGGTATCGAGAACGAAGGTCCAGTCACGCCCGGTTGTGATGACGGGTAAATCGTCGCCGGGAGTTAAGGTCAGCATGAAGGTGCCACGACTGTCCGCGTCAGGCTTGTAGGTGACAAGGTCGACAGAGCCGGGGAGGTTGGCGGTGTGTCGCCAGTAGACCACCACGTCGGTATCGAGTCTGACCTCACCCGCGACCGGCACAGGCGCTTCGGCTTCGATCGCGGCGATTTGTTCGTCGAGATCGGCGGCAGTGCCACCGGTTGATCCCAGCGCCACACGCCAGTGTCCGGCATCCAGCTGTGTGGTCGTGGCGCCGGGTTGATCGGGCACCCGAACCGCATCGACGGGATATGAGGATTTCAGTTCAAGGTCAAACGAGAACGTGCCGTTGACTGCATCTCTCATTTCCCAGAACGAGTTCTGGACTTCGTCGACGCCGCCCTCCGCGAGGGGATAGACGTATCGGCCAACGCCCGTATCGGTGTGCGCGGTTTGCAAGTACACCAACCGCGTGCGGACGTCTTGTCCCGCTCGTACCGGGTAGACGCTGATCTCAAATGTCTTGTATTCGTTTTTCTCAACGAGGGCGGTTTCTCGTCCTGCGGACTTCTCGGCCTCGTAGATGTCTCGCGCTTGTTGTCGTTCGACAACCTCACCCGTGACTGGTTGACCGTCGATCCAGTAGGTGAATTCACCCACTGAGGCGTGCTCGGGCACAGGGAAAGAGTAGATGGCCTCGACATCGTTGCCGCCCGCGTTCGAGAAGGTCTGTTCGACCTCGGTGACGACGTAGCCGTCTTCAACAACAACGCGGACCGCATGGTCCTCGATGGCAAGGGACGTGTTCTGACCGACTGGGGTCAGTAAGCCCGCAGCCTCGGCTGACCCCAGCGTGAACAGAGACAGCAGGCCGCCGATCGCGACTTGCCAAACTGATGGTTTTCTAGTGCTAGTCATGATGCCACTCCATTTAATTAAACGACGTTCAATAAAAGGCCAAATAAATAGCCGAGAAAATGAACGGCGTTTAATAACGCTACCAGAGAATTTAACAGCGTTCAATAATTTGGTAAGCTCCTATTTTGGTTCGGAAAAATTGAACATGGGCCGGCGAAGTGACCACACGCGCGACGAATTGCGCGAAATGAGCCTTCGAGCAGCCAGGGCGATCATCCGCGGCAAGGGCGTGCAGGCGCTGTCGGCTCGCGCCGTGGCCAAGCGAATCGGCTACACGCCGGGTACGCTCTACCAACTCTTCGATAGCTTCGACCATCTGATCCTCGCTGTGAACGTCGGCACTGTGGCCGAAATCCGCCAGCGTATGGACCGTGAGACAAAGGACCTGACCGACGCTGTCGAGAAGCTCAAGGCGGTTGCCCGCGTCTACACCGAGTACGCGATGGCACATCCCGGACTGTGGCGGCTCGCGTTTGAGCACACCATGCCCGACCCCGATAAACCTCCCGGCGCATTGACCGATCAAACCGACGCGATCTTTCTGTGGATTTCTGAACTACTCAGCCAGGCGACCGATACACCGCGCGCCGACGTGTCGGCCGCTGCGCTTTGGGCGGGCGTCCATGGCGTCTGCCACCTTGGCGTTACGGGTAAGCTCAGCCTGTCGGGGACCGATGGGGCAACCCAGGTCACCGAACGTGTTGTTGAGAGCGTGATCGCCGGCATGCAGAGCTAAGGTAGGGGGGCACACGTGCTTCCCCGATTACACAGGGTTCTGGCTGCAAATGATGGAATACACGCTGCGTTGTGATGACTCACAGCTCGCATCACAAGCTTCTTCTTGTACCACCGCTCACTTAGCTTGCGGTCGGACATCGCCTGAAACGCAGTTGTCATGTGCGTGTGTTGGTATGCAGCGTCTTAGTAATGCCGGAGCGGACTATGAGCCAAAGCAACCGAACTCGTGATGTTGAGAAGGAATACTCGGACGATGAGAATATTCGCAAGCTGGAGCGTCTGGTTGATTGCATGAAGACCGGCAAGCCCTTCGAAATCCAGGTAGCTGGCGAACGCATATATGTGCCAGTTAGGGCGCGCTTCACAATAGAGCATGAAGTCGGCGATGGCGAAGAAGAGCTGGAATTCCAGTTTCGATGGTCACATAGCGAATAGTGCAGGAGGCGCCCGGCGTTTAATGCGGGCGCTCTGCCTTTCACTACGCGCGGAACAGCGTCGCTGTCTCGCACCGAGGGCGCCCGGCCCTCACAGGAGTAAACGTAATCAGATGAACGGAGAGCTCACCCGTAACGGCTTGTTTAGGCTTGCCGCGCCCGGCGTATCGGTTGGAAACCGCCGTAGACTAATGATCGCCAGAGCCATTCCAGCGGCCCAAACCGGAACTGCCGCAACCACAGCATGGACCAGAGCAGCATGGCAACTAACGTCGCAATCACGATGAACATCAGCGTTGTCAGGCTTGCCTCGCCGTACAGGCCGAACCCATGTCCAACACCCAGCGTAGTGCCGATCAGTGTGCACGCAATGTAATTGGTGAATGCCATGCGCCCCACTGCCTGAACGGCTTTGAACCGCACGCCGAGGCTCGCGAGCACCGATACCAGACAACAAAAACCGAGGCTACCGAGATAGCCGTCAAGAGAGGCCATCCACTGGTTCAGGCTGTAAACGTCAAAGTCATAGCCGCTCGATTTCAGTTGGCTGATTTGCAAACCATCGAGCAGCCATGCACCTGAAAGCAGCGCAACGGCCAGTGGCAGTGTTCGGCGGATGGACCAACTGCCCTTTAACAAACCGGTTCGGTAGAACGCCATCCCAAGCAACATCAAGCCGAGTGTCACGGGGAGAAAACCGCCGAGCACGACATAGAACAACAGGTAGTCCAAGCCCTCGAGAACGCGGTTGCTCAGCCTCTGCCATATGGGCCCGTTCTGACGCGCAACCTCATCTGCAATCTGCTCGACGGAGGGCGCCCAGAAGATCGGCTTGAGTTCGGCGCGCAACGCCGGATCGAAAACCGGACCGGCTGAAAACGCGCACAACCAGAGCGTGCCCAGCAAAAGGACAATCAGTCCCACTACAGCAAGCGTCCGAGCGCGCATCCTGACGAACAAAATGGCCAGAAAGCCGGTCACTCCGTAAAGGAAAAGAATATCCCCGGTCCATAGTCCGAACAGATGCACGGCGCCGAATAACGTGAGCCAGGCTGTGCGTCGAAACAAGACGCCCCGTGTGCCGCCACGCGTCGAGATGCGGTCCCACATCATCATCAGCCCGGCACCATAGAGTGCAGTAAAGGTGGTTCGCCATTTGTCGTCGACAAGATATTTCTGCACGACCGCGATCAGCTGATCTGTCTGCGATGGCCACAAGGACGCATTCATATAGAACGCGAAAGGCATCACCATCGCCTTGATGTTGACGATGAAGATCGCCATGACCGCAAAGCCACGAAGCAGGTCCAGATACTCAATCCGCTCTGATTCCGTCACGGGGCCGGGCTTGCGTGCTGTGAATAATTTGTCTTCTGCAGTCATTTCAATAGCTATCGGATGGGCAAAAAAATACCCACTAGCTCATTCGAGCTAGTGGGTATCGAGAGACTATCAGCCGTGGCTGTTGGTGATCAGGCTGTTTTTCTGCGACGCAGTCCAAGGCCGATCAGCGCGCCACCTAGCAGAGCGAGTGTGCCTGGAGCCGGGACGCTAACAACGCTCACACCGTCGAGAAAGTTGCCGACAGTGCCGTCGCGCGGCGTTACTGACGTGAAGGTTAGCGTCGTCGAGGTCGAGTCAGCCGTGAATACGTAGGTGAAGGTGCTCCAGTTGTTCACGGTGTGGTCGTCCATCAGACGGTCCAGCAGGCTGCCTGCGCCCGTCAATTGCACTTGGAACGACTCGTCGTCACTGCGGCGTGCGCCGTATGCGAAGAACAGCTCGTAGACCTGGCCTGGGTTGGTCGCAAACGTCTGGAAGATTGAGAATGCATCGCCGCTGCCCGGGTGTGCATTTAGCTCGGCATGCTGATTGCCTTCGTAAGGGCCAATATTGCCGAAATCCTGCCAGATTTCGATGTTGCTACCTTCCCAACCGTCGACGTTTGAGGAGTCATACCACTCCCAGCCGCCGTTACCGCCGTTAACGTCGGTATCTTCAAAACCGCCGTTCACGATCAGAGACGCGTTCGCGCTCATCGACAGCGCGATCGCAGCAGCTCCAGATGCGATTTTCGTCAACAATTTCATTACTTAAACTCCGAAAAGCGTGCCCGAGGGCAAATGGCATTTAATTGAACGGTTAGAAGCAGTTTTCGTGCCAGAATTGTAAACTATTGAATTGAATGAGAAAATTGACAGCGAGTCCGCGCCTGATGCGAGAGAGTGTAAGGCAGTCCGACACATAGATTCGTTCGTCGACCTCGGTCGTCGAGCGCTAGTCAGCAGGGATTTCGACCCGGATCGATGTCGCTCCCGCCGCGAAGAGCGCGGACTCGGACTGCCCACCCCGATCGACGTTCACGAGATTGACCTGATCCGGCCAGATGTCACGCAATGCTCCATGAGATATTTCGAGCGCGGTGATATCCGAGCGTGCTGGTGCTTCGGCATACACCCAGAGAAACTTCCCCTCGATCTCATGTCCAACACTGCGCAGCGCCAGTAGCTCGCCGTCCTGATCTCGAAGACTGAAGTTCGCGTGGGCATAGTCCGCGAACGCTTGTCGCGATTCCTCAGAACGCATCAGGTCGGCATTGATGCCCTTCACCCGGCGAAGTGCGTGCTCCGCGTCATGCAACAAGAATCGGTGCATCACCTCAATGTTGCCTGTGCGCTCGTTGAACAGTACCTGGGTGACGGCTTCCTTCGCTTGATGTGCGAACGTGGTTGCAGCGACCAGTACGCCGACCGCTGCAACCAGAAGGCGGCGAATTACTCGTCGGTACACTCGCTGTCCTCACTCTCCTCGCAGGTGTTCAGTTCTGTTTTACTGTCTTGCATGACGTCGCGGTATTCGAACCCTTCGCGCGGCGGCGATTTGAACATCTCGATCCGGGACGGGACGATCTGACGGGGATAGTGGTTGTTGTCCATATTCACGTCTGCGGTTTCCCATTGCGGGTCCGCCGTGACGCTAACCACTTCCTTATCGGTGACGATCAGCTTCTTGACCGCTCGCGCATTCCGTCTCCAGATTTCTGCCGGGATTTCGTAGCGCATTGTGCTGCCATCGTCGAACGTCAGTTCGAGCGGTATCGGCATGACCAGGCCTCCGATGTTGGAGAATTCGAGCACGTAATAATTGCGGTCTTCTGCGACAGCGCGTTCGATTGTGGCGCGTTCCCAATCATCTAGTCCGTTCAAAAACTCCTGATAAGCATTGCGCTCTTTGTTGGTGACAGTGAACTGATCATTCTCATCATAAAAGTCATCACGACCGGGGTTGCGTTCGACCCAAGTTTGCATACCGGCTTCACGGTTGCGCTGCACTGTCAGTGACGCCGGTTTGTCGGCTTCTTCCTGTCGGCGCCTCGCGAAATCGATATCCGGGTCCATGGTATCCAGACGCAATTTCCAGATGCGGTCGAGTGAGATGTCGACATGGTCGGTCGTGTAGAACCAGCCACGCCAGAACCAATCCAGGTCAACACCCGATGCTTCTTCCATTGTGCGGAAGAAATCGGCGGGCGTGGGGCGACGGAAACGCCAGCGGCGGGAATACTCTTTGAAGGCAAAATCGAAGAGCTCGCGACCGAGCACCGTTTCGCGAAGAATCATCAGCGCCACGGTCGGCTTCGAATAAGCATTCGGACCGAGCTGCAATACGCTATCGGACTGGGTCATGATCGGCACCTGTTGTTCCGATTTCATGTAGTTCACGATATCGCGAGGCTCGACGCGCCAAGGCATATCTGGATCCCACTCCAGGCAGGCCATGGCATCCAGGAAGCTGTTGAGGCCTTCGTCCATCCAGGTCCATTGCCGCTCGTCCGAGTTCACGGTCATCGGGAAATAGATGTGCCCAATCTCATGGATCACAACGCCGACCAGAAAGCGCTTTTCGGCGAGCGTGTAGGTTCTTGTGCCATCTTCCTGCAGATCGGTGCGCGGACCGTTGAAGGTGATCATCGGGTACTCCATCCCACCGACCGGACCGTTCACGGACTGTGCCGTGGGGTAGGGGTAGTCGAATGAGAACCGCGAATACACCTCCATGGTGTGGATGACCGATGCGGTCGAGTAGTTCGACCACAGTGGTTCGCCTTCTTTGGGGTAAAAGCTCATGGCCATCACTAACGGCTGAACGGAACCACCTTGCTGATAGCCCTGTGCATCCCAGATGAATTTGCGTGACGAGGCCCACGCGAAGTCACGGACGTTCTCGGCTTCAAAACGCCAGGTCTTGGTGTCGTCTGTACCTTCGGCTTCGTTGTCAAGGGCTTCTTGTGGCGTGACGATGAACACGGGTTCATCGGCTGTGCGCGCCGTCTGCAGTCGCTGCCGTTGCGTCGCCGTCAACACGCTGTTTGCATTTTTCAGCTCGCCTGTTGAGGAGACCAAGTGATCCGCCGGAACGGTGATATCGACCGTGTAGTCGCCGAACTCAAGCGTGAATTCGCCCCGGCCGAGGAATTCTTTATTGGTCCAACCCTCGTAGTCGGTGTAGGCGGCCAGTCTCGGGAACCACTGTGCGATCAGGAAAATGTCGTTGCCGCCTTCGCGCGCATCATCCGGAAAGTGCTCGTACCCGGAGCGCGCCGAGACCGCATCTTCTTCGACGATGTTATAGGCGAAGTTCATTCGGAAAGCGGTCGACTTGCCAGGTGCCAGGGGGCGATTCAGATCGATCCGCATCAGTGTGCCGACGATGGTATAGGCAAGTTCGCGACCGTTGGTTTCCTGGACGTTACTGATCTCGTAACCCAGCTCAGTGTCTGTCATAAACTGCTGCCGGCGGAGCTCACCGAGGCTCATTTTCGGCGCAGCTTCATCAAAGGTGACGGCCGGGCCGCGACGGCTCGGATCAGCGAACGCTGCCGACCGTTCGGCAAGCGAATCACTCCTGAAGCGATTCTGGTCCAACTGCAGCCAAAGAAAACGCAGGGTATCTGGGCTGTTGTTGGTGTAGTTGATGGTTTGTGATGCGGTGAGACGACGCTTCGCCTCATCGAGCGTCACATCGATGTCGTAGTCGACCTCCTGTTGCCAGTAGCGGTGGCCAGGTTCGCCGCCAGCGGTGCGATAGACGTTAGGGGAGGGCAGCGACTCATCGAGTTGCCGGAACTTGTCAACAAACTCGCCTTTGGTCTGTACGACCTCCGCCCAGGCGCAGGAACAGGTCAGTGCGAGGCACAACGCAAACAGCTTCTTCATCAGTTGGAATCCATTCAGAGGGGGTCGGGAACTGCTATACTATAACGTTCATCGGTTGCTCTGTCGCAACCGGTCGCTTTTGTCAGCGCGAGTGATCGCGCACATTTGCCTGGGACTATAAACCAATGAAGCTATTTCGATTGCTGGCCATTTTCATGGCGGCGTTCGCCGTTATTGCTTGCGGCGGCGAAACCGAGACCACTGCTGAAACGACCGAATCCGCGTCGACCGAAACCGATGAGCTGGCGGTCACCGACGCCGAGCTGGAAGGCAACCCGTTCCTCGCCGATTGGGACACGCCGTTCGGTGTGCCGCCGTTTGATGTGATTTCCGACGATGACTTCCTCCCCGCCTTCAAGAAGGCAATGCTGGAACAACGCGACGAAATCGCCGCGATCGTGGACAACCCGGATGCGCCGACCTTTGAAAACACCATCCTGGAACTTGAGTCGGTGGGCGGACTTGCCATCAAGGTTGGACTTGTTTTCGGAAATCTGACCGGCACCGAACTCAACGCGAAGAAGCGCGAGCTACAGGGCATCATTTATCCATTGTGGACGCGTGAGTCCGACAAGATCACGTTCAACGATGCGCTTTGGGACAGGGTCAAGACGGTTTACGAAGCCCGCGACACGCTGGATCTCGATGAGCAGCAGGCGCGCTTGCTCGAACTCACACATCGTGCATTCGTCCGTTCGGGTGCGGCACTCGATGCCGACACTAAAGCGAAGGTGGCGGCCATTAATGAAGAGCTGTCGGGACTGACGACGAAGTTCGGTCAAAACCTGTTGAGCTCAACCAAGGCATTCAAGCTCAAGATCACCGACGAAGCGGATACCGCCGGACTGTCTGACTCCTTCAAGTCCAGTATCTGGAACGAAGACGAGAAGGCCTGGGTGGTCACTCTTGATCGCTCGGTCTACGAGACCTTTATGACGCAGTCCGAGAATCGCGATCTGCGTGAGCAGGCGTTCAATGGGTATCGTCTGCGTGCGAGTGAGGGCGATGTGGATAACGGTCCCATTGCCATCAAGGTGGCGCAGCTGCGGGCGAAGCGCGCAGCACTGCTGGGTTATGAATCGCACGCGCACTACGTCCTCGAATACAACATGGCGCGCACACCGAAGGGTGCAGAGGACTTCCTGCTCCGCGTCTGGGAGCCGGGTCTTGCACGCGCGAAAGAGGAGCGTGCTGACATGCAGGCCATGATCGGAGATGCGTTCACCTTTGCCGGGCATGACTGGTGGCACTACTCCGAGAAGATTCGTAAAGAACGATTCGATATCGATGAAAACGAACTGAAACCGTATTTCGAACTGGGTGCCGTCACTGAGGGCGCTTTCGAGATGGCAGAGCGCTTGTTCGGTATCACGTTTACGCCGTTGGATGCGCCGGTTTGGAACGACGTTGTTACGGCGTACGAAGTGAAAGAGGCGGATGGAACCCACCTCGGCGTTTTCATGTTCGATATGTACGCGCGTGATTCCAAGCGCGGCGGTGCGTGGATGAACAGCTTCCGGCAGGCTTCGAACTATGGCGGGTCCAACATCCGACCGATCGTCTCGAACAACATGAACCTGACGACGCCGGCGGCTGGTGAGCCAACACTGCTTCGTTTCGACGAAGTGTCCACGCTCTTCCATGAATTTGGTCACGGCTTGCACGGCATCATGACCAAAATCGACTACCCGACCTTCTCAGGTGTTGACGGCCCGCGGGATTACACGGAGTTCCCGGCTCAGATTCTGGAGCACTGGACTGCTGAACCGCGGATGCTCGAGCTTTACGCGAAACACTATGAGACCGGTGAGGTGATCCCGGAGGCGTTGGTCGAGCGCATGCTCGCGGCGGCAAACCACAATCAGGGCTTCAGCACGACCGAGTACATCGCCGCGTCGCTGCTCGATCTTCGCTGGCACATGCTGACGGAGGAAGAGGCGGCACAAATCACGGACGCTTCGGCGTTCGAGGAGAAGGTGCTCGACGAATACGGGTTAATCGATGAGATTGAACCTCGTTATCGCTCTCAATACTTCAGCCACATTTTTGCAGGCGGCTATTCCGCCGGCTATTACGCCTACCTGTGGTCGGAAATTCTGGACGCCGATGGCTTCAATGCATTTGTTGAAGCCGAGGATATCTTCGACCAGGAAGTCGCTGGGCGCCTTAAGAAGTGGGTGTACGAAGCAGGTGGTTTGCAGGAAGCCGACGCGTTGTATCGCAACTTCCGTGGTGCCGATCCGAGCATCGAGCCGCTGCTGATTGGTCGCGGGTTTGAAACAGGCACAGGCGGTGACTGATTCGAACACGCTTTGAGCTCGATGAGGGGCGAACGATCAACGGGTCGTTCGCCCTTTTTTTATCCCAGCGCTACGCGTTCGATGGTCCACCACAGTCCTATTAGCCCGATCAAAACTGACGCAGGCCGTGCAACCCAGCTCCGGTAGTTGCGCTCAACTGCGGCTGCGTTGATTTTTGTCCAAGCTGCGAGGCTCAGCCACGCGACTAACACAACACTCAGCTGACCGATTTCGACGCCGATATTGAACCCAACTAACCCGCTCCAGAATTGTCCCTGCGGTAATCCAAGCTCGCCAAAGAATCCTGCAAACCCAAGTCCATGCAACAGACCGAATCCAAAGACGACAAGCGGTCGCCAGCCTGGCATTTCATCGACCAGAAGGTTCTCGATCGCGACAAATGCGATCGTTGCGGCAATTAACGGCTCAACGATGTCAGCGGATGGGGAGATGACACTTGCGGCGGCCAATCCCAGCGTTACGCTGTGTGCCAGCGTGAAGCAGGTGATTTGAATGACGAGCGGCCTTGCTTTCACCGAGGTGAGAAAGAGGGCCAGCACGAACAGGATGTGGTCCAGACCGCCGGGCAGGATGTGTCCGACCCCAATACCAATGTAGAGCACCGCCGTGGACAAGGCACTACGTGGTGCACCCGTCGCGTCAAGGATGGGCTGAACCGTCCGCGCTGATTTACCGTCGGCACTATCAAGCGCTGCCAGCTGTTCGCAGAGCGCTGGGTCCAGACTGCCCTCCCCAGGCACACAGAACTCGTCTTCCGGATGGGCATGCAAATTGGTGGCGCCGAGTAACAGAGTCGCGCAGGCAACAACGAGCCACAGAAACCGTCGTAGGTTGATGCAACCGCTATACTGTTGCCACCGTCCCGGTAGTCGGCGCAGATGATCAATGGAAGACACTGACAAAAGAATTCCCGTTACGGTGCTGACCGGATTTCTAGGTGCCGGCAAGACTACACTGCTCAACGCCTTGATCAAGCGACCAGGCAGCCCACGCTTTCTCGTTATTGTGAACGAGTTTGGTTCGGTCGGCGTCGACCATGATCTGGTTGCGCAGTCGGATATGGATTCGAGCTTTGTAGAACTCGCCGATGGCTGCTTGTGTTGCACTATCCGTGGCGACCTGACCAAGACGTTGCGCGAGGCGCCTTGGCGCTACTCTCGCAATGGCCAGCGTTGGTTCGATGAGGTGCTGATCGAAACCACGGGGCTCGCAGATCCCGCGCCGATTGTGCAGACATTTGTCGCCGACACCGCGATTCGTGACCGCTATCGCTTGAGCCAGATCATCACTGTCGTCGACAGTGTCAACGCCGTTGAAACGTTGAACAGTCAGCACGAAGCACCGAAGCAGATTGCGGTCGCTGATTCCGTAATCCTGACGAAGTTGGATCTTGCGAGTGAAGCGCAATTGTCGGAGACACGCGAATGGGTCCGACGACTGAACCCTGCTGCTCGTCTAATTTCGAGTCCGCCGAATCCGGAAACGCTCGCGGGCCTGTTGCGCGGCTCCTCATTTAATCCGGAGCTTGTCGGATCGTCTGTAGAAGCGTGGCTTGCCGATGATCATGTGCCGCATCACCACCATCACCATGATCTGAACCGACATGACGAGCGGATTCGGTCGTTCAGCCTGACTTTTGAAACACCCAAGTCGGCGAGGGTGTTTGATGCATGGTTTGCCGAGCTTGCCCGGTTGCGTGGACCAGATTTGCTTCGTGTCAAAGGGGTACTGAACGTGAGTGAACTGCCGGTGCCCATGGTCGTTCACGGCGTACAACACATTTGGCATCCACCGGAAGTACTGTCGGCCTGGCCGAGCGACGATCACCGTTCTCGAGTCGTGTTCATAGTGCGCGACATTGCGCCTGCGGAATTGCTCGAAGTGTTCTCATTCATCGCGCCTGACGATGAAGATCACGAGCTTCAGGGCTTGTCGGAGCGCGAACGCCAAAATTTCGGTCGCTAGGCTCCGGCAGGACTGATCAGTTTGGCGTCGTGTAATCGGTAGACGGTGCCTTTTCCTCTCTCGATGGGTTCGAAGCGGCCTTCCACGACGACCGGGTCCCAGGACAACTCAACGCCGTCTGGCGCGAGCACTTCGACCGTGCCTGCGGGTCCCCCGGGGATGTCGAAAAAACAGTGCGGTGGGCTGGACGTCAACAGGAACCAACGCTGCGACGAGTCGGCTTCGAGCGGGGTCATGAACCCGGTGATTTTGACCGTTTCGTCGGCGCGCTCCGCGATCGACGCTGGGAATGCAGCAAGCAGCTCACTGTCCTCATAAGTCAAACGCACCGAGCGAAGTTCATCCCACGTGATGGCGCCTTCCACGACAGGTAATGCGGGCGCCGAAAGCGCCGCGAGGCTAATGACGTTGATCGCGATCTCAGTTTCTGTATCACCGACTTTTGCGGTAATGACGTCAAGGCCCATGTCGCCCGCTAAAACCACAAATTCGGTGATGCCGTAATTGTCAGTCGTATAGCCGTTTGCCGAGGGGTCCACTGTACGAATCGTGCTGGTTCCCTCAATTTCGAAATCTGCTTCCGCGCCGCTGACCGGAACGCCTTCTTCGCTCATAACCTGCAACGCGAGGAACGTGGTGTTGCCTTCCAGCAGGTCGACGACCAGTCGGCCGTCCGCGTCCAGATAACCACCGCGCGCCATCGGCGTCACGAAAAAGGAAGTCACCTCATCGGCGCTGGTGGCGGGCACGGAGGCATCGAGCGAAAGAGTCGTGGTGTCGTCCTCCGCTGAGGCTTGCATTTCCTCTTCGCTAAGGCCGCCATTCAAAGTGCTTGTGGCTTGCGCAGCGGCAGGCTGCTGTGAGAGCAGGCCCCACACAAAAGTACCGGCGAGCAGAACATTCCGCAGATCGATCATGATGACTCCGACAGGGTTTTGGCGACGTCTGTGCGATACGCCTGCAACGCAGGAATCACTGACGCCAGAACACCTACCGCCAACAGACCGCCGATCAGCACCCATTCTACCGCCAGCCAGGTAAATCCGGTAATCGTGACGCCGCGCGTGGCCGCGAGCCACTGTCCCATGAACTCTACGGCGAAGTGCGCCGTCAGGAATCCAAGAAGTATGCCCATGACGGTCAATAACAGCCCTTCGAGCAACAAGGCGTTCAGTACTTCGACGCGCGTGGCGCCGAGGCAACGCAACATCGCAATGTCACCGCGACGTGCGCGCAGCGAGCCGTAAAGCGCCGCAAAGATCGACAGCCCGGCCGAAACGATCAATAGCCATGCGAACGTCCGAAGTCCATCAAGGCCCGCGCCGACCAGACGCAACACCCGAGTCACTTCGATAGCTGGCGCGGCAGCGACGAGCGCGCTGTCGGCGTTTACCTGTCTCGGGAACGTGATTGCGGCAGTCGGCGAGCGATATTGAATGAGCATGGCCGTGATTTCACGATCTTCGTGATCGTGCTCTTCGTGATCGTGCTCTTCGTGATCGTGCTCTTCGTGATCGTGCTCTTCGTGAT